>NZ_FOJP01000008.1 GCF_900111835.1 Metapseudomonas otitidis
GCGCGTCGCGCTGCAAATCGGTAGCCTGGGAGCCGTCCGCCTTCGATACCCGCATGTAGCCTATCAGCATGTCGTACCTGTCACATATACGTTCGTTTTGTCGAACCATTGCATCGCCCTTTGTGATTGGCGTATAAACACACAAACACCTATTAGCGGAGAACGCTATGAATACCATTCGCTGGAATGTCGCCGTCTCGGCCGACACCGACCAGTCGCTTCGGATGTTTCTGGCCAGCCAGGGCGGCGGCCGTAAGGGCGACCTGTCGCGCTTCATCGAAGAAGCGGTACGGGCACACATCCTGGAGCTGAGCGCTGAGCAGGCCAAGGCCGCTAACGCCCATCTGAGTGAGGCAGAATTGACCAACGCGGTTGACGAAGCGCTCGACTGGGCACGTAAGCGCTGATGCGGGTCGTGTTGGATACCAACATCCTGTTCAGCGCCCTGATCTCGCCACATGGCGCGCCCGATGCGATCTACCGTGCCTGGCGGGCGGCGCGTTTCGAGGTGGTGACCTCGCGGATGCAACTCGATGAAATTCGTCGAGCCAGCCGCTATCCCAAGCTTCAGGCCATCCTACAGCCCGCCAAGGTGGGCGCCATGATCAATAACCTGCAACGGGCTGTGGTACTGGAGCGCCTGACCATCGAGGTCGAAGCCGATGATCCGGATGACTCGTTTTTGCTGGCCATGGCCTTGGCGGGCGATGCGGACTACCTGATAACCGGTGATCGCCGCGCCGGCCTGCTGCAACGCGGGCACATCGAACGCACGCGGATCGTCACGCCCGCCGTGTTCTGCGTCGAGGTGCTGTGATCAATGCCGGTCGGTTTTCTGACTCAAGAGCAACGCGACGGTTTTGGCCGCTATGTTGATTCGCCCAGCCGTGAAGAGCTGGAACGTTACTTCCACCTGAGCGATGAAGACCGTGAAGCCATCCAGGTGCTGCGGGGTAACCATAACCGTCTGGGTTATGCCGTTCTGCTGACCACCGTCCGCTTCGTTGGCGTTCTGCCGGACAAGCCCGCCGCCGTGCCGGTGGAAGTCCTGCAGGTGCTTTGCCGACAACTGGCGATTCCAGACCCCGACTGCCTCCAGCGCTATAGCGATCATCGCCGCTGGATACATGCCACCGATATTCAGAACCGCTTTGGCTATCGTCATTTCACCGATCCGGGCATCGGCTTTCGCTTGAGCCGCTGGCTGTATGCCCTCTGCTGGACGGGCACCGACCGGCCGGGAGTGCTGTTTGAGCGAGCCACCTCGTGGCTGTTCACACAGAAAGTCCTCCTGCCTGGTGTGTCTCAACTAGAGCGCTTTATCGCCCAGTTGCGCAGTCGGGTCGAAGAACGCCTCTGGTTTACGCTGGGCCGCAGCGTGACTGAGGAACAGCGATTGCAACTGCAAGACTTGCTGACGGTGGCCGAAGGCAACCGCAGCTCCCGGCTGGATCAATTGCGCTCCGGCCCGGTCATGGTCAGTGGCCCCGCGTTGATTCGGGCACTGCGCCGGCTCGATGACGTGCGCGGCATCGGCATCACCTTGCCGGCGGCGGCGCACATCCCTCCCAGCCGTATCGCCGCCCTGGCCCGCTTCGCCAACACGGCCAAGGTCACCGCGATTAATCGGCTGCCGGCGTCGCGGCGGATGGCGACACTGGTGGCCTTCGCACTCTGCCTGGAGGCGACTGCGCACGACGACGCACTGGAAGTCCTGGAGGCCTTGCTGCGCGACCTGTTCAGCAACGCGGAGAAGGCCGACAAGAAAGCCCGCATGCGCAGCCTGAAAGACCTGGATCGGTCGGCCGCGACGCTCGCCGCCGCGTGCAAGGTCGTGCTGGACAGCTCGATCAGCGATGACAACGTGCGCGCCCGGCTGTTCAACGACCTGCCGAGGACCACCCTGGAAAAGGCCCTGGAAGAGGTCAACGCGCTGATCCGCCCGGTAGATGACGTCTATTTTCTTGCATTGGAAGCGCGCTACCGCAGCGTGCGCCGCTTCCTGCCCGACCTGCTCAAGCACATCCGCTTCGGCTTCAGCCCGGCCGGCAAGGGCGTGGCGGCTAGTCTGGAGTGGCTGCAACTGAACCTGCCGCGCCGGAAGCCAGAGGATGACGCGCCGCAGGAGATCGTGGCCAAGGCTTGGCAGAAGCACATCACCCGCGAAGATGGCTCCCTCGACATGGGTGCCTATGTGTTCTGCACGCTCGATGCGCTGCGCACGGCCCTGCGCCGCCGCGATGTCTTCGTCTCGCCCAGTTGGCGCTATGCCGACCCGCGCCTTGGCCTGCTCGACGGTGCCGAATGGCTGGCGGCGCGACCGATCATCTGCCGGTCACTGGGCCTGACCATCGACGCCAAAACCACCCTGGACGCCTTGTCCGTCGAGCTGGATGCAACCTGGCTGGCAGTAGCCGCGCGCCTGCCCGACAACCCGGCGATTCAACTGAGCGAGAACACCGAGGGCAAGACCGAACTGTCGCTCGGGGCGCTGGACAAGCTGGACGAGCCCTGCTCGTTGCTGCAACTGCGGGCGGCCGTGTCTGACCTGATGCCGCGTGTCGATCTGCCGGAAATCCTCTTGGAAATCGCCGCCCGCACTGGCTTTTCCGAGGCCTTCACCCATGTCTCCGAACGCAATGCACGCGCCGACAACCTGGTCACCAGCCTCTGCGCGGTGCTGTTGGGCGGGGCCTGCAACACCGGCCTGGAGCCCTTGATCCGCACCGACAACCCGGCGCTGCGCCGTGACCGGCTGTCCTGGGTCAGCCAGAATTATATCCGCGACGACACCCTGTCAGCGGCTAACGCCATCCTGGTCGGAGCGCAAAGCCAACTGGAACTGGCCCAAGTCTGGGGTGGCGGCGAGGTCGCCTCCGCCGATGGCATGCGCTTCGTCGTACCGGTGCGCACCGTGCATGCCGGCCCCAATCCGAAGTATTTCGGCACCGGCCGGGGTGTCACCTGGTACAACCTGATTTCCGACCAATTCTCCGGCCTCAACGCCATCACCGTGCCCGGCACGCTGCGCGACAGCCTGGTGTTGCTGGCGGTCGTGCTGGAACAGCAGACCGAGTTGCAGCCGACGCAAATCATGACCGACACCGGGGCCTACAGCGATGTGGTGTTCGGGCTCTTCCGCCTACTTGGCTACCACTTCAGTCCGCGGCTGGCCGATGTCGGCGGTACCCGCTTCTGGCGCACGCGCCCGGACGCGGACTACGGCAAGCTCAACGGGCTGGCCCGCCAGTCGGTCAAACTCGACCTGATCGCCGAGCACTGGGACGACCTGCTGCGCCTGGCCGGCTCGCTCAAACTCGGCCGGGTGCCGGCGACTGGCATCATGCGCACGCTGCAAACGGGAGATAGACCCACCCGGCTGGCCCAGGCGCTGGCCGAATTCGGGCGGATCGAAAAGACTCTGCACACGTTGACCTATATCGACGACGAGTCCAAGCGCCGCGCCACCCTGACCCAGTTGAACCGAGGCGAAGGCCGGCACAGCCTGGCCCGCGCCGTGTTCCACGGCAAACGCGGCGAGCTCCGCCAGCGCTACCGCGAAGGCCAGGAAGACCAGCTCGGTGCTCTGGGCCTGGTGGTGAACATCATCGTGCTGTGGAACACCCTCTACATGACGGCGGCCGTGGAACGGCTCAAGCAGCACGGCTATCCAGTGCTGGAAGAGGATTTGGCCCGGCTATCGCCGCTGATCTACGAGCACATCAACATGCTCGGGCGGTATTCCTTTGCGGTACCGGAAGAAGTTGCGCGCGGCGAGCTGCGGCCACTGCGTAATCCAGACGACGACCTGTGATCCCCCTAAACGCTATGAGCAACACCCAAGCTGCTGCTGGATCGGCGGGCACTTCACCGAGCCGAACGAACAGAAAACGCAGCAATCCCCTGGGTTGGGGCGCAGCAGCGCCTTGCAGTTGCTGCACTCGTAATAGAACTGGCAGGCGTCCGTGGGCATGGTTTCCGGCTTGGCGAAGCCGCAGCGCGGGCAAGTCAGCACGGACTCAAGGACAATGGCGCTCATCGTGACCTCACTTCTGCACTGTGGAGGGGTATCCCGCGTTCGCGGTCGCCTCAGTCAGTGCCTCGGGCTGGGCCTTATCGGGATCGTAGGTGACGGTCGCCGTCTTCTGGTCGAAATTGACCTGGACGTCACTCACGCCGGACACCTTCTCCAGCGACTTCTTGACCGTGATCGGACAGAGTCCGCACGTCATGTTCTGCACGTCGAGCGTGACGGTTTTCGGGGGAGCCGCCAGCGCCACGAAGGGCAAGGCGAAAAGCACGGCGATCAGCAGTTTGCGCATGGTTAATCTCCTTCAGTAGAACAGCGGGGCGAGCCACGGCACGGCCAATAGGCCGAGCAGCAGCACGCTGACGATCCAGAACACGAGTCGCTGTCGCACGAGCGTGCGCGGATCGGCGCAGGGTGTACCTGGCGTACAAACCTGTGGCACCAGGTAGAGCTTGCGGAATGCCAATCCCAGGAACAGTAGAGTCAACCCGATGAAGAGGGGGCGTAGTGGCTCCATCATGGTCAGAGCGCCCACCCACGTACCGCCGACACCGAGTGCCAACAGCACCAGTGGCCCGACACAGCACACCGACGCACCGATGGCGGTCAGCGAACTCGCGACCAGCGAGCCTTTCCCGGTGAGTTGCATCCCCATTCCCATCTCCTGAGCCTGATTGCCTAGGTGCTATTCTAAACTCCGTACCAAAGTACGGAATCAAGGAGAAAGTGATGGCCACAGAGCTGACCATTGGCAAGCTGGCAGACGCCGCCGGGGTGAACGTCGAGACGATCCGCTACTACCAGCGACGCGGGCTGCTGGATGAACCAGCCAAACCCTTGGGTGGCCATCGGCGCTATCCGGTGGACATGGTGAAGCGACTGCGTTTCATCAAGCGGGCTCAGGCGCTGGGTTTCACGCTCTCGGAAGTCGGTGGACTGCTGACGCTGGATGAGTCGTGCGCCTGTGCCGAAACGCGAGCACGGGCTGCACGCAAGCTCGCGTTGATCGAGCAGAAGATGGCCGACTTGGTCGTCATGCAGCAACTGTTAGGCGAACTGGTGCAGCAATGTTATGCGGGAGACGGCGGAACGATCTGCCCGATCATCGAGGCACTGATCAGAGAGTAATGCCTGGCGGGTGAGCTGGAGATCGGAAAGCCCCTTTACGGTGGGATTCAGAGCTTACGTTGGTTTTTGGTTCCATTGCTCCCCAAACCCCGGAATCAAGGCATTGCTATTCTCGAAAATAGTTCTTGAAATTCTATTCTTGATTGCATATCATCTCAACGAGTTTCGATAAGAAAGGATGCCCATGCGACCGTCTGTTGTGCTTGACATGAAGCGAAGCGCAGTGCGTGAAGCGGTAGGCCGCTTTCGCGCCGCGAACCCGCGCGTCTTCGGCTCGGTGCTGCATGGCACCGACCGGGATGGCAGCGACCTCGACCTGTTGGTCGATGCGCTGCCCGGTGCCACGTTGTTGGACTTGGGCGATTTGGAAGAAGAACTGAAATCGCTGCTCGGCGTTGACGTCGATCTGCTGACTCCCGGCGACCTGCCGCCGAAGTTCCGGGCCAAGGTGCTCGCGGAGGCGCAACCGATATGAGCGAGAACCGCCTGCCCGATTACCTCGACCACATTCAGCAGGCCGCAACCGATGCGCGCAGCTTCGTGGAAGGGATGGCCAAGGACGACTTCTTGGCCGACAAGCGCACCCAGCAGGCCGTCATCATGAGCCTGATCGTCATCGGCGAGGCGGCCACAAAGGTGATGGATGGCTACGTCGAGTTCACCCAGGCGCATGCCGACGTGCCGTGGCGCAGCATGCGCAATATGCGTAATCGCATGGCTCACGGCTATTTCGACATCAACCTCGATGTGGTGTGGGAGACGGTACAGGAATGGCTGCCGGCGTTGCTCCAGCAATTGCCCGCCGTGCGTCAGGATGCCGACGATGAAGACCGTAACGACAAAGGCATGGAGCCATGACCAATCAAGCCGCCGATGTTCGGCCCCTCTGGCGTGTTCGATCCCGCGACCTATGAGCCGCGCTCGGGCAAGACCTTCTGGATGGCCGCAACGGACGAGAGTTCGCTGGTGGGCAAGGAGGCAGCAGCCGACACGCTCATCGGCAACTGCACGACCGCACGACCAGCCTCCCGTTCAAATTCGAGTTAGAACTCATATCCAGCCTGTCTGGGGGCACTGTGAAAGAGGGATCTCCGATGACTGTTGAATCGAGAATATTTTCTGTAGCCGAGTATGTTCAGCCGTCCGAAGGCGAGCCTATTCGTTCCGTTGTGCTTGAAACCCGAGACTCAATTATCGTGGTTTGGCATGTCCATCCCGGGCAGGAAATTGCGGCTCACATTCATCCTCACGGCCAAGACACGTGGACTGTTTTGTCGGGAATGGCTGATTACTTTCAGGGCAATGGGATTGTTCGTGCCCTCAGGGAAGGTGAGATAGCCGTGGCAAGACCGGGCCAAGTGCACGGGGCGCGAAATACAGGTACCGAGCCATTTGTGTTCGTCTCGGTTGTGGCATCAGCCAATGCCGGTTTCGTATTGGCTGAGCGATAGAGCCCAATCTCTGGAGTTGGTCCAATGAGCGGTCGGGGAGATAGGTAACAGACATGCAGCGGACACGGCTGCTAAACCAGGTCGCAAACCTCCTTGCGTCGCAGCGTGCCGCAAGCGACGCGATCAATCGAATGGGGTCGGCATGAGACTGAACACCATCCAGTTCCCGACCGCGTAGCCGCCTGTCCTGCCGATCAGGTCTTGACCATCGACGCCTGGGATCAGTCCTGAATGTTCTTGGAGACCACTACGTTATGAGCCGCAGCCGCCGCAAAACACCCATCGTCGGGCACACGACCTGCGGCAGCGAGCGCGAGGACAAGAAGCTCTGGCATCAGCGCTGGCGCACCCGTGAGCGCACGGCGCTGACCAGCGCGTCGCCCGAAGCCCTGAGCGCCCATCTGCCCCTGCTGGAAAACCAGGCCAGCAGCGTCTGGTCGATGGGCAAGGATGGCCGCTCCTACTGGCCCGTCAAGCGCCAGGCCGCCACGGCGGATCGCATCGCCAATCACAAGGGACGCAACCCGCAAGAACGCGCCTCCCTGAAAAAGCGCCTGCTGCGCAAGTGGATGAGCAAATGAAGCTCTCCTTCCATCAGCACATTGCGCTGTTCTGGATGATCGGTGCTCCGGGCGTCTTCGCGCCCGTGATCGAGAACGCCAAGCGGCCCGATGCCGGCGCCGTCATGGCGTGGGGTGTCGCGATCGTGGCGGTGATGATCCTCTTCACCCCTTTGCTGCTGCGCTGTCCACCATTCCGGCGCTGGTATGGCCGGACGGATGCGCTGTCGGAGCGGCAGCGCCAGGCGCTTGCCGAGCGCGGCCTGCGCCGCTACTACCAGACCGCTTTCGATGACGGCTACGTGCCCCGCGTGATGCCCTACGTGTGGCGCATCATCTGGACGGTCGGCGGGTTGATGGCTGTGACCGCCGTACTGCCTACCAACACCGGACGGCCAGCCTTCGATGCCTTGGTGGTCTTCTCGACCTGGTATCCGATAGGCGTGATGCTGCTGGTTTTCGCGTCGAGGCCCCTTGGCCGGTTGATTCGCCAAAGAGCACAGGAGCGGCGGAAATGAGCACGTCAACCATCGAGGCGCTGGCCAGCGCCTGGGCAAGGATTGCCGAGGAAGCGGAATTCCCCGCTGACTACGAGGGGACTGCCACACCACAAGCGCATCGGGCTAGCGAAGCTATTCAGGAGCAGATTCGGGAGCGCATCGTCGCCACCAACGACATGCGGCTGTTCAGCCTGCTGCACCTGCTGGGTCAGGCGTCGCTGCGCATGGAGCAAGCGCTGTGGCCGGAGGATTACGAGCGGATGACGCGCGAGGTTGAGGAAGCCCTGCGGCAAGCCACCGACGCCAACGCCAGATCGTACACCCACGAAGAAGTGATGCAGGCGATGCAGGAACGCATCGACCGGGCGCGAGACAAGCCATGTTGATTGGCTATGCGCGCGTCTCGACGCAGGATCAGAACCTGGAGCTGCAACGCGAAGCCTTGAGCAAGGCCGGATGTAAAAAGGTCTTCGAGGACAAGGTGAGTGGCACGCGGGCAGACCGGCCTGGCTTGGCCAAGACGCTCGAAATGCTGCGCGAAGGCGATACTTTGGTCGTCTGGAAGCTCGACCGGCTGGGCCGGTCGGTCAAGCAACTGGTCGATCTGGTCGGCGATCTGCACAAGCACGGTGTCCAGTTCAGGAGCCTCACCGACTCCATCGACACCGGCACACCATCCGGGCGGTTCTTCTTCCACGTCATGGCGAGCCTTGCCGAAATGGAGCGCGAGCTGACCGTCGAGCGCACCCGCGCCGGGCTGGAAGTCGCCAAGCAGCTCGGCCGCAAAGGCGGCCGCAAGCCGAAGATGACCGACAGCAAGATCGAGTCGGCCAAGAAGCTGCTGGCCAGCGGGGTGCCGCCCAAGGACGTGGCCAAGAACCTCGGCGTGTCCATTCCGACGCTGTACCGCTGGGTGCCAGCCTCCACGCACGCTTAGCGTGCTTTATTTTCCGTTTTCTGAGACGACCCCTTGTTGGAACCAGGGGTTGCGCACCAGCCAGCGATTGTTGCGCGGGCTAGGGTGAGGCAGGGGGAACGCTTGCGGCCAGTGCTCGCGCCAGGCTTCGACCACCCGGGTGAGCGGCGTCTTGCCAGTACCGAGGTGGTAGTCCATGGCGTAGCTGCCCAGCACGATGACCAGCGACAGGCGCTCGAAACGCTGCATGAAGGCTTCGCGCCAGGCGGGGGGCGCACTCCGGGCGTAGCGGCAGGTCACCGCTTTTGCCGGTGCCCGGATAACAGAAGCCCATGGGCAGAATGGCGATGCGGGTAGGGTCGTAGAAGGTGTCGCGGTCCACGCCCAGCCAGGCGCGCAGACGCGCGCCGCTGGCGTCGTCGAAGGGCACGCCTGAGGCATGGACCCGGGCCCCCGGTGCTTGGCCGGCGATGAGGATGGGCGCACTCGGGTGAAACTGGAAGACCGGCTGCACGCCGTGTGGCAGATGCGGTGCGCAGCGCGTGCAGGCGCGGACGACGGTCAGAAAGGCGTCGAGTGTCGGCATGGCGCGCTTCCGGAAAGGGTGGCTCGCGCAGGACGGAGGTGCCATCCTGCGCGAAGCGTAACCCGGCAGCAAGTCAGTGCTGGGTCAGTGTCGGATAGCCCTGGATGAATACGCGGTCGGTCTTGGCCGCCGGCACATGGCAGCCCATGCAGTCGGCTTCGTAGCTGACGGCGACATTCTTGGCGGGGGCGTCGGCCTTGAACAGCGCCCAGCCCCAGCCGTCGCCCCACAAGGGGTTGCTGGCGAAACGGCCTTTGGCGTCCTTGACCATCACGAACCACACGGCCGCATCGGAACCCCAGACCACAGGGTTGCCAGTGGTCATGGCGCTGGTTTCGAGCTTGCGGATCTCTTTCACCAGCGTGGCGCCGTCCAAGAACTTGCCGGTCTTGCGGTAGTGCTCGGCCGAGGCCTTTTCGGTGTACACATCGTGCAAGCCGCGAGAGGCGGATTTTTCGTCCAACACCGCATATGAGCCCAGGTGGACGAAGTTTGTGCGGAAGTCTGTGGGGCGGCTGATGCCGCCCTGGCTGTCCACATAGGGCGAAAAGTCGCCGGCCGTGACGGCCAGTGGCAGGACGAGGGCGCTGGCGAGCAGAGCGCCGGTGAGTGCGATTTTCATCGTGTTCTCCTTATATGCCTATGGAGATCAGACGGCGACCACGGGGAAATCCACCGTGGTGTCGGCGATGTGGTTGGTGTAGTTGGTGAGCGTGTTCAGCGCGACGTTGGCGATCACTTCCAGTATCAGGCCGTCGTCGAGCCCCGCGCGGCGGTAGTTGGCCATGGCGTCGGCCGACACCACGCCGCGTTGCTCGACCAGCGCGCGGGCAAAGCCGGCGATTGCATCGTCAAGTGCGTTGGCCGCCTGGCCGGTGCGGGCCGCGGCGATGGCCTCTGCCGACAGTCCGGCACCTTTGCCGATCAGGGTGTGTGCGCTCAGGCAATACTGGCAGCGATTGGCTTGACCGGCAGCGAGCGCAACGATCTCGCGCTGGGAGGCATTCAGGCGGCCGGTGCCCAGCGTTTCGGACAAGCCGAGGTAGCCATTGAGCGCCGCCGGCGCGTGGGCCAGCGTGGCGAACAGGTTCGGCACCATGCCAAGCTTGGCTTTGACGGCCTTGAGTGTGGCAGCGGTAGCGGCGTCAGCGGTGTCGATGGTCAGGGGGGCGATTTGGGTCATGTCTATCTCCGTAGTGGGTGAGGTGCAAGAGCACGTGGGCATGATCGCCCTTTGTTTGGTACGATATGGCACGTAAAGTATCAAATACGTAACCTATCGTCTTATATGGAGAGTGGAATGGCGGATCGACTGGCCGGCTTGCTCCGGCACTACTCGCTTTCGGCGCGCGTTTTTCACAGCGGCGCCTTCTGTGGGCAGCATCATTACGCGGCGCCGCATGGCTATATCCATCTGGTGCGGCGCGGCCCGATTACGGCGCGTTCGCCCGTGCATGAAGATCTGCTGGTTACCGAGCCGAGCCTGCTGTTTTATCCGCGCGTGGCGTCGCATCGTTTTGTCGCCGCCCCCGGCGATACCGCTGAGCTGTTGTGTGCGGAGGTCGACCTGGGCGCTTCGACGGGCAATCCGTTGGCCATGGCCTTGCCGTCGATGCTGCTGATTCCGTTGGCGGACTTGCCCGGCCTCGGGCCGACGCTAGAGTTGCTGTTTGCCGAAGCCGAGCGCGACCAGTGCGGTCGGCAGGCCGCCATCGACCGCTTGTGCGAGTTGCTACTGATCCAGTTGCTGCGTTATCTGATGGATGGGCGGCTTGGCGCCACCGGACTGCTGGCGGGCCTGGCCGACCCGAAACTCGCGCGCGCCATAACCGCCATGCACGATGCGCCGCAGACCGCGTGGTCGCTCGAGGCGCTGGCGGCGAAGGCGGGCATGTCACGCGCGCGCTTCGCCGCCGCGTTCAAGGACGCGGTGGGCGTCACGCCGGGCGACTATCTGGCCGACTGGCGGATGAACGTCAGTTGCACCCTGCTCAAGCAGGGGCGGCCGGTGGCGGTGGTGGCCGACCGCGTCGGCTACGGCAGCCCGAACGCTCTGGCGCGCGCCTTCCGCGTGCGCATGGGCTGCGCCCCGCGCGACTGGCTGGCGCAGCAGCGCGGTGACGCGGCGCTCAGCGGTTCGTGAGTTTGAGTTCGATTCGCCGGTTCTTGGCGTAGGCGGCGCCGGTGTTGCGCTCGTCGAGCGGGTGAAATTCGCATCACGCCGGAACAACTGGCGGAACTCCAGGTGGCGATCCGTCAACGGCTGGTCAGTCTGTTCGTGCGGCGCGGCCGGCTGGACAAGGCTGAGTCAGTGGCGCAGGTAGCTGGATGACGCTGTCCCGCCCTGAGCCGACGCTCACAGGCGGGGATTTCCAGTGTCGTCATTGTCGGCTATTGGCCGGTTTCGGCCCGTGGCCACCGGCAGCTATGGATTGAATCCGGCCAGTCGTGACTGGCAACAGCCGAACCATCGTGGACCACTGAGAGCTAGATGAGTGGAAGCTTCGAATCGTCACCGCCAATCAGCTACTGCCGTTTTGTTGTAATCAAAGGGGAGACTTCTTCTTTCTATGCAGAGACTTTTCGGACTGCGTGGTGGTGGCCGTCCACCACGCTCCCGGCGACCATCCAGCCGGCAAGCAGGGCGATGTGTTCGCGGTCGAGATCAGGGTAGCGCATGTCCTGCCTTGGCCTGAACGACGACCCGGTGTTCCAGTACAAAGAGCCTCTTTCGTTCCAGGTCGCGACCGATGATCAGGCTGAGACGGACCACTTGTGAGCGCGATCATTAACAATGTGGCCAGGTGAGCGCGTATGGCTGGCACAGGGACGAGTGGGTGTTTCGTGGTAGATCTCCCTACATATCCTGACGGCTGCAATACCCAGCCCTGATCGAGCGGCAGCAACGCGTTCGTTCGAGGCCATTGATGGCAGGACGAAGATCGACTTTGCCGCGATCGAGGCTGCGCTGAAGGCTTAATCTCCAGCGTCTGAATCCAGCCCCAATGACTGAGCCTGCCTCACACCACATGTGATTCTGAGGCTGCTGCGGCCTCTCCGCGTGACTCGCAGAGTTCCGTGCTGTGATCCTCCTCTGTTGCGACTCGGTCAAGCTAAATGCAATCGTTGGTCAGGAGCTTCTATAAAACGCAGGCATAATCTTGTTATGATATAGCTGGCTTCAAACTCGGCAGATGATACTGACTTATAGATTTACTTAAGAGTGTATGTCGTATATTAAATACGTGGCCTCAATGTTGTGCTTTGCTTCGAATTGTTTATGCGTCCGATTTTGGTAGTGTCTAACTATCTCAATTCTTCGCAAGTGGTGCGGGATGTTGCAAGGTGGGCGAGGTTTTTATAGTAAACTGGGCTTGTAAATATTTAATTGGAAGCTAGTGTATATGATGATGGGCGAACAGGTATCTCAGATTAATAAAGCTGCGGAACTTCGTCGTAAAAAGCTGCGCGGCAATGTGGGCAAGGCTGTTGTAGATTATGCAATGATCGAAGATGGCGACAAAGTTATGGCCTGCGTAAGTGGTGGCAAAGATTCATTCGTTATGCTTGACGCTTTGCTGCACTTGCAGAGAGTTGCGCAAATAAAATTCAGTGTTGTGGCGGTTAATCTTGATCAGAAGCAACCTGGCTTTCCGGAGCATATATTGCCTGAGTTTTTCGAGGCTAAAGGGATTGATTATTATATAATCGACAAGGATACTTATTCCGTTGTCAAGAGTAAGATCCCAGAAGGTAAGACTACTTGTTCTCTTTGCTCTAGACTCAGAAGGGGCACGCTTTATAGTTTTGCTGAGGAAATTGGGGCTACTAAATTGGCACTCGGTCATCATATGGATGACATGGTTGAAACTTTGTTTCTGAACATGTTTTTCCAAGCGCAATTGAAAGGGATGCCTCCTAAGCTTCTTAGCGATGACAAGAGGAATATAGTCATCCGGCCACTCGCCTACTGTCGCGAGAAAGATATAGCAAAGGTCGCTGCCGATAGCGCATATCCAATCATTCCGTGTAATCTCTGCGGATCGCAAGAGAATTTGCAGAGGAAAAAAATCAAGTCGATGATTGCGGAGTGGGATTCGGTAAATCCTGGCTGCGTAGAAAACATCTTTCACAGCTTACAAAACGTAAGTCCTTCCCAGTTAGCTGATCGCAGTCTCTTCGATTTTATAGATCTATCCATTGATAGATCGGATGTCCGGCCGCCCTACGAATTCGAAGCAGCCGAGGTTTCATCATCCAGTGTTGAAGGCCGGATTGATGTCGTTCGGATTTTGTAAAGGTTGAAGGTGGTTTTTCGGGAGGTATGAGGGTTTTTAGAGCTCAGGAAGACGCCAAATTTACATTTTTGCCTTTTTCTGTAAAGCCTGAATGCTATTTAATTTATTTAAAATCAATAGGTTACGTTTATGGTGGTGCTGTAAAATTTTGTTTCTTAGCCTATAAGGGAAGGACAGCTACACCATGCTGGACGTGCTGCTGTACCTGCAGAAGGTCGCGCCGATCAAGTTCGAGATCGTCGCCGTGAACATGGACCAGAAACAGCCGGGCTTCCCCGAGCACGTGCTGCCGCAGTATCTGGAATCCATCGGCGTGCCGTACCACATCATCGAGAAGGACACCTACTCGGTGGTGAAGGAGAAGATCCCGGAGGGCAAGACCACCTGCTCGCTGTGCTCGCGCCTGCGCCGGGGCACTCTTTATACGTACGCCGACGAGATCGGGGCGACCAAGATGGCGCTGGGGCACCACCGCGACGACATCCTGGAGACCTTCTTCCTCAACATGTTCTACGGCGGCACCCTGAAGGCGATGCCGCCGAAGCTGCTGGCCGACGACGGGCGCAACGTGGTGATCCGTCCGCTGGCGTACTGCAACGAGGCGGACATCGAGGCCTACTCGCGCCTGAAGGAGTTCCCGATCATCCCGTGCAACCTGTGCGGCTCCCAGGAGAACCTGCAGCGCCAGGTGGTGAAGGAGATGCTCAACGAGTGGGAGCGCAAGTCGCCGGGGCGCACCGAGATCATGTTCCGCGCCCTGCAGAACGTGGTGCCGTCGCAGCTGGCGGACCGCAACCTGTTCGACTTCGTCAACCTGCGCATCGACGAGACCGCCACGCCCCGTACCCTCGACCTGGTGAACCTCTGACGGAGCGCCTGCATGCGTGACTATCGTTGGCTGCACGAGTACTGCCTGAACCGCTTCGGTTCCGCCGAGGCGCTGGAGGCGCGCCTGCCGCAGCCCCGCTCCGACGGGGAGCTGCGCTCGATCCCCGATGACCGCTACCTGTCGCTGCTGGCGCTGCGGGTGTTCCGTGCCGGGCTCAAGCACAGCCTGGTGGATGCCAAGTGGCCGGCCTTCGAAGAGGTGTTCTTCGGCTTCGACCCGCAGAAGGTGGTGCTGATGAGCGCCGAGCACCTGGAGCGGCTGATGCAGGACACCCGGCTGATCCGCCACCTGGGCAAGCTCAAGAGCGTGCCGCGCAACGCCCAGTTCGTGCTGGACGTGGTGCGGGAGAAGGGCAGCTTCGGGGCGCTGATCGCCGACTGGCCGGTGACCGATGTGGTCGGCCTGTGGAAGTACCTGGCCAAGCACGGCAACCAGTTGGGCGGGCTGTCGGCGCCGCGCTTCCTGCGGATGGCCGGCAAGGACACCTTCATCCCCACCGACGACATGATGGCGGCGCTGAAGGCCCAGGGCGTGATCGACAAGGCGCCCACCAGCCAGAAAGACCTGGCCCTGGTGCAGGCCGCGTTCAACCGCTGGCACGAGGAAAGCGGCCGACCGCTGTGCCAGCTTTCGGTGATGCTGGCGCATACCGTCAACCATTGATCGAGGCCGCAAGGCCAGGGAGTGCAGCCGATGGACCTGAGCAGCCGAATCCGCCGCGTCGCCGAGGCCCTGTCGCGGGCTGAGCGCATCCTGGTGATCACGGGGGCTGGCCTTTCGGCGGACTCCGGCCTGCCGACCTACCGCGGGCTGGGCGGGCTCTACAACGGCGTGACGGAGGAGGGCATCCCGATCGAGGAGGCCATCTCCGGGCCGATGCTGCAGCGCGACCCGGCGTTGTGCTGGAAGTACCTCGCCCTGCTGGGGCGCGCCTGCCTGGCTGCCCGCCCCAATGGAGGGCACCGAGCCATCGCCCGCTTGCAGGCGCTCAAGCCCCAGTGCTGGGTGCTGACCCAGAACATCGACGGCTATCACCGCCAGGCGGGCTCGCCGGCGGAGCGGCTGATCGAGATCCACGGGGAGATGGCGCCGCTGTTCTGCCAGTCCTGCGGCCGGGAGAGCGACCACGTGTCGCAGTACCTGGAACGGGAATTGCCTCCCCGTTGCGACGGGTGCGGTGGTATCCTCCGCCCCCCTGTCGTGCTGTTCGGCGAAATGTTGCCGGAACACGCCATCGACACTCTCTACGCGCAACTGCGCCAGGGCTTCGATGCGGTGCTTGCAGTGGGCACCACGGCTGGCTTCCCGTACATTTCCGAGCCCGTCCTGCGCACGCGCCAGCAGGGCGGCTTCACGGCGGAGATCAATCCCGCCGTCACCGATCTCTCCCCCGTCGTCGATGTTCATCTCAAGGGTCGCGCCTTAGATGTTCTGGAAGAACTCCTGAGTCACATTTCGATCGATTAAATTTGCAAATCAGATCGATAGAGGGCATAGTCGCGCCTTCATTTAAAAATTCGACACGGTCGTGCCCATGCTCAAGCGCTTCGCACCCCTCGTGCCCCTCGCATTCGCTATTTTGTTGACCGCCTGCGCCGGTGTTTCGCCCAAGCCGCAATCGGTCGCCATCCAGGAACCCCAGGTCGAAGAACCTACCGACCAGGAACTGGCTGATTTCACCGACGACAAGCCCTACGAGCTGCCGTCGCTGGCTGATGGCCTCCTGGAACGTGGCTTCGAACTGATCGGCACGCCCTACCGCTTCGGTGGCCGTTCCGAGAAGACCGGTTTCGATTGCAGCGGTTTCGTCGGCTTCCTGTTCAAGGAAGAGGCGGGCATCCAGCTGCCGCGCTCCACGCGCGAAATGATCAACCTCGACGCCCCGCTGGTTTCCCGCAATGAGCTGAAGCCCGGCGACATCGTCTTCTTCAACAACCGTGGCCGTGGTCGCGTCAGCCATGCCGGTATCTACATCGGCGACGACCAGTTCATCCACTCCTCCAGCCACCGCAGTGGCGGTGTGCGGGTCGACAGCCTGGATGACCGCTACTGGAGCGCCAGCTACATGGAAGCCAAGCGCGTACTCGCCCAGGCTTCCCCGCAGCCGACCCATCCGCTGCACCGCTGATCGATCGGCTTCACCTGACGGCCCGGACATTGTCCGGGCCGTTTCGTTTGTGGCTTCCGTTGCCGGTTGTCGCTGGGGCCGCGCTGAAAGATGGCTTTTTGCTTGCATTATTCGAACTGGATCAGCACATTAGCGTGCAAACCTCAAGTCGGGACTGACTTGCCATGCGCGCCTTCCTCCGTTTTTCCCTCATCGCCCTGGCTGCCACCCTCGCTGCCTGTTCCGGCCACGCCCCGACTCCCGAGCCCGTCTACACCCCGCCCGTCTTCAGCAATGCCCAGAGTTCGCCCGAGGCCGAGGACGTGCTGTTCCGTGCGCTGGGCCTGGTGGGCACGCCCTACCGCTACGGCGGCAACACCCCCGACAGCGGGTTCGATTGCAGCGGCCTGATCGGCTACGTGTACCGCGACGCCGCTGGCATCCAGCTGCCGCGCTCGACCCGCGAGCTGATCGCCATGCGGGCGCCCGACGTCGGGCAGGATGCATTGCAGAGCGGTGACCTGGTGTTCTTCGCCACCAATGGCGGCAGCCAGGTCAGCCATGCCGGCATCTACGTCGGCGAGGGGCGCTTCGTCCATGCGCCGTCGAGCGGCGGAACGGTGCGCCTGGACAGCCTGTCCAACCGCTACTGGCAGAAGAGCTACCTGAATGCCAAGCGCGTGCTGGCGGAGCCGAGGCTGGCCCGCACTCCCTGACGGCTTACCTGCGGTCCCGCCATGACCAACCGAACCCTGGCCCTCGACGACGCCCTCCACCGTTACCTCCTCGATGTCAGCCTGCGCGAGTCGCCCCTGCTGGAGCGCCTGCGTGCCGAAACGGCTGCCCTGCCGACGGCCAACTGGCAGATCGCCCCGGAGCAGGGGCAGTTCATGGCATTGCTGGTGCGCCTCATGGGCGTGCGGCGAATTCTCGAGGTCGGCACCTACACCGGCTACAGCGCCCTGGTGATGGCTGAGGCGCTGCCCGAGGACGGCCGGGTGGTCTGCCTGGACCGGGCGGGGGATTACCACGCCATTGCCCGGCGCTACTGGCACGAAGCCGGCGTCGAGGCGCGCATCCAGCTGCGCACAGGCGAAGCCCTGGCCTGCCTGGAGGCGCTTGAGCGGGAAGGGGGTGAGGCGTTCGACCTCGTCTTCATCGATGCCGACAAGGCCAACTACCCGCGCTACCTGGAGCATGCCTTGCGCCTGGTGCGTCGCGGCGGGCTGGTGTTGTTCGACAACGTGCTGTGGAGCGGCCGTGTGCTGCAGGCCGAGCCCGACAGCGACGACACCCGTGGCATCCAGGCGCTCAACCGTGCCTTGAAGACGGACCCGCGGGTGGAGGTCAGCCTGCTGCCCCTGGGTGATGGCCTGACCCTGTGCCGCAAGCGCTGAGCCATGGCCGACGTCATCCGCCTGCCACCCCAACCCGAAGCCTGTGAGCTCTGCGGGCGCGCCACGCTGCTGACCCGCCACCACCTCATCCCCAAGGCGCTCCACGACAAGCCCTACGTGCGCAAGCGCTTCGACCGCAGCGAGCGCATCACCGCGACCCTCTGGGTCTGCCGGCCCTGCCACAACCAGATCCACCGGCTGTTCACCGAGAAGGAGCTGGCGCTCACCTACAACACCCGCGAGGCGCTGATGGCCCACGCGGACCTGCGCACCTTCGTCGACTGGCTGGCCACCAAGCCGCCGGGGTTCTCGCCGCGTCACTGACGCCGTTTTTCGGCCTGACCGAAGCGGGCACAATGGCGCTTTTGACCGAGGTGCCCGGAATGCCGCCGATCCCCGCCGAACTGACCCAACGCCTTGCCCGCAGCCAGCGCCTGGTGATCTTCACCGGGGCCGGGGTGTCTGCGGAGAGCGGGATCCCCACCTTCCGTGAGGCTCAGACCGGCCTCTGGGCACGCTACAACCCCGAGCAACTGGCCAGCCCCGACGGGTTCCGGGCGGACCCGCAGCTGGTCTGGGACTGGTACGCCTGGCGCCGACAGCGCTGCCTGGAGGCGCAGCCCAACCCCGCGCACCGGGCCATCGCCGCCCTGCAGCAGCGCCTGCCGGGAACCGAGCTGATCACCCAGAACGTCGATGGCCTGCATGCGAGGGCCGGCAGCACGGAGTTGCTGGAGTTGCACGGCAACATCCACCAGCTGCACTGCTTCCGCTGCGGGGCCAAGGGCGGCGAATGGCCTGAGGAGGCGGGGCCGGTGCCGCATTGCGCGTGCGGCGGGCTGTTGCGCCCCTCGGTGGTGTGGTTCGGCGAGAACCTGCCGGCGCCCGTGCTGGCCAAGGCGGTGCAGGCCAGCGAGGCGGCCGACCTGTTCCTCAGCATTGGCACCTCCAGCCTGGTCTACCCGGCGGCGGAGCTGCCCTACCTGGCCCGGCACCAGGGTGCCTACCTGGTGGAGATCAACCCTCAGCCGACGCCCCTCAGCGCCCACGCCGACCTGTGCCTGCACGGTCCGGCGGGCGAGGTGCTGCCGGCCCTGCTGGCGAGCCTCGATCAGCTGGAGTAGGGAGGGATGCGCCGCTGCGGCCATGCCACAGCGGCGCGAGAGGGTCAGGCGTAGTTCTGCGGAGCCAGCTTACGTTCGACCAGCTCGATGAGGATGTGCACCACCTTGATGTGCAGCTCCTGCACGCGGTCGGCGAAGTCGCCGCCCGGCGCGCAGACGCACACGTCCGCCAGCGCTTCCAGTTGCGAGCCGGGCTTGCCGGTCAGGGCGATGACCTTCACGCCCAGCGCCTTGGCGGCTTCGGCGGCCTTGATCACGTTCGGGCTGCGGCCGCTGGTGCTGAAGGCCAGCAGCACGTCGCCTTCGCGGCCGTGGGACTCGATGTAGCGGGAGAAGATGTGGTCGTAGCCGAAGTCATTGGCGACGCAGCTGATGTGGCTGGCGTCGCTGATGGAGATGGCGGCGATCCCCGGGCGGTTCTTGCGGTAGCGCCCGGTCAGCTCCTCGGCGAAGTGCATGGCGTCGCACATCGAGCCACCGTTGCCGCAGGAGAACGCCTTGCCCTTGTTCTCGAAGCTGGCGACCAGCAGGTCGGCGGCCCGTTCGATGTTGCGCAGGGTCGCCTCGTTGTCGATGAAGGCGTCCAGGGCGCGCCTGGCTTCCTCCAGGCTGTTGCGGATGTGGCTCAGCATGGTGACTCCCTTCAGGGCAGATCGTGGCTGGAGTAGAACGCGGACAGCACCTTCACCAGGTGCGCCAGGTCATGGCTGCCGGCCAGTTCGCGGATGGAGTGCATGGCGAAGGTGGGCAGGCCGATGTCCACGGTGCGCACGCCCAGCTGGCTGGCGGTGATCGGGCCGATGGTGGAGCCGCAACCCATGTCGCTGCGGGTGACGAAGCTCTGCACCGGCACTTCGTTCTCCAGGCACAGGTGGCGGAAGAACCCGGCGGTCTCGCTGTTGGTGGCGTAGCGCTGGTTGCTGTTGATCTTGATCACCGGGCCGGCGTTGAGCTTGGGCCCGTGGTTGCCGTCGTGCTTGTCGGCGTAGTTGGGGTGCACGCCGTGGGCGTTGTCGGCGGAGACCAGCAGCGAGCGCTGGATCACCCGGGCGAAGGTGTCGCCTTCGGGCAGCAGGCGGCGCAGCACCTGCTCCAGGAAGGGGCCGTCGGCGCCGCAGGCGGAGCAGGAGCCCACTTCCTCGTGGTCGGTGCAGACCAGTACGCAGCTTTCGTCGCCCTCGGCGGCCAGCAGTGCCTGCAGGCCGGCATAGCAGGAGAGCAGGTTGTCCAGGCGGGCGCCGGCGATGAAGTCACCGCCCAGGCCGATCACGGCGGCGTCCTGGGTGTCGTAGAAGCTCAGCTCGTAGTCGAGCACGGCATCGGCGGTGACGCCGTGCTCCAGGGTCAGCTGTTCGGCCAGCAGGTCACGGAATTCGCGGGTCTCGCCGGTGGCCAGCTGGGCCAGGATCGGCGGCAGCTCGGTCTGCGGGTTGATCGCCCAGCCCTGGTTGGCCTCGCGGTTGAGGTGGATGGCCAGGTTGGGGATGACGGCGATGGGGGCCTGGAAGTCCACCAGCTGGCTTTCCACGCGCCCGGCGGAACGGTAGGTGACGCGACCGGCGATGGACAGGTCGCGGTCGAACCAGGGCGCCAGCAGGGCGCCGCCGTAGACTTCCACGCCCAGTTGCCAGAAGCCCTGGCGGTGCAGTTCGGGGTTGGGCTTGATGCGCAGGCACGGGCTGTCGGTGTGGGCGCCGACCAGGCGCAGGCCGCCTTCGAGGGGGGCGCGCTTGCCGAGGCGTACTGCGATCAGCGAGGAGTCGTTGCGGGTCACGTAGTAGCGACCACCGGCTTCGGCACGCCAGGCTTCGCGCTCATCCAGATGCACGTAGCCGGCGGCTTCCAGGCGCTTGGCCAGGCTGCGGGTGGCATGGAAAGGGGTAGGCGAGGCCTTGAGGAAATCGATCAGGCCCTGGTTCAACTCTTCGCGCATAAAACACTCCAGGCGGCAGTGGGCCGGAGTTTATCCCATCAGGCTCGGGGTTTAGCAGGCGAAGGGCGATGAATTTTGGCCAGCGGGGCGATAGTCACGGGCGCCGTGCGATCAGGCCGTACAGGTGCCAGTGCTTGGTGCGGCCTCGGGCGGTGGTGCCGTCGCGGTCGATTTCCTCCAGGTGCAGCACCTCCCAGCCGGCCAGCAGGGCGTCCAGCTGCGTGCGGGTGAAGGTGCAGACCTCGGGGCTGGCCCAGTCGTCGCGCTCGCCCAGCAGGTTGCCGCAGAACAGCCCGCCACCGGCCAGTGCCCGCGCGATGCGGTGCCACAGGCCGGGGAAGTGCGTCGGGGCGCAGAAGGGCAGGGCGAAGGCGCTGTTCACCAGGTGGGCGGCGGGCAGCTCGGTGTGTTCGAAGGGTTCGCAACGGGTTTGCAGGCGAGGCGCCCAGGCGGGGTCGAGCTGGGCCTGGAGGCGCTCCAGGGCTTCGGCTGCCTTGTCCACCGCCAGCACCTGCCAGCCCCGGCGCAGCAGCTCCAGGCTGTCGCGCCCGGCGCCGCAGCCCAGATCGATGGCCAGGCCATCGGTGCGGCCGAGGAGTTCCAGGGCCTTGAGCAGTTCGGGCCAGGGCGGTGCCCCCTGGGTGCGGTCGTAGTAGAGGCGGTCGGCCATTGCTCAGAACGGCGCGGGGCACTCGAAGCGCAGGCGCTCGCCGCTCACCGGGTGGGTGAAGGCGAGCATGCTGGCGTGCAGGCACAGGCGTTCGTGGGCGGCCAGGGCTTCGTCGTGGGCGTACAGGCGGTCCCCCAGCAGCGGGTGGCCGATGGCGAGCATGTGCACGCGCAACTGGTGGGAGCGGCCGGTCACCGGGGTCAGCTCGACGCGGCAGTGGTTGCCGCAGCGCTCCAGCACGCGCCAGAAGGTCAGGGCGTGGCGGCCCTGCTCGTGGTCCACCACGTGGCGTGGCTTGGTCGGCGGGTCGTAGCGCAGGGGCAGTTCGATGCGCCCGCTGTCCTGCTCCGGCTGGCCCCAGCACAGGGCGGTGTAGGCCTTCTCGGTCTCGCGGTCATGGAACTGGCGGGACAGCTCGCGGTGGCTGTCCGGGTCACGGGCCAGCAGGATGATGCCCGAGGTCTCCCAGTCCAGCCGGTGCACGATCAGCGCCTCCGGGTAGCCGTTCTGCTGCAGGCGGGTGATCAGGCAGTCCTTGTTGTCCTCGGCACGGCCGGGGACGGACAGCAGCAGCGTCGGTTTGTTGATGACCAGGAAGGCCGGGTCCTGGTGGAGTATCTGGATCTGCGAGAGGGGCATCTGGGGTACCGGAAATGACGACGGCGGCCGAGGCCGCCGTCCTTGCTCACCCGCCGATCAACGATCGGGGAGGGTGATGTTCAGCTCGAGGATGGAGCAGTTGCCCTGGTCCTCCAGCATGACCTGGACCTGGTCCTGGTCGATGTTGACGTATTTGCGGATCACCTCCACGAGCTCCTTCTGCAGGGCCGGCAGGTAGTCCGGCTGGCTGCGTTGGCCACGCTCGTGGGCCACGATGATCTGAAGTCGTTCTTTAGCGATCGAAGCGCTGCTCTGCTTCTTCCGCTCGCGAAAGAAGTCAAGAATGTTCATTCACGGCCTCCAAAAAGGCGTTGCAGGAATCCTTTCTTCTGCACATCGAGGAAGCGGTGAGGCAGTTCCTTTCCGAGCAGGCGGTCGACGGCATCGCTGTACGCCTGACCGGCGTCGCTCTGATCGTCGAGGATGACCGGAATGCCCTGGTTGGATGCCTTGAGCACCGCCTGGGATTCCGGGATGACGCCCAGCAGGCGGATGGCGAGGATTTCCTCGACGTCCTCCACGCCCAGCATTTCGCCCTTGGTGACGCGTTCAGGGTCGTAACGGGTGAGCAGCAGGCGCTCCTTGATCGGCTCCTCGCCCTTCTCGGCGCGGCGGGACTTGCTGGCCAGCAGGCCGAGCATGCGATCGGAGTCGCGCACCGAGGAGACTTCGGGGTTGGTCACCACGATGGCCTCGTCGGCGTAGTACATGGCCAGGTGGGCGCCCTTCTCGATGCCGGCGGGGGAGTCGCAGACCACGTATTCGAAGCTCTGTGCCAGCTCTTCGATGACCTTGCCGACGCCTTCGATGGTCAGGGCGTCCTTGTCACGGGTCTGGCTGGCAGCCAGGACGTAGAGGTTGTCGAGGCGCTTGTCCTTGATCAGGGCCTGGGTGAGGGAGGCTTCGCCGTTGATGACGTTGACGAAGTCGTACACCACGCGGCGCTCGCAACCCATGATCAGGTCCAGGTTACGCAGGCCGACGTCGAAGTCGACGATGACGGTTTTGTGGCCGCGCAGTGCGAGGCCGGTGCCGATGGCGGCGCTGGTGGTGGTTTTGCCGACGCCACCCTTGCCGGACGTGACAACGAGGATCTTGGCCAAGGTGATTCACCCCAAAGAAGATAGAAATGGCGGGTAGCCTGCAGGCCCGGGATCGGCCGTCCTGGCGCCCGTTCAGGTCCCTTAAAATCGCGGCAGTATCCGTTAAAGGCGGGTGATGTTCAACACATCCCCCGACAGGCTGACCTGCACGGAATGGCCCCATGACGGATCGCGGCGCAGGTCCTCCGCGACCTTGTACTGGCCAGCCACCGAAACCAGTTCGGCGGCCAATTGCTGGCAGAAGATCCGCGCCTGGGTATTGCCCTTGATGCCGGCCAGGGCGCGGCCTCGCATTGGGCCGTACACATGGATGTTGCCATCGGCCAGAAGTTCCGCACCCGGGCTCACCGGGGCGAGCACCACCAGGTCGCCACCGGGGGCGTAGACCTGCTGGCCGCCGCGCACCGGCGTGGTCACCAGCTTGGTGGGGCGGACCACCGGCTCCGGCGGCTTCTCGGGGGTTTTCTCTTCCTTCTTCACGGCGCCGGGCTCAACCGGGTCGATGGGGCGCTCGCGGGCGCCGGAGGGCGGCAGCACCGGCAGGTCCAGGGCATTGGCGGCCGCGACGTCCTGCTCGCGGCTGGCACGGATGGCCAGGGTGCGCAGGCCGTGGCGACGGCAGATTTCCATCAGCGCCGGCAGGTCCAGCTCGCCTTCGCCCTCGGGCAGCTTGTCCAGGGCCATGACCAGGGGCGTGTTCTGGAAGAAGTTGGGGGCCTGGGCGACCTTGTCCGCGAGCTGGCGATCCAGCCGTTCGAGGTCGTTGTGCGCCAGCTCCATCACGGTGATGGCGAGCATGCTGCCCTTGAGTTGGAACACGGGATCTTGGTCGAGGAGGTCAGCTTGGCTCATGGTCGTTCTGCGGGGTTCGGTGGGCAGGACTTATAGCGATATCGACCCGCCGTCGCAACCCGGATTCCGTGCCGGGGAGGCCGAGCGGCGGGCAATTCTGTAGAATGCCGGCCCTTGTCGATCTGCTTCGGAATCCTGATGGAACGTCCCCGTTTCCGTGCCGCCTTCCTGCACCCGCGTTTCTGGCCGCTGTGGCTGGGCCTGGGGCTGCTCTGGCTGCTCACCCAACTGCCTTACCCGGCGCTGGTGCGCCTCGGGCGCGTGCTCGGGGGCTGGATGGGGCGGCTGGCCGGCTCGCGTCGTCGCATCGTCCGGCGCAACCTTGAGCTGTGCTTCCCGACCATGACGGCGGAGGCCCGTGAGCGCTTGCTGCGGGAGAACTTCGCCTCCACCGGCATCGCCTTCTTCGAGATGGCCATGAGCTGGTGGTGGCCGGCCGCGCGCCTGCGTCGCCTGGCCCACATCGAAGGCCTGGAGCACCTGCAGCAGGCCCAGGCCGAAGGGCACGGCGTGATCCTCATGGCCCTGCACTTCACCACCCTGGAGATCGGCGCGGCGCTGCTCGGCCAGGTGCACACCATCGACGGCATGTACCGCGAGCACAAGAACCCGTTGTTCGACTACATCCAGCGCCGGGGCCGCGAGCGCCACAACCTGGACGCCACCGCCATCGAGCGCGAAGACGTGCGCGCCATGCTCAAGGTGCTGCGTGCCGGCCGTGCCATCTGGTACGCGCCGGACCAGGACTACGGTGCCAAGCAGAGCCTGTTCGTGCCGCTGTTCGGGATCACCGCCGCCACCGTCACCGCCACCACCAAGTTCGCCCGCCTGGGCCGTGCCAAGGTGCTGCCTTTCACCCAGGAGCGGCTGGCCGATGGCTCGGGCTACCGCCTGGTGGTGCACCCGCCGCTGGCGGACTTCCCCGGCGAGAGCGAAGAGGCGGACTGCATCCGCATCAACCAGTGGATCGAGCAGGAGGTCAGCCGCCTGCCCGAGCAGTACCTCTGGGCGCACCGGCGCTTCAAGAGCCGGCCCGAGGGCGAGCCCAAGCTCTATTAGCGCTGGCCTACACTTGCGAGAAAAACAGCGGACGCCGCCATGACTTCGACCCCCGCCGCCACACCCGTCACAGGCCTGATCCTTTCCGGGGGTGGCGCCCGGGCGGCCTACCAGGTGGGGGTGCTGGCCGCCATCGCCGACCTGCTGCCGGATTCGGCGTGCAACCCCTTCCCGGTGATCGTCGGCACCTCCGCCGGTGCCATCAATGCCGTGGGCCTGGCCTGCGGTGCCCTGCACTTCAGTGAGGCGATCCGTCGTCTGACCGCCGTCTGGCAGGGCTTCGAGACGCACCAGGTGTACCGCAGCGACTGGCCCGGGGTGATGCGCCAGAGCCTGCGCTTCCTCGGCCACAGCCTGCTGGGCATGAACCGCCACTCGCCGGTGGCGCTGCTGGACAACGCGCCGCTGCGCACCCTGCTGGAGCGCGAGCTGGATTTCTCCGGCATCGCCGCCGCCATCCGCATGCGCCAGCTGCGTGCCGTGGCGGTGACCGCCTTCGGCTACGAGACCGGCCAGGCGGTGACCTTCTATCAAGGCCGCGCCACCATCGACCCCTGGTTCCGCCACCGCCGTGGCGGCGTGCCGACCCGGCTGAGTGTCGAGCACCTGCTGGCCAGCGCCGCGATCCCGCTGATCTTCCCGCCGGTCAGGCTGCACCGCGAATACTACGGCGACGGCGCGGTGCGCCAGTCGGCACCCATCAGCCCGGCGCTGCACCTGGGCGCCAGCCGGGTGCTGGTGGTGGGGGTGAGTGGCAACCCCAGTGAGGACGCCCGCGACAACGGCATGGCCCGCATTGGCACCGGCAACCCGCCGAGCCTCGCGCAGATCGGCGGGCACATGCTCAACAGCACCTTCATCGACAACCTGGAAAGCGACATCGAGCTGCTGGAACGGATCAACCAGCTCAGCCGGCTGATCCCCGACGAGGCCCACCGGCGCAACCTGGGGATGAAGCCGGTGGAGGTGCTGGTGGTGTCGCCCAGCCGGCCGCTGGATGAAATCGCCGCGCGCCATCGGCGCGAGCTGCCCCGTGCCATCCGCACCTTCCTGCGCGGACCGGGCGCCACCAAGGCCAGTGGCGCCGGGGTGATCAGCTACCTGCTGTTCGAGGCCGGCTACTGCAACGAGCTGATCGAGCTGGGCTACCAGGACGCCATGGCACAGAAGCTGGAGCTGCTGGCGTTCCTCGGCCTGTCCGAGGAAGCCACGCTGCCCGAACCGGCCTAGCCGGCCAGGCGGCCGTCGCGGTAGTCGCGCAGCGCCTGTTCGATCTCCTCCCGGCTGTTCATCACGAAGGGCCCGTACTGCACGATGGGCTCGCCCAGCGGGCGGCCCGCCAGCAGCAGCACCTTCGCGCCCTCGCTGCTCGCCAGCTCGACTGCACCCTGTTCCGAAAGACGCGCCAGACGCCCCTTGCCGACCGGGTTGCCGTTCACATGCAGCGCGCCTTCGTACACGTACAGCAGCACCCGCAGGCCGTCGGCCAGGCGCGGCGCCACCCGGCTGCCGGCGGGCAGGTGGAGGTCGAAGAGGTGGGGTTCGGTGTGCGGGCGCTGCACCGCACCGTCCTGTTGCACCTGGCCATCGTCGAAGCGACCGGCGATCACCCGTGCCTCGACCCCACCGGCCGTGCGCAGGTGCGGAATCTCGGCCGGGGCGAAGTCGCGGTAGCCGGGGTCGCCGAGCTTGTCCCTGGCCGGCAGGTTGAGCCAGATCTGGAAGCCGCGCATGACGCCCTCCTGCTGCTCCGGCATCTCGCTGTGGATGATGCCGCGGGCGGCCGTCATCCACTGCACGCCGCCGTTCTGCAGCAGGCCGACGTTGCCCAGGTGGTCTTCGTGGCGCATGCGCCCTTCGAGCATGTAGGTGATGGTCTCGAAGCCCCGGTGCGGGTGGGCGGGGAAGCCGGCGACGTAGTCGTCCGGGTTGGCCGAGCCGAACTCGTCGAGCATCAGGAAGGGGTCGAAGCGCGGGATGCCCTGCTCGGCGAAGACGCGGATCAGGTTGACCCCGGCGCCGTCGGAAGCGGGCTGGCCGGGGCGTTGCTCAAGAAGCTGGCGATAGGTGCTCATGGGAGCCTCCCTGGATGACGGACCGGGCGATCCTAATCCAGGGAATTGAATGAATGGTGCGTGATTTTGCGTGGTTTCAATCGAAGTGCTGGATGAGTAGCCGATGAGCCCCCCACCCGGTTCCCGGGCGGGGAGGGCGCATCACTCGGCGATCTGCAGCTTGCGCGACTCGGTGTAGACGTAGCGGATCTTCTCGTACTCGAACGGCGAGTTGAGCTGGCCGTAGCGGAAGCTGGTGGTGTAGCGCTTGTCGACGATGCGCAGCGCGGTGATTTCCGGGTGGTCGCTGCTCACCTCCGCCACGTTGAGGAAGTTGATCTGGTTCTCCGCGGCGAAATCCACCACCAGGCCGGTGGTGTCGCGCAGGTTCGACGGCCCCAGCAGCGGCAGCATCAGGTAGGGGCCGGCGCCGACGCCGTAGAAGCCCAGGGTCTGGCCGAAGTCCTCGCTCTGCTTGGGCAGGCCCATCAGGGTGGCCGGGTCCCACAGGCCGACCACGCCGATGGTGGTGTTGATCAGCAGGCGCCCGGTGACCTCCATGGAGCGCTGGCCCTTGAACTGCAGCAGGCTGTTGACCAGGTTGGGCACGTCGCCGAGGTTGCTGAAGAAGTTGCTCACGCCGCTGCGTACGAAGCGCGGCGTGACGTAGGTGTAGCCACGCACCACGGGCAGGAACACCCACTGATCGAAGCGGTAGTTGAAGTGGTAGACGCGGCGGTTCCAGGACTCCAGCGGGTCGTAGACCTCCAGGGCATCGAAGGTCGAGCGCTCGAACTCGCGCTGGTCCAGGCCGGGGTTGAACGTCAGCTGGCGCAGTGGCTGGGTGAAGCCGTCCGGGTCGGCAACGGGTTTGGCCGGGGTGTCGGCGAATACCGGCAGGCTGGCCAGCAGCAGGGCGGGCAGGAGTGCGTACTTAGCCACGGAAGAACTCCAGCATGGCGTCGCTGTTGACGCGGTAGTTGAGGTTGCCGCAGTGCCCGCCATGGGGGTAGACGGTCAGGCGGTCGCCGAAGGTACGGCGCAGGAAGCCCAGGTCACCGGTGCCGAGGATCACGTCGTCGGCGTTGTGCATCACCGCGATCTTGCTGCTGCTTTTGAGGTAGTCCTCCAGGGCGTAGAGGCTCACTTGGTCGATCAATTGGGTGAGGCTGCCGCCGTCGAAGCGCGCGCGCCAGAAGGGGATCAGTTGCTCGGTGATGTAGCAGTCGAAGTCACACAGCAGTGCGCCCTTGAAGTAGGGCGTCAGGCTCGTGCCTTCGGTGATGGGCATCTTCACCGGGGTGATCAGCCCGCGGCGGTTGATCAGGTCCGAAGTGAAGGCGATGTCCGAGGCGGAGAAGCGGAACGAGGTGCCGATCAGCATCGCCATCTGTTCGTTGGAGAGCTTCTGCTTGGACTGCTGGAAGTCGTAGAGCATCGCGTCGTTGATGTCGACGTAGCCGCGCTGCTGGAAGTAGCGGGTCAGCTTGCCCAGCACCACTTCATAGAAGTTGGTGTTGGTGTCGATGCCCTTCACCCGGGTCTGCACCAGGCGGTCCAGGTTGCTGATGGAGGTGTAGAGGTTCACCGGCGGGTTGAGCAGCAGCACGCGCTTGAAGTTGAAGCTGCGCCGGGTCTCGTCCAGGTGGCTGACGAAGGCCGCCTCCAGGGCGCCCAGGCTGTAGCCGGTGAGGTAGAAGTCGGTGACCGGCAGGCGCGGGTGCTGCGCGCGCACGGCCTGCATCACCCGGTACAGATCGTCGGCGTCCTCGGTGGACAGGCCGGGGGTGGCGAAGCGCGAGGCGGCGGCCATGAAGTCGTAGCTGCTCGGCGAGGACAGTTGCACCACGTGGAAGCCGGCGCCGTAGAACAGCTTCTTCAGGTACTCGGCGAGGGTGCTGGAGTAGTGCGCACCGGTGCCGGCGATGATGAACACCAGCGGCGCCGCGTGGTCCTGCTTGGCCAGGCGGTAGCCCAGGGTGCGCACCGGCCAGAAGTTGTCCGGCAGCTGGAACTCCCGCTCGGGGCGCAGCTTCAGCGAGTAGTCGGCCTGGTCGATGTCCTCGTCGTCCGGCAGCTCGGGACGCAGCTCGGGCGGCGTGGTGGCGATGGTCGCCTCGAACGGGTTGGTCAGCGGGTAGCCGTAGCTGGCCGCGTCGATGTCGGCCGCCCACAGCGGGGCACAGAAAAGCAGGCCGCCAAGCAGGGCGGCGATACGGCGGGTCAGGGCCATGTGGGTCGTTCTCGTGGCTGGAGCGTGAGGGCCGAGTGAAGTACGCAGGCTATGACAAGCGCAACCGCAGCAAAGTGCCGCAGTGAGTGGCAATCTGCCTGCCCCCGGCCAGGCTGGCAAGAACAAAGCCGTGGGCGGCTCAGTCCAGGCGCTCGATGCGCTCCAGCCAGACCAGTTCGCAGGCGCCGTTGCCGGTGTCCTCGCGGGTCAGCGAGCTGACCCAGGTGAAGCCGTCGTCGCCGTCCACCCTGACCAGTTGCCCGATGATGCGGATGCGCTGGCCGGGCGCCACGTCCGCCAGGTCGCGAGCTACCTGCGCCGTGGCCGGGATCATGTGCATGTTGGCGCTGTGGGTCTCGATCTCCCGCCGGGGAATGGGGAAGCGCTCGGTAGACCAGTGGTACCAGCGGTTGCCCTGGGTGATGCGGATCTGCGCCAGCACCGCCGGATCGGCCATAGGCCCCCAGCCCAGGGCCAGGTCGGTGGGGGAGAGGCGGGCGCCGGCGTCGAAGCGGTAGTCCTCGCGGCCGAGGATGCGCGCCTCCAGCTGGAAGGGCTGCAGCGGGGTGATGCGGTCCTTGCCCACGCGCAGCTCCCCGAAGGCGCTGTTGGCCGGCGGTGTGTGCGGAGTGGGGCGGGCCATGGTGTAGAGCATCCAGGCCAGGGCCAGCGCCGCGCAGAGGTAGACGAAGCGGGACAGGTTCATGGGGCGCAGTGTAGTGGCTGCAGGGCAAGGCGGAACCCGGCGCCTGGCCCCTCGTCACAATTGTGCGAAGCACCTTGCATAAGGCTTGCGGCGGTTTATCCTTGGCGCCGCTTTTCATCCACCGGAGAGAACCATGTCCCGCCGTTTCCCCCTCATTGCCCTGCTGGTGCTGTTCGCCCTCTGGTTGGCCGGCAGCTACGGGTTGCGCTATGCGCTGATGGAGGATGCCCAGTGGGTCGGGCTCTGCGTGGAAGACGCCCAGCGCTGGGAATGCCAGCTGCGTGCCGGCCTGGGCCTGCTGATCCACCACCGGGTGATCGCCCTGGGGGCCCTGGGCCTGGCGCTGGTGGCCTTCTTCCTGCCCGGCCGCGCCGGCTGGCGCCTGGGTGTGCTGGGCATGCTGGTGGCCCTGCCGGCCATGGTGCTGTACAGCGCCAGCATCGGCGTGTTCGCCGTGGTGATCGCAGCCCTGCGGCTGGTACGTCGCCCGGGGGCAACGCCCGCCACGGCCTGACGGCCCATGTCACTGGAAAGGGATGCCGAGGCATCCCTTTTTTATTGACGCCGTTCTGTACGCACTCACGCCGGCTCCGCTATTTTTTCCCGATCAACCAGGGAGAGACGCATGTTCGAATCTGCGGAAATCGGCCATTCCATCGACAAGGACACCTACGAGAAAGGTGTGCTGGAGCTTCGCGAGGCGCTGCTGGAGGCGCAGTTCGAGCTGAAGCAGCAGGCACGCTTCCCGGTGGTCATCCTGATCAACGGCATCGAGGGGGCCGGCAAGGGCGAGACGGTCAAGCTGCTCAACGAGTGGATGGACCCGCGCCTGATCCATGTCGAGAGCTTCCTCACCCCCACCGACGAGGAGCTGGCGCGGCCGCCGCAGTGGCGTTTCTGGCGCAAGCTGCCGCCCAAGGGGCAGATCGGCATCTTCTTCGGCAACTGGTACAGCCAGATGCTCCACGCCCGGGTGGAGGGCGACATCAAGGACGCCCGCTTCGACCAGGCCATCGACGGCGCCGAGCGCTTCGAGCGGATGCTCTGCGACGAGGGCGCGCTGATCTTCAAGTTCTGGTTCCACCTTTCCAAGAAGCAGCTCAAGCAGCGCCTCAAGACCCTGGAAAGCGACCCCCAGCGCAGCTGGCAGCTCAACCCGCTGGACTGGAAGCAGAGCGAGACCTACGACCGCTTCGTGCGCTTCGGCGAGCGCATGTTGCGCCGTACCAGCCGCGACTATGCGCCCTGGTACGTGATCGAGGGCATCGACGAGCATTACCGCAGCCTCAGCGTCGGCCGCATCCTGCTGGAGGGCCTGCAGGCGGCGCTCAAGCGCAAGGACCGCCAGCAACCGCAACCCCATGCCGCACCGCTGACTTCCAGCCTGGACAACCGCAGCCTGCTGGACGCCCTCGACCTCGGCCTGTCCCTGGACAAGGACGAATACCGCGAACAACTGGCCGCCGAGCAGGCGCGCCTGGCCAAGCTGATGTGGGACAAGCGCTTCCGCAGCCATGCGCTGATGGCGGTGTTCGAGGGCAACGACGCCGCCGGCAAGGGCGGGGCGATCCGCCGCGTCACCGGCGCCCTCGACCCGCGCCAGTACCGCACCGTGCCCATTGCCGCCCCCACCGAGGAGGAGCGCGCGCAGCCCTACCTGTGGCGTTTCTGGCGGCACGTGCCGCCGCGCCGGCAGTTCACTATCTTCGACCGCTCCTGGTACGGCCGGGTGCTGGTGGAGCGGGTCGAGGGGTTCTGCAGCCAGGCCGACTGGCTGCGGGCCTACAGCGAGATCAACGACTTCGAGGAGCAACTGCACGACCACGGCATCGTGGTGGTGAAGTTCTGGCTGGCCATCGACAAGGACGAGCAGATGAAGCGCTTCAAGGAGCGCGAGCAGACCTCGTTCAAGCGCTACAAGATCACCGAGGAAGACTGGCGCAACCGCGACAAGTGGGACCAGTACGTCAGCGCGGTGGGCGACATGGTGGACCGCACCAGCACCGAGATCGCGCCCTGGACCCTGGTGGAGGCCAACGACAAGCGCTTTGCTCGGGTGAAGGTGCTGCGCACCATCAATGACGCCCTGGAGGCCGCCTTCCGCAAGTCCTGAACCATGGGCGCGCATACGCCGGGTGAATGATCGTCGCGGGCGAGGATAGTCGGCATCTATCCTCGCCCCATCGTCAATGGACACCCGTCCTCCAACCGACAAGAAAGAGGTGCCTCATGCGTGAAGTGGTGATAGTCGACAGCGTCCGGACCGGCCTGGCCAAGTCCTTCCGCGGCAAGTTCAACATGACTCGGCCCGACGACATGGCCGCCCACTGCGTGAATGCGCTGCTGGCACGCAACGACCTGGACCCGGCGCTGGTGGACGACTGCGTGGTCGGGGCCGGCTCCAACGAAGGCGCCCAGGGCCACAACATCGGCCGTAACGTGGCCGTGCTGTCCGGCCTGGGCATCGGCGTCGCCGGCATGACCCTGAACCGCTACTGCTCCTCCGGCCTGCAGGCCATCGCCATCGCCGCCAACCAGATCGCCTCCGGCTGCAGCGACGTGATGGTGGCCGGCGGCGTGGAGTCCATCACCCTGACGCTGAAAAGCATCAACCAGGACAACTTCGTCAACCCGCGCCTGAAGCTGGAACACCCCGGCATCTACTACCCTATGGGCCAGACCGCCGAGATCGTCGCGCGCCGCTATAACGTCAGCCGCGAGGTCCAGGACCTCTACGCCCTGCAGAGCCAGCAGCGCACCGCCCGCGCCCAGGCCGACGGCCTGTTCGCCGACGAGATCGTGCCGATGAACGTCAAGTACGCGGTGGAGGACAAGGCCACCGGCGAGAAGCAGATTCTCGACGGCGTGGTCGACCGCGACGACTGCAACCGCGCCGACACCACCCTGGAGGGCCTGAACAGCCTCAAGCCGGTGTTCTCCGAAGACGGCAGCGTCACCGCCGGCAACTCCTCCCAGCTCTCCGACGGCGCCTCCATGACCCTGCTGATGAGCCTGGACAAGGCCATCGAGCTGGGCCTCAAGCCCCGTGCCTTCTTCCGTGGCTTCACCGTGGCCGGCTGCGAGCCGGACGAAATGGGCATCGGCCCGGTGTTCTCGGTGCCCAAGCTGCTCAAGGCCCGTGGCCTGAGCATCGACGACATCGACCTGTGGGAGCTGAACGAGGCCTTCGCCTCCCAGTGCGTCTACGCCCGTGATCGCCTGGGCATCGACAACGAGAAGTACAACGTCAACGGCGGCTCCATCTCCATCGGCCACCCCTTCGGCATGACCGGCTCGCGCCAGGTCGGCCACCTGGTGCGCGAGCTGCAGCGTCGCGGCAAGCGCTACGGCATCGTCACCATGTGCGTGGGCGGCGGCATGGGCGCCACCGGGCTGTTCGAAGCGGTCCGCTGAGTTCCGGCGGCCCATATGCGCGAAACCCGCTGGAGGGAACTCCAGCGGGTTTCGTCGTTTCAGGGCGGCAGGTTCGTCAGGCGCGGCTGGCAACGATCTCCTTGGCCTGGACCATGCGGCGGATGTAGGAGGTGATTTCCCGCTCGGCATCGGCCCGGGTGAAGTAGGGGCCTTCCAGGGTGCCTTCGCGGGTGGCGAAGAAGTACTGGCCGTTCACCGAGCTGATCCGGTCGCTGCGGTAGTGGGTGCCGGGACCGGCGTCTTCAGTGCGTTGGCCGTACATGCGGGCTCTCCGAAAGCGGCGTACAGATGCCTGGAGTCTAATGCGTCGCCGCTGCGCTGCACGGGCCGGCGATGGACGGTTGTGATCACAGGTGCGGATGGTCGACCGGTACAGTTGTCCGGCAGCCTGGCGGGCGGGTGTAGCTGTCCTGCCGGCCGGGCCCGCCCTAGAATGGCGCACCCGCCGTCTTGCGGGCCCTGCCCTGAGGTTTCCCATGCATGTTTCATCCGGCCGCTGGTTTCTCGGCCTGGTTCTCGCCCTCGTCACTGCGGTGCTCTGGGGCATCCTGCCCATCAAGCTGAAGGAAGTGCTGAAGGTGATGGACCCGGTCACCGTGACCTGGTACCGCCTGGTGGTTTCCGGCTCCCTGCTGTTCCTCTACCTGGCGGCCACGCGGCGCCTGCCGACGTTCCGACCGCTGGGGCGCAAGGGCGGCTGGCTGGTGGCGCTGGCCATCGCCGGCCTGCTGGGCAACTACGTGCTCTACCTGATGGGCCTGCGCATGCTGACGCCGGGCACCACGCAGCTGGTGATCCAGGTGGCGCCGATCCTGCTGTTGCTGGGCAGCCTGTTCGTCTTCAAGGAGCGCTTCAGCCTCGGCCAGGCCCTGGGCCTGCTGGTGCTGGTGAGCGGCTTCGGGCTGTTCTTCAACCAGCGCCTGGAGGAGTTGTTCACCTCCCTGGGCAGCTACACCACCGGTGTGCTGATCGTCCTCGGCGCGGCCTTCGTCTGGACCTTCTACGGGCTGGCGCAGAAGCAGCTGCTGACGGTGTGGAATTCCATGCAGGTCATGATGGTGATCTACCTCGGCTGCGCCCTGCTGCTGACCCCCTGGGTCTCGCCGCTGGAGGCGCTGCAACTGAGCCCGCTGCAGGGCTGGCTGCTGCTGGCTTGCTGCCTGAACACCCTGGTGGCCTACGGCGCCTTCGCCGAGGCCCTGGCCCATTGGGAGGCCTCCCGGGTCAGCGCGACGCTGGCCATCACCCCGCTGGTGACCTTCGCCTCGGTGGCGGTCGCCGCCAGCCTGTGGCCGGACCACGTCCACCCCGAGCAGATCAACGGCCTGGCCTACGGCGGGGCCGTGCTGGTGGTGCTGGGCTCGGCGCTGACCGCCCTGGCACCCTCACTGGTGCGCAGCTGGAAGGCCCGCCGCCAGCGGGCCGGGTGATACCACTCAGGCGTGGCCCTTGCCGCCCAGCAGCTTGAACCAGAAGGCCACGCCATTGGCCAGCTCGGTGCGCAGGGTGGCAGCGTCCAGCTGGTCCGCCCGCTCGCCGAGCACCCGTCGCCAGGCCGGTAGCTGGGGCAGGCTTTCGTCGTCTGGCTCGCTGGCGCAGAGGCGGCTGGCCACCTGCACCAGGTCGGCCAGGTCGGCCCGCTCGCCGTGCTGGCGATCCCAGTGGGTGCGATGGCGCGCGCAGTCCACCAGCACCGGGGGCAGCTTCCAGGCGGTCAGCACCACCACGCCGATGTCTGCCGAGAGCTGGTCGCACAGCTGCTCCAGCACGGCCTCCTCGCGGGGGATCTCGGGCCACTGGTCGGCCTCGTCCAGCAGCGGCAGGCTGCCGATGTCCTGCACCAGGCCGGCGAGCATGGCGTCTTCCAGGGAGAGTCGGGTGTAGTCCTGAGCCAGGCAGGCGCAGTAGGCGGCGCAGAGCAGGGCGGTGTTCCAGCGATGGCGGAAGACCTTCTGCAGCACCGGGTCCTGGGTGGTCAGCAGGTTCTGCAGGGTGAAGCTGAGCACCAGGTTGTTCAGGCGCTGCATGCCCAGGCGGGCGATCACCTCCTGCAGGTTCACCCCCGGCCGCAGGTTGCGCAGCAGCGGGGTGGCGGCGAACTGCATCAGGTAGGCCGCCAGCGGCGGGTTGCTGTGCAGCAGGCGCGTCACCTGCTCCAGGGAGGCGTGCTCGGACGAGAGCAGCTTGCGCAGCTGCATCGAGGTCTCCGGCATCTGCGGGACCTTGGCCTCGCCCTTCATGAAGTGGCTGAGCAGCGAGAACTTGAGGCGGTCGTAGCGGTTATCCATGGGGTGTGTCCTTCCTCCCTCCTCGATTGACAAGAGTAGAGGGCATTTCTTAGGGTGCCCGACCACTGGACGGCCGGCCGGCCGTGCTCATGCGCCACGGGCGCCGCAGACGGGATGCACCATGACTGAAAGCGATCGGATCAAGCTCGAGGCAGGCTGGAAAGAAGCCCTGCGCGACGAATTCGACAAACCTTACATGAAAGCGCTGGGAAATTTCCTACGCACTGAGAAGGCTGCCGGAAAAGAGATCTACCCGCCGGGACCGATGATCTTCAACGCCCTCAACTCCACGCCGCTGGACCAGGTGAAGGTGGTGATCATCGGCCAGGACCCGTACCACGGCCCGGGCCAGGCCCACGGCCTGTGCTTCTCGGTGCAGCCGGGGGTGGCCATCCCGCCGTCGCTGCTGAACATCTACAAGGAACTCAAGCGCGACCTGAACCTCGACATGCCCAGCCACGGCTACCTGCAGAGCTGGGCCGAGCAGGGTGTGCTGCTGCTCAACACCTCCCTCACCGTCGAGCGCGGCCAGGCCGGTTCCCACGCCAACCAGGGCTGGCAGCCGTTCACCGACCGGGTGATCGAAGTGGTCAGCCAGCACCAGCCGCACCTGGTGTTCCTGCTCTGGGGCGCCCATGCCCAGAGCAAGCAGCGGCTGATCGACACCCAGAAGCACCTCGCCCTGCGCTCGCCGCACCCCTCGCCGCTGTCGGCCCACCGGGGCTTCCTCGGCAACGGGCACTTCAGCCGCTGCAACAAGTTCCTCGAGCAGCACGGGCTGGCCCCCATCGACTGGCGCGTCCCGCCGCTGGACTGAGTCGCCGCAAGGGCCGCAACCCCCGCCCCGGGCCTGATTTCCTGATCGACCGGCTGTTCAGCCGAGGTTCAGAGAGGGTTCAGGGGCGGTTCAGTGACCCGCCTGCATCATGGCTCCCGAGTTCGACACCTACATACGTCAACAGGGAGAACCCCCTCATGAAGAAGATCCTCACCCCCCTCGCGCTGGCCACCACCCTGGGCTTCACCGCACTGTCCGCCCAGGCCGCCGAGCCGTTCGTGGGCCTGACCTGGGGCCAGACCAACAACAACATCCAGAACTCCTCGGCGCTGAACGCCAACATGGACCACCCGAGCCTGGACAAGGTCATCCACAAGACCGGCACCTGGGGCATCCGCGCCGGCCAGGCCGATGACAAGGGCCGTTACTACGCGACCTACGAGAACTTCTCCGACACCCACAGCGGCAACAAGCTGCGCCAGCAGAACCTGCTCGGCAGCTACGACCTGTTCCTCCCCCTGGGTGACAACAACACCAAGCTGTTCGGCGGTGCCACCCTGGGCCTGGTCAAGCTCGAGCAGGACGGTTCCGGCCTGCGTCGCGACAGCGACATCGGCTACGCCGCCGGCCTGCAGGCCGGTATCCTCCAGGAGCTGAACAAGAACACCTCCATCGAGGCCGGCTATCGTTACCTGCGCACCAACGCCAGTACCGAAGTCGCGCCTCACGGCGGTCCCAAGCTGGGCTCCCTGGACCTGCACAGCAGCTCCCAGGCCTACGTTGGTGCCACCTACAAGTTCTGACCCGCTGCACCCACGGGCCGGGCACCTGCCCGGCCCTCTTCATGGAGACGCTGATGAAACTGCTGGTCGTGGAAGATGAGGCGCTGCTGCGCCACCACCTCTACACCCGCCTGGGCGAACAGGGCCACGTGGTGGACGCTGTCGCCGACGCCGAGGAGGCGCTCTACCGCGCCGAGGAGTATCACCACGACCTGGCCGTGGTGGACCTGGGCCTGCCCGGCATGAGCGGGCTCGACCTGATCCGCCAGCTGCGCAGCCGCGACAAGACCTTCCCCATCCTCATCCTCACCGCCCGTGGCAACTGGCAGGACAAGGTGGAGGGCCTGGCCGCCGGCGCCGACGACTACGTGGTCAAGCCGTTCCAGTTCGAAGAGCTGGAGGCCCGCCTCAATGCGCTGCTGCGGCGCTCGTCCGGCTTCGTCCAGTCCACCATCGAGGCCGGGCCGCTGGTGCTCGACCTGAACCGCAAGCAGGCACTGATGAACGGCGAGTCCCTCGGGCTCACCGCCTTCGAATACCGCATCCTCGAATACCTCATGCGCCACCACCAGCAGGTGGTCGCCAAGGAGCGGCTGATGGAGCAGCTCTACCCGGACGACGACGAGCGCGACCCCAACGTCATCGAAGTACTGGTCGGCCGGCTGCGGCGCAAGCTCGAAGGCGACAATGGCTTCCGCCCCATAGACACGGTGCGCGGCCAGGGCTATCTGTTCATCGAGCGCTGCCGATGAGGCGACACCCCCTGGCGGGGTTCTCCCTGCGCCTGCGCTTGATGCTCGGCGCCGCTGGCCTGGCGGTGCTGTTCATGCTGGCGCTGTTGCCGGTGCTCAGCAAAGCCTTCGACACCGCCATGGAGCAGGCCATCGAGAAGCGCCTCGCGGCCGATGCCAGCGCGCTGATCGCCGCCGCCCGCATCGTCGACGGCAAGCTCGACATGCCGGACAAGCTCCCCGACGAGGAATTCGACAACCTCGACGCCCACCAGCTCGGCTTCATCTACGACAGCGACGGCCGCCTGATCTGGCAGTCGCGCTCCTCTCAGGACGAGAGCGTCCACTACATGCCGCGCTACGACGGACGTGGCCACGAGTTCACCCAGATCCACGACGACCGCGGTCGGCGCTTCTTCGTCTACGACGTCGAGATCGACCTGCTGCGCGACCAGGCCGCTGCCTTCAGCATCGTCACCATGCAACCGATGAGCGACTACCAGGTGATGCACGACGGCTTCCTCCAGCAGCTCTACTTCTGGCTCGGCACGGCCCTGCTGGTGCTGCTGGTGATGCTCTGGTTCGGCCTCACCTGGGGCTTTCGCAGCCTGCGCCGCCTCAGCGAGGAGCTGGACCAGGTGGAGTCCGGCACCCGCGACGCCCTGAGCGACGCCCACCCCCGCGAGCTGCTGCGCCTGACCAAGTCCCTCAACCGCCTGCTGGACAGCGAACGCCGCCAGCGCGAGCGCTACCGCCATTCCCTCGACGACCTGGCCCACAGCCTCAAGACGCCGCTCTCGGTGCTGCAGGGCGTCAGCGAGACCATCGCCACCCGCCCCGGCGACAGCGAGCCGGCGCGGGTGTTGCGCAACCAGATCGAACGCATGAGCCAGCAGATCGGCTACCAGCTGCAACGCGCCACCCTGCGCAAGAGCGGCCTGGTGCGTCACCGGGTGAAGCTCGCCCCGCTGCTGGACACCCTCTGCGACGCCCTCGACAAGGTCTACCGCGACAAGCGGGTCAGGGTCCTGCGGGACTTCGACCCGAACCTGCAGGTGCCCGTGGAGCAGGGCGCCCTGCTGGAGATGCTCGGCAACCTGCTGGAGAACGCTTACCGGCTGTGCCTCGGCACCGTGCGGGTCAGCGCCCGGGAGCACGAGGCCAGTTGCGAGCTGGTGGTGGAGGACGACGGCCCCGGCGTACCCCCGGACCAGCGCGCGCGCATCCTCCAGCGCGGCGAGCGGGCCGACGCCCAGCACCCGGGGCAGGGCATCGGCACCGCCGTGGTGCTGGACATCGTCGAGAGCTTCGAGGGCGAACTGGCCCTGGGCGACTCGCCCCTGGGCGGCGCCGAGTTCCGCATCCGCCTGCCTCGGAACTGAGCGGCGCGCCGACGCCGTTCGCCGGACGGTCATCGACAACCTGGCGGATCGGCGGAGCATGAGGGGGACGCCACGGAGCGTGGCGGAACCCCACAGGGAGGAACCCCCTCATGCGCATCAATGCCTACCTGATCTTCCCCGGCACCTGCCGGGAGGCCTTCACCTTCTACGCCGATGTACTCGGTGGCGAACTCCGGATGATGACCTTCGGCGAAACCCCGGCCGCTGCCCACGTACCCACTGATTGCCACGGGCACATCATCCACGCCTGCCTGACCCGCGACGGCCAGTCGCTGATGGCCTCCGACAGCCTGCCCGAGCAGCCCCACGCCGGCATTCGCGGCTGTTCGGTGTCGCTCAACGTCGACAGCATTGCCGAGGCCGAGCGGGTGTTCAGCGGGCTCAGTGCCGGCGGCACCGTGCAGATGCCCCTGGAGCCCACCTTCTGGGCCGTTCGCTTCGGCATGTTCGAAGACCGTTTCGGCGTGCCCTGGATGGTCAACTGCGAGAAGGACGGCGCCTGAACCCTCCCGTCCGGCGCGGCGCGGGCTCGATTGACCCTGTCCCGCCGCGCCACTAAGCTGCGCGCCTGCACCAGGTGCCCCACGGCTTTTGGCCGGTGGGGTGAAACAGGGAAGCCGGTCCATTCCATCAAGAATCCGGCGCTGCCCCCGCAACGGTAGGCGAGTCAACCACCGCATCCAGCCACTGTGCCCACGCATGGGAAGGCGCGGTCGGGGAACCCCAGGTTCCGCTCGCAAGCCCGGAGACCGGCCCGGTGCGAGCGAGCATGGCCACGGCCATGCATCCATCCCTGGAGTCGCGCGGGTGGCGCGACGGAGACCCCACATGCAGTCCCCCGTATCCCGGGCATCCGCCACATGGATGCTGCTCGGCCTCGGTGCCGTTCTGCCGGCCCATGGCGAGCCCCTCGAACTGGCGCCCCAGAGCGTCACCGCCACGCGCACCTCGCAACCGGCCCGCGCCAGCCTGGCCGCCACCACCGTCATCGACCGCGACGCCATCGAGCGCAGCCAGGCCCACTCGGTGCCCGAGCTGCTGAGCCAGGTGCCCGGCGTCACCCTCAGCAACAACGGCGGCCCCGGCAAGAACACCACGCTGTTCATGCGCGGCGCCGAGTCCGACCACGTGCTGGTGCTGGTGGACGGGGTGAAGATCGGCGCGGCCAGCAACGGCCTGGCTGCCTTCCAGGACCTGCCGGTGGAGCTGATCGAGCGCATCGAAGTGGTCCGTGGTCCGCGCTCCAGCCTCTACGGCTCCGAAGCCATCGGCGGAGTGATCCAGATCTTCACCCGCCAGGGCAGCGGCGACGGCACCGCCAAGCCCTGGTTCTCCGCCGGCTACGGCACTCACGACAGCTACCAGGGCAGCGCCGGCGTCAGCGGCGGCGGCGAGCAGGGCTGGTACAGCCTGGGCATGAGCAGCCAGGACAGCGACGGCATCGACGCCACCCGCGCGCGCAGCAGCTACCACGAGGGCGACGCCGACGGCTACCGCAACCTCTCCGGCAACCTGCGCGCCGGCTACCGCTTCGACAACGGCCTGGAACTGGACGGCACCCTGCTGCGGGCCAAGGCTCACACCGATCTGGACCTGGTGTCGCGGTCCAGCCCCGGCGGCGGCCGCAATGCCAACGCCGACAACGAGCAGCGCGTCATCGGCGGGCGCGCCCGTTTCAGCCCGGTGGAGCCCTGGGGCATCACCCTCCAGGCCGGACGCAGCGAAGACCTGTCGCGCACCGAGGCCGGCGGGCAGTTCGACTCGCGCTTCGACACCCGCCGCGACACCGCCTCCTGGCTCAACGAATTCACCCTGGCCGAAGGCCACACCTTCAGCATCGGCCATGACTGGCAGCAGGACGAAGTGGACAGCTCCACCCGCTTCGACCGCGACTCGCGCCTCAATCGCGGCACCTTCGCCCAGTACCTGGGGGAAGCCGGCCGGCATGACTGGCAGCTCGCCCTGCGCCGCGACGACAACCAGCAGTTCGGCCGCCACGACACCGGCAGCGCCGCCTGGGGCTATGCCCTCAGCGAGGCGCTGCGCTTCAGCCTCAGCTACGGCACCGCCTTCAAGGCGCCCACCTTCAACGAGCTGTACTACCCCGACTACGGCAACCCCAGGCTCAAGGCCGAGACCTCCGAAAGCCTCGAAGCGGCGCTGAGCGGCGAACACGACTGGGGGCACTGGTCGGCCAACCTGTTCCGCACCCATGTCGATGACCTCATCGTCCACGATGCCCAGGCCGGCACCGGCCCCTTCGGCGGCCCCAACAACATCGGCAAGGCGCGCATCGACGGCGCCGAGCTGAGCCTCGGCAGCCGCTGGCTCGGCTGGGACTGGAACGCCAACCTGACCCTGCTCGACAGCGTCAACCGCGCCCACGACGGCAACCACGGCAAGCAGCTGCCGCGCCGTGCCCAGCAGGTGTTCAACCTGGACCTGGACCGGCGCATCGGTGCCGTCGGCCTGGGCGCCACCCTGCACGCCGAGGGGCGGCGCTTCGACGACGTGGCCAACGACGACCGCCTGGCCGGCTTCGCCACCCTCGACCTGCGCGGCGAGTACTGGCTGAACGACGAATGGCGTCTGCAAGCCAAGGTCAGCAACCTCTTCGCGGCCGACTACGAGACCGCCAAGGACTTCAACCAGCCCGGCCAGGCCGTCTACTTCAGCGTCCGCTACCAGGCCCTGTAACCCCTGAACATCCTTGCCGGGTGCGGCGGAAAAGCCTTCGGGCCGCCGCCGCACCCGGCGTAAACTGCGCATCCTTCCGCCGGCGCCCGCGTCGGCCCGAACCGAGGACTCCCATGAGCGAATCCCCCGAACGCGACCAGCGCCACAAGGCGCGCATGCAGCGCAAGAAAGCCCTGATCGACGAGAAGATCGCCCAGGCCCAGGACGAGTACGGCCTGCTGCTGGTGCACACCGGCAACGGCAAGGGCAAGAGCAGCTCCGCCTTCGGCATGGTCGCCCGCGCCCTCGGCCACGGCTTCAAGGTGGGCGTGGTGCAGTTCATCAAGGGCGGCATGTCCACCGGCGAGGAGGCCTTCTTCCGCCGCTTCCCCGAGGAGGTCAGCTTCCACGTCATGGGCGAGGGCTACACCTGGGACACCCAGGACCGCCAGCGCGACATCGACAAGGCCCGCGCCGCCTGGGCCGTGGCCCGTGAACTGCTGGACGACCCCGAGGTGGGCCTGGTGGTGCTCGACGAACTGAACATCGCCCTCAAGCACGGCTACCTGGCGCTGGACGAGGTGCTGCGCGACATCGAGTCCCGCCCCGAGCACCAGCACGTGGTCGCCACCGGTCGGGGCGCGCCCGAGGCGCTGATCGAGGCGGCGGATACCGTCACCGAGATGAGCCTGGTCAAGCACGCCTTCAAGGCCGGGGTGAAGGCCCAGAAAGGCGTGGAGTTCTGATGACCCGCACCTGCCCCGCACTGCTCATCGCCGCACCCGCTTCCGGCCAGGGCAAGACCACCGTCACCGCCGCCCTGGCACGCCTGCACGCCCGCCAGGGCCGGCGCGTGCGGGTGTTCAAGTGCGGGCCGGATTTCCTCGACCCGATGATCCTTGCCCGCGCCTCGGGCCACCCGGTCTACCAGCTGGACCTGTGGATGATCGGCGAGGCCGAGAGCCGGCGCCTGCTGTGGGAAGCGGCGGGGGAAGCGGACCTGATCCTCATCGAGGGCGTCATGGGGCTGTTCGACGGCTCGCCGTCCGCCGCCGACCTGGCGCGGCACTTCGGCGTGCCGGTGCTGGGGGTGATTAACGGCGCCGCCATGGCCCAGACCTTCGGCGCCCTGGCCGTGGGCCTGGCCACCTACCAGCCGGACCTGCCGTTCGCCGGCGTGCTCGGCAACCGTGTCGGCAGCCAGCGCCACAGCGACCTGATCCGCGACAGCCTGCCGGACTGGATCCGCTGGTACGGCGCCCTGCCGCGCAGCGCCGAGGTGGAGCTGCCCAGCCGTCACCTGGGGCTGGTGCAGGCCGAGGAGCTGGCCGACCTGGACGCCCGCCTGGACGCCGCCGCCGACGCCCTGGCCGCCAGCGCCGAAGTGGCGTTGCCGCCCGCCGTGGCCTTCGCCGCGCCGGCAGCCGAACCCCTGGAGCCCTGGCTCGAGGGCGTGCGCATCGGCGTCGCCCGTGACACCTCCTTCGCCTTCCTCTACCAGGGCAACCTCGACCTGCTGCAGCGCCTGGGTGCCGAGCTGGTGTTCTTCTCGCCCCTGGTGGACGCCGAGCTGCCAGCGGTGGACAGCCTCTACCTGCCCGGTGGCTACCCGGAGCTGCACCTGCCGCAGCTGGCCGGCAACCCGGCCATGGCCGCCGCCATCCGCGCCCACCACCAGGCCGGCAAGCCGATCCTCGCCGAGTGCGGCGGCATGCTCTACCTGCTGGAGGCGCTCACCGATGCCGCCGGCCAGTCCGCCGAGCTGCTGGGCCTGCTGCCCGGCCGCGCGGTGATGCAGAAGCGCCTGGCCGCCCTGGCCCTGCAGGAAGCCGCGCTGCCGGAAGGCACCCTGCGCGGGCACACCTTCCACCACTCGCTGCTGGAGTCCCCCGAGGCGCCGCTGGTGCGCGGCCTGTGCCCCAACGACAAGCCGGTGGCCGAGGCGGTGTACCGCATCGGCCGGCTGACCGCCTCGTACATCCACTTCTACCTGCCGTCCAACCCCCGGGCGGCTGCGGAGCTGCTGCGCCCATGAGCGACCACGCCTACCGCCCCGAGGACCGTGAGGCGATCTACCGGGTCATCGCCGAGCGCCGCGACATGCGCCACTTTGCCGGTGGCGAGGTGGCGCCCGAGCTGCTGGCGCGGCTGCTGGAGGCCGCCCACCAGGCGCCCAGCGTCGGCCTGATGCAGCCCTGGCGTTTCATCCGCATCCGCGACCGGGCGCTGCGCGAGGCCATCCATGGCCTGGTGGAGGCGGAGCGGGTGCGCACCGCCGAGGCCCTGGGCGAGCGTTCCGACGAATTCATGCGGCTGAAGGTGGAGGGCATCCTCGACTGCGCCGAGCTGCTGGTGGCCGGCCTGATGGACGGGCGCGAAGCCCATGTCTTCGGGCGACGCACCCTGCCGGAAATGGATATGGCTTCGCTGGCCTGCGCCATTCAGAATCTCTGGCTCGCCGCCCGTGCCGAAGGACTGGGCATGGGCTGGGTCTCGCTGTTCGAGCCCCAGGCCCTGGCCGACCTGCTGGGCATGCCGCCCGGCAGCAAGCCCCTGGCGGTGCTCTGCCTGGGCCCGGTGGAAGCCTTCTACCCGGCGCCGATGCTGGCGCTGGAAGGCTGGGCGCAACCGCGCCCACTGAGTGATCTGCTGTTCGAGAACCATTGGGGACACACGCAATGAGCCTGGGCCTGACCACACTGGTCGCACTGCTGCTGGACGCCCTGTTCGGCGAGCCCCGTCGCGGCCACCCGCTGGTGCTGTTCGGCCGCTGGGCCGAGCGCCTGGAGCGTCGTTTCAATCCGGGTGGACGCGGCTGGCGCAGCCACGGCGTCAGCGCCTGGCTGCTGGCGGTGCTGCCGCCGACGGCGGTGGTCTGGCTGCTGGCCGATCTCCCCGGGCTGGGCTGGGTGGTCAGCGTGCTGGCGCTGTATGCCGCGGTCGGTCTGCGCAGCCTCAACGAACACGCCGAGCCGGTGGCCCAGGCGCTGGAGCAGGGCGACCTGGCCCGCGCGCGGGAGCGGGTCGGCTACATGGTCAGCCGCGACACCCGCGAGCTGGACGACAGCGCCGTGGCCCGCGCCGCCACCGAGTCGGTGCTGGAGAACGGCAGCGACGCGGTGTTCGCCGCACTGTTCTGGTTCGCCGTGGCCGGCGCGCCGGGGGTGGTGCTCTACCGCCTGGCCAACACCCTCGACGCCATGTGGGGCTACCGCAACGCGCGCTTCGAACGCTTCGGCTGGGCGGCGGCGCGCATCGACGACCTCCTCAACTACATCCCCGCGCGCCTGGTGGCGCTGACCTACGCCGTGCTCGGCAAGACGGCGCTGGCCCTGCAGTGCTGGCGCCAGCAGGCGCCGCTGTGGGACAGCCCCAACGCCGGCCCGGTGATGGCCGCCGGTGCCGGCGCGCTGGGCGTGCAACTGGGCGGGCCGGCGATCTACCACGGCGAGCTGCACGAGCGGCCGCACCTGGGGCAGGGCGAGCCCGCCCGCGCCGCCGACATCCAGCGTGGCATGGACCTGGTGCGCCAGGGCGTGATGCTCTGGGTCGCCGTACTGATCGTCGGAGGGTGGCTCCTTGCTTGAACATGGCGGACGGCTGCGCCTTGCCGCGCAGCGCTATCGCATTCCCGAAGGCGACTGGCTGGACCTCTCCACCGGCATCGCCCCCTACGGCCTGACCCTGCCGCCGATCCCCGCCCAGGCCTGGGCCCGCCTGCCCGAGCGGGACGACGGCCTGGAAGACGCCGCCCGCGACTACTACGGCGCCTGCGGGCTGCTGCCGGTGGCCGGCTCCCAGGCGGCGATCCAGGCCCTGCCACGCCTGCGCAAGCGCAGCCAGGTGGGCATCATCTCGCCGTGCTACGCCGAGCATGCCGCCGCCTGGCGCCGTGAAGGCCACCGCCTCGAAGAGATCAGCGAAGCCGGCGCCCGCCGCGCCGTGGACCGCCTCGACGTGCTGCTGGTGGTCAACCCCAACAACCCCACCGGGCAACGCTTCACCCCGGACCTGCTGCTGGACTGGCACGGCCGCCTGGCCGAGCGCGGTGGCTGGCTGGTGGTGGACGAGGCGTTCATGGACGTCACCCCGGAGCAGAGCCTGGCCACTGCCAGCCACCTGCCGGGGCTGATCGTGCTGCGCTCCTTCGGCAAGTTCTTCGGCCTGGCCGGCCTGCGCCTGGGCTTCGTGCTGGCCGAGGGGCGGCTGCTGGGCGAGCTGGACGAACTGCTCGGCCCCTGGACCGTCAGCGGCCCGGCCCGCGCCCTGGCCCGGGGCCTGCTGGAAGACCGCGCCGGCCAGGCCCGGCAACGCGAGCGCCTGCTGGCCGACGGGCAGCGCCTGGAGGCCCTGCTGGCCGGCCACGGCCTGGTGCCCACCGGCGGCTGCGCGCTGTTCCAGTGGGTGGCCATGCCCCACGCCAAGGTGCTGCACGAATACCTGGCGGCGCGGGGCATCCTCACCCGGCTGTTCACCGCACCGCCCAGCCTGCGCTTCGGCCTGCCGCCGGACGAGGCCGGCTGGCGCCGCCTCGACGAGACGCTGGCCGGCTTCAACCAGGAGTTCGCATGACCACCCTCATGGTGCAGGGCACCACCTCCGACGCCGGCAAGAGCACCCTGGTGACCGCGCTGTGCCGCTGGCTCAAGCGCCAGGGCGTGGCGGTGGTGCCGTTCAAGCCGCAGAACATGGCGCTGAACAGCGCGGTGACCGCCGACGGCGGCGAGATCGGCCGCGCCCAGGCGGTGCAGGCCCAGGCCTGCGGGCTGGCGCCGCACACCGACATGAACCCGGTGCTGCTCAAGCCCAACAGCGACACCGGTGCCCAGGTGATCATCCACGGCCGCGCCGTCACCTCGATGAACGCCGTGGCCTACCACGACTACAAGAAGGTCGCCCTGCAGGCGGTGCTGGCCTCCCACCAGCGCCTGCAGGCGGGCTACCAGGTGGTGATGGTGGAGGGCGCCGGCTCCCCGGCGGAGATCAACCTGCGCGCCAACGACATCGCCAACATGGGCTTCGCCGAGGCAGTGGACTGCCCGGTGATCCTCATCGCCGACATCGACCGGGGCGGCGTCTTCGCCCACCTGGTGGGCACCCTGGAACTGCTCTCGGACAGCGAGCAGGCGCGGGTGAAGGGCTTCGTCATCAACCGCTTCCGGGGCGACATCGCCCTGCTGCAACCCGGCCTCGACTGGCTGGAGCAGCGCACCGGCAAGCCGGTGCTGGGGGTGCTGCCGTACCTCACCGACTTCCACCTGGAGGCCGAGGACGCCATCGACCGCCGCCAGGCCGACAAGACCGGCGAGGTGCTGCGGGTGGCGGTGCCGGTGCTGCCGCGCATCAGCAACCACACCGATTTCGACCCCCTGCGCCTGCACCCGCAGGTGCAGCTCACCTTCGTCGCACCGGGGCAGCCGCTGCCACCGGCGGACCTGGTCATCCTCCCCGGCTCCAAGAGCGTGCGCGCCGACCTGGCGCGGCTGCGCGAGCACGGCTGGGACCGCGCCCTGGCCCGTCACCTGCGCTACGGCGGCAAGGTGCTGGGCATCTGCGGCGGCTACCAGATGCTCGGCCGGCGCATCGCCGATCCCCATGCCCTGGAAGGCCCGGCGGGGGAGAGCGAGGGCCTCGGCCTGCTGGAGCTGGACACCGTGCTGGAGCCGGAGAAGCAACTGCGCAACGTGCGCGGCCGCCTGAGCCTGGGCGACGTGCCGGTGAGCGGCTACGAGATCCACGCCGGAGTCAGCCAGGGCCCGGCCCTGGAGCGACCCGTCGCCCAGCTGGAGGATGGCCGCTGTGACGGTGCCCTGAGCCCGGACGGCCAGGTGCTCGGCACCTACCTGCACGGCCTGTTCGAAGGCGCCGAGGCCCGCGAGGCGCTGCTGCGCTGGGCCGGCCTGGAGCAGGTGCAGGCCGTGGACTACCCGGCCCTGCGCGAGCGCGACATCGAGCGCCTGGCCGATCAGGTCGAGCGCCACCTGGACACCGACCTGCTGCGCCGCCTCTGCGGCCTGGAGCCTGCCCATGGCTGAACTGATCCTCGGCGGCGCCCGTTCGGGCAAGAGCCGCCTGGCCGAACGACAGGCGGCCGACTCCGGCCTGGCGGTGGTGTACATCGCCACCAGCCAGCCGCTGGATGGCGAGATGAGCGCCCGCGTCGCCCATCACCGCGCCCGCCGGCCCGACCACTGGGGCCTGGTGGAGGAGCCCGTGGAACTGGCCCGCGTGCTGCGCGAGCACGCCAGTGCCGGCACCTGCCTGCTGGTGGACTGCCTGACCCTCTGGCTCACCAACCTGCTGATGCTGGAGGACGAGGCGCGCCTGGCCGCCGAGCGCGATGCGCTGCTGGCCTGCATCGCCGAGCTGCCCGGCCGCGTGCTGCTGGTGAGCAATGAAACCGGCCTGGGGGTGGTGCCCCTGGGTGAACTGACCCGGCGCTACGTGGACGAGGCGGGCTGGCTGCACCAGGCCCTGGCCGAGCGTTGCACCCGCGTGACCTTCACCGTCGCCGGCCTGCCCATGCTGTTGAAGGGAGCTTCCTGATGAACACCGACGCCTGGTGGCTGGCCGCCTGCCAACCCGAAGACGCCTCCGCCCGCGACCTGGCCCTCACCCGGCAGGACCAGTTGACCAAGCCCCGTGGCGCCCTGGGCCGCCTGGAGGACGTGGCCGTGACCCTGGCCGCCCTGCAGGGTCGCGAGCGTCCGCGCATCGAGCGGCCCTGGTTCACCGTGTTCGCTGGTGACCACGGCGTGGTGGCCGAGGGCGTGTCGGCCTATCCCCAGGCGGTGACCGGCGAGATGCTGCGCAACTTCGTGCGCGGCGGCGCCGCCATCAGCGTGCTGGCCCGCACCCAGGGCGCACCGCTGGAGCTGGTGGACCTGGGCACCGCCGTGTCCATCGAGCCGCTGCCCGGTGTGCTGCACCTGAACCTCGGGCCGGGCACGGCGAACTTCGCCCAGGGCCCGGCGATGAGCGAGGCCCAGTGCCACGCCGCCCTGGCGGCCGGTCGCGACAGTGCCGAACGTGCCCGTGCCGAAGGTGCCGACCTGTACCTGGGCGGCGAGATGGGCATCGGCAACACCACCACCGCCAGTGCCCTGGCCGCCGGCCTGACCGGCACCTCCGCCACCACCCTGGCGGGTCCCGGCACCGGCCTGGACGCGGCGGGCGTGCAGCGCAAGGCCCAGGTGATCGACCAGGCCCTGGCGCTGCATCGAACTCACTGCGAAGCCCCGCTGGAAGCCCTGCGGCGCCTGGGCGGCTTCGAACTGGCGGCCCTGGCGGGCGCCTACCTGGCCTGTGCCCAGCGCGGCATCCCGGTGCTGGTGGACGGCTTCATCTGCAGCGTTGCCGCGCTCTGTGCCGTGCGCCTCAACCCCACATGCCGCCCCTGGTTGCTGTTCGCCCACCGCTCCGCCGAGCCGGGCCACCTGGCGGTGCTGGAGGCGTTGGGCGCCGAGCCGCTGCTGGACCTGGGCCTGCGCCTGGGCGAGGGCAGTGGTGCGGCGGTGGCCTTGCCGCTGCTGCGCCTGGCCTGCGACCTGCACGGCGGCATGGCCACCTTTGCCGAGGCGGCCGTCTCGGACCGCCCGGCATGAGCCGGGTCATCGACCTGCTGCGCCATGGCGAGACGGAGCGCGGGGGTGGCTTTCGCGGCAGCCTCGACGATGCCCTGACCGCCACCGGCTGGACGCAGATGCGCGCAGCCGTGGAAGGCGCCGGGCCCTGGACGCGGATCGTCAGCTCGCCGCTGCAGCGCTGCGCCGCCTTCGCCCGTGAGCTGGCGGAGCGGCTGGCGCTGCCCCTGGCCTTCGACGAGGACCTGCGCGAGCTGCACTTCGGTGACTGGGAAGGGCGCAGCGCGGCCGAGCTGATGGAAACCGACGCCGACGGGCTCGGTGCCTTCTGGAACGATCCCTATGCCTTCACCCCGCCCAACGGTGAGCCGCTGGAGGCCTTCGAGGCACGGGTGCTGGCCGCCCGCCAGCGGCTGCTGGAGGGCGGCGATGGGCCGGTGCTGGTGGTCAGCCATGGCGGGGTGATCCGCCTGTTGCTGGCGCAGGCCCGGGGCCTGCCTCGGCAGCAACTGATGAGCGTCGAGGTGCCCCACGCCTCGCTGCAACGGATCGTGCTGCCATGACGCCGTTGCTGATCGCCCTGCAGTTCCTCACCCGCCTGCCGGTGCGCCTGCCGGGCATGCCCGAGCCGCAGCAGATCGGTCGCTCGCTGCTGTTCTACCCGCTGGTGGGCGCGCTGCTCGGCCTGTTGTTGCTTGGCCTGGAGTGGCTGCTGGGGGATACCGCGCTGCTGCTCAAGGCGGCGCTGCTGCTGGCCGCCTGGGTGGCCCTGAGCGGTGGCCTGCACCTGGATGGCCTGGCCGATACGGCGGACGCCTGGGTCGGTGGCTACTGCGACCGCGAGCGCACCCTGGCGATCATGAAGGACCCGCGCAGCGGCCCCATCGCGGTGGTGGTGCTGGTGCTGGTGTTGCTGCTGAAGTTCGCCGCGCTGGTGGCGCTGCTGGAGCAGGGCCCCATCGCCTCGCTGCTGCTGGCGCCCTGGCTGGCGCGTGGCCTGCTGCCGCTGCTGTTCATGACCACCCCCTACGTGCGCCCGGGCGGCCTGGGCCAGGCTCTGGCCGAGCACCTGCCGCGCCAGGCGCTGCCCTGGGTGCTGGGCGCCCACGCGCTGCTGGGCCTGGTGTTCGGCTGGGTGGCGCTGGTGTCGCTGGCGGCGGCCCTGGCCGTGTTCGCCGTGTGGCGGCGCGGCCTGATGCGCCGGCTGGGCGGCACCACCGGGGACACCGCCGGGGCGCTGGTGGAGCTGGTGGAGGTGGGGGTGCTGGTGGCGGTGGTACTGCTGGCCTGAGCACCGGGGCCGCGCGGCCCCGGTGCGACCCGGCTCAGAAACGCAGCTTGCTGCGCCAGTCCTCGTGGACAGCGGTGGGGGCTACTTCCACACGGAAGCGGCTGCCGTCCTGGGCGTTGCCCCAGAGGAACAGGTGGTCCTTCCAGGCGCCGTCGGGCCAGATCTTCAGGTAGTAGTCGTGGCCGGGCAGGGGGCGTTGCCCGCTGTAGTCGATGAAGGCCACCTGGTCGCCGTCCTTCAGGCACTGCCCCTGGTCGTTGTCGATCTGCACGCGCAGGTGCCGCGAGGGCTTGCCGGCGGCGGGGTAGTAGCCCCATTTGCCGGCACCGTGTTCGTACCAGGTGAGGAAGTAGCCGGGGTAGGCGCGGGATTCCAGGGTGACGTAGTCGCCGTTGCGTACGCAGAAGCTGGCGAAGTGGTCCCAGGCATTGAGGCTGAAGGTGCTGGCGTCGTCGCGGCCGTTGCCGGTGACGGTGACCCAGTTGGTGGCCTTTGCCCCGGTGCGCAAGGCATTGCCGTTGTCCAGGCTGCGCAGCACCACGCGGGCGTAGCGGTTGTCGGTGGGCTTGTAGGCCTGCTGCGGCGTGCGCAGCGGGTCGGCGTAGGTGAAGGCGGCCACCGGGTAGTGGTCGGAGTAGTCCTGGTAGTACCAGGTGTTGACGCCGTCGCTGGCACTCCAGCGCGGGGAGGGGATGTCCAGCGCCTGGTTGTGCCAGTAGGACACCTGGCCGTGGCGGTTGGAGACCAGGATGTAGTCGAGGTACTCCGGCGGGTTGCTCGGCGCCTTGCCGGGGCCGTTGTCCTTGTAGGGATACTGGTAGCCGGTGACGCCATTGCGCCGGGTGTCGAAGGTGGCGGAGGCACCGGCGTAGCTGTCGGGCTCGCGCAGGTCCAGCTGGGCCAGCATGTGCGGGTATTCGTTGCTGCCGCGGATGACGTTGAGGTCGCCGCCGATGAACAGCACTTCGTTGGCGGGGATGTTCTCGCGGTCGATGAAGGCGCGCATTTCCCTGAACTGGCTTTCCCGCACGGCACGGCCTCCATCCGGGCAGGCGCTGTCGGCGGCCTGGGTGTGGGTGGCGATGACGTGAAAGGGGCGCTCGCCGCGCAGCACCTTGACGTAGACGAAGCCCTTGTTGGCCAGCCGGTCGGCGCCACAGGCATCGCGGTAGAGGTATTGCACCCGGCGTGCGATGGGCCAGCGGCTGACGATGGCGACGCCGCCGTCGTCGAGGTTGGCGGCGGGGTTGCCGGTGGTGGCGTCCCAGCCGGCGGTGGAGCGGCCGAGCACGGGCGTCTGGTGCGGGTAGCGGCCCCTCAGACCGTTCAGCAGGATGTCGGAGGCGGCGTTGTCGAACAGTTCGTTGAAGATGATCAGGTCGCGCTCTTCCAGGTAGTCGGCGCGGGTCATCAGCCGGGCGCGATCCTGATTGCTCCAGCTGAACTTGAACGGCAGCGGCGTGAGGAAGAAGGCGTTGTGGGTGAGCAGGTTGTAGGCGTCGGGCCGGGGATCGGGGGCGGCCTGGGCCTGGGTGGCGGCGAGGAGGGTGAGCAGCGTTCCGGTGATGCGGGCAGATGGGGTCATTGGCATGTCCTTGATGGGGGCTCAGGGCGGCGCGACGCTACCACCCGTTGGCGGACCGGCTAAGGCTTCGTCCGTTTCGTCCGCTGTAAGAAACATCAGCTGTATGACGGCGACATTTCATGGATAGCTGAAGGCCTGGCGTCGTCTGCCCCAGGCCTCCCGTCGGGAGCGCCTGGGGCGATGCCCCACCCGGTGCCTCATTCGAAGACGAAGTGCTCCCCCGGCAGGCCCATCACCGAGCCGGTGGGCTTGGTCATGGCGGCGGCGTGGCCCTTGGCGCGGGGCAGCAGGCGGTCGAAGTAGAAGTCGCTGGTGGCCAGCTTGGCGCGGTAGAAGTCCTCGGACTCGCTGCCGCCTTCACGCAGGTGGCGGCGGGCGGCGGCTTCCTGCAGGGCCCAGGCGTAGGCGAGGGCGGCGTAGCCGGCGTACATGAGGAAGTCGTGGCTGGCGGTGCCCACCAGGTCGCGGTCCTTGCGGGCGCGCAGGGCGATGCGCAGGGTCAGGACGTTCCACTGCCCGGCGAGCTTGAGCAGGGTGAGGGCGCGGCCGCGCATGGCGGGCTCCTGCTTGATCAGGTCCACGGCGAAGCGGGCCATCTGCCCGGTGAAGTCGCGCACGGCCTTGCCCTGGGTCATCAGCAGCACCTTGCGGCCGAGCAGGTCGAGGGCCTGGATGCCGGTGGTGCCTTCGTAGAGGGTGGCGATGCGGGCGTCGCGGACGATCTGCTCCATGCCGTGCTCGCGGATGTAGCCGTGGCCGCCGAATACCTGCATGCCGAGGTTGGCGCTCTCCAGGCCCAGTTCGGTGAGGCAGCCCTTGAGGATGGGGGTGAGGAAGCCGAGCTTGTCGTCCCAGTGTTCGTACTTGCCGGTGTCGTTCTGCAGGATGCCTTCGATCATGCGGTCGGCGTACTGGGTGGCGAGGTAGACCAGCGCGCGGCCGCCTTCGGCGATGGCCTTCTGGGTCAGCAGCATGCGCCGCACGTCACCGTGGTGCATCAGCACGTCGGCCACCTCGCCGGGCTCCTTGGTGCCGGAGAGGGCGCGCATGGAGCGGCGTTCGCGGGCGTAGGCGAGGGCGCCCTGGTAGGCCAGTTCGGCGGTGGCGACGCCCTGGATGGCGGTGCCGATGCGGGCGCTGTTCATGAAGGTGAACATGCATTCCAGGCCCTTGTTCGGCGGGCCGATGAGGTAGCCGGTGGCGCCGTCGAAATTCATCACGCAGGTGGCCGAGGCCTTGATCCCCATCTTCTTCTCCAGCGCGCCGCAGCTGACGCCATTGCGCGGGCCGAGGCCGCCGTCGGCGCCGGGGAGGAACTTGGGCACGATGAACAGGGAGATGCCACGGGTGCCCTTGGGCGCGTCGGGCAGGCGGGCGAGGACGATGTGGATGATGTTCTCGGTGAGGTCGTGGTCCCCGGAGGAGATGAAGATCTTGGTGCCGGTGAGGGCGTAGCTGCCGTCGGCGTTGGCGTCGGCGCGGGTCTTCACCTGGCCCAGGTCGGTGCCGCACTGGGGTTCGGTGAGGCACATGGTGCCGGCCCAGCGGCCTTCGGTGAGCGGGGTGAGGTAGGTGCGTTTCTGTTCCTCGGTGCCGTGCTGCATGAGGGTATTCATGGCGCCGAGGGAGAGGCCGGGGTACATGGAGAAGGGCCAGTTGGCGGTGCCGAGCATCTCCTGCTTGAGGGCGCCGAGGCTCATGGGCAGGCCCTGGCCGCCGTACTCGACCGGATGCGAGAGGCCTTGCCAGCCGCCGGCGACGTAGGCGTCGTAGGCCTCCTTGTAGCCCTTGGGCGTGCGCACTTCGCCGTTCTCCAGGTGGCAGCCTTCCTCGTCGCCGCTGTGGTAGAGCGGGGCGATGACTTCCTCGCAGAGCTTCGCGCACTCGCCGAGGATGGCGTCGACCATGTCGGGGGTGGCGTCCTGGCCGTTGGCGAGGCTGCGGTAGTGGGCGGGGAAGTCGAAGACTTCGTTGAGCAGGAAACGGGTGTCGCGCAGGGGCGCCTTGTAGCTGGGCATCGGAACCTCGGCAGGCAGGTGGCAGTCGCGCCGAGTTATACGGCGCACCGGTCATGTCGGCCTTGGCAGCGGGAACGGGGGCGTCTGGCAGTTCGGACAATACCGGCCGGCGGTTGTGGTTTTCGTTGACGCTTTTCTTGATGCGGGTATATACACGCATCCATGTCGACCTCCCCCTGCCTGTGCACGCGGCTGCGCCGCGCCAGCCGCAACCTGACCCGTATCTATGACGAGGCGCTCGAATTCGCCGGGATCAACGTCGCCCAGTATTCGCTGCTGAGGAACCTGCAGCGGCTGGATCGGCCGAGCATCACCGACCTGGCGGAGGCGCTTGCGCTGGACCGCAGCACCCTGGGACGCAACCTGAGGGTGCTGGAGGGCAAGGGCCTGGTCGGGCTGGGCGAAGGCGAGGACCAGCGCAACCGCGTGGCGTTCCTGACCGCTGAGGGCCAGGCCTGTGTCGCCTTGGCGCTGCCTGCCTGGGAGTCGGTGCAGCGACGGATGGTTGAGCGCCTGGGCGCGGGGCAGCGCGATGCGCTGATGGCCCTGCTGGGTGACGTGGAATCCCTGGACTGACTGTTTCGCGATAACGCGGGTGCCTGCCCGTAGAGGACATGCAATGAATTCGATGTGGCGCACGAGTGGCTGGGTGTTGCTGGGGGCGTCGCTGATCCTGGCGCTGTCACTGGGCATCCGCCACGGTTTTGGCTTGTTCCTGGCCCCGATGAGCGGGGAGTTCGGCTGGGGGCGGGAGGTGTTCGCCTTTGCTATCGCGCTGCAGAACCTGATCTGGGGGCTGTCGCAACCCTTCACCGGGGCCCTGGCCGACCGCTTCGGTGCGACGCGGGCTGTGGTGGTGGGCGGTGTGCTCTATGCGCTGGGGCTGGTGCTGATGAGCCTGTCCCATACGCCGCTGCAGCTCTCGGCCAGTGCGGGGCTGCTGATCGGCATCGGGCTGTCGGGGACGTCGTTCTCAGTGATCCTCGGGGTGGTCGGGCGGGCGGTGCCGATGGAGCAGCGCAGCATGGCCATGGGCATTGCGGCGGCAGCCGGTTCGTTCGGCCAGTTCGCCATGCTGCCGGGGTCCCAGGGGTTGATCAGTTGGCTGGGCTGGTCGTCGGCGCTGCTGGCGCTGGGGCTGCTGGTGGCGTTGATCGTGCCGCTGGCGGGGATGCTCAAGGACCGTCCGTTGCCCAGCAAGGGGCCGGAGCAGAGCCTGGCCGAGGCGCTGCGCGAGGCGGCGGCGCACCGGGGGTTCTGGCTGTTGTCGCTGGGCTTCTTCGTCTGCGGGTTCCAGGTGGTGTTCATCGGCGTGCACCTGCCGGCCTACCTGGTGGACCAGCACCTGCCGGCGACCGTGGGCACGACGGTGCTGGCGCTGGTGGGGCTGTTCAATGTGTTCGGCACCTACATCGCCGGCTGGCTGGGCGGACGCCTGGCCAAGCCTCGGCTGCTGACCGTGCTGTACCTGCTGCGGGCAGTGGTGATCCTGGCCTTCCTCTATATGCCGCTGTCGGTGTGGAGCGCCTATGCCTTCGGCATGGCGATGGGGCTGTTGTGGCTGTCGACGGTGCCGCTGACCAACGGCACGGTGGCGACCCTGTTCGGGGTGCGCAACCTGTCGATGCTGGGCGGCATCGTGTTCCTCTTCCACCAGCTCGGGGCCTTCCTCGGCGGCTGGCTGGGTGGCTACCTGTACGACCACACGGGAAGCTACGAGGTGGTGTGGCAGATCTCCATCCTGCTCAGCCTGATGGCGGCCGCGCTGAACTGGCCGATCCGCGAGCAGCCGGTGGCGCGCCTGCAGGTGGCGGTGTGAGGGCGCGCCTGGCGCTGGTCGCCGTGGCGGCCCTGGTGCTGGGCCTGACCGCATTGGCCTGGTGGGGTTGGCAGCGCGGTGGCCTGGCGCTGCTGCAACTGAACATGAGCCTGTGCTGATTGCCGGCCGGCGGGCCCGGCGCTAGCCTTGCTCCACCGCTTGACCCGCCGCGTGCCCGAGGATGCCTGCCATGAAACGCCTGTTCGCCGTGCCCCTGCTCGCCCTGTTCACCTTGCCCGCCGTGGCAGCGGAGTGCCCACCGCTGTTGCAGCACAGCCTGCCGCAGTTGCGGGCCAAGGCGACGGTGGATCTGTGCGAGCGCTTCGCCGGCAAGCCGCTGCTGATCGTCAACACCGCCAGCCACTGCGGTTTCACCCCGCAATTCAAGGGGCTGGAAGCGCTGTACCAGCGCTACAAGGCCGAGGGCTTCGAGGTGCTGGGCGTGCCTTCGGATGACTTCAAGCAGGAGGCGGCCAATACGGAGGAGACCGCGAAGGTCTGCTACGTGAACTACGGCGTGACCTTCACCATGACCGAGCCGCAGCATGTGACCGGTGACGAGGCGACGCCGCTCTACCGCGAGCTGATCGAGCAGTCCGGGCAGGCGCCACGCTGGAACTTCTACAAGTACGTGGTGGATCGCCAGGGCAAGGTGGTGGCGCATTTCTCCAGCCTTACCAGCCCGGATGACGAGGACCTGCAGAAGGCGATCCGCCAGGCGCTGGACAGCAAGCCCTGACCCGGCGAGGGGGCGAAAAGGCTGATCAGCCGGGAGTGTGTTTCAGAATCTTTCGGCTGGTTCCGGTTTGCGTGGCGCTCCTGTGATAGGGTTCGCGGCCTGTTTTTCACCCCCTCTCCTGGAGACACCCATGTCGATCAAGGACCTGATCCTGGCCGGACTGCTGGCCGCCGCCATTCCCACCGCCTTTGCCGCCAAGCCGGCTGCCCCCGTTGAAGAGAACGCTGCCCAGGCCGAACAGGCCACGGACGAGGACGTCTCGGCCGACGAAGAGCAGGGCATCAGCGAGGAAGAGTTCCTCAACAGCCTGAACTTCAAGCAGGGCAAGGTGGTGATCGGTGACAACCTGGCCACCCTGGATGTACCCGAGCAGTTCGTCTACCTGGACGGCAAGGACGCCGAGCGCGTGCTGGTGGAGGCCTGGGGCAACCCGCCGGATGCCGAGGAACCGCTGGGCATGATCCTGCCCAAGGGCATTTCTCCGCTGGCCGATGAGTCCTGGGCCGTGACCATCGAGTACGAGGAGAGCGGCTACGTGTCCGACGAGGATGCCAGCGACATCGACTACAACGAGATGCTGCAGGGCATGAAGGACGACACCAAGGAAGACAACAAATGGCGCGCCGAGAACGGCTACGAGCCGGTGCAACTGATCGGCTGGGCCTCCCAGCCGCGCTATGACGCCAATGGCCGCAAGCTGCACTGGGCCAAGGAGCTGAAGTTCGGCGATTCCGAAACCCACACCCTGAACTACAACATTCGCGTGCTGGGCCGTAAGGGCGTGCTGGTGCTGAACTTCATCGCCAACATGGACCAACTGCCGACCATCGAGCAGAACCTGCCGGCGGTGCTGGCGATGACCGAGTTCAACCCGGGCAACCGCTACGCCGACTTCAACCCGGACCTGGACAAGGTCGCGGCCTACGGCCTGGGCGCGCTGATCGCGGGCAAGGTCGCCGCCAAGACCGGCCTGCTGGCCATCCTGCTGGTGCTGCTGAAGAAGTTCTTCTGGGTGCCGATCGCCATCGGTGGCTGGGTCATTGCCCGTGTCCGCGGCAAGAAGAAGGAAGCGCCGCAGGCGGCCGAGCCGGTCCAGCCGGAGGTGGCACCGGTGGTGCAGCCGAGCAAGCCGGTGGAACCTGCTGCGACGGTGATGGACCTGAACCGCGAAGAGCCGCCGAAGTCCTGACGGTGGCTGCTGCCCGGGGTGATGCGTCACCCCGGGCGCACATGAAAACGCCGCGATACCCGAGAGGGGATCGCGGCGTTTTCGTTTTGGGGTGTACCCCGGCAGCGACGGCCGCCGGGGTTCAGGTCAGAAGCGGTAGGTGACCTGGGCGCCCAGGCCGTGGGCGCTGTTCTTGTAGGTGGAGGAGTAGCTGCCCTTGGTGCTGTTGCTCTGGTTGATGGTGGCGTCGTCTTCCTTCAGGTAGGAGTAGGCGAGGTCCACGGTCCAGTCGTCGTTGGGGCTCCAGGCGGCACCGAGGCTGAGGATCTTGCGGTCATCGGTGGGGATACGCGGGGAGCGGTACTCGTTGCGGGTCGGGCTCTGGTCGTAGGCCAGGCCGGCACGCAGGGTCCACTCGCGGTTCAGCTTGTAGGCTGCGCCGACGGCGTAGGACCAGGTGTCGCGCCAGTTCTGTTCTTCGGTAATGGTGCCGAGTACTCCGGCCAGCGGGCCGCGCACGCCGTCGTTCTCCACCTTGATTTCTTCCAGGCGGCTCCAGCGGGTCCAGGTGGTGCCGGCGTAGAGGGTCCAGTCGGCGTTCAGGTCATGGGTGATGGAGAAGTCGACCGATTCGGGGGTCTCCAGGTCAAGGGAGGCGTCGTACTTGCCGGACGAGCCGGCCAGTAGGCCATTGGTGGAGACGGTGGTGTCGCCACGCAGCTTGTACTTGACCTTGGAGTGGTAGGTCAGGCCCAGGCGGGTGCTGGGATCGACTTCGAACAGAACGCCAGCGTTGAAGCCCAGGGCGGTGTCGTCGCCCTTGACCTTGACCTTGCCATCGCTGCCACCGGGGAAGGGGTTGCGCAGGGCAGAGGTCAGCTCGCCGTCGATGCGGTTGATGGTGGGGCCGAAGCCGACGGAGAGCTGGTCGTTGACCTTGTAGCTGACGGTTGGCTGCAGGGTGACCACGCGGACTTCGCTGCGGGTGCCGTAGTAGCGGCCCTGGAAGCCCTTCTCATAGTCGGTCACCAGGCCGAAGGGCACGTACATGCCGAGGCCGAAGGTCCATTTGTCGTCGATGGGTTTGACGTAGTAGCCCATGGGCACGCCGATGAACGGGACCATGTCGCCGTCATTGCTGCCCGAGAAGGAGCCGCGGCCATGGTCGATGTCGGTCTTGGCGTCCAGCAGGGCGACACCGCCGCTGACCTGTTCGCGCTTGAGGCGCGACATGCCGGCGGGGTTGCCGAAGACGGTGGAGGCATCGTCGGCCGAGGAGGAGCGGCCGGCGAAGGCAGTACCCATACCGCTCACGCTCTGTTCGTTGATGGCGAAACCGCCGGCGAGGCTGTAGGTGGATGCGCCGGCAACAGCGAGAGCGAGGCTGGTCTTTATGATTCTTGTGATCACGGTTGACTCCTGGGTCTGGTAAGGCAGGGGGCGGAAACTAGCAGGATTTCCAGACCCTTTCCAGCTACGTTGAGTTCCCGCTAAATCGGCGTTCTAGAGGCTTTCGTGTGGCAAATTGCCGCTAATTTCACGCTTCGTGCAAAAAGCCTTGGACGCTCGTTCCTGACTGATTGGTCAGTGATCGATTTATCCTAGGCAGCCTGCTGATGAAGTCCTACGCAGCGATTCCAGGCAGCGAGGTAATCGCTGGGATTTCCCTGCGGGTTGAATACGCGTCGCCAGACATCCGCCATGCCCGGCCAGTCATCCGCAGAGGGCATCACGAGGACTTCGCTTTCCACCAGCAGCCAGGCGATGGCGGTGGCGTAGCGCAGGTTCACCGCGAGCTCCAGGTGGGGAGCGCCTAGGAAGGCATGCTGGCTGGCCAGGCCCCGCACCAGGCTGGCCAGGTCCGGATCGCGGGCCAGGTGCTGGTCCCAGAGCTGGCGGTGGTGGGCTTCGCTGATGTGGTAGAGGCCGTAGCCGGCGCGATCCCCCAGGGCCGTGCCAAGGTCGGACTGGCACGCGGCGGCACCGAGCAGGAGCACTTCGGCCGTGGGGGAGGGGCGCTGCAGGTAGGCCAGGGTGGGGCGGATGACGTGTTGGCAGAGATCGTGTGCGGCTATGCCCATGATGCCCTCGCGGAAGGTGCCGGCGGGGTCGGGGGCGTGTGGCAGCTTCTCGTTCTGGGAAAGGACCCCGCCGGGAGCGGGGTTAGCCGCTCGATTTGAAGTGTAGTGGGATAAAGATGCTGTAAAGACCTGTTTTTAAACTGTTTGGCGTCTTGCGCCAGGCGCCATATGCCAGGCAGTCATTAACAGGCTGCGGAGTAGGCCGCCCGGTATGACGGGCGGCCGGGATCACAGGCCGGTGGCCACGGGGCGACTGGGGTCGGTTATCCATTCGCTCCAGGAGCCTGCGTAGAGCGGTGCGAGCGGGTAGCCGGCCAGGCTCAGGGCGAACAGGTTGTGGCAGGCGGTGACGCCGGAGCCGCAGTAGGCCACGAGGCTGTCTGCAGGGCGGTCGGTGAGGAAGGCCTGGAAGCGCTGGCGCAGGGCCTGGGCAGGCAGGAAGCGGCCGTCGGCACCGAGGTTGTCGGTAAGGCGGCGCACTGGGCTCCGGGGATGTGCCCGGCGACGGGGTCGATGGGCTCCACCTCGCCCTTGAAGCGCGGCAGGGCACGGGCGTCCAGCAGGGTGAGTGCGTGGGAGTCGAGGCGGGCCTGGAGCTGACGGGCATCCAGCACCAGGCTGGAGTCGGGGGTGCCGGTGAAACTGCCGGTGCGCTCGGTGGGCTGTTCCGCATCCAGGGGCAGGCCGGCTTCGCGCCAGGCCTTCAGGCCGCCGTCGAGCAGGTAGACGCCATCGCGCTTGCCCAGCCAGGCGAGCAGCCACCAGGCGCGGGCGGCGAAGGCACCGGGGCCATCGTCATACAGCACGATCATGCTGGCGTTATCCACGCCCCAGCGGCGCAGGGCGGCGACCAGTCGATCCGGCTCCGGCAGCGGGTGGCGTCCGGTGATGCCCGGTTGCACGGGGGCGGAGAGGTCACGCTCGAGGTCGGCGAAATGGGCGTCCGGGATATGCCCTTCGGCATGGCTGCGCTGGCCGTAGGACGGATCATCCAGGGCGAAGCGGCAATCGAGGATCACCAGGCCGGGCTCTCCCAGTCGAGGCGCCAGTTCATCAGGGCGGATCAGTTGCGCGAGGGGCATGACGGTCTCCTGTGTCGAATCAATGACGATGCGCATCATAAGGAACGATCGCGCGTTGCGTCGCGCGGATGAACACGAGATGGGAGGGCCACGATGCCAAACCTGCATTCATTCGCCCAGAGCGCCACCCTGGCACGCCGCGTCGGCGTGGTGGTCGGTTCGGTGCTCTGGACGCTGTATTTCTGCTGCCTTGTCCTGTGGCTGGCGCTCTGGCGGCGCCTGGACCGCCAGCGTGTGGACGGTTTCACGCGGGCCTGGTCACGCGGGCTGCTGCGCCTGGTGCGGGTTCGCCTGTCGGTCCATGGGCAGTGGCCGGATTTCAATGATGGCCGGCGCTACCTGATCCTCTGCAATCACTCCAGCCACTACGACATCCCGGCCTCTTTCGTGGCGCTGCCGGGCTCCATCCGCATGCTGGCCAAGCAGGAACTCTCCCGCGTGCCTTTCCTGGGCGCGGCGATGAAGGCGGCGGAATTCCCGTTCATTGACCGGCACAACCGGCGACAGGCGCTGGAGGACCTGGCCAAGGCGCGCGCCATGATGGAAAGCGGCATTGTGCTGTGGGCCGCGCCGGAGGGAACGCGTTCCCCGGATGGCCGGTTGCAGCCATTCAAGAAGGGCTGCTTCCACCTGGCCCTGGATACCGATGCGGTGATCGTGCCGGTGGCCATTCGTGGCATTCATCGGGTGCTGCCTGCGCGCTCCTGGCGTTTCAACCTGGGGCTGCCGGTTTCCGTGCATGTGGGGGAGCCGATCGATGCCAGCCAGTACGACGTGGCACGTCTCGGGATGCTCATGGAACTGACCCGTGAGCGCATGGAGGCCTTGTTGGAGCCTGGGGTGGCGCAGCCGGAAGCGGTGAGGCAGGTGCTGCTGGAGCCGGCCTGAAGCTGTTCGCAGCGGCGAAGGGAGAGGGCGGTTAACGAGCTGCCCAGTCTGAGAGGGCTCAGTGCTGTGAACGAGGCATGAAAAAAGGGACGCCATTGGCGTCCCTTTTTCATGGAGCAAGCAGGCCTCAGACGGTCGGCTTGTCCTTCTCTTCCTCGCTGGCCTGCTGTTCTGCAGCAGGTTGCTCGGCTTCGACGGTTGCGGCTTCTTCTGCCTGGGCCTCGGCCTGGACGGCTTCAGCTTCGGCGGCCGGTGCGGCCTCTTCGGTCGGCTGAGCTTGTGCCTCGGCAGGGGCTTCGGCCACGACCGGCTCCTCGACCACCGCAGGTGCAGCCTCGGCTTCGACCGGGGCGGCGGCAGCGGCTTCACGAGCCAGGCGCTCGGCCTCCTGCTGGCGACGACGAACCTCGCGAGGATCGTTGGGCGCGCGGCCGGTGCTGCTCACGCTGGCAGCGGGGGCAGCTTCGACGCTCGGAGCGGGCTCGGCTACGACCTCTGCCACGGGTTCCGGCTGAGACTCGGCGGCTTCGGCCTGGGGCTCGACGGCAGCTTCGGCGACTTCAGCCGGCTGGGCCTGAGGCTCGCTGGCCACTTCGGCGCTTTCGCTCTGCTCGGTCACGGCAGTGGCCGGTTCGTTCGCTTGCGGCGCGTCTTGCGGCTGGATCAGCTCCAGGCTGGCCTGCTGCTCGGTGGTTTCGCTGACGGCGTTCGCTTGCGGCTCGACCTCGGCTGCCTCTGCTGCCTGGCTGGCGGCTTCGACGGCGATTACGGAGCCGGCGGCGACCGCTGCAACCACGGCGGCTTCGGAGGGCTCGTTGGCCTGCTCGGCATCGCCTTCTGCTTCTTCATTACCGTCCAGCGACTCGTCGCCATTCACTTCACGCTGACGCTCGCGGCGGTTGCTGCGGCGGCGTTGGCCGCGGGAGCGACGACGGGGGCGTTCGCCGTCCGCGCCTTCCTGGCCGTCGTCCAGCAGCTCTTCGCTGTCGTTCAGCAGTTCTTCTTCGCTCGGGGCGGCGGCAGCCTGCTCGGGGCGCGGTTGGCGCTCTTCACGGGGCGGACGCTCACCACGCTCGCGGCGGTTCTCCTGGCCTTCACGCGGCTCACGGGCTTCGCGGGGCTGGCGCTCCTCACGGGGCTGACGCTCTTCGCGGGGTTGGCGTTCCTCGCGGGCCTGGCGTTCTTCACGCGGTTGGCGCTCTTCGCGAGGCTGACGCTCCTCACGGGGCTGGCGCTCTTCGCGCGGGGCGCGCTCTGCACGAGGTTGGCGCTCTTCGCGTGGCTCACGGCCTTCGCGGGGCTGGCGCTCTTCACGCGGTTGACGGTCTTCGCGAGCCTGGCGTTCTTCACGCGGCTGGCGCTCTTCGCGAGGCTTGCGCTCGTCGTCACGACGACCTTCACGGCCTTCGCGGCGGCGGTTCTGCTGACGACCGTTGCGACGCTCCTCACCGGTACGGGCGGGGCGCTCGCTGGCGGCGGCCTTCTCGGGCGCGGGGCTCGGCTCGTCCTTGCCGGCGAACAGGCTGACCAGCGACTTCACCAGGCCCTTGAACAGGCTCGGTTCGGCGGCTGCAACGGCGGCGGTGGGCGGTGCCATCGGGGCCGGTGCGGTCGGGGCGGGAGCCGGACGCTCGGGGGCGACGGTCTTCACGGCGGCTTCCTGGCGAACCAGGGTGCGGGTGGAGGCGGCCGGGTGGTGTTCCTCGACTTCGGTGGGGGTCATCTCGTAGCTGGACAGACCAGTGAGGACTTCCGGGTTGTCGTCGCGCAGGCGCTGGACTTCGAAGTGCGGGGTTTCCAGGTGGTCGTTCGGCAGGATCACGATGCGTGCGCGGGTGCGCAGCTCGATCTTGGTGATGCTGTTGCGCTTCTCGTTGAGCAGGAAGGCGGCGACCGGGATCGGGACCTGGGCGCGGACTTCGGCGGTGCGGTCCTTGAGGGCCTCTTCCTCGATCAGACGGAGGATGGCCAGGGACAGGGATTCGACGTCACGGATGATGCCCTGGCCGTTGCAACGGGGGCAGACGATGCCGCTGGTCTCGCCCAGGGACGGACGCAGGCGCTGGCGGGACATTTCCAGCAGGCCGAAGCGGGAGATGCGGCCGACCTGTACGCGGGCGCGGTCGGCTTCCAGGGCTTCGCGGACTTTTTCTTCCACGGCGCGCTGGTTCTTGGCCGGGGTCATGTCGATGAAGTCGATGACGATCAGGCCGCCGATGTCGCGCAGGCGCAGCTGGCGGGCGATTTCCTCGGCCGCTTCCAGGTTGGTCTGCAGGGCGGTTTCTTCGATGTCACCGCCTTTGGTGGCACGAGCGGAGTTGATGTCGATGGACACCAGGGCTTCGGTCGGGTCGATGACGATGGAGCCGCCGGAGGGCAGTTTCACTTCGCGCTGGAAGGCGGTTTCGATCTGGCTCTCGATCTGGAAACGATTGAACAGCGGAACGCTGTCCTGGTAGAGCTTGATCTTGTTCTGGTACTGCGGCATCACCTGGCGGATGAAGCTGAGGGCTTCTTCCTGGGCTTCGACGCTGTCGATCAGCACTTCGCCGATGTCCTGGCGCAGGTAGTCGCGGATCGCGCGGATGATGACGTTGCTTTCCTGGTAGATCAGGAAGGGGGCGCCACGCTCACCGGAGGCTTCCTTGATGGCGCTCCAGAGTTGCAGCAGGTAGTCGAGGTCCCATTGCAGCTCCTCGCTAGAGCGGCCAAGGCCGGCGGTGCGCACGATCAGGCCCATGTCGGCCGGCGCGTTCAGGCCGTTGAGGGCTTCGCGCAGTTCGTTGCGCTCTTCGCCTTCGATGCGACGGGAGATGCCGCCGGCGCGGGGGTTGTTCGGCATCAGCACCAGGTAGCGGCCGGCAAGGCTGATGAAGGTGGTGAGGGCTGCGCCCTTGTTGCCGCGCTCTTCCTTCTCGACCTGGACGATGACTTCCTGGCCTTCGTTGAGCACGTCTTTGATGTTGACGCGGCCCTCGGGGGACTTCTTGAAGTATTCGCGGGAGATTTCTTTCAGCGGCAGGAAGCCGTGACGTTCGGCACCGAAGTCGACGAATGCGGCTTCGAGGCTGGGTTCGATGCGGGTGATGCGGCCTTTATAGATGTTGGCCTTTTTCTGTTCGCGGGCGCCCGACTCGATGTCCAGGTCATACAGGCGTTGGCCGTCGACCAGGGCAACACGCAACTCTTCGGGCTGAGTTGCGTTAATCAGCATTCTTTTCATGTAGTACCGTCGGTTTCCGGGGCTACCGGAAACGGCGACCGGCACACACGACTCTCGCGGTCGGTGTCAGGTGCGTGTCAGGAGCGGGTTAATGCTCCCGTGTCCAGCGACATCAGGCCATCTGGCCGGAGTCGCGACGACGTCTCCCGCTGCTGTTGTCGTAACAGAAGCAACGTTTATCAGGAGGAGGAATCAGCCATCGGCAGCGGACGGAATAAAACGTCTTGGTTGAAGCGCTGCTACGCAGTCCGACGGTTGTGCATCTCCACCCTACACTTGTCCCTTGAAAATCGGGTGCCGCTCGCAGAATCCGTAGCGGGTTGCATTTACCGCGACCGCCCTAGGGTGGTCACGCGTCATGGCTCAAGGCTTTTTTCTCCGAATGATCGCTGTTCTGGAGCGAAGATTCTGACGGACGGCCTGACGTCCTGAATGGGTTGCACGTGGCTGGGATGGCAGTTTTGGCGAGCATCCGGGGCACGGCCGCTTTTGGCGGCGTTCGCGACTATAGCAGCAATCATTAAGTGCTTCAAATCCATAAAAAATTGTTATGATCGCCGCCATGACGACTCCCTCCTCTCCAACTTCCGGCGTGCAAATGCTCGAAGTTGCGCCGGAATATGCCGGTCAGCGTATTGATAATTTCCTCCGGACCCAGCTGAAAGGCGTCCCCAAGACCTTGATCTACCGCATCTTGCGCAAGGGCGAAGTGCGGGTGAACAAGGGGCGCATCAAGCCTGAGTACAAGCTTCAGGCTGGCGATGTAATTCGGGTGCCGCCGCTGCGTCTCGCGGAGCGGGATGAGCAGGTACCGGTTGCCCAGGGGCTGCTGGAGCGTCTCGAAGCTGCCATCGTTTATGAAGACAAGGGGCTGATTGTCCTCAACAAGCCGGCCGGCATTGCCGTGCATGGCGGCAGCGGCCTCAGTTATGGGGTGATCGAGGCGTTTCGCCAGCTGCGGCCCGATGCGCGCGAGCTCGAGCTGGTCCATCGCCTGGACCGGGATACCTCGGGCCTGCTGATGATCGCCAAGAAGCGCAGCATGTTGCGTCACCTCCACGAAGCACTGCGCGGTGATGGTGTAGATAAGCGCTACCTCGCCCTGGTGCGGGGGAGTTGGCCGACGTCGAAGAAAAAAGTCAGCGCCCCGCTTCTGAAGAACACCCTGCGCTCCGGTGAGCGGATGGTGGAGGTGGATGACGAGGGTAAGGATGCTCTGACCGAGTTCCGCGTGCTGCGGCGTTTTGGTGAGTTCGCCACTTTGATCGAGGCGAGCCCGATTACCGGCCGTACCCATCAGATCCGGGTCCATACCCGGCATGCCGGCCATGCCATTGCGGGTGATCCCAAGTACGGCGATGAAGATTTTTCTCGGGAAATCCGCGATTTGGGCGGCAAACGCCTGTTCCTGCATGCCTATGCGCTCTCCCTGGTTTTGCCGGATGGCACGCCCCTGAGTCTTGAGGCGCCAGTGGATGAAATGTGGTCGCAGACCCTGGAGCGGTTGGGTGCCTGACTATCAGCTGCTGATCTTCGATTGGGATGGCACCCTGGTGGACTCCATTTCGCGCATTGTCGAGTCCCTTCGGGTGGCGGCTGAGGCTTGCGGTCTGCCGCAATTGGACGATTCGGCGCTCAAGGGCATCATCGGTCTCGGCTTGCCCGAGGCGATTGCAGTGCTTTATCCGGATCTGGCCGATCCGCAGCGGATCGCTCGCTACCGTGAGGTCTATGTGTCGCACTACAGTCATCTGGAGGCGGCCCCGTCGCCGCTCTTTGCGGGCGTGGAAGATGCGCTGGAGTCGTTTCGCGAGGCTGGTTATCGCCTGGCGGTGGCAACGGGCAAGACGCGGCGCGGGCTTGATCGTGTCCTGGCGGGGCGTGGTTGGGAGTGCTACTTCGATATCACTCGCTGCGCTGACGAAACGGCGAGCAAGCCTGATCCCTTGATGCTGCGCCAGATCATGGCGCATTGCGGTGTCAATGCCGGTGCGTCGCTGATGGTGGGGGACTCGCCCTTTGATCTGCGTATGGCACGCAATGCGGCAATGGACTGCGTGGCGGTCGGTTATGGCGCGCAGTCGCTTGATGTCCTGCGGCTGGAGTCGCCGACGCTGGCAATCGAGCGTTTTGATGAGCTGCGCCATTGGTTGGCTGGTGGCGCGAACAACCCGGTGAACAAGGTGGAATTGCATGTCTGATGAATGGAACGCATCGGCACCCGCTGGTGGTGATGACAAGAGTTGGAGGCTGCTTGAGAAGGCTGTCCTGGCGGGCGTTCAGGAACAGCGGCGAGCTCGGCGCTGGGGTATTTTCTTCAAGCTCCTGACCTTCCTTTATCTGTTCGGCGCGCTGCTGATGTTTTCGCCGTTGTTCGATCTGCAGAAGACGGCGGCGCGTGGTGAGACCCATACGGCACTGGTCGAGGTTCGCGGCATGATTGCGGATAACGAGGCTGCGAGTGCCGACAACATCGTGAGCAGTCTCAGGGCGGCCTTCGAGGATCCGAAGACCAAGGGGGTTGTTCTGCGCATCAACAGCCCGGGCGGCAGTCCCGTCCAGTCGGGCTACATCTATGACGAGATCCGGCGGCTGCGGGGTGAGCATCCCGATACCAAGGTCTATGCGGTGATCACTGATCTTGGGGCATCTGGTGCCTACTACATTGCCAGTGCAGCGGACGAGATCTACGCGGACAAGGCGAGCCTGGTGGGGTCCATTGGTGTCACGGCGGCCAGCTTCGGTTTCGTCGACCTGATGGGTAAGCTGGGTGTCGAGCGTCGCGTCTACACCTCGGGCGAGCACAAGGCGTTCCTTGATCCGTTCCAGCCTCAGAAGGATGACGAGACTCGCTTCTGGCAGGGTGTGTTGGATATCACTCATCGCCAGTTCATCGAGAGCGTGAAGAAGGGGCGAGGTGATCGGCTGAAGGTCGATGGGCATCCCGAGCTCTTCAGCGGCCTGGTCTGGTCCGGTGAGCAGGCTCTTGAGCTGGGTCTGGTGGATAAACTCGGTAGCACCAGCTACGTGGCGCGCGAGGTCATCGGCGCCAAGGAAATCGTCGATTACACGAAGCAGGACACGCCGTTTGATCGCTTTGCCAAGCGCCTGGGTGCGAGCATGGCTGAGCAGTTGGCGATGTGGATGGGGTTCCAGGGGCCTTCGCTGCGCTGAACCTCGCAGGTAGTTGCCAGAAAAGCCCGGCTTGTGCCGGGCTTTTTCGTTTCAGGGGACCTGTTGGCCTTCGGCGAGCAGCATGTCCACCAGGCGGATCAGTGGCAGGCCAACCAGGCTGGTGGCGTCCTCGCCCTCTGTGGTGCGGAACAGTGCGACGCCTAGCCCTTCCGCCTTGAAGCTGCCGGCGCAGTCGTAGGGCTGCTCTGCCTGCAGGTATCGCTCGATGGTGGCTTCGTCCAGTTTGCGGAAGTGCACGGTGAAGGGGATGCAATCCACCTGGCAGCTGCCGGTTCGCGTATTGAGCAGGGCTAGGCCGGTCAGGAAGCTTACGCTGGCGCCGCTTGCGGCCATGAGTTGCTGCTTGGCGCGGGTGAAGTCGCCGGGCTTGCCCAGGACCTGCTGGCCGAGCACGGCAACCTGGTCGGAGCCGATGATCAGGTGCTGCTCATGGATGTGCGCCAGGGCACGGGCTTTCTGTTCGGCAAGGCGGCGCACCAGTTGCTCGGCGCCTTCTCCCGGGTGGCGTGTTTCATCGATGGCGGGCGCGCTCCAGGTGAAGGGAAGGCCCAGGCGCTCCAGCAGGGCGCGCCGGTAGGGTGAGCTGGATGCGAGCACCAGATTGGTCATGATCGACTCCGCGAAAAAATGCCGCGATTCTATCGGGCGTGCCGTGCGGCGGACAGGTCGGAATTTGTTTTGACAGGGCAGGGGGGCATCCCTAGAATACCGCGCCTATGTTGAATGGGCCGATTCCAACTCACGTCGATCCGCGCAAGATGGCTGATCGCAGCGCCACCCTCCAGGGTGAGCTGCCTCTCGCCAGTCTCGAGCGTTTGTGCGATCCCCTCTCCGATGACGCAGGTCGCGTCACCGTGAGGCTTTCGTTCGAGCGCGACGAGCAGCGCACTGTGGTGATCCACAGCGAGCTCGACGTCGAGGTCAAGATGGTATGTCAGCGTTGCCTGGAGCTGGTCGCGCTGCCGATCCACAGCGAGTGTACGTACGCCGTGGTGAAGGAGGGTGCGGACAGCCAGTCACTGCCCAAGGGCTATGACGTGCTGGAAGTGGGTGAGGATCCGCTGGATCTTCTGACTCTGGTCGAGGACGAGCTTCTGCTGGCCTTGCCCATTGTTCCGGCCCATGACCCTGAGGAATGCCAGCAGCCGGCGGGGCTTGATGAGCCCGAACCGAGCGAGGACGAGGTTCCGCGGTCCAACCCGTTCAGCGTACTGGCGCAGTTAAAGCGTGACCCAAACGTTTAGGAGTTAATTGATTATGGCTGTTCAGCAGAACAAAAAATCCCGCTCTGCCCGTGACATGCGTCGCTCCCACGACGCCCTCGAGGCCAATGCCCTGTCCATCGAGAAGAGCACCGGTGAAGTTCACCTGCGCCACCACGTCTCCCCGGACGGCTTCTACCGTGGTCGCAAAGTGATCGACAAGGGCTCGAACGAGTAATCCTTGTCTGTCTCTGTTATAGCGATTGACGCAATGGGCGGGGACTTCGGTCCCCGTTGCATTGTTCCGGCCAGCATTGCCTGCCTGGCTGAGTTCCCCTCCTTGCATCTGGTCCTTGTCGGCCAAGCCCCCGTCCTTGAAGAGCTCATCGCCCGCGAAAGCGGAGTCGATCGTCGACGCCTGTCCGTCGAGCATGCTGCCGAAGTGGTGGCGATGGACGAGCGGCCCTCGCAGGCGCTGCGCAGCAAGCCCGACTCCTCCATGCGTGTCGCTTTGGACCTCGTCCGTGCCGGGCGTGCCCATGCCTGCGTGAGCGCCGGCAATACCGGTGCGTTGATGGCGCTTTCCCGCTATGTGCTCAAGACCCTGCCGGGAATCGATCGGCCTGCCATGGTGACTGCGATTCCCACGGCGCGCGGCCATTGCCACCTGCTGGACCTTGGCGCCAACGTGGATTGCAGTGCCGAGCATCTCTATCAGTTTGCGGTGATGGGCAGCGTTGCGGCTGAGGCGCTCGGGTTGCGCAGCCCTCGTGTGGCGTTGCTGAACGTCGGCACGGAGGACATCAAGGGCAACCAGCAGGTCAAGCTCGCGGCCAGCCTGCTTCAGCAGGCCAATGGGTTGAACTACATCGGCTACATCGAGGGCGATGCGCTGTATCGCGGCGAAGCGGATGTGGTGGTCTGCGATGGCTTCGTCGGCAACATCCTGCTCAAGTCCAGCGAGGGGCTGGTGGCGATGATTGCCGCGCGCATCGAGTCCCTGTTCACCGAGAATCTTGGCTCCCGTCTGGTTGGCGCGCTGGCGCTGCCGCTGTTGAGTCGTCTCAAGGGTGACCTGGCTCCGTCCCGCCACAATGGCGCGAGCTTTCTCGGGCTGCAGGGGATCGTGGTGAAGAGCCACGGCTCCGCTGGCGCGGATGGTTTCCAGAGTGCGATTCGTCGTGCCGTCATCGAGGTGCGGGAGAATCTGCCGCAGCGACTCCATGGGCGGCTCGAGGATCTGTTGCTCTAGGATGTGACCGCTGGCCGAGGGTTGTCATCCAACTGTCAGTCCGTTGCGCCTGGCGCCGCCAGGTGTGCGAATCGAACAAGGCAAACACGGGAACCGTTCCAATGTCCGCATCCCTCGCATTCGTTTTCCCCGGCCAGGGCTCTCAGTCCCTTGGCATGCTGGCCGAGCACGGCGCTTCGAGCCGCCTGGTCGTAGAGACCTTCGGCGAAGCCTCCGAAGCACTCGGCTATGACCTGTGGGCCCTGACCCAGCAAGGTCCCGAGGAAAGCCTCAACCAGACCGACAAGACCCAGCCGGCGATCCTGACCGCGTCCATCGCCTTGTGGCGCCTGTGGCTGCAGGAAGGTGGCGCACGCCCTGCCTATGTGGCCGGTCACAGCCTGGGCGAATACTCCGCTCTGGTAGCCGCAGGCAGCCTGCAGCTCGCTGACGCCGTGAAGCTCGTCGAGCGCCGTGGGCAGTTGATGCAGCAGGCCGTCCCGGCTGGACAGGGCGGCATGGCGGCCATCCTGGGTCTCGAGGATGCCGATGTACTGGCAGCATGTGCCGAGGCTGCAAAGGGTGACGTGGTCAGTGCGGTGAATTTCAACGCGCCGGGCCAGGTGGTGATTGCCGGTTCGGCTGCAGCTGTCGAGCGTGCCATCGAAGCCTGCAAGGCGCGCGGTGCCAAGCGTGCGATGCCGCTGCCGGTGAGCGTGCCGTCCCACTGTGCCCTGATGAAGCCTGCTGCAGAGCGTTTCGCCGAGTCTGTCCAGGCGCTGGACTGGAAGGCGCCCGAGATCGCGCTGGTGCAGAACGTCAGCGCCTCGGTGGTGACCGATCTTGATGTGCTCAAGGCCGACCTCCTGGCTCAGCTCTACAGCCCGGTCCGCTGGGTCGAGTCGATGGTGCGCCTGTCCGAGCAGGGTGTGACCGATCTCGTCGAGTGCGGCCCCGGCAAGGTCCTGAGCGGCCTGAACAAGCGCTGCGTCAAGGGCATCGCCACCCATAACCTGGATACCCCCGACGCCTTCGCAGCCGCTCGCGCTGCGCTGGCCTGATCAAGGAGAAGAACATGAGTCTGCAAGGTAAGGTCGCACTGGTTACCGGCGCGAGCCGTGGTATCGGCCAGGCCATCGCCCTGGAACTGGGCCGCCAAGGTGCCGTCGTCATCGGTACTGCCACCACGCCGGGCGGCGCCGAGCGCATTGCCGAATACCTGAAGGAGCACGGCATCGAAGGGGCCGGCCTGGTTCTGGATGTCAGCAGCGATGAATCCGTCGCCAGCACGCTGGAGCACATCCAGCAGCATCTGGGGCAGCCGCTGATCCTGGTGAACAATGCCGGCATCACCCGCGACAACCTGATGCTGCGCATGAAAGACGACGAATGGTTCGACGTCATCAATACCAACCTGAACAGCCTGTTCCGCTTGAGCAAGGCAGTTCTGAGGGGCATGACCAAGGCGCGCTGGGGCCGCATCATCAACATCGGCTCCGTGGTCGGTGCGATGGGTAACGCCGGCCAGGCCAACTACGCTGCTGCCAAGGCCGGTCTCGAGGGCTTCGGTCGGGCGCTGGCCCGTGAAGTGGGCTCTCGCGCCATCACCGTCAACTCCGTTGCCCCTGGCTTCATCGATACCGACATGACCCGCGAACTGCCCGATGCGCAGCGCGAGGCCCTGTTGACCCAGATTCCGCTGGCTCGCCTTGGTCAGGCCGAGGAGATTGCGAAGGTGGTCGGATTCCTCGCTTCCGATGGTGCTTCCTACGTGACAGGGGCTACCATTCCGGTGAACGGTGGGATGTACATGAGCTGAATGTGACGAATCCCCTCAGGAAACTGTCATACGAGCTGTCTAAAATCCGGTACTCGAGTGCAATTGGGTTCTGGACGGCTCCTGACGGGGCCTGAAGGGGTTCGGAGTCCTGCTTGAAAAGCAGAAAACCCTTTCTATACACTGCAGCCCAAGCTGCACGGATTTTTCCATAGGAGTGAAAACAAGGTATGAGCACCATCGAAGAACGCGTCAAGAAGATCGTCGCCGAGCAACTGGGCGTCAAAGAAGACGAAGTCACCAACAGCGCTTCCTTCGTTGAAGACCTGGGCGCCGACTCCCTTGACACCGTTGAGCTGGTGATGGCTCTGGAAGAGGAATTCGAGACCGAGATTCCGGACGAGCAAGCCGAGAAGATCACCACCGTTCAGGAAGCCATCGATTACATCAACGCTCACGCGCAATAAGTAATCGTCGGTTCCCCGACCTGGAAAAGCCGCACGACCCTGAAGGTCGTGCGGCTTTTCTTTAAGCGGTTTTTGCCGCCGATCAGCAACATGTAAAAGGAGAGCGCTGTGTCGCGTAGACGCGTCGTGATCACCGGCCTTGGCATGCTGTCGCCCTTGGGCAACACCGTCGCCGATAGCTGGCAAGGCATCCTGGCTGGCCGCAGTGGCATCGGCCTCATCGAGCATATGGATCTGTCGGCCTATGCCACCCGTTTCGGCGGCTCGGTCAAGGGCTTCGATGTCGAGCAGTACCTGTCGGCCAAGGAAGCACGAAAGCTCGACCTGTTCATCCAGTACGGCCTGGCTGCGAGTTTCCAGGCCGTGCGTGACGCTGGCCTGGAAGTGACCGATGCCAACCGTGAGCGCATCGGCGTGGCCATGGGGTCGGGCATCGGTGGCCTGACCAACATCGAGAACAACTGCCGTTCGCTGATCGAGCAGGGACCGCGGCGCATCTCGCCGTTCTTCGTCCCGGGGTCGATCATCAACATGGTGTCCGGCTTCCTGTCGATCCACCTGGGTATCCAGGGGCCTAACTACGCCATCGCCACGGCGTGCACCACCGGTACCCATTGCATCGGCATGGCGGCGCGCAACATCGCCTACGGTGAGGCGGACGTGATGATCGCCGGTGGCTCCGAGATGGCGGCCTGCGGCCTCGGTCTCGGCGGCTTCGGTGCGGCCCGTGCACTGTCTACCCGCAACGACGAGCCGACTCGCGCGAGCCGCCCGTGGGACAAAGGGCGCGATGGCTTCGTGCTGTCGGATGGCGCCGGTGCGCTGGTGCTCGAAGAGCTGGAGCACGCCCGTGCCCGTGGCGCCACCATCTATGCCGAGCTGGTCGGCTTCGGCATGAGTGGCGATGCCTTCCACATGACCTCTCCGCCGGATGACGGCGCCGGTGCCGCGCGCTGCATGCGCAACGCCCTGCGTGATGCCGGTCTGAATGCGGACCAGGTGCAGTACATCAATGCCCATGGCACCTCGACGCCGGCCGGTGACCTGGCGGAAGCCGCTGCCGTGAAGAGCGTCTTCGGCGATCACGCCTACCGCGTTGCGGTGAGCTCGACCAAGTCGATGACCGGTCACCTCCTGGGCGCTGCCGGGGCCGTTGAGGCGATCTTCAGCGTGCTGGCGATCCGCGACCAGGTGGCTCCGCCGACCATCAACCTGGAGGAGCCGGATGAAGGCTGTGACCTGGATTTCGTGCCTCACCAGGCGCGCTCCATGCCCATCGACGTCGTCCTGTCCAACTCCTTCGGCTTTGGCGGCACCAACGGTTCCCTGGTGTTCCGTCGCTTCGAGGGCTGATGGACGACTGGATCGATGGCCGGCCGGCCGCTTCCCTTCCCATGAGGGATCGCGGCCTGGCCTACGGCGACGGACTGTTCGAGACCATCGCCGTTCGCCGGGGCGTTCCAAGCCTTTTGGAGCGTCATCTGGCGCGCTTGGCTGAAGGCGCGCGTCGGCTCTTCCTGTCCCTGGATCTGGAGACCGTTCGTAACGAGCTCCTGGCATTCTCCGCCGAATTGGGGGAGGGCGTTGCAAAGCTCATCGTCACCCGGGGTGATGGCCTGCGCGGCTATGCACCCTCCAGCGGCCCGGCGCGTCGCCTGCTGATGGCCAGTCCATTGCCTGCCTACCCATCGGTATGCGCCGAAGAGGGCATCGAGCTTTTTCCCTGCACCACGCGCCTGGCCGAGCAACCCCTGCTGGCTGGCCTCAAGCATTTGAACCGGCTTGAGCAGGTTCTCGCGCGTGCCGAGTGGAGTGACCCCCGCTATGCGGAAGGGTTGGTACGAGACCATTCGGGCCGGCTGATCGAGGGCGTGTTCAGCAACCTTTTCCTCGTGCATGACGGCCAGTTGCTGACGCCGGACCTGCAGCGCTGTGGTGTGCAGGGTGTCATGCGCGCGGCATTGCTGGATCTGGCCGCAGCCCAGGGAATCAACGTCCAGGTCCGCGACATCGCGTTCGACGAGTTGGCGGTCGCTGACGAGGTCTTTACCTGCAACAGCCTCTATGGCATCTGGCCGGTGCGCGCCTGCAGCGAGCATGTCTGGTCGGTGGGCCCGCTCACCCGTAAACTGCAGCCCCTTGCCCTCGCCCAACTGGACTGCTGATTCGTGATTCGCAAATTGCTCATGCTGCTGCAGGGTGGCCTGTTCCTCGTTGGTATCTTGCTGGCGTTCGCGGGTTGGCAACAGCACTTGGCCCTCACCCAGCCCCTCGACCTCAGCGAGGAGCGCCTGCTCGATGTGCCGGCGGGTGCCACCCCGGGTGGCATGCTCAATCGACTGGAAGAGCAGGGCGTGATCCACAGTGCCTTCTGGCTGCGCCAGTACTGGCGTTTCAACCTTTCCGGCCAGGCACTGCACAGCGGTGAGTACCGCATGACCCCGGGCATGACCGCCGAAGGGTTGCTCGGGCTCTGGCAGCGGGCCGATGTCGTCCAGTACAGCCTCACCCTGGTCGAAGGCTGGAATTTCCGCCAACTGCGAGCCGCGTTGGCCAAGCAGGTCAAGCTGGAACAGACCCTGGCCGGTGCCAGCGATGATGAGGTGATGAAGCGCCTCGGTCTGGAAGGCCAGCATCCCGAGGGGCGATTCTTCCCCGATACCTACCGTTATGTACGTGGCATGCGTGATACGGACCTGCTTCGCCAGGCTCACCAGCGCTTGGAGCAGGTCCTAGACGAGGAGTGGCAATCCCGTGCCCAGGGCTTGCCCTACAAGGATGCCTACGAGGCATTGATCATGGCCTCGATGGTGGAAAAGGAGACCGGCGTCCCGGAGGAGCGTGGGCAGATCGCCGGCGTGTTCATCCGTCGCCTCCAGCAGGGCATGCTGCTGCAGACCGACCCCACGGTGATCTACGGCCTGGGTGAGCGCTACACCGGCAAGATCACCCGCGCCCACCTGCGCGAAGCGACGCCCTACAACACCTACGTCATCGCCGGAATGCCGCCGACGCCCATCGCCATGGTGGGGCGCGAGGCCATCCATGCGGCCCTCAACCCGGTGGAAGGCAAAAGTCTCTACTTCGTCGCCCGTGGCGACGGTAGCCACGTTTTTTCGGAGACCCTCGAAGCGCACAACAAGGCGGTCCGTGAGTTCCAGCTCAACCGCCGTGCGGACTACCGCTCGAGTCCCGCTCCCGTCAGCAAGAAGGACACCCCGTGAACGGCCTGTTCATTACGCTCGAAGGCCCCGAAGGGGCCGGCAAGAGCACCAACCGAGACTTCATCGCCTCTCGCCTGCGCGAGCGTGGCGTTGAAGTCCTGCTAACCCGCGAGCCCGGTGGCACGCCGTTGGCCGAACGCATCCGCGAGCTGCTGCTGGCGCCCAGTGACGAGTCGATGGCGGTGGATACCGAGCTGCTGCTGATGTTCGCCGCCCGCGCCCAGCACCTGGACCGCGTCATCCGCCCTGCGCTTAAGGCCGGGCAGGTGGTGCTGTGTGATCGCTTCACCGACGCCACCTACGCCTACCAGGGCGGTGGCCGGGGTGTGTCGATGGCGCGTATTGCCGAACTGGAGCGCTTCGTCCAGGGCAGCCTGCGTCCGGACCTGACCCTTGTGTTCGACCTGCCGGTGGAAGTGGGCCTCCAGCGCGCCGCAGCCCGTGGCCGGCTGGACCGTTTCGAACAGGAGGACCGCAGCTTCTTCGACGCCGTTCGCCAGACCTATCTTGAGCGTGCCGCCGAGGCGCCCGAGCGTTACCGGGTGATCGATGCGGCGAAGCCCCTGGCCGATGTCCAGCGTTACCTGGACGCCCTTCTGCCGGAGTTGCTGGAGCGCTGCCATGGCTGAAGCCTACCCCTGGCAGGATTCGCTCTGGCAGCACCTGGCCGGTCGCCCGCGTCATGCCCATGCCTACCTGCTGCACGGGCCGGCCGGCATCGGCAAGCGTGCGCTTGCTGAACGCCTGATGGCACGGCTGCTGTGCCAGCAACCTGCGGGAAACGATGCCTGTGGTCAGTGCAAGTCCTGCTTCCTGCTGGCAGCGGGCACTCACCCTGACAACTACGTGCTGGAGCCTGAGGAGGTCGACAAGGCAATCCGTGTCGATCAGGTGCGAGACCTGGTGGATTTCGTCGTGCAGACCGCTCAGTTGGGTGGGCGCAAGGTCGTACTGCTGGAGCCGGCGGAGTCCATGAACCTGAACGCGGCCAACGCCCTGCTCAAGAGTCTGGAGGAACCCTCCGGCGACACCGTGCTGCTGCTCATCAGCCACCAGCCGAGCCGCCTGCTGCCCACCATCAAGAGCCGCTGTGTACAGCAGGCATGCCCGTTGCCAGGTGAGGCGGAGAGCCTGGCCTGGCTCGCCCGGGCGCTGCCCGACAGTGATGCCGCGACCCGATCGGACCTGTTGGCCCTGGCCGGCGGCTCGCCGCTGACCGCGCTGCGTCTGCACGGACAAGGCGTACTGGAGCAGCGTGCCCAGGTGGTGGAGGGGGTGAAGAAGCTGATCAAGCAGCAAGTCGGCGTCAGCCAGTTGGCCGAAGGCTGGAATGCGGTACCGCTGGTCTTGCTGTTCGACTGGTTCTGCGACTGGGCCCAGTTGATGCTGCGCTACCAGTTGACGCAGGACGAAGCGGGGCTGGGGCTGGCGGACATGCGCAAGGTCGTCCAGTACCTGGCGGACAAATCCTCCCAGGCCAAGGTGCTGGCGATACAGGAGTGGCTCCTGCAGCAGCGGCAGAAGGTGCTGGGCAAGGCCAATCTCAACCGTGTCTTGCTTCTCGAAGCCTTGCTGGTGCAGTGGGCAAGCTTGCCCGGACCGGGCTAGAATCGCCCACTGAGCCAGCCAGCAGGAACGCCGAATGAGTCTCCCACCCAATCTAGGCCCGCGTAACGGGATCCTGTCCCTGACGATCAAGGACAAGTCCGTTCTCTACGCCGCCTACATGCCGTTCATCAAGAACGGTGGCCTGTTCATCCCCACCAACAAGAGCTACAAACTCGGTGACGAGGTGTTCATGCTGCTGAACCTGATGGATGAGCAGGAGAAGATCCCGGTGGCGGGCAAGGTGGTGTGGATCACCCCGAAGGGCGCCCAGGGCAACCGGGCTGCCGGCATCGGCGTGCAGTTCAACGATGGCGACACCACCGCCCGCAACAAGATCGAGACCTACCTGGCCGGCGCGCTGAAGTCCGATCGTCCCACCCACACCATGTAATCTCCGGCGCCGCCCAGGCGGCGCTTCCCTGTACCCCTCCAGTGGCACCCCGCACCATGTTGGTCGACTCTCATTGTCATCTTGATCGCCTTGACCTGGCTGCCCATGGCGGCTCCCTCGATGCAGCGCTCGATGCGGCGCGCGCCCGGGGCGTTGGGCAATTCCTTTGCATTGGCGTGAGCGCCGAGAACGCTGCCGCAGTGAAGGCCCTGGCCGACCGCTACGGTGATGTGCACTGCTCGGTCGGCGTACACCCGCTGGATCTCGCGCCTGGTCAGCCTCCAGCCCTGGACTGGTTGCTGCAGGAACTGGATCACCCGCGTGTGGTGGCCATTGGCGAGACCGGGCTCGACTATCACTACGAGCCGGAGGCAGCGGAGCTCCAGCAGCAGGCTTTCCAACTGCACCTCGAGGCTGCACGGATCACCGGCAAGCCGGTCATCGTCCACACCCGCGAGGCGCGGGCGGACACCCTTGCCCTGCTGCGAGAAGCTGCCTTGCCCCAGGCAGGCGTGTTGCATTGCTTCACCGAAGACTGGGACATGGCCCGGGCTGCGCTCGACATCGGCTTCTATATCTCCCTGTCAGGGATCGTCACCTTCCGCAATGCCGAGGCGCTGCGCGAGGTCGCTCGCCAGGTGCCTGCCGATCGGTTGCTGGTAGAGACGGATTCCCCCTACCTGGCACCGGTGCCCCACCGGGGCAAGGCGAACCTGCCGCAGTATGTGCGCGAGGTGGCGGAGTTCCTGGCGGAGCTGAGGGGGGTGTCCTATGACGCGCTGGCCGAGCAGACCACGGCCAACTTCTACCGTCTGTTCCCTCTGGCCCAATCGGCTGCCTGACGCACAGGCAAAAAAAACCCGGGTTCTGGGGGATGAATCCGGGTCAAGACCATTAGGAGTAAAACAAAGTACGCGATCCTCGGTACTTTGGCCGGCGGGGCACTTGGGGGGAGATGCCGCGCACCGGTAAAGGGAAGTATTGGCCAATATCCCCGAGCGTCCAGAGCAGATCGGTCGTTTTTTAAACAGATTTGGAATACTCCCGCGCCCGCTGAGTCCCCCCTGTTCCTGCCTATCGTCTTGCATGCCGCAGCCCCAAAGAATGGGCGCAACATGACTTTTTCCACTTTGATCGGGCTTACAGCGAGCGTCGAATCGTCTGGCGTCGTCTTATAGATTGCTGATCGAATCCGGTCGGATTGATGTCTGGATATCTTCCAAGCGTTCTGTTTGGAAGGGGCGAAACCCTTCTGGGTCGCGCTTTCTAGCCATCCGGGGGCGTGTCGGCTGCTGCCTAATATGCCCGGCTGGGTGCTGGCAATACGCTCATAGTCGGATGTTCCGTGCATTTTGCCGGCATTTAGGCATAATACGCGGCTTGATTTTTGACCCTATAGTCCCTTTATGCAGAAAGAACCCCGTAAAGTCCGTGAGTTTCGCCGCCGCGAGCAGGAAATCCTCGATACCGCGCTCAAACTGTTCCTGGAGCAGGGCGAGGACAGCGTCACCGTCGAGATGATTGCCGACGCAGTGGGTATCGGCAAAGGCACGATCTACAAGCACTTCAAGTCCAAGGCCGAGATCTACCTGCGCCTGATGCTGGACTACGAGCGTGACCTGAACGAACTGCTCCACTCGGCGGACGTGGATCGCGACAAGGAAGCCCTGTCCCGCGCCTATTTCGAGTTCCGGATGCGGGATCCGCAGCGCTACCGCCTGTTCGACCGCTTGGAGGAGAAGGTGGTGAAGAACAGCCAGGTGCCCGAGATGGTGGAGCAGCTGCACAAGATCCGTGCGTCCAACTTCGAGCGCCTGACCCAGTTGATCAAGGGGCGTATCGCCGAAGGCAAGCTGGAAGACGTACCGCCTTACTTCCACTACTGCGCGGCCTGGGCGCTGGTGCATGGCGCCGTTGCGCTCTACCACTCGCCCTTCTGGAGCAACGTCCTGGAAGACCAGGAAGGCTTCTTCCAGTTCCTGATGGACATCGGCGTGCGCATGGGCAACAAGCGCAAGCGTGACAATGAGTCGCCATCCGGCTGAGTGATGGACGCCTGCTGGGCGCCGAGCCATGGGACGGGCTCGGGGCCCGGCGATATACTGCGCCACCCCCTCCTCGGAGCGTCCCGTGATCGTCGATCGACAAGGCAGGCGGTTTCGCAACCTGCGCATCAGCCTCACTGCCGCTTGCAACTACGCCTGTACCTACTGCGTGCCTGACGGCAAGCGCCTGGTCGCCGCCCATGACGAGTTGCCTGCCGATGCGCTGGTGCGCGGTGTGGCTTACCTGATCGAAGCCGCGGGCATCGAACGGTTGCGCATCACCGGCGGAGAGCCCCTGGTCAGCCCCAAGCTCGAAGCCTTTCTGGATGGCATCGGCCAGCTCGGTCTCGATGACATCAGCCTGACCACCAACGGCCAGCTGCTTTCCCGCAAGTTGTCCGCGCTGCTTGCCTGCGGCATCCGTCGCCTCAATGTTTCCCTGGATACCCTCGATGCGGATGCCTTCCGCCGGATCGCCAGGGGAGGAGACTTGGCGTCCGTGCTTCGTGGAATGGATGAAGCGGCCGCTGCCGGGATCAGGATCAAGGTCAACATGGTGCCGCTGCGGGGCCAGAACCTCGACCAGGTGCTGCCCCTGCTGGAGTACTGCCTGGCGCGCGGCTTCGAGCTGCGCTTCATCGAACTGATGCGCATGGGGCACCTGGCACGCGACGCGGCTGGCTTCCAGCGTCAGTTCGTCGGCCTGGATGAACTGCTGGCCGCCATTGGCGAGCAGTACGCCTATGTCCAGGCCGATGCGCCGGTGGACGCGACCGCGTTGCGCTATGAGATTCCGGGACGCGGCCACTTCGGGGTGATCGCCAATGAGAGTGTGCCCTTCTGCCGGACCTGTTCGCGCCTGCGCCTGTCGTCCACGGGCTGGCTGCATGGCTGCCTGTCCTCCAGCAATCGTCACTATGTGGGGGACTTGTTGCACAAACCCCGTCACCAGGCACTCCCTGCACTGCAGCGGCTGCTCGTCAGCGCGTTGGCGGACAAGCAGGATGTCGCCTTCTCCGGTGGTGTGACGGTCATGAAGATCATCGGCGGCTGACGGCCGCCTCGGCGAGAAACAGCCCATGAGCTTTCCCGTTTCCTATATCGAACCCGTGTTCCGGCCGCCGAGTGAGGCGAACTCCCTGATCCTGCCGGTGACCAACGGCTGTTCGTGGAACCAGTGCACCTTTTGCGAGATGTACACGCAGCCCCAGAAGAAATTCCGGGCGCGTGATGAAGCGCAAGTGCTGGAGGAAATCCGTCGCTGCGGCGAACAACTGATCGTCCAGCGGGTTTTCCTGGCTGATGGCGATGCGCTGGTGCTGCCGACTCACCGCCTGCTGACGATTCTCCGCGCCATTGCCGAGCACCTGCCGGAGGTGACGCGCGTCTCCAGCTATTGCCTGCCGAGGAACTTGCGCCGCAAATCGGTCGAGGAGCTGAAGGAGTTGGCCGATGCGGGCTTGGGGATGGTGTATGTCGGTGCCGAGTCGGGGGACGACGAGGTGCTGGCCCGGGTCAACAAGGGTGAAACCGCGGCCTCGACCCGCGATGCATTGCTGAAGCTCGGCGAGGCTGGCATCACCCGTTCGGTGATGATCCTCAACGGGCTTGGCGGAGCGGGGCTCAGTGACCAGCATGCTGATCGTTCAGCGCAGTTGATGAACGAGACCCAGCCCGAATTTCTATCCACGCTGGTGGTCAGCTTTCCCATGGGGGATGACCGCCTGCGGTCGTGTTTCGAGGATTTCCGTCCCCTGGACCAGATCGGCCTGTTCCGCGAAGTCGAGCGGATGCTGGAGGGGCTGGAGCTGCGCGACACGGTCTTCCGCAGTGACCATGCGTCCAACTACCTGGTCCTCAAGGGGCAGCTGGGAGCGGACAAGCCGCGCCTGCTGGAGCAGGTGCGCCAGGCCATCGCTGCGCCAGGGCGCGCCAATCTTCGCCAGGAATGGCAGCGTGGGTTGTGATGGCGCGGAACCTGCATTTCATACCGCCAGTGCCGGATTTACGTCGCTGGACGGAGGAACGTTATGCATAGGCTGATGGTGTTGCTGGTGATCGTGGCGTTGGGTGGCTGCATGAAGGTGAGCGACCTGGCCCTGGGCGCGCGTGACCACATGAGCGATGCGGGCCTGCTGGACCACAGCGAGACGCGCCGTGCCAATACGTGGCGCCTGCAGGCGGACTCCCTCATCTATATCGCCCAGAGCGCCTTCATGCCGGAGAACGGCACCCATACCCGGCCGAACGTGGTGGCGGAGGAGGCGTTCCGGGGCTTCGTCGAGTATTTCCCCATGGTCCGTCGCGCACGCAAGCCAGTGAGCCTGGAGCAGGCGATGAGCGAGGCACGGGCGGTTGGGGCGAACTACCTGCTGTATACGCGCTTCGCCGATGCGGATGACCGGATCGGCACGCTGGAAGAGTGGGAGGACCAGGAAGCGGTGGATAGGCTCGGCGTCGACAACGGCGTGATCCAGCTGATGCTGATCGAGACCAACACCCGCTACCTGGTGGACACCGCGCGGATCACCAACCGTGGCGGGCTGTTCACCTTCTATGACCAGAAGCCCGAGGATCTGATCGGTCCGCCCCTGAGAGAGTATGCGCGCAGCCTGTTGGGGCTGAGCCGCTGAGGAGGATGCCATGAGCGATACAGGCAAGGCAGGTGATCTGCTGGCACAGCTGCCCAAGGGAAAGGGGCTGCCACCTGTCCACCTGTGGAACCCCGATTTCTGTGGCGACATCGACATGCGCATCGCCCGGGACGGGACCTGGTACTACCTCGGTTCGCCCATCGGGCGAAAGCCGATGGTGCGGCTGTTCTCGTCCATCATCCGCCGCGACGGCGATGACTACTTCCTGGTGACACCGGTGGAAAAGGTGGGCATCACCGTCGAGGACGCGCCCTTCGTTGCGGTAAGTGTTGAGGTGAGCGGGGAGGGCGAGCGTCAGGTGCTGCGCTTCGTCACGCATGTCGAGGACGAGGTGGAGGCCGGCGTCGAGCATCCCATTCGCGTAGTGATCGATCCGGTCACCCAGGAGCCTTCGCCTTATGTGCATGTGCGGGCCAACCTGGAGGCGCTGATCCACCGCAACGTCTTCTACCAACTGGTCGAGCTGGCGGTGGTATGTGAGATCGATGGCCGCCGCTGGCTGGGCGTTTGGTCGGGCGGGGAGTTCTTCCCGATCGGCGAGGAGCCTTGATCGGCTTTCCCACAAGCAACAAAAAAGGCCCCTTGGGGCCTTTTCTGTTTGTGGCGATTACATGTTGGGGTAGTTCGGGCCGCCGGTGCCTTCCGGGGCAACCCAGGTGATGTTCTGCGCCGGGTCCTTGATGTCGCAGGTCTTGCAGTGGACGCAGTTTTGGGCGTTGATCTGGAAGCGCTTGTTGCCGTCCTCCTGGGTCACCACCTCGTATACGCCGGCCGGGCAGTAGCGCTGGGCGGGCTCGTCGTACAGCGGCAGGTTCTTCTCGAGCGGAATGCTCGGGTCGGTGAGCTTCAGGTGGCAGGGTTGTTCCTCTTCGTGGTTGGTGTTGGAGAGGAATACCGAGGACAGCTTGTCGAAGCTGATCTTGCCGTCCGGCTTCGGATAGTCGATGCGCTGGGACTGGGCGGCGGGCTTCAGGCAGGCGTAGTCCGGCTTGTTGTCATGAAGGGTGAAGGGAATCTTGCCGCCGAACCAGTTCTGGTCGATGTAGTTGAACGCACCGCCGACCAGGGCGCCGTACTTGTGGATGGCGGCACCGAAGTTGCGGCTGCAGAACAGCTCGTCGTACAGCCAGCTGGACTTGAAGGCATCGACGTAGCCGGTCAGCTCGTCGCCACCTTCCTTGCCGGCGGCCAGAGCGGCGGCGATGGCCTCCGCAGCAAGCATGCCGGACTTCATGGCGGTGTGGCTGCCCTTGATCTTGGCGAAGTTCAGGGTACCCAGGTCGCAGCCGATCAGCGCGCCGCCCGGGAAGACCATCTTCGGCAGGGAGTTCAGGCCGCCCTTGCAGATGGCGCGGGCACCGTAGGCGACGCGCTTGCCGCCTTCCAGGTACTGCTTGATCACCGGGTGGTGCTTGTAGCGCTGGAACTCGTCGAACGGCGAAAGGTAGGGGTTGGCGTAGGACAGGTCGATGATCAGACCCACGACCACCTGGTTGTTCTCCAGGTGATAAAGGAAGGAGCCGCCGGTGTTCTCGGTGCCCATGATGTCCATCGGCCAGCCGGCGGTGTGCACCACCAGGCCCTGCTCGTGCTTGGACGGGTCGATGTCCCAGATTTCCTTGATGCCGATGCCGTAGTGCTGGGCGTCGGCCTCGGAGTCGAGGTTGTATTTCTTGATCAGCTGCTTGCCGATGTGGCCACGGCAGCCTTCGGCGAACAGGGTGTACTTGGCACGCAGTTCCATGCCGGGGGTGTAGTAGCCTTCTTTCGGATGGCCTTCACGGTCGACACCAAGGTCGCCGGTGACGATGCCGCGAACCACGCCATTCTCGTCGATCAGCGCTTCCTGGGCGGCGAAGCCCGGGTAGATCTCGACGCCCAGGCCTTCGGCCTGCTGGGCCAGCCAGCGGCACAGGTTGCCCAGGGAGATGATGTAGTTGCCCTCGTTGTGCATGGTCTTGGGCACGAAGAGGTCGGGGATCTTGATCGCGCCCTCGGCATCCTTGAGCATATAGATGTCGTCGCGCTTGACCGGAGTGTTCAGCGGAGCGCCCAGCTCCTTCCAGTCAGGGAACAGTTCGTTGAGCGCGCGCGGTTCGAAGACTGCACCCGAGAGGATGTGGGCGCCGACTTCGGAACCTTTCTCGACCACGCATACGCTGATCTCCTGACCAGCTTCGGCGGCCTTCTGCTTCAGTCGGCATGCTGCGGACAGGCCAGACGGGCCGGCGCCGACGATGACGACGTCGAATTCCATGTATTCGCGTTCCACTGTCTATCTCCTCAAGGCTCTCTTCGATGTTTTATGTGGGAGGGCTAGGCTCGATCCCTGACCAGAGCTGGCGCATTATATCCACACCCTTTGGCGGGTCCAATACAAACGTTTGTTTGAATTTTGTCAAAGCCTGATAGGATAAGGCTCTGCGGCTTATGACTGGGTATTTTCCCGTATTGACCGGTTTGGGTGTTACGGTCAAGATACGGTCGGTTTTGCACTCGCCGTATGGGCTGACCGTCGGTTCCGGCCGATGAGCATCACCCGCCAGGTTCGCCTTGGCGACATTCTTATTTCACCGGAGAGTAACGAGGAATCCATGAAGGTTCTTGTAGCTGTCAAACGAGTGGTCGACTACAACGTCAAGGTCCGCGTCAAGGCGGACAACTCCGGCGTCGACCTCGCCAACGTCAAGATGTCGATGAACCCCTTCTGCGAGATCGCTGTCGAAGAGGCCGTGCGTCTGAAGGAAAAAGGCGTCGCGACCGAAATCGTCGTCGTCACCATTGGCCCGAACACCGCTCAAGAGCAGCTGCGTACTGCCCTGGCCCTCGGTGCTGACCGCGCCATCCTGGTCGAGTCGGCCGATGAGCTGAACTCCCTGGCCGTCGCCAAGCTGCTGAAAGCCGTCGTGGACAAGGAGCAACCCCAGCTCGTGATCCTCGGCAAGCAGTCCATCGACAGCGACAACAACCAGACCGGCCAGATGCTGGGCGCCCTCACTGGCTTCGCCCAGGGCACCTTCGCCTCCAAGGTCGAAGTCGCTGGCGACAAGGTCAACGTCACCCGTGAGATCGACGGCGGCCTGCAGACCGTGGCCCTGAATCTCCCGGCCATCGTCACCACCGACCTGCGTCTGAACGAGCCGCGCTACGCTTCGCTGCCGAACATCATGAAGGCCAAGAAGAAGCCGCTGGACGTGGTTACCCCCGACGCCCTGGGCGTTTCCACCGCCTCCACCGTCAAGACCCTGAAAGTCGAAGCGCCTGCTGCCCGCAGCGCCGGCATCAAGGTCAAGTCCGTGGCTGAACTGGTCGAGAAACTGAAGAACGAGGCGAAGGTAATCTAAATGGCTATCCTGGTTATCGCTGAACACACTAATTCCGCCCTGGCCGCCGCTACCCTGAACGTAGTGACCGCTGCCCAGAAGATCGGCGGCGACATTCACGTCCTGGTTGCCGGTTCCGGCGTTGGCGGTGCTGCCGAAGCGGCTGCCAAGGTTGCTGGCGTTTCCAAGGTACTGGTTGCTGACAACACGGCTTTCGCCCATCAGCTGCCGGAAAACGTCGCGCCCCTGATCGCCGAGCTGGGCAAGGGCTACAGCCACGTCCTGGCTGCTGCCACCACCAACGGCAAGAACTTCCTGCCGCGCGCTGCTGCACTGCTGGACGTCGACCAGATCTCCGAGATCATCGCCGTTGAAAGTGCCGACACCTTCAAGCGTCCGATCTACGCCGGTAACGCCATCGCCACCGTGCAGTCCACTGCTGCCATCAAGGTGATCACCGTTCGTACCACCGGTTTCGACGCTGCTGCTGCCGAAGGTGGCTCCGCCGCCATCGAAGCCGTGGGCGCTGCCAACGACGCTGGCAAGTCCGCCTTCGTGGGTGAAGAGCTGGCCAAGTCCGACCGTCCCGAACTGACCGCAGCCAAGATCGTCGTCTCCGGCGGCCGTGGCATGGGCAACGGTGACAACTTCAAGCACCTGTACTCCCTGGCCGACAAGCTGGGCGCTGCCGTCGGTGCTTCCCGCGCCGCCGTCGACGCCGGCTTCGTGCCGAACGACATGCAGGTCGGGCAGACCGGCAAGATCGTCGCCCCGCAGCTGTACATCGCCGTGGGCATCTCCGGTGCCATCCAGCACCTGGCCGGCATGAAGGACTCCAAGGTCATCGTCGCTATCAACAAGGACGAAGAAGCCCCGATCTTCCAGGTGGCTGACTACGGCCTGGTGGCTGACCTGTTCGAAGCCGTACCCGAGCTGGAAAAGCTGGTCTGATCCCGCTGCTCCAGTCGTGAAAAAGCCCGCCTCCTGGCGGGCTTTTTCATCCCTGCATGATTCCTGGCGGCAACCATCCTGACCTGCCTCCAGATGTCTGCACCTACGTCCCTGCTTCGCTCATGGGCGGGCGCTGCAGCCTCCGTTCGACTCCCAACAAAAAGCCCGCCATGAGGCGGGCTCTTCGAGCGATCCAGCCGGTGTCAGCGTGTCAGCTTCAGGCTGCGAACCATCGCCAGGGTCATCAGCAGGGCGGTGGCCGCCCAGCCGATGGCCTGGATGTTGCCCAGGGTTTCCTCGACGAGCTGGGGAATGATCCCCAGGCCGATCATCAGGGCCAGCAGCAGCGTCTCGCGGCGCGAGGCGCTGACCGGGCGGGCGAGATAGAACAGCGCCGGCAGCAGCAGTGCTGCGCTGGGGAAGCTGCGGTAGCGCGCATCGAACACCAGGCCCAGCATCAGCACCGCGCCGACGAAGCCGGCACCGAGCAGCCACCAGCCGCCACGGGCTTCCAGCCAGGCGAACAGGCGTTCACGCGCTGCACCCCGGGCGGACAGGCTCAGCACACCGTGGGCCAGCACCACCAGGTTCAGCGCCACGATGGCGGCGGCCCAGGCCCACTCGCCGGCATAGCGTGCGGTCACGCGGGTCAGCTCGGCCCACATGCCGATGCTGCCGGCGCCCAGGGCGGCCAGCAGCGGCATCAGCCAGGCCGCGCGCACCGAGGCGGGGCGGCCACCCAGAGCGAGGGCGACCAGGAACAACAGGGCGCTGGCGCCCAGCCAGTTCGGCCAGTGGGGGAGGTTGGAGACCGGCCCGGCCAGCACGCCTTTCTCAGTACGGTCGGCGCTGAACAGACCCCAATAGCCGCCCACCGCACCTTCGCTGACGCGCTTCCAGGGCTGGTCGAAGGCTTCGATCAGGTTGTAGCGCCAGCCGTTTTCCTCGGCCATGTGGACGAAGCCACGGATGAACTTGGCCTCGTTGACACGGCTGGGCAGGGCGGTTTCGCGCTGGCGTCCCTCGCTGGGCCAGCCGGTCTCGCCGATCAGGATGTCCTTGGGCGCGAAGCGCTTGCCGAAGTCCTCGCGGATCTCGCCGACGTGGGCGAGGGCCTCGTCGATCCCCGCCGGGTCGTCTTCCCAGTAGGGCAGCAGGTGGATGGTGAGGAAGTCCACCGCCGGAGCCACCTCCGGATGGCGCAGCCAGAACTCCCACACATCGGCGTAGGTCACCGGTTGCTTCACCTGGGCTTTCACCTCGGTGATGAGCTTGGCCAGCTGGGCGCCGGTCACTTCCTTGCGCAACAGGGTCTCGTTGCCGACGATCACTGCCTCGACCACGTCCGGGTTGGCGTTGGCGGCTTTCACCAGCGCGGTGATTTCCTTGCCGGTGTCCACCGGGTTGCCGTTGACCCAGGCGCCGAGCATCAGCTTCAGCCCATGCTTGCGGGCCAGCTCCGGCATGGCTTCGAGGCCGGTCATCGAATAGGTGCGCACGCAGTGGAAGCGCGTCGCCAGCAGCGCCAGGTCGGCATCCATGCGTTCGGGGCGCAGGACGAACGGCTGGTCGAACGGCGATTGGTCCTTGTCGAACGGGCTGTAGGACGCGCATTGCAGCTTGTGGGTCGGCGTGGCGGCGTCCGGCAGGATCACCGGCTTGCCCTGGCCGTACCAGAGGCCGGCGAGCGACAACAGGGCGATCAGAGATGCGAACAGGTAGGGAAACAGGGGGAATCGGCTGGTTGGGCTCATTGGATGTGTCGCGACTGGCGGCAAAGCGCCGAATCTTAGCGGATTAGCACCCTGCGTAGGAATGTGCCTTTCCTTCCGATCCGCCGCTGCCTGTGTCGAGTCGTTACCGATGCCCTCAGGCGTGGCGATGACCCCAGCCGGCAAAGCCGTTCGCACCATCGATACCCCGGGCTTCCAGGCGCTTCCAGAGCTTCTCGTGCAGGTGGAAACCCACCGAGTTCACCAAGGGTTCCACCAGGGCCACCAGGCCGCCGACCGTCACGCTGCCGGTGAGCAGGTAGGCCACCGTGAAGGCGATGCCGAAGTGCATGAGGGTGAAGGTCACGGTCTTGAGCATGATGGCGTTCCGCAGTTGCGAATGATTCATGTTCGCCAGGCTAATGGCCGTGCGACGCGGAAGGAAATGCAACGCGGGAATGGTGACGATAGCCCCGGTCAATCAAGGGTGTACGACCTTGGTCTAGAAAGCGGCGGCGCTACGACTAAGGTCGTCTGTCACCCGTGCATGGTCGATCTAGAGTTGCTTTCACCACCCATGTGCTGTGGAGGACAACAACAAAATGAACGACAGCATTTACCAACGGATTCACGAGAATCCGCGCTTCAAGGAACTGGTGACCAAGCGTGAACGTTTCGCCTGGTTGCTCTCTGCCATCATGCTCGGCCTCTACCTGGCCTTCATCCTGCTGATCGCCTTCGAGCCGCAGGTACTGGGCATGCGCCTCAGCGCCGACTCGCCGATCACCCTCGGCATTCCGATCGGCGTCGGGATCATCCTCACCGCCTTCGTCCTGACCGGTGTCTACGTGCGCCGCGCCAACGGCGAGTTCGACCGGCTGAACCAGGAAATCCTCAAGGAGGCGCAGCAATGAGCGCGCGTATTCTCTCGCTTCTTGCCGCCGCGGGTCTGATGGTCGCCGCGCCGGCACTCTGGGCAGCCGGTGCCATCGAAGGCGATGTGCAACGCCAGCCGGTGAACGTGTCCGCCATCGTCATGTTCGTGGCCTTCGTCGGCTTCACCCTCTGCATCACCTATTGGGCCTCCAAGCGCAGCAAGTCGACTGCCGACTTCTACACCGCCGGCGGCAGCATCACCGGCTTCCAGAACGGCCTGGCCATCGCCGGCGACTACATGTCCGCCGCGTCCTTCCTGGGCATTTCCGCGCTGGTGTTCACCTCGGGCTATGACGGCCTGATCTACTCCATCGGCTTCCTCGTCGGTTGGCCGGTGATCCTGTTCCTGATCGCCGAACGCCTGCGCAACCTCGGCAAGTACACCTTCGCCGACGTCGCCTCCTACCGCCTGAAGCAGAAGGAAATCCGCACCCTCTCCGCCTGCGGTTCGCTGGTGGTGGTGGCCTTCTACCTGATCGCGCAGATGGTCGGTGCCGGCAAGCTGATCGAGCTGCTGTTCGGCCTGAACTACCACGTCGCCGTGGTCCTGGTGGGCATCCTGATGGTCTGCTACGTGCTGTTCGGCGGCATGCTGGCCACCACCTGGGTGCAGATCATCAAGGCCGTGCTGCTGCTCTCCGGCGCCTCCTTCATGGCGATCATGGTGCTCAAGCACGTCAACTTCGACTTCGCCGCCCTGTTCAGCGAGGCCATCAAGGTCCACCCGAAAGGCGAGGCCATCATGAGCCCCGGCGGCCTGGTGAAGGACCCGATCTCGGCCATCTCCCTGGGCCTGGCGCTGATGTTCGGCACCGCTGGCCTGCCGCACATCCTGATGCGCTTCTTCACCGTGAGCGATGCCAAGGAAGCCCGCAAATCGGTGTTCTTCGCCACCGGCTTCATCGGCTACTTCTACATCCTGACCTTCATCATCGGCTTCGGCGCCATCCTGCTGGTCAGCACCAACCCGGCCTTCAAGGACGCCACCGGCGCCCTCGTCGGCGGCAACAACATGGCGGCGGTGCACCTTGCCAACGCCGTGGGTGGCAGCCTGTTCCTCGGCTTCATCTCCGCCGTTGCCTTCGCCACCATCCTCGCGGTCGTGGCAGGCCTGACCCTGGCGGGCGCCTCGGCCGTGTCCCACGACCTGTACGCCTCCGTGGTCAAGAAGGGCAAGGCCAACGAGAAGGATGAGCTGCGCGTCTCGAAGATCACCACCGTCGCACTGGGCGTCCTGGCCATCGGCCTGGGCATCCTGTTCGAGAAGCAGAACATCGCCTTCATGGTGGGCCTGGCCTTCTCCATCGCCGCCAGCTGCAACTTCCCGGTGCTGATCCTTTCCATGTACTGGAAGAAGCTGACCACCCGTGGCGCCATGATCGGTGGCTGGCTGGGTCTGGTAACGGCCGTCACGCTGATGATCCTCGGCCCGACCATCTGGGTTCAGATCCTCGGCCACGCCGAAGCCATCTACCCCTACGAGTACCCGGCCCTGTTCTCCATCCTGGTGGCCTTCGTCGGTATCTGGTTCTTCTCCATCACCGACAAGTCCACGGCCGCTGATGAAGAGCGTGCGCGCTTCTTCCCGCAGTTCGTCCGCTCCCAGACCGGCCTGGGTGCCAGTGGTGCCGTCGCCCACTGATCGCTCGGCCAACAAGAAGAAGGGCAGCCACTGGCTGCCCTTTTTCTTTTCCGAGCCGGCCGTTCGCCGCGCTAGATGCGGCCCAGCAGCATCAGCACGATGAGGATCACCAGCAGCGCACCGACGATACCGGACGGGCCATAGCCCCAGGAGCGGGAGTGGGGGAAGACCGGCAGTCCGCCGACCAGCAGGAGGATCAGGATCAGCAGCAGGATGGTGCTCAGGCCCATGGTGGACTCCTTGTTTCTGATTGGTTCTGGACTTCCTGGCGCAGGGCGGCGAGGCTTTGCGGCCTTTTCTACCCGTGCCTATGTGTTCCGACTTCAGCGGTGCGCAGCGGGTTCAGGGTGTTTTCATTCCAGCCTTATCAAGGAGGCGGCGCGGGGATGCGCCGACAGCGAGCGGATGATCGAACGGGTCGCGGCGGATGCGGTGGTGCTGGTGCACCTGGCCTTCATTCTCTTCGTGCTGCTGGGTGGGTTGGCTGTGCTGATGCGCAACTGGATGGCGATGCTGCATCTGCCGGCCGTGGCCTGGGGCGCCTGCGTGGAACTGCTGCACCTGCGCTGTCCGCTGACGGACCTGGAAAACAGCTTGCGGCACGCGGCAGGCGAGTCGGGCTACCCCGGTGGCTTCGTCGAGCGCTACATCCTGCCGGTGATCTACCCGGCCGGGTTGACCGACGCCATCCAGCTCTGGCTGGGCGCCGTGGTCATCAGTCTCAACCTGCTGGTCTACGGGCTGGTGCTGTGGCGTGGACTGAAGCGCCGCACGGCCTTCTGACGCGTTCTCGGGGATGCCGCTCGCGGGGCGCTGCGCAAGCCCGTGAAGCAACGTTTTGCACCGGTCATTCAGCGTCCTGATTTCGCGCTTCGGCGCCAGGGGCCTCGCTACACTGCGGGCATCTAGCACAGCAGAAGGCACCCTCACCATGCACAACCGCATCATGATCACTGGCGCCGGCTCGGGCCTGGGCCGCGAGATTGCCCTGCGCTGGGCCCGCGAAGGCAGCAAGCTCGCCCTGTCCGACGTCAACGAGGCCGGCCTGGCAGAAACCCTCGCCCTGGTTCGCGAAGCCGGCGGCGATGGCTTCACCCAGCGTTGCGACGTGCGTGACTACAGCCAGCTCACCGCATTCGCCCAGGCCTGCGAGCAGAAGCTCGGTGGCATCGACATCATCGTCAACAACGCTGGCGTCGCCTCCGGCGGCTTCTTCGAGGAACTGTCCCTGGAGGATTGGGACTGGCAGATCGCGATCAACCTCATGGGCGTGGTCAAGGGCTGCAAGGCCTTCCTGCCGCTGCTGCAGAAGAGCCGTGGGCGCATCGTCAACATCGCCTCCATGGCGGCGCTGATGCAGGGCCCGGCCATGAGCAACTACAACGTGGCCAAGGCCGGCGTGGTGGCCCTGTCGGAAAGCCTGCTGATCGAATTGCGCCAGGAGGGCATCGGCGTCCATGTGGTCTGCCCATCCTTCTTCCAGACCAACCTGCTGGATTCCTTCCGTGGCCCGACCCCGGCCATGAAGCAGCAGGTGGGCAAGCTGCTGGAAAGCTCGCCGATCAGCGCCGCCGACATCGCCAGCTATATCTACGACGAAGTGGCCGCCGGCACCTTCATGATCCTGCCCCACGAACAGGGCCGGATGGCCTGGACCATCAAGCAGAAGAACCCCCAGGCCCTCTACGACGAAATGGCCACCATGGCCGAGAAAATGCGCGCCAGGAACCGCCAGGCGTCCTGATCGATCGGTCAATTTCTGGGGCTTCCAGCCTTGCCTGGCCGGGGAGGGGAGTAGTAGGGTTCCGCTCCCCGACCTGCCTGTCGACGACCCTGGAAGCCCTGTGAAACCTGTATCCCGAGCCCTCCTGATGCTCGCCCTGGTGCTGGGAGCGATCAACCTTCGCCCCGGCATCACCTCCCTCGCCCCGCTCATCGAGCGCATTGCTGCCGAGTTGTCCCTGAGCCGCGGGCTGATCAGCCTGACCACCGCACTGCCGGTCCTCTGCATGGGGCTGCTGGCCCCGTTGGCGCCACGCCTGGCTGTGCGCTTCGGGCTGGAGCGGGTCATCGCCGGCTGCCTGGGGTTGATCGGCTTGGCCCTGGCGGCCCGTCTCGGGTCGCACCACAGCGCCGTGCTGATCGGCAGCGCGGCCGCCCTGGGCGCCGGCATCGCCATCGCCGGCCCGCTGATGTCGGGTTTCATCAAGCGCCATTTCCATGACCACGTCGGCCGGGTCGTCGCCTGGTATGCCCTGAGCATGACCGTGGGCGGTGCAGCCGGTGCGGTGCTCACCGAGCCGGTGGTGGTGCTGGCCCAGGGTGGCTGGCACCTGGGCCTGGCCGCCTGGGCCATTCCCGCCGGGGTGGCGATGCTGCTCTGGCTGTGCCTGCCCAACCGTGCCGAAAAAGCCGAGGAGGGCGGGACGGCTGGCCTGCCCTGGCGTGAGCCGCGTGCGTGGTTGATCACCGCCTTCTTCGCCATCCAGGCCGGCTTGTTCTACGCCCTGGCCACCTGGCTGGTGGCCCGCTACGGTGAGGCCGGCTTCAGCAGCCTGCGCAGCAACAGCCTGTTCAGCCTGTTCATGCTGATGGGGCTGCCCAGCTCCTTCGTGCTGCCCTGGCTGGCCCAGCGTTTCGGCAACCGCTATCACCTGCTGCTGGCCTGCGGCTTCATCAGCACGCTGTGCCTGGCGATGATCACCTTCGCGCCGACCCAGGTGCCCGAGCTCTGGGCGCTGTTGCTGGGCCTGGGGCTCTCCGGCTCCTTCTCCCTGGCCATGGTGCTGCCGCTCTATGAGGTGAACAGCTCCCTCGCCGTCAGCCGCTGGACGGCGATGATGCTGTTCGCCGGCTACAGCCTCGGCAGCCTGACGCCGGTGCTCGCCGGCCTCGGCCGGGACCTGGCGGGCGACTACCAGGGGCCCTTCATGGTCATCACCGCGCTGGCCTCGCTGCTCTGCGTGCTGGCCTGGCTGCTGGGGCGCGGCAGGGCGGATGCGCGGAAATAGCGCGCAGTTCCTTTCCTGGCCGCCGGCCCTGTGTTAGAAGGCTGCCTCAGTTTTCCTGGAGTGCTTGTGTGGACTCTGAATCCATCGTCTATGGCTGCATCCGCGACTGGCCGTCCGATGATCCCGAGGTGCTGGATCATCGCCGCGAGACCAATCGTGAGGTGATCGAGCGCCTGCCTGCCGGCGATATCTGGCCCTTCCTTGGCCGCGAGATGTTCTCCTTCAGCCGTCGCCCCGGGCTTGGCCTCTACCAGACCCAGGTGATTCACTTCGGCGCCAGCTACCCCGCCATCGAGTACGAGTGGAACCTCTGGGTGAAGCAGTTCGAGGCGTTGTTGGAGCAGCTCTACTGGGGCAGCGCCGTGGTGCACCTGGAGACGGAGCTCAACGGCACCCACACCTTCCGCTGGGAAAGCGAGCAGGGCTTCCACAGCCCGCAGGAAGCCGGCCTGCGCGTACGCTGCGCCTGGGAACGAGAAGGCGCGCTGCGCGGCTGACATCAGGCGGCCGGCCCCGGTCGCACTCGCCCTGGAGGCACCCATGCTCAACTACCTGTGGTTCTTTCTCGCGGCGCTGTTCGAGATCGCCGGCTGCTACGCCTTCTGGATGTGGTTGCGGCTTGGACGCAGTGCGCTGTGGATCGCCCCCGGGCTGCTGAGCCTCACCCTGTTCGCCCTCCTGCTCACCCGGGTCGAAGCGGCCTACGCGGGGCGGGCCTACGCCGCCTACGGCGGGGTCTACATCGTCGCGTCACTCTGCTGGCTGGCCTTCGTCGAGCGTACCCGCCCGCTGGCCAGCGACTGGCTGGGCGCGGCGCTCTGCATCATCGGTGCCGCCATCATCCTGCTCGGGCCGCGCGTTTCCTCGTCCTGACCCCTCCGTCGCGTTCGTCTGATCCTGTTACCGGTTGGGGTGGAAAGCCGCCCTGCGACTGCTAGATTTTCGCACTCGGTGTTCGAAGATCCCTACGTCAGGCCCGCTCAACCATAACAAGCAGGACGGACCCGCCATGGATACCTGCCAATCGTTTTCGACCGTCGAAATCAAGAACCTGGTGTTCCAGCACCTGTGCGACTGCTCGCCTGCCCAGCAGGTGGTGTTCGCCGCCTGCCGCGTGCCCTTCTATGCCTGCACCCGCCTGCGCTCCGGCGAGCCGGAGGATGTGCTGGTGGTGGCCGAACTGCCCAACGGCATCCTCTATTTCGGCGAGGGTGACGAAGGCTTCGGGCTCGGCCTGCCAGACGGGCAGGGGCGGCTGCATTGCCAGGGGCAATACGCCCTGGCACTGACCCAGGCGCTCAGCCGAGCGGGTTTTCATCGCTAGGCGCGCGGGCGCTGCGCTGGGCTTATGCCTTGCTGGAATGAGGCCATAGCGAAACGATCCAATGAAATATCTTGCGCGCAAAATTAATGAGCGATAAATTTATCGCCATGAAGATTTGAGCGCTAAATAAAATCGCGCAAATCGAATCGGATCTACCCCAACGCAACCTGATCACGAGGACCGCACCATGAGCATCGAAAACGTCGTATACCGCGCCTACGCAGAAGCCACCGGTGGCCGTGATGGCCGTGCCGTTTCCTCCGATGGCGTGCTGGACGTCGCCCTGACCACCCCGCGCGAACTGGGCGGTGCCGGCGGCTCGGGCACCAACCCCGAGCAACTCTTCGCGGCCGGTTACTCGGCGTGCTTCATCGGCGCGATGAAGTTCGTCGCGGCACGGGACAAGTACCCGATGCCGGCTGACGCCTCCATCGAAGGGATCGTCGGCATCGGCGCCATCCCCAACGGCTTCGGCATCGAGGTGGAGCTGCAGATCAGCCTGCCGGGGATGGACAAGGCCCAGGCCCGCGAACTGGTGGACAAGGCCCACATCGTCTGCCCGTATTCCAACGCCACCCGCGGCAACATCGACGTCACCCTGACCCTGGTCTGACCGCCGGCACAAATGAAGAAGGCCCCTCACGGGGCCTTTTTCATGTCAGGCGAGTTTCAGCAGGGTCATGCCGCCTACCAGCAAGCTCAGGCCGAGCCAGCCGCGCCAGGCCAGCCGCTGGCCGAACAGGGCCCAGCCGAGGGCAACGGTGGCGATGATGCCGAAGCCGCCCCAGATGGCGTAGGCCATCGACAGCTCCATGCCCTGCACCGCCTGGGCCAGCGCGGTGAAGGCCGCGAGGATGCAGAGGATGGACAGGCCGCCGAGCAGGCGCCGGCGGAAGCCGTCGGAGTACTTGAGCAGGATGTTGGCCAGGACTTCCAGGACGATGGCCACGCCCAGCCAGGCGAAGTGAATCCAGGTCACGGTGCTCATGCTGCCACCTCCTGGCGAGTCGGCTCGGTCGAGCTGTGGGTACCGAACTTGATCAGCAGGATGCCGGCGATCATCACGCCGATGCCCAGCGCCTTGGCCAGGCCGAGGCTTTCCCCCAGCCAGGCGACGCTGACGGCGGTGATCAGCACGATGCCGATGCCCTCCCAGAGGGCGTAGGCGACCCCGACCGGGACGCGTTTGACGGCCAGTGCCAGGAAGAAATACGACAGGCCGATCAGCCCGTACATCAGCAGGTGCCCCAGCACCGGGTTGTTTTCGTTGGCAAAGGACATGGAGGTGGTGCCGACGACCTCGAAGAAGATCGCCGTCAGAAGATAGATCCAGGAACGCATGGTGCCCTCCCATGGGCATTGCGGGCTCGCCGGCAATGGCGAATCGCCCGTGTATCGGTTTCGGGTGTGCGCAGGGCGCAGGTGGCCGAAGTCGTCCGGCCCGAATGGGAGGGGCGCTACAGGTCGCCGGTCCAGTGGCCCTCGCGGGACACCAGACGGGAGAAGGACAGGGAAGGGGAGTGGCTGTTCAACATAATGAACGGAATATTAACTTTAGGTATCCATGCGTATCAATCGATAGATTTTGGCTAAATATTTCCGCGATTGTTACGGGTTTGAGCGCGCCTGCTTTCGGGGTTGGCAAAAACCTGTTCGCTTTATTGATCGTTCTGGGGCTTCGGCGCCCTGGAGCGGCAGACGCTGCCAGAGGCACCTGGAAAACGCGCTGGATGGCCCGTTCCACGGGGCTTAGACCATGGTCCAAGTCCGGTAAGACCATGGTCGAATGGCCCCACTGACAGGCGGGGGATACAAAAGACGGCATACAAAAACAACTACCCGTCGAGGTATGAGACATGAGTGCTGCTTCACTGTATCCGGTGCGTCCCGAGGTGGCTGAAAAGTCGCTGACCAACGAGGCGACCTACAAGGCCATGTACCAGCAGTCGGTGATCAACCCCGATGGTTTCTGGCGCGAGCAGGCTCAGCGCATCGACTGGATCAAGCCGTTCACCAAGGTCAAGCAGACCTCCTTCGACGACCACCACGTCGACATCAAGTGGTTCGCCGACGGCACCCTCAACCTCTCCGCCAACTGCCTGGATCGTCACCTCGCCGAGCGCGGCGACCAGCTGGCGATCATCTGGGAAGGCGACGACCCGTCCGAGCACCGCAACATCACTTACCGCGAGCTGCACGAAGAAGTGTGCAAATTCGCCAACGCCCTGCGCGGCCAGGATGTGCACCGCGGTGACGTGGTCACCATCTACATGCCGATGATCCCCGAAGCGGTGGTGGCCATGCTGGCCTGCACCCGCATCGGCGCCATCCACTCCGTGGTCTTCGGCGGCTTCTCTCCCGAGGCCCTGGCCGGTCGCATCATCGACTGCAAGTCCAAGGTGGTGATCACCGCCGACGAAGGCCTGCGTGGCGGCAAGAAGACCCCGCTGAAAGCCAATGTCGACGACGCCCTGACCAACCCCGAGACCAACAGCGTCCAGAAGCTCATCGTGGTCAAGCGCACCGGCTCCACCATCAAGTGGAACCCGCACCGCGACGTCTGGTACGAGGACCTGATGAAGGTCGCCTCCAGCCAGTGCCTGCCGAAGGAGATGGGTGCCGAGGACCCGCTGTTCATCCTCTACACCTCCGGCTCCACCGGTAAGCCCAAGGGCGTGCTGCACACCACCGGCGGCTACCTGGTCTACGCCTCGCTGACCCATGAGCGCGTGTTCGACTACCGCCCGGGCGAAGTCTTCTGGTGCACCGCCGACATCGGCTGGGTCACCGGCCACACCTACCTGGTGTACGGGCCGCTTTCCAACGGCGCCACCACCCTGATGTTCGAGGGCGTGCCGAACTACCCGGACGTCAGCCGCGTCGCCAAGATCATCGACAAGCACAAGGTCAACATCCTCTACACCGCCCCCACCGCCATCCGCGCGATGATGGCCGAGGGCAAGGCTGCCGTGGCCGGTGCCGACGGCTCCAGCCTGCGCCTGCTGGGTTCGGTGGGCGAGCCGATCAACCCGGAAGCCTGGCACTGGTACTACGAGAACGTCGGCCAGTCCCGCTGCCCGATCGTCGACACCTGGTGGCAGACCGAGACCGGCGCCTGCCTGATGACCCCGCTGCCGGGTGCCCACGCCCTGAAGCCGGGCTCTGCCGCGCGGCCCTTCTTCGGCGTGCAGCCGGCCCTGGTGGACAACCTGGGCAACCTGATCGAGGGCGCCGCCGAAGGCAACCTGGTGATCATCGACTCCTGGCCGGGCCAGGCCCGTACCCTGTACGGCGACCACGACCGCTACGTCGACACCTACTTCAAGACCTTCAAGGGCATGTACTTCACCGGTGACGGTGCCCGTCGCGACGAGGACGGCTACTACTGGATCACCGGCCGCGTCGACGACGTGCTCAACGTCTCCGGCCACCGCATGGGCACCGCCGAGATCGAGAGCGCCATGGTCGCCCACCCGAAAGTCGCCGAGGCCGCCGTGGTCGGTGTCCCCCACGACATCAAGGGGCAGGGCATCTACGTCTACGTCACCCTCAACGCCGGCGTGGAATCCTCCGAAGCGCTGCGCCAGGAGCTGAAGCAGTGGGTGCGCCGCGAGATCGGCCCCATCGCCACACCGGACGTGATCCAGTGGGCACCCGGCCTGCCCAAGACCCGCTCCGGCAAGATCATGCGCCGCATCCTGCGCAAGATCGCCGTGGCCGAGTACGACACCCTCGGCGACATCTCCACGCTGGCTGATCCTGGCGTGGTGCAGCACCTCATCGACACCCATCGCACCATGCAGGCCGCCTGACCCGGCGACCTCCCGCTCCAGCGAACGCCCCGCCCGGCCACAAGCCCGGCGGGGCGTTCTGCTTCTGGTCGATTGATATCGGACGGTGCCAGCGGCAGGCGTGTGGCAACGGGGGATAGCGAGCGGTAACAGTCGGGGTGTAACCTTGCGCGCCATTCTGGGGCGCCTGGGAGCAGATTGCCCCGGGCTGGTGCTGAATGAGGTGGGGCTGGCAGCCCGGTAGCGGGCTGGAGCGCCCGTTTTTACTGGGGGTGTTGGAAAGTGGTCTGGTAATTGCTTTTCCAAAAGGTTCTGAATTGAACTGCCTAGTCACGAAAGTGGGTTGCTGTCAACCTCTCCCTCCCGGCCGTCCTGGCCTTTTGTAATTTGTTGTCGCATTGAAGAAATATCGACTTTAGGGCTGTCGCTAGAATGCCGCTCACCCGGCCAAGGCCATTTCCCTGAGTTCAATCAAGGTAAATTCCGCGCCTATTTCTACAATTCGCTGAATGGTCTGGGCACGATCTCTCCTGCCAGCAGATGCTTCCCTATTCCAAGGAGTCAAACATGAAGAAGATTGCCCTTCTCGGCGCTCTGGCGCTGACCCTGCTGTCGCCGCTGGCAGCCACTGCCGATGATTCCAAGCCCCTGCGCATTGGCATCGAGGCCGCTTACCCGCCCTTCGCCTTCAAGACCCCGGACGGCAAGATCACCGGCTTCGACTACGACATCGGCAACGCCCTCTGCGAAGAGATGAAGGTCAAGTGCCAGTGGATCGAGCAGGAGTTCGACGGCCTGATCCCCGCCCTCAAGGTGCGCAAGTTCGACGCCGTGCTGTCCTCGATGACCATCACCGAAGACCGCAAGAAGTCCGTCGACTTCACCAACCGCTACTACCTGACCCCGATCAAGCTGGCGATGAAGGCCGGCACTGTGATCAACGACCCGCTGGTGGACCTGAAGGGCAAGAAGGTCGGCGTCCAGCGCGCCAGCACCTACGACCGCTTCGCCACCGAGGTCTACGCCCCGGCCGGCATCGAAGTGGTGCGCTACAGCTCGCAGAACGAAGTGTTCCTCGACATGACCGCCGGTCGCCTTGACGCGACCCTGGCCGATGCCGTGAACATCGACGACGGCTTCCTCAAGACCGAAGCCGGCAAGGGCTTCGCCCTGGTAGGCCCGGACTACACCGATCCGAAGTACTTCGGTGAAGGCGCCGGCATCGCCGTTCGCAAGGGCGACAAGGCCCTGGCGGACAAGATCAACGCCGCCATCGCCGCCATCCGTGCCAACGGCAAGTACAAGGAAGTCCAGGACAAGTACTTCCAGTTCAACATCTACGGCGAGTAATCCCCTCCGCCCTTCCCCGGAAGTGGCACAACCAGGACGTTGAGGTCGCGCGTGCGACCACGGCACCGCGCGACCGGGCGTCACGGTCGGCGGCTAACCTGCAGGTTGTGCCACTTTTTCATTGCAGCGGTGCTGTCCGGTTTCACCTGGGGCGCTGCAAGAGGACCTGAAACATGCTCAACGGCTACGGCTCGACCATTCTCGAGGGTGCCTGGCTCACCCTGCTGCTGGCGCTGTCCTCCATGTCCATGGCCATCCTGCTCGGCCTGGTCGGCGCGGCCTTCCGCCTGTCGCCGGTGCGCTGGCTGGCCATCATGGGGGATGCCTACGCCACCGTGGTCCGCGGCATTCCCGACCTGGTGCTGATCCTGCTGATCTTCTACGGCGGCCAGCAGGTGGTGAACCTGGTGGGGCCGATGGTCGGCTATGACGACTACATCGACCTCGACCCGTTCTGGTCCGGGGTCTTCACCCTCGGCTTCATCTTCGGTGCCTACCTGTCCGAGACCTTCCGGGGTGCCTTCATGGCCATCCCGAAAGGGCAGGGCGAGGCCGGCTTCGCCTACGGCATGAACGGTCGCCAGGTGTTCTTCCGCATCCTCGTGCCGCAGATGATTCGCTTCGCCATCCCCGGCTTCACCAACAACTGGCTGGTGCTGACCAAGGCCACCGCGCTGGTGTCCGTGGTGGGCCTGCAGGACATGATGTTCAAGGCAAAGAGCGCGGCGGACGCCACCCGCGAGCCCTTCACCTTCTTCCTGGCCGTGGCGGGTCTGTACCTGGTGCTGACCAGCGTGTCGCTGCTGGCGTTGCGCTTCCTGGAAAAACGTTACTCCGTCGGCATCAAGGCCGCCGATCTGTGAGCGAGAGGGCGCATCCGTGATCTTCGACTACACCGTCATCTACGAGAACCTGCCGCTCTACTTCAGCGGCGTGCTGGTGACCCTCAAGCTGCTGGCCATTTCCCTGGCCGTCGGCCTGCTGGTGGCCGTGCCCCTGGCGCTGATGCGGGTCTCCAAGCAGCCCATGGTCAACTTCCCGGCCTGGCTCTACACCTACGTCATCCGCGGCACCCCGATGCTGGTGCAGCTGTTCCTCATCTACTACGGCCTGGCCCAGTTCGAGGCCGTGCGCGCAAGCTGGCTCTGGCCCTACCTGTCCAACGCCACCTTCTGTGCCTGCCTGGCGTTCGCCATCAACACCAGTGCCTACACCGCCGAGATCCTCGCCGGCAGCCTCAAGGCCACGCCCCACGGCGAGATCGAAGCGGCCAAGGCCATCGGCATGTCCCGCGCCAAACTGTACCGCCGCATCCTGCTGCCCTCGGCCCTGCGCCGTGCGCTGCCGCAGTACAGCAACGAAGTGATCATGATGCTGCACACCACCAGCCTGGCCTCCATCGTCACCCTGGTGGACATCACCGGCGCCGCGCGCACCGTGAACTCGCAGTACTACCTGCCGTTCGAGGCGTTCATCACCGCCGGCCTGTTCTACCTGTGCCTGACCTTCATCCTGGTGCGCCTGTTCAAGCTGGCCGAGCGCCGCTGGCTGGCCTACCTGGCTCCGCGCAAGGCCTGATGCCATGGAGCGCATCGATCACGAACTGCCCTGGGGCCTGCCCGGTACCCGCCGCCAGCTGAGCGTCTTCCGCTTCGGCGCCGGCGCGCGCAAGGCGTACCTGCAGGCGTCCCTGCATGCCGACGAACTGCCGGGCATGCGCGTGGCGGTGGAGCTCAAGCGGCGCCTGGCCGAACTGGAGGCCGAAGGCCGCCTGACCGGCTGCATCGAACTGGTGCCGGTGGCCAACCCCATCGGCCTCGGCCAGGTGCTGCAGGCCACTCACCTGGGCCGTTTCGAGTTCACCAGCGGGCGCAACTTCAACCGGGGCTTCGTCGGCCTGGCGGCCCAGATCGAGGCCGGCCTTGAAGGGCGTCTGGGTGATGATGCCGATGCCAACCGCACCACCATCCGCGAGGCCATGCAGGCCGCCCTGTGCCAACTGCCGCCGGCCACTTCGGAGCTGGAGGGCCTGCAGCGCCTGCTGCTGACCCATGCCTGCGACGCCGACCTGGTGCTGGATCTGCATTGCGACCTGGAGGCGGCCGTGCACCTGTACTGCCTGCCGCAGCACGCCGCGCCGCTGGCCGGGCTCTCGGCCCGCCTGGGGGCCGCGGCCGTGCTCACCGCTGAAGAGTCCGGTGGCAGCTCCTTCGACGAGGCCTGCTCGCTGCCCTGGCTGCGCCTGGCCCGGCGCTTCCCGCAGGCGTCGATTCCGCTGGCCTGCGTGGCCAGCACGGTCGAGCTGGGCGGCGTGGCCGATACCGACCGCCCGCTGTCCGAGGCTCGCGCCGAGGCCATTCTCGCAGTGCTCGCCGAGCACGGGTTGATCGACGGTGACTGGCCGGCCGCGCCGCCGGCACGGTGCGAGCCGACCCCCTTCGAGGGCACCGAACTGCTCTATCCGCCCCACGCCGGTGTGGTCAGCTTCCTGCAGCCTGCCGGTGCGCGGGTCAGGGCTGGCGAGCCGCTGTTCGAAGTGATCGACCCCTTGAGCGACCGCCATTCCACGGTGTGCGCCACGGTGGACGGCGTGCTGTTCGCCCGTGAGCGCACCCGCTTCGCCCAACCCGGACTTTGGCTGGCCAAGGTGGCCGGCCGTGAACCCATTCGTCAGGGACGCTTGCTGAGCGACTGATCCAATCGCATCGAGACCGAGACCATGTACAAACTGGAAGTCCAAGACCTGCACAAGCGCTACGGCAGCCATGAAGTCCTCAAGGGCGTCTCCCTGGCCGCCAAGGCGGGCGATGTGATCAGCATCATCGGCTCGAGCGGATCGGGCAAAAGTACCTTCCTGCGCTGCATCAACCTGCTGGAGCAGCCCCACGGCGGCAAGATCCTGCTCAATGGCGAGGAGCTCAAGCTGGTGGCCAACAAGGACGGCGGCCTCAAGGCGGCCGACCCCAAGCAGCTGCAGCGCATGCGTTCGCGCCTGGCCATGGTGTTCCAGCACTTCAACCTGTGGTCGCACATGAGCGCCCTGGAGAACGTCATCGAAGCGCCGGTGCACGTGCTCGGCGTGTCGAAGAAGGAAGCCATCGAGAAGGCCGAGCACTACCTGGCCAAGGTCGGCGTGGCCCACCGCAAGGACGCCTACCCGGCGCACATGTCCGGCGGTGAGCAGCAGCGCGTCGCCATCGCCCGCGCCCTGGCGGTGGAGCCGGAGGTGATGCTGTTCGACGAGCCCACTTCCGCCCTCGACCCCGAACTGGTGGGCGAGGTGCTCAAGGTGATGAAGGACCTGGCCTTGGAAGGCCGCACCATGGTGGTGGTCACCCACGAGATGGGCTTCGCCCGCGAGGTGTCCAACCAGTTGATTTTCCTGCACAAGGGCGTGGTCGAAGAGACCGGCTGCCCGAAGGATGTGTTGGCCAATCCACAATCCGAGCGGCTCAAGCAGTTCCTCTCCGGAAGCCTCAAGTAAATCGTGCCGACTGAGGCTAAGCTGCCTGCCATGACTGCCCAACGAATCGGTTTCCTGCTCTGGCCCGGCACCAAGGCCATGACCCTGGCGCTGGCCGAGGAGGCCCTGCGCGTCGCCCAGCGCCTGCACCCGGAAGTGGTCTACGACCTGCACTTCCTCCAGGCCGAGGCACCGGCCGAAGGCGGCTGGCGCCTGCCGGGCGAGCCCTGGACCGGCAAGCTGGAAGGGCTGACACGCCTGTTCCTGCTGGCCGACGAGCCACCGGCGACGGTGTCCGTTGGGCTGGCCACGGCACTGAAGCAGGTGGCCCGCACCGGCTGCGTGGTGGGCGGGCTCTCCGCCGGGGTCTACCCGTTGGCGCAACTGGGCCTGCTGGACGGTTACCGCGCGGCGGTGCACTGGCGCTGGCAGGATGATTTCAGCGAGCGCTTCCCCAAGGTCATCGCCACCAGCCACCTGTTCGACTGGGACCGCGACCGCCTTACCGCCTGCGGCGGCCTGGCGGTGCTCGACCTGCTGCTGGCGGTGCTGGCCCGTGACCACGGCGCCGAGCTGGCCGGCGCCGTGTCCGAGGAACTGGTGGTGGAGCGCATCCGCGAAGGCGGCGAACGCCAGCGCATCCCGCTGCAGAACCGCCTCGGCTCCAGCCACCCGAAGCTCACCCAGGCGGTGCTGCTGATGGAGGCCAACATCGAGGAGCCGCTGACCACCGACGAGATCGCCCAGCACGTGTGCGTGTCGCGCCGCCAGCTGGAGCGCATCTTCAAGCAGTACCTCAACCGCGTGCCCAGCCAGTACTACCTGGAACTGCGCCTGAACAAGGCCCGGCAGATGCTGATGCAGACCAGCAAGTCGATCATCCAGATCGGTCTGTCCTGCGGCTTCTCCTCCGGCCCGCACTTCTCCAGCGCCTACCGCAACTTCTTCGGCGTCACCCCCCGCGAAGACCGCAACCAGCGGCGCAGCGGCGGCCCCTTCGACAACCAGCCGGCACTGTCCGAGCGCGGTTGATCACCGGTGCCGGGCGGGCGGTATGCAGCGCCCGGCGCCTCGTTCCTGTCTTCCTTGTGCTGGCAGCCCCGGTCGAGGGTGCTCTGTGCCGGTGTATGGCGTCTCGATGCGCCGTCTCGCCCCGTGTCCTTGCGCATGACGGATACCCGCCGGTCATCCCGTGGCGAATACGCTGTGCCCCGTGCGTCCTGTGGCGATCCGCGTTTAAACTGCGCCTTCCCGACGCTTTCTGTCGCATTTCCGAAAGCCTCGGATTTTCGCGGGTTTGGGCTGTAAGAAGTTGTCGCTTGGCGGCAATGCCAACCCCGGATCACTCCCTACAATCCTTTCACCACTAGCCGCTTCAGGCAGGAGAAACTGATGTCCGTTGAGCATGCGCAGGTCGAGCGCGCCGATTTCGATCAGCTGATGGTCCCCAACTATGCCCCCGCCGCGTTCATCCCGGTGCGAGGCCAGGGTTCCCGCGTCTGGGACCAGAGCGGCCGTGAACTGATCGACTTCGCCGGCGGCATCGCCGTGAACTCCCTGGGGCATGCTCACCCGGCACTGGTCAAGGCACTGACCGACCAGGCCAACAAGATCTGGCACGTTTCCAACGTCTTCACCAACGAGCCGGCCCTGCGCCTGGCCCGGAAGCTGGTGGACGCCACCTTCGCCGAGCGCGTGTTCCTCGCCAACTCCGGCGCCGAGGCCAACGAGGCCGCGTTCAAGCTGGCCCGTCGCTACGCCCACGACGTTTATGGCCCGCAGAAGCACGAGATCATCGCCGCCACCAACAGCTTCCACGGGCGCACCCTGTTCACCGTGACGGTGGGCGGCCAGCCGAAGTACTCCGACGGCTTCGGTCCGAAGATGGAAGGCATCACCCATGTGCCGTTCAACGACCTGGAAGCCCTGAAGGCCGCCATCTCCGACAAGACCTGCGCCGTGGTCCTCGAACCCGTGCAAGGGGAGGGCGGCGTGCTGCCGGCCGACCAGGCCTACCTGGAAGGCGCCCGCAAGCTGTGCGACGAGCACAACGCCCTGCTGGTGTTCGACGAAGTGCAGAGCGGCATGGGCCGCAGCGGCCACCTGTTCGCTTACCAGCACTACGGCGTGACCCCGGACATCCTCTCCAGCGCCAAGAGCCTGGGTGGCGGTTTCCCCATCGGCGCCATGCTGACCACCACCGAGATCGCCAAGCACCTCTCCGTGGGCACCCACGGCACCACCTACGGTGGCAACCCGCTGGCCTGCGCCGTGGCCGAAGCGGTGCTGGACGTGATCAACACCCCCGAAGTGCTCAGCGGCATCACCGCCAAGCACGAGCGCTTCAAGGCACGCCTCGAGGCCATCGGCCAGAAGTACGGCCTGTTCACCGAAGTGCGCGGCCTGGGCCTGCTGATCGGCGCGGTGCTGGCCGATGCCTGGAAAGGCAAGGCCAAGGACGTGCTCAACGCCGCCGAGAAGGAGGCCGTGATGGTGCTGCAGGCCAGCCCGGACGTGGTGCGCTTCGCGCCCAGCCTGGTGATCCCGGACGCCGACATCGACGAAGGCCTGGACCGCTTCGAGCGCGCCGTGGCCAAGCTGACCCAGGCCTGAGGGCCCGGAAGGCGCGGCACAGGAGGTGCCGCGCCGCACAACCAGGGATGAAGGTTTTTCATGCGTGATCGGCGGCCCATTGGCCGCCGTTTTCTCCGGTCGGCCAACGGCGCCGCCGGAGCCTTTATTGAAGGAGTGACTCCCATGCTGGTGATGCGCCCCGCGCAAATGGCCGACCTCGCCGATGTTCAGCGACTGGCCGCGGACAGCCCCGTGGGTGTCACGTCCCTCCCGGACGACGCCGGTCGCCTGGGCGAGAAGATCACCGCCTCCGAAGCGTCCTTCGCTGCCGAAGTGAGCTTCAACGGTGAGGAGAGCTATTTCTTCGTGCTGGAAGACACCGAGCGCGGCTGCCTGGTGGGCTGCTCCGCCATCGTCGCCTCCGCCGGTTTCTCCGAGCCCTTCTACAGCTTCCGCAACGAGACCTTCGTGCATGCGTCCCGGGAGCTGAAGATCCACAACAAGATCCACGTCCTCTCGCTGTGCCACGACCTCACCGGCAACAGCCTGCTGACCAGCTTCTACGTCGAGCGCGACCTGGTGAACACCGCCTTCGCCGAACTCAACTCCCGCGGCCGCCTGCTGTTCATGGCCAGCCACCCCGAGCGTTTCGCCGATGCGGTGGTGGTGGAGATCGTCGGCTACAGCGACGACCAGGGTGAGTCGCCGTTCTGGAACGCCGTCGGGCGCAACTTCTTCGACCTCAACTACGTCGAGGCCGAGCGCCTGTCGGGGCTGAAGAGCCGCACCTTCCTCGCCGAGCTGATGCCGAACTACCCCATCTACGTGCCGCTGCTGCCCGACGAGGCCCAGGAGTCCATGGGGCAGGTGCACCCGCGCGCGCAGATCACCTTCGACATCCTCATGCGCGAAGGCTTCGAGACCGACAACTACATCGACATCTTCGACGGTGGCCCGACCCTGCACGCCCGCACGTCCGGCATCCGTTCCATCGCCCAGAGCCGCGTGGTGCCGGTGCGCATCGGTGCCGCGCCCAAGGTGGGCCGCCAGTACCTGGTGAGCAACGGTCAGCTGCAGGACTTCCGCGCTGTGGTGGCCGAGCTGGACTGGGCCCCGGGCAAGCCGGTGGAACTCACCGCCGAAGCCGCCGAAGCCCTGGGCGTCGGCGAGGGCGCCAGCGTGCGCCTGGTGGCGATTTAACCCCGAGTGCCAGCCCTGGGCGGCGTGCCGCCCGACCTGCCGCTCGCAGCACGAAGCTCTAACGGAGTGACTATGATCGTTCGTCCCGTACGCAGCGCCGACCTGCCGGCCCTGATCGACCTGGCGCGCAGCACCGGCGCCGGCCTGACCACGCTGCCCGCCAACGAGGAGCGCCTGACCCACCGTGTGGGCTGGGCCGAGAAGGCATTCCGTGGCGAAGCCGAGCGGGCCGATGCCGACTACCTGTTCGTGCTCGAGGACGACGACGGCAAGGTCGTCGGCATCTCCGCTGTGGCCGGCGCCGTGGGCCTGCGCGAGCCCTGGTACAACTACCGCGTCGGGCTGACCGTCAGCGCCTCCCAGGAGCTGAACATCCACCGGCAGATCCCCACGCTGTTCCTGGCCAACGACCTGACCGGCAACTCCGAGCTGTGCTCGCTGTTCCTGCACGCCGGCTACCGCACCGGCCTCAACGGTCGCCTGCTGTCCAAGGCACGCTTCCTGTTCATCGCCGAGTTCCCCGAGCTGTTCGGCGACAAGGTGATCGCCGAGATGCGCGGCATGTCCGACGAGCACGGCGTCTCGCCGTTCTGGGAGAGCCTGGGCCGGCACTTCTTCAAGATGGAGTTCTCCCGCGCGGACTACCTCACCGGCGTCGGCAACAAGGCCTTCATCGCCGAGCTGATGCCCAAGTTCCCGCTCTACACCTGCTTCCTCTCCGAGGCGGCGCGGGACGTGATCGGGCGCGTGCACACCGACACCGAGCCGGCCCTGGCGATGCTCAAGGGCGAGGGCTTCAGCTTCCAGGGCTACGTCGACATCTTCGACGCCGGCCCGGCCATCGAATGCCAGACCGCGAAGATCCGCGCCGTGCAGGACAGCCAGGCGCTAGTGCTGGCCGTCGGCACCCCTGGCGAGGACGCCACGCCGTACCTGATCCACAACCGCAAGCGCGAGGATTGCCGCGTCACCGCCGCTCCGGCGCGTCTGGCTGCCGGCACCCTGGTGGTGGACGCCGACACCGCCAAGCGCCTGAAACTCTCGGCTGGCGCCTCGGTTCGCGCCGTGCCCCTGTCGGCCAAGGAGTCCGTGAAATGAGCACCCATTACATCGCAGGCGCCTGGCAGGCCGGGCAGGGCGAGGCCTTCGACTCGCTGAACCCGGTCACCCAGGAATCCGTCTGGAGCGGGCAGGGCGCCAGCGCCGAACAGGTCGAAGCCGCCGTGGCTGCCGCCCGTGCGGCCTTCCCGGCCTGGGCCCGCCTGAGCCTGGACGCGCGCATCGCCGTTCTCGAACGCTTCGCCACCACCCTCAAGACCCGGGCCGACGAACTGGCCCGCTGCATCGGCGAGGAGACCGGCAAGCCGCTGTGGGAGTCCGCCACCGAAGTGACCAGCATGGTCAACAAGGTCGCCATCTCCATCCAGAGCTACCGCGAACGCACCGGCGAGAAGAGCGGCCCGCTGGCCGACGCCACCGCCATGCTGCGCCACAAGCCCCACGGCGTGGTCGCCGTGTTCGGCCCCTACAACTTCCCTGGCCACCTGCCCAACGGCCACATCGTGCCCGCGCTGCTGGCCGGCAATGCCGTGGTGTTCAAGCCCAGCGAGCTGACCCCCAAGGTGGCCGAGCTGACGGTCCAGTGCTGGATCGAGGCGGGCCTGCCCGCCGGTGTGCTCAACCTGGTGCAGGGCGGCCGCGAAACCGGCGTCGCCCTGGCCGGCAACCCGGGCATCGACGGCCTGTTCTTCACCGGCTCCAGCCGCACCGGCAACCTGCTGCACCAGCAGTTCGCCGGCCGCCCGGACAAGATCCTGGCGCTGGAGATGGGCGGCAACAACCCGCTGGTGGTGGACGAGGTGGCCGATGTCGATGCCGCCGTCTACACCATCATCCAGTCCGCCTTCATTTCTGCCGGCCAGCGCTGCACCTGCGCCCGCCGCCTGCTGGTGCCGGTCGGCGCCTGGGGCGACGCGCTGCTGGCGCGGCTGGTGGCGGTGGCGGCGAGCATCCAGGTCGGCGCCTTCGACGCCCAGCCGGCGCCCTTCATGGGCTCGGTGATCTCCCTGGAGGCCGCGCGCCACCTGCTCAAGGCCCAGGAGCACCTGATCGCCCAGGGCGCCACGGCGCTGCTGGCCATGTCCCAGCCGCTGGAGACCGCCGCGCTGCTGACCCCCGGCATCCTCGACGTCACTGCCGTGGCCGAGCGTCCGGACGAAGAGTTCTTCGGCCCGCTGCTGCAGGTGATCCGCTACGACGGCTTCGAGGCCGCCATGGCCGAGGCCAACGCTACCCAGTACGGCCTGGCTGCCGGCCTGCTCTCGGACTCCCGCGAGCTGTACCAGCGCTTCTTCGTCGAGAGCCGCGCCGGCATCGTCAACTGGAACAAACAACTGACCGGGGCCGCGAGCAGCGCGCCCTTCGGTGGCGTCGGCGCGTCGGGCAACCATCGCGCCAGCGCCTACTACGCCGCTGACTACTGCGCCTACCCGGTCGCCTCGCTGGAAAGCGAAACCCTCGCCCTGCCTGCAACCCTGACGCCTGGAGTCAGCCTATGAGCGCCCATGAAGTGAACTTCGACGGTCTGGTCGGCCCGACCCACAACTACGGTGGCCTGTCCTATGGCAACGTGGCGTCGCAGAGCAACAGCCAGGCCGTCTCCAGCCCCAAGGAAGCCGCCCTGCAGGGCCTGGCGAAAATGAAGGCGCTGATGGACATGGGCTTCCAGCAGGGCGTGCTCGCCCCGCAGGAGCGCCCCAACGTCGCCGCGCTGCGCAGCCTCGGCTTCGCCGGAACCGACGCCCAGGTGATCGAGAAGGCCGCCCGTGAGGCCATGCCGCTGCTGGCCGCCTGCAGTTCGGCATCCAGCATGTGGACCGCCAACGCCTGCACCGTCAGCCCCGGCGCCGACACTGCCGACGGCCGCGTGCACTTCACCGCTGCCAACCTCAACTGCAAGTTCCACCGCAGCATCGAGCACCCCACCACCAGCCGCGTGCTGGGGGCGATGTTCGCCGACGAGCGCCACTTCGCCCACCACGCCGCGCTGCCGGCGGTGGCGCAGTTCGGTGACGAAGGCGCGGCCAACCACACCCGTTTCTGCAAGGGCTATGGCGAGGCCGGCGTGGAGTTCTTCGTGTTCGGCCGCAGCGCCTTCGACAGCCGCTTCCCGGCGCCCTCGCGCTACCCGGCGCGGCAGACCCTGGAGGCCAGCCAGGCGGTCGCGCGCCTGCACGGGCTGAGCGAGGCCGGTGTGGTCTACGCCCAGCAGAACCCGGCGGTGATCGACCAGGGCGTGTTCCACAACGACGTGATCGCGGTGGGCAATGGCGAGGTGCTGTTCCATCACCAGGACGCCTTCCTGGAGACCGACAAGGTGCTGGCCGAGCTGCACGACAAGCTGGGCCGCGTCGGTGGTCGCTTCCAGGCCGTGTGCGTGCCCCGCGAGGCGGTGACGGTGGAGGACGCGGTGCGTTCCTACCTGTTCAACAGCCAGCTGCTCAGCCGCGCCGACGGCAGCATGCTGCTGGTCGTCCCCGAGGAGTGCCGCAACAACGCGCGGGTGTGGCACTACCTGCAGACCCTGACCGCCGAGGACGGCCCGATCCGCGAGGTGAAGGTCTTCGACCTCAAGCAGAGCATGCAGAACGGCGGTGGCCCGGCGTGCCTGCGCCTGCGCGTGGCCCTGAAGGACAACGAGCTGGCGGCGGTCAACCCGGGCGTCATCCTCACCCCCTCGCTCTACGACACCCTGACCGCCTGGGTGGAGAAGCATTACCGCGATCGCCTGAGCGAAAGCGACCTGGCTGATCCACAATTGCTCACCGAATGCCGCACGGCATTGGATGAACTCACCCAGATCCTTAAACTGGGCGCCGTTTATCCGTTCCAACTGAACTGAGCGGCGTGCGGCCGGCGGTGAGGTGTTCCTCGGAACCCTCCGCCCCGCCCGCCGCTCTCAGCCTTACGATCCTGGAGTTCTACACATGTCCGACGCCCTGCAACTCATCCTCGAAGACACCGACGGCACCCAGCTGGAAACGTCCTGCACCCGTTTTGCCGTGGTCTGGCAGGGCAAGGAGGTCTGGATCCAGACCGCCGGCAACGGCCAACTGCTGATCGGCGTTGACGTGGAGGAGGGCGATACCGAGTACGCCAACCTGCTGCTGCGCCCGCTGGCCACCAACCTGGTGAGCCTGCAGCTGGAGATGGAACCGGCCGACGCCGACGACGAAGACGGCCACGTACACGGGCCGGACTGCAACCACGACCACTGAGGACGCGCGGATGCTGGCCCTTGGCAAGCTGCTTGAACTGACCCTGGCCGGCCGTGAGCCGACCGAGAAGATTCAACTGACCGCCGAGGGCACGCGCCTGCACTGGCTGGCGGAGGGCGCCCTGGAGGTGACCCCGCCCGCCGGCGCCGATGACGGCCTGGACCTGCTGCTCTCCGCCGGCATCCACGGCAACGAGACGGCGCCGATCGAGCTGCTCGACCGGCTGATCCAGGGTGTGGCCCGGGGCGAATTGAAACCCCGCGCGCGCATCCTCTTCCTGCTCGGCAACCCCGAGGCCATGCGCCGGGGCGAGCGCTACGTGGAGCAGGACATCAACCGCCTGTTCAACGGCCGCCACGAGCAGACCAGCGGCACCGAGGCCATGCGCGCCAACGAACTGGAACACTTGGCCGCTGCGTTCTTCGCCCGCGAGGGCCGCACCCGCCTGCACTACGACATGCACACCGCCATCCGCGGTTCGCGCATCGAACAGTTCGCCCTCTATCCCTACCGCGAGGGGCGTGCCCATTGCCCCCGCGAACTGGCGCGCCTGGCCGCTGCCGGGGTCGAGGCCGTGCTGCTGCAGAACAAGACCGGCATCACCTTCAGCTCCTACACCTACGCGCGGCTGGAGGCCGAGGCCTTCACCCTGGAACTCGGCAAGGCGCGGCCGTTCGGGCAGAACGAGGGCGTGAACCTCGACCGCCTGGAGACCCGCCTGCGTCAGTTGATCGAGGGCGCCGAGCCGGAGGCGGACACGCTGGGCGACCTCAAGCTGTTCGCCGTGTCCCGCGAGGTGATCAAGCACAGCGATGCCTTCCGCCTGCACCTGCCCGACGACGTGGAGAACTTCAGCGAGCTGCCCACCGGCTACCTGCTGGCCGAGGACATCGCCGGGACCCGCTGGGTGGTGGAGGAGCAGGGCGCGCGTATCATCTTCCCCAACCCCAAGGTGAAGAACGGCCTGCGCGCCGGCATCCTCATCGTGCCCGCCAACGTCGACTGATCCAGTGGGCCGAGCCCTTGCGGGCTGAGGCCCACTCCGTGGGGCGCCTGGCGCCCCTTGCCCCACCCGCCGCGCTCCTTTAGGGTCACCCCCTTACCCAGCCAAGGAGCCCGAGATGTCCGTCATAGACCTGCGCAGCGACACCGTCACCCAACCCACTCCGGGCATGCGCGAAGCGATGAGCCGCGCCCCGCTGGGTGATGACGTCTATGGCGAAGACCCCACCGTCAACCGCCTGGAAGCCTGGCTGGCCGAGCGCCTGGGGTTCGAGGCAGCGCTGTTCGTCCCCACCGGCACCATGAGCAACCTCCTGGGCCTGATGGCGCACTGCCAACGGGGCGACGAGTACATCGTCGGCCAGCAGGCGCACACCTATAAGTACGAAGGCGGCGGCGCGGCGGTGCTGGGCTCGATCCAGCCACAGCCCATCGAGGGCGAGGCCGACGGCAGCCTGGACCTGGCGAAGGTGGAGGCGGCCATCAAGCAGGACGACTTCCACTTCGCCCGCACCCGCCTGCTGGCGCTGGAGAACACCATGCAGGGCAAGGTCCTGCCCCTGGCGTACCTGGCAGCGGCCCGCGAGCTGACCCGCCGCCGTGGCCTGGCGCTGCACCTGGACGGCGCGCGGCTGTACAACGCCGCCGTGAAGCTGGGAGTGGACGCCGCCGAGATCACCCGTCATTTCGACTCCGTCTCCGTGTGCCTGTCCAAAGGGCTGGGCGCGCCGATCGGGTCGGTGCTGTGCGGCGGGGCCGAGTTCATCCAGCGTGCTCGCCGGCTGCGCAAGATGGTCGGTGGCGGCATGCGCCAGGCAGGCCTGCTGGCCGCCGCCGGGCACTACGCCCTGGAGCACCAGGTGGCGCGCCTGGCCGACGACCACGCCAAGGCCGCACGCCTGGGTGAAGGGCTTGCGGCACTGGGTTTCAGTGTGGAGCCGGTGCAGACCAACATGGTCTATGTCGACATCGGCGAGCGGGCCGCTGCCCTCAAGGCCTTCATGGCCGAGCGCGGCGTGATAGTGAGCGCGGCGGCACGCCTGCGCATGGTCACCCACCTGGATGTCGACGCCGCCGGAATCGAGCGGGTGATCGAGGGTTTTGCCGCGTTTCTGGATCATGCGGGCTGAAATCCCCCCGATAGCCCCTTTCTATCGCACAAGGCACTATCCGCGCGGCAAAGGGCCGATATAATGCGGCCCTTTGCCGGCGATTCTTGACCGCAGATTCCGTGGACGAACCTATGAAAAGCGCAGAAATCCGTGAAGCCTTCCTGAGCTTCTTCGAAGAGAAGGGGCACACCCGCGTCGCCTCCAGCTCCCTGATCCCGGGCAACGACCCGACCCTGCTGTTCACCAACGCGGGCATGAACCAGTTCAAGGACTGCTTCCTGGGCCTGGAAAAGCGCGCCTACACCCGTGCCACCACCAGCCAGAAGTGCGTCCGCGCCGGCGGCAAGCACAACGACCTGGACAACGTCGGCTACACCGCGCGCCACCACACCTTCTTCGAAATGCTGGGCAACTTCAGCTTCGGCGACTACTTCAAGCGCGATGCCATCCACTACGCCTGGGAATTCCTCACCGGCGACAAGTGGCTGAAGCTGCCCAAGGAAAAGCTCTGGGTCACCGTCTACGCCAGCGACGACGAGGCCTACGACATCTGGACCCAGGAAGTCGGCATCCCTGCCGAGCGCATGGTCCGCATCGGTGACAACAAGGGCGCGCCCTATGCGTCCGACAACTTCTGGGCGATGGGCGATACCGGCCCGTGCGGCCCCTGCACCGAGATTTTCTACGACCACGGCCCGGAAATCTGGGGCGGCCCGCCCGGTTCCCCTGAAGAGGACGGTGATCGCTACATCGAGATCTGGAACAACGTCTTCATGCAGTTCAACCGCACCGCCGATGGCGTGATGCACCCGCTGCCGGCACCCAGCGTGGACACCGGCATGGGCCTGGAGCGCATCAGCGCCGTGCTGCAGCACGTGCACTCGAACTACGAGATCGACCTGTTCCAGAGCCTGCTCAAGGCCGCCGCCGAGGCCATCGGCTGCGCCAACGACGACGCCCCGTCCCTGAAGGTCGTGGCCGACCACATCCGCTCCTGCTCCTTCCTGGTGGCGGACGGTGTGCTGCCGTCCAACGAAGGCCGTGGCTACGTGCTGCGCCGCATCATTCGCCGCGCCTGCCGCCACGGCAACAAGCTGGGCGCCAAGGGCACCTTCTTCCACAAGATCGTTGCTGCCCTGGTGGCCGAGATGGGCGAGGCCTTCCCCGAGCTCAAGCAGCAGCAGGCGCACATCGAGCGCGTGCTGAAGACCGAGGAAGAGCAGTTCGCCAAGACCCTGGAGCATGGCCTGAAGATCCTCGAGCAGGACCTCGCGTCCCTGCAGGGCCAGGTCATCCCGGGCGACATCGTCTTCAAGCTCTACGACACCTACGGGTTCCCGGTGGACCTGACCGCCGACATCGCCCGCGAACGCGAACTGACCGTCGACGAGGAAGGCTTCGAGCGCGAGATGGAAGCCCAGCGTGAACGCGCCCGCGCCTCCAGCGCCTTCGGCATGGACTACAACAGCCTGGTCAAGGTCGACGGTGACACCCGCTTCCTCGGCTACGCCGGTACCAGCGGCAGCGGCAAGGTCGTCGCGCTGTTCAAGGCCGGTGCTGCCGTCGACAGCCTCGCCGAAGGCGAGGAGGGCGTGGTGGTGCTGGACCAGACCCCGTTCTACGCCGAGTCCGGTGGCCAGGTGGGCGACTGCGGTTACCTGGAAGGCGCCGGTGTGCGCTTCGACGTCCGTGACACCACCAAGGCCGGCGGTGCCTTCCTGCACCACGGCATCGTGGCCAAGGGCGGTCTCTCGGTCGGCGCCAGCGTCAAGGCCGAGGCCGACTCCACCGTTCGCAGTGCCACGGCGCTGAACCACTCCGCGACCCACCTGCTGCACGCAGCCCTGCGTCGCGTGCTCGGTGAGCACGTGCAGCAGAAAGGCTCCCTGGTGGACAGCCAGCGCCTGCGTTTCGACTTCAGCCACTTCGAGGCCATCAAGCCCGAGCAGCTGAAAGCGCTGGAAGACATCGTCAACACCGAGATTCGTCGCAACACCGCAGTCGAGACCGAAGAGACCGACATCGAGACCGCCAAGGCCAAGGGCGCCATGGCGCTGTTCGGCGAGAAGTACGGCGACCAAGTACGCGTGCTGAGCATGGGCGGTGATTTCTCCGTCGAGCTCTGCGGCGGTACCCACGTCTCCCGCACGGGCGACATCGGCCTGTTCAAGATCACCAGCGAAGGCGGCGTAGCCTCCGGCGTGCGCCGTATCGAGGCAGTCACCGGTGCTGCAGCCCTGGCCTACCTGAACGGTGCCGAGGAGCAGCTGAAGGAAGCGGCCGTGCTGGTCAAGGGCAGCCGTGACAACGTCCTGGACAAGCTCGCAGCCCTGCTGGAGCGCAACCGCCAGCTGGAGAAGGAAGTCGACCAGCTCAAGGCCAAGGCGGCCAGCGCGGCCGGTGACGACCTGGCGGCATCGGCGGTGGAGGTCAAGGGTGTCAAGGTCCTGGCCGCGCGCCTGGACGTGGACGGCGACGCGCTGCTGGCGCTGGTCGACCAGTTGAAGAACAAGCTCGGCCGCGCAGTGATCCTGCTCGGCGGGGCGCTGGAGGGCAAGGTGACACTGGTCGCCGGCGTCACCCAGGACCTGACCGGCCAACTCAAAGCCGGCGATCTGATGAAGCAGGCCGCGGCAGCGGTCGGTGGCAAGGGCGGTGGCCGTCCGGACATGGCGCGTGGCGGTGGTACCGACGCCGCAGCCCTGGACCAGGCCCTGGCACTTGCCGTTCCGTTCGTCGAGCAGGGGCTCTGATGCCGTTGGCGCCCGGTTGCCACACGCACCGGGCGCCCGCCGGAACCCTTCGCCAGGAGCTCCGCGCCACGCCCGGCGGGCCCTTGGCAGTGTCCTGCGTTGATTGTTTAATGGGCGCCCTTCACGGGATTAGGCGGCTTTGAAATGGCTTTGATCGTACAGAAGTTTGGGGGGACCTCGGTCGGCACCATCGAGCGCATCGAGCAGGTGGCCGAGAAGGTCAAGAAATTCCGCGAGCGCGGTGACGACATCGTCGTGGTGGTTTCCGCCATGAGCGGCGAAACCAATCGCCTCATCGATCTGGCAAAGCAGATCAGCGACAACAAGCCGGTTCCGCGTGAGCTGGACGTGATGGTGTCCACCGGCGAGCAGGTGACCATCGCCCTGCTGGCGATGGCGCTGATCAAGCGCGGTGTGCCGGCCGTCTCCTACACCGGCAACCAGGTCCGCATCCTCACCGACAGCGCCCACAACAAGGCGCGCATCCTGCAGATCGACGACCAGAAGATCCGCGCCGACCTCAAGTCCGGTCGCGTCGTGGTGGTGGCCGGTTTCCAGGGCGTGGACGAGCACGGCAACATCACCACCCTCGGTCGTGGTGGTTCTGACACCACCGGCGTGGCCCTGGCGGCTGCCCTGAAGGCGGACGAGTGCCAGATCTACACCGATGTAGATGGCGTCTACACCACCGACCCGCGCGTTGTCCCCCAGGCCCGTCGCCTGGACAAGATCACCTTCGAGGAAATGCTGGAAATGGCCAGCCTCGGTTCGAAGGTGCTGCAGATCCGCTCGGTGGAGTTCGCCGGCAAGTACAACGTTCCGCTGCGCGTGCTGCACAGCTTCCAGGAGGGTCCGGGCACCCTCATTACCCTTGATGAAGAGGAATCCATGGAACAGCCGATCATTTCCGGCATCGCCTTCAACCGCGACGAGGCCAAGCTGACCATCCGTGGCGTGCCGGACATCCCCGGCGTGGCCTTCAAGATCCTCGGCCCGGTGAGTGCGGCCAACATCGAAGTGGACATGATCGTGCAGAACGTCGCGCACGATAACACCACCGATTTCACCTTCACCGTGCACAACAATGACTACCAGAACGCCCTGGCCGTGCTGGAGAAGACCGCTGCCGAGATCGGTGCCCGTGAAGTCGGCGGCAACACCAACATCGCCAAGGTTTCCATCGTCGGTGTCGGCATGCGCTCCCACGCGGGCGTCGCCAGCCGCATGTTCGAAGCCCTGGCCAAGGAAAGCATCAACATCCAGATGATCTCGACTTCCGAGATCAAGGTCTCCGTCGTCATCGAGGAGAAGTACCTCGAACTGGCCGTCCGTGCCCTGCACACCGCCTTCGAACTGGATGCACCCGCTCGACAGAGCGAGTGAGCCTTATAACGAAAGGCGCGGCTCACCCCGCGCCTTTCGTCGTTTTTGGTCTGCGGTGGTGGAACTTTCCTTTTGCCACCGCTGGTCAATACTTGGGTGGACGCCCCTTGAAATTCATGGGGGGCCGACGCCATTTCTTTTTTGCAGACTGTCCCTGAAACACATCCGTGAGGAGAAAGGAATGCTGATTCTGACTCGCCGGGTCGGAGAGACCCTGATGGTCGGTGATGAAGTCACTGTCACCGTATTAGGCGTGAAAGGTAATCAGGTGCGCATTGGCGTCAACGCCCCGAAAGAGGTAGCCGTGCACCGTGAGGAAATCTACCAGCGCATCCAGAAAGAGAAAGACCAGGAACCAAACCACTAATTTTTCTACTTTTTTTCTTTGCAAACGGGGAAAACATGGTTATCATGCGCCCCGTGTTGCGGAGAGGTGGCCGAGTGGCCGAAGGCGCTCCCCTGCTAAGGGAGTACACCTCAAAAGGGTGTCGGGGGTTCGAATCCCCCCTTCTCCGCCATTATTCAGTGTTGTAGAGATGTCAGCGGTTAGTTCGATAAGTTATTGAAAAGTATCGAAAAAATCAGTTGACGGTGGTTTTGAAGTCTCTATAATGCGCGCCCACAACGCACTCGTAGCTCAGCTGGATAGAGTACCCGGCTACGAACCGGGCGGTCAGAGGTTCGAATCCTCTCGAGTGCGCCATTTTCAATCAGCTGATATAGCGTCGGGTGATTGAAGAAACCAGCGGTGATCTGGTCTAAAAACACCACAACGCACTCGTAGCTCAGCTGGATAGAGTACCCGGCTACGAACCGGGCGGTCAGAGGTTCGAATCCTCTCGAGTGCGCCATACAAGAAAGGCCTGCAGAAATGCAGGCCTTTTTCTTTTCCCGCCTTTTTTATTTCTCCGGTAATTCCGTCGCTCTGTACGGGCAAGCGGTCACGGTGTGGCCGTGCCGGTGGCGAGACCGTCGAGGAAGGCCTGGTAGTGGCGTGCCGTCTCGGCGGGGCGCTCGATCATCGGGGCGTGTCCGCAATCCTTCATGATCACCGTACTGGCGTGCAGGATCAGCGGCTTCATGACATCGAGGCTCGATACATCGAGCACGCGGTCCTTGTCGCCCCAGAGCAGCAGGGTAGGGGCCTGGATCTTTGGCAGTTCCGGCTCCAGGGGGATGTAGCGCTGAACCAGTTGCTGAAAGACCGCTTCGTAGTGGACCTGGTTGGCGATGGCCCTGTCGGCCAGGTAGCGCTTGAGCGGGGCTGGCAGGATCGGCGGATCGACGAAGACGAAGTCCATCAGCCTGTCGTAGTCGGAGACGCGGGTGACCACCAGGGGATTGGGGCGGCCCTGTTCCAGCAGGTCGAACAGTTCGCTCTTGTGCGGTGCAGTGACCCCCGCGTTGTCGAAGAGCGCCAGCGAACGCACGCGGTCCGGGTAGCGCGCCGCATACAGCGCCACGATGTGCCCACCCATGGAGTTGCCCACCAGATGGACCTTGCCCACCCCCAGCGCCTGGATGAAGTCCGCCAGCCGCTCGGCCTGGGTACCGACGTCGTAGCTGCCCGTCGGCCGGCTGCTTTCGCCGAAGCCCGGCAGATCGGGTACCACCACGTGGTAGCGGCCGCTGAAATGCCGGGCCATGCGCAGCCAGTTGTCCTTGTCCGCACCGAAGCCGTGGACCATGACGATGGTCTCGCCCAGCTTCGGGCCGCCGTCGTAGTAGGCGAAATCCAGTTCGCCCGCTGTCACCAACTGATTGCTCAGGCCGGCCAGATGGGTTTCCACCAGTCGCGCGCTGGCCATCAACGCAGGCGGATAGAAATAAAGCGTGGCCGCCACTGCTGCCAGCAACGTCACAAGTCCTGCAAGCAGTTTCTTCATCAAGGCTTCCTTATGACAAAAAACGATTTCAAATGGCCTAAGCTAGCACGGCGTTATGGTCGTGCAGTGACACGGCCGGCGTCTTCCCAACCAAGCTCCAGTACTGGGACTCCATGATGTACAGACGTCTCTTCCTCGCTCCGTTGCTGATCGCCAGCCTGCTGGTGCCGACCCTCGCCCTGGCGGCCAAGAAGTGCGAGCGCCTGGTGGCCACGGGAAACCCCGAGTACCCGCCCTACCTGTGGCGCGACCCGCAGAACCCCAAGCTGCTGGTCGGCGCCAATGCTGACCTGCTGCACCGCATCGGCGAAGAGATCGGCGTGAAGATCGACGTCCTCTATACCGGCCCCTGGTCCCGCGCGCAGGACGAAGTGCGCACCGGTCGGGTCGACCTCATCGCCGGGGCCTTCCTCACCCTGCCGCGGCTGGAGACGATGGACTACATCCATCCCGCCTTCCTGGACACGCCCAGCGTGGTCTGGGTCAAGCACGGCCGCGCGTTCCCCTTCCAGGGGCGTGACGACCTCAAGGGACGCACCGGTGGCACCCTGGTGAACAACAGTTTTGGCCAGGACTTCGACCACTTCGCCCGCGACAACCTCACCCTCGAAGAAGTCCCCAGTGTCACCCAGGCCTTCCAGAAGCTGCTGCTGGAGCGCACCGAATTCGTCCTCTACGAGCACTACCCCGGCGTCGCCCTGGCGGAAACCCTCGGCATCACCAATGACCTGGAAGTGCTGGAACCACCTATCGCCAGCGAAGGGCTGTACCTCACGCTCTCTTACAACTCCGCCTGCAACGACCCCTGGCTGCGCGGACAACTGGCGAAAAAGATGACAGAATTGGTCGCCGCAGGGGTGCCGCAGGCCCTGCTGCAACGCAATCTCGAGCGGTGGCGGACCCAGCAGGTACAGCCCGCCACGGCCCCGAAACCGTAGGAAACCCCAGTGATCGAACACCGCATAATGGCCGCCGGCCTGGCACTTCTTGCCCTGTCCGGCTGCGCCAACGATCCCGCCCCCGTCGAGCAGATGCGCCTCTCCGAGCAGGCCGTGGCCCAGGCCCGTGCCATCGGCGCAAGCGCCGACCAGATCCCCGAGATGAAACTGGCTGAAGAGAAGCTGGCCCGCGCCCAGAAGAACATGGGCGAGCAGGACTACAAGCGCGCACGCTTCTTCGCCGAGCAGGCCGAACTGGACGCCCGCCTCGCCGAATCCCTGGTGCTGACCCAGAAGAGCAAGGCCCAGCTCAACGACCTGACCGCTCGCATCAACCGCCTGCGCAAGCAACTGGGGGACCTGGAATGACCCCGCGTATCGCCATGGGCGGCCTCGTCGCCGCGCTCCTGTTGCTCGGCGGCTGCGCCTCCTCGCGCCAGGCCGAGCAGAGCCTGGATGAAGCCCGCAACCGCTTCCAGCAGGTGAAGGAAGACCCCCAGGTACTGGCCAGTGCACCCAAGGACGTGATCCGCGCCGGGGAATCCCTGGCCCGCGCCGAGCGCCTTGCCACCTACTGGGGCAACGACGGCGACGTCGAGCACTACGCCTTCCTCAGCCAGCGCTACAGCCAGATCGCCACCCAGCACAGCGAACTGGCCCGCGACCAGGAGCGCGCCGTGCGTCTGCAGGGCGAACAGGAGCGCCTGCAGCAATCCCTGCGCGAAGCCAAGCTGCTCAGCGCGCAGCAGAAGGGCAACTGGCTCGAGGAGCAGATGGTCGCCCTCGCCGCCACCGAGACCGATCGCGGCCTGGTGATGACCCTGGGCGACGTGCTGTTCGACACCGGCCGCTCCGAGCTGAAGGGCCGGGCCAACCGCACCGTGCTCAAGCTCGTGCAGTTCCTGCAGATCAACCCGCGCCGCACCGTACGCATCGAGGGCTACACCGACAGCAGCGGCACCCGCGAGGAGAACCTCGCCCTGTCCCGTGACCGCGCCCAGGCCGTAGCCGACGTCCTCACCGACCTCGGGGTCGACGCCAAGCGCATCGAGGTGAAGGCCTATGGCGAAGCCTTCCCCATCGCGGAGAACGCCTCCAACAGCGGCCGCGCGCAGAACCGCCGCGTCGAGATCGTCATCTCCGACGAAAAGGGCAACCTCGGCGAAGCCCGCTGATCGCCCCCGCGCCTCCACAGGAACCCCGGCGGCCTCGCGGCCCCGGGGTTTTTTCATGCTCGCTCGCCACGCCTCGCACCCATACAGCTCGGGTTTGCAACGGGGCACTTGTGCGACGAGGCGCAACCACCGGTCACTGTGGCGGTACAGTCCCTGGCAAATTTCACTGTATGGTCCACAATTTTGCGGACTGTACCGGTGCAATCCCGTCTCGCTTCGGTACTGTTACGGTCCAGTGAGACAGGTGCCGCCGCCATGACCAATCTGCTGCTTTACCAACGCATCGCCCAGCAACTGGCCGAAGACATCCGGCGTGGCGTGTACCAGCCCGGCGAACGGGTGCCCTCGGTGCGCAAGCTCAGCGCCCAGCTCAACGTCAGCCACGCTACCGTGCTGCAGGCGTACGCCAACCTGGAAGACCAGGGCCTGATCCGCGCGCGGCCGCAGTCCGGCTTCTACGTCCACCAGACCCCCGCGCTCACCGCCTCGACCCCCGACATCGCCCGGGTCGAACGCCCCGGCCTGGTCACCCGCGCCAGCATCATCAACCAGGTGCTCACCGAATCCCGCCGCGAGGGCGTGTTCCCCCTCGGCGCCGCCGTGCCCCACGTGGACTACCTCCCCGTGCGCGCCCTGCACCAGCAACTGGCCAAGGTCACCCGCTTCCACAGCCCGCGCGCCTTCAGCTACATGTTCAGCCCCGGTTTCGAACCGCTGCGCCGCCAGGTGGCGATCCGCATGCGCGATGCCGGCGTGGTGGTCGACCCGTCCGAAGTGGTCATCACCCACGGCTGCGTCGACGCCATCCAGATGAGCCTGCGGGTGCTGACCCGCCCCGGAGACCTGATCGCCACCGAGTCGCCCACCTACTACGGCCTGCTGCAACTGGCGGACCTGCTCGGGCTCAAGGTCATCGAGATCCCCAGCGACCCCACCACCGGCATCAGCCTCGAAGCCCTGCAACTGGCCGCCAACCAATGGCCCATCAAGGCCCTGGTGCTCACCTCGCGCCTCAGCAACCCGCTAGGCGGCACCGTGCCCGAAGAGCGGCAGAAGCAACTGCTGCGCCTGGCATCGGACTTCGACATCCAGATCGTTGAGGACGACATCTACGGCGAGCTCATGTTCGAGCAAGGCCCCTCCAAATCCCTCAAGGCCAGTGACCGTGACGGCCGGGTGATCTACTGCTCCAGCTTCTCCAAGACCCTCTCGCCCGGCGTGCGGATCGGCTGGATCGTCGCCGGCAAGTACCAGGACGAAATCCAGCGCCTGCAGACCTTCACCACCCACTCCGCCTGCAGCGTCACCCAGATGGGTGTCGCCGCCTACCTGGAGAACGGCGGCTATGACCGGCACCTGCGCTACATCCGACAGGAGTACCGCAAGAACCTCACCGCCTTCCAGCTGGGGGTGCAGCAGTACTTCCCCGACGGCACCCAGATGACCCGGCCCAACGGCGGCTTCATCCTCTGGATCAGCCTGCCGGCCAAGGTCAACACCAAGGACCTGCACGTCCGCGCGCTGCAGCAGGGCATCAGCATCGCCCCGGGGCTGATCTTCAGTAACACCGAGCAGTTCAACCACTGTGTGCGCCTGAACTGCGGCATCCCGTGGAACCGCGAGGCCGAGCGCGCCATCATGACCCTCGGCATGCTCGCCAAGCAGCTCTGCCAGGAAGCTGGCGGCAGCTACTGAGACCAGGCGGAGGAGGGTGGACGCTCATCGGCGTTGACAGCCCTCCACCGTTCCCCGCAGTATCCAGCTCCTCGCAAACTGCAACCTGAGCCCGACCATGCCCGCCCACGCCTTCTCCCGCGCTTTCGTACCGGCCCTGCCGGCGCTTGCGCTTGGCGTCGCCGCGAGCAAGGTCAAGAAACAGCCGCTCATTTGACCGGGGCGCGCTGTCCCGTCAGATGGGCTGACAGGACAGCAGGCGCGAAGGTCGAACCCTCTCTCACTCCCGCATCCCTGTACCCCTCCGACGGCGACGACAGACGGTCAGCCTGAAGGAGTGAAGCAATGCCCGCGTTTTCTGGAATCTGGGTCGCCCTGGTGACCCCCTTCGCCGACGGCGAACTCGACCTGCCCGCCCTGCAACGCCTCGCCCGGCATCTGCTGGATGCCGGAGCAGCGGGCCTGGTCGCCTGCGGCAGTACCGGCGAAGCCGCCGCCCTCAGCCGCGACGAGCGCCTCGCCGTGCTGGATGCCCTGCTCGAGGTCGTGCCCGGCGAACGCCTGGTGATGGGCCTGGCCGGCAACAACCTCAACGACGTTCTGGGCATGCTCGACGCCATCCAGCAGCGTCCCATCGGCGGCGTGCTGGTCCCGGCGCCTTACTACATCCGCCCCTCCCAGGCCGGCCTGCTCAACTGGTTCAGCCGCATCGCCGACGCCTCCCTGCTGCCGGTGATCCTCTACGACATCCCCTACCGCACCGGCGCCACCCTGGCCCTCGACACCCTGCGCCAGCTCGCCCGCCATCCCCGCATCGTCGCCCTCAAGGATTGCGGCGGCGACACCGGCAAGACCCAGGCCCTGATCGCCGACGGGCAACTGGCCGTGCTGGCCGGCGAAGACAACCAGGTGTTCACCACCCTCTGCCTGGGCGGCAGTGGCGCCATCGCCGCCTCCGCCCACCACCACACCGAGCGCTTCGTCGAGATGGCCGCTTGCATGCAGCGGGGCGACCTGGCCCGTGCCCGGGCCCTCGCGCACAGCCTGCAACCCCTGATCGAACTGGCCTTTGCCGAGCCCAACCCCGCACCGGTGAAGAGCCTGCTGGCCCTGCGCGGGCTGATCCGCGATGAGCTGCGCGAGCCCATGCAGCCCAGTTCGCCGGCCCTGGTGGAGCGCCTGCGCAGCCTGCTCGTCTGAGCCGGCTGCCGCCCGCCCGCCGGGCCGGGTGGGGCGGCGCCGGGGTTGCGATATATACTTCGCGCCTCTGAACCGAGGAGAGCCTTGTGGCCATCGATTTTCACTGGATTCGCGACGACGCCGAACTGGCCTCCCACTGCGAACGCTGGCGCCGACTGAGTTTCGTCGCGCTGGACACCGAGTTCATGCGTGTCGACACCTTCTACCCCAAGGCCGGCCTGGTCCAGGTCGGCGACGGCGAGACGGCCTGGCTCATCGACCCCCTGCTGATCCAGGACTGGCGCCCCTTCGCCGCCCTGCTCGAAGACCCTGCCGTCACCAAGGTGCTGCATGCCTGCGGCGAAGACCTCGAAGTCTTCTTGCGCCTCACCGGCAGCCTGCCGCAGCCGCTGCTCGACACCCAGCTCGCCGCCGGCTACCTCGGCATCGGCTACTCCATGGGCTACTCGCGCCTGGTGAACGCCGTGCTCGGCATCGACCTGCCCAAGGAAGAGACCCGCTCCGACTGGCTGCAGCGCCCGCTCACCGAGATGCAGGAGCGCTACGCCGCCGAGGACGCCGTGCACCTGGCCGAGATCTACCGCATCCTCGACCAGCGTCTCGACGCCACCAAGCGCGCCTGGATCCTCGAAGACGGCGCCGAACTGGTGGCCAACCTGCGCCGCGAGACCGACCCCCAGACGCTGTACCGCGAGTCCAAGCTCGGTTGGAAGCTGTCCCGCCAGCAACTGGCCGTGCTCCGCGCCCTCTACGCCTGGCGCGAGGCCGAGGCCCGGCGCCGCGACCAGCCGCGCAACCGCATCATCCGCGAGCACGCCCTGTGGCCCATGGCGCGTTTCCAGCCGGACAACCTGGTCGCCCTGTCGCGCATCGAAGACATGCACCCGCGCACCGTCCGCCAGGACGGCAACACCCTGCTCAAGCTGATCCGCGAAGCGGCCGAACTGCCGCCCGCCGAATGGCCCGAGGCACTGCCCGAGCCGCTGCCCGCCGAGGTCAACGGCCTGCTCAAGAAGCTGCGCGCCGTCGGCCAGGCCCAGGCCGAGCGCCTGGGCATCGCCCCCGAGCTGATGCTGCGCAAGAAACACCTCGAAGCCCTCATCAAGAGCGGCTTCCCCAACGGCCCCTACCTGCTGCCCGCAGGTCTGCGTGGCTGGCGCCGTGAACTGATGGGCCAGGCCCTGCTGGACGTCCTGGCCGGAGAGACCGCCTGATGAAACGCATCTGCTCGATCTACAAGAGCCCCCGCAAGAACGAGATGTACCTCTACGTCGACAAGGCCGAAGCCCTCAGCCGCGTGCCCGAAGGCCTGCTGGCCGCCTTCGGCGCACCCCGGCACACCTTCGACCTGGTCCTCAGCCCCGAGCGCCAGCTGGCCCGCGAGGACATCCACAAGGTGCTGGAGAACATCGAGAAGCAGGGCTACCACCTGCAGATGCCGCCGGGTGAAGAGGAGTACATCGAGCACCTGCCCGAAGAACTCCTGCGCATGAACGACCCGGTCTGATGCGCGTTCTCCTCGCCGACCCCAACCATGCCCGCCACGCCGAACTGCTGAGCGAGCTCGCCCCCGAGCTGGAGCTGCTGGCTGCAGATTCGCCTGACGAACTGGCCCGCCTGGCCGCCGACTGCCCGGTGTGGCTAGGCAGCCCGGATCGTCTCGCCGAGCTGCTGCGCCGGGGGCTTCGGCCCGAATGGGCGCAGTCCACCTGGGCCGGCATCACCCCGCTGCTGGCCGAAGGCCTGCCGCGCCAGTACCGGCTCACCCGTGCCGTCGGCATCTTCGGCCAGGTGATGGCCGAGTACGTGCTGACCTACCTGCTGGCCCATGAGCGCGCGCTGCTGGCGCGCCTGGCGAGCCAGGTGGAAGGGCGCTGGGATGGTCGGCTGCCCCGCAGCCTGGCCGGGCGGCGCGTGCTGGTGGTGGGCGCCGGGGACATCGGCAGCAGCGTCGGGCGCTTTCTCGCCCCCTTCGGTGTCGAGCTGCGCGGCATCGCCCGCCAGCCGCGTCCGCTGGAGCCCTTTGCCGAGGTCGCCGGCCTCGAGGCCCTGCCCGAACAGGTCGGCTGGGCCGACTGCGTGGTCAACCTGCTGCCGGACACCCCCGCCACCCAGGACCTCTACGACCGCGCGCTGTTCCAGCGCATGCAGCCCACGGCGCTCTTCATCAATGCCGGGCGTGGCGTTGCGGTGGTGGACCACGACCTGGTCGCAGCCCTCGAAGCCAACGAACTGGCCGGCGCCGTCATCGACGTCTGCCGCCAGGAACCGCTGCCGGCCGAGCACCCCTTCTGGCGCGCCCCGCGCCTGCTGCTCACCGGCCACAGCTCCGCCCCCACCTTGGCCGAGCCGCTGGTCAGGCTGTTCGCCGACAACCTCACCCGCTTCCAGCAAGGCCAACCGCTCCGCGGCGAAGTGGACTTCCAGCGCGGCTACTGACCCCAAGCGTGGGGGGAATCCACCGGAACGTAGAATGGGCTGAGCTGTGCGAAGCCCATCATCGCCGGGCGATCCGGATTCGATGCGGTTCGCACAGCTCACCGCATCCTACGGGGGCCCTTGCCATGGCTCGTGTAGGGTGGGTCGCGCTTCATCGACCCACGCGGAGGGGGAGGCCATCAATCCCATGGCTGGCTCCGTTCCCGGGCTGAAGCCCGGGCTACGTCAGGCAGGTGTGTCGGGCGGATTACGCTTCATCGATCCACCGCCGGGGCGGCGCTGCTGGGAGATAGTGCGAACGATTTTCCTTACACCGCGCTACCGGTCGCTCCCGTGGCGGCGGTGCTTGGCCGGCACCGTCGGCGCGACTAGACTACCGCGCCCCTTCACCCAGTCAGATCGCCATGGCCGCCAAAGTCGAACCCTTCTGGAAGCGCAAGACCCTCGCTCAACTCGATCAGGAAGAGTGGGAGTCCCTGTGTGACGGCTGCGGCCTGTGCTGCCTGCAGAAGCTCGAGGACGAAGACGACGGCGCGGTGTACTACACCCGCATCGCCTGCAAGCTGCTCGACCTCAAGACCTGCCGCTGCACCAACTACCCCAATCGCCGCGACTTCGTGCCCGACTGCATCCAGCTCACCCCGGCCCAGGCCGACGAGTTCCGCTGGCTGCCGCCCACCTGCGGCTACCGCCTGGTGGCCGAGGGCAAGGACCTGCCGCCCTGGCACCCGCTGGTCTGCGGCGACCCCGAGGCGGTGCACAACGCCGGCATCTCCCAGTCCGGGCGTATGGTCAGCGAGACCAAGGTGGCCGAGGACGACTGGGAGGACTACATGATCTTCCGCGCCGGCTAGCGCACCCCAAGGGATCGAATCGCCGTTCGCCGCGTCATAGGGAAATCGCCACGAGGAAGCCCGCCATGTCCCACCGCGCCACCCTGCTGCTGTCCGCCACTGCCCTGCTGTTCAGTGCCCCGCTGCTGGCGGCCAAGCGCACCGACATCGACTACAAGGTTCGCTTCCTGCCCGACAGCGACCAGGCCGAAGTCCAGCTGGTTGTGGAGGAGGGCGAGAAGGTCCGCCGCCTCAGCTTCGACCTGGGCGACAAGGGCTACTACAGCGACTTCAAGGCCGACGGCCAGTGGCAGCAGGAGGGCGCCGGCCGGGGCACCTGGCAACCCGCACCAGGCAAGGCCACCCTCAGCTACCGCGTGCGCATCACCCACGACCGCGGCGACGGCACCTTCGATGCGCGGATGACCCCCGACTGGGCCCTGCTGCGCGGCGACGACCTGGTGCCCCCAGCCCGGGCCGACGTGGTGGAAGGCACCGACCTGGCCGCGCGCATCCAGTTCGAACTGCCCAAGGGCTGGACCTCCGTGGAAACCGGCTGGACCCGCGTCGGCAAGAACCGCTTCCGCGTCGACAACGCCGAGCGCGTGTTCGACCGCCCCACCGGCTGGATCATCGCCGGCAAGCTCGGCAGCCGCCGCACCGAACTGGGCAACACCGACGTCACCATCAGCGCCCCGGTGGGCGAGGGCATGCGGCGGATGGACATCCTCACCCTGCTGACCTTCGTCTGGCCCCACGCCCAGGCGGTGTTCCCCCGCGACCCCGGCAAGCTGCTGATCGTCGGTGCCGGCGATCCCATGTGGCGTGGCGGGCTGTCAGGCCCCAACTCCTTCTTCATGCATGCCGACCGCCCGCTGGTCAGCGAGAACGGCACCAGCTCCCTGGTGCACGAACTGGTGCACGTGTTCACCCGCATCCAGGACACCGAGCGCAGCGACTGGATCAGCGAAGGCATCGCCGAGTACTACGCCATCGAACTGATGCGCCGCGCCGGCGGGCTCAGCGAGGACCGCTACCACAAGGTGCGCGCCAACCTGAAGCACTGGAGCCGCAAGATCACCAACCTGCGCGGCGAGCATTGCACCGGGCCGACCACCGCCCGCGCCGTGCTGCTGCTGCAGGACCTGGACGAAGAGATCCGCAAGAGCAGCAAGGGCGCTCACTCCCTCGATGACGTGGTGCGCGGGCTGATGCGCCTGGACAAGGTCGCCACGGCGGACTTCGTCGGCATCGCCGAGAACGTCCTCGGCGGCCCCTCCAAGACCCTCGACACGCCGCTGCTGGACGACAAGGCCGCCGCCCAGTAGCCCTTCAGCGCATCAGTGCGGGTACAGCGGCGGCAGCGCGCTGGCCGTGGCCTGCTGCTGCACCTGGCGCGCCGGCAGCGCGCGGATCGCTTTCCACAGGTCCTCGCCCTGCCAGTGCTGGCCGCTCTCGCTGTAGAGCGCGCCGTTCAGACCGTCCATCGCATCCGACAGCGGCACGAAGCGCGCCGCCATCTCCGCCAGGGTTTCCGGCTGCTGGCGTGCCCAGGCATCCAGCGCCTGGCGGGTCGCCTGCGGGTCGTTGGCCTGGCAGGCGCGCTTGAGGTCGTCCAGCAGCGTGCGCGGGCTCGGCCCGGTCTGCACCGTCGGCAGGATCGCCGGCTGACGGCGGGCATGCCACCACAGGCCGAAGCCCAGCAGGGTGGTCAGCGCCAGGATCAGCGTCGCCAGCTGCCAGGGCCACAGCGGCGCACCGGCCGGGGTCGGCTGGTCGGCACCGGGTGTTTCCACCGGGGCCTCGGGCTCCATCGCCGGGTTCACCGCCACCTCCAGGGTGCGGGCCGGCAGGCGGCTGTGCTCCAGGCGGTCGTCCCGGGTGTTCCACCACACCACGTCCACCGCCGGCAGCTCGATGCGCCCGGCCGCCGTGGGCACCAGCGCCTCGCGTTCCTCGCGGCTGCCGGTCACCCCGCGTTCGCCCACCTCGTTGGCCAGCTGGGGCTGGTCCGGGTAGCGGCGCAGGTCATTGGCGCTGGTGGCCGGCAGCGCCGGAATCTGCGCGCTGGAGAGTCCTTCGGTCTTCACCATCAGGCTGCGGGTCAGGGAATCGCCGACCCGCGCCTTGTCGGGCTCCGGGCTCCAGGCCTCCACCAGGGTCAGGTTCCGCGCCGGCAGCCACGGCGCATCGGCCGGGTAGTCCGCCGGGCGCGGCTTCACCGCCAGGGGGATCTGCGGCGAGCTGACCCGCGTCAGGCGGCCCGGGCGCGGCCCGAAGGGCTGGTAGGCGTCCTGGCTGCTGCGTTCGGCCAGGGTCGCGCTGAACACCTGGGAGGGGATCATCAGCTGGCCGCTCTTCTGCGGGAAGATCGCGTAGCGCAGCTCGATCACCCCGTGGCGCACACCGTTGATCTCCTTCTCGTAGGTGCGCGGCTCACCCAGCTGCTCGATGCGCGCATCGGCCATCTGCAGCGGCGTCAGGCTGCTGTCGTCGTACAGCGAGACCGAGTGGTAGATGCGCAGGGTGAGGATCGCCTGGGCCTGCACGTAGACGCTTTCCTGGTCCAGGCTGGCGTCGATGAACACCGGCGCCAGCTTGCCGGAGTCCGCGTTGGGGTCGTTCTTCTGGATGTGCAGCGGGATCGGCTGGGTCTCGGCCTCGCCCAGCTTCAGCGGCGGGATGACCACATAGCCGGTCTGCTTCGGCTGCAGGGTGACGATCCAGCGGGTGGCGCGGTTGCTCTGGCCGTTGAGGGTGCTCAGGCGGTTGATCTGGCGGGTGCCGAGCACATCGAACAGCGACTCCAGCCGCGACAGGTCCGGCTTGCCGAACAGCGTCGGGTCGGAGGACTCCAGCACCAGCTCCACCGTCTCGCCTTCGCTGAGGCGGGTGCGGTCGACGCTGGCGGTGAAGCCGGCGGCGTGGGCGAGGCTGGCCAGCAGGAGGAGGATCAGGGCGCAGGTCAGGCGCTTCATTCTTGGTTTTCCTGGCGGCGTTGCTGTTCGTACCAGAACTTGCGGCGCAGCAGTTCGGCGGGGTCGTCGGGAATCTGTCGCAGCCACTGCTCCAGGGACTGGCGGCGTTCGTCGCCCAGGGGCTCGTGCTCGCTGTCCAGCGCTTGTGGCTCGCCGTCCGGTTCGGCGGGCTGGGCGTTGGCTGCCTGCTGGTCCTGGCCGCCGGCGCCCTGGCCGTTCTTCTGTTCGGCCTCCGCGGCCTGCGAATCCTGGCCGGTTTCGGGCTTGGTGTCCTGCTCCGCCGGCTGGGGCGTGCCCTTGGGTGCGTCCTGGGCAGCGTCGTCCTGGCCGGCCTGTTGCTGCTGTGGCTGCGAGGTGGGCTGGGGCTGCTCGGCCTGGGCCTGGCGCTGCTTCAGCAGCTCCTCCACCAGGGCCTTGTTCTTCAGCGCCGGCTGCAGGTCGGGCTGGCGCTCCAGGGCCGAATCGTAGGCATCCAGCGCGGCTTCCAGTTGCTCGGCCTTGGCCAGGGCGTTGCCCCGGTTGTAGTGATCGGCGGCGCTGTCGCCGGCGGCGAAGCGCTCCGCCGCCTCGCCGTACTGGCCGGCCTGGTAGAGGGCATAGCCCTGCCAGGCACGGTCCTGGAAGCGCTGCGCGGCCTCTGCCGGCTGTTGCGCTTCCAGCAGGCGCTGGCCCTGCTGGTCGGCCCGCAGCCAAAGGTCGTCCAGCTCGAAGGCCAGGGCCGGGCGGGGCAGCACGAAGAACAGCGGCAGGCAGAAGATCCAGCCCCGGCGGCCGGCGCAGGCGGCGATCAGCAGCAGCGGCAGCAGCAGCCAGTGGCCCTGGTCGGCCCAGGCCTCCAGGCGGGTGGTCTCGCCGCTGTCGCGCAGGGTGGTGGCGCCGCCGAGCAGGCCGAGGTTGCGCAGGTCGCGCTCGTCCACCCGGGCCGTGGCGTACTTGCCGCCCAGGTCGCTGGCGAAGCGCTTGAGCCCCGGTGCGTCCAGGCGCGGCAGGAGGATGGCGCCCTGGGCGTCCTTGAGGAAGCCGCCGTTGTCTTGGGCGATGGGCGCGCCCTGGGCGGTGCCGATGCCGAGGATCGACAAGCGGCCGCTGCGCGAGCCGAGGGCCTTGCGGATGCCGTTGCGCTCGGCCTCGCTGAGGCCATTGGTGATCAGCAGCAACCGGCCCTGGCCGCGCGCGCCCTGTTCCAGCAGCGCCAGGGCCTTCTGCACCGCCAGGTCGGCGCGCTGGCCGGGCTCGGGCATGATCGCCGGCTTGAGGGCGTCCAGCAGGTTGCCGGCGGTCATCAGGTCGTCCGACAGCGGCACCAGGCTGTGGGCGCTGCCGGCGTAGACGACGATGGCCGTCTGCGCGTCGCGGCGGGCGTCCAGCAGGTCGCGCAGCTTGCGCTTGGCGTGTTCCAGGCGGCTGGGCGGCACGTCGCCGGCGAGCATCGAGGGGGTCAGTTCGAGAATCACCACCAGCGGGTCGGCGCGCTTCTGGGTGCTTTGCTCCACCCGCTGCCAGCTGGGGCCGAGCAGCGCTAGCAGGCCCAGCAACCAGGCCAGGCCGAGGGCGATCCACGGCAGCCGGCTGCCGCGCTGGCGCCCGCCACCCAGCAGCCAGGGCTGGAAATGCAGCGGCAGCAACTGCTGCCAACGGCCGGTGCGGCGTTCGCGGTGCAGCAGTTGCCAGAGCAGCCACAGCAGCAGGGGCAGCAGTAGCAGCCACAGCGGGCGCGACCAGTGGGGCCAGAGTTCGCTCATGAACGCCTCCAGCGGCTGCGGGCCCAGGCCAGCCCCTGCTGGGGCAGGTCGGGCCAGAGTTCACGGGCGATCAGTACCAGGCTCAGCAGCAACGCCAGCCCCAGCGGCCAGCAGTACAGCGCCAGGGCCGGGCGTGCCTGGCTGGGCAGCTGGCTCACTGGTTCGAGGGTGTCCAGTGCCAGCTCGATCTCGGTCAGCTCCTGGCTGGAGCGGGCGCGGAAGTACTGGCCGCCGGTCTGCTCGGCGATCTGCCGCAGGGTCGGCTCGTCCAGGTCCAATGCCGGGTTGAGGCCGAACAGGCCGAGCATGCCGCCCTGCTCGGGGTCGGCGCCGATGCCGATGGTGTAGATCTTCACGCCTTCCTCGGCGGCCAGGCGCGCGGCGGTCAAGGGCTCGATCTGGCCGCCGGTGTTGGCGCCGTCGGTCACCAGCACCAGCACGCGGCTGTTGGCCGGGCGCTGGCGCAGGCGCTTCACCGCCAGGCCGATGGCGTCGCCGATGGCGGTGTTCTTGCCGGCGATGCCGATCAGCGCCTCGTCCAGCCACACGTGCACGGTCTGCCGGTCGAAGGTCAGCGGTGCCTGCAGGTAGGCCTGGCTGCCGAAGAGGATCAGGCCGATGCGGTCGCCCACCCGGCCGTCGATGAACTCGCCCATCAGGTGCTGCACCAGCGCCAGGCGGCTGACCGGCTTACCGTCCAGCTGCATGTCGGCGTAGTCCATGGAGCCGGACACATCCACCGCCACCAGCAGGTCGCGGCCGCTGGCCGGTAGCGGCTGCGGCTCGCCCACCCACTCGGGGCGTGCGGCGGCGCACAGCAGTAGCAGCCAGAGCAGGGCGAAGGGCGCCTGCTGGCGCCAGGCCGGCAGGTTGGCCCGGGCGCGGCGCCCGGCCAGGGTTTCCAGTTCGCCGAGGAAGCTCACCTTCAGCGCCGCCTCGCCGCTGTCGGCCGGCGGCAGCAGCACCCGCAGCAGCCAGGGCAGCGGCGCCAGCAGGAAGATCCAGGGCCAGGCCAGTTCAAACATGCTTGCGAATCCAGGTTTCGACGGCCTGGTGCAGGCCGGCGATGGCCTTGTCGTCGAGTTTGCACTGCGGGCGGTAGGCGCCCTCCACCAGCACCATCCAGCGGGTCAGGCCGGCGGCGGGGCAGCGGTTGTCCAGGTAGGCCAGCCAGGCGCGGCCGTTCAGGGTCAGCACCTGGGCATCGGGGTAGCGCTGCCGGCACAGGCGCTTGAGCAGCGCATTGAGCTGCTGCAGCCAGGGGCCGGCATGGGCGCCGTCGTAGGGCTTGGCCAGTTGTGCCAACTCCTGCAGCGCGGCCTCGCGCATCGGGTCCAGGGGCTGGGCCTGCTCGGCCTCATGGCGCTGCCGCGACAGCCGCCGGGCCAGGCGCCAGGCGCCCCAGGCCAGCAGCGGCAGCAGCACGGCGAGCAGCCACCAGCCCGGCGCCGGGGGCCAGAACGGCACGGGCGGCGGGGCGATCAGGGGTTCGAGCTGGTCCAACGGGTTCATCGCCGCGCCCCGCGCTGCAGGTGGTCGCGCAACTGGTCGACCATCTCTTCCTGGGTGGACAGCGGCAGCAGCAGCACCCCCAGGCGCAGGGCCAGGCGTTGCCAGCGGGCGCGGCGGGCCTCGCCCTGTTCGCGGTAGGCCTGGCGCAGCTCGGGGTTGTGGGTGTCCAGCTCCAGCTGGGCGCCCAGCTCGCTGAAGCGCAGCAGGCCGGCAGCCGGCAGCGCGTGGTCGAGGGGGTCGGACAGCGGCAGCAGGATCAGGTCGGTGTGCCGGGCCAGCAGCGCCAGTTGCTGCTCGGCGGTGTCCGAGAGGGTGCGCTCGTCACACAGAATCACCACCAGGCTGCCGGGGCGCAGCACCTCGCGGGCGCGGCGCAGGGCAAGGCTGAAGCCTTCGCGGGGCGTCGCCTGCGGGGTGACCAGGCCTTGGTTGGCGCGCACCAGGCGGTTGAGCAGTTGCAGCAGGCTCTGCTTGCTGCGGCGGGGCTTGATCTCGTGGTGCTCGGCGTCGCTGAAGACCAGCCCGCCGATGCGGTCGTTGTGGCCCAGGGCGGCCCAGCCGATGAGGCTGGCGGCGTGGGCGGCGAGCACCGACTTGAACATCCGCCCGGAGCCGAAGAACAGCCGCTGGCTCTGCTCGACGACGATGAACACCGGGCGCTCGCGCTCCTCGTGGAACAGCTTGGTGTGGGGCTCCTGGGTGCGTGCGGTGACGCGCCAGTCGATGGTGCGCACGTCGTCGCCCGGCTGGTACACGCGCACCTGGTCGAAGTCGACCCCGCGCCCGCGCAGCTTGGAGTGGTGCAGGCCGATCAGCGGGCTGCGCCGTGAGGGCGTGGAGAACAGCTGCACCTCGCGCACGCGGTGGCGGATCTCGATCAGCTCGGCGAGGCTGACCTGCACGCCGGGGACGGCTGCCGGGCTGGTCATGGCGTCAGGCGACGGCGACCACGTCGAGGATGCGTTGCAGCACGCGGTCCTGGTCGATCCCCGCGGCCTCGGCCTCGAAGGTGAGGATCAGGCGATGGCGCAGCGCATCGAAGAGCACCGCCTGGATGTCCTCGGGGCTGACGAAGTCGCGCCCGGCCATCCACGCATGGGCACGCGCGCACCGGTCCAGGGCGATGGAGCCGCGCGGGCTGGAACCGTAGGCCAGCCACTCGGCCAGCTCGGCGTCGAACTTGGCCGGGGTGCGCGTGGCCATCACCAACTGCACCAGGTACTCCTCCACGGCGTCGGCCATGTACAGGCCGAGGATTTCCTTGCGCGCGGCGAAGATCGCCTGCTGGCTGACCTGGTGTTCGGGTCGGGTCTCGCCGTTGAGGGCGACGCCACGGGCCTGCTGGAGGATCTTGCGTTCCACCGAGGCCTCGGGGAAGCCGATCTTCACGTGCATGAGGAAGCGGTCGAGCTGGGCCTCGGGCAGCGGGTAGGTGCCTTCCTGCTCGATGGGGTTCTGGGTCGCCATCACCAGGAACAGCGGCGGCAGGTCGTAGGTGGAACGGCCGATGGACACCTGGCGCTCGGCCATGGCCTCCAGCAGCGCGGATTGCACCTTGGCCGGCGCGCGGTTGATCTCGTCGGCCAGCACCAGGTTGTGGAAGATCGGTCCCTGCTGGAACACGAAGCTGCCGGTCTCCGGGCGGTAGATCTCGGTGCCGGTGATGTCGGCGGGCAGCAGGTCGGGGGTGAACTGGATGCGGTGGAACTCGGCCTCCACGCCTTCGGCGAGGTCCTTGATGGCCTTGGTCTTGGCCAGGCCCGGTGCGCCTTCCACCAGCAGGTGGCCGTCGGCGAGCAGCGCGATCAGCAGCCGGTCGATGAGTTTTTCCTGACCGAGAATCTGGGTGGAAAGGTACTGTCGCAGGGCGACCAGTGCGTCGCGGTGTTCCATCGTCGGGCTCGCTCGGGGTGGACGGGGGCAGCCTGGGCCCTCGGAGAAGGCGGGGTACTTTAATCCAAGCAGAGGTCGGCGGCCTAGGCGAGTACGCGAGCGCGCGTCGAAATCGTGACGGGCCGAGCGCTGTGCGCCCGGCCCGTTAGGGCTCAGGCGATCAGTTCGACCTGGCCGCTGGCCAGCCGGTAGACGCCGCCCACCACCTTCAGGCGGCCTTCGGCGACGGCGTCGCGCAGCAGGGTGGAGCGCTCGGTGAGCTGCTTGAGGTTGTCCCGCACGTTCTGCGCGATGGCGTTGTCCAGGGCATTGCCCTCGTGCTTGAGCACCGCCTTCGCCGACGGCGCGATGGCCGCCGCCAGGGCCTGGATGTGGCCGGGGTAGCGGGCACCGTCGCGGGCCACCTTGAGGCCGGCTTCCACGGCGCCGCAGCCTTCGTGGCCCAGCACCATCGGCAGCGGGATGCCGAGCACGGCCACGCCGTATTCCAGGCTGGCCAGGCCGTCTTCATTGACGATGTTGCCGGCCACGCGCACGGCGAAGAGGTCGCCCCGCGCGGTGTCGAAGGCGTACTCCGGGGCGATGCGCGAATCGGCGCAGCTCAGCACCGCCGCGTAGGGGTTCTGGGCCGACACCAGCGCCTCGCGCTCGGTGAGGAAGTCGTGGCGGCGGGTCAGGCCTTCCACGTAGCGCTGGTTGCCCTGCATCAGGCGGTCCAGCGCTGCGTCGGGTGCCAGGCGGTTCTGCGGCTTGGGCGGCGGTGCAGCCGGGTCGGCGGCCAGGGCCGTCTGGCTCAGCAGGGGCACGGCGGCGACGGCCGCGGCGGTCATGCCGGCCAGGCGCAGGAAGCGCCGGCGCTCGGGGCGATCAGGGGTGTGGGGTTCGTGGCAGGTGCACATGGCAGGTGCTCCGGTGGGAAAGGGGAGTGGCGAGTCTAGGGGGCACACCGGTCCTGTCGCTGTGGGCGCGCTGTAGGCGCTGCCGAAGCGCTCGTGTCGTCCTCCTTCCGTGAACCCTGTCGGCTTGCTGAAGGCGGCTGTCCGAGATTGACCGAATATGTCGCAGGACTAAAAGCGTCGCACCGGGTGCCGCCCTTAATCTGTCCGCGAGGATGACTGCCCGGTCCCAAGCGGTTCCGGCCCGTCACACTGCCTGAATCTCCTCCTGATCCATCACCGCGCGAATAAGCGTTCTACGCTTAACCCCCAACAACAGAGCCAAGCGGAGCACAACCATGGCGTTCTTCACCGCGGCCAGCAAAGCCGACTTCCAGCATCAACTGCAGGTGGCACTGGCGCAGCACGTCAGCGAGCAGGTCTTGCCACAAGTAACCCTGTTCGCCGATCAGTTCTTCGGCATCATCGCCCTCGACGAACTCACCCAGCGGCGCCTGTCCGACCTGGTGGGCTGCACCCTGTCGTCGTGGCGCCTGCTGGAACGCTTCGATCCCGCCAAGCCCCAGGTCCGCGCGTTCAACCCGGATTACGAGAAGCACGGCTGGCAGTCCACCCACACCGCTGTCGAAGTGCTGCACCCGGACATCCCCTTCCTGGTGGACTCGGTGCGCATGGAGCTGAACCGCCGCGGCTACAACATCCACACCCTGCAGAACAGCGTGCTCAGCGTGCGCCGCGACAAGAAGGGCGCGCTGCAGGAAGTGCTGCCCAAGGGCACCCAGGGCAAGGACGTGCAGCAGGAATCGCTGATGTTCCTGGAGATCGACCGGGTTGCCGCCCCCGCCGCCCTCAAGGCGCTGGAGAAGGCCCTGGAAGACGTGCTGGGCGAGGTGCGCGTCGCCGTCGCCGACTTCAAGCCCATGACCGCCAAGGCCCGCGAACTGCTGGCCTGGCTGGACAAGGCCAAGCTGAAGGTGGACCCGGCCGAGCTTGCCGAGGTGAAGGTCTTCATGAACTGGCTGGTGGACAACAACTTCACCTTCCTCGGCTACGAGGAGTTCACCGTGGTGGACGAGGGCGAGGCCGGCGGCCACCTGGTCTATGACGAGCAGTCCCTGCTGGGCGTCTCGCGCCTGCGCCGCGCCGGCCTGAGCAAGGCCGACCTGCACGTCGAGCGGGAAGCCGTCGACTACCTGCGCGGCCCGGTGCTGCTGTCCTTCGCCAAGGCCGCCGAGCCGAGCCGCGTGCACCGCCCCGCCTACCCGGACTTCGTCTCCATCCGCGAGCTGGACGCCAAGGGCCGGGTGGTCAAGGAATGCCGCTTCATGGGCCTGTACACCTCCGCCGTGTACGCCGACAGCGTCACCCGCATCCCCTACATCCGTGGCAAGGTCGCCGAGATCCAGCGTCGCTCCGGCTTCGACCCCCGCGCCCACCTGGGCAAGGAGCTGGGCCAGGTGCTGGAAGTGCTGCCCCGCGACGACCTGTTCCAGACCCCGGTGGACGACCTGTTCGCCACCGCCATGGCCATCGTGCAGATGCAGGAGCGCAACAAGATCCGCCTGTTCCTGCGCCGCGACCCCTACGGCCGCTTCGCCTACGCCCTGGCCTACGTCCCGCGTGACGTCTACTCCACCGAGACCCGGGTGAAGATCCAGCAGATCCTCATGGAGCGCCTGCAGGCGACCGACTGCGAGTTCTGGACCTTCTTCTCCGAATCCGTGCTGGCCCGCGTGCAGTTCATCCTGCGCCTGGACCCGAAGAACAAGGCCGTGGTCGACCCCGTGCGCCTGGAGAAGGAGGTCATCCAGGCCTGCCGTTCCTGGAAGGACGACTACGCCAGCCTGATCAACGAAACCTTCGGCGAGGCCAAGGGCACCCGTGTGCTGGCCGACTTCCCGAAAGGCTTCCCCGCCGGCTACCGCGAGCGCTTCGCCGCGCACTCGGCGGTGGTCGACATGCAGCACCTGTACAGCCTGTCCGAGCAGCGCCAGCTGGTGATGAGCTTCTACCAGCCGCTGACCCAGGGCGAGCAGCTGCTGCACTGCAAGCTCTACCACGCTGACACGCCGCTGCCGCTGTCCGACGTGCTGCCGATCCTGGAGAACCTCGGCCTGCGCGTGCTGGGCGAGTTCCCCTACCGCCTGACCCGCCAGGACGGCCGTGAATTCTGGATCCACGACTTCGCCTTCACCGCCGCTGCCGGTGTCGAGGTGGACATCCAGGAACTCAACGACACCCTGCAGGACGCCTTCGTCCACATCGTCGGCGGCGACGCCGAGAACGACGCCTTCAACCGCCTGGTGCTGACCGCCTCCATGCCCTGGCGCGACGTGGCCCTGCTGCGTGCCTACGCCCGCTACCTGAAGCAGATCCGCCTGGGCTTCGATCTGTCCTACATCGCCAGCACCCTGCTCAACCACACCAACATCGCCAAGGAACTGGTGCGGCTGTTCAAGACCCGCTTCTACCTGGCCCGCAAGCTCTCCGCCGACGACCTGGAAGACAAGCAGCAGAAGCTCGAACAGGCCATCCTCGGCGAGCTGGACAACGTCGCCGTGCTCAACGAGGACCGCATCCTGCGGCGCTACCTCGACCTGATCAAGGCGACCCTGCGCACCAACTTCTACCAGCCCGACGCCAACGGCCAGAACAAGGGCTACTTCAGCTTCAAGCTGAGCCCGCGGCTGATCCCCGACATCCCGCGTCCGGTGCCCAAGTTCGAGATCTTCGTCTACTGCCCGCGCGTGGAAGGCGTGCACCTGCGCTTCGGCGACGTCGCCCGGGGCGGCCTGCGCTGGTCCGACCGCGAGGAAGACTTCCGCACCGAAGTGCTGGGCCTGGTCAAGGCGCAGCAGGTGAAGAACGCCGTCATCGTGCCCATGGGCGCCAAGGGCGGCTTCATCCCCCGGCGCCTGCCGGTGGGCGGCAGCCGTGACGACATCCAGGCCGAGGCCATCGCCTGCTACCGCATCTTCATCAGCGGCCTGCTGGACATCACCGACAACCTCAAGGACGGCCAGGTGGTACCGCCGGCCAACGTGGTGCGCCACGACGCCGACGACCCCTACCTGGTGGTGGCGGCCGACAAGGGCACCGCGACCTTCTCCGACATCGCCAACGGCATCGCCCAGGAATACGGCTTCTGGCTGGGCGACGCCTTCGCCTCCGGCGGCTCCGCCGGTTACGACCACAAGGGCATGGGCATCACCGCCAAGGGCGGCTGGGTCTCGGTGCAGCGGCACTTCCGCGAGCACGGCATCGACGTGCAGAAGGACAACTTCACCGTCATCGGCATCGGCGACATGGCCGGCGACGTGTTCGGCAACGGCCTGCTGCTGTCGGACAAGCTGCAGCTGGTGGCCGCCTTCAACCACATGCACATCTTCATCGACCCGAACCCGGACGCCGCCAGCAGCTTCGTCGAGCGCAAGCGCATGTTCGACCTGCCGCGTTCCTCCTGGGCCGACTACGACACCAAGCTGATCTCCGAAGGCGGCGGCATCTTCCTGCGCAGCGCCAAGAGCATCGCCATCAGCCCGCAGATGAAGGCGCGCTTCGACATCCAGGCCGACAAGCTGACCCCCACCGAGCTGCTCAACGCCCTGCTCAAAGCCCCGGTGGACCTGATCTGGAACGGCGGCATCGGCACCTACGTGAAGTCCAGCAAGGAAAGCCACGCCGACGTCGGCGACAAGGCCAACGACGCCCTGCGCGTGGACGGTCGCGAACTGCGTGCCAAGGTGGTGGGCGAGGGTGGCAACCTCGGCATGACCCAGCTCGGCCGTGTGGAATTCGGCCTCAACGGCGGCGCCAGCAACACCGACTTCATCGACAACGCCGGTGGCGTGGACTGCTCCGACCACGAGGTGAACATCAAGATCCTGCTGGGCGAGATCGTCGGCGCCGGCGACATGACCGGCAAGCAGCGCAACACCCTGCTGGCGAAGATGACCGACGCCGTCTCCAACCTGGTGCTCGGCAACAACTACAAGCAGACCCAGGCCCTGTCCCTGGCCCAGCGCCGCGCCCGCGAGCGCATCGGCGAATACAAGCGCCTGATCGCCGCCCTGGAGGCCGCCGGCAAGCTGGACCGTGCCCTGGAGTTCCTGCCCAGCGACGAGGAACTCAACGAGCGCCTCGCCAACGGCCAGGGGCTGACCCGTCCCGAGCTGTCGGTGCTGATCTCCTACAGCAAGATCGACCTCAAGGAATCGCTGCTCAAATCCCTGGTGCCGGACGACGACTACCTCGCCCGCGAGATGGAGACCGCCTTCCCGCCGCTGCTGGCCGAGAAGTACGGCGAGGCCATGCGCCGCCACCGCCTGAAGCGCGAGATCATCAGCACCCAGATCGCCAACGACCTGGTCAACCACATGGGCATCACCTTCGTGCAGCGCCTGAAGGAGTCCACCGGCATGAGCGCCGCCAACGTCGCCGGTGCCTACGTGGTGGTGCGCGACGTGTTCCGCCTGGCGCACTGGTGGAAGCAGATCGAGGCGCTGGACTACAAGGTGCCCGCCGAGCTGCAGCTGACCCTGATGGATGAGCTGATGCGCCTCGGCCGCCGCGCCACCCGCTGGTTCCTGCGCAGCCGCCGCGAAGACCAGAACGCCGCCCGTGACGTCGGCCACTTCGGCCCCCGCGTCGCCGAACTGGCCGGCCGCCTGGACGAACTGCTGGAAGGCCCGGCCCGCGAGCAGTGGCTGGCCCGCTACCAGGCCTATGTCGAAGCCGGCGCACCGGAGGAACTGGCCCGCGTCGTTGCCGGCACCAGCCACCTGTACACGCTGCTGCCGATCATCGAAGCCGCCGACGTCACCGGCAAGGACGCCGCCGAAGTGGCCGCCGCCTACTTCTCCATCGGCGGCGCGCTGGACCTGTCCTGGTACCTGCAGCAGATCACCGGCCTGCCGGTGGAGAACAACTGGCAGGCGCTGGCCCGCGAAGCCTTCCGCGACGACCTCGACGGTCAGCAGCGGGCGATCACCATCTCCGTGCTGCAGATGGCCGATGCCCCGGCGGACATGGACGAGCGCGTCGCCCTCTGGCTGGAACAGCACCGTCCGCTGGTGGAGCGCTGGAAGGTGATGCTCACCGAACTGCGCGCCGCCACCGGCACGGACTACGCCATGTACGCCGTGGCCAACCGCGAGCTGATGGACCTGGCCCTGAGCGGCCAGCACGGGGTGAACATCCCCTGATGCTCGGCCCGACCTGAGTTGTTGTGCTCTCAGCCCCGCCTGTGTGCGGGGCTTTTTTTCGCCTGTTCCCCATGGCTATCGAGAGCTGCAGCCACTCGCTGATCCGTGAGGCCCGGCGCCCTGCTGTCAGGGGAGATAGGGAAGAGGGGAGCCAATCCGATGGGCACTACGAAGCGGTGCCGGGCTCAGAAGGTACGGCGTCACCTGCCTCGATCCGCCCCTCGAATACCGTTACCTCCCGCACCCCATCCCCTTCCCGTATCAGGAAGATCGCCTCCAGTCCCCGCGCCTGCGCCAGCTTCGGCCCGTGCTCGGGGCCGCGGACCATCAGCGCGGTGGCCCAGGCATCGGCCAGCATGCAACTGGCCGCGATCACGCTGACCGAGGCCAGCGGATTGCGCAGGGGCGCCGCCGTGGCCGGGTCGAAGGTGTGGGCGAGGCGCTCGCCGTCCTGCTCGACCCAGTGGCGGTAGTCACCGGAGGTGGCGATGGCCGCGTCCTGCAATTCCACCACCCCGCGCACCTCGCGGCGGCCGTGCAGCGGTTGCTCCAGGGCCACGGCCCAGGGCTGCCCGTCGGGCTTGCGGCCACGGGCGCGCATCTCGCCGTCGATGCCCACCAGATAGGCCGTGATGCCGAAGCCGTCCAGGGTCTCCGCCAGGCGATCGACCCCATGGCCCTTGGCGATGCCGTTGAGGTCCAGCGCCAGCGGGTGATGTTTGCGCAGCCGGCTGCCGGTGCGGTCCAGCTCCAGGGCGCCGCGCCGGTGCGGGTGCGCGGGGGCGCCCGCCGTGCCGGGCGGGCCGAACCCCCAGGCCTGGACGGGTGCACCGAGGCTGATGTCGAAGGCCCCGGCGGAGAGCAGGCCGACGTTGAGGCCGGCGTCCACCACCCGCAGCAGCGCCGGGGACAGCGGCAGCCAGGTGTCCAGCGGGGCAGCGTTGAGCCGGCTCAGTTCGGAGTCGGGCCGCCACAGCGACATCTGCTGCTCCACGCGCTCCACCGCCTCGGCCAGGGCCTGGCGGATGGGCTCCAGGTCGCGTCCCGGCTCGGTGTAGAACAGCGCGGTGAAGCGGCTGCCCATGGTCGGCCCGCTGAGGGTCGCGCGCACCCGGGGTGGGGTATCAGTAGACGTCTTCACGGTAGCGCCCCTGTGCCTTGAGGTGGTTCACGTCCAGGCCCAGCGGGGCCAGCACGCGGTCCAGCGCGTGCATCACGCCCTGGGCCATGTCGCGGCCGCCGCACACCAGTACCTGGGCACCCTGGGCCAGCAGTTGGCGCAGCACCGGTGCGTCGCCCAGCAGGCGGTCCTGCACGTGCTGGCGCTCGGCATGCTGGGAGAAGGCCGCGCACAGCCGGGTCAGGCGCTGGTCGGCCAGGTAGCTGCGCAGTTCGTCCTCATAGAGGAAGTCCGACGCCGGGTGGCGACCGCCCCAGTACAGGTGCATCGGGTGCTGCTCGCGGTTGTTGCGGATGAAGCCGGTGAGCGGGCCGATGCCGGTGCCGGCACCGATGAGGATCACCGGGTGGCGCCCGCTGGCGGGACGGAACTGCGGGTTCGGCTGGATGAAGGCCTGCACCTGCCCGCCGATGGGCAGCCTGTGCAGCAGGCTGGAGCACAGCCCGCCTTCGTGCCGGCGCACGCAGATCTCCAGCACGCCGTCTTCGGCGCCACTGGCCAGGGAGTAGAAGCGCGGCATCGCGCTGCCGGGCGGGACGATGCCCACCAGGTCGCCGGCCTCGAAGGCGGGCAGGGCGGCGCTGCCGGAAGGCGCGCGGAAGCGCAGCACCTGGGTGGGCGCGTTCACCTGTTCGCCGTAGACCCGGCGTTCCATCAGTTCCAGCGGTTGGCTGGCGGGGGCGCTGGGCTGGTGCTCCAGCTGCAGCGGGTGCCCCAGGGCCTCGCCCAGGGCCATGCCCCAGCGGTGGAAGGCCTGCGGCGACTGGCGGTCGATGCGCTCCAGCGGCAGCAGCGGCCGGGCGCCTTGGGCCAGCAGCGCGGCGTCCACCGCCTCGGCGTAGGCGCAGAAGCGCGGGAACTGGCGGTCACCGAAGCCCAGCACGGCCACCGGCAGGTCGGCCTGCAACCCGTCACGGGCCAGGCGTTCGAGAAAGCGCGAGGCGGATGCCGGCGCCGCGCCGTCGCCGTGGGTGGCGGTCAGCACCAGCAGCTGGCGGGCCAGGGGGTAGTGGGGCGCGAGGTCGTTCATCGGCGCGCAGTGGACGCGGTGCCCGGCGCTCGCCAGGGCCTCGGCCAGGGTGCGGGCGAAGCCCCAGGTGCTGTGGTGCTCGCTGCCCACCAGCACCACGCAGTCGGCGTCTTCGGCCGTGTGGTTATCGTCCAGCCGCACCCGGTCGCTGCGCCGGCGCCACCACATCTGCACGCCGCTCAGGGTCATCAGCGGTACGCCCAGGGCGGCCAGGCCGAGGACGGCGGCCAGCCAGCCGAGCCCTTCGCCGGTGTGCAGGCGCCAGGCCCATTCATAAGCCTGGTGGGCCGTGTTGTAGGGCTGGAAGCCGAGCCACTGGCCGCTGGCCGGGTCGACGTAGCCTTCGCCGTCGCGGGTGCTCAGGCCGTAGGGTTCGCCGGGGTTGTCGGGGCTGGGGAAGGTCAGCTCGCGCAGCTGCGCCAGGGGCAGCGTCTGCAGGGCGCCGAGCTCGGCCACCGGAGCGGGACGGGCATCGGCCTGCAGCTCGGGGTAGGGCGGCTCCGCCCCGCTGCCGTCGTCCACCAGGCCGAAGGTGCCCGCCGCCAGGTACAGCCCGGTGCAGGCGGTGAGCAGCAGCACCGGCATGGAGGCGCGCGCCACCTGCAGGTGCCAGCGCTGCATCAGGCTGCCCTTGAGCGGGGCGAACAGGCGTCGCCAGCCGCCCATGCGCCGGGCCAGCAGCCAGGCCCCGGAGAGGCTCAGCACCAGCATGGCCAGGGCGCCCAGGGCGGCGCCGGCGTGGCCGGGCGTACCCAGCAGCAGGGCCCGGTGCAGTTCACGCACCCAGCGCCAGAAGGGCGACGGGGCGTAGGCACCGAGGCTGGCGCCGGTCTGCGGGTCGACCCGTTCGGCCAGGGCCTGCCCGTCGCGGCGGTAATGCACCACCAGCGTGCCGGAGGGCAGCTGGCGCAGCTGTTCGACGTCGGGGAAGCGCTCGCTCACCTGGCCGGCCAGCTGGGCGACGCTCACAGGGGCCTCGGCGCGGGGCACGCTGGCCTGGTCCAGCACCGGGGACAGGGCCAGCAGGGCGCCGCTGAGGGCCATCAGCATCACCAGCAGGGCGGCGAACAGGCCGGGCAGGGCGTGGGTCTTGCGCAGCATGGGGGTGCCCTCCGGTCAGAGGTCGTAGCGCAGGGATTGCACGTAGCCGTTGCCGCTCACCGGCTTTCCGGCGCCGTCGCGGGTCAGCGGCACCACCACGTCGGCGCGCACGTCACGGTGGTCTTCCACGGCGCTGTCGATGCGGATCTGGTAGCCGGCGTCGATCAGGTTGTCCGCCACCTCGGCGCTGATTTTGAGGGTGCCGCCGCTGCCGACGCTGGCGCCGGTCAGCCCGTCGAACTCGCTGGCCTTGAGCCCGCTGCCGCGGGCCCAGTCGGTGAGGTGGCTGTAGTACTTGGCCTTCTTCCCGGCAACCCAGAGGGTCTGCTGGTACTGGCCCTGGGCATTGGTGAGGTAGACCGCGAGGTAGGCGTCGTTACCGCTGTAGTCGGTGAGGTCGGCCTGCAGGGTGACTTCGCGGGCCTGGGCGATGCCCGAGACCAGCAGGGCGCTGGCGAGGCCGGAGGTGGTGAGGAGTCTGTTCATGGCAAGGGTCCGGGTGGCGGGAGATGGACGCAGCCTGAACCCCTTGTCTGAAACCTGGCTTAAGCGGCCTGAAAAAAGTGTGAAAGGCCGTGCACGCCCCGGATGGGGCGCGCCTCAGAGGAACTCGGCGCGAATGCGGTCGAGGTCCAGCGGGTCGATGTCGCCGTCGGGTCCGAAGCGCAGGTCGGCCTCGGCGGGGTCGTCCACCTCGCTGCCACGGGCCTCGACGTGCAGCTCGAACAGGGTGTGGAGGTCCGGCGTGGCCAGGTCGCTCATGGCCCGGAGCATCAGGGCGATGCCGCTGAGGTTGTTGGCCACGTTGTTCCAGCGCGGGTAGCTACCCAGGCCGATGTCGGTCCAGATCACCTGCCGTGCCTCCAGGTCGAGGATGAAGGGCAGGCAGGTCTGCTGGTCGCTGGCCAGGTCCAGGCGGTCTTCCACGGTGCGGGCCTCGAAGGGCTCGCCGGAGTTCACCTGGTCACGGGCCATCCAGCCGGCGAAGCACTCCGGCAGGTCGCAATAGGGCTGCCGGGTGTAGCTGTTGATGCAGGTGACCACGAAGCGGATGCCGCGTGTGCGCAGCAGCTCCAGGTCCAGGTCGATGAATTCCGCTGCGCCTTTCGGGGCGTCGACGATGTCGCCGCTGTGGTGCCCGCCGTAGTGACGCAGGTTGTAAAAGGACACCACGTCGCGGTAGCCGAAGCCGCCGTCGAAGAAGGCTGCCGAGAGGTCGATGTCGGTGCGCTCGCGGCCGTTGGTCCACCAGAGGAACAGGCGGATGAAGCGGGTGTCCGGCAGCGGCAGGCGGCTGCCGCGCACCAGGGTACGCAGTGCCTTGGCGGCCGAGCGCTGGGCCAGCGGCACCTTCAGGTCCGCCAGCGCCGGATCCAGGTAGCAGCGGCCCAGCGGAGGGCGTGTGGCGAAGCGCGCCACCAGGGCCGCGCGCAGGTGCGCGATGACCTGGGTGCGCAGCGTGCCCGGCAGCGCCGGGCGTTGCTCCGGCGTGCACCAGGCGCGGGCGGCGTCGCCCTTGGGGAAGAAGGTGCGCAGCGCGGCCTGGCCGCGGTGCTGGAAATGCGCCAGGGCCTGCAGCAGCACAGCGGTGGACACCTGCTCGGCCACGCGGGCGAAGGTGGCGAGGACGTCCTCGGGTTGGTCGCCGCTGCGCAGCAGGTGGTCCAGCCGACGGGCCAGCTCACCGGGGCGTGTGCGCAGCAGGCGGGTGGCGTCGGCGCTGTGGCCCGCCGCCAGGGCCTGTTCGACGCGGCTGTTGAACCCTTCGAAGGGGCGGTCTTCACGCAGCACCTGGAAGGCGTCCCAGGCCTGAGGGAAGCGCTCGCGCCACTGGCCGGGGTGCAGGGCTTCGCCCAGGCGCTTCCAGCGTTCCTTCCAGCGCAGCATGTCTTCCACCGGCGCCGGGCAGGCTTCCAGCAGCCCCAGCAGCAGGCGCCGCTCGCGCCGTGCAAGGCCCTTGAAGCGGCAGGCCTGGGCCAGGGAGGCATCGCCCTCGCACAGGCACACGGCCAGGCGCAGCACATCGGTGGCGGTGCGCAGCTGGGCCTGGGCAAAGGCCTCGGCGCCATCGAACGGCCCATGGCGCAGCAGCAGTGCGGCGATCAGCGCGAGGTTTTCCTTGAACGGGATGCTTGCCGGCAGCAGCCGCATCACCCCCTCGCCATAGGCGCTGACGAAGGTGCGCAGGTCGTCCCGGTCCTCCACCGACAGCGAGCTGCTGGAGGCGGCCAGGCGGGTGAAGATCGCCTCGCGCTCGGCCACGCTGCCCAGGCGGATCAGCCGGGGCGCGCGGCCGTGCAGCAACGGCACGGGCGCGTCCGGCGTGGCCGGGTGTTCGCGAAGCAGGGTCAGGTAGTGCTGCACCGCGCGCTGGTACAGCGCGTACTCGGGCACCTGGCGCACGCTGCGGGGGAACTCGGGGAACAGGGGCCGGTACTGCCGGTGGGCACCGGTGAGCGCGGCCAGGGTGGTGCGCAGTTCCACCAGCACCTCGGCCAGTTGCGCCGTGGACTGGGTGGCCAGCCGCTCCACCAGGGGCTCGTCGAGCACGAAACCGAGGTTCTCCACCTCCTGCTGCACCATCACCACGTCCCTCGGGCTGGCACCGCCGGCCCCGGGCTCCAGTACGAAACGACGGCTGCGCCGCAGGAAGAGTCCGTTCACATCAGCTCCTGGAAATGAAAAGCCCACCAGGCGGTGGGCGGTGTGGAAAGCGGGCACCCTAGTTTCAGAGGTAGAAGGAAGGACGCCCATAGCCACGGCGCGATGATAGTGCGGTCCTGGCCGGCAGGAAAACCGTCGAAGTTGCGAAGCTTCGACGCCTTCGCATTTCCAGGGGCGGCGCTCTGGTGGCGCTGCCCGCGCCGCGCCATCATTGCGCGTTTTTTCGCAGGCCCTCAGGAGGGGTGACGGGATGGAGCAGGGCATGGCGTGGGAGGCGGCTTCGGGCGCCTGGTTGCACCTCGGGCAGGACGAGGCGCCGCCGCGCTGCGTGGCCTTCTGTGGCGAGGTCCCGGCGCTGTGGCTGGTGCTGCTGGGCGGTGCCCGCGAGGTGCCGGCCGTCACCCCGGCCACGGCGGGCTACCAGGTGCCGGCCATCGGCCTGCGGGTATCGCTGGAACAGGCCCTGGCCAACTGGCAGCGGTTGGGCGGGTGGCTGCGGGCGCACCCGCAGTTCTACCGCGTGCCCGCCCTGGGCCTGTGCCTGGCGGCGGTGGAGGCGTGGTTGCGGACGGCAGCCGAGGACCAGGGTACGGCCTGGCTGCAGGGTGACCTGGATGCCGTTTCCGGGCCGTTCGACCGCAACGCTCCCTCGTGCAGCGGCTTCTGGCGCTGGAATGCCGATGACCGGCTCCAGGCCCTGGCCGATGGCTTGGCGGACCTGCACCGCCTCACCGGCGTGATGGATTTCGAGGAACTGGGCGAGTGGCACCGTGGGTTCGGCTTCGGCACCCTGCGCCACCCCTGGTTCGAGGCCCTGGGGCAACTGGATGGGTTCGCCGCGTTGGAGCACCCCTTCCCGGCGCTGCCGCCCTGTGAGCCGGTGGAACATGATCCCTGGTGGGAGCACAGCTACCGGGCCCACGCCCAGGACGATCGCTGGGGCCTGGTCAACCAGGCGGACGGCACCTGGCACGAGGCCCCGCGCTGGGACGCCATCCTGCCGGACAGCCACAGCTTCATCCGCGTCTGGGTACGCCAGGGCGCGCTGTGGGGTGTGCTGCAGATCGAACCGGCGGTGGAGCTGCTGCTGGCCCCGCAATTCGACGCGGTGGTGGACAGCGCCTGTGACGACCACATGGTGGCCAGCCAGGGCGGCCTGCTGGGGCTGATGCACATTCCCAGCGGCCAGTGGCGGCTGCCGCCGCGCTTCCACGAGCTGCGCCGGGAGACCGACGAGCTGCTGCGGGCCCGGGAGGGTGCGCACTACGGCTTCCTCGACCTCGACGGTCAGTGGCGGGTGCCGCCCCGCTACCAGGACACACGGCCCTTCGGTGGCACGCTCGCCTTCGACGCCCCGGGCCTGGCCTGGGTGATGGCGGAGGGCCGCTGGGGCCTGCTGGACGAGCAGGGCCAGGAGCGCCTGGCCTGCCGCTACGACCAGGTGGAGTGGCGGCAGGAGCATGACCATCGCGGCTGGCGCGTAGGGCGGGACGGCCGCCAGGGCTGGGTCGGCATCGACGGCCGCGAGGCGGTGCCCTGCGAATGGGACGAGGTGGACTGCTACGAGCCCTACCGGCACCCCCTGCAGGCCGAGGGCATCTACCGGGTGACCCGCAACGGCCTGCACGGCCTGCTGCCGGCGCTGGGCGACTGGCACGTGGCCCCGCGCTACACGGAGATCGAACCGCTGGGGCTCGGCCAGGGGGCCGCGCCGTTGCCGGCCGACCCCTGGCGCAATGCGCCGGAGCCGGACGGCAGCCTGGCGGTGTGGATCGCCGAGGGCAGTGGCGAGCCCGGCGCGCCGGGGCTGCTGATCCGTGTGCGCGATCAGCAGGGGTGCGCGGTGATCGACGAACGCGAACGGCAGTGGGTGCCGCCGTCGCCGGGGCTGGTGGAAACCCTGGGCAACGGCAACCAGCGCTGGCTGAAGCGAACCGATGAGCAGGACCGCCAGCAGCTTTGGAGCCTGGCCCGTGGCGAGCCCGCGCTGCCCGGCTGGCACGCCGGGGTCGAGGTGCTGGAGCTGCCGGACCAGCCGCTGCTGCTGACCTTCGAACGCCTCGACGGCCCCGAGGGTTTCAGCCTGGGCCTGCGCCTGTGGCGGGAAACGGGCGAACCTGCGCTGGAGGGCTGCTTCAGCGCCCTGGCGGGCCAATCGTTCTGGCTGCCACGGCTGGACGAGGACACCCGCGAACAACTGCTCGAGGCCTGGAGCCGTGGGCAGGACGTACCGGCCGAGGCCTGGGAGGCGGGGCAGGCACAGCCCTGTTTCGTCCGCCCCGGCCAGCCCCGGCAGAGTGCCCAGGCGGCCTGGCAGGCGCGCTACCAGGCCGGCGACCTGCAGGCCGCGTTGGCCCTGTCGCGCCTGGCCGCTTCCCCCACGGAGGCCTACGCCTGGGCCCGCCGGGCTTGTGCACTGGACGGCGGCACGGGCACGCCGAGCGCGGGCGCCTGGTTGCAACTGACGCGCCTGGCGCTGCAAGGCGCGGGCGGTGATGACGCCCTGCCGGCGGCCCGTGACTGGGTGGCCCGGGTGCGGGCGTCGGAGCCTGAGCTGGACGAAGGCTTCGAGGCCTCGGCCCTGGAGGCACGCCTGTGGCTGGACCCGGCTGCAGGCCCGGTGGATGGCGCGCGGGCCCTGGCGGCGGCCGATTACCTGGTTGCGGTGACCGGCACGACCCAGGCGCTGCACCACGAGGGGCGCTACCTGCTGGGGCGCTGCCACCGTGAGGGGCAGGGCACAGCGGTGGACCTGGACGCCGCCCGCGAGCACTGGCGCATCGCGGCCGCCGACGGCCATGGCGCCGCTACCCGGGCGTTGGTGGAGCTGCTGGCCGAGCAGGCCTCGGCCGAGGACGACCAAGCCGCCGCCGAGCGCCTGTGGCTGGAGGCCCGGCAGCACGCCTGGAACTACCTGGAGCACCCCGGCGACGCCGGTGACGCGGCGGTGATCACCGCCTTGCACGGGGTCTGTGGCGAGCTGGAACTGCTCAGCGAGCCCCTCGATTGGGCGGCCGCCGAATACCACCTGTTGCAGGCCGCCGAGGCGGGCCATCTGCCTGCCATGGGCTTGCTGGCAGTGGAGGTCTATCGCCGACGCGGGAGCCCGCTGCGGGACGGTCGCCAGGCCCGTGCCTGGGCGCTGCGCCATGCCGAGGCCAGTGGCGCGCTGCCGGCGGAAGCGCCGGCCGCCTGGCGCTGGCTGCTGGGCTGGCTCCTCTGGCTGCGGGGGTGAGGCATGGGCCGCCCGGGAGGGCGGCCCGTGGGCCTCAGTAGGTGATGCACACCGACTTCAGCTCGGTGAAGCCTTCGATGGCGGCGCGGCCGAACTCGCGGCCGATGCCGGAGTGCTTGTAGCCGCCGAAGGGCAGGTTGGGGTCCACCGGGACGTGGTTGTTGACCCAGACGGTGCCGGCCTCGATGCGCGGAATGAGGTCCATCACCCGGCCCAGGTCGTTGCTCCAGATGCTCGCGGCCAGGCCGTAGGGGCTGTCGTTGACCATCTCCACGGCCTGGTCCAGGTCGGTCCAGGGCAGCACCGACAGCACCGGGCCGAAGATTTCCTCACGGGCTGGGGTCATGGACTGGCTGACGTTGGCCAGCACGGTGGGCTCGACGAAGAAGCCCGGCAGGTCCGGCTGGCCGCCGCCGATGCAGACCCGCGCGCCCTGTTCCCGGGCCTGGCCCAGGTGATGCAGGACGTGCTGCTGGTGGCGGCGCGAGACCAGTGCGTTGATCTGCGCCTCCGGGTCCAGACCGGGGCCGACCTTCATGCCGGCGACGCCGGCACAGAGCGCCTCGACGAAGGCGTCGTAGCGGCTGGCATGCACGTACAGGCGCGAGGCCGCCGCACACACCTGCCCCTGGTTGAGCAGGCCGCCGCCGATGGCGCCGGCCACGGCCTGGTCGATGTCGGCATCGGGCAGCACCAGCATGGGGTTCTTGCCGCCCAGTTCGAGGGTGAAGCGGGTCAGGTTGTCCAGCGCCGCGTGGCCGACCTTGCGGCCGACGGCGGTGGAGCCGGTGAAGGACACCTTGTTCACCAGCGGGTGGGCCACCAGGGCGGCACCGGCGTCGGCCCCGCCCACCAGCACGTTGAACACCCCGGCCGGCACCCCGGCCTGGAGCGCCAGTTCGGCCAGGCGCAGGGCGGTCAGCGGGGTCTCGTCCGCCGGCTTGATGACGATGGTGCAGCCGCAGGCCAGCGCCGGCACCACCTTCCACAGGGCGATCATCATCGGGAAGTTCCACGGCACGATGCCGGCCACCACCCCGGCCGGCTCGCGGCGGGTGTAGGCGTTGAAGCGCGCACCGGCGGGCACGGGGATGGACACGTCGAGGGTCTGGCCTTCGATCTTGGTGGCCCAGCCGGCCATGTAGCGCATGTAGTTCACCGAGGCGCCCACTTCCACCGCGCGGGCCAGGTGGATGGATTTGCCCTGGTTGAGGGTTTCCAGCTGGGCCAGTTCCTCGCCGTGGGCCTCCACCAGGTCGGCGAAGCGCAGCAGCACCCGCTCGCGCTCGGCCGGGGCCAGGCGGCTCCAGATACCGGAGCGGAAGGCAGTGCGGGCGGACTGCACGGCGGCATCCACCTGGTCCAGGTCGGCCTGGACGGTCTGTGCCAGCACCTCGCCGCTGGCGGGGTTGTGGATCGGCCGCAGGGTGCCCTGGGCGGGTTGCTGCTGGGCGCCGTCGATGAACGAGGCGTGGTGGCGGGCGACGAAGGCGTCGACGGCGGGCAGGGTGGGAATCAGTGCGTGGCTCACGGGCGGCTCCGGGTTCGAGGCAGTTCAGGGAAGGCCCGGAAAGGGCGTTCCCCAGCTTACGAACCCCGCTGTGGCCCGGCTTGACTCTGCCTGCCAGGCGCACATGACCCTGCGTGCAGGGGCGGCGCCCCGTCACCCAGCGGCAACGGTGTTGGCACGCAGGGTCAAGCCAGCCTGCGGCGGCTGGGCGATAGTGGGCCTGCCGCTCGTGGGCGGCAGGCTTTACTTCATCAGCGCTCCGTTTTTCAGTTTTTGTGCCGCCGTGTTGGTCACCGGCGGCTTTTTTTCGCCTGCGGGTTTGTAGGCACGGTGATGCGGTTCGCCGAGCTCACCGCATCCTACGGGGCGCTCTGCATCGCCTTCTTGAAGCGCCGTCAGGCGCCGCGTAGGTTGGTGGGCCGGACTGATAACCCCAAGGATGATGACCATGGCTCTCGTGCGTGTTGCCCGTTCCGATGATTTGCCGGCCGCGAGTGCGGTGTGCCTGGCGGCGTTCCGTGGCCGGGTGGCGCCGACCCTGGGGGCGGAAGGGGTGGCCACTTTCGAGGCGCTGGCGCAGCCCGAGGCGTTCGCGGCGCGGCAGGCCGGGGGCAACCGGTTGTGGGTGGCCGAGCACGCGGGGCGGGTGGTCGGGGTGGTGGAGCTGCGTGAGCAGCGGCACCTGTCGATGCTGTTCGTCGACCCGGGCTGCCAGGGGCAGGGCATCGGCCGGGCGCTGGTGCAGGCCGTGGTGCCGGCGGTGCTGGCCGAGGGGCTGACGGTGAATGCCTCGCTGACCTCGGTGGAGGCTTACCGGCGCTTCGGTTTCACCTGCACGGGCGAGGTGTTCGAGCAGCGTGGCCTGGTGTGCCAGCCGATGGTGCTGGCGCTGGAAGATCGCGCGCCCTGAACGCAGAAAGCCCGGCAGGGCCGGGCTTTCTCGGGGATCAGTTCATGCCGATCCAGTTGGGCAGGACCAGGGAGATCCAGGGGACGTAGGTCACCAGCACGAGGAAGCCGAGCAGGATCAGCAGCCACGGCATGGCGGCGCGGATGGTCTGGGTCAGCGGCATGCCGGTCACCGCGGAGGTGACGAACAGGTTGAGCCCCACTGGTGGCGTCACCAGGCCGATCTCCAGGTTCACCACCATGATGATGCCGAGGTGGATCGGGTCGATGCCCAGCTTCATGGCGATGGGGAACAGGATGGGCGCGAGGATCAGGATGATCGCCGACGGCTCCATGAACGCCCCGGCGATCAGCAGCACGATGTTCACCACCAGCAGGAAGGTCACCGGCGTCAGGCCGGCATCCAGCACCCAGGCAGTGATCTGCTGCGGCAGCTGCTCGGTGGTCAGCACGTGGGCGAAGAGCATGGCGTTGGCGATGATGAACATCAGCATGATCGACAGCTTGCCCGACTCCAGCAGCACCTTCGGCACTTCGCGGAAGGTCATGTCCTTGTAGACGAACAGCGCGATGAACGCCGAGTACACCGCTGCCACGGCGGCCGCCTCGGTGGGGGTGAACATGCCCGAGTAGATGCCGCCGAGGATGATCACCATCAGCAGCAGGCCCCAGATGGCACGGCGGGCGGCGGTCAGCCATTCGCGGAAGGTGGCGCGGGGCAGGGCGGGGAGGTTCTTCTTCACCGCGACGATGTAGATGGCGATCATCAGCACCACGCCGAGCATGATGCCGGGCACGACGCCGGCCATGAACAGCTTGCCCACCGAGGTCTCGGTGGCGGCGGCGTAGACCACCATGACGATCGACGGCGGGATGAGGATGCCCAGGGTGCCGGCGTTGCAGACGATGCCAGCGCCGAACGACTGCGGGTAGCCCGAGCGCACCATGCCGGCGATGGCGATGGAGCCCACGGCGGCGACGGTGGCGGGGCTGGAGCCGGAGAGCGCGGCGAACAGCATGCAGGCCATGACGGCGGCGATGGCCAGGCCGCCACGGATGTGGCCGACGCAGGCGTTGGCGAAATCGATCAGCCGGCGTGCGACACCGCCGGTGGTCATGAAGGCGCCGGCCAGCAGGAAGAACGGGATCGCCAGCAGGGTGTAGTGCTCGGAGGTCTCGAACAGCTTGATGGCCAGCGAGCGCACCGAATCCGGGCTGAACAGCATGATGGTCACGGAGCCGGCCAGGCCCAGGGACACGCCGATGGGCACGCCCATGAACATGAGCAGGAACAGCAGGAAGAACAGGAACAGGACGGTCATTTCGAGTCTTCCTTGTGCGGGCTGTCGTCGTGCTCGGAGAGCTTGACCGCTTCGGCGGCTTCATCCGCGAGGCCGAGGCCGGTCTGGCGGCCCTGCAGGATGCGCACGAGGACTTCGGCAAAGCGGATGAACACCAGGGCGAAGCCCAGGGGCAGGATCAGGCCGATGTGCCATTGCTGGATGCCGTAGTGGCCCAGGTCTTCGGCGCCGATGCCGGCGGTGAACAGGGTCTGCACCCACTCGAAGCTGGCGGTGCCCATCAGCCCGGCATAGGCCAGGCAGCACAGGCAGGCGAGGATGCCGATGATGCGCTGGGCCGGACGGGGGAACAGCTTGACCACGGCGTCCACGCCGATGTGGCCGGCGGTGCGCACGCCGTAGGCGAGGCCGAAGAAGATCAGCCAGGCGAACAGGGCCTTGGTCAGCGAGTTGCTCCAGGTCATGGCCTGGGCCATGGCGAGGATGGAGTCGCCGATGCCGAACAGGGTTTCACTGGCCGACTCCCAACGGTCCGCCAGGTTGTAGAAGAGGGTGTAGAGGTTGTTGAGGATGACGTAGACGAAGGTCACCAGCGTCATGGCCGCCAGGAGGAAGGCGATGAAGGCCTCCTCGAAGTGGTCCCAGACGCGTCGGAGGGCGTTCATGGAGATTCTCCCGATGGCAGGAAGGACGACGGATGCGGGGCCTTGCGGCCCGCACCCGTGGTGGTCTTACGGGGCCTGGTTGGCGGCCTCGGCGGCCTTGATCAGGTCGGGGCCGATCTCGGCTTCGAACTTCTTCCACACCGGCTTCATGGCTTCGCGCCATTCGTTGCGCTGCTCGGGGGTGAGTTCGATGATCTCGCTGGTCTTGGCGTCGATGATGCGCTGCTTGTCGCCCTGGTTGAGGGCTTCGGCCTGCTTGTTCACCTCTTCGGTGACTTCGACGGTGATCTTCTCCAGCTCGCTGCGGACATCAGCCGGCAGGCCGTTCCAGAACTGGGTGTTGGTGATCAGCATGTAGTCCAGCACGCCGTGGTTGGACTCGGTGATGTACTTCTGCACCTCGTGCATCTTCTGCGAGTAGATGTTCGACCAGGGGTTCTCGGCACCATTCACCACGCCCGTCTGCAGGCCCTGGTAGACCTCGGCGAAGCTCATCTTGCGCGGGTTGGCGCGCACGGCCTTGAACTGCTCTTCCAGCACGGCGGAGGCCTGCACGCGGAACTTCAGGCCGCGGGCGTCCTTGGGCTCGCGCAGTGGCTTGTTGGCCGAGAGCTGCTTCATGCCGTTGTGCCAGTAGCCCAGGCCGGTGATGTTCTTGCTCTCCATGGACTTGAGCAGCTTCTGCCCTTCGGGGCTGTGCTGGAAGCGGTCAACGGCCTGGATGTCGTTGAACAGGAAGGGCAGGTCGAACAGCTGCACCTGCTTGGTGTACTGCTCGAACTTGGCCAGGGACGGGGCGATCATCTGCACGTCGCCCAGCAGCAGCGCTTCCATTTCCTTGCCGTCGCCGAACAGCGACGAGTTGGGGTAGACCTCGACCTTCACCTTGCCGGCCAGACGCTCTTCCGCGAGCTTCTTGAACAGCAGCGCGCCCTGGCCCTTGGGCGTGTGCTCGGCGACGACGTGGGAGAACTTGATGACGATGGGGTCAGCCGCATGGGCCAGACCGGCGGCGCCCAGTGCGAGTGCACAGGCGAGGGCTTTCAGAGCAGGTTTGAACATGGGATGCATCCTCTTGTTGTTCTGGGTTGGAACGGTCGTTCCATCATTCCTTTGGAGACAACAAGAGAGTCTAGGCGCCATCCCCGGGGTTGGAGGTGGTGCAAAGGGCGCGGCTTGACTGTCGTTCTTGTTGGCTCGCGGCCTCAGGTGGAGCAAGGGATGTGCCAGGGGGTGGCGGGACGGGAAGGCGCGGGGACGCTGGGCTGTACGTCAGGGGTGGAGTGTGTTGTGGCGGAAACCCGCCAGATTTGTTCATTTGCGTGGCGGATTTCCGCCATGTAGAGGCGCGGAGCGGCTGGCCGCTCCGCGCTGCTTTCAGAACATCACGGCCAGGGTCAGTTGGCTGTAGACGTTGGTGCCGTTGCCGCCGACCTGGTTGCCGCCGCTGGTTTCGTCACGGTCGGGGCGGTAGAGGCCGACCAGGGGGCTGATCAGCAGGTGGTCGTTGACCGCCCACTCCAGGTACAGGTCCAGCTCGCGGCCGTCGAGGTTGAGCTGCTCGTGGCGGTCCAGGGTGTTGAAGTCGAAGTACAGGACGCCGAGGGTGAGGTTCTCCAGGGGCTTGGCCTTCAGGCCGACATGGTGGATGCCGGTGTTGCGATTGAACGGGCCGGCGTAGTTGGAGGCCACTTCGCCCTGGAACCAGGTGCCGTAGCCGCTGGAGAAGCCGTTGAACATCGAGTCCCAGTCCTGGGAATAGCGGCTGTAGCGGTAGGTGAGCTTGGGTGCCCAGGCGACGTCGGCGAAGGTGTAGCCGGCCTCGGTGTACCAGGCGGTTTCGCGGCCGGCGTCCTTGTCCTGCCAGGCGTATTCGAAGCCGAAGCTGGCGTTCTCGATGCCAGCATCGCCTTCGCCGCGCAGGCTGTAGATGTCCATGCCTTCGCGCTGCTTCTGGAAGTCGCTGGCCCACTGGTCGGTGACGTCGAGGCCGTGGATCCAGGTCAGCCCCAGGGTGCCGGCCTTGCCGGTGTAGTCGAGGGTGCCGGCGGCCAGCTCGGTCTCGGCCTGGGCGCGGTTGTCGGACTTCAGCCAGAGCACGCTGCCGTGCAGGCCGTCCTGGCCGCCCAGGCGCAGCACGGCGGTGCGGTCGAAGGCATGGCGGGCGGCGATGTAGTAGGCGCCGCCGCGGTCGAGGGCGCCGTCGGCCGGGCCCTGGCCGAGGTTGGGGCCGTCGTCGTTGATCAGGAAGCCGGTGCCCAGCTTGACCACCTGGCGGCCGAAGGAGACATCGATGCCGTCCTCGCCCAGCACCGGCACCAGGTCGGCGGAGCGCCAGCCCAGGTTGGCGTCTTCGATCTTGGTGGTGCGCTCGCGGCCGAGGGTGTTGCCCGCCGGGTCGCCGTCGCCCCAGGTGGCCGAGCTGACCCAGTTGAGGGCGCCGTAGAGGGTGCCGTTGCCGGCCAGGCCCTGGGTGCCGCTGACGCCGTACTTGATGAAGCCCTCGCGCCAGGTGGAGCCGCCGGAGGTGCCGTCGTAGTTCTTGCGGTTGTTCATCATGCCGTAGACGGCCAGCAGGTCGGCGTTCAGGTGGGTGTCCTCATCGGCGTAGAACTCGTAGGCGCGCGCGCCCTGGCTGGCGGCGAGCAGGGCCGCGCCCAGGGCGATGGCCTGTGCCAGCCTGTGCAGTCGGATCGGGTGCCCCATGGTGTGTCTCCCTTGCGTGGTGTTGTGCGTCCGGGGCGTCGGCCCCGTGGTGGGTTGGCATGCCGTGGCGCGGGGCGACGGCGGGGGCATTTGTGCGCCGATGGGGCTGGGCCGTCTTGTCCGTCCCTGCCAGGCGCTTGACCGCGCCGGACGTGGCCTGGCGGATGTCAGCCAGCTACAAGAGGGGCGGCAGGCAGGGGCAAGACGCTGGCGCGGGGCGGGGGCAAAGTGACCCGGACCCTGCACCGTTGCGCCGGTTTTGCGCAGCCCGGTGGGGGCGACAGACGGGCCTGGCGATGCGCCGAATGGCTGATAGGGGAACGGGGGTTGCCTTCATGCTCTGGCCAGGCCGGTGTCACGACAAATCAGAACAACAGACTCCGAGGTTCACCCACCATGTCGCTCAATGAACAGCTCAGCGTGCACCTGAGCCGAGGCTCGGTCGGCTTCCCGACGGCCCTGGCCAGTACCATCGGCCTGATCATGGCCAGCCCGGTCATCCTCACCGCCACCATGGGCTTCGGCATCGGCGGCAGCGCCTTCGCCATCGCCATGCTGATCGCCCTGGTGATGATGCTGGCGCAGTCCACCACCTTCGCCGAAGCCGCGTCGATGATCCCCACCACCGGCTCGGTGTACGACTACATCTCCTGCGGCATGGGGCGCTTCTTCGCCATCACCGGCACCATCGCGGCCTACCTGATCGTCCACGTGTTCGCCGGCACCGCCGAAACCATCCTCTCCGGGGTGATGGCGCTGGTGAACTTCGAGCACCTCAACACCCTGGCCGAGTCGGCGGGCGGTTCCTGGCTTTTGGGCGTGGGCTTCGTGGTGGTGTTCGGCATCCTCAATGCCTTCGGCGTCAGCGTGTTCGGCAAGGCCGAGGTGATCCTCACCTTCGGCATGTGGACCACGCTGATGGTGTTCGGCGTGCTCGGGGTGCTGGCCGCGCCGGCGGTCGAGCTGGACGGCTGGTTCGGCGCCTCCCTGGTGGGCACCGATGTGGTCACCGTGCTGTCCCTGGTGGGCATGGCGATGTTCATGTTCGTCGGCTGCGAGTTCGTCACCCCGCTGGCGCCGGACCTGCGCAACTCCGCCCGCACCATGCCCCGTGCCATGGCCCTGGGCCTGTGTGGCGTGGCCTCGTGCATGTTCATCTACGGGGCGGCGATGAAGCGCCAGGTGGAGAACGTGCTGCTGGACGAGGCCACCGGGGTGCACCTGCTGGATACGCCGATGGCCATCCCGCAGTTTGCCCAGCAGGTGATGGGCGACATCGGGCCGATCTGGCTGGGCATCGGCTTCCTCTTCGCCGGGGCGGCCACCATCAACACCCTGATGGCCGGCGTGCCGCGCATCCTCTATGGCATGGCGGTGGATGGCGCGCTGCCGAAGGTCTTCGCCTACCTGCACCCGCGCTTCAAGACCCCGGTGCTGTGCATTGCCGTGGCGATGCTGATTCCCTGCGCCCACGCGGCCTACCTGGGTGGCAACGCCGACAACATCGTGCCGCTGATCCTCGCGGCGGTCTGTGCCTGGGGCACGGCCTACCTGCTGGTGACGATCTCGGTGGTGCTGCTGCGCCTGCGTCGGCCGGACCTGCCGCGTGCCTACCGCTCGCCGTTCTTCCCGCTGCCGCAGATCGTCTCCAGCGTCGGCATCCTCATCGGCCTGTGGTTCATCGCCCCGCCAGGCATGAGCCGCAGCGACGTCTACGTGCCCTTTGCCGTGATGCTCAGCCTGACCGCCGCCTACGCGCTGTTCTGGACCCTGGTGGTGCAGCGGGTGAACCCGTTCCGCCCGGTGCCGGTGGAGGAGATCCTGGCGAAGGAGTTCAGCCACGAGCCGGGCATTCACCCTGCGGAGTTCCCGGGCCATGTTGCAAAGGCTGTCTGACCGGCTGGGCTGGAACCGCGCACCCTCGGGCTACCGCCCGGGGGTGACCCTGGCCCACCTGCGGCGTGACCTGGCCGGGCTGGACTGTGAGCCGCTGGGCCCCGGCCTGGCGCGCTTCGTGACGGCGGACGGGGTGCCGTTCGAGGCCCGCGAACGCACCCAGTCCGAGCTGTTGATGCACTTGGTGCTGGTGGAGTTCTCCCTCTACGTGCCGTCCCGCGAGGAGGGCCCCGCGCGGTTGGCGCTGCGCCACACCGGCCTGGTACGTCGCGAGGGGCTGGCCATCCGCCGCATGGCGGGCCAGGGCGAGACGCTGGAGGCGCTGGTGCACGCGCTGGAAAACGACCCGGCGCTGAAGGCGGCGCTGATGCCGCTGGACTTCAAGCGCCTGGAGCTGGAACGCACGGGCAGCACCTGGCAGGTGCGCCTGGAGCACATGGGGGCCAGCGAGGTGGTCAACCGCATGCCGGCCTTCCGTCGCTACATCCGCCTCGATGGGCCGCAGCGGGCCCTGCTGCTGGATGCGTTGCAGGAACTGGCGCGGCTGCTGGCGCAGCATTGAGGGCCGACTCAGTCCTCCGGTGTGGAGGCCTTCTTCTTCATGCCCGGGATCAACACCAGCTGGCGCAGGTCCGCCACCTTCAGGTCGATGCTCTTGCCGCTGGGGGACAGCGCCAGCTCGCCCATGGCGAATACGCGGAAGTAGTCCACCTCCTCCCGCAGCAGGCTGTCGAGGTAACCCCGGAAGCGGTAGGCATCCATCTGCTCCTTGGCGATGTAGAGGAACACCGGCTTGTTGTCGATGCGGTCGTAGAACTTCAGCTTGAAGCCGCTGCCGTAGCGGTCCACCAGCAAGGCACCGCCCTGCAGCACGCGGTTGGCATTGCCCAGCCGGGCGTAGCGGATGGCCTTGAAGTAAGCGGCGAGGGGCATCTCGCCTTCACCCACCACCCGCAGGCGCATGGCCTTGAAGTCCTCGTCGGACAGCTCCAGCCGTGCCTGCCGGTAGCACTCCACCAGGCGCTCCAGGCTGCTGGTGCGCTGGTTGGCGGAGGTGCGCTGGCGGGGCGTGCCGGCGCCTTCCTGCGGCTTGGCAGGGGCGGGGTTCGGTGCGGGTTTGGTGGCTGTAGCAGGCTCCTGGCCGGCCGCGGGGCGCTCGGCCAGGGGCTCGAACACGTCGATGTAGTCGTGCAGCTTGCGCCGCGCCTGGCGCAGCCGGGCCTCGGCTTCGCTCTCGCCGGGCAGGCGGCCTTCGGCGTCCTCCTCCTCGGTGCGCATCCACTCGCAGTCGGGGGCATGGGGCGAGTGGGGGTTCTCGCGGAAGTGGGCGGCCTTGTAGGTCTCGTTCGGCTGCTTGTCGTAGTTGGCCGCCGTCACCTTGGCGCCCAGTGCGCGGCAGGCGGGGTTGGAGCAGAGGAAGTCGAAGCGGCTGCGTGGCTCCGGCAGGGAGAAGTACGCCCGCCGGGCTTCGGCGATGGACAGCACTTCGTCCAGCTGGACGCAGTAGGCGCGGGTGATGGGGGCTTTGCTGGGCATCCGAGCGGTTCCCTGGCTGGAGGCAAGAACGGCGATTATGCCGGCCCCGGCGGTGGCGGCAAACGGTCGGCTGGAGTGGGCGCCGGGTGGGTGCTAGGGTCGTGGCGTTCGTGCATTCAACAAGGAGTGAGTCATGGCATCGCACAAGCTCAAGGGTGGAAGGCCCGTCGGCAGCGCCCGCTCGAAGGGCCGGGGAGGGCAGGCCGTACCCGGCAACCGCCAGGGCCGTGCCCCGCGCAAGACCCGCTCGGGGGTGCCGGCACTGTTGATCGCCGGCGGGATCGTGCTGCTGGTGATCGGCCTCGCGGTACTGACCCGCTGAGGCGGTTGGCGTGATCCAGAAGAGCCCCGGCCATCGCGCCGGGGCTTTTGCATTCAGAGGTCGAGCAGTGACGGCGCGATACCGAGCGCCTTGGCGATTTTCTCCCGGGTGGCCTTGCGCGGCCTGCTGGCTTGCTCCTGCTGCGCGTAGGCCGGTTGGCTGATCCCGATCCGGGCGGCCACTTCTGCCTGGGACAGACCCAGGTGACGGCGCCAGGCAGCAATCGGCGTCAGCCCGTCCTTCACCATGTGGCCCACCACCTCGTTGGGCACCCGGTCGGCTTGCGGGTGGCTGGCGATGTACTGGGCGTAGGGAATGACGACGAAGGCTGGCTTGCCCTCGGCGTCGTTGATGATCTGCACATCAGTAGGTGTGTTCATCGCGCTTCTTGACCTCTTCGATACTCACGATCTGGATGCCGCCGTCCCAGTCGAACAACACCCGGTAGTGGCCGACGCGCAGCCTGTAACCGTACGCGTGATGGACGAGTGCCTTGACGTTTTGCACGTCCGGCATGAAAGCCAGTGCCTGGACCGCGTCATAGAGACGCCGCTGGTCGTTGGGGGGGATCTTGCGGAGTTGCTTGACGGCCTTCCGTGTCCACTGGATCTCATTCATCCCGACGCCACTCAATATATAAGCAATATAAGTAACGTAACAGGTGTTTTTGTCAGGCGAGCCGAAGGCGTTGTAGGGGCGTTCCGGCTCTCCATGGCGCGTCTTCCCAACGGCAGGTGCCGTTCACGCTCCCCCGGCTGGTAGCCCCCTGAACGGGCCAACATCGACTGGCACCAAACCTGCACAGGACGTGGCGTTGAGCCGCTGTTGCGCCTTCATCGATAACATGTTAACTATTCGCCGACAACAACAAGACAGCCACCCCAATGGAGGTGCCTATGAACGCCGCTCTCGCTGCCCAAGACGGTCTGGATGGCTGGAAAGCCGCGCTGCAAGCCATCTGCGGGAAGTTCGAAACCCAGATCGCCTTCAACCGCTCGCTGTTCATCGGCGACATCTCGCTGCGTGATCATTCCGGCCTCACGATGGCGCACCTGCGCACCAATGCCGGGCTCATTGCCCGCTCGTCGAACAAGGCCGACCACGACAACGACCAGCACTGCTTCCTGGTGAGCCAGCGCAGCGGGCATTCGCAGATCAGCCAGGACGGTGTGGCCATCCACCTTGCCCCCGGCGAGATGCTGCTGATGGATTCGGTCGGCTCCTGCGAGATCACCCCCTTCGGCCTGATCGAGCATTGCTCGCTGTCCCTTCCGCGCCGCGAGGTGGAGCAGGTGGTGAAGCAGCGCACCTTCGGCAAGATCCCCTCCGGCTGTTCCAGCGGGAAGATGTTGCACCTGCTGATGGACCAGCTCTGCCGCGAGGGCGAGGGGCCGGGCGAGGCGGGTGAGCGCGAGGCCATGCAGAGTGCCTTCATCTCGCTGCTGGCACCGGCCATGGCCCAGTCCGACGAGGAGCTGCCGAGCAGCGAGCCCCTGCACGGCGCCAGCCTGCGCAGCCATGTGCAGAAGCTGATCGACGACTCCCTGTCCCAGCCCAACCTCACGCCGCTGGGGTTGGCCAATCGCCTGAACATTTCCGTGCGCCACCTCTACCGGCTGTTCGAGGAGCAGGGCGACAGCGTCTGCCGCTACATCCAGCGTTCGCGCCTGCAGCGCAGTGCCGCCGACCTGGCCAACCCGACCCTGCGCAGCGAGTCCATCACCGCCATCGCCTACAAATGGGGCTTCACCGACTCGGCGCATTTCAGCCGCTCGTTCAAGAAGCACTTCGAGCGCTCGCCGAAGGACTACCGCGCCAGCGCCTTGATGGTGGCCGGCGGTCGCTGAGCCGCCGCCCCCTGAACGCACAGCGCCGGACGGCCACGAGGACCGCCCGGCGCTTTCGTTTGCAAGCGGTGATCAGGCCAGGCGCGTGGCCAGTGCCTCCACCTGTTGCTCAAGGAACGCGGCGAAGGCCGCGCCCGGCTGCTGCAGGCCGATGAACTCCAGCAGCGGGTCCTCCACCGCCGTCCTCACCCCCGCCAGCGTCTCGATGGCCGCCAGCCCGCAGAAGGGCACGTAGGCTTCCGCATACCCCCCTTCGTGGACCAGCACCAGGCGCCCGTCGCAGAGCTGGTCCGCCGCCTCCAGCAGCAGGGTGGTCATCTGCCGGAAGGAGTCGCTGTGCAGCTGCATGCGCGCCAGCGGGTCCACCGCGTTGGCGTCGTAGCCGCAGGCCACCACGATCAGCTGCGGGCGGAAGCGCGTCAGCGCCGGCACCACGATGCGGCGCATGGCGTGTAGGTAAGCGTCGTGCCCGCTGCCGGCCGGCAGCGGGATGTTCAGGTTGAAACCCAGCCCGTCGCCGATGCCTCGGTCCTCCACGCCGCCGTAGCCGGGTGGGAAGCAGTTCTCCTGGTGCAGGGACAGGGTCAGTACATCGTTGCGGGCCTCGTAGATGGACTGGGTGCCGTTGCCGTGGTGCACGTCCCAGTCCACCACCGCCACCCGCTCGATGCCGTGGCGCGCCCGCGCCGCCTCGATGGCGATGGGGATGTTGGCCAGCAGGCAGAAGCCCATGGCCTGGTCCGCCAGGCAGTGGTGGCCCGGTGGGCGGGAGAGGGCGTAGGCGTTGTCCGCCTCGCCCCGCAGCACCCGGTCCACCGCCTCGATGGCCAGCCCCGCCGAGCGCAGGGCGATGCCGTAGCTGCCCGGGCCCACCGGGGCTTCCGGGCCCAGCTCGCCGCCACCGGCATCGCTCAACTGGCGGAAGCGCTCCAGGTAGTGCGCCGGGTGGATGCGCAACAGGTCCGCCTCGGTGGCGGGCGCGGCGCTGCCCATCTGCAGGTGCTCGGCAAGCCCGGACACCTCCACCAGGTTCTTCAGCCGGCGTTTGGTCTCGGGGGATTCGGCGAACCCGGCGGCGGCCGGCGGCTGCACCCAGCCGCCTACCGGCAGGGTCAGCGCGCGCATGCCGGCGCTGTGCCAGAAACAGTGTTCATCGGAAAGAAAGGCGGTACGGCGACTCATGAGGTGGCTCCAGTGGGATCGAGAGGGGTGAGCGCGGCGCCGGTGGGGCGACGTGCCAGGTGCAGGGCGAGGAACGACAGCAGCAGGCAGCCGGCGCTGACCGCCAGCATGCCGCTGTAGCCCAGTGGGCTTTCCAGCAGCGGCCCGGCGACGGCGGGGCCCAGGGCCAGGCCGCCGCCGATGACCAGGTTGACGCTGTTCATCAGCCGGCCGCTGCGGTCCAGGTCGGCCAGGCAGGCCAGGATCAGCGGCAGGACGAAGGTCCAGGTGTACTTGAACAGCAGCGCCGCCACCGCGAAGCGCAGGGTGCCGGGCAACCCCAGCAGGAGCAGCACCGACGCCGCCATGGCGGCGTAGCCCAGCACCAGCGGCAGCCCCCGGGGCCAGCGCCCGCCGATCAGGGTGACGGTGGTGGAGCCGGCGATGCCCAGCAGCGAGGCCACTGCCAGCAGGGTGCGGGTGGTGTCCGGGTCGACGCCGGCCCGTTCGGCCAGGGCGCCGATGAAGGTCCACACCCCGCTCAGGCCGATGTAGAAGGCCAGCACCGCGAACAGCCCGCACCAGGCGCGCAGGCGCGAGGGACTGGCAGCGGCTTCCATGCGGGCCTCCGGCGCCTTCATCCCGGCCGGGAAGGCGCGGGTCAGCGGCAGGCACAGCAGCATCATCCCGGCCCGCCCGAGGTACAGCGCGGCCAGGCCAAAGTGCGCGAACAACACTGGCAGCACCCACAACCCCACTGCGCCCAGCACCAGCTGGCCGATCAGCCAGAAGCCATAGACCCGGTCACGCTGGTCGCTGGCCACCGCGCTGGCGATGCACAGCACCATCAGCGTGCCGCCGGCCAGGGCGCTGGTGAAGCGCAGGCCCATCAGCAGGGGCAGGTAGGCCTTGTCGGTGATGAAGGCCGAGGCCAGGTTGACGGCGATGAACAGCAGGGCCGCGACCCGTGCCACCCAGCGCCAGTCCAGGCGCGCCTGCCAGAGGTAGGCGGGCAGGGTGGCCAGGCTCATGGCCGCCAGCTCGATGGAGAACAGCTGGCCGATGGTGGCGGCCCCCAGGCCGAGCTGGTGGGCCAGCTGGGTGGCGATGGCGGGCGCAGCCATCAGCACCAGGGGCACCACGGCGGCGAACAGCACGATGGCGCAGAGACGCTCGCGGGGCAGTCCCGCCGATTCCTGTGTGGTCATGGCGGGGCCCTCAGAAGACGTGGACATAGCGCAGCAGGACGTTGCTCTGCTCGAAGGCGTTGGTGGTGGCGACGTTGCGGGTCACCCCCAGCAGCACCTGGTTCTGCCGGTCCAGCCAGTGGCCCACCTCGAAGCCCACCTGGCTGTAGCGCTGGTGGGTGTCGTCCAGGGTCCGGCCGTTGAGCTCCAGTTCGCCGCCGTCGGCGTGGATCAGGCGCAGGGCGCCGTAGGTGCTGGGGGTGAAGTCGTAGGAGGCGAAGGCCTGCAGGCGGTAGAGCGGCTTCTGCTCCAGGTCCTGGCCGAAGTAGTCGTCGTTCTTGCCGTAGAGCTGGGTCTCCAGGTTGGCTTCGAGCATCCAGCGTTCGCCGATGCCCTGGGTGTAGTTGTAGTTGAGGTGCAGGGCCCAGCGGTTGGCCCCGGGGGAGGCGTCGGGGTTGCGTCCGTGGTACTCGCCCAGGGGCACGCTGAGCATGGTCAGCAGGCCGCTGTAGGTGCGGTGCTGCGGGTCGTTGATGAAGAACAGCGTGCCGCCCACCTGGGGATCGCCCAGGCCGCGTTCCGAGCTGCGGCTGGCGCTGCCCGGCGTGCGGATGTCGATGTCGGCGTAGGAAACGATGAACTGCGGCGTGCACAGCGTGCCGCAGAGGTCGGTGAATATCAGTTGGCGCCAGGCGAAGGCGTTCACCGCCAGGTCGGCCTTGCCGCTGGAGCCGGGGCCGTGGAATTCGCTGGCACGGGTCATGGGCAGGTAGCCGACGCCGAGCACGGTGCCGACCGGGGCGGAGACGAAGTCCCGCGCGTTGAGGTCGGCGGCGTGGGCCGGGGTGGCCAGCGCCAGGGGCGCGAGGGCGAGCAGGAGCGGAGTAAGGCGGGCAAGCATGGGGCGGTCCTCGGATTGTGGTGGGCAAAGGGGCTCCGTCCCGCCGGGCGGGCCGGCAGGTGGAGCAGACAGGGGGAGGGGCGGGCGTCAGCCCGGGGCGCGGTGCAGCAGCTGGCTGATGCCGGCCTTGCCGTTCACGCCGAGCTTGTCGTAGATGCTGCGGATGTGATGGCGCACGGTGTTGGGCGCCACGCCCAGTTCACGGGCGATTTCCTTGTAGGTGCGGCCGCTGCCGAAGCGCTGGGCGATCTCCGCTTCGCGGGCACTGAGGCGGGCCATCGCCGGTGTGCGGCGGGCGCTGAGCAGGAACAGGTCGCCGACCTGCTTGGACTGCAGGCACAGGTTGCGCCCGCTGAAGCCCTCGGGCCTGACCGCGTCCGGCAGCTGCGGCCCGTTCCACTGCGGCCACTCCCCCAGCAGCAGGTCGACGAAACCGGGCTCGGCGTAGTGCAGCAGGCCGTGCCGGTCGCCCACCGCCAGCGCCGTGGCGGTGGGGCCTTCGAGGCTTTCCCGGTGGGTGACCAGGCTGCGCAGCTGGTTCAGCCCTTCGGCGGCCACCAGGTGCGGCATGCACAGGTCGAAGAGGAAGCGCTCCTGGGCGTTGAACGGCGCAGCCCCCTCGCGGCGGTAGAGCGCCAGGTGCACGCTGAGGCGGCTCTGCGGGTCCATGTGCACCCCGCAGAGCAGCTCGCGGAAGCCGTGGCGCTGGCCCAGCCAGCGCAGGCCGGGGGAGCTGGCGTCGGACTGGGTGTCGATGATCACCGAATGGCCCGGGTCGGCGTGGGTGCGCTGCACGGTCGGGTCCTGGTCGCGGATGGTTTGCCAGTCCGCCAGGTAATGGCTGGGCAGGTTGTAGAGCTGGGTGCTGTGCTCGCAGGGCAGGCCGTCGATCAGGGCGGCACGGCCCCACCAGGCCTTGTCGAAGTCGATCAGCTGGCGCAGGCGCGACAGCACGCCGGCGTGGAAGCGCTGCATGGCGCGTTCCTGGGCCAGGCGGGTGAGGTCCAGCAGCAGGGCGTTGTAGGCGCCGATCTGCCGGGGCGTGATCTGGATATCGGTGAGTGCGGACATGCAAAGCACCTCGCTGCGACTTTGTTGTTCTTGTAGTCATCAGTGGGCGGCCGGTGTCGGGACGACGGGGCAGGGCCATGGCGCCAGTATCCCCAGCGCCGGCAGGCCCCACCATCCTGCAAATGCAGGATGGTGGGGGTGTTCAGACGAACGCGCCGGGGGCTTCCGGCAGGGTGGCGCCGCCGTCCACCACCAGGGTCTGGCCGGTGATGTAGGCGGCCTGCTCGGAGGCCAGGAACAGCATGGCGCCGGCGATGTCGGCGGGCTCCCCCAGGCGCCCGAGCGGCACGCTGCGGGCGATGGCGGCGGCATGGCCGGCGTCCCCCAGGTTGGCCATCGCCGGGGTGCGGATCATCCCCGGCTCCACGCCGTTTACCCGCACCCGGTCGCCCGCCAGTTCCAGGGCCGCGTTGCGGATGAAACCGTTGACCCCGGCCTTGGACGCGGCGTAGTGGGTCAGCCCCGGGTAGGCGACGCGCGGGCCGGTGACCGAGGAAGTCACCAGCAGGCTGCCGCCTCCGGCCCGGCGCAGCAGCGGGAGGGCGCCCTGGGCGAGCCAGAACAGCGCGCCGAGGTTGACTGCCAGGGTGCGCGCCAGCCGGGCTTCGTCGAGCTGCTCCAGGGGCGTGAGGGGGAAGTAGGCGGCGTTGTGCACCACCACGTCCAGGCGCTCCAGCCCGGCCATCAGCGCCTCGATGGCGCGGCGCTCGGCCAGGTCCACCGCGTAGGCGCGGGCTACCCGGCCCTGGTCACGCAACCGGGCGGCCACTGCCTCGGCCGGTGCGGCCTGGAGGTCGACGATCAGCACCTCCGCCCCGGCTGCCGAAAAGGCCTCGACGATGGCCAGGCCGATGCCCTGTGCGCCGCCGGTGACCAGCACCGTCTTGCCGCCGAAGGCGCCGCTCATGGCGCACCGCCCAGGCGCTCGAAGGCCAGGGTAGGGACGTCCACCACCGTCGCACCGCCATCGGCCACCAGGGTCGCGCCGGTGATGATCGAGGCCTCGTCGCTGACCAGGAAGCGGCACAGCGCGGCGATCTCTTCCGGCCAGGCCGGCCGGCGCAGCGGCACGTCCGCCGTGACGCGGGCGTAGGCGCTGTCCAGGTCCTCGCCGTAATGGGCCATCAGCGGCTGCATCTCGGCATCGGCCATGGGCGTGCGCACCCAGCCCGGGCACACGCAGTTCACCCGCACGCCGTGGGGGCCGTAGTCCCGCGCGAGCGAGCGGTTCAGGCCCAGCAGGGCGTGCTTGGCGGTGGTGTAGCCGCACACCTCAGGGCCGGCGGCGAGGGAGGCGATGGAGCCGAGCAGGACGATGCTGCCGCGCCGCTCCAGCAGCAGCGGCAGGCAGGCGCGGGCGCTCTGGAAGGCACTGCCGAGGTTGCTGTGCAGGGCGCTGTTCCAGGCCTCGTCGTCGGTCTGGGTCGCGCTGCCCAGGCCGTGGCCACCGGCGCAGGCGATCAGCGCATCGAGCCCGCCGAAGCGCGCCCTCACGCGCTCGACGAAGCCTGCCCAGTCCGCACTGCTGGCGGCATCGCCCACCAGCACCAGGCCGCCGGTGGCAGCGGCGACCCGCTCCAGCGGCTCACGGCGGCGCCCCACCAGCACCAGCTGGGCGCCGTCCTCGGCCAGGCGCCGGGCACAGGCCTCGCCGATCCCGGTGCCGGCCCCGGTGATGAGGACGGTGCGCTCACGCATCGCCGTACACCGTGCGGTTGAGCACGTCGCAGTGGGAGCTCACCGGGAAGTTGGAGAGGGCGGCGAAGTCGGCATCGGCATAGCCGAAGATCTTGCCGTCGCTGCGGTGGGCCTTCAGGTCGATCATCACCAGCCCCAGGGTGGGGACGATCTTCTCCCGCCAGACGAACAGGTAGAGCTCGTCGGCGATGCGGTAGTAGTGGCAGCGGTCGGTGTCGCACAGGCCCTGCTCGACGCCGGCCAGGCATTGCCAGGTGTAGAACTGATCGTTGAGGTAGATGTGCTCGTAGACCTCGGTGGGGCTGTAGCGGTAGCGGTTGCGCAGGCCCACCAGCTCGGCGGTCGGCGCGTGGGGGCAGGCGCCCGGCTCCCAGGGGCGGTCCAGGGTGCCGTGGAGGAACTGCACGGACACGTCGGTGAGGTCGCGCCCTTCCAGCGCCCGGCGGTACAGGCCCTGCTCGGTGGCCTCGCGCTGGGGCAACTGGCCGAGCACCGTAGTGAAGGACTGGCTGAGGGTGTCCAGCACCAGGCTCACCGACCAGGCCTGGCCGTTCTCGTGCTTGATGAAGTCCACCAGGTACAGCCCCGGTCGCACCGACGTGGCGCGGTAGGGCGAGCGCCCGCTGGCGCTGCCGTCGGCCAGCGCCCAGTCCAGCTGGCCCTCGGCGAAGACGTGGGCGATGCGCCAGCCGTTCTCGAACACCAGTTCGAAGCGGCGGCCATCCAGGTCCGCCAGGTTGGGCAGGATGAACGCCCCCGGGGCAAAGCCCTCGGCCAGCGCGCCTACGGTGATCCAGTCGGTTGATGCGGTCATGGGAAGCTCCTTGTTCAATGGAGCCTCCATGGTCCGCGCTGGCGGGCGGGGCGGGTATCAACCGGATGGTTGAGGTTTTCTGTCGGAGGCTTTGATTGGGGACTGGTTAAGAAACAACATCCCCACCAGCTCCGTCCGGTTGCGCGCGCCCACCTTGCGGAACAGGTTGAGCAGGTGCGTCTTGACCGTGGGCAGGCCGAGGTCGAGGTGGCGGGCGAGGGCCTTGTTGCCGAGGCCGTCGCGCAGGAGCAGGGCGATCTCCCGTTCGCGGGGGGTGAGTTCGGGCAGGGTGGGGGGGAGGGGGGCGAGGTGTTCGGCGCCGGCCTGCATCAGGCCGTGGAGGGCGCCGAGGCTGGCCAGTTCGGTCGGCTCGAAGGCGGGGAGGCCTTCATGGCGCAGCAGGGAGAGGCCGGCGATGGGGCGGCTGCCGGCGCGGGCGATCACTTCCACCACGTCGATCACCCGGTGCTGGCGCAGGAAGCCGAGGTACTGGCGGTTGTCCGCGTCGCTGCGGTGGGCCTGGCCGGTGCGCAGTGGCACCACGGGCAGGCCGATGGCCTGGCAGGTCTGCGGCTGCAGCGGGTCGAGGTGGCGGTAGTGGTTGAGGTAGTCGGTGTGCATGCCCGGCTGCATGTGCAGCAGGTGGAAGTCGTGGGCCTGCAACTGGTCGTCGATGCGGTAGAAGGCGGCGACAGACGCGGGGACGAAGTGGGTGAAGGTGTTCAGGCAGTGCCGGGCGAAGCCGGCGGGGTCGCGGGGGGCGGTCATGGCGGGTTCCTCGCGCTGGGCGGCCGCTCGCGGGTGAGGGCCGCAGGCCTGCCCCGTGGGGCAGGCCGGGTGGTTCAGGCCACGGCGTAGTAGTGCTTGACGAAGCCGTCGCCGGGCACTTCCCAGAGCACCGGGGTGCCCTTGGCGACGAACCAGCTGTCGCCGGCCTTGAAGCGGGTGGTCTGGCCGGTGGATTCGTCGGTGAGGATCACCTCGCCGCTGACCACGGTAGCCTGCTCGTTGAAGGGGTAGGTCATGCGGAACTTGCCGGCGGTGGTGCCGAAGTAGGCGGCGCTGACCGGGTCGGTGGGGGCACCAGCGGTCATTTTGCCGAAGGCCTTGACCTCGCCTTCGAGGATTTCCGAACCCAGGTCGGCCACGGTGCCCCAGGCATCCAGTTCAGCCAGGGTGATTCCGTTCTTGATGGGGGTGAGGGACATGGCAGTTGCTCCTGCGAGTGATGAAAAAGTGTGTTTGCTTGATGGATTCCCGCTTCGCGGGAGTTACGGTGTTCTCAACGCTTCCGGCGCGAGCGAGCTGGAGCGGTACAAGGCGGGAGCGGCTGCGGAAGCGGAGTTCACATCTGTGAATGAGCATTCCAAGGCCGATCCCAACGCCGTACCGCCGACGCTCAGCCGCGTCGATCACTGTTAGCGGCGGCCGGTCCAGAAGCCGGACACCTGGTGCCAGGACTTGCCGGCGGTGAGCAGCAGCGGGCGCAGCTGGTCCTTGCCGACGATGTTGATGCGCCGCACTGAGCTGATCAGGTCGTAGCGCGCCGAGCCTTCGCTCATGCCCTCGGCCAGCACCTTGCAGATGATGTGGCTGGGGGTGACGCCGAAGCCGGAGTAGCCCTGAACGAAGAAGGCGTTGGGCCGGCCGGGCAGGGTGCCGATCTGCGGGAACAGGTTGGCGCTGCAGGCCATGGGGCCGCCCCAGGCGAGGTCGATCTTCACGTCCTTGAGGTAGGGGAAGATCTTCAGCATCAGGTTGCGGTTCCAGGCCTTCAGGTCGCGCGGGATGTGCTCGACGAAGGGGGTGGCCGCGCCGAACAGCAGGCGGTTCTCGTTGGTCACGCGGTAGTAGTCGATGACCGGGCGGATGTCGCTGTACGCCCCGCGGATCGGGCTGATGCGCTGGATGAGCTCGTCGGACAGCGGCTCGGTCATCATCTGGAAGGCGTAGGTGTTGATGGTGGTGCGATGCAGCTCGGGCTCCAGCTTGTTGAGGAAGCTGTCGCAGGCCCACAGCAGCTTGCTGGCCTTCACCGAGCCCTGGCCGGTGCGCACGGTGATGCGCTCGCCGTAGGTCACCTCCAGTGCCGGGCTGTATTCGAAGATCTTCACGCCGTGGCTGGCCAGCGCCTTGGCCTCGCCCAGCAGCAGGTTGAGCGAATGCACGTGGCCGCCGCCCATGTGCAGCAGCGCGCTGCTGTAGGCATCGGAGCCGATGATCTGCTTCACCTCCGAGCCGCCGAGGAAGCGGATCTCGTGGGGCGAACCGAGGGATTTGAACTCCTTCTCCCAGGCCCGCAGGGTCTTTTCCTGGCGGGCGTTGAAGCCCATGTAGCCGTAGCCGTGGCAGAAGTCGGCGTCGATGCCGTACTTGGCGATGCGGCCCTTGATGATGTCGGCGCCCATGTCGCTGATCTCGAAGATCTGCCGCAGGCCGTCCTCGCCCACGTCGTGGCGGATCTTCTCCAGGTCGTGGCCGATGCCGGCCATGATCTGCCCGCCGTTGCGGCCGGTTCCGCCGAAGCCCAGGTAGCGGGCCTCCAGCACCACGATGTTGGTGATGCCCTTTTCCGCCAGCTCCAGGGCGGTGTTGATGCCGGAGAAACCTCCGCCGATCACGACGACGTCCGCTTCCAGGTCCTGCTGGAGGGTGGGGAAGCTGAGGTCGTACTTCTTGGTGGCCGTGTAGTAGGTGGGTGTCTCGATGTTGATCATGACTGCAGCCTGGACAGTGGGGGGACGGCTGGCGCCGAAGCGCACCTCTAAAAACTACCTGCGTTGTCATCGCGGCGTTAAAAACAGCCTCGTGCGCGAGTCCGATCAAAGTGCTCATTTACCGCACTTAAACTGCGCTTTTTCGCCTGTTTGACGCGCTGGTGCGCGCCCTTCGGGCCAGCCTTCGGCTGTTACTCCCGTTGGTCGTTGCGCCTTGCGCTGACTGCCTCGCCTACATTTTTAGCGGCGCGCCGAGCGGCCCGTGCCTGACGACGGATATTAGGAGCCGCTGCGGGGGATGGCGTCTTGTTCCTCAGTGCCGGGGTTCTTGTCCAGGTTTGACAAGTGCCGGGCAACGCTCTGGGACGCGGCCTGGGCGCAGGCCGCGTCGATGGCCTCGGAGGCGCCGGAGACACCGATGGCGCCGATCACCCTGCTGTCATGCAAGAACGGCTCGCCACCGCCGAACAGCGCCAGGTTCGGCTGCAGGGGCAGGCCCTGGCGCACACCGGGGGAGCAGGCGGCCAGGCGCTGGTCCCAGGCGCTGGTGGCGACGCCGAAGCCGGCGGCGGTGATGGCCTTGTGCAGGGCGATGTCGCGGCTGGGCTGGGGGGCGCCGTCCATGTGGGCGGTGTGGATCGGCAGGCCGGAGGCATCCACCACGGCGATGCTGACGCGCGCCATGCTGTTCGGCGGCCTCCAGGGTGGCGTGCAGGGCCCGCATGGCGAGGGCGAGGCCGAGGTGGGTCTGCTGGTACAGCGGGGCGGGCATGGCGGCGACTCCGGGCTGGGCGGTGCCCGATCATGAATAGGTTAACGAGTGGCGGCAATGCCTGGTCGTGCAGCCGGGCAGGGCGGCAGGCAGGGACAAGCGTCCGTGGCAGGCAGCGACATGACGGGCACCCCGTGCCCCGGCCTAATGGCGCGTCCCGGTGCATCGCCGGTTGCCGCAAGGAGTCGCGCAATGAGAGTGCTGGCCGGCCTGTTGCTGGTGTGGGCCCTGGATGCCCGCGCCGACGAGGTGCTGCGGGTGCTGAACTGGAAGAACTACATCGAGCCCCAGGTGCTCGAGGCCTTCCAGCAGTCGACCGGTATCCGCGTCGACTACCGCACCATGACGGCAGCCGAAGAGCTGGATGCCGCCCTGGCCACCGGCGAGGCGTTCGACGTGGTGGTGCCGTCGCATTTCCAGCTCGCCCGGCTGCTCCGCGAGAAGCGCCTGCAGCCCCTGGATACCAGCGCCCTGAGCCATTACCGCCAGGTCGACCCGGGCCTGCTGGCGATGCTCGCGGGCATCGACGGCGCCAATCGCTACGCCGTGCCCTACCTCTGGGGCTCGGTGGGGCTGGTGATCAACCCGGGGCCGGCCGAAGCGGCCTACGGCGGCGCCCTGCCCAACAGCTGGAGCCTGCTGTTCGACGAGCACCAGGCCGCCCGCCTGGCCACCTGTGGCATCGCCCTGCTGGACGCCCCGGAAGAGACGGCCTCGCTCTGGTTCAACTACCGCGGCCGCAGCCTCGCCCTGCAAGGCCCCCGGCAGATCGAGCGAGGCCTGCAGGCGTTTCCCGGCATCGCCCGGCAGGCCCGCTACCTGGACAACGAGGCCTACATCGCCGCCCTGGCGGAAGGCCGGCTGTGCCTGGCAATGGGCTGGGTGGGGCACGCCCTCACCGCATCGGCCCGCAACCCGGCGTTGCAGTACCGCATTCCCGACGAGGGCGCGATGGTCTTCATCGACAGCCTGGCCATCCCCGCCAACGCCCAGCGGCCCGACCTGGCGCTGCGCTTCATCGACTTCCTGCTAGAGCCCCGCAACGCCCTGGCCGATGCGCGCGCCAGCCAGTTCTACTCGCCGCTGCCGGCGGATTCCGCCGAGCAGGCCGAACTGGCCCGCGAACGCCCGATGCAGGTGCTCAAGGCCGAGGAGCGGCGCCGCCTCTACCTGCTCGAACGGCTGACGGCCGAGCAGAAGGCCGCCCTCGATAAGGTCTGGGCCCAGGTCAAGGCCGCCCGCGCGCCGTGACGCCTGAAGGCTTGATCGTTAAACTGTGAACAATTTTTCCGAACCACCAGACCCATGTCCAACACCCGCACATCCCTGACCCTCAGCCTGCTCCAGGCCCGCGAAGCCGCCATGCGCTTCTTCCGTCCGCAACTCAACCTCCACGGCCTCACCGAGCAACAGTGGCGGGTGATCCGCATCCTGCGCCAGAACGGCGAGATGGAGAGCCACCGCCTCGCGCGGCTGGCCTGCATCCTCAAGCCGAGCATGAGTGGCGTGCTGCTGCGCCTGGAGCGCGACGGCATGGTGCGCCGACGCAAGCAGGAACAGGACCAGCGCCGCGTACTGGTCAGCCTGGCGCCCAAGGGCGAGCAGTGCTTCGAGTCCATGAGCGTGGAGATGGAGCGCAACTACCAGCGCATCCAGGAACGCCTGGGGCCGGAGAAGCTCGCCGAGCTGCTGGCCCTGCTGCAGGAGCTCAAGGGCATCCGCCCTTGACCCTCGGCTGACCAAAGTAGGAGCGCGACCGGTACCAAGGTAGTAATCGGCTCGCCCGGGGGTACGCCTAGCATGGGCGCATCGGAAAATCCGCTCGAGGATCGGCCATGCGTGTGCTCAAGGCCCTGCTGCTGCCCCTGCTGCTGATCATCACCCTGATCGGCCTGGACCGGTTGCACGGCCCGCAGCCACCCAGCGCCCAGCCGGAGCAGGCGCGGCCATGAGCACGGCCCTGCGCATCCAGCTCTGGGTCAGCCTCTGCTTCGCCGCCGTGGCGCTGCTCTGCAGCCTGGTGCTGGTGCACCAGGGGGCCCAGTCCCTGGCCGAGGAACTGGCCACCGAGCGGGCCGCTGCCCATTACCTGCGCCAGGCTGCCGAGCAGGACCCGAACGTGCTCGACTCGGCCCTCGCCGCCGGGCTGCGGCACCTGCAGATCGTGCGCCTGCCGATGAATGCTTCGTCGCCCTTGACCCGCAGCGCCCCGAGCTGGCCCTTCCCACCGGCCGCGACGGTGGGCGACCCGCTGCCCCTGGCTGGCGGCGAACAGGCCTGGCTGCTGCTCGACCCCCGTGACGGCATCGACGAGGTACGCAACGGCGTGCTGCAACTGCTGGTGCTGTTCGCCCTGGCTCTGGCGCTCAGCCTGGCCGCCATCCGCTGGGCCCTGGCCCGCGGGCTGCAGGCGCTGGAGGAGCTGCAGCAGGCCTTCGACGCGGTGGCGGAAGGGCGCCTGGACGTACGCCTGGCGGGGCACCCGCTGGACGAGGCCCAGCGCCTGGTGGGGCACTTCAACGGCATGGTCGGCACCCTGGAGCGGGTGCGCGACGAAAACGCCGCGCTCACCCAGGCCCTGCTGGACCTGCAGGAGCACGAGCGCAAGCACTTGGCGATGGCCCTGCACGACGACATCGGCCAGTACCTGGTGGGCATCCGCGCGCAGTTGCTGCTGCTGCGCTCGCTGTCCGGCCAGGCACCGGGCACCGTCACGGTGCTGCACGACCTGGAGGGCAACTGCCAGCGCATGCAGGCCGCCTTCCGCGCGCTGGTGCGCGACCTCTACCCGACCGCCCTGGAACGCCTGGCCCTGGACGACGCCCTGCGCCTGCTCGCCGAGCAGTGGCAGCAGGCCCAGGGCATTCCCCTGCGCCTGCACCTGGGAACGTCGCTGCCGACCCTCGCGCCGGGCGAGCGCGCGCACCTCTACCGCCTGCTGCAGGAGGCGCTGACCAACGTCGCCCGGCATGCCGGCGCCAGTGCCGTGAGCGTACGCCTGGAGCGACGCGGGCAGCGGCTGTGCCTGCTGGTGGGGGACAACGGGCGGGGCGCCGAGCGTGCCCCGCAGCCCGGCATCGGGTTGCGCTCCATGTCCGAGCGCGCCCGCTGCCTCGGCGGCCGCCTGCGCCTGCGTACCCGCGCCGGCCGGGGCTGGCTGTTGCGGGTGAGCATGCCGCTGGACGGCCTGGAGGGCCCATGAAGATTCTGTTGGTGGATGACCACTCGGTGGTGCGCCAGGGCTACGCCAGCCTGCTCCGCGCCTTGCTGCCCGAGGTGCAGGTGAGCGAGGCGGCCAGCGGCGAGCAGGCCCTGCAGGCGGTGCAGGAGAGCATTCCCCACCTGGTGGTGATGGACTTCACCCTGCCCGGCATCAGCGGGCTGGAGACCACCCGCCGCCTGCGCCAGCGCCTGCCGCAGCTGCGGGTGCTGTTCTTCAGCATGCACGACGAGTTGCCCCTGGTCCGCCAGGCGCTGGAGGCCGGTGCCTCGGGCTACCTCACCAAGAACGCCTCGCCGGAGGTGCTGATGGAGGCGGTGCGGCGCATCCTCGCCGGGCACGCCTACATCGAGCAGCCCCTGGCCACCCAGCTCGCCTGCCACCCCAGCCGGGAAGCGGGCGACCCGCGCCTTTCGGGCATGACCCAGCGCGAGCTGGAGATCTTCACCATGCTGGCGCGTGGCATGCCGGTACGGCGCATCGCCGAGCACCTGTGCATCAGCGGCAAGACGGTCTCCAACCACCTGACGATGGTGAAGAACAAGCTGCAGATCGGCTCACAGGCGGAGCTGGTGCACCTGGCGATCGATACGGGCGTGTTGAGGGTGGGGTGAGGGGCGCCACGGTTCGGAGGGGCTCGGCTGGTCGAGCGAGGCTGAGCTCGATGATCCGCCTGGTCCCGAGCCGGTGATTACCGGCCCATGAAAAACGCCGCCCGGTTCAGGGCGGCGTTTTCAACGCTGGCGGCTCGTCTTACCAGAGCGGAATGACGTAGCTGACGATCAGGCGGTTCTCGTCGATGTCGTTGCCGAAGTTGGTGGAGCGCACGGTGGCGTTGCGCCATTTCACGCCCAGGTTCTTCAGCGGGCCGTCCTGGAACACGTAGGCGATGTCGGTGTTGCGTTCCCATTCCTTGCCATCCGGCTTGCCGGCGCCCAGGTCGACGTTGTCGCCGGAGAGGTAGCGGGTCATGAAGGTCAGGCCGGGGATGCCCACGGAGGCAAAGTTGAAGTCGTAGCGGGCCTGCCAGGACTTCTCGTCCTTGTTGGCGAAGTCGCCGATCTGCACGTAGTTGACCAGGTACGGGTCGGTGCCGTTGATGTAGGCGTAGCCGGTGTCGCCGCTCATGCTCTGGTAGCCGAGGCCGAAGGCATGGCCGCCGAGGGCGTAGGTGAACATGGCGCCGAAGGCCTTGTTGTCCACGTTGCTGGTGCCTTCGTCGGTGGAGCGGGCGTAGCGGATGTCGCTCTTCAGGGACTGCTTGTCACCCAGCGGCAGCGTGTGCACCAGGGTGAAGATGTGCTGTTTGTAGAGGTCGTCGAGGTTGCCGTAGTTGTAGCCGGTGGTGAGGTTGTCGTTCCACTTGTAGGTGGCCCCGCCGAAGTTGAACGCATCGCTGGTGGTGCCGCTGCGGAAGGTGATGCCGCGCGCGCCGCCGCTGGTGATGGTCATGTCCTCGTAGTCGGAGGAGTCGCGCTGGTTCACCTGGGTCAGGCGGCCGGCGTCGAGGGTCAGGCCGTCGATCTCCAGGGAGTTGAGGTGGCCGCCCTTGAAGGTCTGCGGCAGCAGGCGCGAGTCGTTGTACTGCACGCTGGGCAGCTTGGGCATCAGGGTGCCGACCTTGAGCACGCTCTTGGAGGCGCGCAGCTTGGCGGTCACGCCGAGTTCGCCGTATTCGTCCTGGGCGCGCTTGCTCTCGCGGTCGCGCTTGAGCAGGCCGGTGCCGCTGCGATCCGGGCTGGAGTCGAGCTTGACCCCCAGCAGGCCGATGGCGTCGACGCCGACGCCGATGGTGCCTTCGGTAAACCCGGACTCGTAGCGCAGCAGGAACCCCTGGGCCCACTCCTCGGCCTTTTTCTGGGAGGCACCCGGCTGGCGGAAGTCGCGGTTGAAGTAGAAGTTGCGCAGCTCGACGCTGGCCTTGCTGTCTTTCAGGAAGTCGGCCTGGGCGAGGCCGGGCAGGGTGAGGCCGGTGCCGAGCGCCGCCAGGGTGATGGCGGACGCGAGCGAGGTCTTGCTCATTGTTCTTGTCTCCTCGTTGGGGTTGCAGGGTGGTTGGGGCCGCCCTGTTACAACGCGGAAAAATTAAGCACCCGGTAACAATTTCGTCACCTTAGACATTGGTCGTGGCGTCATTCCACCCACTGCGGGTAGTAGCCAATACGGTCCTGCACGGCGGCATCGTGGGCCGGCACCACGGTCAGCGCGGGGTCGGCCTGGATCAGCTCATGCACCCGCTGGAGCTGGGCCCGCGTGCCTTCGCGGTCGTTGTCGACCATCTGCCGGCTGACCCAGAACTTCTCGTTCGGGCCGGTGAAGCCTTCCAGGCGCCAGCTGGTGTCGCCGGTGAAGAAGAAGCGCCGTCCGTCGGCCAGTGTCAGGAACGCCCCCACCGAGCCCGGCGTATGCCCGGTCAGCGGCACCAGCACCACGCTGCCGTCGCCGAACAGGTCGAGGCTCTCGTCGAAGCCCATGTAGGGCGTCGGCTCGAACTCGAAAGGCTGCCAGCGCACGCCATGGGTGAACTGGCTGGGCAGCACGGCGGGCGGGGTGGCGATGTGGCTGAAGTCGATCTCCGCCCAGGGCGCCCACACCGGCACCTCGGGGAAGTCGGCCAGGGCCGAGGCATGGTCCCAGTGCGCATGGGTGAGCAGGATGCGGTCGACGCGGATGCCGTCCCGGTCCAGCTGGTCGCGGGCGGGCGTCACCGTCTGGTACTTGAACAGCGGCTTGTCCCACCAGGGCATGTCCTGCTCGAACTGCGCGTCCACCTGGCGACCGAGGCCGGTGTCCAGCAGCAGGGTGGCGGCGTGGTGCTGGATGAGCACGGCGGTGTGGTTGACCGGGACGGTCCGGGTCCACTGGCCGCCCTCCACGGTGAAGGCGTCGAGGGTTTCCGCGCCGGAGGTCTTCACCAGGGCGAAGCGCAGGCCTTCGGCCTGGGCTAAGGCGGTGGCGAGCAGCAGGGTCAGCAGCAGGGCGAAGCGGGGCATGGTGCGGCGTCCTTGGCAGGGGAGGGGGTGAGCGATCAGCCCGGCAGGCGGGGCGTGTCGATGAAGCCCGGCAGGGCGCGGATGCGTGCCAGCCAGTCGCCCAGGTGGCGGTGGGGCGCCAGGTCGAGCCCGCCTTCGCCGGCCATCGCCAGGTAGGGGAAGGCCGCCACGTCGGCCACGCTCGGGGTCTCGCCTTCGGCCAGCCAGCGGTGCTGGGCGAGGTGGGCATCCACCAGGGCCAGCACCTGCTCGCCACGGGCCTGGGCGGCGGCCAGGTCGCCGGGGCGCTTGAACAGCTTGAGCACCCGCGCCTGGGCCGGGCCGTGGTGGATCTCGTTGGCGGTGAAGCTCAGCCAGCTGGCGACCCGCGCCAGGGGCAGGGGGTCCAGCGGCAGCCAGGCGGGGGCGTAGCGGCTGGCCAGGTAGACGAGGATGGCCTGGGAATCGCCGATGGCCTGGCCGTCATCCTCCAGCAGCGGCACCTGGCCGCGCGGGTTGAGGGCGAGGAATGCCGGCTGTTTCTGCGCGCCGGCCGGCAGGTTGACGAAGACGGTCTCCGCCTCCTGGCCGATCAGCCCGAGGAACAGGCGCACCTTGTAGCAGTTGCCGGAGAGGGGGAAGTCGTGGAGGCGCATGGCAGGTCATCCGTGTGGTGGAGGTGGGGTGAAAAATAATAGACAGACCTGTCTGTTTATTTCAATCTTCTTTTCGCCACACCGCGAACCACGCGGTTTGAGCCGCTGCCGGGGGATGCGCATAATGCGCCGTCCAGGAGATTCCAATGGCTTCCAGCAAACGCGACCAGCTCATCGATACCGCCCTTACGCTGTTCTACCGCGACGGGTTCCATGCCACCGGCATCGACCGCATCCTGGCCGAATCCGGCGTGGCGAAGATGACTCTCTACAAGCACTTCAAGTCCAAGGACGAGCTGATCGAGGCCGCCCTGCAGAAGCGCATGGAAGCCCCCCGCGAGCGCATGGCCTGGGCGCTGGAGCACTTGCCGCCGCGCACGGCGATCCTGGCGGTGTTCGAGGGGCTGCACGGCCTGCTGCACGAGGCCGAGTACCACGGCTGTGCCTTCGTCAACGCCGCCGCCGAGTTCCATGACCGCGACCACCCCATCCACCGCGTCGCCGCCTCCCACAAGGCCAACGCCGAGGCGCACTTCCGCGCGGCGCTGGAGCGCCTGGAGGTGGCCGAGCCGGCGCGCCTGGCGCGCCAGCTGCAGTACCTGCTGGAGGGGGCCATCACCATGGCGCATATCCAGGGGCCGTGTAACCAGGCGCTGGAGGCCGGCGCCGCTGCCGAGGTGCTGCTGCGCGCCGCCGGGGTGCCCGACCCGCAGGCATGAATGCAGCCGACCGTCCATCGGTTACCCCTTTAATAATCCTCAAGGTTTTTCCGTAGTCGCCGTCAAAAAATTCTGTACATCCGCTCAGACGGGGCTGCCACCATGAACTCACTCGATTCTCTGGCTTCGGCCACCAGCCGCCCGAACTACCTGACCCGTAGCGACAGCGCCAACCGCAACGCCACCAACGCTCAGAACGTCCTGGCCAACCGTGTCGCCCAGCGACTCGGCGTCGACCCCGCGACCCTCGCCGGCAAGACCCAGGACGACTACACCCCCGACAAGGTTGCCGGGCGCATCCTCGATTTCGTCGGCGGTCGCATCCAGGCCGAAGCGGCCAATGGCGCCGACCCCGAGAAGCTGCAGAAGATGCTCGACCAGGCCCGCCAGGGCGTGGAGAAGGGCTTCGCCGAAGCCAAGAAGATCCTCCAGGGCATGGGTGTGCTGGGCGGCAAGATCGCCAGCGACATCGAAGACACCTTCCAGCGCGTGCAGGATGGCCTGGCCAGGATCGGCAGCACCTATGGCCTGGGTAACGCCCCGGCTGGCGACACCTCCAGCGTCTCCCGCACGGCGGCCAGCGCCAGCACCAGCACCCTGGTGGCCCGCTCCAGCACCTTCGACATGGAGGTGACCACCCGCGAAGGCGACAAGCTGAAGATCTCCATCGCCCAGGCCTCGGCCAACTGGTCCAGCACCTCGGCCAGCGCCAGCAGCACCCGCACCTCGGGCAATGGCGGCACCTCCACCAGCACCAGTGCCCAGGCCAGCGCCTCCAGCGGCAGCCTGCAGATCGGTGGCTGGTCGGTGCAGATCGAAGGCAACCTCAACGACGACGAGAAGGCCGCACTCACCGACTTGCTCGGCCAGGTGCAGGACATCTCCAGCAAGTTCTACTCGGGCGACCTGTCCGGCGCCTTCGACCGCGCCCTGGCCCTGAACATGAACGGCGACCAGCTCGCCTCCATGTCCCTCAACCTGTCCCAGACCACCTACGCCCAGGCCACCAGCACCTACGGCGCGGTGTCGGAGGAGGGCGGCCAGCCCGCCAGCGCGGTGAACACCTCCCTGCGCGACTACGCCCGTGGCCTGCTGGATGCGATGAAGAGCGCGGCGGCCTTCAGCGACGACGCCAAGGGCACCCTGCAGCAACTGCTGGACGGTGGCTTCTCCCTCAACCAGAACCTCAGCGAAGGCCAGTTGGAGAAGGCCAAATCCCTCAACAGCCGCCTGCTGGAAGGCTTGGCGCCGCTGCTGCAGGGCACTGCCAGCACCCCGGCCGAGAAGGGCGCGGTCGACGCCAGCGCGCCCAAGGCCAGTTGATGCTTGGCGGGGGCTGGCGCCGTGCCAGCTCCCGTCTGTCCCGCCCGTCAGAAGGGCACCTCTAAAAACTACCTGCGTTGTCATCGCGGCGTTAAAAACAGGCTCAAATTGCTCATTTACAACTCGTAAACTGCGCTTTTTCGCCTGTTTTTGCCTTGCGCTGACGGCCTCGCCTACGTTTTTAGAGGTACCCCAGAAGGGCCGGGAGGCCGTGATAAACTGCGCGCCCTTCCCCTTGCGCGAGCCTTGTGATGCTTCCTGAATGCAGCCTGTTCGGCACCCTCGGATGCCACCTGTGCGAAGTGGCCGAGAGCGTGCTCATGCCCTTCGTCGAGCACGGCCTGCTGGTGGAGGTGCTGGACATCACCGACCAGCCCCAGTGGGTGGATGCCTACGCCCTGCGCATTCCCGTCCTGCGCCGCAACGACACCGGTGCCGAGCTGAACTGGCCGTTCGACGCGGCCCAGGTCGCCGCCTTCCTCGAACCCTGACCGTCGGTCGGGCGGATGGCTGCCCGGCGTCCCGCGTTTCATCCCCGCCGCGAGGCCCTGAATCGGGGCTTCCGCTGATCAATCCGTTTGCGGCGGAACGGATTGTCGCGCAAACGCAACAGTGACTGTCTTGCCAAATGTGTCTTCAGGCGTAACATCGCCGCATCGATAGCTGCCTAGGCAGATATTAGGAAATGAAGCACTACAGCCCCTCCGATTACCCCTTCAACGGCTCCATCGGCCAGTACCTCGGTCGCTCGGCGCTGCTCAAGGACCGCCTGCTGGACCTCCACCTGGCCCCGCTGGACATCACCGCCGCGCAGTTCAAGGTGCTGGTGTTCATCTTCATGGGCCGCGCCAGCACCCCGGCCGACCTGTGCCGCCAATTGGCCGTGGACAGCGGCTCCATGACCCGCATGCTCGACCGCCTGGAGAAGAAGGGCCTGCTGCTGCGCCAGCGCTGCGAAGAGGACCGCCGCAGCGTGCGCCTGCACCTCAGCGAGCAGGGCCTGGCGCTGAGCCGGGAGACCCCGCGCATCGTCGCCGACGCCATGAACGAGCTGACCAGCCCCTTGACCGCCGAGGAGCTCGGCACCCTGCTCGGGCTGCTGGGCAAGATCCTCCAGGGGCGCGACCCCTTCCTCTCTGCCGGAGACCCGAACCATGAATGAACGCCGTCCCGCCCTGCGCCTGGGGCTGGTGCTCGGTGCCAGCCTGGCCCTGGGCGCCTGCGCCAGCTACAGCGGCCTGGAGCCCGCCGGCCAGCGCCTCGACCCGGCCGGCCTGGCCGCTGGGGACAGCCTCGCCGGCCACGCCGTGGGGCCCGCCGCCTGGCCGCGCCAGGACTGGTGGACCCGACTGGGTGACGCCCAGCTCGACGGGCTGATCGACGAAGCCCTGGCCGGCTCGCCCGACCTGGCGGCCGCTGCGGCCCGCACCCGCAAGGCCCTGGCCGATGCCCAGGTGCGCGATGCCGATCGCCAGCCCGGCGTCAACGCCAGTGCCGGCTACTCCGGCGCCAGCGCCCCGGAAAGCGTGGTGCCGGCGCCCATCGGTGGGCACTACGCCGGCATCAAGTACCTGTCCCTCAGCTTCAACTACGACCTCGACCTCTGGGGCGGCCGGCGCGCCGCCTGGGAAGCGGCCCTGGGCAAGGCCCGCGCCGCCGAGGTGGACCAGCAGGCCGCGCGCTTGACGCTGTCCGCCGACATCGCCCGGGCCTACAACCAGCTGGCCTATGCCTTCGTCGCGCGGGACCTGGCTGCCGAGGAGGTGAAGCGTGCCGAGCAGCTCTACACCCTCAGCCGCCAGCGCATGGCCGCCGGCCTGGACAGCAAGGTGCAGCTGCAACAGAGCGAATCCCAGCGCGCCACCGCCCGCCAGCAACTGCTGGCCGCCGAGCAGCAGATCGACAGTGATCGCACCACCCTGGCGGTACTGCTCGGTCAGGGGCCGGACCGCGGCCGCGCCATCCAGCGTCCGCAGGTGCTGCAGCCGGCGGCCCTGGCGCTGCCCTCGGAACTGCCGGCCGAGCTGCTGGGCCGTCGCCCCGACGTGGTCGCCGCGCGCTGGCGGGTGGAAGCCGCCAGCCGGGGCATCGACTCGGCGAAGACCGGTTTCTACCCCAACCTCAACCTCAGCGCCATGCTCGGCCTCGCCGCCCTGGGCGGGGATGGCCTGTTCAAGGGCGACAGCCGCTTCTACCAGGTGGCCCCGGCGCTGTCCCTGCCGGTGTTCGACGGCGGCCGCCTGCGCGCCGAGCTCGACGGCGTCGACGCCGACTACGACCTGGCGGTGGCCCAGTACAACAAGGCCCTGGTGGGCGCCCTGGGGGATGTCAGCGAAGACCTCAGCCAGCTCGACTCCCTGGCCCGGCAGATCGAGGCCCAGCGCGAGGCCCGCGACATCGCCCGCTCCAACTACGACCTGGCCATGCGCCGCTACGGCGAAGGCATCGGCAACTACCTCGACGCCCTCAGCGTCGAGCAGCAGCTGCTGGTCGCCGAGCGCCAGCTGGCCAGCCTGGACGCCCAGCGCATCGACGCCTCCGTGCGCCTGGTGCAGGCCCTGGGCGGCGGCTTCCAACCCGACAGCACCCCGCTGGCCCAGGCAGGCCAGCCGACTGCCACCGAATGAACGAGGCACCGACCATGAGCACCGAAACCCAAGACACCCCCGAACAGGGCAACCCCCGCCGCAAACGCCTGCTGCTGGGCCTGCTGGCCGTGATCGTCATCGGCGGCGGCGCCAGCTTCGCCTGGCAGCAGTTGGTCGGCCAGTGGAGCGAAGGCACCGACGACGCCTACATCGGCGGCAACGTGGTGCAGATCACCCCGCAGACAGTGGGCACCGTCACTCGCATCGGCGCCGACGACGGTGACCTGGTGCAGGAAGGCCAGGAGCTGGTGAGCTTCGACCCGGCCGACGCCGAAGTGGGCCTGCAGCGTGCCGAGGCCAACCTGGCCCACACCGTGCGCCAGGTGCGTGGCCTCTACAACAGCGTGGACGGCTACCGCGCCGAGGTGGCCGCCCGCGAGGTGGCGATGGAGAAGGCCCGCGCCGACTTCGCCCGCCGTCGCAACCTGGCCAAGGACGGGGCCATTTCCCAGGAGGAGCTGGCCCACGCCCGTGACGCCCTGGAGTCGGCCCGCAGCGCCCTGACCAGCGCCCAGCAGCAGCTCAAGTCCAGCAGCGCGCTGGTGGACGACACCGTGATCGCCTCCCACCCCGAGGTGAAGGCCGCCGCCGCGCAACTGCGCCAGGCCTACCTGGAGAAGGCCCGCACCACCCTGGTGGCGCCGGTCACCGGCTACGTCGCCAAGCGCACCGTGCAGCTCGGCCAGCGCGTGCAGCCGGGCACCGCGCTGATGGCGGTGATCCCCCTGGACCAGGTGTGGATCGACGCCAACTTCAAGGAAACCCAGCTGAAGAAGATGCGCATCGGCCAGCCGGTGGAGATCGAGTCCGACCTCTACGGCGGCGACGTGAAGTACAGCGGCACCGTGGACAGCCTCGGCGTCGGCACCGGCAGCGCCTTCTCCCTGCTGCCGGCGCAGAACGCCACCGGCAACTGGATCAAGATCGTCCAGCGGGTGCCGGTGCGCATCCGCATCAACGCCGACCAGCTCAAGGAGCACCCGCTGCGCATCGGTCTGTCGATGAACGTCAAGGTCGACCTGCACGACCAGAGCGGCCCGGCCCTGGCCCAGCAGCCGCCCAAGCAGGCGCTGTTCGCCACCGACGTGTACCAGCGCCAGCTGGCCGAGGCCGACCACATGATCGAGCAGCTGATCCACGCCAACGGCCCGGATGCCGCCCGCCGCACCGCCCTGCGCTGAGGCCGCGACCATGAGCGAGAACGCCGCCGCCAGCTTCACCCCGCCGAACCTGGTCCTGGCCACGGTGGGCCTGTCCCTGGCCACCTTCATGCAGGTGCTGGACACCACCATCGCCAACGTCGCCCTGCCCACCATCGCCGGCAACCTGGGGGTGAGTTCGGAGCAGGGCACCTGGGTCATCACCTCCTTTGCGGTGAGCAACGCCATCGCCCTCCCGCTCACCGGCTGGATGAGCCGGCGGGTGGGGGAGGTGCGCCTGTTCATCGCCGCCGCGCTGCTGTTCGTGCTGGCGTCGTTCCTCTGCGGGGTGGCCCAGTCGATGAACAGCCTGGTGGCCTTCCGCGCCCTGCAGGGCTTCGTCGCCGGGCCGCTGTACCCCATCACCCAGACCCTGCTGCTGTCCATCTACCCGCCGGCCAAGCGCGGCATGGCCCTGGCGCTATTGGCGATGGTCACGGTGGTGGCGCCCATCGCCGGGCCGATCCTCGGCGGCTGGATCACCGATGACTTCAGCTGGCCGTGGATCTTCTTCATCAACCTGCCCATCGGCCTGTTCGCCGCCTTCGTGGTCTACCAGCAGCTGCGCAAGCGGCCGGTGGCCCTCAAGCGCGAGCCCATGGACTGGGTCGGCCTGGCCACCCTGGTGATCGGCGTCGGCGCGTTGCAGATCGTGCTGGACAAGGGCAACGACCTGGACTGGTTCGAGTCGAGCTTCATCATCACCGGCAGCGTGATCGCCGCCATCGCCCTGGCCGTGTTCGTCATCTGGGAGTTCACCGATCGCCACCCCATCGTCAACCTGCGGCTGTTCCGCCACCGCAACTTCAGCGCCGGCACCCTGGCGCTGGTGGGCGGCTACGCGGCGTTCTTCGGCATCAACCTGCTGCTGCCGCAGTGGCTGCAGACCCAGCTGGGCTATACCGCCACCTGGGCCGGCCTGGCGGCGGCGCCCATCGGCCTGCTGCCGGTGATCATGTCGCCCTTCGTCGGGCGCTACGCGCAGAACTTCGACCTGCGGGTGCTGGCCAGCCTGGCGTTCTTCGCCATCGGCGCCAGCTGCTTCATGCGCGCGTCCTTCACCACCGAGGTGGACTACACCCACATCGCCCTGGTGCAGCTGTTCATGGGCTTCGGCGTGGCGCTGTTCTTCATGCCGATCCTCAGCATCCTGCTGTCGGACCTGCCCCAGCACGAGATCGCCGACGGCTCGGGCCTGGCCACCTTCCTGCGGACCCTGGGCGGCAGCTTCGCGGCGTCCCTCACCACCTGGATCTGGATACGCCGGGCCGACCAGCACCATGCGTACCTCACCGAGCACATCAGCACCTACGAGCCGGGCACCCGGCAGATGCTGGAGCAGATGGGCGGGGTCACCCAGCAGAACGCGGCGGCGCTGGATCGCATCGTCACCGGGCAGGCCTACATGATGTCGACCATCGACTACTTCACGATGATCGGCTGGGTCTGCATGGGCCTCATCCTGCTGATCTGGCTGGCCAAGCCGCCCTTCGGCGCCAAGGCGGGGGCGGCGGCAAACGCGCATTGATGTGCGCTGACGGCCTCGCCTGGGCGGTTCCACGGGCTGTTGCGACAGTCCGTGGGATTCCTTTTTTCGCTGTGTGGTTTTGTATATAGCGACTGGTGTAGAGTCTCCACCCGCTCACCGCTTCGCCCTTCCCGCACAAGAACAAAGGAGTGCTTCCCATGCTTCAGCTGTCCCGCGTGTTCGTCGCCCTGGCCGCCAGTGCCGCCGCCCACCTGGCCCTGGCCCAGGACGTCCAGGTGGCCGTCGCCGCCAACTTCACCGCGCCGATCCAAGCCATCGCCAAGGACTTCGAGCAGGACACCGGCCACAAGCTGGTGATCGCCACCGGTGCCACCGGCCAGTTCTACGCTCAGATCCAGAACGGCGCGCCGTTCGAGGTGTTCCTCTCCGCCGACGACAGCACCCCGGCCAAGCTGGAGCAGGAGGGCGCCACCGTGCCCGGCTCGCGCTTCACCTACGCCATCGGCACCCTGGCCCTGTGGTCGGCCAAGCCCGGCTACGTGGACGCCCAGGGCGAGGTGCTGAAGAAGAACGACTACCAGCACCTCTCCATCGCCAACCCCAAGGCCGCCCCCTACGGCCTGGCCGCCACCCAGGTGCTGGAGAAGCTGGGCCTGACCGCCGAGGTCAAGGGCAAGCTGGTGGAAGGCCAGAACATCACCCAGGCCCACCAGTTCATCGCCACCGGCAATGCCGAGCTGGGCTTCGTGGCGTTGTCGCAGATCTACAAGGATGGCAAGGTGACCGGCGGCTCCGCCTGGATCGTCCCGGCAGCCCTGCACGACCCGATCAAGCAGGACGCGGTGATCCTCGCCAAGGGCAAGGACAACCCCGCCGCCCAGGCCCTGGTGGACTACCTCAAGGGCGAGAAGGCGGCCACGGTGATCAAGTCCTTCGGCTACCAGATCGAGAAACCCTGACGCGGCGGCTGCCCGCTGCGTGCCCTGATTCAAGGAACCCTGCATGCCCCTGAGCGGTGACGACTGGGCGGCCATCCGGCTGACCCTGGAACTGGCGACCCTGACCACGGCCCTGCTGCTGGTGCTGGGCACGCCCATCGCCTGGTGGCTGTCGCGGACCGACTCCTGGCTCAAGGGCCCGGTGGGCGCGGTGGTGGCGCTGCCGCTGGTGCTGCCGCCCACGGTCATCGGCTTCTACCTGCTGGTGAGCATGGGGCCCCACGGCTTCGTCGGGCAGTTCACCCAGGCCCTGGGGCTCGGCACCTTGCCGTTCACCTTCGCCGGGCTGGTGGTGGGTTCGGTGTTCTACTCGATGCCCTTCGTGGTGCAGCCGCTGCAGAACGCCTTCGACGCCATCGGCCCGCGCCCGCTGGAGGTGGCCGCCACCCTGCGGGCCGGCCCCTGGGACACTTTCTTCCATGTGGTGCTGCCGCTGGCCCGGCCCGGCTTCATCACCGCGTCCATCCTCGGCTTCGCCCACACGGTGGGGGAGTTCGGCGTGGTGCTGATGATCGGCGGCAACATCCCGGAGAAGACCCGCGTGGTGTCGGTGCAGATCTTCGACCACGTCGAGGCCATGGAATACGCCCAGGCCCACTGGCTGGCGGGCGGCATGGTGGTGTTCTCCTTCCTCATCCTGCTGGCGCTGTATTCCAGCCGCCGGCTCAAGCCGGGCTGGAGCTGAAATGAGCACCGACGACTGCATCCGTGCCCGGCTGCGCCTGGCCTGGCCGGGCTTCGAGCTGGACACCGACCTGGACCTGCCGGGGCGCGGGGTGACCGCGCTGTTCGGCCATTCCGGCTCCGGCAAGACCAGCGTGCTGCGCTGCCTGGCCGGGCTGGAGCGGGCCGAGGGCCGCGTGGAGGTCAACGGCGAGGTCTGGCAGGACAGCGCCCGTGGCCTGTTCGTGCCCACCCATCGGCGCGCCCTGGGCTACGTGTTCCAGGAGGCGAGCCTGTTCGAGCACCTGTCGGTGCGGCGCAACCTGGCGTTCGGTGAGCGGCGCATCCCGGCGGCCCAACGCCGCGTGCCCTTCGACCAAGCGGTGGCGCTGCTGGGCATCGAGCACCTGCTGGAGCGCATGCCGGCGCGGCTGTCCGGCGGCGAGCGGCAGCGCGTGGGCATGGCCCGGGCGCTGCTCACCAGCCCCCGACTGCTGCTGATGGACGAACCCCTGGCGGCCCTGGACGGCAAGCGCAAGGCGGAGATCCTGCCGTACCTGGAACGCCTGCACGACGAGCTGGACATCCCCGTGCTCTACGTCAGCCATTCCCCGGAAGAAGTGGCGCGCCTGGCGGATCACCTGGTGCTGCTGGAGGCCGGCCGCGTGCTGGCCAGCGGGCCTCTGGGCGAGACCCTGGCGCGGCTGGACCTGCCCACGGCCCTGGACGACGACGCCGGCGTGGTGGTGGAAGGGCGGGTGGTGGCCCACGACGCCGCTTACCAGCTGCTGACCCTCGGCCTGCCGGATAGCGGCCTCAGCGTGCGGGTGGCCCATGCGCCCGCCGAGGCGGGGCGGCGGGTGCGCTTCACGGTGCGCGCGCGCGACGTCAGCCTGAGCCTGCAGCGGCAGGCGGACAGCAGCATCCTCAACCTGCTGCCGGCCACGGTGCGCGACAGCATCCCGGCGGACAACGCCGCCCACGTGCTGGTGCGTTTGGACGTGGAGGGCACGCCGCTGCTGGCGCGCATCACCCGCTACTCCCACGACCAGCTCGGGCTGCACCCGGGCCAGGCGGTCTGGGCGCAGATCAAGTCGGTGGCGCTGCTGGCCTGAGCGGCCTCAGCGCCAGGCCAGGATCGGCCAGCCGGCCTGCTCGGCGTGGGCGCGCAGCACCGGATCGGGGTTGACCACGCGGGGGTTGTCCACCATGCCCAGCAGCGGCAGGTCGTTGCGCGAGTCGGAATAGAAATAGGCGCCGTCCAGGCGCTCGCCGTGTTCGGCCAGCCAGGCGTTCAGGCGGGTCACCTTGCCGTCGCGGTAGGTCAGCACACCCCGGGTCTTGCCGCTGTAGTGGCCGTGTTCTTCGGCCAGGTCGATGGCCAGGACTTCCTCCACCCCCAGCCGCTCGCCGATGGCGCTCACCAGGAAGTGCGCCGAGGCGGAGATGATCAGCAGCCGGTCGCCGGCCTGGCGGTGCCCGGCCAGGCTGCGCATGGCGTCGCTGTGGATGATCGGCTCGATCACGTCCTCGACGAAGGGTTCCACCACCGAGGCGACTTCCTCGGCGGTGCGGCCCACCAGGGGCGAGAGGCTGAAGGTCATGTAGTCCTCCATGGCCAGCTTGCCCTCGGCGTAGAGGGTCATCAGCTCGTGGTCCCTGGCCAGGAACGAGTCGCGGTCGACCCAGCCGAGGTCGGCCATGTGCGCGCTCCACAGGCTGGCGCAGTCGCCGTCGATCAGGGTGTCGTCAAGGTCGAAGATCGCCAGGGCCATCACGCCACCTCCCGGACAGCGTCCGCATCGATGCGCAGGCCGATGCGCCGGCCCACCGGGTGCAGGTCGTCGGCGGAGCGGTTGAGCACGTCCACCAGCAGCTCCACGCCCTGGGCCTGGACCCGGTAGCGGATCACGTTGCCCAGCAGGCTGTGGCTGCGCACTTCGGCTTCGATGCCGCCTTCGCCCAGGGCGATGGCCTCCGGGCGGATCGCCACGCGGGCGCTGACCGGCCGTTGCAGCAGGCGGCTGGCGGCTTCGGCCTCCAGCAGGTTGTAGTTGCCGATGAAGCCGGCGGCGAAGGCGTCCACCGGGGCGGTGTAGAGGGTCTCGGCATCGCCGCTCTGGACGATGCGCCCGGCGTTCATCAGGAAGATGCGGTCGGACAGGGTCAGCGCCTCCTCCTGGTCGTGGGTGACGAAGATGGTGGTCAGCCCCAGGTCCTGCTGGATGCTGCGGATCTGCTCGCGCAGGTGCTTGCGGATGCGTGCGTCGAGGGCCGAGAGCGGCTCGTCCAGCAGCAGCAGGCGCGGGCGGGTCACCAGGGAGCGGGCCAGGGCCACGCGCTGGCACTGGCCGCCGGAAAGCTGGTGGGGGTAGCGCTCGGCGTGCTGGTCCAGCTCCACCATGGCCAGGGCTTCCTGCACGCGGCGGGCGCTGTCGTCCTTGCCGACCTTCTGCATGCGCAGGCCGAAGGCGACGTTCTGCGCGGCGGTCATGTTGGGGAACAGGGCGTAGCTCTGGAACACCATGCCGATGCCGCGCTTCTGCGGCGACAGCGGCACCAGGTCCTGGCCGTCCAGCAGGATCTGCCCGCCGTCCACCTCGGTGAGGCCGGCGATGCAGCGCAGCAGGGTCGACTTGCCGCAGCCCGAGGGGCCGAGGAGGGTGACGAACTCGCCCTTGCCGATCTCGCAATCGATGTCGGTGAAGATGGTGGTCTGGCCGTAGCGTTTGTGCAGGCCGCGGATCGAGAGAAAGCTCATGCCTTGTCCTTGTTCAGACGGTTGGCTGCCCAGGTGCCCAGCAGCACGAAGAGGAAGTAGGAGATCACCAGGGCGCTATTGAAGTGGCCACTGCTGTTGCGCATGTTGTTCAGGTACACCTGCAGGGTCTCGTAGCGGGTGCCCACCAGCAGGTTGGCGAAGACGAACTCGCCGAAGAGGAAGGAGAACGACAGGAACAGCGACACCATCAGGCCCTTGCGCAGGTTCGGCAGCACCACCAGGAAGGCGGCCTTCCAGGTGCTGGCGCCGAGCAGGTGGGCGGCGTCCATCAGGTCGCGCAGGTTGATCGCCTGGAGGTTGTTGGTGATGGCCCGGTACATGAAAGGCAGGGCCACGGTGAAGTAACAGCCGATGAGGATCCACGGCGTGCCGATCATCGCCAGCGGGCCGGAGCCGTAGAGCTGCAGCAGGCCCACCGAGGACACCACCGGCGGCACCGCGAAGGGCAGCAGGATGAGGATGTTCATCAGCGCGTCCAGCTTCGGGAAGTGGTAGTGCACCACGAACAGCAGCGGCAGGATCAGCACCACCGACAGCGCCAGGGCGCCGAAGCACACCAGCAGCGACTGGCCGAAGGCGGCGAGGAAGCGGGCGTCGCTCCACAGCGCCAGGTACCACTTGAAGGTCAGCCCGTCCGGCAGGATGGTCGCCGACCAGCTGGTGGACAGCGAATAGAGCAGGGTGCCGGCCAGCGGCAGCAGCAGGATCAGGAACAGCACCCAGACCACCAGGCGGTGGTACAGGCCGGCGGCCCGGGTTTCAGCGCGCGACATGGTAGCTCCTCTTCAACAGCCACTGGTGGACGACGGTGATCAGCGCCATCAGCCCCACCAGCACCATGGCCAGAGCGCTGGCCAGGGTCGGGTTGAGGGCGATGTCGCCGGCCACCATGGCGGCGATGCGGATCGGCAGCACGTTGAAGTTGCCGGTGGTCAGCGCGTACACCGTGGCGTACGCGCCCAGGGCGTTGGCCAGCAGGATGATGAAGGTGCCCAGCAGCGCCGGGGTCAGCACCGGCAGGCCGATGTAGCGCCAGAAGTGCCAGGTGCCGGCGCCCAGCAGCGCCGCCGACTCGCGCCAGTCCTGGCGCAGGGCGTCGAAGGCGGGGTAGAGCAGCAGCACCCCCAGGGGAATCTGGAAGTAGGTGTAGAGCACGATCAGGCCGGTCTTGGAGTAGAGGTTGAAGTCCTCGATCAGCCCGCTCTGCTTGAGCAGCAGGGTCAGCGCGCCGTTGAAGCCCAGCAGGATGATGAAGGCGAACGCCAGCGGCACCCCGGCGAAGTTGCTGGTCATGTTGGAGAAGGCCATGACGAAGTCGCGCAGGCGGCTGTCCACCTGGCGTAGCGAGTAGCTGCCGAGCACGGCGATGACGATGCCGAACAGGCTCGACCAGAAGGCGATCTCCAGGCTGTGCCTGATGGCCTGCAGGTAGAACTTGGAGCTGAACACCTTGGCGTAGTTGCCCAGGCCCCAGCCTTCGGGGCTGTTCAGGCTGTTGATGGCCACCCAGGCCAGCGGGGCGATCTGGAAGATCACGAAGAAGACGGCGAAGGGCAGCAGGCACAGGAGGGCCAGCCATTTGCCGCGGTTGGCTGAATTCACTTCAACAGCTCCCGGCAGAAGGGTTTGTCGTGGGGGATGCCCAGCAGCTCGCAGAGGGTGCCGCAGAGTTCGGTCTGCAGCGGGCGGGCGGTCGGGTCGAGGCTGAAGGCGTCGCCGATGACGAACAGCGGCACTTCGCGCTCCTCCGGCAGGGTGCCGTTGTGGGAGCGGTCGGCGTTCATGCCGTGGTCGGCGGTGACCATCACCTGGTAGCCGGCATCCACCCAGCGCTGCAGGTACTCGGCGAGGATGACGTCGGCCATGCGCGCGGCGTTGCGGTACTGGGCGCTGTCCAGGCCGTGCTTGTGGCCGGCGTCGTCGATGTTCATCGGGTGCACCAGCAGCACATCGGGGCTGTGGCGCAGGCGCAGGTGCTCGGCGTCGGCGAACAGGTGCGCGTCGGGGTAGTGGTCGGCCCAGTAGAAGTGCCCGTACTGGATGGGCAGCTCGGGGGCCTCGGTGTGGCGGTCGCGGGCCGGGTCGAAGGGCGAGCGGTTGTACAGCTCGCTGAACCAGTGGTAGGCCGCGGCCGCGGTGCTGAGCCCGGCGTCGTGGGCAATGTGGAACAGGCTGCGCTCGCGGGACAGGCGCGAGACGTCGTTGTGGACGATGCCGCTGTCGATGGGCGGCACGCCGGTGAGGATGCATTCGTAGAGCGGGCGCGACAGCGCCGGCAGCTCGCAATCCAGGCGGTACAGCGCGGCACGGTCGGCGGCGCACCAGGCGAGCAGGTGGCCCATGGCGTGGCTGGCCACCGGGTGGTTCAGCCCGTCGAGCAGGACGAGGACGGCTTTTCTCTTCATTCTGACTGCCTCAAGCGGGGGCTCGCCCCGGTGCGCGTGGCACACCGGGGCGGGCGACCGGGCTTATTCCATCTCGATGATGACCTGCTCCTGCCATTGCTGCGGCAGGGCCTTCGAGGTGGCTTCCCAGGCCTTGGCATCCTTGATCGGCTGGACCTTGGCGTACTGCTCGTTGGGCAGCAGCTTGGCCTGCACCTCGGCCGGCAGGGTCAGGTGCTCGGCGCGGATCGGGCGGGCGTTGCCCTTGGCCAGGTTGATCTGGCCGGCGTCGCTGAAGATGTACTCGCGGGCCAGCTTCGCGGCGTTCGGGTTCTTGGCGTACTTGTTGATGATGGTGGTGTAGCCGGAGATGACCGAGCCGTCGGAGGGGATCAGCACCTCGAAGCGGCTGGGATCGATCTGGTCACGGTAGGAGAGGCCGTTGAAGTCCCAGACGATGCCCACTTCCACCTCGCCCTTCTCCAGGGTCTGGATGGTCGGGTTGGACAGCGACAGGCGCTTCTGCTTGGCGATCTCGGCGAAGAATTCCAGGCCCGGCTGGATGTTCTTCTCGTCACCGCCGTTGGCGATGGCGGCGGCCAGCACGCCGTTCACCGCCTGGGCGGCGGCGCTGACGTCACCGATGGCGACCTTGTACTTGCCCTTCTTCAGGTCCGCCCAGGACTTGGGCACTTCCTTGACCAGCTGCTTGTTGACGATGAAGGCGATGGAGCCGGTGTAGGCGAGGGCCCAGTGGCCGTCGGCATCCTTGGCCCAGGCGGGGACCTGCTCCCAGGTGCTGGGCTTGTAGGGTTGGGTAACACCCTGCTCCTTGGCGATGGGGCCGAAGGCGGCGCCGACGTCACCGATGTCGGCGGTGGCGTTGTCCTTCTCGGCGGCGAACTTGGCGATTTCCTGCGCCGAGCTCATGTCGGTGTCCATGTGCTTGAGGCCGTACTTCTTCTCCAGGTCGACCCAGGTGTCCTTCCAGTTGGCCCAGCTGTCGGGCATGCCCACGCTGTTCACGGCGCCTTCCTTGCGGGCGGCTTCTTCGAGGGTCTTCAGGGCAGCGTCGTCAGCCATGGCCAGGTTGCTCATGGCCAGGGTCGTTCCAATCAGTGAAGCCAGCAGCAGGCGTTTCATATGAAGCTCCTTAGCGGGGTTGTGTTGTTGGTCTAGATCAGCAAGACCCAGGCCAATCTAATGGCCCTGGATGACGGTTTTATTTCACGGCACACCGCGACCTCGCCTGCGGTCGCGGCGAGAGCAAGCGTAGACCATGGCTACAAGGTGGATGGCGCGTGGGCTGGGGCTATGCTCCTGGCATGGGCCATGCAGGCGCGGGGTGGTGTCACGGAACGGTCATGCAGGCTGCCTAGGATGGCGACGACCCCGCCGGCACCGCACTTTTATGGTGCTGGTCTATTCCAGACTGGAGTCTTTCGATGCGCGATGAGGCGCCCCGTACCGTAACCGCCATCTGCCATGCACTGCAGGCGCAGATCGAGCACGGCCTGCTGCCCCTGGGTGGCAAGCTGCCGGCCGAGCGCCGGCTCAGCGAGCTGTTCGACACCACCCGCATCACCCTGCGCGAGGCGCTGGGGCAACTGGAGGCCCAGGGGCTGATCTACCGCGAGGAGCGTCGTGGCTGGTTCGTTTCGCCGCCGCGGCTGGCCTACAACCCGCTGGTGCGCAGCCACTTCCACGCGATGGTGGCCGAGCAGGGGCGGGTGCCGGGGACGGAGGTGCTGGGGGCGCGGCTGATCCCGGCCAGCGTGGAGATCTGCGAGCTGCTGGAGTTGCCGGCACTGTCCAGCGTCTACCAGATCCGCCGGGCCCGGCGGGTGGATGGGCGGCTGGTGCTGTACGTGGAGCATTACCTGAACCCGGCGTACTTCCCCGGCATCATCGAGTTCGACCTGACCCGCTCGCTCACCGAGCTGTATGCCAGCGAGTACGCCATCCGCTACGGGCGGGTGCGCTTCGACATGGTGCCCACCGCGCTGCATCCGGAGGCCGCCACCCACCTGAAGGTGACCGCCGGCAGCCCGGCGCTGAAGATCACCCGCATCAACCGCGACCAGCACGGTCGGTTGATCGACTGCGACCTGGAGTTCTGGCGCCACGACGCCATCCACGTCAGCGTCGAGGTGCCGGAGTAAGGCATCTTGTGAGCCTCCCAAAGGCTGTGTCCCGAAAGCGCGTTGCTGACTATCGAGTGCTGCTGATGTCACCTGTTTCGCCTTGCCGGGCGAGTCTCTTTTTTCAGTCGCCAAAAAAGAAACCAAAAAGGCTCGCCCCTGCATCCGGGTCCCGCTTCGCGAGACTTCCCTCGCTCCGTCATTGCTCCGGGGGCCGGCGCGATGGGCCATCCATGGCCTGGCGCGCCTCTCACGGCATCCATGCCGCTCGTCCCCCTGCGCAACGACTGCGCTCGGCCTCCTGAAGGGGCAGATTCCCTGCCTCAATCTCTGAGTCCGGCGTGGCTCCACAGCGCGCTTCGGGTTTGCTCCCTTCTCCCTTCCGGGAGAGGGCCAGGGCACCCGGTGGTTACAGGAATGGAGGGTTGCTCTGACCTCCTAGGCGAGACGATACGGGGCGCTTTTTAGAAGCGCCCTTCAGAAGCTCAGGTTGGCGCCGGCATAGATGACGCGGCCGGGGCCGGGCTCGAAGTAGCGGGCGTTGCCGTCGTTGATGCGGATGTTGTCGTAGTAGTCCCGGCCGAACAGGTTGTCGATGCCCAGGTAGGGCTCCAGGGCCTGGCCGTTCCATTCCAGGCGGGTGCCGAGGCGGGCGTTGACCAGGGTGTAGCCGCCGACCCGCACGTTGTTGGCGTTCTCGGCGTAGAGCCGGTCCTGGGTGACGCTGTTGAGGCGGGCGTAGCCGCCGTCCCATTCGTAGGCCACTTCGGCGAACAGCGACTGGCGCGGGATGCCGGGGATGGCGTTGTCGCCGTAGTCGGCGTTGCCGCTCTTGAACTCGATGAAGCGGTAGTCGTTGTAGCTGTACGCGGCGGCCAGGCGCCAGTGCGGGTCGAGGCGCCAGTCCAGGCTCAGTTCCAGGCCGTCGCGGCGGGACTTGCCGGCGTTGGCGTAGTAGGTGATGCCGCTGCCGTAGGGCACCAGTTCGTCGTCCAGGTCGATGCGGTAGAGCGCCGCTTCGTAGCGCAGGTCGTTCCATTCGCCTTTCAGGCCCACTTCGCGGTTGGTGGCCTGGGCCGGGCCGAGTGCGGGGTTGAAGCCGCCGCCGGCCGGGTTGGCCAGTTCGTTGGCGGTGGGTGTTTCGAAGGAGGTGGCGTAGCGCGCGTAGAGCACGTGGTGCGCGTCCAGCCGGTAGCTCAGGCCCAGGCTGCGGTTCCAGTCGCTGTAGGTGCGGGCACTGGAGTCGTCGCCGTTGCTGAGGAAGCGGTCGTCCACCTCCAGTTTCACGCTGTCGCGGCGCAGCCCGAGGGTGGCTTGCCAGCGCTCGCCGAGCTGGATCGCGTCTTCCAGGAACAGGCCCTGGCTGCGGGCCTGTTCCCGTTGCTCCAGGGTCAGGGCGCCGGTGCGGCCGTCGAGGTTGTTGTGGCGGTCGCGGTCGTCGCGCTGGGCTTCCAGGTCGAGGCCACCGGTGAGCCGCTGGGGCAGGCCGAACCACTCGGTGTGGTGGGTGTACTGGGCGCCAAGGCCGCTGAACAGGCGGTCATAGCGGGTCTGGCCGTTGTTCTGCAGGGGCAGGCGGTTGCCGAACTGGCGGCTGCCGACCCAGCTGCGCAGCAGGTAGCTGTCGTCGCCGGCGGCCTGGCCTTCCCAGGTCAGCGCCAGGCGCTGCTGGCGGATGCGTTCGTCGGAGTTGAAGCGCAGGCTCTGGGCCCGCGCCTGGCTGCGGTCGGCGCGGACTTCGGCGCGGGTCAGGGCGCCGGGGTCTTCGGAGCGGTTGTCCAGGGCGCTGAGGTTGAGCCCGAGGCGGCCGGCCTCGGCCTGCCAGGCGAGCTTGCCGGTGAAGCTGTTGGCTTCGGCGCGGCCGTGGTCGCGGTAGCCGTCCAGCTGGGTGCTGTTGAAGGCCAGCAGGCCGCCGAGGTTGTCGACGCTGCCGCTGGTCTCGGCGCGCACGCGGTGGTAGCCGAGGCCGCCGGCGCTGACATCCACTTGGCTGAAGGGCGTTTCCCCCGGCTCGCGGGTGCGGATGGCCAGCACGCCGCCGGCGGCGTTGCCGTAGCTGCTGGCGGCCGGGCCGCGGATCACTTCGAGGCTTTCCACCAGGGCGGTGTCGACGCCGTCCATTTCGGTCTGGCCGTCGGGCATGGTCAGTGGCACGCCGTCCACCAGCACCCGCACGCCGCGCACGCCGAAGCTGGAACGGGCGCCGAAGCCTCGGATGGCGATGCGCATGCCCTGGGCGAAGTTGTAGCGGCTCTGCACGTAGGTGCCGGGCACCTGGGCGAGCTGGGTGTCGAGGGTCAGACCCTGTTCACCGGGGCGGTTGGCGGTCTCCACGGCGCTGACGGCGACCGGGGTCGTGAGCCAGTCGGTGCGGGTGCGCGAGGCGGTGATCTCCAGCGGGTCCAGTTCGGCGACTTCCTCGGCCAGCAGCGGGCTGGAGGCGGCGAGCAGGGACAGGGTCAGGGCGGCGGGCTTCATGGCGTGTCGTTCTTATGTCGGGCTCGGGCTGTGCCGATCATAGGGGCCCGTGCCGGGGGATGCACGGCACGGGCCCTGGGCCTTTGGTAGGAGGCGGTGGGGGTCAATAGAAGTAGGCGAGGCGGAATTGCAGGGAGTTGTCGATCTTCACGCCCTCGCGCACCTGGGTGTCGTGCATCACCTGGCCCATCAACTGCAGCTGCTTGTTGACCATGGTGGCCAGGGAGACGCCCACGGTGCCGTTGTCGCGGCTGGTGGCCAGGGTCTGGCCGTCGAGGGTTTCGCGGCCGCCCCAGTTGTGCCGGTAGGTGAGGGCGGCGTAGGTGTCGGGGGTGAAGTTGTAGCGCAGGTGGTTGTGTAGCTGGATCAGCGGGTCCTTCTTGGCATCGGTGCTGTGCTGGTCGCCGTAGAACTCGGTTTCGGCGATGACGTCCCAGCTGATGCGCTCGGTGAGGCCCTTGATGTAGCCGACCTGGAAGTCCACCGCCCAGCGGTTGTTGCTGAGGGCGAAGCCGTCGTTCTTGTCGCTGCCGGTGGGGGCGGTGACGAACACCGACCAGCCCAGGTGCTCGTTGCGCGCCAGGTCGCCAATGGTCCACAGGGTGCCGCCGAAGGTGATGTCGCCGAGGCCCGAGGTGCGAGTGTCGCTGGCGCCCACCTCCTGGGTGCCGAAGGGGATGACTATCTGCGGGTCCCAGGTGTAGCCGGTGCCGAAGAAGTCGGTGAAGTGGATCAGCCTGAGCACGCCGACGGTCATGTCCAGGTCGAGGTTGTCGGCCACCTTGTGGCCGCCGGAGTAGACCTCGTCGCCCCGTGGGTTCTGCTGGTAGAGCACCACCACGTCGGTGCCCTTGGGCAGGGCGGTGTAGTCGCCGGCATCGGGCTTGACGTCGGCCTGGGCGAAGGGGGCGGCCAGCAGCAGGCCGGTGGCGAGGGTAAGGGCGTGGCGTGTGGGCATGGCGGGGCTCTCTTGTTGTTTTTCGGGCATGGCTGCGCCCGGACGGCGCCCGGGTGGGCGTCGCCTGGGAACAGCGGTGGTGTCAGTGGGGGGCGTCGGCCTGTTTCAGCTCGGCCTGGAGGTCATGGGTGCGCTTGACCAGGTACTGGCGGATCAGCTCCATGTCCTCGGGCTTGAGGATGTCGGAGAAGTTGGGCATGCCGCGCCGCATCAGCGCGCCGCTGAGGTAGGCGGGGAAGGCGGCGTGCTTGTCGGCGGTGAGGTAGCGCAGGTCCGGGACTTCGCCGCCGCTGATGGCGTTGAGGCCGTGGCAGCCGGCGCACAGGCCGTTGAACAGGTCGCGGGCCTGGGCCAGTTGCGCGGGCGTGGCGTTCAGCGGCAGGTCGGCGTTGGGGAACACCGGGGCTTCGCGCGGCGGTGGCAGTTCGCCCTTGGCACCCAGCTTGAAGGCGATGACCCGGGCTTCGGCGCGCACCTTGCCCTTGTTGGTCAGCGGGCCGGTGAGGCGCGGGATGATGCCGCCCCAGCCCACGGAGAAGGCGACGTACTGCTCGCCGTTGACGCTGTAGGTGACCGGGCCGGCCATGACGCCGGAGTTGGCGCGGTGCTCCCAGAGGGTATCGCCCTTGTCGGCGCTGTAGGCCACCACGCGGCCATCGGCGGTGCCCTGGAACACCAGGTTGCCGGCGGTGCTGAGGGTGCCGCCGTTACCCGCGCCGGCGTAGGGGTGGGACCAGGCCGGGGCCTGGCGCACCGGGTCCCAGGCGATCAGTTCGCCGGTCCAGGCGTTGCGGATCTGCTCCAGCACCTTGGGGTCTTCCGGCAGGCTGGGCACGTCGAGGCCGAAGTTCACCACCGATTTGTTGGGCAGGAACATCGGCTCCTTGGCCGCCTTCAGCTCGGCCAGGGTGTGCTGGGCGGGGATGTAGACGTAGCCGGTGACGGGGTTGAAGGACATGGGGTGCCAGTTGTGCCCGCCGAGGAAGCTGGGCTGCACCACCTTGGGTTCCTTGGCGTAGTCGGCGGCGCCGGTGAGGATGGGCCGGCCGGTGGCGAGGTCGATGCCGCTGGCCCAGTTCACCGGGACGTAGTTGCGGGCCGAGAGCAGCTTGCCGTTGGTGCGGTCGAGCACATAGAAGAAGCCGTTCTTCGGCGCCTGCATCAGCACCTTGCGCAGCTGCCCGTCGATCTTCAGGTCGGCGAGGATCATGTGCTGGGTGGCGGTGTAGTCCCAGCGGTCCTGGGGGGTGACCTGGTAGTGCCAGACGTACTCGCCGCTGTCCGGGCGCAGGGCGACGATGGAGGAGACGAACAGGTTGTCGCCCTTGCCGTTGCTGCGGAACTGGTAGTTCCACGGCGAGCCGTTGCCGGTGCCGATGTAGAGCAGGTCCAGCTCGGGGTCGTAGGCCATGGAGTCCCACACGGTGCCGCCGCCGCCCCACTTGACCCAGCCGTCGCCGTCCCAGGTCTTCAGCGCCATGGCCATGGCCTTGTTCTCGGGGGGCAGCTTGGGGTCGCCGGGGACGGTGTAGAAGCGCCAGGCCTCCTGGCCGGTCTCGGCGTCGTAGGCGGTGACGTAGCCGCGCACGCCGAACTCGGCGCCGCCGTTGCCGATCAGCACCTTGCCCTTGACGATGCGCGGGGCGCCGGTGATGGAGTAGCTCTTGCTGCGGTCGAGGATGGTGTCGACGCTCCACACCGGCTTGCCGGTGGCGGCGTCGAGGGCGATCAGCCGGCCGTCGAAGCTGCCGACGTAGACCTTGCCGTTCCACACCGCCACGCCCCGGTTGACCGGGCCGCAGCAGCCCTGGCCGAGGTTCTCCGGCGGGACCTGGGGGTCGTACTTCCACAGCACGGCGCCGCTGGTGGCGTCGAGGGCGTAGACCACGCTGAAGGCGCTGGTGGTGTACATCACGCCGTCGACCACGATGGGGGTGGCTTCGACGCCGAAATCCAGCTCCAGCTTGGTGGTCCAGGCCAGGCCGAGCTGGCCGACGTTGCCGGCGTTGACCTGGTCCAGCGGGCTGAAGCGCTGTTCGTCGTAGGTGCGGCCGTGGCTCATCCAGTTGCCCGGCTCGCGGTCGGCCTGGACCAGGCGCTGGGCGTCGACACGGGCGGGGCCGGTGGCATCGGCGGCGACGCCCGGCAGGCTGGTAAGCAGAAGGGGCAGCCCTATCAGCAGCGGAAGGGTCTTCACGGTCGTGGTACTCCGACTCAGGGTTTCTTGTTATGGGGGCCCGCTCGCGGCGGGCCGCAGGGTGGCAGCGGCATGGGTGCCTGGGGGTATTAGAGGGTTGGCCCCGGCCGGTCGCTTGACCCTGGCTGCCATTCTTTCTTGGCATTCCTTGCCAGGCCGGGGCGGAGGGTCAGGCGCAATGGGCCCGTGCGCGGTAGTCCCGGGGTGACAGCTCGAACTGGCGCTTGAAGGCGCGGCTGAAGTGGGCGGCGTCGAAGAAGCCCCATTTGAAGGCGATCTGGGTGATGGACTCGTGGCGCAGCACCTGGGCGCTGAGGTCCTGGGCGACCTTGTCCAGGCGCGCGCGCTGGATGTAGCGGCAGACGCTCTCGCCCTGGTCCTCGAACAGCCTGTACAGCCGCCGCACCGAGATGTGCAGGCGCTCGGCAAGCAGGGCTGGGGACAGTTCGGCGTCCTGCAGGGATTCGCCGATCAGTTGCAGCGCCACGCCGTAGAGATCGCCGGTGTGCTCGGGCAGCGCCTCGACACGTTCGGCCAGGGCCGGCACCAGCAGGGCCAGCAGGGCGTCCTGCAGGGCCTGGCCGTCGGCGCTGGGGTCGAGGGTGCCGGCGCTGTCGCCGATGGAGCCCACCAGCGCGCGGATCATCCGGCTCGACAGGCTGTTGCGGGCCAGGCGGCCGAAGGGCTGCTGGCCCTGGAAGTGCTCCATGACCCGTTGCCGGGCCAGGTGCACCGAGACGTTTTCGATCAGGCCCTGGGGGCGGATCTCGAAGGGCAGGGCGGAATCCACCAGGGCGAAGTCCCCGGCGTGCAGCTCCAGTTCCACCCCGCGCTGGCGGATGCACTGGCGCCCGCTGCGCTGGAAGATCAGGAAGCAGTGGCGGTCGTCCTCGCCGTCCACGCCCACCCGTTCCCGGGCGATGAGCCCGGCGTTGGTGCGGATGTGCGCCGTTTCCAGCGGGCCGATGCAATGCGCGTGGATGTCGCCGATGAACTGGTTGTGCTGGGTGGATGGGCGGGTCTCGAAATTGCCGCAGACCGCGCGCAGGGACTGGCTGAAGGTGTCGAACGCGGCAAGGGTGCGAGTCGGAAAGGCCATGGCCGTCTCCTGTTCTTGTTTTTCGTTAACATATTATCGATGCCGGCATGGAGCAAGGAAAAAGCGCGGCGAAGGGGAGGGCGGCAGGGCATGAACGAGGCGCCCCGTCACCGGGGCGCAATGGGGACGCCGTCAGAAAACCCGGTGGGTGTTGGCGATGCCCTGGGGCGGGATCAGTCCTTCCAGGGCGCCGGCGCACCCACCAGGCGGCCCATGGCGCCGAGGATGCCGAGGGCCTTGAGCGCCTCCAGTTCGCCGGCGCTTTCCACCATCTCGGCGATCAGCGGCAGGTCGATGCTGTTGGTGGCGCGGTACACGGCTTCGATGAACACCCGCTTGTCCTGCTCCACGTCCAGGTGGCGGATGTAGGCGCCGTCCACCTTCAGGTAGGCGAGGCCGAGGTGGGTGAGGTTGCCGATCAGGCTGAAGCGACCGCCGAAGTGCTGCAGGCCGATGTTGAAGCCGGCGTCGCGCACCCGCTGGCTGAAGGCTTCCAGCTCGGCGGGCGGGGGCAGGTGGCGTTCGTCCACCTCCAGGGTCATCAGGGTGCTGTGTTGCGGGTGGGCCTTGAGCACGGCCAGCAGGCGGTCCTGGGTGGCGGCATCGCGCAGGGTGGCGGCGGAAAGGCTGAGGGCCAGCGGGGCGGGGTGCAGGTCGAGGTGGTCGAGGGTGTGCTCGAGCATCGCCAGGTCGAAGCGGGTGGCCCAGCCCAGGCGCTCGATCCAGGGCAGGAAGCGGCCGGCGGCGACGGCTTCGCCCTGGGGGTCGAGCAGGCGCGCGAGCACCTTGTGGTGCAGCAGGCGGCCGGTGTCGGCGCACTCCACCACGGGTTGGAAGTAGAGCTGCAGCTTGCCTTCGTTGAGGGCCTGGTCGATCCAGCCGCGCCAGTCGTGCAGGCCCTGGCCGGCGTTGGCCTGGAAGTCGTCGAGGCGCTCCCAGTGGCGCGAGGGGTTGCTCTGGGCCTGGGCCAGGGCCTGGTCGGCACGGGCGAGGACGTCGGCCGGGTTCTCCCCGGGGCGGAAGGCGGCGATGCCCAGGTGGGCGACCGGAGTGCAGTCGCTGGCGCCGGTGGCGCGCAGGTTCTCCAGGGCGGCGCTGAGCACGGTGGCGAGACGGTCGGCGCCGTCGCCTTCAAGGCCGGGGGCCAGCAGGGTGAACTCACCACCGCGGTTGCGCGAGGCGAACCAGTCGGGCGTGCCGCTTTCGGCCAGGGCATGGCCGAGCACTTCGCCGACATCGCGGATCAGCGCGTCGGTGCGTTGGCCGCCCAGGCGCTGGTTGAGCCCGCCGAGGTCGTTGACCCGCAGCAGCACCAGGTAGCCGTCGGCATTCTGTTCGGACGGGTCGAGCTGGTTGGCCAGGCGGGCGTCGAACTGGCGGCGGTTGGCCAGGCCGGTGAGGGTGTCCTGGTAGGCCTCTTCGCGCAGCTTCTCGCTGCGGGCGGCCTCTTCGGCGAACAGGGTCTTGAGCTTGTCGACCATCTGGTTCATGGCCAGCACCACGCGCTTGAGCTCGGGGGTGCGCGGTACGCGGGGCAGGGTGAGGAATTCGCGGCGGCTGATGGCCTGGGCCTGCTGGACCATGTTGTCCAGCGGGCGCAACTGGGTGCGCAGGAGGAAGCCGCCGAGCACGGCGCTGACCAGCCCGCACACCAGCAGCCAGGCAAGCATGCCCAGGGCGCTGTCCCACAGCTTGGCCAGGGCGAACTGCGGGTGGCTGACCACCTCGACCCGGGCGGCCTGCTCCCAGCCGCGCATGATCAGCGCATCGCCGCCCTGGGGACGGAGGTCGACGATGCGGGCGAACCACTGCGGGACGGTGCCGGTGACGGTGTCGGTCTGGCGCTCCACCTGCACCTCGCCGTCGCTGATGCGCACCACGCGGATGCGGGCGAAGTAGCCGCTGTCGAAGATGGAGCTGACCATCAGCTCCAGCATGGCCGGGTCGTCCACGTGGGGCGTCATGGACAGCGCCAGGGCGGTGGCGGCGTCCTGGGCGTGGGAGCGCAGCTGGCTGCGCAGCTGCTCGCGGGAGCTTTCCACGCCGGCCAGGAAGCTCCCGGTGAAGGCCACCACCAGGAACAGGCAGATCGCCAGAAACAGCTGCTTGAGTAACGACATCGTCTATCCCTCTCCGATCGGGAAGCCTTCGGCGCGCATCTTCTGCAGGATGTCCTGCCAGCGCGAGAGCTTCTTGCTGTCACCACTGCGCTTGCCCCCGGTGTAGAGCCCCTCGGCGTTGAAGGCGTAGACCGGCAGCAGGTCCTTGCGCTGGGAGGCGGGGCGGATGTCGCTGATCAGGTTGTCCAGGACCAGCGGGTCCGCCGTGGGGGTGGCGTAGAAGGTGAGCACCATGTGCGCCTGGTTGTAGTTCAGCGCCTTGACGTAGGTGATGCGCAGCTTCTCGGCGGGAATGCCGAGGCGGCGCAGGGTGAAGTACTTGGCGATGGAGTAGTCCTCGCAGTCGCCTGCGCCCTTGACCAGGGCCTCGATGGGGGTGGCCCAGTAGTCGTTCTGGCCCCAGTTGCGCTGGTCGTCGACGAAACGCAGCTTGGCGTTGAAGAAGCGGTTGACGGCGGTGAGCTTGTCCTTCTCCGGCAGCTCGCCGCTGCGCTGGATCAGGTCGCTCCAGTCGAGGATGCGCTGGCGCGCCGGGCCGAGGTTGCCGTAGCGCTTCTCGGCGTTCTTGAGGATCACCTCGAAGTCCCAGTCGGCCAGGGCGAGCAGGCTGAGCAGGGCGCAGGCGACCAGCAGCAGCCACGCCATGCGCGGTCCGGCTGTGCGGGAGTGCTGGTGGTGCCCTAGCTGCATCGTCAGGGTCTCCGCCCCTTGGGTTCATGCAGTCTAGGCAGGCACCTGGCCTTTTGCCTTGCAGGGCGGTCGGAAAGTTCGGGAGGGCGTCGGGGCCGCGTCAGTCGCGGTGCAGGGTCTTCTGCCGAAGGATGTAGACGCTGACCAGCACCGCGCTGGTGAGCATGAAGCCCTGTGCCCAGGGGCGCGGCACCAGGTAGCAGGAGAACAGGATGCTCGCCCACATCAGCACCAGGGCGTAGACCTTGCCGCGCAGGGGGATGCCGTTGCCTTCGAGGTAGTCACGGATCCACGGGCCCAGGTGGGGGTGGTCCACCAGCCAGTGGTAGAAGCGCTCGGAGCTGCGCACGAAGCAGGCGGCCGCCAGCAACAGGAAGGGGGTGGTGGGCAGCACCGGCAGGAAGATGCCGATGACCCCCAGGGCGACGCTCAGCCAGCCGATGCACAGCAGTCCATAGCGGACCGCTGCGCTGCGGGCGCGGGGGATGTCGCCGCGGGCCATCGCGTGACTCAGTGGCGCGGCTTGAGCAGGGCGGGCTTTTCTTCGGGGGCGTGGCAGAGCAGGAACAGGGCGGTCAGCAGTTCGGGGATCTGCTCGATCATCTCGTCGACCAGGTTGCGATCGGCGGCGATGTCGGCGAATTCCGGCTGCTCGTCGAACAGGCCCGAGCCCACCATGATCGGCAGCAGCAGTTCGCTGACTTCCTCTTCGGCGTGTTCGAACCAGGCGGCTTCACGCAGGAACACGCCTTCCATGAAGCCGATGCACCAGCCGCGCAGGTCGGAGTCGTCGGGCTCTTCGCCCAGGTCCAGGTCGCAGGGCAGTTCGAGGTCTTCGTCGCTGGCCAGTTGGCGGGCGATGTGGGCCTTGAGCTGGAGGAGGGCTTCTTCGATGGCTTCGTGCTCGGCGGCGTCGCGGTAGTGCGGCGGCTCGGCGAACAGGGCGTCGATCCACTCGCGGTCCGGCACCGGCTCGGGGGAAATGTTCAGGGCCGTCAGGTAGCCGTGGGCTGCCACGTAGTCCAGGGCTTCCTCGTGCAGGTCGTCGGCATCGAGAAAGGCTTGCAGGCGGGACAGTTGCTCAGCGAAGGACATCGGGGGGACTACCTTGAGGGGATAAATGAGCGTGGATTCTAGTCCAGTGCGCCGCAGGCGGCAAAAGCCGCGGCGATGGGCGAGGGCATCGCGACGGGCGGGCTGACGTATAATGCGCGGCTTGTTTCGGAGACCCCCATGCTCGACCACGCGCTGCGCATCCTCAAAGACGTATTCGGCTACGACGCCTTCCGCGGCAACCAGGCCGCCATCATCGAGCGCGTGGCCCGTGGCGGCGATGCCCTGGTGCTGATGCCCACCGGGGGCGGCAAGTCCCTCTGCTACCAGGTGCCGGCGCTGATGCGCGAGGGCCTGGCGGTGGTGGTTTCGCCGCTGATTGCGCTGATGGACGACCAGGTGGCGACCCTGGAGGAGCTGGGCGTGGCGGCGGTGGCGCTGAACTCCACCCTCGGCGCGGACGAGCAGCGGGAGATCGCCGACCGCATCCGCCGGGGTGAGATCAAGCTGCTCTACCTGGCCCCCGAGCGGCTGGTGCAGCCACGCATGCTGGCGTTCCTGGAGCGCCTGGACATCGCCCTGTTCGCCATCGATGAAGCCCACTGCGTGTCCCAGTGGGGCCACGACTTCCGTCCCGAATACCTGCAACTGGGCCAGTTGGCCGAGCTGTTCCCCGGCGTGCCGCGCATCGCGCTGACCGCCACCGCCGACCGCCGCACCCGCGAGGAGATCGTCCAGCGCCTGCACCTGCAGGAGGCGGAGCGCTTCCTGTCGAGCTTCGACCGGCCGAACATCTTTTACCGCATCGTGCCCAAGGACAATCCGCGCAAGCAGTTGCTGGGCTTCCTCGCCGAGCGCAAGGGCGATGCCGGCATCGTCTACTGCCTGTCGCGCAAGAAGGTGGAGGAGGTGGCGGCCTTCCTGTCCGAGCAGGGCTTCCCGGCGCTGCCCTACCACGCGGGCCTGGAGAACGAGCTGCGGGCCTACCACCAGCGGCGCTTCCTCAACGAGGAGGGGCTGATCATGGTGGCGACCATTGCCTTCGGCATGGGCATCGACAAGCCCAACGTGCGCTTCGTGGCCCACATGGACCTGCCGAAATCCCTGGAGGCGTACTACCAGGAGACCGGCCGCGCCGGGCGTGACGGCCTGCCGGCGGACGCCTGGATGGCCTATGGGCTGCAGGACGTGATCTTCCTCAAGCAGATGCTCAACAACTCCGAGGGCGACGAGCGGCACAAGCGCATCGAGCAGCACAAGCTGGAGGCGATGCTGGCGCTCTGCGAGGAGACCCGCTGCCGCCGCCAGGCGCTGCTGGCCTACTTCGACGAGGAGCTGCCGCAGCCCTGCGGGCACTGCGACATCTGCGTCGACGGGGTGCAGACCTGGGACGCCACCGAACCGGCCCGCCAGGCTCTGTCGGCGGTCTATCGCAGCGGCCAGCGCTACGGCGTCGGGCACCTGGTGGACATCCTCCTCGGGCGCGACAACGAGAAGGTGCGCGCAGCGGGCCACCAGCACCTGTCGGTGTTCGGCGTGGGAAAGGCCTTTTCCGAGACGGAGTGGCGCACGCTGTTCCGCCAGCTGGTGGCGCGTGGCCTGGCCGACATCGACCTCGAAGGCTTCGGCGGGTTGCGCCTGAGCGAGGCGTGCCGGCCGCTGCTGCGCGGCGAGGTGACCCTGCAGCTGCGCCGCGACCTGTCCACCAAGGCGCCCAAGCCGGCCGCCAGTGCGGCCAGCCAGCTGGTGCGTGCCGACGAGCGCGAGCAGTGGGAGGCGCTGCGTACGCTGCGCCGCAAGCTGGCGGAGGAGCACAGCGTGCCGCCCTACGTCATCTTCCCCGACGCGACCCTGCTGGAGATGCTGCGCAGCAGGCCGTCGAGCCTGTCGGACATGGCGCGGGTCAGCGGCGTGGGTGCACGCAAGCTGGAGCGCTACGGCCAGGCCTTCCTCGAGGTGCTCAATGGCGCCGAAGCCGAGGCGCCCCGCGCCGTGGCGGACCTGCGCCACGAGCTGGTCAGCCTGGCCCGTGCCGGCATGACCCCGGCGCAGATCGCCCGCCAGCTGCAATGCACCGAGAAGAACGTCTATGCGCTGCTGGCCGAAGCCATCGCCGCGCAACAGCTCAGCCTGGAGCAGGCGCTGGACCTGCCTGAGGACACCCTCGGCGAGGTGCAGGACGCCTTCCTCGACGGCGAGGGCGAGCTGCCGCCGGTGGCCGAAGTGGCCCAGCTGCTGGGCGGCCGGGTGCCGGAAGGCGTGCTGTATTGCGTGCGTGCGGCGCTGCAGGCGGAGTTCGAGGCCTGACGCCAGGCGCTCACTTGTAGGCCATCCCGCCGGCTACTAATGTGCAACGTGGCGTGCGCGCAGCCGTCGAGGCGCGCGCAGTCTTCGTCATCCATGTGAGGTGGATGCCCGGAGCGCGCCGACGCTGCATGGCCGGGCGCAGCAGTAGGTCCCGGCCCCATAACAAGAGGTGGCCGTGACCACACCCCATGCCTGGCTGGACGATGTGCGTCCGAATCCCTATGCCGACCAGCTCGCCGTCGGCTTCCGCAAGCTGCGTTTCGTGCGTCCCCTGGAGCACGAGTACCGGCAGTTCTTCCTGGAACAGTCCTTCGACCTCAAGCGCATCGTGCTGCTGCTGTCGCTGCCCATGTGGCTGGCCTTCGCTGTGCTGGATTTCCAGCTGGTGAGCACGGCGGAGCGCTGGTGGATGCTGGCGGTGCGGGTGGTGGTGCTGGTGCTGCTGGTGATCTGTGGCGGCCTGGTGCTGCAGCGGCGCCATGTGCACCTGCTGGCGCCCCTCAGCCAGGCGTGCGTCGCCGCGCTGGGGCTGGGGGCGGCAGCGGTGGTGGCCATCGCCCATCGGGTCGATCCGTCGTTTCCCTATGAAGGCTTGCTGCTGGTGTGCATGGCCGCCTACTTCGTGGTGGGCCTGCGCCTGGGGGAGGCGCTGCTGGTGGCGGTGCTGGTGCTCTCGGTCTACGTGGCGCTGGAGCTGTGGGCGGGCCTGCCGCCGGCGCGGCTGGCGAACAACCTGCTGTTCCTGGTCTGCGGCAACCTGCTGGGGGCGGTGGGCGGCTACCTGGTGGAGTACAAGTCCCGCGAGCATTTCCTGGTGAGCCGGCTGATGCGGGTGCTGGCCGACCACGACAGCCTCACCGGCCTGCACAACCGCCGCAGCTTCAACCGGCAGCTGGAGCGGGTCTGGCGGCAGGCACAGCGGGAATCGAGGCCGCTGGCGCTGCTGCTGTGCGACGTGGACCACTTCAAGGCCTACAACGACCTCTATGGCCACCAGCGCGGTGACGTGGCGCTGCAGCGGGTGGCCGGGGTGCTGGAGGATGCGGCGCGGCGCCCCCTGGACATGGCCGTGCGGCTGGGGGGCGAGGAGTTCGCCGTGCTGCTCTACGGCACCCCGGAAGAGGAGGCGCGCCAGCATGCCGAGCGCATCCGTGCTGCGGTGCAGGCCCTGGCGGTGCCCCACGAGGGCTCCAGCACCGGTGCGGTGTTGACCCTGTCCATCGGCCTGGCCTGCCTGGCGCCCGAGGCCGACAGCCCCATCGCCCACCTCTACGCCCTCTACGAACATGCCGACCGGGCGCTGTACCAGGCCAAGGCGTTCGGCCGCAACCAGGTGGTGGCGTGAGACTGGCGTAGATGGTCGCTCCGGCTGGCGCCATGGGTGACTGTGCCGCCGGGAGGGCGGTGCTAGCATCCCTCGCCCCTGAACCGGAGAGCCCGACCCATGGACATGCTGATCGGCCCGGACGGCCAGCCCCGCTACGGCCTGTTCGACACCACCCCGACCCTCATCAACTACCGGGATTTCGACTTCCGTTCGCCCATGGGGCGTCGCCGTGGCGCGTTGGCCAAGTGGCGGCGTTTCCATCAGTTCCAGTACTTCGGGATCATCAGCAACGAGCTGATCGGCGGCTGCGCGCTGGCCAACCTGAGCCTGCTCGGGGTGGGCTTCGTCTACCTGTTCCACCCGGCCAGCGGACGCATGATCGAGCGCCAGTTCAAGCTGCCGCTGGGTTGGGGCACACGCTTTTCCCAGTCACCCGACAGCGGCACCTGCGAGCTGCGCGTGGGCCGCAACCTGCTGCGACTGGAGAACCAGGCCGAGCGCCGGGAAAAGCGCCTGCGCGTGGAACTGGACGACGGCACCCGCATCGATGCGCTGTTCGCCGAGCAGGACTTCCAGCCCATGGGGTTGTGTACCCCGGCCGGGGCGGACGGCTGGGTCTACGCGCGCAAGGTGGCCGGTGTGCCCTGCCAGGGGCGGATCGAGAGCGCACTGGGGCAGTTCGACCTCGGCACGCTGGGGGCCTACGCCCACCACGACTGGTCGGCCGGCTACATGCGCCCGGAAACGGTGTGGAACTGGGCTTGCCTGTCCGGCGAGGCGGCGGGGATTCGCCTCGGCCTGAACCTGTCCTGCGGGGTCAACGAGACCAGCTTCACCGAGAACTGCTTCTGGCTGGACGGCGAGCTGGTCAAGGTCGACACCGTGCGCTTCGCCTTCGATCGCCAGCAGCCGCTTGAGCCCTGGCACATCACCTCCCATGACGGGCAGGTGGACCTGCGCTTCCGTGGCGAGGGGCTGCACAAGGAACGCCTCAACGCCGGCTTCCTGGCCAGCAACTTCAAGCAGGTCTTCGGCCGTTTCGACGGCGTTCTCCGCCCCCACGGCCGTCCGGCGATCCCGGTGGAGGGGTTGTGGGGCTTTGTCGAAGATCAATATGTGAAGTGGTAGTTACAGTCTGCGGCTTGCTCCGGATCGCCGCCTATGGTTAGCTCGCTAATTATTAGTTTTGGCTGTCAGAGTCCGTTTCATGTCCCACACCGATCAACACCGCTTCGCCATGCAGCTTGCGCAGATGTCGCGGGCCTGGCGAGCGGAGATGGACCGTCGTCTGGTCGACCTAGGCCTTTCCCAAGCTCGTTGGCTGGTGCTGCTGCACCTGGCCCGCTTCGAAGAACTTCCCACCCAGCGCGAGCTGGCCAAGAGCGTCGGCGTCGAAGGCCCGACGCTGGCGCGCCTGCTCGATAGCCTCGAAGCCCAGGAGCTGGTCCAGCGCCTGGCCGTGGCCGAGGACCGCCGGGCGAAGAAGATCACCCTCTGCCCCAAGGCCAGGCCGCTGATCGAGAAGATCGAGTCGATCTCCAGCCAGCTGCGCCGTGAGGTCTTCACCGGCATCGACGAGGACGAGCTGCGTCGTTGCCAGCAGGTGCACGCGAAGATCCTGGCCAACCTGGAACGGCGCTGATGTCGCAGGACCTCGAGGCCCTGCACACCCGCTACGGTTCCCGCTATCCCCACTGGCTGCTGGCGCTGCTGATGGTCGGCAGCATGGCGATGATCCTCGCCTCCACCAGCATCAACGTGGCCTTGCCGACCCTGATGGCGGAGTTCGCCATCGGCCGGCCCATGGCCCAGTGGCTGGCCACGGGCTTTCTCGCAGCGATGACCGCCGGGCTCCTGCTCTCGGCCTGGGCCCAGGCCCGGCTGGGCGCGCGGCGTACCGTCCAGCTCGGCATCGGGCTGTTCATCCTCGCCTCGCTGCTCGCGTTGCTGGCCCAGGCGGCCTGGCAACTCATCGCACTGCGCATTGTCCAGGGCGCCTGTGCCGGGGTCATCCAGCCCCTGGCGATGGTGCTGATCTTCCGCGTGTTCGCTGATGGCGGGCGCGGCATGGCCCTGGGCAGCTACGGCCTGGGGGTGATGGTGGCGCCGACCCTCGGCCCCACCATCGGTGGCTACCTGATCGACCAGTTCGGCTGGCAGGCCGTGTTCTGGCTGCCGCTGCCCATGTGCGTGGCGGCGCTGGTTGGCGCGCAATGGCTGATGCCCAGCGACCGCAACCGGCAGACGCCGGGCGTGGACCTGCCGGCCTTCGGCTTCCTTTGTGTGGCGCTGTTCGCCCTGCTCGGCGCCCTGGCCGAAGCCCAGCGCTTCGGCTGGCTGGCACCGTCGTGCTGGGTACCCGGGCTGCTGGGGATCGCGGCAGTCGGCGGATTTGCCTGGCGCAGCCGGGTGTCGACCCGGCCGCTGTTGCCGATGCGCCTGTGGCGTCATGTCGCGTTCCGCAAGGCCAGCTGGGTGGCCCTGGCATTGGGCCTCGGGCTGTACGGCTCCACCTACCTGATCCCGCTCTACCTGCAGACCGTCGATGGCTACAGCGCCGGGCGTGCCGGGCTGCTCCTGTTGCCCACCGGGGTGGTGCTGGGGCTGGCGTCGTTCGCCGGTGGCTGGCTGAGTGACCGGCTGTCGGCCGCCGCGTTGCTGGTGGGCGGCCTGCTGGTGTTCGCCCTGTCCTGCTTCGGCCTGGGGGTGGTGGGGGAGGGGGCGAGCTTCCTGGTGCTGTGCTTCTGGGCCTGCGTCGGCCGTCTCGGCCTGGGCCTGCTGCTGCCGGCCCTGAGCACCGGCTCGCTGGATGTGCTGAGCGCCGAGGAACTGGCCCAGGGCGCCGGCGCCATCACCTTCGTGCGCCAGCTGGGCGGCGCATTCGGGGTCAACCTGGTGACCTTCTTCCTCGAGTGGCGGCACCTGGCAGGCGGCGGTGATCACGCGGCCAATGCCTGGGCCTTCCAGCAGACCTTTTGGCTGGTAACGCTGCTTTTCCTGCTGGCGATCTGGCCCGCCCTGGGCGTGCGCGCGACAAAAGCCTGACGAAGCCGCTATAACCGCCCAGCGGTTGTGTGAATTCCGTCACTTTCATGACGAAAATCCAGTAAGATTCGTCCGTAATGGCCCGATGCCTTTACTTAGGGCGTTTCGGGAAATTGCATCCATACTAGTTTCAGCCGGGTTACACAGGGATCGGCCCGACATCACATCGTTCAATGCCAACGCCCGCTTTGGCCATTCCATGGATCGTGGAGTCGTCGTGGCGTTCGAGCCGGCATGACCGGGGGAGGGCTCATGGCTCGAGTCAACAAGTTCCTGGTGGCGCTCGCCTCGGGACCGCTGCTTTATTCAGGCCTGGCGTCCGCGCTGGGCCTGGGCGACATCACCCTGCATTCCGCGCTCAACCAGCCGCTGGAGGCGGACATCGAGCTGCTGGACCTGGGCGACCTGGGGGAAAGCGACATCAAGGTCAGCCTGGCGCCGAACGAGGTGTTCGAGCGCTCGGGGGTCGAGCGGTTCATCTTCCTCAACGACCTGCGTTTCAGCCCGATGATCCGTGGCAGCCGGGGCCACATTCGCGTGGCGTCGAGCAAGCCGGTGCGCGAGCCCTACCTGAATTTCATCGTCGAAGTGGCGCGTCCCAACGGCCGCCTGCTGCGCGAGTACACCCTGCTGCTGGACCCGCCGGAGTCCTCGGCCTACCGACCGGTGGCTGCGCCCCTGGCGGATGCCCGTACCGCCAGCGCCCGGCCGACCCCGGCAGTGCCGGCCGCGCCCCGCGAGGCGCCCCCGGCCACCCAGGGCAAGCGCTACACCGTGGCCCGTGGCGACAGCCTCTGGGGCATCGCCCAACGCCTGAGCGCCGGCAGCGGCATGAGCACGGCGCAGATGATGAACGGCATCCACGCCCTCAACGCCGCAGCCTTCGCCAATGGTGATCCGAACCGCCTGAGCGTCGGCCAGAGCCTGCTGTTGCCGGATGCCGCGCGTGCCGAGCCGGCTGCGCCGGTGGCCCCGGTGTCCGCCCCCGACAGCCTGCGCCTGTCCGAGCCCGATGCCCCGGTCGCGCCCAATGCCCCGGCTCCCCACGAGCTGCCGCAGCAACTGGCCGAGGTGCAGCGTCGCGTCGACACCGAGCTGGCCAACAGCGAGAGCGAGCGCCTGCAGCTGCGCCAGGACATCGCCGACCTGCAGCTGAAGCTGGAATCGCTGCAGCAACTGATGGCGGAAAAGGATGCCCAGCTGGCGAGCCTGAAAGGGGCCCTCCAGCAGGGCGCCGTTGCGCAGCCTCCGGCCGAGCCCGTCGCACCCGCTGCCACCACCGATACGCCCCCCGCCGAGCAACCGGCTGCACAGCCCCAGGCCGAAGCGGCTCCGGCGCCGGCCCAGCCGAGCGCAGTGCCCGCCGTCGAGCCCGAGGACACCGGTCTGTTCACCTGGCCCAACAGCCTGCTGTTCCTCGGCGTGCCGGCCATCCTACTGGCGCTTCTGCTGCTGGTCGTGCGTCGGCGCAAGCCCGCGCCTGACGACACGCCGGCCGAGCCGGTGAACGCCCCGGCAACGGAGCAGCAGCGTCCCCGCGCCACCGTCACTCCGCTGGTGCGCCCGGCCGCGCCTGCTGCCGTCGTCACCCCGGTTGAGGCCCCCGTCGCTCCGGCGGCCCGGGTCGAAGCCCCGCTGTCGGCACCCCGTCCGTCCAGCGATTCCCTGGACGGCGCGAACATCTACATCGCCTACGGGCGCTTCCGCGATGCCGAGTCGGCGCTGCGCACCGCCATCGTCCAGGAGCCGCGTCGTACCGACCTGCGCCTGCGCCTGCTGGAGGTACTGGGTGAGCTGGGCGAGTCCGCCGCGTTCGCCAGCGAGGCGCACACCCTGGCCGAGATGGGCATGGAGCCGGCGCGCATCGATGCGATCAAGGCGCGCTACCCCGCTGTCGATGTGCCGTCCGAGGCGGCGCCGATGCTGGAGGAGACCACCTTCATCCTCAACGAGACGCCCCTGGTCGACGAAGCGCCCAGCGCCCCGCGCAACGGCCTGGACGACGAGTTCACCGACGAGTTCCAGCTCAACCTCGCCGACCTGCCCCTGGATGCCGATTGGGACAGCCTCAGCCCGTTCAAACCCGATGCGCCCAAGGGCCGTGCGGCGCGTGATGCCGAAAGCACGGTGAAGGCACCGGAGCCGGTGGTGGACCCGTCGTTCAAGAGCAACCTCCACGAGTTGCCCGAAGTGTTCGAGCTGGATCACCTGGGCGAACCGGAAGAAGCCGAGCCGCTGCCCCTGGCCGAGGCCGACGAGGACCTGGTGTTCGACCTGGGCGACGACGACCTGGATCACCTGGCCGCGCGCCAGGAGAACATCATGCGGCTCAACCTGGCCCTGGCCTACATCGACCAGGGCGATATGGAAAGCGCCTGCAACATCCTCAACGAGGTCATCGACCAGGGCGACGAGGAGCAGAAACAGGAAGCCCGCGAGCTGCTCGCGCGGATCGCCTGATCACGCCCCCACCTCCAACCGGCGCCCTAGGGCGCCGGTTTTCTTTGCGCTGTCGTCAGCCCTGGCTCAGAACGTTCGCCCCAGGTTGAGGTAGAGCGCCCGCTCGGCGGCATCGTTGAGGCCGTAGCTGAAGTCCAGTGGGCCTAGGGGCGTGTCGAAGCTGACGAACAGGCTGCCGGCGTTGATGTAGCCGCTGTCGAAGCTGTTGTCCCGGTTCCACGCGCGGCCGCGCTCCAGGCTGGCGCCCACGTAGAAGGGGAAGTCCAGCGGCAGGAACGAGCGCTGGGTCATGCGCCGGTAGTAGATCGCCCGCGCCAGGCTGATGTTCTGCCCGGCCACCGAGTTCTCGCGGAAGCCCGACAGCTGGCGCGCACCGCCCAGCTGGAAGCTGGAGAGCACCACCTCGGTGCTGTCCAGGGTGCGCCCGTAGCGGCCGCCCAGCACCAGGGTGTCGGGGCCCCGGGTGAAGGCCTTGTCCAGGCTGAGTTCCCACTGTCGGTAGCGGTCGTCGGCGCCCAGGCTGGGGTCGAACTGGCGCACGGTGAGCTTGATGTCCTCCCCGCTGTGGGGGTAGTCGACGTTATCCAGGGTGTCGAAGGAGTACTTCGCCTCGTAGTAGCCGTTGCTGAAGCTGAAGCTGGGCAGGCGCCGGTCGCCGATGCGCACGTCGGCCTCGCCCCATTCCTGGCCGATGCCGAGGCGCAGTTCGCCGTTGTTGGCGATCTGCCGGCCCAGGTTGAAGCCGTAGCCGTAGCGCTGCAGGCGGTATTCGGCGATGGGGTCGTTGTCCAGCGCGGCTTCGATGTTCTGCGCCGAGGCCGCCAGGTAGGGCGCGACGAAGTAGCGCGAGCCGTAGTCCAGCGGCTGGTAGAACTCGCTGTAGAGCACCTGCTCGCTGCCGATCTGGGCCCGGGTCAGCCACTCGGCGCCCAGGTCATTGAGGCCGTTCACCCGGTAGCTGGCGCCGAGGTTGTAGGTGCCGCCGCCGCGCATGTCGTCGGAGAGGTTCAGGCCCAGGCGCAGGTAGTCGGTGCCGTTGCGCTTGCCCCGGGCGCTGATCACCAGGGTGTTGCCGTCCTTGTGCTTGACCACGCGGTAATGCACCTGCTCGAAGTAGTCGAGGCCGTAGAGGGTGCCCATGTCGGCCTGCAGGCGCGCGAGGTCCAGAGGCTCGCCGAGCTCCTGGCGGATCTGCCGGCGGATCACCTCGTCGCCCACCTTGGAGTCGTTCTCCACCTGGATGCGGGTGATCACCGGGCGCCGCTCTCCCGGTTGGCGCGCCTGCACCAGTTCCGCGTCCTGGCCGGGGCGGGTATCCCGGCGCAGCGTCGCCAGGCGGGCCTGGAGGATGGTGGCGGCCCGGTAGCCGGCGTCGATCACTTCGCGGGCGTGGCTGAAGTCGGTGGCGCTGTAGCCGGCCAGGGGCGGCTGCACGAGGATGTCGTCGGGGCCGAGGGTGGCGAGCTGCGCCTCGGAGTTGCGCCGGGTCATCAGCGTCACCGACTGGTTGAGCACGTCCACCACGGTGGTCAGCTCCTTGCGGCTGCGCAGGGGCGTGCCGATGTCGACGGTGATCACCCGGTCCACGCCCATCTCCCGCGCCACGTCCACCGGGATGTTGTCCACCATGCCGCCGTCCACCAGCAGGCGCCCGTCCACTTCCACCGGGGCGAACACCGCCGGGATCGACATGCTGGCGCGGATGGCCTGGGGCAGGTGGCCCTTGCGGAACACCACCTTCTCGCCGGTGGAGATGTCGGTGGCCACGGCGCGGAAGGGGATCCCCAGGCGGTCGAAGTCCCGGGTGTCGCTGGTGTGCACCAGCAGGCTCTCCAGCAGGAGCGCGAGGTTCTGGCCCTGGATCACCCCGAGCGGCAGGCCCAGGCTGCCGTCGTCGCGGAAGCTGAGCTTCTGCTTCACCAGGAAGTCGCGGTCGTCCTGCTTGCGGCGGAAGGGCACGTCCTCCCGCGCGGGGGCGTCGGAGAGGGCCTGGCGCCAGTCCAGGGTCAGCGCCAGCTTCTCCAGCTCCTCCACGCTGTAGCCGGAGGCATAGAGCCCGCCGATCACCGCGCCCATGCTGGTGCCGGCGATGGCATCGATGTGGATGCCCTGCTCCTCCAGTGCCTTGAGCACGCCGATGTGGGCCAGCCCGCGGGCGGCGCCGCCGGAGAGCACCAGGCCGACGCGGGGCCGTGCGGCATCGGCCACGGCGCAGCAGGTGGTGAGCAGGAGGGTGAGGGCGAGGAGCACGCGGCGCATAACGCTTCCCTGGTCAGGCGGGGGAAAAAGGCCGCTATTATAGGCGCCCGCCCGACTGCCCCGAGCCTGAAATGAGCGCTGCCAAGCCCGAGATCGTCATCACCTATTGCACCCAGTGCCAGTGGCTGCTGCGTGCCGCCTGGCTGGCCCAGGAACTGCTCAGCACCTTCTCCGACGACCTCGGCCGGGTGGCGCTGGAGCCCGGCACCGGTGGCGTGTTCCGCATCACCTGCGATGGCGTGGAGATCTGGGAGCGCAAGGCCGACGGCGGCTTCCCCGAGGCCAAGGTGCTCAAGCAGCGGGTCCGCGACCGCATCGACCCGGCCCGTGACCTGGGCCACAACGACCGCCCCTGAGCGGCGTGTATCAGAACGTTTACCGCCCCTTTACACAGCACTGACCGCGTATCGACCGGGCGCGGCGAATAATTCGCCCGTGGCCGCCGTATGCGGCCGTCCTGCGATGAGGTGAGCGATGTCGGTGAAACGAACCCTGGTCCTGGCGCTCGTGGCGCTGGGTCTGTCCACCCAGGTGCTGGCCGGTCCGCCCGGCCCGGGCGGTCCCGGTGGGCCGGGGCCTGGCGGCCATGGCTGGGGCAACTGGGGCCCCGGGCCGGGAGATGGCCATGGCCACGGGCTGCCGGACGGAGCCCGCGAACTATGGATCGGCAGCATGCTGTACTTCGTTGCCGCCGGTTCCTACTACCTGTGGAACAGCACGGCACAACGCTACGAGGTGGTCGCCCCGCCGCCCACGGTGCAGGGCAACAGCGTGGCCAGCTACGAAGTGATCGCCTACCCGGCCAACGGCCAGAGCGTCGACCAGCAGGGCCGTGATCGCTACGAGTGCCACGGTTGGGCCGTGGGCCAGAGTGGCTTCGACCCCGCCACCGCGACGCGCCCGGTGGGCGCCGAGGCCACCGAGCGCTACCGCCGGGCCCTGGGCGCCTGCCTGGCCGGGCGCGGCTACAGCGTCAACTGACCTGGCGTTGCCCGGCTGCGCCGTCCATCGGCGGCGCAGCCCGGGCAGGCAGGGCGATGGCGGCGATGATCAGCACGCCGCCCACCAGCATCCGCAGGGACGGCTCCTCGCTGAACAGCCACCAGGCGAAGGCGATGCCGTAGACCGGCTCCAGGGCGAAGATCACCGCCGTGGTCCGTGCCTTGAGCACCTTCAGGCTGGCCACGAACAGGCTGTGGGCGAGGCCGGTGCAGAGCACGCCGAGCAGGGCGATCCACAGCCAGTCCAGCGCGCGGGGCTCGGCGAGGCTCGGCCACACCGGCAACACCAGCAGCCCGACGATGGTGAGGTTCTGCCAGAGCGCGGCGTGCACCGGGTCCAGCCCCCGCGTGGTGGCGCGGTTGAGCAGCGACAGCAGGGCGAACAGCAAGCCGGAGAACACGGCGGCGATCAGCCCCTGGGTGGCATCGCTGGCCAGGTCGAACTCCGGCGTCACCAGCACCAGGCCGACGCTCACCAGGGCCACCACCAGCACTTCGCGCAGGTGGATGCGTTCGCGGAACAGCAGCGCCTCCAGCAACAGGGTGAAGGCCGGGAAGCTGGCGAAGCCGAGAGTGGCGATGGCCACGCCGCCGACCTTCACCGCCTGGAAGAACAGCACCCAGTGCCCGCCCAGCAGTAGGCCGCCCAGCAGCAGCGCGGGCAACTGGCGCCGCCCCGGCCGTGCGCCGCGGTCACCGCCGACGAAGCGGGCGAACAGCGCCAGGGCGATGACGGCGAATGCCGCGCGACCCAAGGTGATCACCGTCGGCGAGGTTTCCGCCAGCTTGCCGAAGATGCCGGAGAGGCCGAACAGCAGGGCGCCCAGGTGGATGGCGAGCAGGGCGTTGCGCGGCGTCATGCCAGGCGTGCGCCGTTGGGCAGGGGCTTGTCGAAGCTGGCCAGCACCACCTTCCCCTCGGCGTCATAGACGCCGGTGACCAGCACCTCGGAGCGGACGCCGGCGACGCGCTTGGGGGCGAAGTTGCAGACGCACAGCACCTGCCGGCCCACCAGGTCTTCGGCGGAATAGTGGGCGGTGAGCTGGGCGCTGGAGGTCTTCAGGCCCAGTTCGCCCAGGTCCACTTCCAGCACGTAGGCGGGCTTGATGGCCTTGGGATTGGGCTGGGCGGAGCGGATGGTGCCGACGCGCAGGTCGACGTTCAGGAAGTCTTCCCATTCGATGGTGGTGGTCATGCTGATCCCCAGTGGAACGATGGCGGCAGTCTAGAGGCTCGTGCCGCCGATGTCTGTCGCGGGGCTCGCGGGCTTTGTCGCGCTACTCGCGCTGGCGGCGCAGGGCGCGGGGCGTGGTGCCCAGGCCACGGGAGAGGGCGGCGGTGAAAGCGCTCTGGGAGCTGTAGCCGACCCGCGCGGCGATCTCGCCCACCGGCAGGTTGCTCTCCAGCAGCAGGCGACGCCCCTGCAGCAGGCGGCGGGTGCGCAGGTAGTCCATGGGCGTCTGCCCGGTGGCATCGAGGAAGCGGCGGTGGAAGCGCGCCACCGAGAGCCCGCAGAGGCGCGCCAGGTCGGCGACCTGCAGCGGGCGGTCGAGGTGGCTGTCGAGGTGGGCATCCAGGGCCGCGAGGGGCAGTTCGCCGGGGGCTTCGCATGCGCCGTTGGGTGCCACCAGGCTGGCCAGCAGCAGGCCGACGCCCTGGTTGGCGATCACCGCGTCGTTGATCGGGCTTGCGGCCAGCCAGCCCACCAGCTGGCTCTGGTTCGGGTCCAGGCGCAGGGCGCCGGGGCGTTCCAGCAGGCGCCGGCCGGCGTCGTAGTGATGACCGAGGGTGTGCTTCAGCCAGGCATCGTCGGGCACGTCCAGCACCAGGCACAGGCTGCCGCGGGGGCTGCCGCAGGCGTGGTGCTCGCCAGGCGGGACCACCGCCAGCTGCTGGCGCTCGACGCGGGTGCCCAGGCTGCCCACTTCGAAATCCAGGCTGCCGCTGAGGCCGAACACCAGCTGGGCGTGGTCGTGGCTGTGGGCGAGCAGGTCGTGGGTGTAGCGGCGCAGGCTCAGCATGGGCTTCATGGGGCGGTCCTCGGCGAGGCGGCCAGTCTACCTGCTGGCGCTGGCGGCCGCAGTGTCATCGTTTTGCAGCCTGCCGGTCACCTGCACTTCACCACCTCCGCGCAAGATCCGGGAAAAGCCGCTGGAGGCCACACGATGAGCAGTGTCGAACGCCTGGAGCCGGTTGACCCGGCGCGCCCCCGCAAGCAGCGGGTGAGAACCCTGTGGATCTCCGACGTGCACCTGGGCACGCGGGACTGCCAGGCCGAGCACCTGGCGCGCTTCCTCAAGCGCCACCACGCCGACCGCATCTACCTGGTGGGCGACATCATCGATGGCTGGAAGCTGCGTGGCGGCATCTACTGGCCCCAGGCGCACACCAACGTGATCCGCCGCCTGCTGACCATGAGCAAGCGTGGCACCGAGGTGATCTACGTCACCGGCAACCACGACGAGTTCCTGCGCCGCTACTCCAGCCTGATGCTCGGCAACATCCAGCTGGTGGACGAGGCGATCCACGAGACCGCTGATGGCCGCCGCCTGCTGGTGATCCACGGTGACCAGTTCGACGTCATCACCCGCTACCACAAGTGGCTGGCCTTCCTCGGCGACTCGGCCTACGAATTCACCCTGACCCTCAACCGCTGGCTCAACCACTGGCGCGAGCGCTGGGGCTACGGCTACTGGTCGCTGTCGGCCTTCCTCAAGCACAAGGTGAAGAGCGCGGTGAATTTCATCAGCGACTTCGAGGAGTCCATCGCCCACGAGTGCACCAAGCGCGGGCTGGACGGTGCGGTGTGCGGCCACATCCATCACGCCGAGATCCGCCGGGTGGGGGAGGTGGAGTACATGAACTGCGGTGACTGGGTGGAGTCCTGCACGGCGCTGATCGAGCACTGGGACGGCACCATCGAGCTCTACCGTCTGGCCGAGGACCAGGCGCGCCAGGCCGAGGCCCGGGCGCCGGCCCTCGAGTCCGCTGCATGAGGATCCTCATCGTCAGTGATGCCTGGGCACCCCAGGTCAATGGCGTGGTCACCAGCCTGCAGGCATTGGTGGCCGAACTGCGCGGGCTCGGCCATCTGGTCAAGCTGCTGTCGCCGCGTGACTTTCGCGCCGTGCCCTGTCCCACCTACCCGGAGATTCCGCTGGTGTGGGACCTGTGGCGGGTGGGGGCGGCAATCCGCGACTTCCGCCCGGACTGCGTGCACCTCGCCACCGAGGGGCCGCTGGGCTGGGCGGCACGGCGCTGGCTGGTGAAGCGCGGCCTGGCTTTTTCCAGCGCGGTGCATACGCGCTTTCCCGAATACGTCCACACGCGCTGGCGGCAGGTGCCGCTGGCCTGGGGCTACGCGGTGCTGCGGGCCTTCCACCGACCCAGCCAGACGGTACTGGTGACCACCGAGCGCTTGCGCGAGGAACTGGGCGGCCACGGGCTGACGCGGCTTTCGCTGTGGCGCAAGGGCGTGGACACGGCACGTTTCCATTCCCGGCCGGAGATGCCCAGGCCGCTGCGCCCGGTGTTCCTCTACGTCGGCCGCATCGCCCCGGAGAAGAACCTGCGGGCCTTCCTCGACCTGGACCTGCCCGGCGAGAAGTGGCTGGTGGGCGATGGCCCCCAGCGTGCCGAGCTGGAGGCGGCCTATCCCCAGGCGCGCTTCCTCGGCTACCGCCATGGCGAGGCGCTGGCCGAGGCCTATGCGTTGGCCAGCGTGTTGGTGTTCCCCTCGCGTACCGACACCTATGGGCTGGTGATGCTGGAGGCGCTGGCCTGCGGCACGCCGGTGGCGGCCTTCCCCGTGCCGGGACCGCTGGACGTGCTGGAGGCGGGCGTCACCGGGGTGATGGACGAGGACCTGGAAGGCGCCTGCCTGCGGGCGCTGGAGCTGGACCGTGGTGTCTGCGCCGAGCGAGCGGCGCGGCTGTCCTGGCGGGCGTCGGCGCTGGAGTTCCTGGCCCGGCAGCCCCTGCTGGACGGTGAGCTGTGCGGCGAGGCCGTGGCGCAGCCCGGGGTTCAGGGCGCGTCGTAGCGGGGCGTGTACCGTGCTGGCGAGGGTTGATCGCGAATGAATCCGCTCCCACCGGGTGTTGCCAGGTGGGTTGGGACAATCCCGGCCGTTATGTACGGGGCATCGATGCGGTTCGCTGAGCTCACCGCATCCTACGGGCCGGCCCTGTGTGCCTTGGCCATGGAATGTGGGGGGGTCTACCGCGAATCCCCGCGCGATGGCTGATTGCGAGCGAATTGACCGGGCGGCGTCATGAAAAAAGCCGCCCTGGGGCGGCCTTCGGGTGACTGTTTCGGTCAGAGGATGACCTTGTCGCGCAACTTCTCGGCGGCGGCCTGCAGGGCCTGGATGACCTTTTCCTTGTCGTAGTTCTGGATGCCGTTGGTGTCCAGGTACATGGAGAAACCCGGCAGCTCGTGCTCGACGTAGCTGGAGGTGGCGCCCAGGTCGCGGCGGAAGTCGACCACCTGGTAGATCTGCACCGGGCGGGCGAAGCCCTTGACGCTGATCTGGCCCTTGTCGCGGCACATGATCACGTCCTTCACCAGCGAGTAGGTCTCGTGGGAGATGAGGATCTCGCCGGCTTCGGAGGCGCTTTCAAGGCGGCTGGCGAGGTTCACGTCGCGGCCGATGATGGTGTAGTCCATGCGCGTGTCGGCGCCGAAGTTGCCCACGGTGCAGTAGCCGGTGTTCAGGCCCATGCGGATTTCCAGGGGTTTGGTGATGCCCTGGGCCCGCCACTGCTGGCGCAGCACCTTCATGTGCTTGCGCATGGCGATGGCCATGGACACGGCGGCCACGGCGTCCTTCTTGGCGCCTTGGGTGGTGGGGTCGCCGAAGAACACCATGACGCAGTCGCCGACGAACTTGTCGATGGTGCCGCCGTACTTGAGGGCGATCTTCGACATTTCGTTGAGGTAGTTGTTGAGCAGGTCGGTCAGGGCCTCGGCTTCCAGTTCCTCGGACAGCTCGGTGAAGCCCTTGATGTCGGAGAAGAACACGGTGAGCTTCTTGCGCTGGGTCTCCAGGCGCACGTGGCGCTTGCCGCTGAAGATCATTTCCCAGACCTGCGGTGACAGGTATTTGGCGAGGTTGCGGGCCAGGCGCGCGGCCTTTTCCTGCTCCTGCTTGATCTCGCTGCGCGCCAGCGCCAGGCGCAGGCCCTGCTGGTGCACAAAGAAGGCGGTGATGCAGACGTAGAGCGTGGTGAAGCAGATGCTGACGAAGGCCACCAGCGTGGGGGTGCCGGTCTTCAGGTCGGGGTGGGCGACCACGGTGGTGAGCACCGTGCCGCTGGCGGCTACCAGCAGCGCCAGGCCGAGGTGGCGCAGGCCGCCGACGATCAGCGCGCTGAAGGCGAGCGTCAGCATGAGCATCAGGCTGGGCACGGTGGAGAACCCCAGCAAGGCAGCGCCGGAGCCGGCATGCAGGGCGTCGAGGAACAGCAGCACCAGGTGCGTCTTCTCCGGGTGCTCGCGCTTGAAGCGCAGGCTCAGGTGGTGGGCCAGGTGCGGGTAGAGCAGGGCGTAGGGGACCATCCACAGCACGTCGAAGCCGAAGTGCTGGGTGTAGCTGCCGGCGGCGATGGTGGCAGCGGTGGCGATGTACGCCAGGACCCGGGAGTAGTACTCGCGCAGGGGCAACGTCGGAAGACTGCTAGGCCGATCGGTGGAGGCTGACTTCATTGTTGCGACGATCCCTGATGGTTTTCTGGCACTCGCTGGAGTGCCCGCCAGCCTGCAAGACCTGAGCCAGCATGGCGGGTGCGGATCATAACCAAGTGCCAGCATGGCGGCCAAGCGGGGCCGCCGAACGGCGGGGGGATCGGGGTGGTCGGCAGCCTAGAAGCGGATGCGGCCGGTGAAGGCGTCCTTGAGCATCACCCAGTCGCCCATCAGGCTGTACAGCGGGTACTTGAAGGTGGCCGGGCGGTTCTTTTCGAAGACGAAGTGGCCGACCCAGGCGAAGCCGTAGCCGGCCAGTGGCATGGCCAGCAGCCAAAGCCACTGCTGGGTGGCCAGGGCGTAACCGAGGATGGCCAGTACCAGCAGGCTGCCGACGTAGTGCAGGCGGCGGCAGACGTCGTTGCTGTGCTCTTGCAGGTAGTAGGGGTAGAACTCGGCGAAGCTGTTGAAACGCTCGGCGGGCAGGCTGCTCATGGCGGGCTCCTTCTTGTTGTGTGCCGGGGAGTGTAGGTGGGGCGGCTCCCCCGGCCAGTGACAATGAGTGCCAGTTTAGTATCCCGTTGCGCCCACCTGGCCGCGCCTCGCCGGCTCAGGCGCGGGCGGCGTCCCGGCTGTAGTGCAGGTAGGAGCCCCTGAACCGTTCGCCATTGGCCAGCAGGCAGTCCGCCTGGGAGATGACCATGTCGTAGCCGAGCTCGGCCATCTCGTCATGGAAGGGCTGGGTGTCCTGCCGGTTGGGGTCCACCAGCAGCACTTCGACCGAGCGTGCCGAATGCCGGTCGATGAAGTCGGCCAGGTCTTCCTGGTTGTCGTCGTCGTACAGCAGGTCGCTGCCGATGATCAGGTCGAACTGGCCGAAGCTGTCGGCGCCGGCCCAGTCGCAGGTTTCGTAGCGCATGGGGGGCAGGTCGTTGAGGCGCAGGTTCTCGGCGAGGAAGGTGGGGATCAGCGGGTGGATGTCGCTGGCGGTCATGTCGCCGCCACGCTGGTGGCCCACCAGGCTGGCCAGGCCCAGGCCGGCGCCCACTTCCAGTACCCGCAGCCCGGTGAGGTCGCGCCGCGCAACCATCTGCGCAAGGACTTCGCCCGCTGGCCACACCTGCCCGAACAACGCCCAGGTGCTCTCGGTGATGCCGAGGCTTGCGGCTTCGCCTGCGGGGTCATGAAACTGTTCGGCGTCCAGCAGCGACTGCATGTGGAAGTCGCGGCCGCCCACCCGGAAGGTGGTGGTCTTGATCAGATAGCCCGGCATGTCGGTGTGCTCGCTGGAAAATGGGGAGGCAAAAAAAAGCCCCGGAAAACCGGGGCTTTCTTCGAGAGGGGGTCTTAGACCACCTGGACCTGCTCGGCCTGCAGGCCTTTCGGGCCCTTGGCGACCAGGAAGCTCACCTTCTGACCTTCAGCGAGGGACTTGAAGCCGGTGCTTTCGATCGAACGGTAGTGAACGAAGACGTCCGGACCTTCCTGGGGGGTGATGAAGCCGAAGCCTTTTTCATCGTTGAACCATTTGACGGTGCCGAGTTGACGATTGGACATGATGTATCTCCAGGGAAATAAAAAGGGCATCGACGCCGGATTGTCCGGGTCGAGACTGAGAACGAAAGCGAAGTAAGCCGAGGAGATGGAAAGATGGGAATCGTTACATCAGGTCAGAAATCGCAATGACACGTTGCATCCAGTGGCGACACCATACACCCATTGTGGAAATAACCCAGGTTTATTTTGTGGAATCACTCGCCAGGGTGTCGCTGGAATGCCTGGAGGCCCCGTCTGGCAAGGCTTTCAGGGCATCCTGCTTTTTGTCGATTGGTGGCCCGGAAAGCCGGGCGTGCCGAACCTGACAAACCCGGGCCGGGGTGAGTATCCTTCCCCGCCGGGCCCTGTCGGGCCTTTCTCCCACCCGAACAAGAAGGCGCCATGAGCGAACGTACCACTTCCTCCAGCTGGGCCCTGGGGATCGTGCAAGCCCTGGAAATGGGCGGGGTCGATTGCCGCCGCCTGTTCCCCGAGCTGGGGCTCGACTACGACGCGCTCTCCGACCCGGACGCGCGCTTCCCCCAGGACGGCATGACGCGCCTGTGGCTGAGGGCGGTGGAGCTGTCGGGCAACCCGGCCATCGGGTTGAACATGGCCAAGGTGGTACGGCCGGCCTCTTTCCATGTGGTGGGTTACGCGCTGATGTCCAGCCGCACGCTGAACGAAGGCTTCGCCCGCCTGGTGCGTTACCAGCGGATCATCGCCGAGGGGGCGGACCTGAGCTTCCGGCCGACCCCGGAGGGCTACGAATTGCGCCTGGCGATCCACGGCGATCGGCTGCCCCCGGCGCGACAGAGCGCGGAAGCGTCGATGGCCTACTGCCTGGCCTTCTGCCGCTGGATGACCGGGCGCGCCATCAACCCGCTGGAGATCCGCTTCCAGGGACCGGCCCCGGCGGACGTGGAGCCCTATCGGCAGGTGTTCCAGGCGCCCCTGCGCTTCGGCGCCGAGCACTATGCGCTGCGCTTCAGCCGGGCCGACATGGACACGCCGCTGCCCACCGCCAACGAATCCCTCGCGCAGCTGCATGACCGCTTTGCCGGGGAGTACCTGGCGCGCTTCACCGGCAGCCGGGTGACCCACCTGGCCCGCCAGGTGCTCTGCCGCCTGCTGCCTCAGGGCGAACCCAAGCGCGAGGTTGTGGCCAGCGCCTTGCACCTGTCCCAGCGCACCCTGCAGCGGCGCTTGCAGGAGGAGGGCACCAGCTTCCAGCAATTGCTCGACGACACCCGCCGCGAGCTGGCCGAGCAGTACCTGGCGCAGCCGAACCTGACCCTGCTGGAGATCGCCTACCTGCTGGGGTTTGCCGATCCGAGTAATTTCTTCCGCGCCTTCCGCCGCTGGTTCGACGCCACGCCAGGCGAATACCGCGCCCGTCTGCAATGACGTTAAAAGGCTGCCGGGGCGCGTAGGGGCGACTGCAGTCGCCCATCAACCCCTCGTGCCGGCTCAATGCCTCCAGAAGTACGGCGTGCAGATCACCAGCACGGTGATGATCTCCAGCCGCCCCAGCAGCATGCCCAGCGACAGCAGCCACTTGGAGCCGTCGGGCAGGGTGGAGAAGTTGCCCGCCGGGCCGATCACCTCGCCCAGGCCCGGGCCGACACCGGAGACGGTGCTGGCCGCGCCGGTGAGGGCGGTGATCCAGTCCAGCCCCTGCAACGACAGGCCCAGGGCGATCACGCAGATGGTGATGGTGAAGAAAAACGAGAAGGTGAGGATCGAGCGCACGATCTCCTCGTCCAGGCGGTGGCCGTTGTACTTCTGCTTGATCACCGCGCGGGGGTGGATGAGTTGGTACAGGTTGGCCTTGAGCAGGATGTAGGCCACCTGGAAGCGGAAGATCTTCACCCCGCCGGCGGTGGAGCCGGAGCAGCCGCCGATGAAGCCCAGGTAGAAGAACAGCATCAGCGAGAAGTTGCCCCACAGGCTGTAGTCGCCGAGGGCGAAGCCGGTGGTGGTGAGGATCGAGGTGGTGTTCACCGCCACGTGGCGCAGCGCGTCCAGCCAGTGCAGGTCGGTGGTGGCCCAGTACCAGGTGCCCAGTACCAGCCAGATCGCCAGCAGCAGGCCGATGAAACCGCGCACCTGGGCATCGCGGAACAGCGCCTTGCGGTTGCCCCGAAGGGTGGCGACGTAGAGGGCGAAGGGCAGGCTGCCGAGGATCATCACCACCACCGCCACCCAGTGCACCGCCGGCTGCTGCCACTTGGCCAGGGACTGGTCGGAGGTGGAGAAACCGCCGGTGGAGATGGCCGACATGGCGTGGTTGACCGCATCGAAGGCGCTCATCCCGGCCAGCCAGAACGCCAGGGTGCCCAGCAGGGTGAAGCCGACGTACACCGCGACGATGTACTTGGCCACCATGTGCGAGCGCGGCATGACTTTCTCCGAGCGGTCGGAGGATTCGGTCTGGAACAGGCGCATGCCGCCGATGCGCAGCAGCGGCAGGATCGCCACCGCCATGCCGATGAAGCCGATGCCGCCGAGCCAGTGCAGCAGCGAACGCCAGATGAGGATGCCCTGGGACATGCTGTCCAGCCCGCTGAGCACCGTGGCGCCGGTGGCGGTGATGCCGGACATGCTCTCGAAGAAGGCATCGGTGTAGCTGATGTGCTGGGTGAGCAGGAAGGGCAGGGCGGCGAAGATGCCCACCACCACCCAGCTGGAAACCGTCAGCAGGTACATGTCCCGGGGACGCAGGTGCGCCTGCTCCGGGCGCCCGGGAATCACCAGGCCGAGGCCGGTGATGAAGGTGGCCAGGCTCGACCAGACGAAGGCGTGGATGTCCTGCGGGCGGTCGTAGGCGATCACGGTCATGACCGGGATGACCATGCTGATCGCCAGGGTGATCAGGAAGATGCCGATGATGAAGCCGATCAGACGCAGGGTCGGCAAAGCCATGGGGCGTGCTCGGTCCGGGTGAATGAGGGCGCCATTCTAGCGACGTGCCGCAGCCTGTCCACGGGCGCCTGATTCAGGTGTAGTCGATCCGTGCTCAGTGTTTCCAGAAACCCCGGGTGAACAGCACCAGCACGGTGAGGATCTCCAGGCGCCCCAGCAGCATGCCGATGGTCAGCAGCCACTTGGCTGCGTCCGGCAGGGTGGAGAAGTTGCCCACCGGGCCGATGATCGGCCCCAGGCCCGGCCCCACGTTGCACACGGCAGTGGCGGCGCCGGTGAGGGCGGTGGTCCAGTCGACGCCGATCAGGCACAGGCCGAGGGCGATCACGCCGATGGTGACGGTGAAGAAGAAGGAGAAGGTGATCAGCGAGCGGACGATTTCCTCGTCGATGTTGTGCCCGTTGTACTTCTGCCGGATCACCGCGCGGGGGTGTACCAGTTGCTTGAGGTTGGTGCGCAGCATCACCAGCGCCACCTGGAAGCGGAAGATCTTCAGCCCGCCGGCGGTGGAGCCGGAGCAGCCGCCGACGAAGGTCAGGTAGAAGAACAGCATCACCGAGAAGCTGCCCCACAGCGTGTAGTCGCCCAGGGCGACGCCGGTGGTGGTGACCACCGAGGTGACGTTGACCGCGACGATGCGGAAGGCGTCCGGCCAGCTGTAGTCCGAATTCAGCCACAGCCAGGTGCCGAAGAACAGCCAGGTCGCCACCAGAAAGCCGACGAAGCCGCGCACCTGGTGGTCCTTCACCAGCGCCTTGCGGTGGCCCCGCAGGGTGGCGACGTAGAGGGTGAAGGGCAGGCTGCCGGCCATCATCACCACTACCGCGACCCAGTGCACGGCCGGCTGCTTCCAGTTGGCGATGGAGTTGTCCGAGGTGGAGAAGCCGCCGGTGGAGATCAGCGACATGGCGTGGTTGACCGCCTCGAAGGGAGTCATGCCGGCGAGCCAGAAGGCCAGGGTGCCGAGCAGGGTGAGAGCGACGTACACCACCAGGATGTACTTGGCTACCATGTGCGAGCGCGGCATGACCTTCTCGCCCCAGTCCGAGGACTCCGTCTGGAACAGGCGCATGCCGCCGATGCGCAGCAGCGGCAGGATCGCCACCGCCATGCCGATGAAGCCGATGCCGCCCAGCCAGTGCAGCATCGAACGCCACAGCAGCAGGCCCGGCGAGGCATGGTCGAGCCCGGTGATGACGGTGGAGCCGGTGGTGGTGATGCCCGACATGGTCTCGAAGAAGGCGTCGGTGTAGCTGATGTGCTGGATCAGCACCATCGGCAGCGCGGCGAAGATGCACACCACCACCCAGCTGGCGGTGGTGAGCATGTACATGTCCCGAGGGCGCATGTGCAGGTGTTCCGGGCGCCCCGGTGCCACCAGGGCCAGGCCGACGATGAAGGTGATCAGGCTCGACCAGCTGAATGCGCCGATGTCATCGGTCCGGTCGAACGCCAGCACGGCCAGCATCGGCACCACCATGCTCACGGCCAGCGTGATGAGGAACAGGCCGATGATGAAGCCGATGGTGCGCAGCGTGGACAGGGCCATGGGGGATCCGGGCGAGAACGGGAGCGCGGCATTCTACTGGGCTGTTTCACCGCTGTGAAACGCTCCGCACCAGCGGCTTTCACAGGGCACCGCGGCGTTCACGCGCTGCCCTTGGGTGGCCGGGGTTATCGGCTAGAATGCCGGCTTCCCGAAATCAGGAGGTGGCCGATGGAGGCTCTCGACGCTCTGCTCAACCGTGTATCCCTGGCCCGGCTGCAGGAGCCCGCACCGGATGCGGCCCAGCGTGACTACCTGTTCCGTGCTGCCCTGCGTTCGCCGGACCATGGCTACCTGCGCCCCTGGCGCTTCCTCACCATCGAGGGCGGCGCCCGCGAGAAGCTCGGCGAGCTGTTCGCCTCTGCCGTGCTGGCCAAGGACCCGGCCGCCCCCGAGGCGGCGCTGACCAAGGCCCGGGGCATGCCGCTGCGTGCGCCCTTGCTGGTGGTGGTGGTGGCGCGCCTGCAGGCCGGCCACAAGGTGCCCGAGTCGGAGCAGTTGCTGTCGGCCGGCTGTGCGGCCCACGGCATCCTGCTGGCGGCCCATGCGCAGGGCCTGGGCGCCATCTGGCGTACCGGCGACATGGCCTACGACCGCACCGTGGCCCAGGGGCTGGGCCTGGCGGACAACGAACAGGTGGTCGGCTTCCTCTACCTCGGCAGTGTCGAGGGTGAGCGCCGCGCTGCGCCGGAGCTGGCGCCGGCGGACTTCGTCAGCACCTGGGGCTGATCAGCGGCCCGTTGAAAACGTGGCAGCCGATCAGGTGGTCGGCAGCGACAGGGTGGCGATGAAGCCACCCTGCGGGTGATTGGCCAGGGTCAGGCTGCCGCCGTGGCGCTCCACGGCGCGACGGGCGATGGCCAGGCCCAGGCCATGCCCGGCACCACTCTGGTTCGGCGCACGGAAGAAGGGCTCGCCCAGTTGGGCCAGGTGATCGGCGGCGACCCCGGGGCCGTGGTCGCGCACGCTGATCGTCACGTGCTGCGGTAATGCCTTCACCTCGATATCCACCGGTTGCCCGGCCGGGCTGAAGCGCAGCGCGTTGCGCAGCAGGTTGTCCAGCGCACGTTCCAGCATGTCCGGCCAGCCCTGCAGGTGCGGTTCGCCTTCGCAGTGGATGCGCACCTCCTGCTCGGGCGCCAGCAGCCGGGCGTCTTCCCTGAGCTTTTCCAGTATCGGCCGCAGGACGATGGGGTGGCGTGCGCCCGGCTCGGCGTCGAGGCGGGCGAGGGCGAGGATCTCGCTGATCAGCGCCTCCAGCCGGTCGCATTCCTGGGCCAGCCGTGGCCAGAGCCCTTCACGCTCCGCCGCCGGCGCCCGCTCGGCCAGGGCCAGCGCCACCCGCAGGCGGGCCAGGGGTGAGCGCAGCTCGTGGGAAACATCGCGCAGTAGCTGCCGCTGGCTGCCGATGAGCCCCTGGAGGCGCTGGCCCATGCGGTTGAAGTCACCGGCCAGCACGCCCAGTTCGTCCCGCCGCCGTGCCAGCCGGGCCAGGCTGTCCTGCTGGTAGGCGGTCTGCCCCAGGTCGTGCACGGCGCTGCGCAGGCGGCCGAGAGGGCGGGTGATGGAGAGGGTCAGCATCAGGCTGAACAGCGTCAGCACCACCAGGGCGATGCCCAGGGCGCTGAGGGGCCAGAGCAGGCTGCCACGGTGCCAGGCCTCCAGTTCCGGGAAGGGGATGCGGTAGATCAGCAGGAAGTTCTCGCCACTGCGGGGGCTGGTGTATTCCTCGGTGATGCGTCGCCACGGTAGGTGGCCGTCGTGCTGGCGTGCTTCGAAGGCGGCGGCGCGGGGCGGGAAGGTGCCGCGCACCACGGGCTGGCCGTTGTCGTTGAGGATCTGCACGTCGATGCGGGCGCGGCGCTTGAACTGTTCGAGGAAGCGCTGGGCCTCGCCACGGCCGTTGACCTCGTAGCGCTGCACCAGGCTTTCCGCCAGGCCCTGCAGGGCCGGGTGGCGGCTGAGGATCCAGGCATCCTGGTTCAGCGCGCGACCGAGCAGCAGGGAGAGGCCGGCGACCAGGGCCAGGGCCAGCCAGAAGGCGCCGAGGATGCGCCAGAACAGTGAACGCACGGGGAACTCCTTTCAACGACGAAACCCACCCGGTGGAAGCCGGGTGGGTTCGATGACCTTTTCAGATCGGTTACTGGGCCTTCTGGGCGCGCTGGGCTTTCCAGGCCTCGAATTCGACGCGCTCGGCGCGGCGTTCGTCCATCTTCTTCACTTCGGCGTCGAAGTCCTTCTGCTGCTCCGGGGTCAGCAGGGCGCGGATGTCGGCGCGGTTCTTGTCTTCGCTGGCCTTGATCTCGGCCTCCATGGCCTTGCGTTCCGCCTCGGGCAGCTTGTCCAGGTACTTGCGGGTGATGTCCTGGCGGGCCTTCATGCTTTCGCCCATCAGCTTGCCGACCTTCTGGCGCTGCTCGCGGGTCAGGTCCAGTTCCTTGAACAGGTGCGGGCCACCGTGGCCACCAGGGCCGCCGAAGCCCGGCTCGCCACGCGGGCCGCCTTCGGGCATGGCCATGGCGACGGTGGGCAGGGCGGCTGCGAACAGCAGGGCGGCGATAGTCTTGCGCATGGTCTGTCTCCTTGTCTCTTGAACCGGCCGGTTGCCGGATGAGCCCAGTCTAGGGAGCGCAAGGTCAAGGGCGGTCAGCCCTGGGTAAAGCTTCGGTAAAGGATCGTGCAGGCGGGGCGCAGGTCAGACGGCGTAGTAGTAGCCCCGGCTGCGCAGGGCGACGATGCGCGGGCGGCCGTCGGCGTGGGGGCCGAGCTTCTTGCGCAGGTTGCTGACGTGCATGTCCAGGCTGCGGTCGTACAGGGTCAGCTTGCGGCCCAGGGCCAATTGCGCCAGCTCCTGCTTGTCCAGCGGTTCGCCAGGCTGGCGCAGCAGGGCTTCCAGCAGACGGCCTTCGGAGAGGGTGAGGCTGACCTCGTGTCCGCCCACGCTGACCACGCCGCGAATCGGGCTGTAGCACAGGTCGCCCAGCTCCAGCTGGCTGGACTGCGAGGGCCCCTGGCTGCGCCGCAGCACGGCGCGCAGGCGTGCGGTCAGCTCACGGGGGTCGCAGGGCTTGGCCAGGTAGTCGTCGGCGCCCAGTTCCAGGCCGAGGATGCGGTCCAGGGGTTCGCCCCGGGCCGACAGCATCACCACGGGCAGCTCGGGGTGGTCGCTGCGCAATTGCTTGAGCAGCTCCAGCCCGCTGCCGTCGGGCAGCATCACGTCCAGCACCACGGCGGCGGGGGGGTGGCCTGCCAGCGCGGCGCGTGCGGAGATGCCGTCGTGGCACGCCCGGGCGCTGAAGCCTTCCTGGGAGAGCCAGCTGATCAGCAGCTCGCAGAGCTCCTGGTCATCATCGATAAGCAGCAGTTCGCTCATGTCGCGGGGGTCGTCTTCAGTTGATCCATTGGCGCGGCTGGCGGCGGCCGCCACGCAGCAGTGCGCCGGCGAGCAAGGAGAACAGGCAGGCACCGCCGCCCACGGCGAACCACATCTGTTCCTCGCTGACGAGGGGCGGATTGCGGTTGGCCTGGGCTTCACGCAGCTGCAGCTTGAGGCGCTGGTTTTCCTGGCGCAGGCGGGTCAGTTGCGCGCCGTCCTGCTCGCTGGCGTTGCCACGGTCGGCCAACTGGGCGGCCAGGGCCTCCCGCTGCCGCTCGCTCTCGGCCAGTCGCTGGGTCAGTTGGGCAAGCTCCGCCGCCAGTGGGTTCACCACGGGCGCCGGCTCTACCGCCGGAGAAAGCGGTGGAGCGGAGGGCACAGGCTCTTCGGCATGGGCCAGGGCGGCGGACAGGGCGAAGGCGAACAGCAGGGACAGCGGAACCTGGCGCATGAGCGGATTCCTTGGGGCTGGCGGCAACGCCGCGATCAGGGGAATACCTGCTTGAACGGCTTGACCACCACCTGGCCGTAGACGCCGGCGAGGCGGAAGGGATCGGCCTCGGCCCAGGTCTGGGCAGCGCTCAGGGATTCGAACTCGGCGACCACCAGGCTGCCGGTGAAGCCGGCGCTGCCCGGGTCGTTGCTGTCCACCGCCGGGTGGGGGCCGGCCAGCACCAGGCGGCCTTCCGCCTTGAGCTGCTCCAGGCGGGCGAGGTGGGCGGGGCGGGAAGCCATGCGCTTCTCCAGGGAGTCGGCAACGTCGGTGGAAATGATCGCGTAGAGCATGGGAGTCCTTATTCTTGCGGTTTGTCCGGTTCGGAATCATGCATATGACGAGCCAGGAAGATGCCCTGGCCCACCAGGAACAATAGCGTCATGCCCAGGCTGCCGAAGACCTTGAAGTCCACCCAGATGGACTGGAAGGTGAAGGCCACGAACAGGTTGGCGAAGCCACAGACCAGGAAGAACACGATCCAGGCCAGGTTCAGGCGCACCCAGATCGGCTGCGGCAGGCTCACGGCATGGCCCATGATCCGCTGGATCAGCGGGCGGTCGCCGATGAAGTGGCTGGCAGCGAAGCCCAGGGCGAACAGCCAGTTGACCACCGGCGCCTTCCACTTGAGGAAGGTCTCGCTGTGGAAGGCCAGGGTCAGGCCGCCGAACACCAGGCAGGCCACCAGGGTCAGCCACTGGCCTTTCTCCAGGCGGCGCTGGCTGATGAACAGCGCGCCGTAGACCACCACGGAGGTGGCGATGAGCACGGCGGTGGCACTGAAGATGCCCCCCAGCATGACGCTGTGGCCGGCGAGTTCGATGGCGCGGGGTTCGAGCTTGTAGACGATGAAGAAGAGAACGAGGGGGATGAAGTCGATGAATTGTTTCACGGCGGCAGCCAGAAGCGGGATGTGGCGGCATAATAACAAACCATTTCTCCAGCGAAAGCGCGCCTCATGCACATCGATCTGCACTGTCACAGCACAGCCTCCGACGGCGCCCTGGCGCCCGCCGCGCTGGTGGCGCGCGCCCACGAACGGGGCGTCCGGGTGCTGGCGCTGACCGATCACGACACCCTTGAAGGGCTGCCGGAGGCTCGCGCGGCTGCCGCTCGTCTGGACATGCAGCTGATCAACGGCGTGGAGCTGTCCTGCACCTGGGGTGGGGCGACCATCCATGTGCTTGGCTACGGCTTCCGCGACGATGCGCCGGCGCTTGCCGCCGCCATCGCGGACCTGCACCACGGGCGCTGGGCCCGCGCCGAGGAGATCGACCGACGGCTGGCAGCCAAGGGCATGCCGGGCGCCCTGGAGGGGGCTCGGGCCATCCAGCGCGAGCTGGGCGACAGCGGCAATGCGCCGGCCCGTCCGCACTTCGCCGAGTTCCTGGTGCGCGCCGGGCATGTACGCGACCGTGCCGAGGCGTTTCGCAAGTGGCTGGGGGCCGGCAAACTCGGCGATGTGAAGCAGCACTGGCCGAGCCTGGCGGACGCGGTTTCGACCCTGCGGGCTGCCGGGGCGTGGATCAGCCTGGCGCATCCCTACCACTACGACTTCACTAGAACCAAGCGACGCAAGCTGGTTTCGGATTTCATCGGTGCCGGCGGCCACGCCATCGAAGTGGTCAACGGCATGCAACCGGCGGATCAGGTGGGGACGCTGACCATCCTGGCTCGCGAGTTCGGGCTGCTGGTTTCCGCCGGCAGCGACTTCCACGCCCCAGGCGACTGGTCGGAGCTGGGCATGTACCGACCGATTCCAGAGGACCTGCCGCCCCTCGCGGCACGTTTTGACCATGCACCCAGCCTCGGCAGCCTCAGCACGGCACATTGAACAGGGAGCCAACGTGAGCCAGTTCTTCCAGGTCCACCCGGAAAATCCGCAGGTCCGCCTGATCAAGCAGGCGGTGGAGATCGTCCGGGGCGGCGGCGTGATCGTCTACCCGACCGACTCCTCCTACGCCATCGGCTGTGCGATCGGCGAGAAGTCGGCGGTGGAGCGCATCCGTCGCCTGCGCCGACTGGACGACAAGCACAACTTCACCCTGGTCTGCCGCGACCTCTCCGAGCTCGGGCTGTTCGCCAAGGTCGACACGGCGGCGTTCCGCCTGCTCAAGGCCCATACACCCGGCCCCTACACCTTCATCCTCAACGCCACCCGCGAGGTGCCGAGGATGCTGATGCACCCGAAACGCCGCACCATCGGCCTGCGGGTGCCTGACCACCCCATCGCCCTGGCATTGCTGGCCGAACTGGGTGCGCCGCTGATGAGCGCGTCGCTCATCCTCTCCGGTGAGGCCCAGCCAATGAGCGACCCCTACGAGATGCGCCAGATGCTGGAGCACCACGTGGACCTGATCATCGACGGCGGCTACGGCGGTGTCGAAGCGTCCACCGTGGTGGACCTGTCGGAAGGCGAACCGAGCATCTTCCGCGTCGGCTGTGGCGACCCCACTCCGTTCCTGGCGGACGCCGGCGCGTGAGCGGTGAGCCGACGGGCGTCGACCCTCAGGCCGGCGCCCAGCAGGAGCTGCCGTTCGCGCTGGTGTATGGCCAGGCGGTCACTGAGCTTCCCGTCGACCTCTATATCCCGCCGGATGCCCTGGAAGTGTTCCTCGAAGCCTTCGAGGGCCCGCTGGACCTGCTGCTCTACCTCATCCGCAAGCAGAACATCGACATCCTCGACATTCCCGTGGCGGAGATCACCCGCCAGTACATGGGCTATGTCGAGCTGATGAAGTCGGTGCGCCTGGAGCTGGCGGCCGAGTACCTGGTGATGGCCGCGATGCTGGCCGAGATCAAGTCGCGCATGCTGTTGCCGCGTTCCGGCGAGAGCGAGGAGGAAGAGGAAGATCCCCGCGCCGAGCTGATCCGCCGCCTGCAGGAGTACGAGCGCTTCAAGCAGGCCGCCGAAGGCCTGGACACCCTGCCCCGGGTGGGGCGCGACCTCATCGTGCCGCGCGTGGATGCGCCCGAGGCGCGGGCCCGCAAGCTGCTGCCCGATGTGAGCCTGGAGGAAGTGCTGCTCTCCATGGCCGAGGTGCTGCGCCGGGCCGACATGTTCGAAAGCCACCAGGTCACCCGCGAGGCGCTGTCCACCCGCGAGCGCATGAGCGAGGTGCTGGAGCGCCTCAAGGGCGGCGGCTTCGTGCCCTTCGTCCAGCTGTTCGCCCCGGAAGAGGGGCGCCTGGGCGTGGTGGTCACCTTCATGGCCGTGCTCGAACTGATCAAGGAACAACTGGTTGAACTGGTGCAGAATGAGTCCTTCGCGCCCATCCATGTCCGTGCCCGAGCCGAGTGACCGATGAACCTCAACGACACCAAGGAGTTGGCTTCCCTGCTCGAAGCCTTTCTGCTGGCCGCGGGCAAGCCCCTGTCGCTGGAGCGGATCGCTGAGCTGTTCGAGGAAGCCGAGCGCCCGGAGCTGTCGAAGATCCGCGACGCCCTCGCCGTGCTGGCCAAGTCCTGCAATGGCCGTGCATTCGAACTGAAGGAGGTGGCCTCGGGCTACCGCCTCCAGGTGCGCGAGCGCTTCGCCCCCTGGGTCGGGCGCCTCTGGGAGGAGCGGCCGCAGCGCTATTCCCGCGCATTGCTGGAGACTCTTGCACTCATCGCCTACCGGCAACCCATCACCCGGGGGGAGATCGAGGACATCCGTGGCGTCACGGTGAACAGCCAGATCGTCAAGACGCTGATGGAGCGGGAGTGGATCCGCGTCGTGGGCTACCGCGACGTGCCGGGCAAGCCGGCGATGTTCGCCACCACCAAGGCCTTCCTCGATCACTTCAACCTGCGCAACCTCGACGAACTGCCGCCCCTGGCTGCCTTGCGCGAACTGGAGCCGGAGCCCGAGCTGGCCCTGGATGACGACGCGCCGGTGCCGGCCGACCTGCAGGCCCGCGCGGACGCGGCACTGGGCGAGGAGCCTGCCGGCGAGCCCCGCGAGGAAGTCAGCTTCCGTAGCCTGCTGGCTGAGCTGGACACCATGGAGGAGGGGCTCAAGACCGACTTCGACGACCTCCTGCCGCCTGACGACGAGCCCGCCCCGGTCGATGAGGCGGAGGATGAGGACACCCCGCTCGCCGACGAAGGCGAGACCCTGCACTGAGATGACCTGATGAAGGACCCCTGCATCGGCGTCTGCCAGTTTTCCGACGATGTCTGCCGGGGCTGCGGCCGCACCCGCCGCGAGATCAAGGCCTGGAAGAAGCTGGGCAAGGGCGAGCGCTTGGTGGTGCTGGCCGAAGCCGACCTGCGTCTGCTGGCGCTGCAGGCGACCGGCCGGCGCAAAGGCTGACGGCCCGGCCAGGTCTGGCTAGCCTCAGTGACTACCGCCGCGTATGATGCGCGACCTTTTTCGAGCGATACACCGGGAGGTGCCCAGATGAACGAAGACGATTACAGCCCCGCAGGGGAAAAGCTGCAGAAGGTCCTGGCCCGCATGGGGCTGGCCTCGCGCCGCGACATCGAGGCCTGGATCACCGAAGGCCGCGTCAAGGTCAACGGCGCTGCTGCCACCCTCGGCCAGCGGGTCGACAGCCATGACGCCATCAGCGTCGACGGCCGCCTGCTCAAGCGCGAGGAAGAGGCCGAGAGCGTCCGCCGCGTGCTGATCTACAACAAGCCCGAAGGCGAAGTCTGCACCCGCGACGACCCGGAAGGCCGCCCCACCGTCTTCGAGCGCCTGCCCCGCCTGCGTTCCGGTCGCTGGATCAACGTCGGCCGCCTGGACATCAACACCACCGGCCTGCTGCTGTTCACCACCGACGGTGAGCTGGCGAACCGGCTGATGCACCCCTCCTACGAGATGGACCGCGAGTACGCCGTGCGTGTGCGCGGCGAGGTCACCGAGGAGATGCTGGAGAACCTGAAGAACGGCGTGATGCTGGAAGACGGCCCGGCCAAGTTCACCGACATCCAGGAAGCTCCGGGCGGTGAAGGCTTCAACCACTGGTACCACTGCGTGGTGATGGAAGGCCGCAACCGCGAAGTGCGTCGCCTGTGGGAGTCCCAGGGCCTGGTGGTGAGCCGTCTGAAGCGTGTGCGCTTCGGCCCGGTGTTCATCACCTCCGACCTGACCATGGGACGTTGGCGTGAGATGGGCCAGCAGGAAGTGGACATCCTCAGCGAGGAAGTCGGCCTGCGCCCGGTGGCCCTGCCGGCCATGAAGGCTAAGTCCCGCGAGAAGCTGGAGCGCATGCAGCGCAAGTCCGCCAAGCCGGTGGCACCGCGCTCGCGCCCTGCCCGCAGCGAGGGGGACGAGCGCCCGGCTCGTGCGCCCCGTGGCGAGAAAGCCGAGCGTCCGAGTCGTCCCCGTGGCGAAGGTGCGGAGCGCCCGGTGCGTTCGCCGCGTCCGGCCCGTGGTGAGGGTGATGAGCGTCCGGTGCGCGCCCCGCGTGGCGAGAAGGCCGAGCGCCCGAGCCGTCCGCGTGGTGAAGGGGCTGAGCGTCCGGCCCGCGCGCCCCGTCCGGCTGGGCGTGGTGAGCCGCGTGGTACGCCGATCGCCGAGCGTCCGAAGGACTCCGGTCGCAAGCCGCAGCGCCCGGCCCGCCCCCAGGGTGATGCCGTGGAAGTGGCCGATCGCCCGCAGCGCAAGCCCAAGCCGCAGCGTCCGGTGAGCCGCCGCAGCAATCCGCCGGCCGGCGAAGGCCAGCGCCCGGGCTTCGGTCGCAAGCGCTGAGGCCGGGTTACAGGCAATGAAAAAGGGGCTCGATGAGCCCCTTTTTCATGTCCGTCGCCTGTGTCAGCCCGCCATGGACAGGCGGTTGCGTCCGTTGCGCTTGGCGACATAGAGGGCGTTGTCGGCACGGCGCAGCAAGCTTTGCACCGACTCGGCCGGCAGCAGCGTGGCGCAGCCCAGGCTGACGGACAGCTCGATCGGCCGGCCGGCCACCAGGTGCTGGATCTCCATCACGCTCAGGCGCAGGCGCTCGCCCACCATGGCAGCGGCCTCGCGGCAGGTGTTGGAGAGGAGGATGAGGAATTCTTCGCCGCCGTAGCGGAACACCATGTCGACGTTGCGCAGGCGGCCTTTCAGGGTGGTGGCCACGGCCTTGAGCACTTCGTCGCCGGTGCCGTGGCCGTACTGGTCGTTGATGCGCTTGAAGTGGTCGATGTCCAGCATCAGCACCGACAGCGGCTGCTGGTTGCGGCGCGACAGGTCGACCTCGCGCTGCAGGGCCTGGTCCATGGCGATGCGGTTGCCGGTCTCGGTCAGCGGGTCGCGCAGGGCGGACTGCACGGCGGTGCGGTACAGCAGCGCGTTGCGCAGCGGGAACAGCAGGCAGGCCAGCAGGGATTCGAGCTGCGCCAGTTCGGTCTCTTCGAAGCGCTGGCGACGGCGGAACACCAGCTCGCCCAGGTACTCGCCCTCATGGGTCAGGCGATAGCCGGCGGAGTGGGCGGCACGCTCGCCGAACTCCAGGCGCAGGTCGCTGCCCTGGTGCGCGTAGGCCAGCGCGTCCAGCGGTACCAGGCGCTGTACCTCGCGGAAGAAGCTGCCGAGGATGCGGTCCACTTCCAGGCTGGTCTGCAGTTGCAGGGTCAGCTGGCGGCGCAGCTCCAGCAATGTGACCTGGCGCGGCGGCTGCAGCGGGGTGGGCGTGTTGTAGCCCAGGCGCTGGAGCTTGGCGGCATCGAAATCAATGGTGTTGGTGGGCGTGTGGGGAGCCATTTGGCGAAACCTCTGACGCTTCGAGCGACGACATCCGACCTAAGGCTATTTCCGTGCCAGGTTTCACATTACCCGGTAAACCCCTTTTCTATCAGTCGCTTATGCGTTTATGGGGCGGCGGGGTGGCAAGGCGTTGCCGGTTGTCTGACGGGCGAGATGGCAATTTGATGCCTGTTGCGGAGGGGCGCGCCGGTTTAATGGCAGGGCGATGGCGGCGGCCGGGCGGCCGCCGCCGGAAGGTCTTACTGTGCGTCGAATGCCTGGCCGTTGATGCCGGTGCTGTCCGCCCCCATGAGGTAGAGGTAGACCGGCATGATGGCCTCGGGTTCCGGGTTCTTGGCGGGGTTCTCGCCGGGGTAGGCGAGGGCGCGCATGCTGGTGCGGGTGGCGCCCGGGTTGACGCTGTTGGCGCGAACGTTGGCGATGCCGTCGAGCTCGTCGGCCAGGACCTGCATCAGGCCCTCGGTAGCGAACTTGGAGACGGCGTAGGCGCCCCAGTAGGCGCGCCCCTTGCGTCCCACGCTGCTGGAGGTGAACACCACCGAGGCGTCGCTGGAGAGCTTGAGCACGGGCAGAAGGGTGCTGGTGAGCATGAACATGGCGTTGACGTTCACCTGCATGACGCGCATGAAGTTCTCGCCGGACAACTGCTCGATGGGTGTACGCGGGCCGAGGATGGAGGCGTTGTGCAGCAGCCCGTCGAGGCGGCCGAATTCACGCTCCACCAGGGCGGCCAGTTCGTCGAACTGGTGCGGCTGGGCGGTCTCCAGGTTGAAGGGGATCACGCCCGGCTGCGGGTGGCCGGCGGCTTCGATGGCGTCATACACCTCGTTGAGGTGGGATTCGGTCTTGCCCAGCAGCAGGACGGTGGCGCCATGGGCAGCGAAGGTCTTGGCGGCGGCGGCTCCGATGCCGCGTCCGGCGCCGGTCACGAGGATGACGCGGTCCTTCAGCAGGTCGGGGCGGGCGGAATACTGGAACATCGGGAACTCCTTCGAAGCGCTGTGGAGGCTCGCTTCAGGCAATGGGTAGGCGGTACATGGGGGCGCTGCGTGGCAGGCCCCCGCCGGTCAGCAGCTGCAGAGCGCGCGGTCGAGAACGGCGCGCAGCTCGAGCGGATGGTCGACCACCACGTCGGCTCCCCAGTGATGGGGGTTGTCGTCGGGGTGGATGTAGCCGTAGGTCACGGCGGCGGTGCGCGTCCCGGCGGCGCGACCGGATTCGATGTCACGCAGGTCGTCGCCGATGAACAGCACGCTGGCCGGCTCCAGCCCCAGCTGGCTGCAGGCGAGGTGGAGCATCTCCGGGTCGGGCTTGCTGTTGGTGACGTGGTCCGGGCAGATGAGCACGGCCGAGCGCTGGGCCAGGCCAAGCTGCTGCATGATCGGTTCGGCGAAGCGCACCGGCTTGTTGGTCACCACGCCCCAGATGAGCTTGGCGGCCTCGATGTCGGCCAGCAGGGGCTCGATGCCGTCGAACGGGCGGGTGAGTACGGCGCAGTGTTGCTGGTAGCGCTCGAGGAACTCCAGGCGCAGGGCTTCGAAGCCGGGGGCTTCGGGGTCCATTTCGAAGGTGGCGGCAACCATGGCGCGGGCGCCACCGGAGACCACGTCACGGATCGATTTCTCGTCCTGTGGCGGCAGGCCGCGCTCGGTGCGCATGGCCTGGCAGATGGCGATGAAGTCCGGCGCCGAGTCGAGGAGGGTGCCGTCCATGTCGAAGAGAACCGCTCGCAGTCGCATGGTCGTCACTCCTCGCGCAGGGTCTGGACCATGTAGTTGACATCGACGTCGTTGGCCAGCTTGTAGTGCTTGGTGAGCGGGTTGTAGGTCAGGCCGATGATGTCCTTCACGGCCAGGCCGGCGGCACGGCTCCAGGCGCCCAGCTCGGACGGGCGAATGAACTTCTTGAAATCATGGGTGCCGCGCGGCAGCAGCTTCATGATGTATTCCGCGCCGACGATGGCGAACAGGTACGCCTTGGGGTTGCGGTTGATGGTGGAGAAGAACACCTGGCCGCCAGGCTTGACCAGGGTGTGGCAGGCGCGGATCACCGAAGCGGGGTCCGGCACATGCTCGAGCATCTCCAGGCAGGTGACGACGTCGAACTGGCCGGGCATCTCGGCTGCCAGCTCCTCGGCGGTGATACGGCGGTATTCCACCGGGACGCCGGATTCCAGCTGGTGCAGCTGGGCCACCGCCAGAGGCGCTTCGCCCATGTCGATGCCGGTGACGGTGGCGCCGCGCTGGGCCATGGCTTCGCTGAGGATGCCACCGCCGCAGCCGACGTCCAGCACGCGCTTGCCGGCGAGGTGGACGCGCTCGTCGATCCAGTTGACCCGCAGGGGGTTGATGTCGTGCAGGGGCTTGAACTCGCTTTCGCGGTCCCACCAGCGGTGGGCGAGGGCCTCGAACTTGGCGATTTCGGCGTGATCGACGTTGCTCATGGTGAACACCTTTATCAAACGTAATTCAGTGACCGGCGATGCGCTGGCCCCATTGGCGGGCGGTGGCGATCAGGCGGTCTTCGTCCTGGCGGGTGAGGCGGCCGTCTTCCAGCAGCGGCTTGCCGTCCACCCACAGGTACCGGACGCGATCGCGCCCGGTGGCATAGATAAGTTGCGATACCGGGTCGTAGACCGGCTGCTGGGCCAGCCCGCTGAGGTCGACGGCGATCATATCGGCGGCCTTGCCCAGTTCCAGGGAGCCTGTGTCCGCTTCCATGCCCAGCGCGCGGGCGCCGTTGAGGGTGGCCATGCGCAGGGCGCGGTGGGCGTCCAGGGCGGTGGCGGAGCCGGCGACGGCCTTGGCGAGCAGGGCGGCGGTACGGGTTTCCCCCAGGAGGTCGAGGTCATTGTTGCTGGCGGCGCCGTCGGTGCCGATGGCGACGTTGACGCCCGCGAGCCAGAGCCGCTCCACCGGGCAGAAACCGCTGGCCAGCTTGAGGTTGGATTCGGGGCAGTGGATGACGCTGGTGTTGCTTTCTACCAGCAGGGCCAGGTCGTCATCGCTGATCTGGGTCATGTGCACGGCCTGGAAGCGCGGGCCGAGCAGGCCGAGGCGAGCCAGGCGGGCCATGGGGCGTTCGCCGCGCTGCTCAAGGCTCTGCTGCACCTCGAAGGCGGTTTCCTGCACGTGCATGTGGATGCCTGCATCCAGTTCCTCGGCCAGCACCCGGATGTTCTCCAGCTTGTCGTCGCTGACGGTGTAGGGGGCGTGGGGACCGAAGGCGACCTTCAGGCGGGGGTGGTGCTTGAGGTCGCTGAACAGCTCCAGGCCACGGCGCACGGCTTCGCTGGCGTCGTGGGCGCCGGGGATGGGGAAGTCCAGCACCGGGATGGTGATCTGCGCCTTGATGCCGGCGCCGTGCATGGCTTCGCTGGCCACCGAGGGGAAGAAGTACATGTCGGAGAAGCAGGTGATGCCGCCCTTGATCTGCTCGGCGATGGCCAGCTCGGTGCCGTCGCGGACGAAGTCCTCGTCGACCCAGCGGGCCTCGGCCGGCCAGATGTGCTTCTCCAGCCAGGTCATCAGCGGCAGGTCGTCGGCGATGCCGCGGAACAGCGACATGGCGGCGTGGCCGTGGGTATTCACCAGGCCGGGTGCCAGCAGCATGCCGGGCAGCTCGATGACCTCGCGGGCCGGATGGGCCAGGGCTTCCTCGCGCTTGGCGATCAGGGCGATACGGCCGTCGCGTACCCCGAGGGCGTGGTGGGAAAGCACGACGCCGGCGGGCTCCACCGGGACGATCCAGGTGGGCAGCAGGAGCAGGTCGAGGGGGAGGCGGGCGTGGGGCATGGTGGCGCGTCCTGGGCGCGGAAAATATCGCGGGAGTATACCCGAATAGCCAAGCCAGACCGCCCCTGCATCGCTATAATCCGCGGTTTTTCGCGAAGTTGACTGGGGTGAGGTGTGGCATGCGTGAGCGACTGTTGGCGGCCGAGAAGGTCACGGCCATCGAGTGGCGGGACGGCGTCCTGCGGCTGATCGATCAACGGCTCCTGCCGCGCGAGGAAACCTGGCTGTCCTACGACTCCGCTGCGGGTGTGGCCCAGGCCATTCGTGACATGGTGGTGCGCGGTGCGCCGGCCATTGGCATCAGTGCGGCCTACGGCGTGGTGCTGGGTGCGCGTCAGCGGTTGGCGGCCGGTGGTGACTGGCGCCAGTCGCTGGAGGAGGACTTTGCGCTTCTGGCGGGCTCCCGCCCTACGGCGGTCAATCTGTTCTGGGCGTTGAACCGCATGCGTGATCGCCTCGAGCGCCTGAAGGATGCGGAGGATCCGCTGGTGGTGCTGGAGGCCGAGGCAGTGGCGATCCATGAGAGTGATCGCGAGGCCAACCTGACCATGGCGCAATTGGGCATGGAGGTGATCCGGCGTCACCAGGGTGCGCCCCAGGCCCTTCTCACTCACTGCAATGCCGGTGCCCTGGCGACCGGTGGTTTCGGTACGGCCCTGGGGGTTATTCGAGCGGCTCACCTGGAAGGGCTGGTGGAGCGGGTCTACGCCGATGAGACCCGTCCCTGGTTGCAGGGCGCCCGCCTGACGGCCTGGGAGCTGGTGAACGAGGGCGTGCCGGTGCGCCTGAACGCCGATTCGGCGGCCGCGCACCTGATGAAGGTGGGTGGCATCACCTGGGTGATCGTCGGGGCGGATCGCATCACGGCCAATGGTGATGTGGCCAACAAGATCGGCACCTACCAGCTGGCTGTGTGTGCAATGCACCACGGCGTGCGTTTCATGGTGGTGGCGCCCAGTTCCACCATCGACATGGGGCTGGAAAGCGGCGAGGACATCCCGATCGAGGAGCGTGCCGGCAGTGAGCTGCTGGAAGTGGGTGGGGTGCGCATTGCGGCGGATGTCGAGGCCGTCAATCCGGTATTCGACGTGACGCCGGCCGATCTGATCGATGTCATCGTGACCGAGCGCGGCATCGTCGAGCGCCCCGATGCCGAGAAAATGGCCCAGCTGATGTGCCGCAAGCGCCTGCACTGAGGCGTTTTGCCCACGCCCGGCGGGGCTGCCTGCCGGGTGGGGATTGTGGTAATCTCCGCCAGTTCTAGCGCTTCCCTTCGCCGGGGCGGCTGCATCCACGCGACCCCGGCGTAACTCTTTGATTTTTCGTGTCGTCCTGGTGCTGGCCGGGCGGCGGATCCCGCCTCGTCCAGGATGGATGGCGCGGGGTTTCATCAGAAAAAGGAATCAGGCTTCTCATGGGTGAACTGGCCAAAGAAATCCTCCCGGTCAATATCGAAGACGAGCTGAAACAGTCCTACCTCGATTACGCGATGAGCGTGATCGTCGGTCGCGCCCTGCCGGACGCGCGTGACGGGTTGAAGCCGGTCCACCGTCGCGTCCTCTTTGCCATGAGCGAGCTGGGCAACGACTGGAACAAGCCCTACAAGAAGTCGGCCCGTGTGGTCGGCGACGTGATCGGTAAGTACCACCCCCACGGTGATACCGCCGTGTACGACACCATCGTGCGCATGGCCCAGCCTTTCTCCCTGCGCTACATGCTGGTGGACGGCCAGGGCAACTTCGGTTCGGTGGACGGCGATAACGCGGCCGCCATGCGTTACACCGAAGTGCGCATGGCCAAGCTGGCCCACGAGCTGCTGGCCGACCTGGACAAGGAAACCGTGGACTGGGTGCCCAACTACGACGGCACCGAGCAGATCCCGGCGGTCATGCCCACCAAGATCCCGAACCTGCTGGTCAACGGTTCCAGCGGTATTGCCGTGGGCATGGCGACCAACATCCCGCCCCACAACCTGGGCGAGGTCATCGACGGCTGCCTGGCACTGATGGAGAACCCGGAGCTCTCCGTCGATGACCTGATGAAGTACATCCCGGGTCCCGACTTCCCCACCGCCGGCATCATCAACGGTCGTGCCGGGATCATCGAGGCCTACCGCACCGGTCGTGGCCGTATCTACATCCGTGCCCGCGCCGAGATCGAGGACATGGAGAAGGGTGGCGGTCGCCAGCAGATCGTCGTCACCGAGCTGCCTTACCAGTTGAACAAGGCGCGTCTGATCGAGAAGATCGCCGAGCTGGTCAAGGAGAAGAAGATCGAGGGCATCACCGAGCTGCGTGACGAGTCCGACAAGGACGGCATGCGCGTGGTGATCGAGCTGCGTCGTGGAGAAGTGGGCGAGGTGGTGCTGAACAACCTCTACGCCCAGACCCAGATGCAGAGCGTCTTCGGCATCAACGCCGTGGCGCTGGTGGATGGCCAGCCGCGCACGATGAACCTCAAGGACATGCTCGAGGTCTTCATCCGTCACCGCCGTGAAGTGGTGACCCGCCGTACCGTCTACGAGCTGCGCAAGGCGCGTGAACGTGGGCACATCCTCGAAGGCCAGGCTGTTGCGCTGTCCAACATCGACCCGGTGATCGAGCTGATCAAGGCCTCGCCGACCCCGGCCGAAGCCAAGGAGCGCCTGATCGCCACCGCCTGGGAATCCAGCGCCGTGGAAGCCATGGTCGAGCGTGCCGGTGCCGATGCCTGCCGCCCCGAAGACCTGGAGCCGCAATACGGCCTGCTCGATGGCAAGTACTACCTGTCCCCCGAGCAGGCCCAGGCCATTCTCGAACTGCGCCTGCACCGCCTGACCGGCCTGGAGCACGAGAAGCTCCTGTCCGAGTACCAGGAAATCCTCAACCTGATCGGCGAGCTGATCCGTATCCTCACCAACCCCGAGCGCCTGATGGAAGTCATCCGCGAAGAGCTGGAAAAGGTGAAGGCCGAGTTCGGCGATGCCCGTCGCACCCAGATCGTCGCGTCCCAGGTCGACTTGACCATCGCTGACCTGATCACCGAGGAAGAGCGCGTCGTCACCATTTCCCATGGCGGCTACGCCAAGTCCCAGCCGCTGGCCGTCTACCAGGCCCAGCGCCGTGGCGGCAAGGGCAAGTCCGCCACGGGTGTGAAGGACGAGGACTACATCGAGCACCTGCTGGTCGCCAACAGCCATGCGACCCTGCTGCTGTTCTCCAGCAAGGGCAAGGTCTACTGGCTGCGTACCTTCGAGATTCCCGAGGCGTCCCGTACCGCGCGTGGTCGCCCGCTGGTGAACCTGCTGCCGCTGGACGAAGGCGAGCGCATCACCGCGATGCTCCAGATCGACCTGGAAGCGCTGCAGCAGAGCGGCCGCGACGAGGATCTGGACGAAGCCGATGGTGTGGTGATCGAGGGCGAAGTGGTCGAGCCGGAAGCCGCCAGTGAAGGCGCTGACGATGGCGAGACCGAGCTGGCCAACGACGAGCCCACCGGCGCCTACATCTTCATGGCCACCGCCTTCGGCACCGTGAAGAAGACCCCGCTGGTGCAATTCAGCCGTCCGCGCAGTGCCGGTCTGATCGCGCTGAAGCTGGAAGAGGGTGACACCCTGATCGCGGCGGCCATTACCGACGGCGCCAAGGAAGTCATGCTGTTCTCCGATGGTGGCAAGGTCATCCGCTTCAAGGAAAAACTCGTGCGCATCATGGGCCGCAATGCCCGTGGCGTGCGCGGCATGCGCCTGCCGGAAGGCCAGCGCCTGATCTCCATGCTGATCCCGGAAGCCAATGCGCAGATCCTGACCGCCTCCGAGCGCGGGTACGGCAAGCGCACTCGCCTGGGTGAGTTCCCCCGCCGTGGGCGCGGTGGCCAGGGCGTCATTGCCATGGTTTCCAACGAGCGCAACGGCAAGCTGGTCGGCGCCATCCAGGTGCAGGACGGCGAGGAAATCATGCTGATCTCCGACCAGGGCACCCTGGTACGTACCCGCGTCGACGAAGTCTCCAGCTCCGGGCGTAACACCCAGGGCGTGACCCTGATCAAGCTCGCCAAGGATGAGACGCTGGTCGGGCTCGAGCGCGTCCAGGAGCTTTCCGACGATGGCGAGGACGACGTGATCGAAGGCCACGATGACGAGGCTGTGGCCGCGGTTGAGGGCGTCGAGGGCGACGCCGAGCAGGTCGCTGACGAGTAACTGTGGCAAGGGCGGGCCTTCGCCGGCCCGTCCGTTCGGTAGAAGAAAAACCTGCGAGGGCGCCAGTGCCCTCGCGCTACCCAGTGAGAATGGATGTGAGCAAGCGAGCCTATAACTTCTGCGCCGGCCCCGCCGCGCTTCCGGACGCTGTACTGCAACGTGCCCAGGCCGAACTCCTCGATTGGCAGGGCAAGGGCCTGTCCGTGATGGAGATGAGCCATCGCAGCGATGACTACGTGGCCATTGCCGAGAAGGCCGAGCAGGATCTTCGCGACCTCCTGTCCATTCCCTCCAATTACAAGGTGCTGTTCCTCCAGGGCGGCGCCAGCCAGCAGTTCGCCGAGATCCCGCTGAACCTGCTGCCCGAGAACGGCGTGGCCGACTACGTCGAGACCGGCATCTGGTCGAAGAAGAGCATTGAAGAGGCCAGCCGCTTCGGTCGCGTCAACGTCGCCGCCAGCGCCAAGGGCTACGACTATTTCGCCATCCCTGGCCAGAACGAGTGGCAGCTGTCCAAGGATGCGGCCTACCTGCACTACGCCTCCAACGAAACCATCGGCGGCCTGCAGTTCGACTGGATCCCGGAGGTTGGCGACGTACCGCTGGTAGTGGACATGTCGTCCGACATTCTTTCCCGCCCGCTGGACGTTTCCCGTTTCGGCCTGATCTATGCCGGCGCGCAGAAGAACATCGGTCCCAGCGGCCTGGTGGTGGTGATCGTGCGCGAGGACCTGCTGGGCCGTGCCCGTTCGTCCTGCCCGACCATGCTCAACTACAAGATCGCGGCCGATAACGGCTCCATGTACAACACGCCGGCGACCTTCTCCTGGTACCTCTCGGGCCTGGTGTTCGAGTGGCTGAAGGAGCAGGGCGGCGTCAAGGCCATGGAGGCACGCAACAAGGCCAAGAAGGACCTGCTCTACGGTTACATCGATAAGAGCGACTTCTACACCAACCCCATCGCGCACAATGCCCGCTCCTGGATGAACGTACCGTTCCGCCTGGCTGACGAGCGCCTGGACAAGGACTTCCTCGCCGGCGCCGATGCTCGTGGCCTGCTCAACCTCAAGGGCCATCGCTCCGTAGGCGGCATGCGTGCCTCCATCTACAACGCCGTGGGCCTGGATGCGGTCGAGGCCCTGGTGGCCTACATGGCGGAGTTCGAGAAGGAGCGCGCGTGATGTCCGACCAGGAACTGAAGGCCCTGCGTCTGCGCATCGACAGCCTTGACGAGAAGATCCTCGAGCTGATCAGCGAGCGTGCCCGCTGCGCCCAGGATGTGGCGCGGGTGAAGATGGCGTCCCTGCCGGAGGGCGAGAAGCCGGTCTTCTACCGCCCCGAGCGCGAGGCCTGGGTGCTCAAGCACATCATGGAGCGCAACCAGGGTCCGCTGGACAACGAGGAAATGGCGCGGCTGTTCCGCGAGATCATGTCCTCCTGCCTAGCCCTGGAGCAGCCCCTCAAGGTGGCGTACCTGGGGCCGGAAGGCACCTTCACCCAGGCGGCTGCTCTCAAGCATTTCGGCCATGCGGTGATCAGCTCGCCGATGGCCGCCATCGACGAGGTGTTCCGCGAGGTGGCTGCAGGTGCAGTCAACTTCGGTGTCGTGCCGGTGGAGAACTCCACCGAGGGTGCGGTCAACCACACCCTGGACAGCTTCCTCGAGCACGACATGGTGATCTGCGGTGAAGTTGAGCTGCGCATCCACCATCACCTGCTGGTGGGGGAGAACACCAAGACCGACAACATCACCCGCATCTACTCCCACGCCCAGTCCCTGGCGCAGTGCCGCAAGTGGTTGGATGCTCACTACCCCAACGTCGAGCGCGTGGCGGTTTCGAGCAATGCCGATGCGGCCAAGCGGGTGAAGAGCGAGTGGAACTCCGCCGCCATTGCCGGCGACATGGCGGCCAGCCTCTACGGCCTGACCAAGCTGTGCGAGAAGATCGAGGACCGCCCGGACAACTCCACGCGTTTCCTCATCATCGGTAACCAGGAAGTGCCGCCCACCGGCGACGACAAGACCTCGGTCATCGTATCCATGCGCAACAAGCCGGGGGCGCTCCACGAGCTCCTGGTGCCGTTCCACAACAACGGCATCGACCTGACCCGCATCGAGACCCGCCCGTCCCGCAGTGGCAAGTGGACCTACGTTTTCTTCATCGACTTCGTGGGCCACCACCGCGATCCGCTGATCAAGGACGTGCTGGAGAAGATCAACCAGGAGGCCGTGGCGCTGAAGGTGCTCGGTTCCTATCCCAAAGCGGTTCTCTGAATCGACGGTCACAGGCCGCTAGCCTCTTGCTGAACAGATCCGGCGCGTGGCTTCCGGCTTGTGGTCCAAAGCTTGAGGCGTGCAGCTATGTCCTGTGATTTCCTTGCCCTTGCCCAGCCGGGCGTGCAGAAACTTTCACCCTATGTGCCCGGCAAGCCGGTGGATGAGTTGGCCCGCGAGCTCGACCTCGACCCGTCCGGCATCGTCAAGCTGGCCAGTAACGAGAATCCGCTCGGCCCGAGCCCCAAGGCTCTCGAGGCCATTCGTGCCGAGCTGGCCGAGCTGACCCGCTACCCCGATGGCAACGGCTTCGAGCTGAAGCGCCGCCTGGCCGAACGCTGCGGCGTCACGCCGGCCCAGGTGACCCTCGGCAATGGCTCCAACGACATTCTCGATCTGGTGGCCCGGGCCTACCTGGCGCCTGGCTTGAATGCGGTTTTCAGCGAGTACGCCTTTGCCGTCTATCCCATCGCCACCCAGGCCGTGGGGGCTGTCGGCAAGGTGGTTCCGGCCCGGGATTTTGGCCATGACCTGCCGGCCATGCTGGCGGCCATCGACGCCAACACCCGCGTCGTCTTCATAGCCAACCCCAACAACCCCACCGGTACCTGGTTCGGTCCGGCTGCCCTGGAGAGCTTCCTCGCCCAGGTGCCGGAAAACGTTCTGGTGGTGTTGGACGAGGCCTACATCGAGTATGCCGAGGGTGACGAGTTGCCCGATGGTCTCGATTACCTGGCGCGATACCCGAACCTGCTGGTCTCGCGGACGTTCTCCAAGGCCTATGGCCTGGCGTCCCTGCGGGTCGGCTACGGTCTTTCCAGCGCCCAGGTGGCCGATGTGCTGAACCGCGTGCGCCAGCCCTTCAACGTCAACAGCCTGGCCCTGGCAGCGGCCTGTGCAGCGCTGGACGATGCTGATTACCTTGCTGAAAGCCGCCGCATCAACGATGCCGGCATGTTTCAGTTGGAAGAGGGGTTCCGTGCCTTGGGTCTGACGTGGATTCCTTCCAAAGGCAACTTCATCGCTGTCGACTTCGGTCGTGACGCTGCCCCTATCAATGCCGCCTTGCTGCGCGAGGGTGTGATCCTTCGCCCGGTGGGGAGCTATGGCATGCCCACCTTCTTGCGTGTCTCCATCGGTCTGCCGGCGGAAAACGCCCGTTGCCTGGAGGCGCTGGCCAAGGTGCTCGCCCGTGCCTGATGTCATGACCCTGCAACGGGGTGGTCCTATCTTCGGGCGCCTGGTGGTGATTGGGCTCGGTCTCATTGGTGGGTCTTTCGCCAAGGGTTTGCGCGAGAAGGGTGTGTTCGCCGAGGTAGTGGGTGTGGACAAGGACCCGGAGTCCTGCCGCATCGCCGTCGAGACGGGGGTGGTGGATCGCTGCGAGAGCGATCTGGATGCCGCCTGTCGCGGGGCTGAAGTGATCCAGTTGGCGGTGCCGATACTGGCCATGGAGAAGCTGCTGGGGCAGTTGGCCGCGCTCGACCTTGGAAAGGCCGTGCTGACCGATGTGGGAAGCGCCAAGGGCAATGTGGTGCGCGCTGCACGTGTGGCGTTCGGCCAGATGCCGGCGCGTTTCGTCCCCGGTCACCCCATCGCGGGGTCGGAGAAGAGCGGGGTGGAGGCGGCCAACGCGGGTCTGTTCCGTCGTCACAAGGTGATTCTCACGCCGGCAGAGAATACCGACCCGGCAGCCCTGGAGCAGGTCGACCAGCTTTGGCGGGCCTTGGGCGCCGATGTCGAGCACATGGATGTCGAGCACCACGACGAGGTGCTCGCTGCGACCAGTCATTTGCCGCACCTGCTGGCGTTTGGCCTGGTCGATTCGCTCGGCAAGCGCAGCGAGAACCTGGAGATTTTCCGTTACGCCGCCGGCGGCTTCCGTGATTTCACGCGGATCGCCGGCAGTGATCCGGTGATGTGGCACGACATCTTCCTCGCCAATCGCGAGGCCGTGCTGCGGATCCTGGACGTATTTCGCGCCGACCTCGACGCGCTGCGCGCTGCGGTCGACGCTGGGGATGGGCATGAGTTGCTGGGCGTGTTCACCCGCGCCCGCTTCGCCCGCGAGCATTTCAGCAAAATCCTGGCCCGCAGGGCCTATGTGGACGCCATGCACAATAACGATCTGATCTACCTTGCCCAGCCCGGTGGCCAAATTTCCGGCCGTATTCGCGTTCCTGGCGACAAATCCATCTCCCATCGGTCGATCATGCTCGGCTCCCTGGCCGAAGGAACCACCGAGGTGGAAGGCTTCCTCGAAGGTGAGGACGCCCTGGCGACGCTGCAGACCTTCCGTGACATGGGCGTTGTCATTGAAGGCCCTCATCATGGTCGTGTGACCATCCATGGTGTTGGCCTACATGGCCTCAAGCCGCCGCCTGGTCCCCTCTACCTGGGCAACTCCGGCACTTCCATGCGTCTGCTCAGCGGTCTGCTGGCGGCCCAGCCGTTCGACACCACCCTGACCGGTGACGCTTCTCTCTCCAAGCGCCCGATGAATCGCGTGGCCAAGCCGCTCCGCGAAATGGGGGCGGTGATCGAAACCGGCCCCGAGGGGCGTCCGCCGCTGACCATCCGCGGTGGCCAGCGCCTGACCGGGATGAGCTACGACATGCCCATGGCCAGCGCCCAGGTGAAGTCCTGTCTGCTGCTTGCCGGTCTGTATGCCGCCGGGGAGACCGCCGTTACCGAGCCGGCTCCTACCCGTGATCACACCGAACGCATGCTCCAGGGCTTTGGCTACCCGGTGAAGGTGGAGGGCAATACCGCGAGCGTCGAGAGCGGGCACAAGCTCACGGCTTGCAAGATCGAGGTGCCTGCCGATATCTCCTCGGCTGCCTTCTTCCTGGTGGCGGCGAGCATCGCCGAAGGTTCCGAGCTGCTGCTCGAGCATGTCGGCATCAACCCGACCCGTACCGGGGTGATCGATATCCTCAAGCTGATGGGCGGCGACATCACCCTGGAAAACCAGCGCGTGGTGGGTGGCGAACCGGTTGCCGATATCCGCGTTCGGGCAGCCAAGCTCAAGGGCATTGATATTCCCGAAGACCTGGTGCCCCTGGCCATCGATGAGTTCCCGGTGCTCTTCGTCGCGGCTGCCTGCGCCGAGGGACGTACCGTGCTACGTGGTGCGGAAGAGTTGCGGGTCAAGGAGTCCGACCGTATCCAGGTCATGGCCGATGGCCTGCAGACCCTGGGCGTGAAGGCGGAGCCGACTCCGGACGGCATCGTCATCGAGGGTGGCCCGATGGGTGGTGGTGAAGTCTGGGCGCATGGCGACCACCGGATCGCCATGTCCTTCACGGTGGCGTCGCTCCGCGCTGGTGCTCCGATCCGAATCCATGACTGTGCGAACGTGGCGACCTCCTTCCCGAACTTCCTGGGGTTGGCTTCGCAGGTCGGAATCCGCGTAGCGGAAGAGGGCAAGTGATGAGTGGCGTACCTGTCATAACCGTCGACGGACCAGGAGGATCCGGCAAAGGCACTCTGTGTGGCTTGCTTGCCAGGCGCCTGGGCTGGAATCTGCTCGATTCGGGCGCGCTCTACCGCCTCTTGGCATTTGCCGCGCGCAACCACGGTGTCGACCTCACCAACGAGGAAGCGCTGACGGTTCTGGCGGCTCATCTGGACGTACAGTTCCTTTCCGCAGCGGATGGCAGTGAGCGCATCGTGCTCGAAGGCGAGGATGTGTCCAATGTGATCCGAACCGAGGTGGTAGGGGCGGGCGCTTCTCAGGTGGCTGCCCTGCCGGCAGTTCGCGATGCGTTGCTGGAGCGCCAGCGTGCGTTCCGTGAGTCCCCCGGCCTTGTTGCGGACGGGCGTGATATGGGAACCGTCGTATTTCCCGATGCGCCACTCAAGATATTCCTGACTGCAAGCGCCGAGGAGCGGGCGCGACGCCGTTATCTCCAGTTGAAGGGCAAAGGCGAGGATGTTAATCTGCCGAGTCTACTTGACGAGATAATCGCACGTGACGAGCGTGATACGCAGCGTGCGGTGGCTCCGCTTAAGCCGGCGCCCGATGCGATCCTGCTGGATTCCACCGATCTCTCGATCGAGCAGGTGCTGGAACGTATTCTCAGTGAGGTCGCAGCTCGCGATCTCGCCGGGTAACCCAGAGAGGCATGCGGGAAGACCAGTCTAAAGCCCCGCAAGACTCTTTTTATATGAACAAACCCACATTGTCTGGAGTGTGGCTTTGGGCGAATTCTCGCCCTTGATCAACAGGAATCAACATGAGCGAAAGCTTTGCAGAACTTTTTGAAGAAAGCCTGAAATCCCTCGACATGCAGCCCGGTGCGATCATCACCGGCATCGTGGTCGACATCGATGGTGACTGGGTCACCGTCCATGCTGGCCTGAAGTCCGAGGGTGTCATCCCGGTCGAGCAGTTCTACAACGAGCAGGGCGAGCTGACCATCAAGGTCGGTGACGAAGTGCACGTTGCGCTCGATGCTGTGGAAGACGGCTTCGGCGAAACCAAGCTGTCCCGCGAGAAAGCCAAGCGCGCCGAGTCTTGGATTGTTCTGGAAGCGGCTTTCGCTGCCGAAGAAGTGGTCAAGGGCGTTATCAACGGCAAGGTCAAAGGTGGCTTCACTGTCGACGTCAATGGCATCCGTGCGTTCCTGCCGGGTTCCCTGGTTGATGTGCGTCCGGTGCGTGATACCACTCACCTGGAAGGCAAAGAGCTCGAGTTCAAGGTCATCAAGCTGGACCAGAAGCGCAACAACGTTGTCGTTTCCCGTCGTAGCGTCCTCGAAGCCGAGAACAGCGCCGAGCGCGAAGCGCTGCTGGAATCCCTGCAGGAAGGTCAGCAAGTCAAGGGTATCGTCAAGAACCTCACCGACTACGGTGCGTTCGTTGACCTGGGCGGCGTAGATGGCTTGCTGCACATCACCGACATGGCGTGGAAGCGCATCAAGCATCCGTCCGAGATCGTCAACGTTGGTGACGAGATCGACGTCAAGGTCCTGAAGTTCGACCGCGAGCGCAACCGCGTCTCCCTGGGTCTGAAGCAACTGGGCGAAGATCCGTGGGTTGCCATCAAGGCCCGTTACCCGGAAGGCACCCGCGTCATGGCTCGCGTTACCAACCTGACCGACTACGGCTGCTTCGCCGAGCTGGAAGAAGGTGTAGAAGGCCTGGTGCACGTGTCCGAGATGGATTGGACCAACAAGAACATCCACCCGTCCAAGGTCGTTCAGGTCGGCGACGAAGTGGAAGTTCAGGTCCTGGATATCGACGAAGAGCGTCGTCGTATCTCCCTGGGTATCAAGCAGTGCAAATCCAACCCGTGGGAAGATTTCTCCAGCCGCTTCAACAAGGGCGACAAGATCTCCGGCACCATCAAGTCGATCACCGATTTCGGTATCTTCATCGGCCTGGAAGGTGGTATCGACGGTCTGGTTCATCTCTCCGACATCTCTTGGAACGAAGTTGGCGAAGAAGCCGTACGCCGCTTCAAGAAGGGCGACGAGCTGGAAACCGTTATCCTCTCCGTTGATCCGGAGCGCGAGCGCATCTCCCTGGGCATCAAACAGCTGGAAGACGATCCGTTCTCCAACTACGCATCCCTGAACGAGAAGGGCAGCATCGTCCGTGGTACCGTCAAGGAAGTTGATGCCAAAGGCGCTGTAATCTCCCTTGGCAACGATATCGAAGGCATCCTGAAAGCCTCCGAAATCAGCCGCGATCGCGTTGAAGATGCCCGCAACGTGCTGAAGGAAGGCGAAGAAGTCGAAGCCAAGATCATCAGCATCGACCGTAAGAGCCGCGTTATCAGCCTGTCCATCAAGTCGAAGGACGTGGACGACGAGAAAGACGCAATGAAGGAACTGCGCAAGCAGGAATCCGAGAGCACTGGTCCGACCACCATTGGTGATCTGATTCGTGCGCAGATGGAGAGCCAGGGCTAAGTCCTGATTTCCCCAGCAAGAAGGGCGGCCTAGGCCGCCCTTTTTGTTGTTCGAGTTTTACTCTTGGTTCTTGGGACTGTTCAAGGCTTCATGGTCATGCTAAAAACGTTAGAGCTGATCTAGCCGCTTGATATAGAAGGGAAAACCATGACCAAGTCGGAGTTGATCGAACGAATCGTTACCCATCAAGGCCAGCTTTCCTCGAAAGACGTGGAGCTTGCCATCAAGACTATGCTCGAGCAGATGTCCCAGGCACTGGCCACGGGGGATCGTATCGAGATACGTGGCTTCGGTAGTTTCTCTCTGCACTTTCGTGCGCCTCGCACAGGGCGCAACCCTAAGACTGGTGAGTCGGTTCGCCTGGATGGGAAGTTCGTGCCCCACTTCAAGCCGGGCAAGGAGTTGCGGGATCGGGTGAACGAGGAAGAATAACTCTCCTGCGTGCCCTCTTTGTCTCTTCTTGCTTTTTACATATCTGGGTGTGTACCGATTCTAGCCAGTGGCTTGCTAGTTCTGGTGGCTATCGGTATTTCTGAATAATTACTAAAATGCCGCTTTCCCCTCACGGGCTTCGCCTATAGGCGAAGCCCGTAGCTTGGCTTCTATCGTGCGATCACGAGATAAAATTTTTGGAGTTGATTTGATGTCAAATCAGATTCGTCTGGCTAGTGTCGCCAAGTTCAAGGAGAAAGGGGCCATTATCGGCATAGTCGGTCTTGGGTACGTAGGCCTGCCGCTGATGCTTCGCTACAGCGCGATCGGTTATCGTGTGCTAGGTATCGACATCGACAATACAAAGGTTGCGAAGCTCAATATTGGGCAGAGCTATATTGAGCACATCCCTGCGGGAAAGATCGCCCAAGCGCGTGATTCAGGTTTTGAGGCGACGACAGATTTTTCCCGTGCTGCCGAATGTGATGCGTTGATTCTCTGCGTGCCGACCCCCCTGAACAAATATCGCGAGCCGGACATGAGCTTCGTGATCAACACCACCGATGCGCTCAAGCAATATCTGCGTGCGGGCCAGGTCGTGTCGCTGGAGAGTACGACCTATCCAGGCACTACTGAAGAAGAGCTGCTCCCGCGTGTGGAAGAAGGTGGGCTCAAGGTCGGTGAAGACATCTTCCTTGTCTATTCGCCGGAGCGCGAGGATCCAGGTAACCCTGATTTCGAGACGAACACCATCCCCAAGGTGATCGGTGGCCAAACTCCCGCCTGCCTTGAGGTCGGTGTGGCGCTGTACGAACAGGCGATCGATCGCGTTGTGCCGGTGAGCTCCACCAAAGCGGCGGAGATGACCAAGCTACTGGAAAACATTCATCGGGCGGTGAACATAGGCCTGGTTAATGAAATGAAGATCGTGGCCGATCGCATGGGCATCGACATCTTCGAGGTAGTGGATGCGGCAGCGACCAAACCGTTCGGCTTCACCGCCTACTATCCGGGCCCGGGGCTGGGCGGCCATTGCATCCCGATAGACCCTTTCTACCTGACTTGGAAGGCCCGCGAGTATGGTCTGCACACCCGCTTCATCGAACTGTCGGGTGAAGTGAACCGGGCGATGCCGGAATACGTGGTAGGTAAGCTGATGGATGGCCTTAACGATCGCGGCAAGGCCCTGAAAGGCAGTCGTGTCCTGGTGTTGGGCATTGCATACAAGAAGAACGTCGACGACATGCGCGAATCTCCGTCGGTGGAGATTATGGAACTTATCGAGGCTAAGGGCGGTATCGTGGCCTATAGCGACCCGCATGTCCCGGTCTTTCCGAAGATGCGCGAACACCATTTCGAATTGAGCAGCGAGGTGCTGACAGCGGAGAATCTGGCGTCCTTCGATGCGGTGGTGTTGGCGACTGACCACGCGCGTTTCGATTACGAACTGATTCGTGAGCACGCCCGCCTGCTGGTCGATAGCCGCGGCAAGTACCGCGCGCCGGAAACCCACATCGTCAAAGCCTGATTTTGTAGTCATGCTGCCTCGGTACGCCGGTGCGCAGCTGTTTGGAGTAGATCCATGAAGCGTTTCGCCCTAGTTGGTGCTGCCGGCTACATTGCGCCGCGGCACATGCGCGCCATCAAGGACACTGGCAACGAGCTGGTGAGCGCCTATGACATCAATGACTCGGTCGGAATCATCGACAGCCTGTCGCCGCAGAGCGAGTTCTTCACCGAGTTCGAACGCTTCTACGACCATGCCTGGTCCTTGAAGCGCCAGCCTGGCCAGGAGCTGGACATCGTCTCTGTGTGCAGCCCGAATTACCTGCACCATCCCCATATCAACGCTGGCCTGCGCCTGGGCTGCGACGTGATCTGTGAAAAACCGCTGGTGCCGAGCCCGCATCTGCTGGATGACCTTGCGCTAACCGAGCGCGAGACCGGTCAGCGCCTGTGGAACATTCTGCAACTGCGTCACCACCAGGCGATCATCGACCTGAAGGATCGAGTGCAGGGTGGCAAGAGCGAGCACAAGCACGAGGTAGAGCTCACCTACATTACCTCGCGCGGCAAGTGGTATATGGAGAGCTGGAAAGGAGACCCGCGTAAATCCTTTGGTGTCGCCACTAACATCGGCGTGCACTTTTACGACATGCTGCATTTTATTTTTGGCAAACTGCAGCGCAATGTCGTCCACTACAGTCATGAACACAAAGCTGCGGGCTACTTGGAGTATGAGAATGCTCGGGTACGCTGGTTCCTTTCGATCGATGCTGGTGATCTTCCAGATGCTGTGAGGGGCAAGAAGCCAACTTATCGCTCAATCATGGTCGATGGCCAGGAGATTGAATTCTCAGAAGGTTTCACTGACCTGCACACGGTCAGCTACCAAGCCATTCTCAATGGCAATGGATATGGTATCGAGGACGCCCGCCACTGCGTGGAAACCGTGGAGACCATCCGTACACTGGCCGCTACTCGCGCTCAGAACGGTGAAGATCACCCATTCCTTGCGCGCTTGCTGGGTTGAATCCATGAGCCACTATCAGCATCCCAGCGCCATCGTCGATGAGGGTGCTCAGATCGGCGAAGGTTCTCGCGTCTGGCATTTCGTTCACGTATGCCCGGGCGCTCGGATTGGCAAAGGTGTGTCCCTGGGGCAGAACGTATTCGTCGGTAACAAAGTGCTGATCGGCGATCACTGCAAGATCCAGAACAACGTCTCGGTGTATGACAACGTCACACTTGAGGAAGGCGTCTTCTGCGGGCCGAGCATGGTATTCACCAACGTCTACAACCCGCGCTCTCTGATCGAACGTAAGAGCGAATACCGCGATACCTTGGTGAGGAAGGGCGCCACGCTGGGAGCAAACTGCACCATCGTCTGCGGCGTCACCATTGGCGAGTTCGCCTTCATAGGTGCAGGCGCAGTAGTCAACAAGGATGTGCCGGCTTATGCACTGATGGTTGGGGTTCCTGCCCGACATATAGGCTGGATGAGCGAGTATGGCGAGCAACTGGATTTGCCGCTCACCGGGGTGGGGAGTGCACCATGCATCCACTCTGGGGAGCGCTATGTGCTTGAGGGCGGCATTGTGAGAAAGGAGCAAGCGCAGTGATCGAATTCATCGATCTCAAGGCTCAGCAAGCGCTGATCAAAGAAAAGATCAATGCCAATATCCAGCGCGTATTGGCGCATGGCCAGTATATTCTTGGTCCGGAAGTGGCGGAGTTGGAAGAGAAACTGGCGGCTTTTGTGGGCGCCAAGTACTGCATCAGCGTAGCCAATGGTACCGACGCGCTGCAGATTGCGCAGATGGCACTGGGTATTGGCCCGGGCGATGAGGTCATAACCCCCGGCTTCACCTATATCGCCACAGCCGAGACAGTCGCTCTGCTAGGGGCAAAACCGGTGTACGTGGATGTCGATCCGCGCACCTATAACCTCGATCCGGCGCTGCTTGAAGCTGCCATTACCCCGCGCACCAAGGCGATCATTCCTGTTTCGCTGTATGGCCAGTGTGCTGACTTCGATACGATCAACGTTATCTCTGCCCGGCATGGCATTCCCGTGATCGAGGACGCCGCGCAGAGCTTCGGTGCCACCTACAAGGGCAAGCGCTCCTGCAACCTGACCACCATTGCCTGTACCAGCTTCTTCCCAAGTAAGCCCTTGGGTTGCTATGGCGATGGTGGAGCAATATTCACCAACGATGACGAATTGGCCAAGGTAGTGCGCCAGATCGCTCGTCATGGCCAGGATCGGCGTTATCACCATGTGCGCGTCGGGGTGAACAGCCGTCTCGATACCCTGCAGGCCGCCATTCTGCTGCCAAAGCTTGACCTCTTTCCAGGTGAGCTGGAACGGCGCGGGCTGGTTGCCCGGCAGTATGCTCGTCTGCTGGGCGAGGCTGGTGTCACCGCGCCCTTCGTCGAGGATTACAATCGCAGCGCTTGGGCTCAGTACACGGTGCAGGTGGAAAACCGCGAACAGGTTCAGGAAAGGCTCAAGGCTGCCGGAATTCCTACCGCGGTGCATTATCCCATTCCACTGAACCGCCAGCCTGCCGTCAGCGACGTCGATGCCTGTCTTCCGGTAGGTGACGCCATTGCTCAGCGAGTCATGAGCCTGCCCATGCATCCTTATCTCGACGACGTTTCACTGCGCTCGATCATCAATTCCTTACTGGGATGTCTTGGCGGGTGTGATTCGTAAAATCCTCACTGCCGTCGGTCGTATGTTCCAGGGGCACATGGATTCTGTTCAAGGAAAACCGGGCTGGGCACTCATTTGCGGCGGTATCTGCTCGACCGGTGCCTTGGCAGTTTCCAGGTTGAAAGTCCCTGTCGCGTACGTCGGGGCAGGGGCTTGCGGGGTAACAAATCATATCCGGTGAGAGGGGGGAGGCATGTGCGCACGTGTTTCAGCGCGCCGGGCAATCGGGCACTCATGAACATGGTGATCTGCCAAGGTCGCGAATAGGGGGCGGTTCCCCGGTTGCCTTTGCTGTTGAGGGGCTCCGTCTCTATGAGCGCCAATTTGCTTGCTCTGTGCGCGTTCGGCCTGTTGCGTCAGCCCCTTTGTCTGTCTCCAGGCCATGCCTGTGTTCTCGTTGGAGCATTCCCGGTGTTCGATGGGTGATGTGAAATCTGTAAAAAAACTTCATAATGCCGCCTTTCAGAAATACGTCTTCTTCGTCTGTTCAGCGATCTGCCTCGATCAGTGACTAGCGCGTAGATTTCATCATCTTCTTTGCCCTCAACGTTCCAAGACAAGGCCCTATCGAATGATCACAGGCAAAAAAATCTTCATTACTGGCGGCGCCGGTTTCATCGCCAGCATGCTCATCTCTCGACTGGCTGACCAGAACGAGATCGTGGTATTCGATAACTACACACGCAACACGCTCAAGGATTCCCCGTACGCGAACCACCCCAATGTTCGCCAGATTCAGGGCGATGTGCTGGATTACCCGGCGCTCAAGAGTGCCATGGTCGGGGCTCAACTGGTCGTGCATGCCGCGGCTATCGCAGGCATCGAGTCAACGGTGCGCAATCCTGTCACTACCATGCGGGTCAACATGATTGGCGCTGCCAACGCGATGGAAGCGGCTCAGGAGCTTGGTGGCGTAGAGCGTTTCGTCGATTTCTCGACTTCGGAAGTATTCGGCTCGCATGCCTTCAAGGTGGATGAAGGTCAGCAGACTGTCACGGGAGCCGTTGGCGAGGCTCGTTGGACTTATGCCGTGAGCAAGCTGGCAGGCGAGCACCTGGCACATGCCTATTTCAAGCAGTATGGTCTGCCGACTGTGACGGTTCGTCCGTTCAACGTCTATGGGCCGGGGCAGACTGGCGAGGGAGCACTGTCGATCTTCGTGCGCAAGGCGCTGAAGAACGAAGATATCCTGATCTTTGGCGATGGTAGCCAAATTCGCGCGTGGTGCTACGTGGACGATATGGTCGAGGGCGTGCTCTGCGCTCTGGAACACCCTGACGCAGTGGGTGAGTCGTTCAATATCGGTAACTCTCGCGCAGTAACGACCGTATACGGTCTGGCCCAGGCCGTTTGCCGCATCGTTGGCAGCTCATCGAAGATCATCTTCCGTGATGCATTGTCGGCCGACATCGAGTTGCGCATTCCGAAGGTCGGCAAGGCCCGTGAACTCATTGGGTTCGAAGCCAAGGTAGATCTGGAAGAGGGGTTGGCGCGTACTGCCGCCTGGATTGCCGAGAACGAAGCGTCCTTGCCCCAACTCTCCAATCTGTTCAAGAGCTGATCATGTTCAAGTTGTCCCAGCCCAATATCAGTGAGGCGGCCATCGCTGCCGTTGCCGGCGTCCTGCGTTCCGGGCAACTGGTGCATGGCCAGGAGTGCGAAGCGTTCGAGCGAGAGCTGGCAGCCTATCTGGGTTGCAGTGATGTCGTTCTTGTATCCTCTGGTACTGCGGCATTGCACGTAGCCCTGCAGGCCCTCGATATCGGTGCTGGAGATGCTGTCATCGTTCCAGATTTCACCTTCCCGGCCACTGCCAACGTTGTGGCTCTGACAGGCGCCAGGCCGGTCATCGTCGATGTCGTTCCGGGGACCTATACTCTGGATACGGTGCAGCTAGAGTGTGTCGTCCAGGGCTGGGAAGGCCCTGAGCGGCTACGAGCGGTAATGCCGGTGCACGAGTTCGGTTGCGTCGCCGATATGGGCGAAATCAACCGTATTGCCAGGGAGCATGGGCTGACCGTGGTTGAGGATGCGGCATGTGCACTGGGTGCTCGACAAGGTGAGCACAAGGCCGGCACCCTGGGAGACGTCGGTTGCTTCTCGTTCCACCCGCGCAAGACGCTGACAACGGGTGAAGGGGGGGCGATCGCGACAAGCAACGCGGCTTTGGCAGGTCGCATGCGCCGTCTGCGCAACCATGGCATGGAGCGAACAGCATCCGGCATGGAGTTCTTCGAACCTGCTACCAACTATCGGATGACCAACTTCCAGGCTGCTCTCGGGCGAGCTCAGTTGCCGCTGCTGGATGAGTGGATTGGCCGGCGAGCACAGCTTGCCCGCGCCTACCTAGAGCTTCTGGCCCCTCTGGAAAAGGCCGGAATCCTTGCGTTGCCGGACATGCTCAGTGGCCATAGCTGGCAAACCTTCATGGTGGTTCTGGGGGCGACCAGCAACCGCGATGAGGTCATAGTGAAGCTGCGTGAGCGAGGCGTCGAGGCGAACCTTGGTGCGCAGAGCCTGGCCTGTATTGGCATATATGGCGAGCCGCAAGTCCCTTCGGTGTCTGGTTCGGCTCTATATGCCAAGGGTCTGGCGTTACCCTTGTACGAGCGAATGAGTCAGGAGGACGTTCAGCAGATAGTGATGGTGTTATCGCACGTGCTGAGCGGTGAGAGGGTATAGACGATGCTTGCCTTGTTGAGCGAGCTCAGGGCCTTTTGGCTGTCACGTCGCCGTGAGGTGAACGAGAAGTTCGCTCGTACCCTGCCGCTTGGTGACTATGTGGTGGATCGCTGGGAAAAGGCCAGGGAGCTCGGTTTCGGCGAGGGGACGTCGATCTACGACAGCAGCATCGTTTTTGGAAGCGTGAGGGTAGGTGAGCATACCTGGATTGGCCCTTTCACTATTCTCGATGGCTCTGGTGGCGGGCTTGAGATTGGTAGTCATTGCTCGATCTCGGCTGGTGTGCAGATATATACACACGATACGGTGGAGCGCTCACTGAGCGGGGGTAAGGCACCTATCGTCACTGCGCCGACAAGAATCGGATCCAACTGCTACATCGGTCCAAATACCGTCATCGCCAAAGGCGTTACCATCGGAGATGGAAGCGTCATCGGGGCAAACAGCCTGGTACTCAAGGATATCCCTGCTGGTAGCAAGGCTTTCGGAACGCCTTGCCGCGTCATCGGCGTCAGTCAGTGAGCGCCTTCCCTAGGCGTTAAGGGAGGCTATGTCTGCGTCGGCGGATGCATTGGGGAGCTTGATGGTCAACAGGAGGGCTGGTCTGGGCGTTTTGAACCTGCTCGTGGGTAAGATGCTTCGCGCGCCACTATGGTTGTTGATCTCAGCCTTGTTGGCGCGAGTGCTTGGGCCTGAGGGCTTGGGTAGCTGGTCGATGATCCTGGCTGCCGGGATGTTGATGAACCAGCTCTTGCTGCATTGGACGCAGTCTATCACTCAGCGTTTCGGGCGGATGGAGTGGCTGGACTCCGGCTCGTTGAACTCGATCCTAAGTGCCCGTCTACCCTTGCTCGCCGCTGGAGCCCTGCTCGCGGTAATCCTGTTGTTCGTAAATCCCTTCGATTGGCAACAGCGTTTCTTTGGCATCGATAGTGGTGGAACCCATGTGCTGCCTGCGATGCTGGTATTCTGGTGCATGGCCGAAACTCAAAGCCTGCAGCAGGTTTGCGAACGTTTTGCGCATCTGGCTTGGGCTCCCATCGCTGCCGACCTCGTGCTCATCGGCGCGATCGCAGTGCTGGCGTTGACGCCCATATTGCGAGGGGCAACGTTCTCGGAGCAGCTTCAACTCCTGTTGGGCGCCATGGCAGGCGGTTGGCTCTTGTGGTTGGTTTGGGAGCTGCGTTGTGCCGGGTTTCGCCCGCGTCTGCGCTCACTCGACTGGTCAAGGCTGCCATCGCTGATGGCTTTCGCCATTCCCTTGGTTCCGGGCTTCCTGGTCGGTTATCTGGCTGAGTGGTGCGACTACTTTCTCATCCGCCATTTTCATGGCGAGTATGAGGTCGGTCTTTTTCATCCAGCTTATCAGTACCTCCTTATCCTGATCGGTTTGCCAACTGCATTGGTTTCCGTCTTGCTGCCGCGTGCCGTCCAGCATTTCGAAAAGCAGGGGGCGGTTGCCGTTGATCTTTTGGTGGCGCGTGATGCGCCTCGTTTCGCATTGGCGTGGGGGATGTTGATCCTGATTCCCCTGGCGGTGTTGCCCGGCATCTTTCTGCTATTGGTGGGCGATGAGTTCATTGCATCAGCCTCTTTGCTCGGCATCATGCTTGCCGTGGTTCCCGGGGCGATCGCTCAGCACCTCTTCGGCATCGTCTACTTTTTGCAGGGGCGACTGCTGATTTCTACCTTCGTTTTCTTTCTGGTGAAACTGCTGGTGAATGCCGCTATTTCGGCATCCCTGCTGCCGCTGATCGGTGTGAGCGGGTCAGCTTTTGGGGTGGTGTCTTCTTACATGATCCTGCAATGGCTGTTCGTGATCTTTGCCGTTCCGGGTCATCGTCCCTCTGCTCGTTTCATGGGGGTTCTACTCTGGTGTCAAGCGAGTGGGCTGCTGTTATGCCTATTCGATGGCATGATTCTGCGTTTGCTGATGGGGAGCCTGGTTTTGATGCTGTCGCTCCTTTTTCTCCGGTTTACACCCATATTCGATGCGCGAGAAATTGCAGCGGTTCTGCCTGTTTGGCTCAAGCCTCATGAGCGTCTGCTGTTGAGTTGGCTCGCGCGACCGTCAAACTAGGAACAATTATGTTGTTGCTGTCAACGCTGCTTGTACTTGTCTTCGCTCTGGCACTGAGGCTGCTGCCCATGCGTCTTTCTCCGCATGGGGGCGGTGTGGATCAGTGGTTCTGGAGGGCCTATATCGATAGAGCGCGGCGGCAGCGGGAGTTTCCGCCGCAACTGAAGCAGTTCCAGCTCGACGAGGCGCAGTGGTATCCGCCCCTGTTTCCATGGCTTCTGGCAAAGCTGCCGCGAGCAGTCTTCGAGCGCTATGCGGGATGGATGGCGATTCTGCTGGACTTGTTGCGCTTGTTGCTGGTGATGCTGGCGGGCTATGTATTGGGTGGGGACTGGACGGTGGCGGTGGTTGCAGGCCTCGTTTATGCCCTGACGCCTGTCCTGATCACATACAACATCCAGTTGAACCCCAGAGGCCTGGGGGCATTGTTTCTCGATGCGGCTCTGCTGTTCACGGTGGCGACGCTGCTGCGGGAAGACATTCCATGGTGGCCGGCAGCCGTCTTCGGTGGGTTGGTTCTTCTGACCCACAAGATGACGACTCAGTTGTTTGTATTCGTCGCACTCGTGGCTGGGATCGTGCTGCTTGAGGCGAGATTCCCGTTCCTGCTGGTTCTGAGTGTCGTGGCTGCGTTGATTCTGAGTGCTGGTTTTTATCGCTTCGTGTTCCGTGCCCACGTGGATATCCTGCGTTTCTGGTTCATCAACTGGCGCTGGATTGGAGCCAACCCGATACTTGAGTCGCCCGTATATGGCGATCCCGCGTTCGAGTCCCCCTCCAAGTTCTATCGCAAAGGCTGGCGTGCCGCTTTCCGTCGCCTCACCTTCGTTGTCGGCTTCAACCCGTGGATGCCTTCCATTCTGTTGGTTGGACTTATCCTCTGCTGGGAGGGGCAATCCATTGAAAAGGCTCAACTGCTGGTTTTCGGGTGGTTGGCCTGTACTTTCGCCTTCGCGCTGATGACAACCCTGATTCCATCCTTGCGCTGCCTGGGGCAGGGCTATCTCTATGGCTATAACGGTAGCTTTCCTGCGGCTCTGGCGCTGGGGCTGAGTTGGCAAGCCGTCGCGAGTAGCTGGATTTCGCTGCTGATCTGTGCGGCGACGGTTATTGCGTCCGGGGTTGCATTGTTCGCGTACTTTCGCGCTTTGCGCACTAGCCGGACTCTCAAGGTCGACGAGGATCTGGATCGAGCCATACGACGGCTGGCGGAGTTGCCCGATGGCACGGTCATGTGCCTACCGCAGCATTGGCATGATGTGGTGGCCTTTCGCACCGGCAAGGCCGTCGCGTTTGGTGGACATGGCTATGGTTTTCGCCTGTTGCAGCCGGTTTTTCCGAGGTTGCTGATTCCGGTCGGTCAGTTCATACAGGAGCAGAATGTGGCATATCTCCTCGTTTGGCCCGCCTATGTGAATCAGCGCTTTCTGGACGATCTGCCCGCATCGGAGGTAGAGGTGTGTGGCGAGTATCGTATCTACCGTTTTCAAGCTGTTCAGGAGCGCGACAGTGGGGCGTAAACGACTCTGCTTCATTACCGCGGTTCCCATGACGGTCTCTGCCTTCCTGAGCTTGCATATTGAGCATCTTGTCGAGGATCACGACATCTTCGTCATCTCCAACTTTGGCGTCGAGCCGCTTCCGCAGGATGGAAGGATCACCTATCTGAATGTGCCACTGGCGAGAGACATCGCCCCGTTTGCTGATTTGAACGTGCTGTTCTTGCTGGTGCGTCTGTTCCGTCGCTACCGTTTCGATGTAGTCCACTCCGTTACCCCGAAGGCCGGCCTGCTGGGCATGCTGGCGGCTCTGTTGGCTGGAGTACCTGTCCGAGTGCACTGGTTCACTGGTCAGGTCTGGGTGACCCGGACGGGAGTCGGACGTTTTGTGCTCAAGAGTGCGGATCGAATGATTGCCGCTGCAGCGTCACACCTGCTCGCCGACAGCCCGTCACAGCGTGACTTTCTGGTTGCCGAGAAGGTCTGTCGCTCGGGAGGGATCGAGGTCATCGGGGATGGTTCCATCTGCGGCGTGGATGGTGAGCGTTTCCGTCCCTGTCTACAGGCTAGAACGCGAGTTCGCGATGAACACGGGATTCCTGATGATGCCTACGTAGTGCTGTTTCTCGGGCGATTGAACGTGGACAAGGGGCTGCGCGAAATGGCCCAGGCGATGCTGCGACTGGATGAACGGTTTCCCGAACTTCACTGGCTGATAGTGGGGCCTGATGAGGGGGGGATGACCGAGCATATTCGTTCGGTAGCCGGTTGCCTGGGCGAGCGCCTGCATTTTCAGGGGTTTACCCGGGAGCCCGAATCCTACATGGCCGCAGCGGACATTTTCTGCTTGCCCAGTTATCGCGAGGGATTTGGCAGCTCGGTGCTCGAAGCCGCGGCAGCCGGCGTGCCATCGGTGGCTACACGGATCTACGGGCTTACCGATGCTGTGGCGGAAGGGGAGTCCGGCTTGCTGGTTCTCCCGGCAAATGTGACGGAGCTGGTGGCTGCCTTGCAGACGCTGCTGGACAACCATGAAATGCGCTCGGCAATGGGGCATGCAGCGCGTGCGCGCGCATTGCAGCGTTTCTCTCGTGAACGGATCGTGACTGGCCTGAGCGATTTTTACGTTCGAGTGCTCACGAAGGAAGGTAAGGCATGAGCCTTAAGCGAACCTTCGATATTGCGTGCAGTACAGCGGCTCTTCTATTGCTCTGGCCTGTTCTGCTGATCGTTTATGTGCTGGTACGTGTGAACCTGGGTTCCCCCGCGCTATTCCGTCAGCAGCGTCCTGGTTTGTACGGCCAACCGTTCATGATGATCAAGTTCCGCACCATGCGCGATGCGCTGGACGCAGATGGGAATCCCTTACCAGACGATGTTCGTCTTACCCGGTTCGGCCGATTGCTGCGCGCCACCAGTCTGGATGAACTCCCTGAGCTGTGGAACGTGTTGAAGGGCGACATGAGTCTGGTCGGACCGCGCCCGCTGTTGATGGAGTATGTGCCCTTGTATAGCGCCGAGCAGGCACGACGGCATGAGGTGCGTCCAGGCATTACCGGCTGGGCGCAGGTGAATGGGCGCAATGCACTGAGCTGGCCGCAGAAATTCGCTCTGGATGTCTGGTACGTGGACAATCGCTCGCTCCTGCTGGATATCCGCATTCTGCTGTTGACTGTGAAGAAGGTGTTCGTGCGCGAAGGTATCAGCGCCGAAGGGCAGGCCACCGCTTCGCGCTTCACGGGGGAGGAAGAATGAAGCGCCTGGCGATTCTTGGAGCCAGCGGTCACGGCAAGGTGGTCGCGGATGTCGCCGAGCTGTGCGGATGGGATGTGGCGTTCTTCGACGATGCGTTCCCGAATGTGCTGCGCAACGGTGCATGGGCGATTGAGGGCCGTACCGACGAGCTGTTGCAGCAGGCTGAGCGCTTTGCCGGGGTGATCGTGGCTATCGGACACAATCGTACGCGTTTGGCCAAGTTGAGCCTGTTACGGGGCCACGGCTTTTCTATCGAGACGCTCGTGCATCCACAGGCCTGCGTCAGCCGCCACGCCGTGGTCGAACCTGGCTGCGTGGTTTTTGCCGGCGCGGTGGTGAATGCGTTCGCGCGTATCGGCGAGGGCTGTATCCTCAACACCCTCTGCGGCGTGGATCACGATTCGGTACTCGGTGCTGGTGTGCATGTCAGCCCGGGAGCGTGTCTTGCCGGTGGGGTGCAGGTAGGTGAGGCAACTTGGATCGGCATAGGCGCGAGTGTGCGCCAGCTAGTCTGTATCGGCACCGATGTAGTCGTCGGGGCCGGGGCTGCAGTGGTTGGCGAAGTGCCGGATAATGTCACGGTCGTGGGTGTTCCTGCCCGGATCGTTAGCTAGTCAAATCCGTGTCGGCCGCTGGCTGCCACGCTCAACGTGATAGAGATCTGCTTGTGTTGAATACGCCTTTTTCGCCTTGGCCTTCCTTCTCTGTCGAAGAGGCTGATGCCGCGCGCGATGTCATTCTTTCCAATCGAGTGAACTACTGGACAGGTGAGGAGTGCAGGCACTTCGAGCGTGAGTTTGCCGCCTGGGTAGGAACCCGTCACGCCATTGCGCTGGCTAACGGCACGGTTGCGCTGGATCTGGCCCTCAAGGCGTTGGGAGTAGGTGCGGGGGACGAGGTGGTGGTGACGCCGCGTACTTTCCTGGCCTCGGTTTCGAGCATCGTCAACGCGGGTGCCGTTCCTGTCTTCGCCGAGATCGACCGCGACTCGCAGAACATTACGGCAGAGACGATTCGTGCGGTGCTAACACCGCGTACCCGGGCGGTGATATGCGTGCATCTGGCCGGTTGGCCGTGTGACATGGATCCGATCATGGCGCTGGCCAAGGAGCATGATCTCAAGGTCATCGAGGATTGTGCCCAGGCCCACGGGGCATTCTACAAGGGGCGTGCGGTGGGTTCGATTGGCCATATCGGCGCCTGGTCGTTCTGTCAGGACAAGATCATGACGACCGGGGGTGAGGGGGGGATGGTGACAACCGACTGCCCTGAGCTGTGGTCGCGCATGTGGGCGTTCAAGGATCATGGCAAGAGCTGGGAAGCGGTCTATGAGCGTGAACATACTCCCGGCTTTCGCTGGCTGCATGAGAGTTTCGGTACCAACTGGAGGATGATTGAAGTCCAGGCGGTCATCGGTCGTATTCAGCTAAACAGGATGCCTTTCTGGCACTCTCGGCGATTGGCCAATGCCCAGCGTATATGGACTGCGGCAGCATCCCTGCCGGGATTGCGGGTGCCTGTCCTGCCAAGTGACATCGAGCATGCAGCCTATAAGTGCTATGTGTTCGTCAGGCCTGAAGCGCTTCTGGAAGGATGGTCGAGAGATAGAATTCTAGAGGCGATCAATTCTCGCGGCGTTCCCACATTCTCTGGGTCTTGCTCGGAGGTCTACCTAGAGCGAGCATTCGACGGTACTGACTGGCGTCCGGAGCCACATCTGGCAGTCGCTCGCGAACTGGGTGAGACCAGTCTCATGTTCATGGTGCACCCAACCTTGACGGATTCGGAGCTGGAGAAAACCGTTCAGGTGCTGGGGGATGTCATGTCCGAAGCGGCGAGCTGCAAGTGAATGCAATCCGAAGGGCGGAAGGATGAGTAACTCAATAGATCGAGTGCGTCACGTATTGCTGGAGCTTCCTCGGGGCAGGAAACGCCTTCTTCAGGTAATGGTCGATGTGCTTCTCCTCTGGCTCGCACTCTGGCTGGCATTTTTTGTGCGTTTGGGAACATCGGTACTGATTGATCCTTCTGGCGAGTACCTGTGGCTGTTCCTTGCCGCTCCGGCGACAGCAATTCCCCTGTTCGTGCGTTTTGGCCTCTATCGCGCTGTTCTGCGTTATTTCAGCAGCGCGGCGCTCATGACGATATTCAATGCGATCAGTTTATCGGCGCTATTATTGGCCGTTGTGATCTATCTGATGCAGCCCGAAGAACTGATGCCGCGCTCGGTGGTATTCATCTATTGGGCAATCTCCATGCTGTTCGTTGGCGGGCTGCGTCTGCTCATGCGCCAGTACTTCAGTGGTGAGCTTTTTCCGCCCGGTCGTCAGTCGGCTCAAGCAGTCAAGGTAGCAATATACGGCGCGGGGGCAGCGGGAAATCAACTGCTCTCTGCGTTGCGCATGAGCCATGGCATGAAACCGGTGGCCTTCATTGACGATGATGTCAGTTTGGTCGGAAGGGTCATCGCTGGAGTCAAGGTTTATGCCCCGAAGCATGTCGGGCGGATGATCGAAGAGACAGGTGCACGTGAGCTGCTTCTGGCTATTCCGTCTGCATCTAGAGCCCGCCGTCGGGAGATTCTCGCTGCCCTTGAATGTCATCCCCTGCATGTGCGCAGTATCCCGGGGTTCATGGATCTCGCCAGCGGGCGAGTGAAGGTCGAAGACCTCCAGGAAGTGGATATCGCCGACCTCCTGGGCCGTGATGCAGTACCTCCGCGCCAGGATTTGTTCCAGCGCTGCATCAAGGATCAGGTCGTTCTGGTAACCGGTGCTGGCGGTTCCATTGGTTCGGAGCTGTGTCGGCAGATTCTTGCCAGTGGTGCACGCACCTTGCTGCTTTTCGAGCACAGCGAATTCAACCTCTACAGCATCCATGGCGAGCTACAGCAGCGTATCGATCGGGAGTCGCTGCCGATCAAGCTGGTGCCGATCCTGGGGTCTATCCGTAATGCCGAGCGGTTGTTCGACATTCTTCAAACTTGGCGCGTCAATACCGTTTATCACGCTGCTGCCTACAAGCATGTGCCGATGGTCGAGCATAATATTGCTGAGGGCGTACATAATAATTTGATCGGTACGCTTAATGTTGCGCAGGCTGCAGTTAGAGTTGGTGTGGATAATTTTGTTCTGATTTCGACCGATAAAGCAGTGCGGCCTACAAATGTTATGGGTAGCACTAAACGTCTGGCTGAGATGGTATTGCAAGCGCTGAGTCACGAGTCGGCGCCGGTTTTATTTGGTGAGGCAGGCGATTTATGTCTAGTTAACAAAACTCGCTTTACAATGGTTCGTTTTGGTAATGTGCTTGGTTCTTCAGGTTCAGTTATTCCGCTTTTTCGTGAGCAGATTAGGCGAGGTGGTCCGGTCACGGTCACGCATCCTAATATAACTCGTTATTTTATGACGATCCCTGAAGCGGCGCAGCTTGTCATACAGGCGGGATCAATGGGGCAGGGGGGGGATGTCTTCGTTTTGGATATGGGGCAGCCAGTAAAGATATTTGAGTTGGCGGAGAAGATGATTCGTCTTTCCGGATTATCTGTTAGAAGTACTGATGACCCCGGTGGAGACATAGCGATTGAGTTCACTGGCCTGCGCCCGGGTGAAAAGCTCTACGAAGAGTTGTTGATCGGAGAAAACGTCGCTCTTACTGATCATCCTATGATCATGCGAGCCAATGAGGTGCATTTGCCTTGGGATGCTCTAAAGGGTGTTATCGGGCGGCTATTAGAGGCTGTCGAACAGGGCGATTACAAAGCGGTTCGAAAAATCCTACGCGAGACCGTAAATGGTTACTCTCCGCAGGAGGCAATTGTTGACTGGATCCATCAGCAGCGAGAAGTTGAGTCTACGCTCCCGAATGACTAGCTTGGCTCGGCGGATTAAGGAATACCGCCCACACGTTAGCCACATGGAGATTCAAGTGATGATGCTCGTACGGGTTCTTTCCCTGCTGTTCGTACTTCTCGGCTTCGCTGGTTCTGCTATCGCTGTTGAAGCGCCAGCCAAGGATGAGCCATTAAAAGTGGCGGCCCAGCAGGTGACAAAGAAAGTAGACATCAACAAAGCCGATGCCGCTACCTTGCAGGATGCAATGGTTGGAGTCGGTGAGATGAAGGCCAAAGCCATAGTGGCTTACCGGGAGGCCAACGGTGCTTTTTCTTCCGTGGACGATCTCCTGCAGGTAAAGGGGATCGGTGCAAAGACTCTGGAGGCTAACCGCGACAGACTCGTTGTTGAGTGAGCGTCGTGGTCAAAAAGGAGCCGGCTTATAGCCGGCTTTTTTGCGCTCGCTGTCCCGTCCTGAATAAGGTTTACACCTTCGCCCTTATTTCAGGAGAGTCCCGATGGCAGAAGGTATCCGTCGCAGTCAGCGTGATTACACGCAGGCTTTTAAACTGGCAGTGGTCGATCAAGTCGAAAAAGGCGAAATGAGCTACAAGGAGGCTCAGGCTCGCTACGGCATCCAGGGCCGTTCGACGGTGCTGGTGTGGTTACGCAAGCATGGTCGGCAGGACTGGAGTCAAGGAGCCTCCATTCGATCCGCCAGGAGCAAGTCGATGTCCGAACCCAACCTGCCACTGACGCCGGAGCAGCGCATCAAGGAGCTGGAGCAG
>NZ_FOJP01000002.1:0-237502 GCF_900111835.1 Metapseudomonas otitidis
TCTGGTGTTGTTGGTGAAGTCGACAAACCGAAAATTCGATTGAACCGCAAAGTACTGTCACATACCCGAATTCGGGTGAGCGTCTCGACGATCACCCTAAAGAATTGCTTGACGACCATAGAGCGTTGGAACCACCTGATCCCATCCCGAACTCAGTAGTGAAACGATGCATCGCCGATGGTAGTGTGGGGTTTCCCCATGTGAGAGTAGGTCATCGTCAAGCACCTATACCAAACCCCCGATCATCGAAAGGTGATCGGGGGTTTGACTTTGCGCGAAAGAAAAATCCAACTCGGTCATTCGAGTCTGCGAGCTTTCCGCTGAGTCTTGTTCGTCCCTGTGAAAGGCTACCCGTCAAAGCTGCGTGTCGGTCTTCCGCTGCTATCCGTCGACCGCTCACCTCCTGGCGTTCGCCATTTCGCAGACACAAAAAAGCCGCCTATTGGCGGCTTTCGCTGGGGTGGCGAGTTAATCCCCCCGGTATTCGCAACCGCTTGTGCACGTCTCGTGTATGCGTACTCGGCTCAGTTCCGGGATCAGCGGCTTGACCTGCTGCCAGATCCACTTGGCCAGCACTTCACTGGTGGGGTTTTCCAGACCGGGGATGTCGTTCAGGTAGTTGTGGTCCAACTGCTCATAGATGGGCCTGAACAGTGCCTTGATCTCCGAGAAGTCCCGAATCCAGCCGGTATGGGGGTCAACGTCCCCTTCGATATACAGGGCGACTCGGAACGAATGGCCATGAAGACGACCGCACTTGTGCCCGGCCGGTACGTGGGGGAGGCGGTGGGCTGCCTCGAAGATGAATTCCTTGAAGATTTCCAACTGCTGCGCCCTGGCTGAAAGGGATTTCGGGGGCGCGAGTGTATCAGGTGCGCTGTGTGTTTTCGTGCCGTCCGGCGCTAGCCTGGCTTCAGCGAAGGCCCAGGCGCTTCGCCAGGCGCAGAAGGTTGGCGCGATCCAGTCCCAGATCGCGTGCCGCAGCTGCCCAGTTGCCCTGATGATGCTGCAGCCCCATCTCGATCAGGCGTCGCTGGTAATCATCGACGGCTTCCCTCAGGTCACGGACCTCACTAGCACCTGCTTCGGTTGCACCGGATGTCGCAATCACGCCCTCCTGGAGCATAGGCAGCGCCAGGTAGGAGGCGTCGATCGTCAGGATACGTGGTCGCTGGGGGCGTACAGCAGCCAGCGCCTTGAGTCCCGCCCTACCGATCAGGTGCTCCAGCTCCCGCACGTTCCCTGGCCAGTCATAGCGGAGAAGGGCGGCCTGTGCGTCTGCCGCCAGGCGCAGGCTGCGTAGCCCGAGCTGGGCCCGGTTGCGTTCGAGGAAGAAGCCCGCCAGCAGCAGTACATCCCGCCCACGCTCCCGCAATGGCGGGACCAGCAGCGGATACACGCTCAGCCGGTGGTACAGATCGGCGCGAAAACGGCCTTGCCTGACCTCCTCGGCCAAGTCCCGGTTGGTGGCTGCGATGACCCGTACATCCACCCGGTGCTCCCGATCCGAACCGACGCGCTGCAGTTGCCCGCTCTGCAGCACCCGCAGGAGCTTCGCCTGGACGGCCATGGGCAGCTCGCCCACTTCATCGAGGAACAGCGTTCCCCCGTCGGCCAGCTCGAACTTGCCTCGACGATCATTCACCGCGCCCGAGAACGCCCCACGTACGTGACCGAACAGCTCGCTCTCCACCAGCGTGTCCGGGAGCGCCGCGCAGTTCAGGCTGACCATCGGCATCCCGGGCCGGGGCGAGCGGGCATGGATCGCCTGGGCCACCAGCTCCTTGCCAACCCCCGTTTCCCCGGTCACCAGCACCGTCAGCTCGCTGTTCGCCACCGTTGCGATCTCCGCCAGCAGCGCCTTGTGCGCAGCACTCTGGCCGATCAGTTCACGAGGCGCCGGCTCGCCGGCGGCCTGGCGGTAAGCATCTGCCCGTTGCCGTTCGTCCTGTGCGCGACGCTCCAGATCATGCATGCGCTCCGCAGCCTTCACCGTGGCGGAAGCCAGGCTGGCGAATTGTTCCAGTGTCTGCAGGTCCTGCTGCGAAAAGCGCGATGGATCCAGGGCGTCCAGCGTCAGCAAACCCCATGGGCGCTCATCGAGGTAGAGCGGGCACCCCAGGCAGTCATGCACCTCCAGGTGCGCGTGATGGCCCTCCACCAATCCGTCGTAGGGATCGGGCAGGTCGCAGTCTGCAGGAAAGTGCGTGGGGGATCGCTGTTCCAGCAAGGCCGCGAGACGGGGGTGATCGGCCACGCGGAAGCGCCTGCCCAGGGTGTCGACGCTCAGCCCATCCACTGCCAGCGGCATCAGGTGTTCATCCTCCAGGCGAAGAAGTGCCGTGGCATCGCACGGCAGCAACCCGCGGAGGGCTTCCAGCAAGCGACGATAGCGCTCGCGTTCGGGCAGGTCGCGGGAGAGGTCGCTGACCAGGGGAAGCAAGGTCTGCAGCAAGGAGGGCGCAGTCATAATGACTCCATTCGTGTCGTTAAGACATGGTGCCAAGTGTAGTCAAATTAACCCGAATAAATACAACTCACTGAATATAAAGGGAAAATTTTCTGGCACGAAAACTGGAATAGCCAAGGTGAACCATCACACCACAAGGGAAACCCCCATGCTGTCCAGCCAAGCCCGTGCAATCGTCACTTCCACCATCCCGCTGCTGGAAACCGGCGGAGAAGCGCTGACCACCCACTTCTACCGCATCATGCTGACCGAGTATCCCGAGGTCCGCCCACTCTTCAACCAGGCTCACCAGGCCAGTGGCGACCAGGCGCGTGCCCTGGCCAACGGCATCCTCATGTATGCCCGCCACCTCGATCGCCTCGACGCCCTGGGACCGATGGTCGGGCGCATCGTCGCCAAGCACGTTGCTCTGCAGATCCTGCCTGAGCACTACCCCATCGTCGGCGCCTGCCTGCTGCGGGCGATTCGCGAGGTGCTGGGCGAGGAGATTGCCACCGACGAGGTGATCGCCGCCTGGGCCGACGCCTACCAGCAGCTTTCCAGCCTGCTAATCGCTGCCGAGGAAGAGGTGTACGCCGCCAACGCCGAATCCGAAGGCGGGTGGCGGGGTGGTCGTCGCTTTGTGGTCCGGCAGAAGGTGGTGGAGAGCGAAGAGATCACCTCGTTCTACCTGGCTCCCGCCGATGGCGGCCCCGTCCAGGCGTTCATCCCCGGGCAGTTCATCGGCCTGCGGTTGGACATCGATGGGCAGGAGGTGCGCCGCAACTATTCCCTGTCCGCCGCACCCAATGGCCGCGACTACCGCATCAGCGTCAAGCGTGAGCCGAACGGCAAGGTTTCCAACCACCTGCACGACCGGGTCGGGGAGGGCGACGCCCTCGAACTGTTCGCCCCCGCCGGCGACTTCATCCTGCGCCCTGGCCGCAAGCCCCTGGTGCTGATCAGCGCCGGCGTCGGTATCACCCCCGCCCTGACCATGCTCGAAGCCGCCCACGGAAGCGGTCGACCGATCCACTTCATCCACTGCGCCCGCAATGCATCCGTGCAGGCTTTCCGCCCCTGGCTGGAAGAGATGGCCGCGCGCACGCCCAACCTGCGACTCCACACCTGCCTCAGCGAACCGAACGCCGGTGACCGGGCCGACGCCACCGGCCTGCTGAGCCGCGATCAACTCGCCCAGTGGCTGCCCGCCTCCCGTGATGTCGAGGCGTACTTCCTCGGTCCCAAGCCCTTCATGGCCATGGTCAAGAAACACCTCGCCGCATTGGGCGTGCCGGCCGCACAGTGCCACTACGAGTTCTTCGGTCCGGCTGCCGAACTGGATGCCTGAACCGCCGCCCGGCACCCCGGTGCCGGGCCTTTCCTGGAGGAGTTCGCCATGCGCCCTGTCCCTTGCCGTTGCCCCTTGCTGAGCCTGGCCCACCGCCTGCTGGCTGCCGGCCTCGCGCTGCTGCTGGTCGGCGTCGTTGGCGCCTATGGGCTGGATCGTTACCTCGCGCTGCCCGCCCAGGTGCTGGCCCATGGACTGGTCATCCTGGGTCCCACGCTGATCAAGGTCGGCTATGTCATCCGCCTTACCGCCCTGCAGCGGCTGCATCGGGAGGCCTGCCATGCAACTGCGTGACCGTCGCCGCGAACTGGCCATTGCACCGCTCTGGCGCCTGGGGTTCCGCCCCTTCTTCCTGGCGGGCAGTGCCTTTGCGTTGCTCGCGGTAGCGGCCTGGCTGGGCGTGCTGAGCGGGCTGCTTCAGGGGTGGCAGCCCACCGGAGGCTGGCTCGCCTGGCATCGTCACGAGATGCCCTTTGGCTTCGCCGTGGCAATCATTGCCGGTTTCCTGCTCACCGCCGTGCAGAACTGGACCGGCCAGCCGGGCCTTGCCGGCCGCCCCCTGGTCGGCCTGTTCGTGGTGTGGCTGCTGGCGCGCCTGGCCTGGCTGGCCGGTGTGCCCCTGGTGATGGCGGCGCCCCTGCAACTGGTCTTCCTGCCCTTGCTGGCCTGGGTGATCGGCCGTCGCCTGTGGCGGGTGCGACAGCGCAACAACTACCCGGTGGTGCTGATGCTTCTGCTGTTGGCAGTGGCCGATGGGCTCGTGGTGCTGGACATGCTCGCGGGCAACGACGCCTGGCAGCGCCAGGGTGTGCAGGGTGCGCTCTGGCTGGTGGCCGCGCTGATGAGCTTGATCGGCGGGCGGGTGATCCCGTTCTTCACCCAGCGCGGGCTTGGCCTGCCCAGCCAGGTCAAGGCCTGGCCCTGGCTGGAGTGGGGCACCCTGGGGCTATCGCTGGGCGTGGCGCTGTCGACGCTCATGGGCGCCGCCAACCGGCCTGTTCCGTTCCTGGCGCTGCCGTTCGCCGTGCTCGGGGCGGGGCACCTGCTGCGTCTGGTGCGCTGGTATCACCGGGGCATCTGGCGGGTGCCACTGCTCTGGTCACTGCACCTGGCATTCGCCTGGCTGGTGGTGGCGCCGTTCGGCCTGGCGGCCTGGCACCTGGGTTGGCTGGCGGGCAGCAGTCCGGCCCTCCACGCCCTGGCGGTGGGGGCCATGGGTGGGTTGATCCTGGGGATGCTGGCGAGGGTCAGCCTGGGGCACACCGGGCGCGCGCTGGTGGCACCAGCGGCGATGGGCTGGGCCTTCGGCCTGCTCAACCTGGGGGCGGTGCTGCGAGTCTTCGGCATCGGGATTTGGCCACTGGCCAGCCTGCTGCTGGCCGGGGCCTGCTGGATCCTGGCCTTCGCCCTGTTCCTCGGGCACTACGGGCCGATGTTCTGGCGGGCCCGGGTGGATGGCCAGCCGGGCTGAAGGCAGGGATTCAGGGACGGGCGGCGCGCAGGCGGGTCAGTTCCTGTTTCAGCCAGTCCGCGGAGAGCTGCTCCTGGCCGGCGCAGCTTACCTTGTAGGGCTTGCCGCTCATGCTGCTTTCCGTGGCGGCCCGGGCGATGAAGTCCTCGGCGTTGTCCACCAGGCCCTTGTTTTCCAGGTAGTCCAGCTTCTTCTGCAGGTGCTGCCGTGCCTCGGCGGCGGGGTATTCACTGCCGTTGCGGATGAACAGGCAGCCACTGCTCTCCACGAACCCCAGCAGGGCGTTGATCTCCTGCTGGCTCCGCGCGTCCAGCTGGGCCTGGCTCGGGGTGGTCGCAAGCAGCAAGCAGCTGGCGCAGATGGCCCGCCAGGTAACGGTGGAAGCGCGCATCGTTCCAATACTCCATGTGGCTCAAAGGGGTGTGGCGTTTGTACCAGGGGCCGACCGGCAGGGCGACGTCCTCCGTCACGACTTCGGCATAGTTCTGCAGCGGTCGCAGCGGATAGCCCAGCGGATCGGCCGGCGCATACACGTTCAGCCAGCGCGCAGCGTGCTCAAGGCCCGCCGGCAGGCAATGGCCGGGAAAGCGGATCGGCCGCACCGGGTCGTAGGCGAAGGTGAAGAGCGGGATGTTGCAGCCGAAGGTCACCAGGCCCGCCAGGGTTTCCAGCGCGAGGAAGGGATCGCGCGGGCAACTGGGCGTGGTGTTCAGCTTCTGCTGGTCCCAGACGAAGTTGGAGAAGATGTGCCCGCCCAGCGAGTGGGCCAGCACCACCAGTGGCGTGGTCGGTGCCACCTTGGCCCGCAGGGCGGTGAGGCCGTTGCGCAGGCACTGGTGCACTTCTTCATAGGTGGTGTCGTAGGCCTGGCTCACCTTGCGGTAGCCGCTGGCATCACCGAGGAACAGCGTCACTGCTTCGCGCAGCCAGCGCCAGGTCACCGGTTCGTGCTCCAGGCGGTCGAGGTAAGCCCGCTCGCGGCGATCCAGCACGCTGGCCCAGTACAGGCTCTGGAAGGCGATGGCGTCGGCCTCCACACCCAGCTCCCGGCGCAACCCGCCGATAAGACCCTGGGCATAGCTGTACTGACCCTCGGCATCGCGCTGGTCGGGCTGGCTGCCAATGCCATGCAGGATGGCGACGGCGAGTTTCATGAATCCTTCCTTGGAACAGATGGGGTCAGAGGGGCAGCAGGCGCTCGGCGAGGCGGCCGCTGTCGGCCAGTTCGAGGAACTCGTCGCCCAGCCGCTGGCTTTCCGCCATGGCCTTGCGCCAATAGCGCTCGCGGCCGTCGTCGTCGCCCAGGTAGCGGGTGAAGTCCTTGCGGTCCGGCAGCTTGCCGTGGGGCAGGGTGGCCAGGTAGTCCCTCGACGGTGCCAGCAGCAGCACGTCCTGCAGGCGCTCGGCATCGCCACGGCGCCAGGGCAGGCCCTTGTCGAACCAGCCGGGGATGACCTTGTCGGTGAAGTGCGGGTAGAGCACCACCCCGTCGCCCTGGTAGGGCAGGTCCAGGTGGTAGTCCAGCAGGCCGCCGTCGCGGTAGGTGCCGGGGCCGACGCCGGGGATGTCGCGCACCCCCTCCATCACCATGGGAATGGAGCCGGAGGCCAGCAGCGCATGGCGCAGGTTTGCGCCGTCCAGGGGCAGGCAGCGCGAGGGGAAGTCATTCAGCGGCGCCAGCGGCGGTGCCAGGCGGCTGTCATGCAGGATCACCCGCTCGAAGTGGCGTGCCAGGCGCGGGCGGCCCAGCAGGTTGGCGCCGATCACCGAAGACAATCCCAGGCCCAGTGCCCCCCGACGGTCGTGGGCGAGCAGGCCGTGGCTCTTCACCACGACCACGTTCAGGCGGTAATGCGGGTTGCTCAGCACCTGCTGGTCCTGGCCGTCGAGCAACTGGTCCAGCATCGCCGTGCAGCGGCGGCTCACGTCCGCCATGCTCACGCCCTTGGGGAAGCGCTGCGAGGTGTACAGCTCGCCGAGGCGACGAAGGCCTTCCGCGGCGTCCGGCAGGCAGGCACTGGCGAAGCGCCAGGAGCCGATCGAGGCGCCGATCAGCGAGCGCTCCTGGGGCGCACGGGGCAGCCATTCGCCGAACAGCGCCAGATCCAGGCCCTGGATGCCCAGCGCCTTCGGCCCGCCCGCCGCGCCCGGGAGGATCTTCACATCCGCCGGTTGCAGGCCACGCTCGCGGATACGGGCCAGGGCCCGCTTGCCGGCGCGCAGGGTAAGGGCGGGCGACTTGATGTGAATGGCGCTCATGGGGGCCTCCGAAAAAAGCGAGGCAGCGATTATAGTGGCCCGCGCCTGCGGACCAAGTGCTTTCAGCGCGTGAATGATGCCTCCGCCTGTAGCACGATGCCGCCCCGGCAGCGGGGAGCCCGGCGAATTCAGCTTGAATTAATGGCGACTGGCTACAGTGGACCCATCTCAAGACAGCGACCCCCACAAGGAGAAGCCACGATGAAAACCCTTACCGCTCTGTTCGCCACTGCCGTTCTCGCCACCACCTCCAGCCTCGCCCTGGCCCGCGACCTGGGTCCGGACGAAGCGCTCCGTCTGCGTGACGCCGGCACCATCCAGTCCTTCGAGAAGCTCAACGCCGCCGCCCTGGCTCAGCACCCCGGTGGCACCATCCACGAGACCGAACTGGAAGAAGAGTACGGCCGCTACGTCTACCAGGTGGAACTGCGTGACGCCAAGGGCGTGCAGTGGGACCTGGAGCTGGACGCCACCAACGGCCAGGTTCTGAAGAACCACCAGGACGACTGATGCGCCTGATCATTCGCTACAGCGGCATCGTCGCCCTGGTCCTGGCCACCTGCACCCTGCAGGCCATGGCCCGCGACCTGGACCAGGACGAAGCCCTCAAGCTCCGCGAGCGAGGGGTGATCATGCCCCTCGAACAACTCCTCGACCGCGCCCTGGGGCTCTACCCCGGGGCGCGCCTGCTGGAAGCGGAGCTGGAGGAAGAGGACGATATCTACGTGTACGAAGTGGAACTGCTGACCACCGATGGCGTGGTCCGCGAGCTGGAACTGGATGCCCGCGACGGTCGCATCCTGAAGGACGAGGAAGACGACTGATGCGCCTGTTGTTGGTGGAGGACCATGTCCCCCTGGCCGATGAACTCCTGGCTGGCCTGACCCGCCAGGGCTATGCCGTGGACTGGCTGGCCGACGGCCGCGACGCCGCCTACCAGGGCGCCAGCGAACCCTACGACCTGATCGTGCTGGACCTCGGCCTGCCGGGCCGCCCCGGCCTCGAAGTGCTGCAGGAGTGGCGCGCCAATGGCCTCGCCACCCCCGTGCTGGTGCTCACCGCGCGGGACTCCTGGGCCGAGCGCATCGAAGGCCTCAAGGCCGGTGCCGATGACTACCTGACCAAGCCGTTCCACCCCGAGGAACTGGCCCTGCGCATCCAGTCCCTCCTTCGCCGCGCCAAGGGCCTGGCCAACCAGCCGCACCTGGAGGCCGCAGGCCTGCAACTGGACGAAGCCCGCCAGTGCGTGCTGCGTGACGGCGAAGAGGTGACCCTGACCGCCGCCGAGTTCCGCCTGCTGCGCTACTTCATGCTCCACCCCGGACAGCTGCTCTCCAAGAGCCACCTGGCCGAGCACCTCTACGACGGCGAGACCGAGCGCGACTCCAACGTCATCGAAGTCCACGTCAACCACCTGCGCCGCAAGCTCGGCCGCAGCGTCATCGAGACCCGGCGTGGCCAGGGCTACCGCTTCACCGGAGTCACCGGGTGAGGTCCATCCAGCGCCAGCTTTCCCTCGGCCTGGTCGCCCTGCTGCTGGTGGTCGGGCTGCCCCTGGCCCAACTCAGCCTGTGGTTGTTCGACGACGGCCTGCGCCGTTACCTGGAGAACAACCTGCGCAGCGAAGCGGAAGGCCTGCTCGCCGCCCTGGTGCGCGGTCCCAATGGTATCCAGCTGGACGAGCAGAAGCTCAACCCCGCCCACCAGCAGCCCTTCTCCGGGCGCTACTTCGTGATCCGCATCGACGACCGCCCCTGGCGCTCCCGCTCGCTCTGGGACAGCGAGCTGCAACTGCCCGAGCGCGCCGGCCTGGCCGCCGACCTGCTGCCCGGCCCCCGCGAGCAGCGCCTGCTCACCTACCGGGGCGACTACCGGCGCTTTGGCCGCCAGGTGGTCATCGTCGTCGCCCAGGACTACACCCCCGTGCTGGAAGACTTCCGTCGCGTGCAATGGACCGGCGTCGCCCTTGGCCTGGCCGCGCTGCTGCTGATCCTCGGGCTGCAGCGCTACACCGTCCGCCGCGCCCTGCAGCCCCTGGAGCGGGTGCGGCAGCAGATCGCCCAGTTGCAGCAGGGCCAGCGCAGCGACCTGGACACCCGGGTGCCCCAGGAGCTGGAGCCGCTGGTGGGCCAGGTCAACCACCTGCTGGCCCACACCGAAGACACCCTGCGCCGCTCGCGCAATGCCCTGGGCAACCTTGGCCACGCCCTGAAGACCCCGCTTGCCGTGCTGGTCAACCTGCAGAACCGGGAGGAGCTGCGCGAGCATCCCGAACTGCGCGCCACCCTCACCGAGCAGCTGGAGCAGATCCAGCAACGCCTCGCCCGCGAACTAGGACGCGCCCGGCTGGCCGGCGATGTGCTGCCCGGCGCGCACTTCGATTGCGACGCGGAGCTGCCGACCCTGTTCAACACCCTGGCCATGATCCACGACAGCGCACTCGACCTCGACTGGAGCGTCGAGCCCGGCCTGCGCCTGCCCTGGGACCGGGAAGACCTGCTGGAACTGCTGGGCAACCTGCTGGACAACGCCTGCAAGTGGGCCGAGACCCAGGTCCTGCTGGGCATTGCCCGAGAGGGCGACGGCTACCGGCTGTGCATCGACGACGACGGCCCCGGCATCGCCGAGGACCAGCGCCAGGCCGTGCTCGAGCGCGGCACCCGCCTCGACGAACAGGTGGCCGGGCATGGGCTCGGCCTGGGCATCGTGCGTGACATCATCGACGCCTGGGGCGGCCGCCTCGCCCTGGACAGCAGCCCCCTCGGCGGCCTGCGGGTGCGCATCGACCTGCCCGCGCCTCGCCGTTGACGGCACGCAGTGCGGTTGGTATCAGGCCTGTCTAGTCTGTAGGCAACCCAACAAGGACCCGCCCCATGCATGCATTCGATGCTCCCCATCCGCCGCAACTGGCCCGGCTGCTCGGTTTTGCCGGGCTGGTGCCCTTCGTCACGGGCGCACTCGGCATCTGGCTGACCCCGATCGGCTGGCGCCCCCTGGTGCTGGCGGCGTTGCTGGACTACGCCGCCGTCATCCTCGCGTTCATGGGGGCCATTCACTGGGGGCTGGCCATGCGTGCCGGCCAGGAGGACACCCGCGCGCGCCTGCAGCTGGGCTTCTCGGTGATTCCCGCATTGTTCGGTTGGGTCGCCATCTCCGCCGGGCTGCCCGCCGGCCTTGCGGTGGCCGTGTTCATTCCGGCCTTCATCGGCCTTTACCTGGCCGACCTGCGTGCCGTGCGCCTGGGCCTGGCACCGGGCTGGTACCCGGCGCTGCGCCGTCCGCTGACCATCGGCGTGGTCACCAGCCTGCTGGTGGCCTGGGGCGGCCTGCTACTCGGCCAGCCAGGCTGACACCGTGGTCAGCGCCGCCTCGCGGCGCTCGGCCCAATCCCCCTCAAGCACCACGTAGCGCTGCCCCCGGGCCTTCAGCCACGCCTCGCTGGCGTGGAAGAACGCCAGGCGCTCGGCCAGTGCCGGCTGGCAGCGCTGCCCATCGCCCACCCAGGGCACGCCTTCCGGGCTCAGCAGCAGATGCAGGTCGTAGCGGCGCTCGTCCAGGGCCGTCTCCAGCCAGGCCGGGCAGTCGCCGAACAGCGTGCGGCTCCAGAGGATGTTGCTCAGCAGGTGGGTATCCAGCACCAGCAGCGCCGGGCGCTCGGCCCGTGCCGCGTCCTCGCGCTGCAACTGCCCCCGGGCGATCAGGGGAATGTCGGCGTAGCAGGTGTCGCGCTGCTGCTCGTCGATGAACTCGCGCACGTACTCGCCCACCACCCGGCCGCCGAAGCGTGCGGCGATCTCGCCGGCCAACCAGCTCTTGCCGCTGGACTCGGGGCCGGCCAGTACCAGCACCTTCATGCCGAGGCCGCCAGGGGTTGGCGCCACTGCCGCCAGCCGTGCACCGCCAGCAGGGTGAACAGCGCATAGAGCGCGGCGGTGAGGTAGAGCCCCTTGTAGGTGAACAGCCCGACGAAGATCACATCCACCACGATCCACAGCGCCCAGCACTCCAGGCGCTTCTGCGCCATCCACACCTGGGCCACCAGGCTGAACCCGGTCAGCGCCGCGTCCAGCCAGGGGGCGGCGGCATCGGTGTGGGTGGCCATCACGTAGCCCAGCGCCAGGCTGCCGGCGGCCCCCAGGCCCAGGCCCGTCGCCAGCTGCGCCGGCGCCAGGCGGCTGACCTCGCGGCCGTCATGGCGGGCGCCGCCCCGGGTCCATTGCCACCAGCCGTAGCCTTGCAGCACGGCGTAGATGCCCTGCAGCAGCATGTCGGAATAGAGCTTCACCTCGAAGAAGATCCAGACGTAGATCAGCACCATCACCAGGCCGATGGGCCAGCACCAGATGTTCTGCCGGGCGGTGAGCCAGACGGCCAGCACGCCGAGCGCGGCGGCGAAGAGTTCAAGCGGTGACACGGGCGACCCTCGTTCGATGGAGGGGCGATTGTAGCGGCTCCCACCTGCCGCGCCAGCGGCGGCAGGTGGGGCAGGGGAGGGCTCAGATGCGGAACTGGCGCAGCAGGTGGCCGAGGCGTTCGGCCAGCTCGTTCAGCTGGTGGCTGGCGCTGCGGGTCTGCTCGGCGGCCATGGCCGTGTCGTGGGCCAGGCTGGCGGCCTGAGTGACGTTCTGGTTGACGTCCTCCACCACGTGGGACTGCTCCAGGGTGGCGCTGGCGATGGAGGCATTGAGGCCCGTGAGGTTGCGCAGCGACTGGCCGATCTGCCCCAGGCTCTCGCCGGCCTGGCTGGCGCGTTCCACCGTGGCCTGGGTGGCCCGGCTGCTCTCGTCGATGACCTTCACCGCCGCCTCGGAGTTGGCCTGCAGGCGCTCGATCATGCTCTGGATCTCCGCCGTGGATTTCTGCGTCCGCTGGGCCAGCAGGCGCACCTCGTCGGCCACCACGGCGAAGCCACGGCCCTGCTCCCCGGCACGGGCGGCCTCGATGGCTGCGTTGAGCGCCAGCAGGTTGGTCTGCTCGGCGATGGAGCGGATCACCTCCAGCACGCTGCCGATCTGCGAACTTTCCGCTGCCAGGGAACGGATCACCTCCACCGCCTGGCCGATGGTGCTCGCCAGGTCGCTGATCTGCTGGATGCTGGCATCGATGCTGGTCTGGGCCAGGCGCGCCTGGTCCTCGGCGGTGCGCACCTCCTCGGCGGCGTGTTCGGCGTTCTTGGCCACGTCCTGCACGCCGTAGGTCACCTGGTTGATGGCGGTGGCGACCAGTTCCATGCGCTGGGACTGCTGCTCGCTGTGGGCGTGGCCGTCCTGGGCGATCCCGCCCAGGGCGCTGGCCGACTGGTCCAGCGCACCGGCGGCCTCCAGGGACTGGCGGATCACCCCGCGCAGCTTGCCGGTGAAGGCGTTGAAGTGGCTGGCCAGCGCGGTCACTTCATCCCGGCCGTGGGTGTCCAGCTGGCTGGTGAGGTCCCCCTCGCCGCTGGCGATGTCGGCCATGGCACCCACCACGTCCTTCAACGGGCGGGTGATGCTGCGGGCGATGAGCGTCACCAGCGCGGCCATCAGCAGGGCGATGACCAGGCCGATGGCCGAGGCTTCGAGCGCCTGGTTGCGGAACTCGCCCTCCATGTCGTCGATGTAGATGCCCGAGCCGAGCACCCAGCCCCAGGGCTGGAACAGCTGCACGTAGGACACCTTCGGCACCGGGTCGGAGGCGCCCGGCTTGGGCCAGCGGTAGTGGACGAAGCCGGCGCCCTTGGCCTTGGCCACCTCCACCATCAGGTTGAACAGCGGCTTGCCGTCCGGGTCCTTGTAGCCGGAGAGGTCCTGGCCCTCCAGCTTCGGGTTGGTCGGGTGCATGACCATGCGCGGGCCCAGGTCGTTGATCCAGAAGTAGTCGGCCTTGTCGTAGCGCATGCCGCGGATGGTCTCCATCGCCTGCTTCTGCGCCGCCTCGCGGGTCAGCGTGCCCGCGGCTTCCAGGCCCTGGAAGTACTGCAGGGTGCCCATGGCGGTCTGCACCACGTGCTGGGTCTTCAATTCCTTGCCGACGAGCAAGTCCTCATGGATCTGGCGGAGCATCAGCACCCCGAGGATCAGAAGCATTGAAACGGCAACGATGAGGATCAGCCAGAGTCGCTGGCTGATGGGCAGGCTGCGCAGATTCATGAATGACGTACTCCCGCGACATTGTTGTTTTTCCCTAAGGCGTCAGAGGCGCGCTGCAGGCGTGTTGTCTGATAGCATTTCGGCCTTTTCGCCTGAAACCTGAGCATGACGGTCGGGGCCTCGGGAACCCAGTCGACCAAGGTCGGTCATAGGGCCGCTCGGCAGCCCAGCCGCAGCAACACCAACGCACTTAATTTAGTCGGGCCACGACCGCGTGTGCCCTGAGGAGATTCGATGGATTTGTGGACCGCCTTCCAGGCCTTGTTGCTGGGCATCGTCGAGGGCCTGACGGAGTTCCTGCCGATCTCCAGTACCGGTCACCAGATCATCGTCGCGGATCTGATCGGCTTCGGCGGCGAGCGCTTCGAAGCCTTCAACATCATCATCCAGCTCGGCGCCATCCTCGCGGTGGTCTGGGAATACCGGCGCAAGGTCTTCGACATCGTGGTTGGCCTGCCGCGCCAGCGCAGCGCCCAGCGCTTCACCCTCAACCTGCTGGTGGCCTTCCTCCCTGCCGTGGTGCTGGGGGTGGCCTTCGCTGATGTCATTCACCACTACTTGTTCAACCCCATCACCGTGGCCACCGCCCTGGTGATCGGCGGCGTGATCATGCTTTGGGCCGAGCGCCGGCAGCACCGCACCGAGGTTGACACGGTGGACGAGATGACCTGGAAGCACGCCCTCAAGGTCGGCTGTGCCCAGTGCCTGGCGCTGATTCCTGGCACCTCCCGTTCCGGCGCCACCATCATCGGCGGGCTGGTCTTCGGCCTCTCGCGCAAGGCTGCCACCGAGTTCTCCTTCTTCCTCGCCATGCCCACCATGGTCGGCGCGGCCGTCTACTCGGGCTACAAGTACCGCCACCTGTTCCAGTCCGCCGACCTGCCCGTATTCGCCCTGGGCTTCGTGGTGTCGTTTATCTTCGCCATGCTCGCGGTGCGAGCGCTGCTGAAGTTCATCGCCAGCCACAGCTATGCCGTGTTCGCCTGGTACCGAATCGGCTTCGGCCTGTTGATCCTCGCCAGCTGGGTCTTCGGCGTGGTGGACTGGAGCACCGCCCAGGCCTGACGAGGCCGAGGTATTCGCCGCATCGATGAAGGCGCGCCACGGGCGCGCCTTTGTCATAGTGGGCCCCCGCCATTGCCCGGAGGCCCACCATGCTCCCGCTCGAACACCGCCTGCTGGCCGTCAACGGCATCCAGCTCGCCCTGCACCTGGCCGGGCCGGAGGACGGCCCGCCGGTCTGGCTGCTGCACGGCTTCCCCGAGTGCTGGCTGGCCTGGCGCCACCAGATCGAACCCCTGGCCCGTGCCGGCTACCGCGTGCTGGTGCCCGACATGCGCGGCTATGGCGCCAGCAGCGCCCCAGTCGACCCGGCCGCCTACGACCTGCTGACCCTCTGCGCCGACATCCGCGCCGCCATGGACGCCCTCGGGCAGGCCCGCGTCTGCGTCGTCGGGCACGACTGGGGCGCGCCCATCGCCTGGCACCTCGCACTGCTGGAACCCCAGCGCGTCCAGGCGGTGGTGGGCATGGCCGTGCCCTTTGGCGGCCGGCCCCGGCAGCCGGCCACCGAGGCCATGCGCCGCCACTTCGCCGATCGCTTCAACTACATCCTCTACTTCCAGCAGGTCGGCCTGGCCGAGCAGGAGCTGGATGCCGACATCCCCCGCACTCTGCGCATGATGCTGCACCACTGTTCCGCTGCCGTGCCGCTGGGGCATTTCCTCCAGGAGCGCCCCGCCGGCTCGCGGCTCTTCGATGGGCTCGAAGACCCCGGCCAGCCGCCGGTGTGGTGCGAGCCGGAAGCCTTCGCCGGCTACTGCAAGGCCTTCGAGCGCCACGGCTTTCGCGGTGCGCTCAACTGGTACCGCAACTTCGAGCGCAACTGGGCGCTGACCAAGCCCTTGCAAGGGCAGCGGGTGCTGCAACCGACGCTGTTCCTCATCGGTGACCACGACCCGGTGGGCTTGCTGGAAGCCCATACGCTGAAGCAGATGCCGGAGGTGGTGCCAGCCCTGGAGGCCCATCGGATCGAGGCCTGCGGGCATTGGCTGCAGAGCGAGCAGCCCGAGGCGGTGAATGAGCGCCTGCTGGGGTTCCTGGGGCGGCACTACCGCTGAGGGGCTGGGCGGCGCAGCACCAGGTAACGCAACGGGCCGATGGAGGCGAAAACCGCCGTCAGCAAGTAGAAGGGCAGCAGGTAGGCCAGGCTCCGGCCCTGGCGGCGGTTGTCCTGGTACATCCAGACCGCGATCAGGGCGCAGGCCAGGTACAGGTCGATCACCACCTGGGCGGTGTCCGGCCGGCTCATCAATTGAGCACCGAAGGCCAGCAGCGACTGTTCGCTGATGGCCATCACATAGAGGGTGTAGCCACCAACGGCGAGGAGAGCGGCGAGGCCGAGGGGGCGGGCAGGCATGGCAACGTCCTTGTTATGGGTATGGACGCCGAATCTGCCGCAGTGCCCCCGCGCCGGCAATGAGGCATTGGGCCGCCCCAGGCGGTTCAGTCCAGCAGTAACCCCACCCGCTTGTACTTCGGCAGGCGCGCCACCACCAGTTGGTGGGAGCGGGTCAGCAGGGCCTTCAGCTCGGCGTCGCCGAGGGCCGGCGGCATCGCCACGCTGACCCAGAAGGCTCGGGCCAGGTAGGGCGCCGGGCGGATGCCGAGGCGGTCGACGTAGCCGAGGAACAGGTCGGGGTCGACCTTGAAGGCCAGGTCCTCGCCGAGGAAGTCGACGATGGCGAACATCTTGTTCCCGGCCACCGAGAACACCCGGTTCGAGCCCCACTTGAGGTCTTCCCGGGCGCCGGGCAATTGCAGGCAGAACGCGGCGATCTCGTCAGCGCTCATAGGCAGCTCCTTGCAGGTCTAGAGAGGTCGCTGGCGCGCATCGCTGCGCAACAGCACGAAACCCAGCAGCATGCCGGCCAGGGCCAGCCCGGCGGCCACCAGGAAGATCGCGGCAAAGCCCTGGGCGTTGGCCACCAGGCCCATCAACGGGCCGGCCAGGCCCAGGGCCAGGTCGAAGAACACCGCGTAGGCCCCCAGCGCCGAGCTGCGGCTGGAGGCGGGAATGCGCGAGATGGCCTCCACGCCGAGGGCCGGGTACACCAGCGACAGGCCGAAGCCGGTCAGCGCGGCGCCGCACAGGGTCAGCCAGGGCTGCGGTGCCAGCCACAGCAGGAGCAGGCCCAGGCTCTCGATGCCCAGGCAGGCGATGGCCACCCGGTAACCGCCGAGCCGGTTGATGGTGCCGGCGAACAGCAGGCGCGCGCCGATGAAGGCGCAGCCGAAGGCCGTCAGGCACCAGGCCGCGCCGCTCCAGCCACGGCTGGCGTAGTACAGCGTGACGAAGGTGGCCAGGGTGCCGAAGCCGATGGAGCCCAGGGCCAGTGCCACGCCGTTGGGGGCGATGCGCAGGAACACGTTGCGAAACGGCAGGCGCACGCCGGCGACGATGGGTGCCGGCGCCTTGCCCCGCGCCACCAGCAGCGCTCCGGCGCCCAGCAGGGCGATCAGCGCGCCCATGCTCCACAGCCCCAGGCCGCCCACCAGCAGCACCCCCAGGGGCGCGCCGATGGCCACCGCGCCATAGGAGGCGATGCCGTTCCAGGAGATCACCCGCGCGGTGTTTTCCGCACCGACCCGGCCGATGCCCCAACTGATCGAGCCGGTGCCCACCAGCCCCTGGGACACCCCCAGCGCCACACGGCCGGCCAGCAGCAGGCCCAGGCTCAGGCTCGGCAGGCCCTGCAGGGAGGTGGAGGCCAGCGTCAGCAGGCCGCTCAGCGCGCAGCCCGCCAGGCCCAGCAGCACCGCGTGCTTGGCACCGCGGCGGTCGGCCACCGCGCCGGAGAAGGGGCGCGAGAGTAGGGTGGCGGCGTACTGGGTGCTGATCACTACGCCGGCCAGCACCGAGCCGTAACCCAGGTCGTTGTGCACGTAGCCGGGCAGGACCGCCAGCGGCAGGCCGATGCAGAGGAAGCTGATGAAGGTGAAGAAGACGATGGAGACGATCTGCAGGGTGATGGAGGCAGACTGCTCGACGCTGCTCATGGATGGACCTGGTTCGGCTCGGTGCGGGAGGCGCCCATCATCCTCCAGCCGGCGGGCCGAAGGAAAGCCAGCTAACGATTGCTCATAGGGGCTCCAGCGCTTCGCCGCGACAGGCGTCGACGAGGTGGTCGATCCACGCCCGCACCGCGGGCAGCAGGCCGCGCCGGTGGGTGTAGACCACCTGCAGGTGGCCACCCGGCAGCTCCCAGTCCGGCAGGACCCGTACCAGGCGGCCGTCTTCCAGCTCCCGATTGCAATGCATCGCCGGCAGCATGGTGATGCCCAGGCCACGCAGGGCCGCCTGCTTGCGCACCTCGAAATCCTCGATGGCCAGCCGGGGCTCCAGCACGATGTCGCGGCGGTTGCCCTGGGCGTCGCGCAGCAGGTAGTGCAGCTTGCGGTCCCGCTCCAGCGCGCCGAGTACCGGCAACCGGGCCAGGTCGTCCGGGGTTTGAGGGGCGCCGGCCTGGAGCAGGGCCGGGGCCGCCACCAGGTAGGCGCGGGCGGGCGCCAGGCGGCGGCAGATCAGCGAGGGCTCCTCGTCCTCCTGGTCGCGTACCCGCAGGGCCACGTCCACCCCCTCCGCCAGCAGGTCGACCCGGTGGTTCACCAGCACCACGTCCAGTTGCACCAGCGGGTAGCGTTCGAGGAAATCGCTGAACACGCCGCGCAGCCGGGTGCGGGCGACCTCGGTGGGGCAGGTGACGCGAATGCGCCCGCGCGGTTCGCTGGTCAGGCTGGCCACCGCTTCCTCGGCCTGTTCCGCCTCCAGCAGCATCGCCTGGCAATGCCGCAGGAAGCGCTCGCCCACGTCGGTCAGGGCCAGCTTGCGGGTGGTGCGCTGCAGCAGGCGCGCACCGAGGCGCGTCTCCAGCTCGGCGATGCGCCGCGACAGGCGGGACTTGGGAATGCCCAGCAGGCGCCCGGCCGCCGCAAAGCCGCCGTGCTCCACCACCTTGGCGAAATAGAAGAGGTCGTTGAGGTCCTGCATGCTGCGCTACCGCTCGGAAGAGGGCGCACTATGGCACTCGGTGGTGGATTTCGTCGACTTGATGAATCCTTTGCCTACGCAGTTGTCGGAGCGGTGTATCTTGAATGCTCCGCGTATCGGTGAATGCCGGGTCAAGACTGGCGCGATACCTGCAACACCTCAGGCTCACTGCCGGTCCATCGGCGGTGGCGCCGGCTCAGGGAGGCGAGCCTGGCCCGAACGCGGGGCGGAGCGCCCGATCCCTGAACCCGGAACGGAAGGTGAGCACCATGTTGGTTCGTCTTTCAGCCATTCTCGGCCTGGCCCTGCTGGCCGCCCTGGCTCCCCTCGATGCCCTGGCCGCCCAGGCCGTCGGCGTGCACCGTCTGGTGCTCAGCGACCCCCTCGACGACAGCGCCAGCCTCAGCGCCGTGGCCTTCTACCCGGCCCGGGGCGAGCCGCAGAGCAGCGACCTGGGCTTCTACCACGTCGCCGCCGGTGAGGATGCGCCGATGTCCGCCGGGCGCTTCCCGCTGGTGCTGCTCTCCCACGGCAACGGCGGGTCGCCGCTGGCCCACCATGACCTCGCCACCGCCCTGGCCCGGCGCGGCTTCGTGGTGCTCGCCGTGCTGCACACCGGCGACAACTACAAGGACCAGAGCCGCACCGGCACCCTGAGCAACCTCTATGGCCGCCCGTTGCAGCTGTCCGCCGCCATCGACGCGGCGGAGTCCGATGCGCTGTTGGCCGGCGGCCTCGACACCGAGCGGGTCGGCGTCATCGGTTATTCCGCCGGCAGCGAGACCGCACTGATCCTGGCCGGCGCCCAACCCGACCCGGATCGCCTGCGTGCCTACTGCCAGCAGCAGCCGGCCGACCACGACACCTGCGGCACCCAGGGCGAGCTGGTGCCCGACCGCGACGACCTCGACCCCTTCGCCGACGAGCGTGTCAGCGCCGTGATGCTGATGGCGCCCCCTGGCGTGCTGTTCGGGCGCAAGGGGCTGGAGCCGGTGCAGGTGCCGGTGCTGCTCTACAGCGGGGACGAGGACCGCGTGGTGCCGCTGGAGCAGAACGCCCGCGCGCTGCTGCGCAAGCTGCCCAACCCGCCGGACTTCCGCCTGGTGCCGGGCGCCGGCCATTTCGTGTTCATGGCGCCCTGTTCCGAGGAGATGGACGCCCTGGTGCCCCAGGTCTGCGAGGATGCCGACGGGGTCGACCGGGTGGAGGTGCACCGCGAGCTCGACGCCGAGGCCGTGCGCTTCTTCACCCGCACCCTGGCGGACCTGCAAACATCGCTGCGCTGATTCGCCTCATGGGTGGGACGCTGCATCGCAAATGCACCGACTAATCGTCGTTTGGCTGCATGGGTAGGATGGCCACCATTCCGATCGCACTCCGCCGATCGCCAGACACAGGGGCCTTCCCATGAAACTTCTGCACCTCGACTCCAGCATCCTCGGTGACGCGTCCGCCTCCCGCCAACTCAGCCGCGCCGTGGTTGAAGCCTGGCAGGCCGCCGAGCCGGCCGTGCAGGTCACCTACCGTGACCTTGCCCAGGACGCCTACGCCCACCTCTCCGCCACCAGCCTGATGGCCGGTGCCACCCCCGCCGAGCTGCGCGACGCCGCGCAGAAGGCCGAGGTCGCCCTGTCCGAAGCCTCGCTGGACGAATTCCTCGGTGCCGACGCTATCGTCATCGGCGCGCCGATGTACAACTTCACCGTGCCCACCCAGCTCAAGGCCTGGATCGACCGCATCGCCGTCGCCGGCAAGACCTTCAAGTACACCGAAGCCGGTCCCCAGGGCCTGGCCGGTGGCAAGAAGGTGGTGATCGTCTCCACCGCCGGTGGCATCCACGCCGGCCAGCCCAGCGGCCAGGCCCACGAGGCCTACCTGGTGCAGGTGCTGAACTTCCTCGGCATCACCGACATCGAGATCGTCCGTGCCGAAGGCCTGGCCTACGGCGAGGAACCCCGCGCCAACGCCTTCAAGGCCGCCCAGTCGCGCATCGGCGAGCTGTTCGTGGCTGCCTGATCGGCAGGCAGGATGAACGAGCCCCGCTTCGGCGGGGCTTTTTCATGGCGGTGCTCGGCCTTCTGAAGGGGCAATGTCGCGGCCTCACCCGTCCTGCTCGCCAGGCGGCTCCCCGCTGGGGGCCCTAAACGGCTACAATCGCGCCCTTTTTTGCGTGCCAGCACGCCCAGCCCAGGATTCCGCCCGTGATCTCCACCGCCAACATCACCATGCAGTTCGGCCCCAAGCCGCTGTTCGAAAACGTTTCCGTCAAGTTCGGCAACGGCAACCGCTACGGCCTGATCGGTGCCAACGGCTGCGGCAAGTCGACCTTCATGAAGATCCTCGGCGGCGAGCTGGAGCCGTCCGGCGGGCAGGTGATGCTCGAACCCAATACCCGCCTGGGCAAGCTGCGCCAGGACCAGTTCGCCTACGAGGACTTCACCGTCATCGACACGGTGATCATGGGCCACGCCGAGCTGTGGAAGGTGAAGGCCGAGCGCGACCGCATCTACAGCCTGCCGGAGATGAGCGAGGACGACGGCATGGCCGTGGCCGAGCTGGAAGTGCTGTTCGCCGAGATGGACGGCTACACCGCCGAATCCCGCGCCGGTGAACTGCTGCTGGGCCTGGGCATTCCCCTGGACCAGCACTTCGGCCCGATGAGCGCCGTGGCCCCGGGCTGGAAGCTGCGCGTGCTGCTGGCCCAGGCGCTGTTCTCCGATCCGGACGTGCTGCTGCTGGACGAACCGACCAACCACCTGGACATCAACACCATCCGCTGGCTGGAAGGCGTGCTCACCGCGCGCAACAGCACCATGATCATCATTTCCCACGACCGTCACTTCCTGAACAGCGTCTGCACCCACATGGCCGACCTGGACTACGGTGAGCTGCGCCTGTTCCCGGGCAACTACGACGAGTACATGACCGCCGCCGAGCAGGCCCGCGAGCGCCTGCTCTCGGACAACGCCAAGAAGAAGGCGCAGATCGCCGAACTGCAGCAGTTCGTCAGCCGCTTCTCGGCTAACGCCTCCAAGGCCAAGCAGGCCACCAGCCGTGCCCGCCAGATCGACAAGATCCAGCTGGAAGAGGTCAAGCCGTCCAGCCGCGTCAGCCCCTTCATCCGCTTCGAGCAGTACAAGAAGCTGCACCGCCAGGCGGTGACCCTGGAGCGGGTCAGCCAGGGCTTCGACGGCACGCCGCTGTTCAAGAACCTGTCCATGCAGATCGAGGCCGGCGAGCGCGTTGCCATCATCGGCCCCAACGGCATCGGCAAGACCACCCTGCTGCGCACCCTGGTGGGCGAGATGGCGCCGATGGCCGGCGAGGTGAAATGGACCGAGAGCGCCGACGTGGGCTACTTCGCCCAGGACCACGCCGAGGACTTCGAGGACGACATGACCCTGTTCGACTGGATGGCCCAGTGGACCCAGGGCGGCGAGCAGCTGGTGCGCGGCACCCTCGGCCGCATGCTGTTCTCCAACGACGACATCAAGAAGTCGGTCAAGGTCATCTCCGGGGGCGAGCAGGGCCGCATGCTGTTCGGCAAGCTGATCCTGAAGAAGCCCAACGTGCTGGTGATGGACGAACCCACCAACCACCTGGACATGGAATCCATCGAGGCGCTCAACCTGGCGCTGGAGAACTACCCGGGCACGCTGATCTTCGTCAGCCATGACCGTGAGTTCGTCGGCTCCCTGGCCACCCGCATCATCGAGCTGTCGGAGAACGGCGTGACCGACTTCAGCGGCACCTACGACGACTACCTGCGCAGCCAGGGCGTGATCGTCTGATCACGACCGGACAGGAAAAACCCCGCTCAGGCGGGGTTTTTCGTTTTCAGAGGCGGGCCGGCTTCAGCCCAGCACCCGGTGGGCCAGGCCGACGTACAGCGGGATGCCCAGCAGGATATTGAAGGGGAAGGTGATCCCCAGGGACATGCCGAAGTACAGCGAGGGGCTCGCCTCGGGGATGGCGAAACGCAGGGCCGCCGGCACGGCAATGTAGGAGGCGCTGGCCGCCAGCACCATCAGCAGCGCGGCGTTGCCAGCCTCGACCCCGACCAGCACGCACAGGCCCAGGGCCAGGCAGGCGTGCACCGGCGGGGCGGCCAGCGCATAGAGCAGCAGCCAGGGCGAACGGCCCTTGAGGTCCCCCAGGTTGCGTGCGGCCAGCAGGCCCATGTCCAGCAGGAAGAAGGCGAGCATGCCCTTGAACAGGTCCACCGAGAACGGCGCGAGGGCGGCCTGGCCCTTGGCGCCGGTCACCAGGCCCACCAGCATGGCGCCGAGCAGCAGCAACTGGGCCCCGTCGGTGAGGGACTCGTGCAGCACCTTGCCCAGGCCGACGCCGCCGCTCGGGGCCCCGCCCACCGCCAGGGTGCCCGAAGGCGTGGCCAGCGCCGCCGGGGCGGGCGCACGGTGGCGCAGGGTGTTGGCCAGCACCACGGCGATGATGATCGCCGGCGACTCCATCAGCGCCATGGCTGCAGCCATGTGCCCGCCATAGGGCAGGCCCTGGTTCTCCAGGTACTGGATGGCGGTGATGAAGGTCACCGCGCTGACCGAGCCGTAGGTGGCGGCCAGGGCCGCGGCGTCGAAGCCGTTGAGCAGGCGGCGCAGCAGCTGGTAGGCCAGCGCCGGCACCAGCAGCGCGAGCACCACGGCCAGGCCCAGGGAGCGCGCCACTTCCGGGGTGAAGCCGGAGGCGGCGAGGGCGAAGCCGCCTTTCAGGCCCAGGGCCATCAGCAGGTAGAGCGAGAGGAAGCGGGAGATCGGTGCGGGGATCTCCAGGTTGGACTTCAGCAGGCCGGCGAAGATGCCGAAGAGGAAGAAGAGGATCGCGGGGTCGAGGAAGTTGGCCATCGTCGGTTTCCAGGGGAGCAGGGATGGCCATAGGCTAGTGCGCAAGATGCATAATCAAAAATCAATAATTACGATGCAAAGGTTAGAGGAAAGGTTATGAATGCGACGTTCCGGCAATTGCGCCTGTTCCTCGCCCTGGCCGAGCACCGCAGCATCACCGCTGCCGCCCGGGCCTGCCACGTGACGCAGCCCACCGTGTCGATGCAGCTCAAGGAGCTGTCCGAGGCGGTGGGCATGCCGCTGTACGAGCAGATCGGCCGGCGCCTGTACCTCACCGAGGCCGGCGAGGCGCTGGCCGAGACGGCCCAGGCGATGGTGGAGGAGTGGGGCTCGTTCGAGCAGCGCATCGACGGCATGCGCGGGTTGACCCGGGGGCGCCTGCGCCTGGCGGTGGCGAGCACCGCGCAATACTTCGTGCCCAGCCTGCTCGGGCGCTTCTGCGCCAGCCACCCGCAGATCGACATCGCCCTGGAGCTGCTCAACCGCGATGCGGTGCTGGCGCGCCTGCGGGACAACCGCGACGACCTCTACATCCTCTCCATGCCGCCGGCCGACCTGGAGCTGGAGACCCACGCCTTCCTGCCCAACCCGCTGGTGGTGATCGCCAGCCAGTCGCACCCCCTGGCTGGCCGGCAGGGGCTGACCCTGGCAGACCTGGCGGAGCAGCGCTTCATCCTCCGCGAGCGTGGTTCCGGTACGCGGCTGGCCTGCGATGCGCATTTCCAGCAGGTCGGCTTCGTGCCCCAGGTCTGGGTGGAGCTGGGTAGCAACGAGGCGATCAAGCAGACGGTGGCGTCTGAAATGGGGCTGTCGGTCATTTCCCGCCATGCCCTGGCGCCCATCGTCGAGCACGAGCAACTGGCCGTGCTGGATGTGCAGGGATTCCCGTTGCAATCGAACTGGTGGACGCTCTACCCCCGTGGCAAGCGCCTGTCGCCCCTGGCGACGGTGTTCCTCACCCACCTCGATGACATGGCCCAGGCCTGGTACCGGCAGCGCCAGTCGCAGTAGGGCGCCTCCAGGCCCCCCGATGCTGTCATCGGTTCGGGTGTTTGATACGGGGCGAGCGGGTGGCCGGTCGTCTGTTTTTCCATGTTGTCAGGGGTGCGATGCGACTTGCCGAGGGTTTGCAGCGTCGCATCGCCTGAAATGGAAGTCTGCGTGGTGCATTTGTGAAACGTGATATCCGTCTTACCGCTCTGCTCCTGGCCATCATCGTGGTCTCGCTCATCGCCCTGGTCGGCTGGAAGGTCTGGGCCTCGCGCGAGCGCACCCTGCATGAAGCCTACGTGCACAGCCTAAACCTGACCCAGGCGCTGGACACCTACGCCGAAGGCATCGTCCGGCAGAGTTCGACGCTGCTGCTGGGTTTCATGGAGCGTCTGGAGGCGGAGGGCACCGGGCCGGAGCAGATGAAGCGCCTGCATGCCCTGGCGGACCAGCAGCAGCTGCTGATGAGCCAGCTCAACGGCATCGTCATCTACGACGCGGCGGGCAACTGGCTGATGTCCTCCAATGGCGAGGTCCCGGCCAATGCCAACAGTGGTGACCGGGCCTTCTTCCGCTTCCACCGCGACAACCCGACCCGCGAGGTGCACATCGGCCCGCCGATCCGCAGCCGCGCCACCGGGGCCTGGGTGATCACCGTCAGCCGGCGCTTCGAGGACGCCCCCGGCCATTTCGCCGGCGTGGTGGCGGTCACGCTGGGGGTGGAGAACTTCCTCCGGCTGTTCGGCAAGATCGACGTGGGCACCGAGGGGGCCATCGCGCTCACCTTCACCAACGGGCAGATGCTGGTGCGCTACCCGTTCCGCGAGCAGGACATGACCCACGATTTCTCCGGGTCGCCCATCTACACCCAGTACCTGGTGGGGCACTCGGTGGGCACGGCGGCGCTCACGTCGAGCCTGGACGGGGTGGACCGCCTGTATGCCTTCCGCAAGAACGAACACCTGCCCCTGGTCACCACCGTGGCCGTCGGCAAGGGCGAGACCCTGCAGGCCTGGCGCACCGAAACGCAGTTCACCGTGGGTGTGGCTATGGCAATGCTGGGGGGCATCGGCATCGTTGGGCACCTGCTGATCCGCGACATCCGCCGGCGCATTCGCACCGAGCGGCTGCTCATGGCGACCCGCGAGGACCTGCTGCTGAGCAATGCCCGGCTGGAGGCCCTGGCCTCCCGCGACCCGCTCACCGGGCTGGCCAACCGGCGCGGCTTCGACATGACCCTCACCACCGAGGCCCGGCGTGCCTACCGGGAACGGACGCCGCTGTCGTTGCTGTTGCTGGACATCGATCACTTCAAGCGCTTCAACGACGCCTACGGGCACATCGCCGGGGACGAGTGCCTGAAGGCGGTGGGCGAGGCCCTGCAGGGGTGCGTGCGGCGCCCGAGCGACCAGGCCGCCCGCTACGGCGGGGAGGAAATGGCGGTGATCCTGCCCGGCACCGACCTGGCCGGCGCACAGGCCGTGGGCGAGGCGATCCTGCAGCGCCTGGCGGAGCTGGCGATTCCCCACAGTGCCAGCCCGCTGGGCCGGGTCAGCGCCAGCATCGGCGTGGCGACCCTGCAGGGTCCGGCGTTGCTGGGGGGCGAGCTGGCACTGGTGGAGGCGGCCGACCAGGCGCTGTACCGGGCCAAGGACGCTGGCCGCAACCGCGTGGAGCTGGCCGGGCCGGCCTAGCATCGGACCGCGTGTCAGAACCGCGCCTGCACGCCGAGCCGCCAGGTGCGCCCCGGGGCCGGCATGAAGCTCTGCGCCAGCGGGTCCAGGTAGTAGCGGTCGGTGAGGTTCTGCACCGACAGGTTCAGTTCGGCGTGCTCCAGCACCTTGTAGGTGAGGAACAGGTCGTACAGCGTCACGGCGCGGTAGTCGATCTGCGGCGTTGTGGCGCCGGTCTGCCAGGGCTTGTCCAGCTGTGCGGTGGGGCCGGAGGTGTGGGTCATGCGACCGCCCAGGGTCAGTGTCTCGTCGAAGAAGCGCAGGCCGGCCAGCAGGTTGGTGGAGAACCTGGGCGGGTTCTGGGTGTTGGTGTACGAGCCCATGTAGCTGCCCGGGGTGCAGTCCGGCGTGTCCTGGGTGCGCTGGTAGGGGCTGGCGGCGGCGCGCAGCTTGGCGGCGAAGGCGGCGTCGCAGGTTTCGGTCTTCAAATAGTAGGTGGCCGAGAGGTCGGCGAACACGCGCCCGGCGTCATAGTGCGACTGCAGTTCCAGGCCACGGGTGCTGAAGCGGTCGGTGTTGCTGAAGGTCATCTGCCCCCAGAGGCCCGGGCTCGGGTCGTAGTAGCGGGTGATGTAGTGGCGGATCTCGTTGTCGAAGAACGCCAGCTTGGCGGACGCGGTGTCGCCTGATGCCAGCAGGTCGCTGCGCAGGGCGCTCAGGCCCAGCTCCCAGCTGCGCGAGCGCTCGGGCTTGAGGTGCTTGCCCGGGGTGACCTGCTGGGTGCCCTGGCTGGTCTCGAACAGCGAGGGCTGGCGCAGGCCTTCGGTGTAGGTGAGGTAGGCGAAGGTGTCCGGCAGGAACTCGACGTTGATGCCGAAGGCCGGGGCGAAGCCGCCGCCGTGGCTGTCGCGCTGCGGGGCGTAGGCGTAGCCGGTGACGACGTTGCTGACCTCCTCGGGGGAGACCGTCACCTGGGTGGCGCCGAAGCTGTCGAAGGGCACGCCGTTGAACGGCTCGTTGCTGTTGCCGAAGACGATGCCGTTGTTCAGGCGCGGGTCGGTGGCGGCGGTGTACTGCCCGTTCTGGTCGGGGAACCACATCATGCTGCCCCAGCCCGTGGGGCTTTCCACCGTGATCCAGCGCATCGCGCGGTCCGCCCGGCGGGCCTCGGCGAGCACGGTGTTGTCGCGGGTGCGGTAGTGGCTGTAGCGGCCGCCGCCCCACAGGGTGACTTCCTCGATGGGCTGGTACTCCAGCTTGCCGTTGAAGCTGAACTCCTGGCGCGAGGCGTCCCGCAGCATGCGGTTGGCGTTGATGTCGTGCTGGGTGACGACCACGCTTTTCTGCGGCTTCAGGTCCTCCACCTGGAAGGCGCCACCCAGCTCCAGGGTGAAGTCGCCATGGTCGGTGCTGAAGCGCGACACGTTGCTCAGGTCGCCGCCGATGCGCCGGTCGTCCTGCCGGGTCCATGCGCGGTCGGTGCGGTATAGCTGGGAGGCGGGCGCCATCCAGGCGGCGCTGAGGGAGCTGGTCTGCGAGTCGGTCAGCCACAGGCCGGCGTTGAGGTCCAGCAGCGGGTTGTCGGCGGGCAGGTAGTGGTAGCGCGCGGTGTAGGTGTCGATTGCCACGTCGCTGGTGGGGTACTGGTAGATGCCGGCGGTGCCGAAACGGAAGATGTCCGAGGGCATGATCTCGCCCATGTGCCCGTCGAAGCGGCGGTAGCCCAGGTCCAGGGTCTGTTCGTCGTCCAGCCGCCAGGTGGTCTTGAGCAGGTAGGACTCGGTCTCTGCCGAGGAGTTGAGCACCTCTTCACCGGCGTTGTAGGTGCTGGCCACGCTGGGCTGCTCGTCGCCATCGCGGTCGAACAGGCGGTAGCGGTCCTGGCCGTGCTTGCCGGCGAAGTAGTTGCCCTGGTTGCGGTGGGCGTAGGCGGCCACCAGGTCCACCCGCTCGTGGTGGAAGGCGAAGGCCGCGCTGCCGGATTCGGCCGCCGAGTTGAACAGGTTGCCGCGCTGTGTGCGGGGGACGGCGCTGAGGTCCTCGGTCCGCGAGTGGGCGTCGCGGTCGGCGGGCTCGACGCCGTTGTTCCAGAGGTTGCCGGTCACGCGCAGGCCCACGTCCTGGCCGTCGACGAGGATGTCGTCGACGCCGAGGGTGGTCATCTCCACTGCGCCGCCGATGGCCCCGGAGCGCAGGCTGGGGCCCTTGTTCACGGTCACGCTGCTGAGCAGGTCCGGGTCGATGTAGCTGCGCTGCTGGGTGCCGCCGTAGCCGCGGTAGACATCCAGCGCCTGCTCCGAGCCGTCCACCCGCACCGCGATCCGGCTCTGCCCCTGGATGCCGCGGATGTTCACGTCCAGCGCGCCGCCGTTGCGGCTGTCGCCCACCTGCACGCCGGCCACGCCTTTGAGCATGTCGCCCACCGAGACGGTGCCGAAGCGGTCCAGGTCCTCCCGCGTCAGGTGCACGGAGGAACGTGGTGCGCGATAGGCCTCCTGCGGGTCGTCGAGCAGGGCGGTGGCGCCGACCATCGTCGGGTTCAGTTCGAGCCCGGCCTCGGGCGGCGTGCTCCGGGGCAGCAGGACATAGGTGCCGGCGGCTCCGGGCAGCAGGTCCAGCTCCGTGCCGGCCAGCAGGCGCCGTGCGGCGTCCGCCAGGCTGTAGCGCCCCTTGAGTGCGGGAGCGGTGCGGCCCCGCGTCAGGTCGGCATCGTAGGACAGCAGCAGCCCGGACTGGCTGGCGAACAGACCCAGCGCGGCACCCAGCGGCCCGCGCGGGATGTCGTAGTCGTGGGCGCTGTCCGGCCGGTCGTGGGGCGCGGTCGTCTCCGTGGCCTGCACGGCCGGGGCGGCGACACCGGCCAGCAGGCAGCCGATCAACGCCCAGCCGACGGCCAGGCTGATCGGGGAGAGGCGGATGGGCATGGGCGAAGCGGCGGGGTGCCGGTGGACTGCAGGCATGGTTCTCTCGCTCGTAGGGTGTGTGGCCCGCCACTCGCTGCGGGCTGTCACTCCCTCTGTCGCACGAGATTGGAAAAGGTATATGCGGATCGTTCTTGTTTTCATCCGTGCTTGTGGCGGCCCGGATTTTAGTGATAATTGTTTTCATTTGCGACCTGCCGTGCCGATCCCTCCGCGATGACTTCCCCCGAATCCCCGACCCTGCCCGCCGAGCGCTGCCCCGTGACCACGCTGTACACCGAGCACCACGGCTGGCTGCGCAACTGGCTGAGCTACCGGTTGCGCTCCTGGGGCCGGGGTGTCGCCGATGACCTGGCCCAGGACGTGTTCCTGCGGGTGCTGGTGAGCCGCGATGCCAGCCAGGGTGGGGCCATCCAGCAGCCCCGCGCCTACCTGACCCGCATCGCCCAGTGCGTGCTGGTCAGCTGGCGGCGGCGCCATTCCCTGGAGCAGGCCTGGCTGGAGGCGCTGTCGCAGCTGCCGGAGCCGGAGCACCCTTCGCCGGAGCAGCGGAGCGTCATCCTGGAAACGCTGCATGAGGTGGACGCGCTGCTCGACACCTTGCGGCCGCCCGTGCGCCAGGCGTTCCTCATGGCGACCCTGGACGGCATGAAGCAGAAGGCCATCGCCGAGGCCCTGAACATCGCCCTGCCCACCGTGAAGAAGTACATCCACCAGGGCTACCTGGTCTGCCTGAGCCGGATGCCCGATGCCTGACCTGCGCGCCCCTGGCGACCCCATCGCTGCCACCGTGCTGGAACAGGCCGCGTCCTGGCTGCTGCTGATGCAGGAGCGGCCGCTGACACCTGCCGAACAGGCCGAGCTGGTGCGCTGGCAGCACGCCGGTCCCGAGCACGCGCGCGCCTGGCAGCGTGCCCAGCGGCTGCTGGATTGCCTGGGCACGTTGCCGCCGGGGTTGGCCCGGCAGGCCCTGTCCCGCCCGCTTGGCAGCAGCCGCCGCACGGTGCTGCGCAGCCTGCTGCTGGCCACCTGCTCGGCGCCGCTGGGGTGGTGGCTGTGGCAGCGCAGCCGGGCGGGCGTCGACTACCTCACGGCCCGGGGTGAGCGCCGCGAGCTGTGGCTGGAGGACGGCACCCAGGTGGCGCTGAACAGCGACACGGCCCTGCAGGTGCGCTTCAGCGCCGACCAGCGCCTGCTGCACCTGCAGCGCGGCGAGTTGTACGTGACCACGGCGGTGGACCGGCAGGTGCCGCCCCGGCCGCTGCGGGTACGCACCGGGCAGGGGCTGATGCAGGCGCTGGGCACGCGCTTCAGCGTCCGCACCTTCCCGGACGCGACCCTGCTCGCCGTCTACCAGGGGGCGGTGAAGGTGACCCTCGACCACCCGGGTGCCGTGCCGCACGAGGCGGTTCTGCAGGCCGGGCAGCAGGTGCGCTTCAGTCGTGAGCGGTTCGGTGCCGTGGAGGCCGCGCGCGAGTCCACCCTGGCCTGGCGCAAGGGGCTGCTGGTGGCGGAGGACATGCCGCTGGCGCAATGGGCGCAGGAGCTGATGCGCTACAGCGACCGGCCCCTGGCCTGGTCACCCGCCGTGGCGAGCCTGCGGGTGTCCGGCACCTTCCCCGTCGACGACCTGCCCCTGGCGCTGGCCATGCTGGCGCAGAGCCACGGGGTACGGGTCGAAGCCGTTGGCGAGGGGATGCGCATCCAGCGCTGAGCGGCTGGATCAGCCGAAGCGTGTGAGGAGAATGTCCCGCTGAGCGCAGGCCTCCATGAAGGCGTCGCTGGCGAGGAAGGCGTATTCCCGTTCCCGGGCGTCTGCAATCGGGTCATCAGCGGCGCGCGGGCCGTGGCCGGGGTGGCACATCAGCAGGCCACGGTCGGGGCAGGCGTCCAGCCAGGCCTGCATGAGCCCCGGGAAGTCGGCCTCCGCTGTCAGGGCATAGAGGCCGGCGAACCAGGGCGGCGTGCGCAGCCCCTGGGCCTTGGCCCGCTGCTGGAAACCCCGGCAGGCGCTGGCCAGCACCCGCGCCTTGAGCCCGCTGTCGCCGGGGTGGGCGAGCCGGTCCGGCGCGCGCAGGTAGGGCGGTGCGATGGTTTCCCAGCGCTGTTCGATGGCCGCCAGCAGCGCCTCGCGGATCACCGGGAAGGCGTGCACGTGCTGGTGCCCGTCGATGAAGTCCGGCAGGCGGCCGAAGTGCTCGGCGAAGCGGTCGATCTGCGCCAGTGCCAGGTCCTGCAACCGTGCACGGGGCAAGGCGCGGAGCTGGCTCAGCAGCAGCCAGTAGGGCAGCGAACGGGTTCCGTGCTCGAACGGATGGGTCAGGTTGAAGTGCAGGCCGATGTCCGCCTGGCCGTCGAAGGCCTTGAGTGCTCGGGCGTGCTCGGGCCACAGCGGCGACTGGCTCATCACGCTGGTGGCCGACAGGCGCCCGGCGCCCAGCAGCGCGAGGATGGCGCCGCTGGTGGCGTCGGTCTGGGCGAAGTCGTCGGCGCACAGGGTCAGCCGGCGGGGTGGGCGGGCGTGGCTGTTCATCCGGCACTCCCCGGCAGGCGGAAGGCCCAGAGCTTGCCGAGCACGAAGGTCATCCCGGCCACCAGGACAAGTACCAGCAGCAGGGCCGGGCGGTAGCCGAGGGCCGTATGCTGCAGCAGCAGGGCGTAGAGCCCTTCGTTGACCGCGAAGCTCAGGCAGGCGACGGCGAAGAAGCGTGGCAGGGCCTGGCGATGGGGCACGCCGGTGGCGCGGAAGGTCTGCACCCGGTGCCCCCAGTAGCTGACCTGAAAGGCCAGCAGGAAGCCCAGCACGTTGGCCAGCAGCGGCGCCAGCCCCAGGGGCACCAGCACCCAGGCCACGCTGGCGAAGTGCACCAGCAGGGCACTGATGCCGACCACGCCGAACCAGAACAGCTCGCGGCTCAAGGGCGGGGCTCCCGGTCGCGGCTGCTGATGCGGCTGATCAGGTAGTTGGGGCGCTGCTTGACCTCGTCGAAGATGCGCCCAACGTATTCGCCGAGGATGCCGATGGACAGCAGCTGGACCCCGCCGAGGAAGCACACTGCCACGGCCAGGGTCGGCCAGCCCCGCAGCGGGTTACCGAACAGCAGGGTGTGGATCAGCTCCCAGAAGGCGTAGCCGATGGCGAGCAGGGAGATCGTGCAGCCCACCAGAGTCCAGATGCGCAGGGGCAGGTTGGAGAAGGCGGTGAGCCCGGTGATGCCCAGGTCCAGCAGGCGCCGGTAGTTGAAGCTGCTGTGGCCGGCGCGGCGTTCGTCCACGCGGGTGATCATCGGCCGCTGGGTGAAGCCGACCCAGTGGTACAGGCCCTTCATGAAGCGGTTGCGCTCGGGCATTTGGCGCAGGGCCTCCAGCACGCAGCGGTCGAGCACGCGGAAGTCCTGGGTGTCCGGCGGCATTTTGTGCCGGCAGCCGCTGTTGGTCAGGCGGTAGAAGGCGTGGGTGCACAGGCGCTTGATCCAGGGCTCGCCACGGCGGTGTTCGCGCACGCTGTAGACCATGTCGTAGCCCTGGCGCCATTGTTCGAGGAAGTCCGGGACGCGCTCCGGCGGGTGCTGGAAGTCGCAGTCGATCAGTACCGCCACGTCGCCCCGGGCCTGGTCGATGCCGGCACTCAGGGCGATCTCCTTGCCGAAGTTGCGCGACAGCTGGATCAGCGTCACGGGCAGCGCCTCCAGCTGGCCGAGTACCTGCTGCACGGTGTCGTCGCGGCTGCCGTCGTCCACCACCACCAGTTCGTGGCGGTAGCCGGCGGCGTCGAGCAGGGCATGCAGGGTCTGCAGCATCGGCACGATGTTGGCCGCCTCGTTGTAGGCCGGCAGGATGCAGCTGACCAGCGGATCGGCCGGCCGCTCCTGGGCACGCAGCGACAGCAGGTAGGGGGGCACCTGGTAATCAGTCATGGCGATGGTCCTCGGCGTCCGGGATGGGGGCGGCTTCGCCCAGCAGCAGGAAGGTGTTGCCGACGTTGCGCACCTGCGCCACGGGTTCGAAGCGGACGCGGATGTCCGCCGGCAGCTGGCGCAGGTCCTTGTCCTCGCAGACGATGAAGCTGCCGGGGCGGCCGCTCAGCCAGGCGCGCAGCTGCTCCGGGTCTGCGGTGGTGCGGGCGCGACCGTGGGAATAGAACTCGGCGGAGAAGGCGCGGCTGTCGCTCCAGTACACCAGCGCACTGGCCGGCGACGGATGCTGGGTACGCCAGGCGGCGATCACGTCCTTCTGGGTGCGCAGGTAGCGGTCCCCCTGGAAGTGGTTGACGGCCAGCACACCGGCCAGCAGCAGGGCGCCGATGGCGGCGATCAGGGGCAGGGCGCTGCCACTGTCGGGGTTGCGCCGGGCCCGCAGCCAGAGCTCGGCGAACAGCAGGGCGCAGCCCGGCAGCATGGGCATGGGGTAGGGGAAGATGATGTTGCCGGAGAGGGTGAAGAACAGCGGCGTCATCAGCGTCCAGAGCGCCAGGTAGAGCACCCAGCCGTCCTCGTCGCGCACCAGGCGTGGCAACTGGCGGCCGTGGCGGGCCAGCCAGGCCAGCATGACCAGCGACCAGGGCAGCAGGGCGGCGAAGGTGTAGGGCCAGATCATGCCGCGCGGGGTGGCATGGGCGAAGCCGTACTTGTCGCCCTTCCAGCCGGCATCGAGGAAGCGGTTGAGGTGCTCGCCGACGATGAAGTAGTTCAGGAAGCCCGGGGTGCGGTGTTCCGCCAGCAGGTACCAGGGCAGTGCGATGGCCAGCATCAGGGGGATGCCGTTGAGCCAGGGCAGGCGCTGCCAGAGGGCACGCCAGCGGTTGCCCAGCAGCACCCAGAAGAACACCGGCATGCCCACCAGCACGCCGGCGAGCGGGCCCTTGGCCAGCAGGCCGAGCCCCAGCCCAACGAACAGCAGGTAGCCCCAGGTCCGGCTGCCGAGGACCACGGCACGCCAGATGGCCACCAGGCTGAAGGTGACGCAGAACAGCAGGGCGGAATCGGTCATCACCGTGCCGGCGGTGCCGAGGAACAGCAGCCCGCTGCCGAGGATCAGCGCGCAGGCGAGGGCGGCGTCACGGCCGCTGCGCTGGCGGATCAGGCTGCATGCCAGCAGCAGGGTGGCCACGGCCAGCAGCAGCGAAGGCAGCCGTGCCGCCAGCTCCGTGGCGCCGAGCAGGTCCATGCTGCCGGCGGAGAGCCAGGTGGACAGCGGCGGTTTGGCCCAGAAGGGCACGCCGTAGTCGTGCCACAGGGTGACCCAGTCGCCGGTCTCCCACATCTTGCGGGCGATCTCGCCATAGCGGGCTTCGGTCTTGTCGGTGAGGGGGAGTGCCCAGGCGGCGATGAGACGCAGGAGCAGCAGGAGAAGAAGGACGGGGATCGCGAGTCGCTGCCAGCGCATGGTCGGAGAGGTCTGCATGAGGGTCGATACGCTCCCTGTGGTGCCGTTGGAGCCGCCCAGGCTCGGTGCAAAGCGTAAGTGAGGCTGGCTGTACGGCGGCTGTACGAATGATCAGAGTCCCCCGGTGACACGCGTCGGCCGGGGGGCACCGCAGGCTGGATCAGTCGGTGTAGGAGAGGGCGATCTGGGCCACGGCGTCGACCACGCGCTGGGCTTCGGAGCGGATTTCATTGATTACCGTGCCGGCCTGGTTGGCCAGCTCCACGCCACGCTGTGCGCGGCTCTGGGTGGTGGCCATGCCGGTCACTGCATCGTGCGCCAGGCTCTGGTTCTGCTGCACCACGGCCTTGATCTCCACCGTGGCCTGGCTGGTGCGGAAGGCCAGTTGGCGGACCTCGTCGGCCACCACCGCGAAGCCGCGCCCCTGGTCGCCGGCGCGAGCGGCCTCGATGGCGGCGTTGAGCGCCAGCAGGTTGGTCTGGTCGGCAATGGAGCGGATCACCTGGACGATGTTGGTGATCTGCTCCGACTGCTGGTTGAGGCCTTCGATCTGCCCGGCCACGGCGGCCAGGTCGTCGGCGATCTCGGTGACCACCTGGACCGTCTCGGCGACGGTGCGGGTGCCCCGGTCGGCGGTGATGTCGGTTTCCCGGGCGATGTCCTGGGCCAGCTGCGCGGCGGCGGCCTCGGTGTCGCGCCGCAGCATCTGCGGGGTGATGTCGGTGGCGAACTTGACCACGCCGTAGGGGCGCCCGGTGGAGTCGTACAGCGGGCTGTAGGTGGCGCGCAGCCAGATGGTGCTGCCGGAGCGGGTGAGCCGGCGGAAACGGTCGGAGATGTACTCGCCGTGGCGCAGGCGGTCCCAGAAGTGCTGGTAGTCGCTGCCGCTGGCTTCGTCCGGGCAGCAGAACAGGCTGTGGTGCTTGCCCTGCACCTCGTCGAGGCTGTAGCCCATCAGGCCGAGGAAGTTGGCGTTGGCGCCCACCACCCTGCCTTCGAGGTCGAACTCGATGGCCGCCATCGCGTGGTTGATGGCGTTTACGTAGCTCTCGTGGACGTGCTCGGCTTCCAGTTGGCGGGTGATGTCGGTGGCGACCTTGAGGATGCGGATGGTCTGGCCGGCTTCATCCAGCACCGGCATGTAGGTGGCCTCCAGCCATACCTGGCGACCGCTGCGGGTCAGGCGCATGAAGCGGTCGCTGAAGTGCTCGCCGGCCCGCAGGCGGCGCCAGAACTCCTCGTAGGCCGGGCTGCGCACCAGTTCCGGGGTGCAGAACAGGCTGTGATTGCGCCCCAGTACGTTGTCCAGCTGGTAGTCCACGACGCCCAGGAACGCGGCGTTGGCATCGAGGATGGTGCCGTCCGGGCTGAACTCGATCATCGCCATGGCGTTGCGGATGGCCCGCAGCTCGAGCTCTCCCAGCGATACGGGCGGCGCGGCCGGCTTCTTCCTGGCAAACCACATGGTCGGCTTCCTCTATCAGATTCGAAAGCCGCCCACGGTAGCGGAAGGCCATCGGTGCTTCCGGAGGGGCTGGCCGATGGAGGAGGGGGAATGCCTCGACGGTGCGCGTAGGACTGTTTCAGTCCCTGAAGAACACCTGCACCAGGTGATAGCCGAACTGGCTCTTCACCGGGCCGTGGATGGTGCGCACCGGCTTTTTGAAGATCACCTGGTCGATCACCCGCACCATCTGTCCGGGGCGCACTTCGCCCAGGTCGCCGCCGCGCTTGCCGGACGGGCAGATGGAGTGCTTCTTCGCCAGCACGGCGAAGTCCTCGCCCTTGGCCAGGCGCTGCTTGATCTGTTCGGCTTCCGCCTCGGTCTTGACCAGGATGTGGCGGGCAAGGGCCTTGGCCATGGGATTTCCTCTTGGTTTGTGGAGCCGTTCATTGTGCCAGCCACAGGCCGGGCCATACAGTTCGTCGCCTTCACGGCACATGCCGTGCCCACTGGCGAAATTCGCCTACCGTTACCTTGTCCCGCCCCACGGATACACGCCCCATGGATCTCCCTTCGATGCTGAAGGTCCTTGCCTCCCAGGATGGCTCGGACCTCTACCTGTCCACCGGCGCGCCGCCCTGCGCCAAGTTCAACGGCGTGCTCAAGCCGCTGAGCGCCGACCCGCTGAAGCCGGGGGATGTGGCGCGTATCGCCGAGTCGATCATGGACCCGGAGCAACGCGTCGAATTCAACCATGAGCTGGAGATGAACCTGGCGATCTCGGTGCCCAACGTGGGGCGCTTCCGCATCAACATCTTCAAGCAGCGCAACGAGGTCTCCATCGTTGCGCGCAACATCAAGCTGGACATCCCCCGCTTCGAGGACCTCAAGCTGCCCGAGGTGCTGCTCAAGGTAGTGATGGAGAAGCGCGGCCTGGTGCTCTTCGTCGGCGGCACCGGCTCCGGCAAGTCCACCTCCCTGGCGGCGCTGATCGACTACCGCAACCGCAACAGCGGCGGGCACATCATCACCATCGAGGACCCGGTGGAGTACGTGCACCGGCACAAGAAATCCATCATCAACCAGCGCGAGGTGGGGGTGGACACCCGCAGCTTCCACGCCGCCCTGAAGAACACCCTGCGCCAGGCGCCGGACGTGATCCTCATCGGCGAGATCCGCGACCGCGAAACCATGGAGCACGCCCTGGCCTTCGCCGACACCGGCCACCTGGCCATTTCCACCCTGCATGCGAACAACGCCAACCAGGCGCTGGACCGCATCATCAACTTCTTCCCCGAGGAGCGCCGGCCGCAGTTGCTCAACGACCTGGGCAACAACCTCAAGGCCTTCGTCTCCCAGCGCCTGGTGCGCACTTCCGACGGCAAGCGTCGCGCGGCGGTGGAGGTGCTGCTGGGCACTTCCACCATCAGCGACCTGATCAAGCGCGGTGACTTCAGCTCCATCAAGGAGATCATGGAGAAGTCCAAGGCCCTGGGCATGCAGACCTTCGACCAGGCGCTGTTCGACCTGGTGGTGGAAGGTGCCATCAGCGAGGACGAGGCGATCAAGAACGCCGACTCCGCCAACAACCTGCGCCTCAAGCTGAAGCTCTACCGCGACGGCCCGGCTCCCGCACCGACGCCCGCTCCCGCCGCCGCACCCACCCCGCCACCGGCCGCGACCCGTACCCAGGACGCAGCCAGCTGGGGGCTGGAGCTGAAGCTGGAGGAACTGCCCGAGGAAACGCCACCGGAAGATCCGGGCAAGCATTTCTGACACCTGCGCGCGGGCAGGGCGTTCCCGTTCACTGCCCCCCTGGCAGGTAGTGCTTCTGGATGCGCTGCACCCGGCCTTCGTCGCGCAGGGCCTGCATGGCGTGGGCGACGGCGTCGGTCAGCTGCGGGTCGCACTGGCGCGAGCAGGCGATGTAGAGGTCGGTGGTGGCCAGGGGCGGGCTCATGTGCAGCTTGCGGTCGGTGACCTGGGGCCAGATGTAGAGCCCTTCGGTCACGCCGGTGAACCAGGCGTCGATGCGCCCCATCAGCAACAGCTGGGCGGGCTTGTCGCCCAGCACCAGGTGGCGGATCTGTTCGTCTGCGAAGCCTTCGCGGTGGAGGATGTCGCTCTGGGCGGTGCCCAGCCCCACACCGATCTGCCGGTAGCGCTGGCGCGCTTCCTCGAAGCTCTTCACCGGCTCGTCGAGGCTGAAGAACACCCGGTCCAGCGCCATGACCGGGGCCACCCAGGTGTAATGGGCTTCGCGCTCGGGGGTACGGGAGAGGGGAATGATCAGCAGGTCGCGGCCGTCCATGACGGTTTTCTGCGCCCGGGCCCAGGGCTCGACGCGGATGCGCACCCGGTAGCCGGCGCGCTTGAGCGCGAGGAGCGCGGCGTCGCCGACGATGCCGTGGCCCTTGGCGTCCTGGACCAGGGTCAGCGGTGGTGCATCGGGCAGGTACAGGTCCACCTGGCGTGGTTGTGCCTGGAGGCCGAATGCGAGGCAGAGCAGGGCGATGATCCAGATCGCTTTGGCGGGCACGTGGCAGTCCAGTCCAAGGTGGTGCAGCGAGTATAGAAAAGCTCCGGGAGGGTGCAGGGTGACGGCGGTCATCTCTTCCCAGCGATCAGTTCACACCCAGGTGCAGCCGGGAGAACGCCACGATGGCTTCCGCCGAGGCCAGGGGGTGGGCCTGCAGCAGCGCATGGGGGCCGTCCAGGCGGACCAGGCTGAAGGCTCGGGTGCGCTGGGCCACTGCCCGTGCGGCCCGTGCCGGCACCAACCGGTCCTGCCGGGCCTGCAGGTACAGCAGCGGAACCTGCAGCTCGCCCAGGCGCGCACGCAGGTCCACCGTGGCGACCGCGCGCAGGCGCGAGGCAATGCAGGCCGGCGGTGCCAGGGACAGGCTGTGGCGCAGGGCCGCCAGGGTCGATGCGGGCGCGTTGCCACCCAGCAGGGCGAAGCGCAGCAGCCAACCCGGCACGGCGTCGAGGGGCATCCGGCGGATCAGCGGCTCAAGAAGCGCGATGCCCGGGCGCGGGCGATGGGCGAAGCTGCAGGCCAGCACCAGAGCCCTCAGGCCGGGTGGGCGGCGCAGGGCCAGCTTCAACGCGACGGGGCCGGAGAAGGACTCCCCGAGCAGGATGAAGGGCCGGTCTTTCGGCAGTTGCTGTTCTGCCCATTCGACGAGGCTGTCGTAGTCCTGGGGCGCCACCGTCGGGTAGCCGAGCACCTCGCAGTCCAGGCGCCCGTCGAGGGCCTGGAGCAGGGGCTCGAACAGCAGGCCGCTGCCGTCCAGGCCCGGCAGCAGGATCAGCAGTGGTGCGATGGCCTTAGCGTCCCTTGAAGGCGCCGGGGCGCCGTTCCAGCATGGCCTGCAGGCCTTCCTGGGCGTCCTCCGAGGCCAGCAGGCGCTGGGCGACTGCCGGCAGGGCACGGGCGGCGGCGAGTTCGCCCTCGTTCACCACCTGTCGTGCGGAGGCGAGGGTGGCGCGGATGCCCAGCGGCGCCTGTGCGGCTATCCGCTCGGCCAGCCAGAGGGCACGGGGCATCAGCTCTTCGCTGGCCAGCACCTCCTGCACCAGGCCCAGGCGCAAGGCTTCGTGGGCGTCGAATTCGTCGCCGGTGAGCAGCCAGCGCATGGCGTTGCCCCAGCCGGCCACCTGGGGCAGGCGCAGGGTGGCACCGGCGAAGGGAAAGATACCGCGCTGGACCTCCATCTGGGCGAAGCGGGTGTTGCTGGCGCAGAGGTTGATGTCGGCGGCGAGCATCAGTTCGATGCCGATGGTGAAGCAGTAGCCCTGCACGGCCACCAGCAGCGGCTTGCTCAGGCGCGGGCCGCCGAAGGTGCCCCAGGGGTCGACGGCGCCCTCGGGCAGTTGCCAACCGTTGCGGAAGGTCTCGGCCACGTTGGCCAGGTCGAGGCCGGCGGTGAAGTGCTCGCCGTGGGCGAACACCAGCGCGCAGCGCGCCTCGTCGTCCCGCTCGTAGTCCCCCAGGGCCAGCACCAGGTCGTTGAGCATCGCCTGGTCGAAGGCGTTGCGCTTGGCGGGGCGGTCGAGGCCGAGCAGCAGGATGTGGCCGCGCTGTTCGCGGGTCACGCGGCCGGTTTGGGCGTGGGACATGGAGGCGGTCCTCGGAGGGAAGGGGCGGGGGCTCGGAGGATATAGCCGCTGCGTGTGGCGTTGTCCATGCGACCAGAGCCGTCTGGCGCTTTGCGTGAGAAAAACGCTGCGCGCTTGTCAGTTTTTCCTGTATGATGCGCGCCGGCCCTAACTGGGCCCCGTTCAGGAACTGCATCTTTCGGGGCATTCGCCTTCAGCTGCACCGTCCGCATCGCGGACTACCCTAGACGTAACACTCCAACCAATAAGCAACTCGCAAATTCTCTCCCAGGCTGCCAGGGTGACCCACAAGGTCTTTCGGCATATGCAGCTTTGGGTTTGGGTCTTTGCGGATGCACATGAGGCATACCCATGACCCAGGATATCGGCGGATTCGCCGCGCTCGGCCTTCACCCCAATGTTCTCGCTGCTATCGCTGCAGTGGGCTACGAAGAGCCTTCCCCCATCCAGGCCCAGTCGATTCCGGTGATCCTCGCCGGGCACGACATGATCGGCCAGGCCCAGACCGGTACCGGCAAGACTGCAGCCTTCGCGCTGCCGATCCTTTCCCGTATCGATCCGGCCAAACGTGAGCCGCAGGCGCTGATCCTGGCACCGACCCGCGAGCTCGCACTGCAAGTCGCCACCGCTTTCGAAACCTACGCCAAGCAGATGCCCGGCCTGAACGTCGTGGCCGTCTACGGCGGCGCGCCCATGGGCCCGCAGCTCAAGGCCCTGCGCCAGGGCGCCCAGGTGATCGTGGCCACCCCCGGCCGCCTGTGCGACCACCTGCGCCGTGACGAGAAGATGCTCGCCACCGTGCAGCAGATGGTGCTGGACGAAGCGGACGAGATGCTCAAGCTCGGCTTCATGGAAGACCTCGAAGTGATCTTCGAGGCCCTGCCGGAAAGCCGTCAGAGCGTGCTGTTCTCCGCCACCCTGCCGCCGTCGATCCGTTCGATCGCCGAGCGTCACCTGAAAGAGCCGCAGCACGTCAAGATCGCTGCCAAGACCCAGACCGTGGCCCGCATCGAGCAGGCCCACCTGATGGTCCACGCCGACCAGAAGGTCGGTGCCGTGCTGCGCCTGCTGGAAGTCGAGGAGTTCGACGCACTGATCGCCTTCGTGCGCACCAAGCAGGCCACCCTGGACCTGGCCTCCGCCCTGGAAGCCAAGGGCTACAAGGCCGCTGCGCTGAACGGCGACATCGCCCAGAACCAGCGTGAGCGCGTGATCGAGTCCCTCAAGGACGGTCGCCTGGACATCGTCGTCGCCACCGACGTCGCCGCCCGCGGCATCGACGTACCGCGCATCACCCACGTGGTGAACGTGGACATGCCGTACGACCCCGAGTCCTACGTGCACCGTATCGGCCGTACCGGCCGTGCCGGTCGTGAAGGCCGTGCCCTGCTGCTGGTCACCCCGCGCGAGCGCCGCATGCTGCAGGTGATCGAGCGCGTGACCAACCAGAAGGTCGCCGAAGTCCGCCTACCCACCGCGCCCCAGGTACTGGATGCACGGATCCGGAAGCTGACCAACAGCCTGGCCCCCCTGGTGGCCGACGCCGAGGCCAGCCATGGCGAACTGCTCGACCGCCTGATCGCCGACATCGGTTGCAGCCCGCGTGCCCTGGCCGCTGCGCTGCTGCGCAAGGCCACCAACGGCCAGTCGCTGAACCTGGCGGATGTGGAGCGCGAGCAGCCGCTGGTGCCGGGTGCTCCCCAGCCCCGCGAGCGCCGTGAGCGTGACGGTGAGCGTGGCGAGCGCGGTGAATACCGCGAGCGTCGTGCGCCGCTGCCGGTCGGCGAAGGCCGCGTGCGTTGCCGCACCGCCCTGGGGACCCGCGACGGCATCGCCGCGAAGAACCTGCTGGGCGCCATCCTCAACGAGGGTGGCCTGGCGCGCGAAGCCATCGGTCGTATCCAGATCCGCGAGACCTTCAGCCTGATCGAGCTGCCCGAAGAGGGCCTGGATCGCCTGCTGGGCAAGCTGAAGGACACCCGCGTGGCGGGCAAGTCGCTGAAGCTGCGTCGCTACCGCGAAGACTGATCCGCACTGCTGCAACGCAACGGGGGGCCATTTGGCCCCCCGTTGCGTTTCTGCGTGTGCGAAAACCTCAGGCGCGCTGGTGCACCGAGCGGCCGGCGGCGAAGGTTTCCTTCACGGTGCGGTCGTCGCCGAGGATGGTCAGCGCGAACAGCTTCTCCGCCAGGCTGCGGGCCTGCTGCATGCGGTAGGCCATGAGCGGGGTGGCCTGGTAGTCGAGGACGACGAAGTCGGCGTCCTTGCCGACCTGGAAGTTGCCGATGTGGTCGTCCAGATACAGCGCGCGGGCGCCGCCCAGGGTGGCGAGGTAGAGGGATTTGAACGGGTCGAGCTTCTTGCCCTGCAGCTGCATGACCTTGTAGGCCTCGTTCAGCGACTGCAGCTGGGAGAAGCTGGTGCCGGCGCCGACGTCCGTGCCCAGGCCCACGCGCACGCCATGCTGCTCCAGCTTCTGCAGGTCGAACAGGCCGCTGCCGAGGAACAGGTTGGAGGTGGGGCAGAAGGCCACGGCAGAGCCGGTTTCGGCCAGGCGCTGGCACTCTTCGTCGCACAGGTGCACGCCGTGGGCGAACACCGAGCGCTCGCCGATCAGCCGGTAGTGGTCGTAGACGTCCAGGTAGCCCTTGCGCTCGGGGAACAGCGACTTGACCCATTCGATCTCCGCCTTGTTCTCGGAGAGGTGGGTGTGCATGTACAAACCGGGGTATTCGCCGTAGAGCTTGCCGGCCAGCTCCAGTTGCTCGGGGGTGCTGGTGGGGGCGAAGCGCGGGGTCACCGCGTAGTGCAGGCGGCCCTTGCCGTGCCAGCGCTCGATCAGCGCCTTGCTGTCGGCATAGCCGGATTCGGCGGTGTCGGTGAGGTAGTCCGGGGCGTTGCGGTCCATCAGCACCTTGCCGGCGATCATGCGCAGGTCCAGCGCCTGGGCGGCTTCGAAGAAGGCGTCCACGGAGGTGGCGTGCACGGTGCCGAACACCAGGGCGGTGGTGGTGCCGTTGCGCAGCAGCTCGCCGAGGAACAGGTCGGCCACTTCGCGGGCGTGGGCCGGGTCGGCGAAGGCGCGTTCGGTGGGGAAGGTGTAGGTGTTCAGCCAGTCCAGCAGCTGCTCGCCGTAGGAGGCGATCATGCCGGTCTGCGGGTAGTGGATGTGGGTGTCGATGAAGCCGGGGGTGATTAGCGCGTTGGGGTATTCGCGGATCTCCACGCCGTCGAGCTCGGGCAGCAGGTCGCGGGCGTGGCCGATGCGGGCGATGCGGCCATCCTCCACCAGCAGGATGCCGTCCTCGAAGTATTCATAGGAGGCCTCGACGCCCACCTCGGCGGGGTCGGCGATGCTGTGGAGGAGGGCGGAGCGGTAGGCGGTCAAGCGGGTCATGGCAGTCTCGTCGGTCAATGCGGTACTTGAGGGCCCGCGTTTCGCGCGGGCGTGGAAAAGCGGGCGCCGGGGTGGCCGCCCGCTTTCCGTTGTGTCGTCTGGTCAGGCCTGTTCGCGGCGGGAGCTGGGCACCAGCCGGGCGACCGTTTCTCCCTTCTTCACGTCCTGGCCATTGTCCTTCTGTCCGAAGGTGGCGTTGTAGGTGGCGATGATCTCACCGGCGATGGAGATGGCAATCTCCACCGGCAGCTTGCCCTTGACCTCGGCCAGCCCCATGGGACAGCGCATGCGCTGCACGGTTTCGCTGGCGAAGCCGCGCTCGCGCAGGCGGTGCTCGAACTTGACCCGCTTGGTGCGCGAGCCGATGAGGCCGAAGTAGGCGAAGTCGTTGCGCTTGAGGATGGCGGCGGTCAGCTCCAGGTCCAGCTGGTGGTTGTGGGTCATGACGATGAAGTAGCTGCCGGAGGGCAGGGCGTCGACTTCGTCGACCACCTCGTCGTTCACCACCTTCTCCACGCCGGTGGGAATCTGCTCGGGGAATTCGCTTTCCCGCGAGTCGATCCAGCGCACCTTGCACGGCAGGCTGGCGAGCAGTGGGGCCAGGGCGCGGCCGACGTGGCCGGCGCCGAACAGGGCGATCTGCGCCTGGGGCTGGTCCATCGGCTCGAACAGCAGCACGGTGGCGCCGCCGCAGCACTGGCCGAGGCTGGCACCCAGGCTGAAGCGCTCCAGACGGGTGTCGCGGCTGCCGCTTGCGAGCATCTCCCGGGCGATGGCCATGGCCTTGAACTCCAGGTGGCCGCCGCCGATGGTTTCGTAGATGCGCTCGGCGGTGACCACCATCTTCGAGCCGGCGTTGCGGGGCGTGGAGCCCCGCTCTTCGATGATGGTCACCAGCACGCTGGGTTCGCCGCGCTGCTGCAGCTCGGCAAGGGCGTTGATCCAGCTCATCGGCTTAGCCTCCAGTTGCGCAGCGGGCGGCGCGAGCGAGACAGGCGCCAGTCGTCACGCTCGCCGGGGCGAGGCGTGTCGGTGGCGGCTGCCGGCCGGGCCGGGGTGTCGTGCAGGGTCGGACGTGGGTTCATCGGTCGCCTCCCGGCTGCCCTCAGGCAGGCTCCACGTGGGCGTTGCTGGGGACCTCGGCCTTGCGTTGCAGCGCCTTCATCTGCTCGACGCCCCAGAGCACGCGCTCGGGGGTGGCCGGTGCATCGATCTGCGGGTGGGCCCTGTAGTCGGCGAGGCTGGCCACGGCGTCCTTGATGGCGCACCAGGCGGCGATGCCGAGCATGAAGGGCGGCTCGCCCACGGCCTTGGAGTGGAACACCGTCTGCTCGGGGTTCTTGCGGTTCTCCACCAGCTTCACCCGCAGGTCGATGGGCATGTCGGCGATGGCCGGGATCTTGTAGCTGGCCGGGCCGCTGGTCATCAGCTTGCCCTTGGCGTTCCACACCAGCTCCTCGGTGGTCAGCCAGCCCATGCCCTGGACGAAGGCGCCTTCCACCTGGCCGATGTCGATGGCCGGGTTCAGCGAGGCGCCGACATCGTGGAGGATGTCGGTGCGCAGCATCTTGTACTCGCCGGTGAGGGTGTCCACCAGCACTTCGCAGCAGGCCATGCCGTAGGCGAAGTAGTAGAAGGGGCGGCCGGCGGCCTTGTCGCGGTCGTAGTAGATCTTCGGCGTGCGGTAGAAGCCGGTGCTGGAGAGCGAGACCTGGTTGAAGTAGGCCAGCTGGATGACTTCTTCGAAGGCGAGGTACTGGTCGCGCACGCGCACCTGGCTGTTCTTGAACTCCACGTCCTCGGGGGTGACCTTGAAGTGCCCGACGAGGAAGTCCACCAGGCGCCCCTTGATGGTCTCGGCGGCGTTCTGCGCGGCCTTGCCGTTCAGGTCGGTGCCGCTGGAGGCGGCCGTCGGCGAGGTGTTGGGCACCTTGTCGGTGTTGGTGGCGGTGATCTGGATGCGCGAGATGTCCACCTGGAACACTTCGGCCACCACCTGGGCGACCTTGGTGTTGAGGCCCTGGCCCATCTCTGTGCCGCCGTGGTTCAGGTGGATGCTGCCGTCGGTGTAGACGTGGATCAGCGCGCCGGCCTGGTTGAGGAAGGTGGCGGTGAAGCTGATGCCGAACTTCACCGGCGTCATCGCCAGGCCTTTTTTCAGCACCGGGCTCTGGGCGTTGAAGGCGCGGATGGCGTCGCGGCGCTGGGCGTACTCGGCGCTGGCTTCCAGCTCGGCGGTCATTTCGGCGAGCAGGTTGTGCTCGACGGTCTGGTAGTAGTGGGTGACGTTGCGCTCGTCCTTGCCGTAGTAGTTGAGCTTGCGCACCGCCAGCGGGTCCTTGCCCAGGTGGTGGGCGATGACGTCCATGATCTCTTCGATGGCGACCATCCCCTGGGGGCCGCCGAAGCCGCGGTAGGCGGTGTTGGAGGCGGTGTTGGTCTTGCAGCGCAGGCCGTTGATGGTGGCGTGTTCGAGGAAGTAGGCGTTGTCCGAGTGGAACATCGCGCGGTCGACGATGGAGCCGGAGAGGTCCGGCGAGTAGCCGCAGTTGCCCGCCAGCTGCAGTTCGATGCCGGTGAGCAGGCCCTGGTCGTCGAAGCCGATGTCGTACTCGACGTAGAAGGGGTGGCGCTTGCCGGTGATGCTCATGTCCTCCATGCGCGGCAGGCGCATCTTGGTGGGCCGGCCGGTGAGGTGGGCGATCACCGCGCAGAGGCAGGCCGGGCCGGCGGCCTGGGTTTCCTTGCCGCCGAAGCCGCCGCCCATGCGGCGCATGTCGATGACGATCTTGTTCATCGGCACGCCCAGCACTTCGGCCACCAGCTTCTGCACTTCGGTGGGGTTCTGGGTGGAGGTGTAGACGATCATGCCGCCGTCTTCGCTGGGCATCACCGAGGAGATCTGGGTCTCCAGGTAGAAGTGCTCCTGCCCGCCGATGTGCAGGTGGCCCTGCAGGCGGTGTTTCGAAGCGGCCAGGGCGGTGGCGGAGTCGCCGCGCTTGTGCTGGTGCGGGTCGAGCACGTAGTGCTTCTTCCGGTAGGCATCGACCACGTCGAGCACGGGCTCCAGGTCTTCGTACTCGATGAGGGCGGCCATGGCGGCCTTGCGCGCGGTTTCCAGGCTGTCGGCAGCCACGGCGAGCACCACCTGGCCGACGTATTCCACCTTGCCGTCCGCCAGCAGCGGGTCACCGGCCACCACCGGGCCGATGTCCAGTTGCCCGGGCACGTCCTCGGCGGTGATGGCGATGGCCACGCCGGGGATTGCGTAGCAGGGGCGGGTGTCGATGCGAACGATGCGCGCGTGGGCGCGGTCGCTCATGCGGGCATAGACGTGCAGCTGGTTGGGGAACTCCAGGCGGTCGTCGACGTACACCGCTTCGCCGGTGACGTGCTTGGGCGCGCTCTCGTGCTTGACGCTCTTGCCGACGCCGGTGGCGATGTCGGCACGGAACAGCGCCGCCAGTTCTTCCTGGGTCTTGAAATGGTGCTTAGACATAGGCGGTCACCCGGGTTTCGACGGCTGGGGATTGCTGTTCGAGGAAGCACTTGCGCAGCAGGTTCTGGGCCGCCAGCAGGCGGTATTCCTTGCTGGCGCGGAAGTCGGTGAGGGGGCTGAAGTCCTGGGCCAGGGCTTCACAGGCGCGCTCGACGGTGCCCGGGTACCAGGCGGAGCCGACCAGGGCCTGCTCGCAGGCGCTGGCGCGCTTGGGGATGCCGGCCATGCCGCCGAAGGCGACGCGGGCGTTGCGCACCACGCCGTCCTCGATCACCAGGTTGAAGGCGGCGCAGACGGCAGAGATGTCGTCGTCCAGGCGCTTGGAGACCTTGTAGGCGCGGAACACCTGGTTCTTGCGGGCGCGGGGCACGCGCACCTTCTCGATGAACTCGGACTCCTGGCGGGCGGTGACCTTGTAGTCCAGGAAGTATTCGTCCAGCGGCAGGGTGCGGGTCTGGTTGCCCTTGCGCAGGACGATCTCGGCGCCGAGGGCGATCAGCAGCGGCGGCGCGTCGCCGATGGGCGAGGCGTTGCCGATATTGCCGCCCAGGGTGCCCTGGTTGCGGATCTGCAGGGAGGCGAAGCGGTGCAGCAGTTCGCCGAAATCCGGGTACTCGCGGGACAGGGTCTCGTAGCAGTCGGACAGCGGGGTGGCGGCGCCGATCTCGATGAAGTCGGCATCCGTCTCGATGCGCTTCATGGCGTCGATGTGGCCGACGTAGATCATCACCGGCAGCTCGCGGTGGAACTGGGTGACTTCCAGGGCCAGGTCGGTGCCGCCGGCCAGCAGGCGGGCCTGCGGGTTGGAAACGTAGAGCTCGGCCAGGTCGCCGATGGTCAGCGGCACAAGGCAGCGCTTGTCGCCGCTGTTCAGCTCGGCGGTGTCGCGCGGGGCAATCGCCTTGAGCTGGGCGAGGGTCTCGGCTTCGGCGGCGTCGAACTGGTCGGGCTGCGCCTGGCAGCAGGCCTGCTCGGCGGCATCGAGGATCGGGCGGTAGCCGGTGCAGCGGCACAGGTTGCCGGCCAGGGCTTCCAAGGTCTGTGCCTTGTCGTAGCCGGTGCTGCCGGAGGCGGCCCGGCTCTTCTGCAGGGCGAACAGCGACATGACGAAGCCGGGTGTGCAGAAGCCGCACTGGGAGCCATGGCAGTCCACCATGGCCTGCTGGACGCTGTGCAGCTGGCCCTTGTGCTTGAGGTCTTCGACGGTGATGAGCTGCTTGCCGTGCAGCGAGGAGACGAACGTCAGGCAGGCATTGAGGGTGCGGTAGCGGATGCGGTCGTCGACCACCTCGCCCACCACCACGGTGCAGGCGCCGCAATCACCGGAGGCGCAGCCCTCCTTGGTTCCTGTCTTGCCCAGGTGCTCACGCAAGTAGTTCAGCACCGTGACGTTGGGGTCGAGCGCATGTTCGGTGCGCAGCTCCCGGTTGAGTAGAAACTGGATCAAGGAAGACCTCCAGGCACTTTATTGTTGTTTACGTGGGCTCGTATGGCCGCGAATTTAGAGTCCGTTGACTTTTCGGTCAATATTTTTTCTGACCTGAAAGTCAGAAAATCATGCGGGCTGTGCTGCAAGTGCCGTGCCGGGGCGCTGGAACAAGGGTAGACCGGAATGCAAACGCCCCGCTCTGGGGCGGGGCGCTTGGGGGTGACGAGGGGGTAAGGGCGGGGTCAGGCGACCTGTTGCTGGTCGGTCAGCTGATGTTCTTCACCGGCGTAATAGGCGCGCACCCGCTTGTCCATCACGGCGCGCCACAGCGGCGGGAACAGCGCCAGGACGATCATCCCGGCATAGCCGTTGGGCAGCTGCGGGCTGTCGTCGAAATGGCGCAGCACCTGGTAGCGGCGCTTGGCGTAGGCGTGGTGGTCCGAGTGGCGCTGCAGGTGGAAGAGGAACAGGTTGGTGAGCAGGAAGTTGCTGTTCCAGGAGTGCGCCGGACTGGTGCGTTCATAGCGGCCGTTGTCCAGTTTGCGGCGGTGCAGGCCGTAGTGCTCCACGTAGTTGACGATCTCCAGCAGGGTGAAGGCCATCGCCGCCTGCACCAGGAAGAACACCCCGCCCAGCCAACCCAGGGCGAGGGTGAAACCCACCAGCATCGCGGCGCTCAGGGCGTACCACCACACCAGCTCGTTGCGCCAGTGCAGCGCCGGCAGCCCCTTGCGCTTGAGGCGCTGGGCCTCCAGGTTCCAGGCGTTGAGGAAGTTGTGCTTATAGGCGTGGGGCAGGAACTGGTAGAGGCTCTGGCCGAAGCGGGCGGAGGAGGCATCCTCCGGGGTGGAGACGTTCACGTGGTGGCCGCGCACGTGCTCCACCTTGAAACCGGCGTAGCACACCGCCGCCAGCAGGATGCCGCCGGCGCTCTGCTCCAGCAGAGGGTCCTTGTGGATCAGTTCGTGGGAGACGGTGATGCCGATGGCGCCCATCACCGTGCCCACCGAGAGCACCCAGCCGAGCTTGCCCACCCAGTTCCAGTCCGGGTGGTGGACGAACACCCAGCCGCTCCAGGCCAGCATCAGCAGCAGCAGCGGCAGGGTCATCAGGCTGAGGAAGCGGTAGTAGCCCTGGCCCTCCATGAACGGCACGTCGTCCGACTCGTCGGGGTTGGCCGGGTCGCGGCCGACGATGAAGTCGAGGAACGGAATCACCCCGAAGACGATGGTGATCACCAGCCAGGGCCAGGCATTGGGGTGGTCGCTGCCCAGCGACCAGTAGTAGCTCATGGGAATGCCGGCCACGGGGATCAGCCAGATCCAGTAGCCGACCTTCTTCAGGGCGATCATCCAGTTGGAGGGCAGGCGTTCGAACATGGTGGGCTCCGTCCGTGCAGGTGGGTGGGTTATTCCAGGATTGTCAGACAATCCTGCGCCCCAACCCGGTGCAGAGCGACCGACCTTTAGGTCTGAATGCCCGCCGTCTGTCACCTTCGACGGGTAACACCCTGTGTTACACTTCGCCCCCTGCCGCGTCCTGCGCAGATCCCTCGTGCATGATCCCTGCCGACCAGCCCGCTGCGCCGGACCCCGAGGGCGCCTGATCGACCCCCACAGCCAAGACCGAAGGAAAACCATGACGTTCAAGGCACCGGACAGCCTCGCCGAACAGATCGCCCACCACCTCGCCGAACGCATCATCCGAGGGGACCTGAAGGCCCGCGAACGCATCCAGGAGCAGAAGGTTACCCAGGCCCTCAACGTCAGCCGCGGGTCGGTGCGCGAAGCGCTGCTGATCCTCCAGCGCCGCCACCTGATCACCATCCTCCCGCACCGTGGCGCCCAGGTGTCCGAGCTCACCCCGCACCATGTGCAGAGCCTCTACGCACTGATGATGGAGATGTACATCCTGCTGGGCTGTGCCGTTGCCCAGCGCTGGAAGAGCGAAGAGGACCTCGCGCCTTTCCTGGCCATCCAGCAGCGCCTGGAACAGAACCTGCAGGACCACGACATCAGCGGCTTCGTCGATTCCAGCTTCAGCATCATGCGTGCGGCCTATGCCTTCGCCGACAACCCCTACCTGGAGGAGACGGTGGAGAATCTGCTGCCGGCCATCAGCCGCACCTACCACCTGGCGCTGGAGCAGCGCAAAGGCGAGATGGCGCAGTTCATGGCCGCCTTCGCCGAGCTGCTCAAGGCAGTGATCGGCCGCGACCTGGCGCGCATCCGCGAAGTGCTGGTGGGCTACGGCCAGCACAACTGCCAGCTGGTGCTCGCCGCCCTGGCCGGCCACTGACGCCACTGACCGGGAGAGGCGCCCATGCGGCTCAAGTGCATCAAGCTGGCCGGGTTCAAGTCCTTCGTCGACCCCACCACGGTCAACTTCCCCAGCAACATGTCGGCGGTGGTGGGCCCCAACGGCTGCGGCAAGTCCAACATCATCGACGCCGTGCGCTGGGTGATGGGCGAGAGCTCGGCCAAGAACCTGCGCGGCGAGTCGATGACCGACGTCATCTTCAACGGCTCCAATACCCGCAAGCCGGTGGCCCAGGCCAGCATCGAGCTGATCTTCGACAACTCGGACAACTCCCTGGTGGGCGAATACGCCGCCTTCGCCGAGATTTCCATTCGCCGCCGCGTCAGCCGTGACGGCCAGAACACCTACTTCCTCAACGGCACCAAGTGCCGCCGCCGGGACATCACCGACATCTTCCTCGGCACCGGCCTGGGGCCGCGCAGCTACTCCATCATCGAGCAGGGGATGATCTCCAAGCTCATCGAGGCCAAGCCCGAGGACCTGCGCAACTTCATTGAGGAAGCCGCCGGCATCTCCAAGTACAAGGAGCGCCGCCGCGAGACCGAGAACCGCATCCGCCGCACCCACGAGAACCTGGCGCGCCTGACCGACCTGCGCGAAGAGCTGGAGCGCCAGCTCGACCGCCTGCACCGGCAGGCCCAGGCGGCTGAGAAGTACCAGGAATACAAGGCCGAGGAGCGCCAGCTCAAGGCCCAGCTGTCCGCACTCAAGTGGCAGGCGCTGAACGAGCAGGTGGGCCAGCGCGAGGGCGTGATCGGCAGCCAGGAGGTGGCCTTCGAGGCACTGGTGGCCGAGCAGCGCAACGCCGACGCCGCCATCGAGCGCCTGCGTGACGGCCACCACGAGCTGTCCGAGCGCTTCAACCTGGTGCAGGGCCGCTTCTATTCCGTGGGGGGTGACATCGCCCGGGTCGAGCAGAGCATCCAGCACGGCCAGCAGCGCCAGCGGCAACTGCAGGACGACCTGCGCGACGCCGAGCGTGCCCGCCAGGAGACCGAGTCCCACCTGGGGCATGACCGCACCCTGCTGGCGACCCTCGGCGAAGAGATGGACATGCTCATCCCCGAGCAGGAACTCAGCGCCGCCGCCGCCGAAGAGGCCAGCGCCCAGCTGGAAGAGGCCGAGGCCGGCATGCAGGGCTGGCAGGAGCGCTGGGACGGTTTCAACCAGCGTAGCGCCGAGCCCCGGCGCCAGGCCGAAGTGCAGCAGGCGCGCATCCAGCAGCTGGAACAGAGCCTCGAACGCGTGCTGGAACGCGAACGTCGCCTGGCGGATGAGCGTACCCAGCTGGCCGCCGACCCCGAGAGCGCGGCCATCCTCGAATTGAATGAACAGGCCGCCGCTGGCGAGCTGGAGCTGGAAACCCTGCAGGCCGCCGAAGAGGCCCTGGTGGAGCGCCTGGAGCAGCTGCGTGATGAACTGCAGCGCGCCAGCCAGGCCCAGCAGCAGGCCCAGGGCGAGCTGCAGCGCCTCAACGGCCGCATCGCCTCGCTGGAAGCCCTGCAGCAGGCCGCCCTCGACCCCGGCGCCGGCACGGCGGACTGGCTGCGTGAGCATGGGCTCGACCAGCGCCCGCGCCTGGCCGAAGGCCTGCGGGTGGAGGCGGGCTGGGAACTGGCGGTGGAGACCGTCCTCGGGGCCGACCTGCAGGCCGTGCAACTGGATGACTTCCAGGGGCTCGACCTGGCCGGCTTCAGCCAGGGCGACCTGCGCCTGGTGGCCGCCGGCCAAGGCGGTGCACGAATCGCTGGTAGCCTGCTGGACAAGGTGGAGTCACGGCTCGACCTGGCCCCCTGGCTCGGCCGTGTGCGCCCGGTGGAGAGCCTGGACGAGGCCCTGGCCGGCCGCGCCGCGCTGGCCGCCGACGAAAGCCTGATCAGCCGCGATGGCTACTGGGTCGGGCGCAACTTCCTCCGCGTCCGTCGCGCCAGCGAAGCGGAAAGCGGCCTGCTGGCCCGTGGCCAGGAGCTGGAGCGCCTGCACGCCGAGCGTGACGAGCGCGAAGCCACCCTGGAGCGCCTCGACGAGGCCCTGCAAACCCTGCGGGACCAGCAGCGCCAGCAGGAAGAAACCCGTGAACAGCAACGCCGCCAGGTGCAGGACGAGGCGCGTCGCCTGTCCGAGGTGAAGGCCCGCCTGTCCGCCCAGCAGGCGCGGGTCGAGCAGCTCAACCTGCGTCGCCAGCGCCTGGAAGCGGAGCTGGCCGAGCTCGATGAACAGCGCGCCCTGGAGCATGAGCAACTGGGCGAAGCCCGCCTGGTGCTGCAGGACGCCCTGGACGCCATGGCCACCGACACCGAGCAGCGCGAACGCCTGCTGGCCGAGCGCGATGACCTGCGCGAACGCCTCGACCGCATCCGCCAGGAGGCACGCCAGCACAAGGACCAGGCCCACCAGTTGGCCGTGCGCCTGGGCTCCCTGCGGGCCCAGCACGACTCGACACGCCAGGCCCTAGAGCGCCTCAGCCAGCAGTTCGAACGCCTCGAAGAGCGTCGCGAGCAGCTCAGCCTCAACCTGGAGGAGGGTGCCGCCCCGCTGGAAGAGCTGCGCATGAAGCTGGAAGAGCTGCTGGAACGGCGCATGGCGGTGGAAGACGAACTCAAGCTCGCCCGGCTCGCCCTCGAGGATGCCGACCGCGAACTGCGCGACGCCGAGAAGCGCCGCACCCAGGCCGAGCAGCAATCGCAACTGCTGCGCGGCCAGCTGGAGCAGCAACGCATGGAGTGGCAGGCCCTGACCGTGCGCCGCAAGGCGCTGCAGGACCAGTTGCTGGAGGACGGCTACGACCTGCATGGCGTGCTCGCCACGCTGCCCGAGGGCGCCAGCGAGCCCGCCTGGGACGAGGAGCTGGAGCGACTGGCCGCGCGCATCCAGCGCCTGGGCCCGATCAACCTGGCGGCTATCGACGAATACCAGCAGCAGTCCGAGCGCAAACGCTACCTGGACGCACAGAACGATGACCTGGTGGAGGCGCTGGACACGCTGGAGAACGTCATCCGCAAGATCGACAAGGAGACCCGCAACCGCTTCAAGGAAACCTTCGACCAGATCAACGCCGGCCTCCAGGCGCTGTTCCCGAAGGTCTTCGGGGGTGGCCACGCCTACCTGGAGCTGACCGGCGAAGACCTGCTGGACACCGGGGTCGCCATCATGGCGCGCCCGCCAGGCAAGAAGAACAGCACCATCCACCTGCTGTCCGGTGGCGAGAAGGCCCTTACCGCGCTGGCGCTGGTGTTCGCCATCTTCCAGCTCAACCCCGCGCCGTTCTGCATGCTCGACGAGGTGGATGCGCCGCTGGACGACGCGAACGTCGGCCGTTATGCACGATTGGTCAAGGAAATGTCGGAGAAGGTCCAGTTCATCTATATCACCCACAACAAGATCGCCATGGAGATGGCCGACCAGTTGATGGGCGTGACCATGCACGAGCCGGGATGCTCACGGTTGGTCGCCGTGGATGTCGAGGAGGCGCTTTCCCTCGTAGAGGCCTGACACGCCCGGCCGGCAATGCCGCCCGGGTTGCCCTGCAGGCCTCGTGATCAGAGGTTTCTCTGCTGGGCTGGCCGTGCTAGCTTAATGCCCAATTTTTTTGACACGTGGAAAACGCCATTGGGAACATGGAGTTGGGCGCCACGTTTTCAGAGGACCGGATGTCCTTTCTTCATCACTATCAGAATATTTTTTGACCAGGGGACACAGGATTAATGGAAATCGGTCTGCGCGAGTGGCTGATCGTCATCGGCGTCATCGTAATCGCCGGCATTTTGTTCGATGGCTGGCGCCGCATGAGTGGCGGCAAAGGCAAGCTCAAGTTCAAGCTCGACCGCAGCTTCTCCAACCTTCCCGATGACGGGGAGGACCCCAACCTCCTCGGACCGGCCCGCGTTCGCGAACGTGGGGAGCCCTTGCTGGACGAGGAAGACCTGCCCAGCATGAGCGCCAAGGAACTGAACAAGCGCCGCAACGAGCCACGCCAGGGCGACCTGGCGCTGGACGAGCCGGTGCCGACCCTGCTGACCCCCGTCGAGGAGGCCGCAGCGGCCAAGGCGGCGCGCCCGGCCAAGGTCCAGGACCTGCCGCCGGTGGAAGAGGTGCTGGTGATCAACGTGGTCGCCCGCGACGAAGGCGGCTTCAAGGGGCCCGCCCTGCTGCAGAACATCCTCGAGAGCGGCCTGCGTTTCGGTGAGATGGACATCTTCCATCGCCACGAGAGCATGGCCGGCAATGGCGAGGTGCTGTTCTCCATGGCCAACGGCGTCAAGCCCGGCACCTTCGATCTGGACGACATCGACCTGTTCAGCACCCGTGCGGTGAGCTTCTTCCTCGGCCTGCCCGGCCCGCGTCACCCGAAGCAGGCCTTCGACGTGATGGTGGCCGCAGCCCGCAAGCTCTCCCAGGAACTGAACGGCGAGCTGAAGGACGACCAGCGCAGCGTGCTGACCGCCCAGACCATCGAGCATTACCGCCAGCGCATCGTCGAGTTCGAGCGTCGCAGCCTGACCCAGAAACGCTGAACCGGAAGATCCACCGAAACAGAGCAGCCCAGGCTGCTCTTTTCGTTTGCACGGAAAAGAGCCCCGCATCATGAACGACACCTCAGGCAATGCCGCCCAGCGCATCCAGGCACTGCGTGCCGAACTGGATGAGCACAACTACCGCTACTACGTCCTCGACGAGCCCAGCGTGCCCGACGCCGAGTACGACCGCCTGTTCCGTGAGCTGCAGGCCCTGGAGGCCGAGCACCCGGAACTGGTCACCCCCGATTCGCCTACCCAGCGTGTCGGCGGCGAGGCCCTCAGCGCCTTCGGCGAGGTGCGCCACGAAGTGCCCATGCTCAGCCTGGGCAACGCCTTCGAGGAGGAGGACCTGCTGGCCTTCGATCGCAGCGTCCAGAGCGGCCTCGGCCTGTCCGGCGGCGACCTCTTCGGCGGTGGCGCAGCCGTGGAATACAGCTGCGAACCGAAGCTCGACGGCCTGGCCGTCAGCCTGCTGTACCGCAACGGCGTGCTGGAGCGTGGCGCGACGCGCGGCGATGGCACCACCGGCGAGGACATCAGCACCAACGTGCGCACCATCCGCAACGTACCGCTCAAGCTGAAGGGCGAGGGCTGGCCGCAGGTGCTGGAGGTACGCGGCGAGGTGTACATGCCCAAGGCCGGCTTCGAGGAACTCAACGCCCGCCAGGCCGAGAGCGGCGGCAAGACCTTCGCCAACCCGCGCAACGCCGCCGCTGGCAGCCTGCGCCAGCTGGACCCGAAGATCACCGCCAGCCGTCCGCTGGAGTTCTGCTGCTACGGCATCGGCCAGGTCAGCGCCGAACTGGCCCCCACCCAGGTGGGCATGCTGGAGCGCCTCAAGGGCTGGGGCATTCCCATCAGCCGCGAGCTGCGCCTGGCCAAGGGCGTCGAGGCCTGCCTGGACTACTACCGCGACATCGGCCAGCGGCGCATGGCGCTGCCCTACGACATCGACGGCGTGGTGTTCAAGGTCAACACCCTGGAGGACCAGCAGCAGCTGGGCTTCCGCGCCCGCACCCCGCACTGGGCCATCGCCCACAAGTTCCCCGCCCAGGAGGAGCTGACCGAGCTGCTGGACGTCGAGTTCCAGGTCGGCCGTACCGGCGCGGTGACGCCCGTGGCGCGCCTCAAGCCGGTCAAGGTGGCGGGTGTCACCGTCGCCAACGCTACCCTGCACAACATGGACGAAGTCGCCCGCCTGGGTCTGATGATCGGCGACACCGTCATCATCCGTCGCGCCGGTGACGTGATCCCGCAGGTCATGCAAGTGGTAGCAGAGCGCCGCCCTGCGGATGCCCGCCCGGTGCACGTGCCGGAGCAATGCCCGGTGTGCGGTTCCGCCGTCGAGCGCACCCAACTGGTCAAGCGCGCCAAGGGCAAGGCCACCACCAGCGAAGGCTCGGTGTACCGCTGCGTCGGCCGCCTGGCCTGCGGCGCCCAGCTCAAGCAGGCGATCATCCACTTCGCCTCCCGCCGCGCCATGGATATCGACGGCCTGGGCGACAAGATCGTCGAGCAGCTGGTGGATACCGGCCTGGTGGCGTCGCCCGCCGACCTCTACACCCTCACCTACGAGCAGGTGGTGGAGCTGGAGGGCTTCGCCGATCTGTCGACCCGCAACTTGCTGGCGGCGGTCCAGGACAGCGCCAAGCCGACCCTGGCGCGCTTCATCTTCGCCCTCGGCATTCCCGATGTCGGTGAAGAGACCGCCAAGCTGCTGGCTCGCGCCCTCGGCTCGCTGAAACGACTGGAACAGGCCCTGCCGGAAGTGCTGACCTACCTGCCCGACGTGGGGCTGGAAGTGGCGTCGGAGATCCACAACTTCTTCGGCGACGACCACAACCGCCAGGTGATTGCTGACCTGCTGGCCCGCGGCGTCGTCCTGCAGGACGAAGGCGAGGTCAGCGCCGAGTTCACCGCCTGCGCCTCCCTGGGTGGCTTCCTCGACAAGCTGAACATCCCCGGTATCGCCACCACCGGCGCCGAGAAGTTGGCGGCCCGCTTCGGCAGCCTGCAGGGCGTGATCCAGGCCGATTGGCTGGACCTGCGCCAGGTGGAACGCCTCAACGAAAAGGCCGCCCGCTCCCTGCGCGACTTCTTCGACGAGCCGGCCAACCGCGAGCACGCCCTGCGCATCGAGGCGCAACTGCTGGAGTTCGGCATGCACTGGTCGTGCGAGCGCAAGGTGGTGGAAGGGTTGCCCCTGGCCGGGCAGACCTGGGTGCTGACCGGCACGCTGGAGGCCATGAGCCGCGACCAGGCCAAGGACAAGCTGGAAGCCCTGGGGGCCAAGGTCGCGGGCTCAGTGTCGGCGCGCACCCACTGCGTGGTCGCCGGGCCGGGTGCTGGCTCCAAGCTGGCCAAGGCCACCGAGCTGGGGTTGCGGGTGCTGGACGAGGAGCAGTTCCTCGCTGAACTGAAGACCCTCGGCGCCGCGTGAGGCGCCACACATGAAAAGGCCGGGCTTCGATGCCCGGCCTTTTCGTATCAGCCGTTGATGGCGTCGGTCAGGGCCTTGGCCGGCACCAGCTTGACCACCTTCTTCGCGGCGATCTCGATGCTCTTGCCGGTCTGCGGGTTGCGGCCGGTGCGCGCCGGGCGTTCGCTGACCTTGAGCTTGCCGATGCCCGGCAGGGTGATCTCATCGCCGTTCTCCAGCGAGTCGCTGACGATCTCGCTCAGTTGCTCCAGCACGGCGCGCACGGTGGCGCGGGTGGCGTCTGTGGCGTCGGCGATGTCGGCGATGAGTTGGTCTTTGGTGAGTGCCATGGGGGTGCTCCGATGAAGATGAAGGCGCCCGGCTCTAAGCGGGGCGGGGGCACGCTAGCACAGATCGGTTTCCCGCGCGTTGCAGGGAGTCGGGCTACGCTTGTGCGAATCGCCGCGCCCTGGGGAGAGTCGTCATGCTGCAAGCCTTCGCCGACCTGAGTTTCCGTTGGAAGATCACGTTGCCCATCCTGCTCCTGCTGGTCCTGCTCGCGCTGCTGGGCGGGCTCGGCGTGCAGGGGCTCAACCAGGTGGTCGACTCCAGTGCCCGCCTGACCAATCGCTACCTGCCCGCCGTCAGTCTGTTGCTGAACGCCGACCGCGACCTCTACCAGGCCTTCACCGCCGAGCGCAGCCTGCTGGACGAGAGCTCCGGGGACTTCGTCACCCAGCTCAAGTCCGACCATGCCGAGAACCTCCAGCAGGCCTACGACCGGGTGCACAAGTACGCCGACCTCAAGCCCGGTGACGAGGCTCGCCAGCTGGTGGCCAGCTTCGACCGTGGGTTTGCCGAGTGGAAAGCCACCTCGCTGAAGGTGGTGGCCCTGTCCTCCAGCGAGCCCGAGGCGGCCAGTCGCCTGAGCTTCGGCGACAGCGAGAAGCAGTTCCAGGCCATGCGCGATGTCATCAACAAGCTGGGTGAGCTGGAGGATGCCGAAGCCAGCGCCGAGGGCCTGGCATCCACCGCCCTGGGTCAGCAGCGCAGCCTCCAGCAGGGCGTGATCATGGCCGTTGCCTGCGGCATCTGCCTGGTGCTGGTGCTGGGGTTCCCCACCCTGGTGACCCGCCCGCTGCATCGCCTGCTGGAACGCATCGAGCAGATCGCCGAGGGCGACGGCGACCTGCGTGTACGGCTGGAAGTCACCTCGCGGGATGAACTGGGCAAGCTCAGCCATGCCTTCAACCGCTTCCTCGACAAGCTCCAGCCGTTGATCCGTGAAGTCGGCCGCGTGACCGACGAGGTGGCCAACTCCGCCCGCAGCCTGGCCGGCCTGGCGGCCGCCAATGACCGCCTGATCACCAGCGAGCACGCCGCCGTCGACCAGGTGAGCACCGCTGCCACCGAGATGAGCGCCGCCGTCCACGAGGTGGCCCGCAGCGCACAGAACGCCGCCGATGCCGCCCGCCACGCCGAAAGTCAGTCCCGCGAGGGCGCCCAGGTGGTGGGGGCCACAATCCGTGCCATCCGCCAGCTCGCCCAGGAAGTGGAGAGCGCCTCCACCACCATCGAGACGCTGCAGCAGGAGACCGCCAACATCGGCGCGGTGCTCGCTGTCATCAAGGGCATCGCCGACCAGACCAACCTGCTGGCACTGAACGCCGCCATCGAAGCCGCCCGGGCGGGCGAGCAGGGCAGAGGGTTCGCGGTGGTAGCCGATGAGGTTCGCGCACTGGCTGCCCGCACCCAGGACTCCACCAAGGACATCCAGGAAATGATCGCCCGCCTGCAGGTCGGCGTTGAGAATGCCGTGCGGGCCATGCAGGCCGGCAGTCATCAGGCGCGGGACAGCGTCGAGCGCGCCGCCGGGGTGGACCAGGCCCTGAGCGACACCGGCGATTCGGTGCAGCGGATCAACGACATGGCCGCGCAGATCGCCACCGCCTGCGAGGAGCAGAGCAGCGTGACGGAGGAGATCGCCCGCAACATCAGCGACATCCGCAACCTGTCCATGGAGGCCTCGCAGACCTCGGACCAGAGCACCCAGGCCAGCCGGCACCTGTCCGAGCTGTCCAGCGGCCTGGCCAGCCTGGTGGGGCGCTTCCGGGTCTGAACGCAAGTGCTTGTCAGGAAAAGTGATTTCAGCGGTTGTAAGTTTGCCAAGAGCCAGTACAATGGCGCGGCTCGCCGATCTGGCGAGCCGCGTTATGGTGGCCCTGCCGGTCCCCCCGCATTGATCAGCCGTGAACCCGGTCAGGCCCGGAAGGGAGCAGCCGCAGCGGTGACATCGAGTGCCGGGGTGTGGCTGGTGGGGTCGCCTCCATTTCTGTAAGTAATTGATTTCTAACGGTTTTTCGCTCTGGAGCACGCAGGTGATCCAAAGGGTGATCCACCGTGTCAGCTCTTCCCTCCTACCTCTGGTTGTCTCGGCATTCGATCTTCTATTTCAGGATCGTGGTGCCCGAAGTCATACGCCCGTTATTTCCTTGCGTTGAGATCCGTCGCTCCCTGCAGACCCGCTGCAAGCGCGAAGCCTTGATTCGTGGCCGTGAGTTGCTCTTGCAGGTTCAGCGCCTCTACACCCAAGCCTTCCAGGGGATTCGGCCTTGTCTGGATGTCTTGTGTGGTGGTTGGGAGGCTGGAGGCAAGAGAGTCGCCAGTTGGGCCTCATGGCTCCGTCAGCAGCAGTTGGTCATGGCGGCTGCTGGAGCGCCCCTGCAGGGGCAGTCTGGAGCGAATGGCGAGGTGGGGCAGGGTAGAGTGGCAGAAGGCACTCAGAAGCTCCGCAGAGCCTCTGCAAGAGCCTCTTCAGGTCAGGGCATGGGGTTAGTACCAGATTCGCCCAGTACGTCTCCTCGCTTCTCCAAGGTGGTCGAGGAGTGCTTGGGGCAGCAGGGGCAGGAAGGCGTCTCGACCAAGACCATCGACGACAAGCGATCCGTTGCATCCCTACTGGTGCGTATCATCGGTGACATGCCCATTGACCTGATCACCCGCCAGGATGCCAGGAAGTTCCGCGAGACAGCTCTCAAGCTGCCCCCGCGTCTCAATCAGCTCCCCGAAGGTCAATCCTTGGAGGAGATCATCAAGACGGCAACGAGCACGATCAGCCACACTACGTTCAACAACTATGTGAAGAACCTGACAACCTTCTTCTCCTACGCCATCCGTGAGGGCTACTGCGAGCGCAATCCCTTCGATGGGCTGAGGGTGAAGCAGCGGGGCAAGGTCAGCGAGGAGCGCAGTGTCTTTACCGAGGAGGAACTGCGCCGATTGTTCTCGACGGAGGTATACGCCTCAGCCGGCACCAAGAAGCCGAATCAGTACTGGCTGCCGCTGCTGGGGCTGTACACCGGAGCGAGGCTCAATGAGCTGTGTCAGCTCTACCTCGACGATGTGGTGACCATCAACGGTGTGGACTGCCTCCACATTCGAGCATCACGACCCGATCAGAAGCTCAAGACTGCATCTTCCGAGCGGCTGGTGCCGATTCATTCCAAGTTGAAAACGCTGGGCTTCATTGAGTTCATTCAGAAACAGCGAGCGGCAGGGTATCAGCGTGTCTTCCCTGAGCTGACCTGCCATAAGAAGCATGGCTATGCGGCTGCTCCTTCCAAATGGTTTGCACGGATTAGGGCTCAAATGGCGTTTGAAGGAAAAAAGGACTTCCATAGCTTTAGGCATACCGTGGCTGACCACTTGAAGCAGAAGGGCGTATCGGAAGCGCTTGTGGGAGGTATCTTGGGTCATCAGACCGGGGGAATAACCTTCGGCCGTTATGGGAAGGATTACAGGCCGGAAGTGCTTGCGCCGGTGGTAGAGCTTCTTACGCTGAATGTGTTGTAGGGGGGGCGTTTTTGGCGCCCCGGTGGTTGTTAGTACTGAGCCTTTACAAACGCTTCAATAGGCTTTTGTAGAAGGTCTTGTGGGTGATCGCCACCGAATGTTGCCCACTTGCTTTTGCCGACAATTACGGTGGAGGCAAGAGGTGCCTGTCCCTCTTGTTCGTAAATTGAGAGTTTTACTTGGATCTTATCGGGAATGCCCGACCACTCAGTTGCGCGATCTTCCCAGTGAAGAATCTCTGGTACGACGAAGTACCCAGAGTGGCCTTGCTGTCGCAGACAGTTGAGTTCTCGGCAGGACTCTATAATCGCAACCTGATTTGAGTAAAGAGAAAATGCATTGCGAACGGCCGCAGCGGTCATCTCTCCCGATGCTTGATAGGTTGTCGATTCATAGCGCCCGTCATTGGGCGTTGCGATAGTCACTGCTGCAGTGCGGTCCAGCTTTCCTGGGTTAATGGATACATCTGTCTGTGCGTACTTCGCAGTGCATCCGCTGGCTAGAATCGAAGCCGCTATTACTAATATCTTTTGCACGTGGCCTCCGCTGTACTTCCATTTTTGACTTGTCCCTGCTGTATGGGTCGCGATTGGCAGTAGGGGAAGAGAAGGCTACTAATGTGCCACCATGCTGTCTATGTCCTTGATGTGTAAATGACTGCCGGGACGCTGCCGAGAGACTTAGCGCTGAGTAGGCGTCAGAGGATTGGCCACAGGGACAAGGCAAGTGGGTTTGCACCCACTCGCTCATGCTGCTGCGTATGCCTTCTTCATGGTCAGCTTGCCGTCACGGTAGAGCTGGACGATCAGCTTCTTGCCCTCGGGAGTCGGCAGGATTTCGTAGACCGGGCGGGTCGGATGGGCGATCAGCTTCTCGGTGAACAACACGTTCCGGTACTTGGCGTACACGCGGTACTTGCCAGCGCCGACGGTGCGGTACAGGTAGCCCAGGTCAGCCAGATCACCCTTGATGGCCATCGTGTTGACGCCTTCCAGGGTGCGCACGAAGGTGGCCAGGGACTCCTGACGCAGCGCCACGCAGTTGTCGAAGACGACAGCCTTCGGTGCCATCTCCTTGTTCTCCAGGGCGAGGCGGTCGCGCTCTGCCTTCAGTACCTTGGCCTGGGCGATGACCTTCTCCATGTAGGTGAGCGGGTCGTCGAGCACTGCCTCGGCGGCGGACGCATGGACGGCCACGCCCTCGGTGGCCAGCCGGTCGTAGGAGCGGATGACTTCGAGGTGGAACTTCGGGCTGATCCACATGGCGTAGGCGTAGGCCAGCTCCTTCACCACGAAGGTGCCGCCGTTGCGCCCGAGCCTGGTTTGCAAAGGGTACGAATCCGTACCTTTTCTCAGCTCATCAATCAGGTCGCCAGCTTGGCGCTCTCACAGCGCTGGCTTATGGCGCGGTTCAGCGCCGGCAGCCTTGTGCAGATCGTTCAGGCAGTAACGGCCCTCGGCGTCCTGCTTGATGGCCACGCCGCATACAGTCAGTTGCTTGCTCATGTTCTGTCCTCCAGAAAAGACGAAGCCCGCTCAGAGGCGGGCTATGGGTGTTCGCTAGAAGTGAGGGGATTTACTGGCCGATCAGTGCCTTCAGGTTCTCGGCGGTCTCCTTGGCAGCCTGGGCTTCTGCGAGCGCATGATCAGCTTGTACAGACCGGACTCATTGAGTACCAAGAGCCGTGCAGTACGGCCCTGGAAGAGAACGTGGTTAGGGCGCGCTCTCTTCTCCAGAGACATCCGCTCATCCTCGCTGAGGTGACGGAACGAACCCCTGTCTGAATCTGTTTCAGAATGACTTCATCATCGGCCATCTTTGGGTGGCCCCAGGTGCCGCCGTTGTTACCACGCTTGGCTTCCACCAAAGCTGTGGATTCCACAGTTTTGGAAAGGGCGTCGATGTACTCCACCGTCTCAGGGGAGCGCGGCCCGGCAAACCTAGATTCAACCTAACTTTGCGGGAGTCTTTGATTTGCCTGGTGGCATCCGTGACGTTCTGGATACCGAGGACGTTGCACACATCCTTTGCCAGGAACCACGGCTCACCGTTCAGATCGACGACGCGGATGCCCTTGGCCTCGACGCTGCCGTCGTGGAAGAAGAAGTTCTGTCCTCCAGAAAAGACGAAGCCCGCTCAGAGGCGGGCTATGGGTGTTCTCTGGTAGCTGACCAGTTGAATCGCCGGGTCAGGTCTGGAGGCTCGTTGGTTATCCCTTGCCTGGTAAGTGATAAGGCTCCCAGAAGCAGCCTTATCCCTACTCGGATCAGTGATAGCCATACCAGCAGCAGCCTTTACCCTTAACCTGAGTAAGGGTTACACCAGCGATCAAAATGCGGGAAAATCCCGCCTTTTAGACATCCACCAGTCCCACCATGGCTCAACTCTGAGCCATCCGCGAAAAAATAACCCCCAGCACCAAGCCGATAAGTCGGCCTCCTGGCTCTCCAGGAGAAGGGTGATGGGGGTTCTGTTAGTCGCTGCTTGTAAGTGCTAGCCGGAGCACCGGAAGGTTCATCTGCTGGGCTGCTTTCCATCTGCGTTTATCTGCGGCCAGGATCTCGCTCAGCAGCGGATGCTGGACGGTGCCTTCTGTTGTGGCAGCCATGCCCGAAGCACTCCGTTTCCTGGCTTTCCTTACTTCGCTGCCGATGCTCTTCATCAGCGAGACCCTTCTGCGGTTCTGTGCTTGGATCGAGCTACCAGCTTGAAGTCGGTCTGCCAGACGATGCACAGCAGGTACACCAGTGGAACCAAAGGCCAGAGAAGCAGGGCGCCCAGGAAGATCAGTTCAGGTAGACGCATCAGGCCACCTCCGCTTGGGTCTTGATGTAGTCGCTCGGGTCGACGCTGTTTCCGAAGGGCAGGTTCAGCACGGCTTCGATCTGCGACAGCGTGAGGCCGCCAGCCAACATGGTCAGGGCGGAGTCGTAGGCTCGGGCGTACTGGTTTAGGTCTTCTGGGCAGAGTACATCACGGATGCCTTTGCCTACCTTGGCCCTCCATTCACCTGCAGAGAGACCAGTCATCACCCTGCACACCAGCGACATGAGTGTCTTCTGGGTATTGAAGGCTTCCTGCTTGACCAGGCTCTTCGGTAGCTCACCAGCCTTGGCCTTGTTACCAGCAACCACGAATGCCTGATGGGCCACTTGGTTGTCGATGGTGGTGATCATGGAGCCACGGATCGGCGTGTACCTCAGGAGCTTGTTTCCGAGTTCCTCCATATCGAGGAAGTAGTCGCGCACGAAGAAACCCTCGTTAGTGTTTGCCGTCATCGCTAGATGTGCAGCACAGTCGCGGCTGAGGGTGTAGTCAGTGCGAGGGCGCTTGCCTGTCGGAGTCTGGTGCTCTAGGACTTCCCCATTTTTCCCGAATCTGTGAAATATGGCTGAAGCTCCGCGAGTTACCCAGTTTGCGAACTTCCCCTCGGGCTTGCCGATGTTCTCCCACAACTTGCGGGCATCAATGCAGGGTGCAGTTCTGCTTTCAACGAACGGGAGGATGCGGCGAACCTTGGTCATCCTCGTAGTCTGTTCCTCGGTGAAACCGAGAGTCAGCATCACATGCTTCGGACAATCAGCCGGGGTGTAGTTGAAGGACTTGCCAGTTCGTTTGCTTTTCATGGCGTAGATGTTCCTTTTTGTTCAGCCGTCAGAGTCCCTTCCATCCATGCCACCAGCTCCCATCTACAAGGGAAACACGGACGGCTCGGACGGCTGGACAAAACGGGCTGGGTTTCAGGGGTATCTGCAAGGGATGCAGGGTTGATGCTTGGTGACTTGCCCAGGAGTTCCCCGGTGCCTGGATGCCATTCACGGGCCAAAGCCTGGGCAGCAGTGGTTGCCTAGGTCGCTACTGTGCTGAGGCCAGGGCTGATGGGTGACAGAGGCGAATGGGGAAACTCCTGGGCGGAGTCATCTGGAGGGGCATGAAGATGAGCAGGAGGCGGACTGACAGAGAGTCTTGGGCTTCCTGACAACCACTGACGGGGATGGTCACTGACAACATCGTCATCGGTGATCATCGATCCTGTGTCAGCAGAGTTGGGGAGGCATCAAGAGCAACTTGCGGTGCAGCTTGAAGAGCACCTGCCAGTGTCCTTCGCAAGACAGGCTTGATGCTGTCTCATTGCTTCGTTCTTCATTGATGGATTGATGGTAATGGCCATGGATACAGGACGGCTCAAAGACACTCATAGAGTGGCTTCGCCATCCACCGCTACACCCCGCGAGTTATCGCAGGTAGCCAGCCTCGACTGGGTGCCATCACCTCCCAGCCAGCTATGTCAGGTTCGTCATCACCCGTGACTGCTGGCCGATCTGTCGGGGCAGTGAGAGGGGCTGTACGCCTGAGCTCAAAGTAGCAGTAGGTACTCGGCGGTCGCCTCGCTGGGCTGTTGCCTTTCCCTGGCTCGACCGTCCTTCCGGCTGTTTGCGGCGGTAATGATCGAGCGCCATGGTTGAGGCTCGAACTTGCGAGATTGCGCGTTCTCCTCTCCATAACTGTGTGTTAATCGATCTTCGTCGAACGTGATTCGATATTGCAAGATTTGTGATGTATAAAGTGATTGGCTTTTGGCTTGCAAGGGTCTCCTATCGCCCAGAAGTCGACATCCGCCGTATGATGCGCACGCCTGAATATCAGAAAGCTCAGAAGCAGTCTTGACCATTGAGAGCACAATCTGCAGGACTCCACATCGCACAGACGAGGATAAGGCGCAGCGGGTTGATTTGCCCCTAAACCTCTCCTGTGCGTCTTCCTTCTGCAACCGTTCGCGGTGTGGGAGAAGATCGAAGCCCTTTTCTGTCGATCACGTTCTGATTGAAAGTCGCGGCCATATTCAACTCACAAAGCTAGGAGAGCTGCTCGGTGATAGCTGTTTTTCTGCTTCGTGCGCAGTCTTGAGCGCCTTTCGTCGTCTGCGATCAGAGGGCGGCCGCCGCTTTGACGCACTGATGCGTAAAAACAAAGTCGACTTGTCGATGGCAGCGATCATGGTCGAAAAATACTGCTCCCTAACATTTCATTATCGATATCCATAGCTGAAAAACAATCACAATGATGTCGTATTGACATTCTGCTGGCGGCGGAGATATTAATTTCGCCTAGAGTTCTCCATTCTCGGGTGCTCAAATTACAACTACAGGGATTTTTCTATGGCTAAGAAGGCTGCAGTACCCGAAATTGTTTCGCTGATTGAAGAGGGTGTACCTCGTCCACGACTGCATAAACTCATCATTCAGAATTTTCGGTCAATTGGTGCAGTTCCAGTTGAGATTGAACTGGATGACATCGTTGTGTTAGTTGGCGCCAACAACGCTGGAAAAAGTAGCATTTTACGAGCTTATGAAATCGTGATGTCTCACGGATCATCTGCCGGCAAGCTGAGCATCAGCGACTTCCCAAATGGCGTAGTAGAGAGGGAAGCGCTTCCGACCATTGAACTTCAAACGATCGTGTTCAGTGATGCGCCAGGGGCGCGCTGGCTTGATGTCCAGGCCAACGGAGAATTCCTGATCCGCGAACGCTGGATCTGGGACAGTCCAACCAAAGATCCGGTCCGGCAGGGCTTCGATGTGCAGAAGGGGGATTGGGATGCACAAGTGCCGTGGGGGGCCCCAAACATAGCCAATGCAAAGCGCCCACGTCCCCATCGCATTGATGCGTTTGCTTCACCCGACGCTCAAGCGAATGAGATTGTCAACTTAATCAGCTCCTTGCTTAAAGAGCGTGTTCAACAGATCAAGTCGGATCCCGCTCAAGTGTTATCTGACTATGAGCTTGTGATTGAGAAAATCAAGTTGCTCCAGACAAAAGCTGTAGAAGCGACTGAGGCAGAGGTTGCTTCGATTGAGTCTGAGATCACCAAGTATCTTGACCGTCTGTTCCCGAACCACCATGTGAAGTTTGATGCCAAACCTGAGTTGGATATCGAAAAGGCCTACACCCCATTCAAAACTACTGCTGATCTGCTGATGGGCCCAAAAGATGGTTACCTGTCAGGAATTGCCAACCAAGGTAGTGGTGCCCGTCGAACTTTGCTCTGGGCAGCCTTGAAATACCTGTCGGAGGTGAAGGATCGCGAAGGGACAAGGCCGCACGTCTTGCTTCTGGATGAACCTGAGATTTGCCTTCATCCCTCGGCTATCCGGGAGGCTAGAGCAGTTCTTTACGATCTGCCTCAGACAGGTAACTGGCAGGTGATGATTACTTCGCACTCACCGATCTTCATCGATCTGTCCAAGGACAATACCACCATTGTTCGCGTATACCGTGGCGAAGGTAACGAGGTAGAAAGTACGACTCTGTACAGACCTACCCGTGCCAAGTTGGACGATGACGATAAGAAAAACCTCAAGATGCTCAACGTGTGTGACCCCTACGTGAACGAGTTTTTCTTTGGTGGGCGGCAGATCATCGTTGAAGGCGATACCGAGTACACAGCCTTCTCCATCATCAAGGACATGTACGTTGAGGAGTATAAGGACGTCCAGATCATCCGGGCTCGTGGTAAGGGGATTATCCCGTCCTTAGCGAAAGTCCTCCTGCAGTTCTCCAAGCAGTTTACGATCCTCCACGATACCGATTCTCCGCTCACGGTAACAGGTAATGGCAATCCAGCTTGGGGAATGAATAAAACCATCGCCTCCGTGCTAAAGCTCGACAATGCTGAAGGACGCGTCAGGCTTGTTGCGTGCTGTACCTGCTTTGAGACGGCGTTGTTCGGAAAAGAGTCCAAGGACGAGAAGCCATATCGAGCTTTCGTCCGTATCCAAAACGATGCAGAGTCTGCTGAGAAGGTGAAAGCACTATTGGATTATCTGCTAGACGCCTCTAAGCCAAAACCGGTTAATTGCCTTGAGTGGACAGCGATTGAAGAGCTGAATGAGGTCGTTTAATCGTCCTGAGGGGACGATGACCATGATCAGCCAATGGTATCGTTCCCTATTCCAAGCGCACTTACAGCACAAGGCACTCTACCGTCGAGAGGGTAAAGTGGCTTTTCTATGACCTCGGCGTAGACGCTCACGGTTGATCAAGGGCGTTCTTGTGAGCGCATTGGTCAAAAAGTGGCTAGCCCCAATATGAATCTGGCGCTGGAAGGTCTTGCTGACAGCCCGCTGAAAATCTCTGGGGTGACCAACTCAGCGAACCTCAAGCTCTCTGTATATAGGCGCCTCGTTTGGCGCTTTCGTTGATCAGGGCGTTAACTGTGATTTGCCTCCCGGCTCTGTAGGAACCCCAAGCCTCGGAATGAAGTGTTGATGAACGTCCACTTGCTTGTTCTCACCGGTCGCTTCGGGTTGATATTGGCCAACTTGCTATGTCTATGGCGAAAAAATAATGCGCCCCCACGCACTCAAGCCTTTTGTTAGGCATCTAACGCTTGGGCCCGCAGCACTCTGCAAGCTCGCTTAACCGCCGCCGTAGAGATCCCCCAGTGCTTCGCTGTATCAGCGATGCTGGCGCCGTTCTCCTTCCTCCAGATAGCCACGGCCTGATCATCGATCACCTTCGGCGCCCCCAGCTTCTTGCCCTGAGCCCTGGCTCGCTCGATCCCGGCCATCTGGCGGGCCTTGATGTTGGCTCGTTCCAGCTCAGCTACTGCAGCCAGCATGGTGAGCATGGCTTTACCGACTGCGCTGGACAGGTCGAAGCCTTCGCGCATCGAGACCACCGTCACGCCCTTGACCTTCAGGGCTTCGACTGTCTCCAGAACGTCGATGGTGTCCCTGCCCAGGCGGTCGATGGCCGCCACGACAACTGTGTCTCCCTTCCTGGCATAGGCATGGAGTGCCTTGAAGCCCTCCCGTTGCAGTGCCTTCGTGGCCCCGCTGGTTGCCTCATCGGAGAACCACTCGCTCACATTGAAGCGTTGGATGATGGCGTGGCGCTGGGCCTCAGTTGTTTGGTCGTCAGTACTGACTCGGACGTAGGCGATGGTGGCGGTCATGGCTAATAGCTCCTTGAGTGCCAGGTGGATCACAAAGCTGGCTCAAGATGCTATTTGGTGGATCATTAGAAATCAACAGTTCTGATCCATCTAGAGGCCGCAGCGCTTCGTCTGGCTCAAGCTGTGATTAGCTTGGCTCGGAAGGTACACCCTCTGATCCACCTCCTGAGCCCGCATGTAGCCCAACTTGGGGCGATCTGAATGACCACACCTTCCGCTTAGTCGCCTTTGCTGAGCAAGCTACGCCTTTATATGTGAGTGAGTTGAGCCACATGCTTGATTGACGCGCCCAGGCTAACCGTCTCTGCGAAAGGGCAGCCTGAGCATCGTGCTTGATGGGGTAGGGGGTGCCCTGATTTTCCAGGCGGGGAGGGGTGGGCACCGGGGGGACTCAAGTGGGACGACTCGATAGATAGGGGCTCGTATTTTTGGCAAAAAACGGCCGGTGGGGTGTGGCCAAGTGATCCAAAAGGGATCCAGAAGTGATCCGAAACGGTGATCCAAAGCGCTCCCAAAGGCTCATGCCAGCGCTATAGAATGTGGTCTCCGATTGATAGTCGTGCGACGAGCAGAAAACGCTAGAAGTCAGGAATGGCGAGGCTTTCAGGCCTTCCCGCATTGATCAGCCGTGAACCCGGTCAGGCCCGGAAGGGAGCAGCCGCAGCGGTGACATCGAGTGCCGGGGTGTGGCTGGTGGGGTCGCCTCCTTATTTTTCCCCTCGCTTCATCCCCTTCTTGCTGATTTCCTCGCCACGCATTGCGTGAGCACTGCCGTGCCACGTCCCGCCCTTATGGCGTTCCCGTCACCGAAAGAAGTTCGTCACGGGCGTGCATCTCGGGTGCAATTTGCAGGTTGCTCCGCTAGCATTAGCCCCCTCCCGATTCACTGCTGCGACGGTTTTCAATGAGTTATCAGGTTCTTGCGCGCAAATGGCGTCCCCGCTCGTTCCGGGAAATGGTCGGCCAGACCCATGTGCTGAAGGCCCTGATCAACGCCCTGGACAACCAGCGCCTGCACCACGCCTACCTCTTCACCGGTACCCGTGGCGTGGGCAAGACCACCATCGCGCGCATCCTCGCCAAGTGCCTGAACTGCGAGACCGGCATCAGCTCCACGCCCTGCGGCCAGTGCTCGGTCTGCCGGGAGATCGACGAAGGTCGCTTCGTCGACCTGATCGAAGTGGACGCCGCGAGCCGCACCAAGGTCGAGGACACCCGCGAGCTGCTGGACAACGTGCAGTACGCGCCGACCCGGGGCCGCTACAAGGTCTACCTGATCGACGAAGTGCACATGCTCTCCACGCACTCGTTCAACGCGCTGCTCAAGACCCTCGAAGAGCCGCCGCCCCATGTGAAGTTCCTGCTGGCTACCACCGACCCGCAGAAGCTGCCCGTCACCATCCTCTCCCGCTGCCTGCAGTTCTCCCTGAAGAACATGCCGCCGGAGCGCGTGGTGGAGCACTTGACCCACGTACTCACCGCCGAGAGCGTCCCCTTCGATCCGGACGCGCTGTGGCTGCTGGGCCGCGCCGCCGATGGTTCCATGCGCGATGCCATGAGCCTCACCGACCAGGCCATCGCCTTTGGTGAAGGCAAGGTCCTGGCCGCCGACGTGCGCGCCATGCTCGGTACCCTCGACCATGGTCAGGTCTACGGCGTGCTCCACGCGCTGCTGCAGGGCGATGCCCGTGGCGTGCTTGAGGCCATCCGTCACCTGGCCGAGCAGGGCCCGGACTGGAACGGCGTGCTGGCCGAAATCCTCAACGTGCTGCACCGCGTGGCCATCGCCCAGGCCCTGCCCGATGCCGTCGACAACGGCCAGGGCGACCGTGACCGCGTGCTGGCACTGGCCGAGGCGCTGCCGGCGGAAGACGTGCAGTTCTACTACCAGATGGGCCTGATCGGTCGTCGTGACCTGCCCCTGGCGCCGGACCCGCGCGGCGGCTTCGAGATGGTGCTGCTGCGCATGCTGGCGTTCCGCCCGGCTGATGCCGACGGCGCGCCGAGGGTGGTGCTAAAGGACCCGGGGATCAGCAAGGCCACAGCTGATTCCAGCCAGAACCCCGTGGCCGGAGCCGCCGTTGTGGCTCCGGCGGCCGTCATCCCCGCGCCCGTGCCCCAACCGCCCATGCCGGCCCCTGCCGCCGCGCCCACTCCGGCGGTCGTGCCGGCCCTGCAGCCGGCGCCGGAACCGGTGGTCGAGGCCGCGCCTGCTGCCGTGGTGCCCGAGCCTGAACCCGAGCCTGTAGCGCCGGTCGAGCCCGGCGTGGTGAGCGAACCGGTCATCGAGCCGGCGCCGCAGCCCGCCGTGGTTGCCGAGTCCCGCGCCGAGGTGCCGGTCGACCTGCCCTGGGAAGAGCCCGCAGCAGCGGCCGCGTCCGTGCAAGTCGCGCAACCTGCCCCCGAGCCCGAGCCCGAGCCCGAGCCCGAGCCTGTAGCTGAAGCGCCCGTACCGAACGCCGCACCGGCACCTATCGCCGCAGCGCCGGTGCCCGTCGCCGAAGCCTTGCCGGCGTCCGAAGCGCCCTTCGACGACGAAGAGCCGCCGCCTGGGGACTATGACGACTACTATCAGGCGGACGCCGATTCCATCGCCTACCTCGACGAGCTCCCCGTCGGCGAGCCGGCCGTGGTGGCCGAGCCCGAAGTCCTGCCGGATGTGCAGCCGGCCACTGGCCTGGCCGCCGAATGGCTGGACCTGTTCCCGCGCCTCGGCATCAGCGGCATGACCGGCAACATCGCCGCCAACTGCACCCTGGTGGCCGTGGAGGGCGACACCTGGCGCCTGCATTTGGACCCGGCCCAGAGCGCCCTGTTCAACGCCACGCAGCAACGGCGCATGAACGAGGCCCTCAACCAGTATCACGGCCGCACCCTGACCCTTGAGGTGGAGATCCGCCGCCCCGAGCAGGAAACCCCGGCCCAGGCCGCCGCCCGCAAACGTGCGGCCCGCCAGCGTGACGCCGAAGACTCGATTGCCAGCGACCCGCTGGTGTTGAAGATGATCGAACAGTTCGGGGCCAGCGTGCGCCCGGACACCATTGAACCCCTTGACCGCTGAGGACAACCATCATGATGAAGGGTGGCATGGCAGGCCTGATGAAACAGGCCCAGCAAATGCAGGAAAAGATGCAGAAGATGCAGGAAGAGCTGGCCAACGCCGAAGTGACCGGTCAATCCGGTGCCGGCCTGGTGAGCGTGGTCATGAACGGCCGTCACGACGTCAAGCGCGTGAGCCTGGATGACAGCCTGATGCAGGAAGACAAGGAAATCCTCGAAGACCTGATCGCCGCCGCCGTCAACGACGCTGTGCGCAAGATCGAGCAGAACAGCCAGGAGAAAATGTCCGGCATGACGGCCGGCCTGCAGCTGCCGCCCGGCTTCAAGATGCCCTTCTAAAGAGGGCGTGCACCCCGACTCGTCGGGGTGCCTTCTGCTTCAAACTCCGGTGCCCGTAGCCGTTCACGCCTTGTACTGCATGCCATCTGATCGCTCCTGGCGACAGCGCGTGGAGTAGAGGTCGGAAGCGAGCAGGGCACCGGAGTCCGTTCTACCCCCCAGCCCCCATTTCCGAGACGCCCCATGAGCTTCAGTCCGCTGATCCGCCAACTGATCGACGCCCTCCGCATCCTGCCCGGTGTAGGCCAGAAGACGGCCCAGCGCATGGCGCTGCAGTTGCTGGAGCGTGACCGCAGCGGCGGCCTGCGCCTGGCCCAGGCACTTACCGCTGCAATGGAAGGTGTCGGGCATTGCAAGCAATGCCGCACCCTCAGTGAGGACGACCTCTGCCCGCAGTGCGCCGATCCGCGTCGCGACGACTCGCTGCTGTGCGTGGTGGAAGGGCCGCTGGACGTGTTCGCCGTGGAGCAGACCGGCTATCGCGGCCGTTTCTTTGTGCTCAAGGGGCACCTCTCGCCCCTGGATGGCCTGGGCCCGGAGGCCATCGGCATTCCCGAGCTGATGGAGCGGATCGAGGCCGGCGCCTTCAGCGAAGTGATCCTCGCCACCAACCCGACCGTGGAAGGGGAGGCGACCGCCCACTACATCGCCCAACTGCTGGCACCCAAGGGCCTGGTGGCCTCGCGCATCGCCCACGGCGTACCGCTGGGTGGCGAGCTGGAACTGGTGGACGGCGGCACCCTTACCCACGCTCTGGCCGGCCGCCGCCCCATCGGCCTCTGATCGCTCTTCCGTAGCCCGGGCTTCAGCCCAGGACAGCATCGGCAACGCATCGACCTACCGGCTACCCCAGCGCTGCCAAGGCCTCCAGCGTCTTGGCATCCATCCCGTAGGCAATCCACTTGCTGTCGGGGCGACCGCCCAGGCGTTGATAGAAGCGCTCGGCACCTCGGTTGCCCACCAGTACATCCCACTTCAGGCGTCCCGCGCCGCGAGCTTGCGCCCAGCGCGCCACGGCGACCATCAGGCGCTGTCCCTGACCCTGGCCACGCGCGTCCGGCACCAGGTACAGCTCCTTGAGCCGCACCGTCGGGCGCAAGTCGTAGGTGAAGGCGATCTCCTGGGCCACGGCATAGCCGAGCAGTCGGCCCGAGGTTTCCACCACGAAGACCTGGCACTGGGGCTCCGGGCCGAAGGCGCGGGCCAGCAGTTGTGCCTCGTTCACCGCGAACTCCTCCAGGTACGCCTCGAAACGCGCCAGCTCGCGCATCAGCGGGAGGAGGGCGGGCACGTCCTCGGCCCGCGCCTCGCGTACGGATGGGCTCAACATGCGCACGAGATGGCTGGGTGGGCTGCCTGCTGGCTTTGCGCACCGCTCAGGCTCAGGCCCTCGTCCAGCCAGCCGGTGACACCGCCGAGCATCTCCTTCACCGCGAAACCCAGCCCGGCCAGGCGCACGGCTGCGCGATGCACGCCGTTGCAGTGAGGCCCTGCGCAGTAGACGACGAACAGCGTGTCGCGCGGGTAGCCGGCCATGAACTCGGCGGTCATCAGCCGATGGGGGATGTTGATCGCACCCGGCACATGGCCGGCGGCATAGGCCGCCTCGCTGCGCACGTCGACCAGCACGTAGTCCATGTCACCGGCCTGCTGGCTGGTATGTACGTCCGAGCAATCGGTCTCGAAGGCCAGGCGTTGGGCGAAATGGGCGAGGGCGGCTTCCGGGTGGGCAGCGGGGTGTTGGCGAACGAGGCTGGGCATGGTGGTTCTCCGTCGGTTAGGGGATGGCGCCACTGTATCCAGCGCGTTTTCTTCCCTAAAGTGGCGGGCGAGACAGTAACTGGTAAGTTTCCGCCAAATGCACGACGACCCCGGCCTGGTGGCCATCCTCGCCTACGACGGCCTCTGCACCTTCGAATTCGGCATTGCCGTGGAGATCTTCGGCCTGCCACGGCCCGAGTTCGATTTCCCCTGGTATCGCCACTGCATCGTCGGCCTGGACGACGGCCCCATGCGCGCCATGGGCGGCATCCAGGTGCTGGCCGATGGCGGCCTGGAGCGCCTGGCCGAGGCCCGGACCATTGTCATTCCCGGCTGGCGTGACCGCGCCGAGGCACCCCCGGAGCGGTTGCTGGCAGCCCTGCGTGATGCCCATGCCCGTGGGGCTCGGCTGGTGTCCATCTGCTCCGGCGTTTTCGTCCTCGCCGCCAGCGGCCTGCTGGACGGCCAGCGCGCCACCACCCACTGGCGCTACACCGACGAACTGGCGCAGCGCTTCCCGGCCATCGAGGTGGACCCGGACGTGCTCTACGTGGATGCCGGCCCGCTCATCACGTCGGCCGGCAGCGCCGCCGGCATCGACGCCTGCCTGCATCTCGTAGCGCGGGACTTCGGCACCCAGGTGGCCAACACCGTGGCCCGGCGCCTGGTCATGTCGCCCCAGCGGGCCGGCGGCCAGGCGCAGTTCATTCCCGCCCCGGTGGCGCAGGCGCCGCGCAATGACCTGTCCGCCCTGATGCAGTGGGCACGCCAGCACCTGCACGAGCCCCTGGAGGTAAGCCAACTGGCCCGCCGCGTGGCCATGAGCGAACGCACCTTCCTGCGGCGTTTCAGCGAAGCCACCGGCATGACCCCCAAGGCCTGGCTGCAGCACGAGCGCCTGGCCCGCGCCCGCGAGCTGCTGGAAAGCACGGCCGACGGCAGCGAGCGCATCGCCGAACGGTGCGGCTTCCGCTCGGTGGAGAGCTTCCGCGTGGCCTTCCGCAACGCCGTCGGGTTGCCGCCTTCGGCCTACCGGGAGCGCTTCGGCGCGGCGCATACGACCTGATCGATGGCGCAACTCCCGCCTTGAAAACCAAGCAAGCGCTCGGTAAGTTTTCCTGACTTTCGCCAGGGAGCTACGCCATGCCGGCCTGCCAGGAATACTTCGACGAATCCCATCAACTGGTGCGTGATTCGGTATGCCGCTTCGTCGAGCGGGAAATCCTCCCCCACATCGACGACTGGGAAGAGGCCGAATCCTTCCCCCGCGAGCTCTACCTCAAGGCCGGTGCCGCCGGCATCCTCGGCATCGGCTACCCCGAGCAATACGGCGGCAGCCATGAGGGCGACCTGTTCGCCAAGGTGGCGGCCAGTGAAGAGCTGATGCGCAGCGGCTCCGGCGGCCTGGTGGCCGGGCTCGGCTCCCTCGACATCGGCTTGCCGCCCCTGGTCAAGTGGGGCCGCCCCGAGCTTCGCGAGCGCATCGCCCCGCAGGTGCTGGCCGGCGAGAAGATCATGGCGCTGGCCGTTACCGAGCCCTCCGGCGGCTCCGACGTGGCCAACCTCAAGACCCGCGCGGTGCGCGAGGGGGACTTCTACCGCGTCAACGGCAGCAAGACCTTCATCACCAGCGGCGTGCGCGCCGACTACTACACCGTGGCGGTGCGCACCGGCGGCGACGGCTTCGGCGGCGTCAGCCTGCTGCTGATCGAGAAGGGCACCCCCGGCTTCAGCGTCGGGCGCCAACTGAAGAAGATGGGCTGGTGGGCCTCCGACACCGCCGAGCTGTTCTTCGAGGACTGCCTCGTCCCGGTGGGCAATCTCATCGGCGTCGAGAACATGGGCTTCGCCTGCATCATGGCCAACTTCCAGTCCGAGCGGCTGGCCCTGGCCATCATGGCCAACATGACCGCCCAGATGGCCCTGGAAGAAGCCGAGTGCTGGGCCCGCGAGCGGCAGGCCTTCGGCAAGCCCATCGGCAAGTTCCAGGTGCTCAAGCATCGCCTGGCGGAAATGGCCACCCAGGTCGAGGTCTCCCGCGAGTTCACCTACCGCCAGGCGGCGAAGATGGCCGCCGGCAAGAGCGTCATCAAGGAAATCTCCATGGCCAAGAACTTCGCCACCGACGTGGCCGACCGGGTCACCTACGACGCCGTGCAACTGCTCGGTGGCATGGGCTACATGCGCGAGAGCCTGGTGGAGCGGCTCTACCGCGACAACCGCATCCTCTCCATCGGCGGCGGCTCGCGGGAAATCATGAACGAGATCATCAGCAAGCAGATGGGCCTCTGAGCCCACGCCCGGTGCCGCGAGGCACCGGGGCTCCACCCTCAGGGGATGAAAGCGCAAAGGCCTTTCAGCGCCCCATGCGCTCCAGGGCTTCGGCCGCCAGCGCCCGAGTCAGCTCGCCCGCCGGCAGGTGCTTCGACAGCGCCGCCGCCTGGCCCGACCACAGCGACATGAAATCATCGGCACCTGCCGCCTCGGCCTTGGCCCGTAACGGGGCCAGCGCACCGCCCGCCAGCGGGAAGGCCGGCGCCAGGTCGCTCAACGGCCCCATCTCACGCATCACCCGATTGAGAATCCCCCGCGCCGGACGCCCGGTGAACAGGTTGGTGATGGCCGTACCGTCGTCCCGGCTCTGCGCCAGCGCCTGGCGGTGCAGGGCCGGCAGGCGCGCCTCCGGGGTGAACAGGTAGGCCGTGCCCAACTGCACCGCCGCCGCCCCCAGCGCGAAAGCCGCTGCGATGCCGCGTGCATCGGCGATGCCACCGGCCGCAATCACCGGCACCCGCACCGCATCCACCACCTGGGGCAGCAGCGCAAAGGTGCCCACCTGGGTGTCCACCCGCGTGTCGAGGAACAGCCCGCGATGACCGCCAGCCTCCGCGCCCTGGGCAATAACCGCGTCGCACCCCCGGGCCTCCAGCCAGCGGGCCTCGGCCACCGTGGTGGCCGACGAAATCACCTTCGCCCCGGTCGCCTTCACCCGCTCCACCAGCGCTGCCTCCGGCAGGCCGAAGTGGAAGCTCACCACCTCCGGCCGCAACGCCTCCACCAGCTCGCAGAGCGCTTCATCGAACGGCGCGCGGTTGGACAGCGGCACTGGCTCGGCGGGGTCCAGGCCGAGTTCCAGGTAGTAGGGTTCCAGGCGCTGCTTCCAGGCTGCCAGGCTGGCCTCGTCCGGCACCGGCGCCGAGTGGGCGAAGAAGTTCAGGTTGATCGGCGCCGCAGTCCCTTCGCGAATCCGCCCGACTTCCTGGCGGATCTGCTCGGCACTCAGCATCGCGCAGGGCAGCGAACCCAAGCCACCGGCCTGTGCCACCGCCACCACCATCTCCGCATACGACGGCCCCGCCATCGGCGCCTGGATGATGGGCAGTTCGATGCCGAACAGATCCTGGATACGGGTATCGGGCCAACGGGACATGGCAGCGCTCCTGGCAGGGGAAAGGGCGACAGGATACTGCCAAATACAGCGCGGCAGAGCGGCTCTAGCATCGTGTGGGTGCGACAGGTGGCCACGTTTCCGGAGCCATGCAGGCATTTTGCCTACGACTGTCTACAGTCTTTCTTGGGTGCCTACGCCGTATCCGACCCCAGTGCAAGGCCTCGGGATGTGCCCTTGTGCGGGGAGTTCCGCTCCACCGTTCAGCAGGGAAGGCCGATGAACAGCACGTCTTTCAGCATCGATGCAGACAGTTTCCGCCGCATTCTCACCCGTAACGTGGCATTGCCCCTGGGCGTTGGCGTCCTGGGCGTGGTGCTGTTCGTCGGGCTGATCGGCTACCTGTTGCACGTGCTCGACTGGGTCGAGCACACCGACCAGGTGATCGCCCGCAGCAACGAGAACCTGCGCCAGTCGGTGGAGTGCGAGTCCAGCTTCAGGGGGTTCCTGCTGTCCGGGGAGGAAGAGTTCCTCGAAGGCTACCGGGAAACGGCCCCGCGTCTGCTGGCCGGGCTGCAGGCGCTGCGTGAGCTGATCCGCGACAACCCCGTCCAGAGCGAGCGTCTGGCGCGCATTGAAGCGGCCCAGACGCGCTGGCTGCAGATGACCGAACCTCTGATCGACGCGCGGCGTGCCAATCAGGACATCAGCGCGTTCATCCGCGAAAAGCAGGGCAAGCGGCAGATGGACGAGGTGCGCCAGGGCTTCGTGGCCCTGGTTGCCACCGAAGAGCAGCTGCGCCACGAGCGCAGCGAGCGGGCCAACCGGGCGGTGGTGCTGATCATCGGCCTGCTGGTGGTCATGCAACTGGGTGGCAGCGGAGCGCTGGCGATCTTCGGCCGGCGCGAGTTGATCGGCCTCTCGACCCACTACAACCGCATCCTCGACCAGCAGTCACGCTTCACCGAGCAGCTGCAGGCCCAGGCTTGGCTGCGGGAAGGGCAGTCGCAACTGGCCGAGCAACTGATCGGCCAGCAGACCCCGGCATTGATCGGTCGCGCCGTGCTGGATTTTCTCGCCGGTTACCTGGAGGTCGCCGTGGGTGCCCTCTATGTGCGCGAGGGCGAAGGGCGGTTGCGACGCGTGGCCGACTACGGCTTCGCGCCCGGGCAGCAGGCCCGCGAGCAGGTCTTCGAGGACAGCGCCAGCCTGCTCGGCCAGGTGCTGCGGTCCCGCGAGGCGCGGGTCATGGAGGGGCTTCCCCCGTCCTACCTGCGGGTCAACTCCGGGTTGGGCGATACCGATCCGCTGACGGTGATCCTGTCGCCGACCCGAAGCGATGGGCAGGTCAACGGCGTGCTGGAACTGGCCTTCCTGCGGCCCCTGTCACCCCGCGACCGGCAACTGCTCGAAGCCGTTGCCGAGAGCCTGGGGACCTCCATCGAGGCGGCCCGCTACCGCCAGCGTCTGCACGACATGCTCACCGAGACCCAGCAGCTCAACGAAGAGTTGCAGGTGCAGCAAGAGGAGCTGCGCGTCGCCAACGAGGAACTGGAAGACCAGGCCCGGGTGATCCGCGACTCCCAGGCCAACCTGGAGACCCAGCAGGCCGAACTGGAGCAGACCAACGAACAGTTGAGCGAGAAGACCCGCCGCCTGGAAGACCAGCGCGACCTGCTGGACGAGCGCAACCACGCCCTCGACCAGGCCCGGCGCGAGCTGGAGGCGCGTGCCGAGGAGCTGCAGCGGGCCAGCCGCTACAAGTCCGAGTTCCTCGCCAACATGTCCCACGAGCTGCGCACCCCGCTGAACAGCTCGCTGATCCTCTCCAAGCTGCTGGCAGAGAATCGCAAGGGCAACCTCGACCCGCAGCAGGTGCATTACGCCGAGCTGATCAACAAGTCCGGCAACGAGTTGCTGCGGCTGATCAGCGACATCCTCGACATCTCCAAGGTGGAGGCCGGCCGCCTGGAAGTGCACCCCGAGGACACCGACGTTGCGCAACTGGTGGACGGGCTGCGCGCTCTGTTCCAGCCCCAGGCCGACGACAAGGGGCTGGGGTTCGATGTGCAGGTCGAGCCCGACGCCCCAGCACGGCTCTACACCGACGGCCAGCGAGCCGGGCAGATCCTGCGCAACCTGCTGTCCAATGCCGTCAAGTTCACCGCCAGCGGTCGCATCGGCCTCAAGGTCCGCGCCGCCAGCGGCGGCATCGCCTTCGAGGTCAGCGACTCCGGTATCGGCATCAGCGACGAGCAGATGGGCATCATCTTCGAGCCCTTCCGCCAGGTAGACGGCACCACCAATCGACGCTTCGGCGGCACCGGCCTCGGCCTGTCCATCTCCCGCAACCTCGCGGAAATGCTCGGTGGCAGCATCACCGTGCAGAGCCAGCCCGGGTGCGGCAGCTGCTTCACCCTCTGGCTGCCCAGCAACTGCCTTGCCGGGGAGCCGCTGCCGTCCATCGCCCAGGTTCAGCCCGCCGAAGGTGTGCGGGCTGCCGCGCCCGCGGCGTCCGCCAGTGGCCTTCAGGACGACCGCCAGCGGCCCGTCGATGCGCGCCACTGCGTGCTGGTGATCGAGAACGACCCGAAGTTCGCCCGTGACCTCTACGAGCTTGCCCACGAACTGGGCCACCGCTGCCTGGTGGCCGGCAACGCCGAGGAAGGCCTGCGTCTGGCACGGGAGCAGGGGCCCGATGCCGTGCTGCTGGACATGCGCCTGCCGGACGAGTCCGGCCTCGCCGTGCTGCAGACGCTCAAGGAAGACCCCGTCACCCGGCACCTCCCTGTGCACGTGCTCTCCGTCGACGACCGCACCGGTCCGGCGCTGCAGCTGGGGGCCATCGGCCACGCACGCAAGCCTGCCACCCGCGACCAACTGCGCGAAGTCTTCGCCCGCCTGGAGGACAAGCTCACCCAGAAGGTCAAGCACGTCCTGGTGGTGGAGGGCGACGCCAGCCAGCGCGACAGCATCGCCCAGTTGGTGAGCGACGAAGACATTCAGGTCAGCGCCGTCGCCAGTGGCACCGAGGCCCTGGAGCGCCTGCGTGGCGGCACGTTCGACTGCATGATCATCGACCTCGCCCTGCCGGACATGCGCGGCAACGAACTGCTGGAGCGCATGGCCGCCGAGGCGCTCGGCAACTTCCCCCCGGTGATCGTCTACACCGCCCGCCAGCTCAGCCTGCGTGAAGAGGAGGAACTGCTACGCCACTCCCGCTCCATCATCATCAAGGGCGCCTGCTCCCCCGAGCGTCTGCTCGACGAGGTCACCCTGTTCCTGCACAAGGTCGAGTCCTCCCTCTCCAGCGACCGCCAGCGCATGTTGCAGAGCGCGCGCAATCGTGACCGCGTGTTCGAGGAACGCACCGTGCTGGTGGTGGACGACGACGTGCGCAACATCTTCGCCCTCATCAGCGCCCTGGACGAGAAGGGCGCCCAGGTGGTGACCGCCCGCAACGGCCAGGAGGCCCTGGAGAAGCTGGAGGAGAACCCGCAGATCGACCTGGTGCTGATGGACGTGATGATGCCGGTCATGGACGGCTTCGAAGCCACCCGGCGCATCCGCCAGGACCCGCGCTGGAGTCGGTTGCCGATCATCGCCGTCACCGCCAAGGCGATGAAGGACGACCAGGAGCAGTGCATGGGCGCCGGCGCCAGCGACTACCTGGCCAAGCCCATCGACCTGGAGCGGCTGTTCTCGCTGATCCGCGTGTGGCTGCCGAAGCTGGACAGGTTCTGAAGCGCGGCGTTGACCGCCGCGCGGCCGCTTACCCGCGCAGCTCGCGGAGTTCGCTGGTCAGGGTGTCCAGGCGCAGCAGGCGTCCCGTCTGGTCGAACAGACGCCAGTCGTGTGCCTGGGCGCGTACCTGCAGCGGGGCGTCCGCCGGCCAGTCCAGCACGGCGCAGGTCTGCAGCGACTGCTGGCTCACCAGGCGCCACTGCCGGGTGTTGCCCAGGGGGGCGAGGCCGATCAGCAGCCACTCCGGGAGCACCTCCAGGTCCGGCACCGTCACCTGCTCCGGCGTCATACCGGGCAGGGGAATGTCGTATCGCCCACCGGTGCTTTCCATCGTCAGGCTCATCATGCCGTTGGTGCCGTCCTGGCAGGTGAAGGTCAGCAACCCGCCCAGGGGGTTGGGGATGATGAGTTGGCGCTCCAGGGGGGCGTCCACGGGCCTGCGCTCGGCCAGGCGCCGCGAGGGCAGGGCGTAGCGCCAGAGTACGAGCGATCCGTCTGCGCCGGACACCAGCCATTGCTCGAAGTGCTCGGTGTGGTGGAAGAGGCGGATGTCGCCCTTGAGGTCGCTGACGTGCCAGAGCACGGCGAACGAGCGGTCCACGTCCACGACACGAACGCTGTCCCGCAGGGTGACGGCCCAGCTGATGCCGTCGAAGACCAGTGAGTGGGCGTGCAGCTCCAGTACACCCAGGTCCAGTGCCGTGCGCCTGACCAGGTCCAATTTGGTGATGCGCCAGACCTGGTCGCGGCGTGCCATGGCCAGGGCAACGCGCCGGTTGTGCGCGATGACCAGGCGGTGTGCCGGCTCGGCGAAGCTGAATACTGCGCGCCCGTGGGCATCCAGCACCTGGGCACCGGCTTCCCCGAGGGCCACCAGTGTGCGTTGGTCCTCCAGGGCCACCGCGTCGAGAATCGCCTGCTGCCCGGCGGGGGGCGCCTGCCAATGCAGCGGCGAGGTGGCGCGCTGCAAGGGGGTGGCACGCCCTTTGGGAAAACCGCGGGACGGCAGGTCGGCCTGCAGCAGCGTGTCTCGGCTGAGCTTGAGCAGGCTGTCCAGCTCGGACCTGGACAGGTGCGCGCGTTGGGTGGCGTGGTCATCCAGCAAGGCGGGCAGCACCATCCGGGCCAGCAGGGCCAGTGAGCGGTTGTCCCGCGTGTGCCGGTTCTTGGTGCCGACCCACAGCAGGGCGCGGGCCAGGGCCTGGCGATCCCGGACACGTGCCGGGTCGTCGCGCAGCGCACGCAGGGGGGCGGCGTAGGCCTCCAGGGTGTCCGGCAGCAGGGCGGCGCGGGTCACCAGGGCCTCGGTGCCCAGGCTGCCACCTGCCGCTTCGGCTTGACTCAGCCAGTGCACCGCGCGATCCCGTGCCTCGGGAATCGGCCAGGCTACGTCCACGGCCTTCAACCAGTCGCCGCGCGCTACCAGCATCTCGGCCCATTCCATGCGCAGCCGGTCGGCCACTTGCGGCCACTTGGTCTGCAACATCTGCACCGCGCTGACGAAGGCGTCGTCACGGCGTGCCACCTGCAGGGCCGTCTTCCAGTCGTCGGCCAGGCAGAAGAGGCGCACGATCCAGTCGGCCGACATGTCCCAGGCCAGTGCCAGCTCGGCGGCCTGGCGGAAGCGTTGGTGGCGCTCCAGGTAGTCCAGCGCCTCCTGCCGCACCTTGAGCAGCTCGGCGAGGATGAACACTGCTTCGTCGATGCGCCCCGCACGGTCGAGTTTCTCGAAGTGCTGGCGATAGACCTTGCGCAGGTGGGCTTCCAGGTCCTCGCCCAGGGAGATGGAGGCCCCGGGGCCTGAGGGGCGTCCCAGGGACAGGTCGTCGCGGCGGTCCGGCGTGCCGAATGCCTGGCCCAGGCTGCCCTGCTCGCCTCCCAGGGGCAGTGCGTGGCGCAGCGCCTCGTCGATGTCGCCCTTCTCGAACAGGTTGAGCATGCGCCTCAGGTAGGCACTCTGGCGGCGGTTGAGCAGTGCACTGAAACGGGAAGTGATGGCCAGGCTGGTGAGCAGGCGACGCCAGCGGCTCGGGGTGGCCGGCGCCTGGTTCCTGCGGGGAGGGAGGGCGCGCGCACTGGCGACCGGCGTGGGGGCTGCCGTCCAGTGCTGGGGCGTGCCGGAGAAGAACCGGCGCAAGGCGCCGATGAGCAGTAGGGTGATGACGATCAGCAGGGCGGCCACGAACAGGAGTGCCCCGGGGCCGGATGGATTGTCGGAGTCCTGGGCCAGCGGAGCCGTGCTGGCCGAGGGCGACACGGCCTTCTGGGCCAGGTGCACGGCGTCTGGCAGGTGGTTACCCAGGATCACCACGGCGAACAGCACGATCCAGATAAGCAGGCCCTTGCCGGCGCCTCCGGATGTTGCCTGCGCAGACGCCTGCTTGCCCGACGCACGCGCCGGGGGTTGCTTCGCCAGTGACTGGAGGAAGGCCTCGCGTTGCGGGCTGGGTGGTTTCACCTTGCCCTGGAGGATGGTGTGGATGTCCTTGGCGGGTGGCAGCTCCTCGATCACCAGTGGCGGTAGCGCGTCCCGGCAGTCATGGGTGTCCTGCCAGGGGTGGCCGTCGAGATCGAGGCAGTCCTCCAGCGCCAGGCGTTCGGCCTGATGCAGGTCCAGCGCGGCGACGCGGCCACCCTGTACCAGCCAGAGATCGGCGGCCGGCAGGGTTGCCTGCTCTTCCTGTGTCAGCTCGGCCGAGCACAGGCCACCGGTCTCCAGGGCCAGCAGCGGCCAGCCCTCCAGCGCGTCACAGTCCTGCACAACGGTCGCGTTGAAGCGCAACAGGTCGCCCTCGGGGAAGCGCCAGGCTGCCGATCCGGCCCGCCAATGGCGCAGCAACAGCGCCGCACGGACCTCGACCGCCAGCCAGTCGGCAGGCAGCCACAGGCCTGCGACCGGTCGGCGCCCCTTGAGCGAGGGCTGACGAACGTGGGTATCCGGTGCACTCATGGCGTGCCTCCTTGGTCATCTGCCCGGGTGCAGGAGGCTCGCAGGCGCACGACGTGGTGCCGGGTGCAATAGAGCACCAGCTCGCGAGCCTGACTGAGGACCGCCAGCAGGCCGCTGCTGGCACAGACACTCAGCCGTGCAATGGCATCGGGTGTTTCGACGATGCTCCGGAGCGCAGTGCCGTCATACAGGGCAAGGCGTTTGCGATCGCCGGACATCAGCACCAGCAGCAACCCCCTGGCGTCGGGGTCGGCCACCAGGCCCTGGGCATTCCAGCCCGGGGGCACGTCGAGTGTCCAGTTCTCTGCAGCGCCGCCTTGCCGATCCTTGGGGCGACACAGCCTCCAGCGCTCCTGGGGCGTTGCGCTCAGTAGCAGGGCGCATGCCGGGTGGGTGCTGGTGGTGCTGAACCGGGCCATGAAGGCCTTGCTGGCCTCACCCACCTCGCCAAGGCGCAGGGGCGTGCTCACGCGGTGGCCCGACAGCACCTCCTGGAGGATGAAGCGCTGGTCACGCTTGTGCAGGTAATAGAGGCGGCCATCGTCGAGGTGGCTCATGGCGAGCACATCGTCTTCGACGCGTTCCAGAAGCGGCTCCTGGCTGCGAGGAAGGCCTTTCTGGTGGTGCCAGTGCAGCAGTCGCCCCTGGGCATCCAGCAGGTAGAGGCGCTCGCCGTCATGGGCGCTGTCCACCAGGGCGAGGGGCAGCAACCTGGCGGTGCCTGGCGGAGCGCTCAGTACCTCCTGTGGCGGGCGTGTGGCGGTACTCAGGGGCGACAACTGCCAGAAGCGCAGGTTGGGGCCGGCATCCATCACGCCCGCCAGGCTCCGCCCGGTGAATGCCAGGGCCAGCGGCTGCTCCCCCGTGCTCCAGAGGAGCCGGCGGGTCCTGGGTTTCTTCTTGCTCCCCAGGGCCGGCAGCTTGAACACCAGTACGCCGGGCTGATCGAGCAGCGCCAACGCCACCATCTGCCCGGAGCGCGAAATGATCGGTGGCAAGGTCAATGCCACACGCTCCACGTTCAGGGTCTCAGCGTGCCCGGCAGGCACCTGCCCGGCGAGGGCGAACTGCCCTGAAAGCAGGCGCCTGCCGATGGCCGGGCTCGGCAAGGGCAGGCTCAGGGCACGTCGGCTGTTGCCCAGGTGCAGCTCGGCCTCCAGCGCTTCGCCATCCAGACTGGTGGACAGGTGCAGGCGGTGGCTGAAACCGTCATCCATGGCCTGGGCGCCAATCAGCCAGCATTCGTCCGGCGTTGCCGGCAGCGCGTTGCGCAGGTCGCTCCAGGCGCGCCAGTCATCGGGCTCGGCGGCTTGCCAGCCCCGGGCTTCGAGCAGGCGGGCGAAGTCGACTGCGCCGCGCACGCCATCGATCCAGCCGGGTTGCTGGAGGATGCCCCAGCGCAACTCGCCACCCACGGCCTGGGCACGGCGCGCCAGGAGGATCAGCATCGCAATGTGGGCCAGTCGTGGGGCGCCCAGTTGCCGGGGGCCGGCATCGAACAGGGCAATGATCGTGCGGTTGCCCTGGCAGGCGCGTGCCTCGGAAGCGAGGAACAGGTGCTCGCCGCTGGCGGCACGCCGCAGGAACTCGTCGGGAAATGCGTCGGCCAACAACCACTCGCTGGGCAGCAGGCGCTCATAGGGGCCGCGACGTTGCAGGTCGCCCAGACCATCCGGCTCCTTCAGCTCGCCGCTCTGCCGGCGCTGAACCGGCCCCACCAGGTTGTGCAGGCGTTGCGCGATGTCGGCCAGGGCTTCGGCCAGCTCGCTGTCCAGTTCCTGCAGAGGCTGGCCCCAGTGGGCCAGGGCGTCGGGCAACTGCAGGCTCATGGGGCTGCCCAATGTTCGGCAATGCGCGCCAGGTGACCTTCGGAAAGCGGCAGCTGGCGGTCCAGCGGCACCGTCCTGGCCGGCGCGGGCCAGAGCAGCAGCGGGGTGCGGCCGTGGCGCTTGGCGAGGGCACGGGCGAGCAGGTCCAGTGGCGCATCGGGGCACAGCCGGGTTGGCAGCCAGAGTTCGGGGGCGCCTTCACAGGGGGCGGCGTAGTCGATGCCATCCACCCAGGGCAGGGCGTCGCCTTCCCCGATCACCACCAGCAGGTCATCGGCGGCAGTGGCCTGCAGGCCCGCCAGTTGCCCGGCGGGCAGGGCCAGCAGGCGTGCGTGCAGGCGCCGGGAGGCTTCGCCCCAGGCCACGGCAGCACGGGGTTCCAGGGCCTGGGCGCGGGGTTGCCAGCGCCAGGTCTGTTTCAGGGCGCTCATGCGGGGGTGGCGAGGCGGGCGACCAGGCGCTCGCGCAGCTCGGCCAGTTCCGGCGGCAGGGCGTCAGCGAGGAAGTTGGCGTCGATCTCCCGCAGCACCGCTTCCGGGTTCGTCCCCTCGGCCTCGTCCAGGCAGGCGCGGGCTTCTTCGGCCAGGCGGCTGGCTCGCGACAGCGGTTGCAGGGTGGCTTCTTCCACCGCGCTGAAGAGGTTGTCGTTGCTGGCCTGGGCGAACAGCTCGCGCAGGACCTCACGGGCCTGTTGCTGCATGGCCTGGGTGGGCAGGGCGTAGAGCAGCGGCCAGAGGTCCGCCTCGCTGGCCTGCTGGCGGCCGCCGAGCAGTGCGGCGGCGGCGATCAGGCGCTGCGATTTGACGATGCGCCGGTCGGAAAGCGGGATGCCGGCCTGGCGCAGGCGGCGGATGGCGTCGGCCAGGGCCGGGCGCACGCTGTCGAGGTCGACCTGGCGCAGGGCGCCGCAGAGCGTGTCCAGGTGGCCCAGGTGGTGCGCGTCCAGCACGGGTAGCTGCTCGGCCTTCCAGCCGCCGGCGAGCATGGCTTCCAGTTGGTGGTCCGGCACGGTGTCGACGAACAGGTGCAGCAGGAAGCGGTCGGCGAAGGCCGCCAGGGCTTCGTCGTCCGGCAGGCCGTTGGCCGCGCCGACGCAGACCCGCAGCGGGCAGCGCAACTCGGTGTGGCCACGGCGGAAGCGCCGTTCGTTGAGCACGCCGAGCAGGGTGTTGAGGATGGCGGTGGAACCGAGGAACACCTCGTCGAGGAAGGCCACGTCGGCTTCCGGCAGCATGCCGCTGACATCGGTTTCCACCGTGCCTTCGCGCAGCTTGCGCAGGTCCACCGGGCCGAACAGCTCGCTGGGCTCGGTGAAGCGCCCGAGCAGGTATTCGAAGTAGCGGCCGCCCAGCACCTGGGCCACCCGCCGCACCACGGCGCTTTTTGCCGTACCGGGCGGGCCGACCACCAGCAGGTGCTCCTGGGCCACGGCGGCGAGGATGATGAGTTCGGCGAGTTGCTCACGGCCGACGAGGCCGGTGGTGGCGGTGCGAATGGCCGAGCGGAGTTCCCTGGCGGCGTGCTGGATGGCGTTCAAAGCGGCGTCTTCCCTGATGGCAAGGCGCGGATTTTGCGCAAATCGACCGGGCTGTCAATGCGCCATGACGCAACCCGTCGGACGGCTCACAAGGAACCGTCCCGACACCTGGGTTCACTCCCCGGCGGCATCCTCCAGCACCGGCTTGGCCAGGTAGCGCGACAGGGCGTGGGCGATGTTGTTGGGGCGCTGGCCGTCGCCGAACAGCAGTTGCCCGATGCTCAGGCCCAGTTGGCGGTAGCTCTCGAACTGGGCTTCGTCGAAGAACTGGTCGCCGGTGGTCTGGTTGGGGAAGTCCGGGTTGGCGCGCACGTAGTTGAGCACGTCGGTGGGCACGCCCTCGATCAGCCGGGGCTTGATCAGCAGGATGCGGCTGGTGAGGCGGCGCGGGATGTCGGGGTTTTCCCGGTCCGGGGTGTGGAAGACGTTGAGCAGCACGGCGCAGCGGCGGTCGCTCGGCTCGGTGGCGGCGCGCAGGGACTGGGTGCTGCCGAACACCTGGGACAGCAGCGGGTGGCGCAGCACGCCGGGGTCTTCCTCGATCTCCAGGTCGTGGTCGATGCGCGACAGCCGCACCAGGTTGGCCAGGTCGTCGAAGCGGTACTCCGGGTCGCAGCCGCAGTCGCACATCACCACCAGTTCGATGTCGCGGGCGGGGCGCAGCAGCTCGTAGGTGGCGGTGTTCTCGAAGTGGCCGCCGTCGGTGAGGTAGAGCTTGTCGCGGCGATGGCCGTGGAAGCGCGCGGTGAGTTCGTAGAACAGGTAGGTCTGGGTCGGCAACCAGTGGGACGACGCCTCGCCGATCCGCGACAGCGGCTTGGCGCGGCCGACGAAGTTGCTCTGCCACCAGGTGCCCAGGCGCACGTTGGCCAGCCCCAGCAGCAGCGAGAGGCCCAGGCTGGTCTGGCGGCCGAGGCCGGTGCTGGCGGCGGCGCCGGAGGTGGCCACCCACTGGCCGAGGCTCAGCGGCTGGTTGATCTCGCCGCGGCCGTTGGGCGGCTGCCGGGACTTGCGCTGGCCGTCGAGGATGAAGCTGGTGACCTGGTCCTGCTCGCCGCCGGGGGTGTAGCGGTAGGGCGCCACGCACAGCGGCTTGCCCTTGCGGTCGCGCTGCACCAGTTGCTCGGCTGGGTCCACGGTGAGGTTCATGGTGACGTTGATCAGGTGCAGCGGGCCGGCGGTGCGTTTGCCGTAGTAGTCCTTCAGGGGAATGTCGTCCCGCGAGAGGGGCTGCGCCACGCTCATGCGTCGGCGGCTCTGGGCGCAGGAGACGTCGAAGCGCTGGCCGTTGGAGGCGCCCAGGTAGGCGCGGGTCAGGCGGGCGGCGTAGAACGCCTGGAGGCTGGAGAGGTTGATGAAGCCGATGAACTGCCCGGTGACCACCGCCATCACCAGGGCGATGGCCGCCAGCAGGCCGAAGCGGAAGAGCTGCGCATCACCCGCGTGGGCGCCCGGCACCCGGCCGTTCCAGGCGAACCAGTGGGCCAGCAGGCCCCAGGCCAGGGTGACGGCCAGCAGCAGGGCCAGGCCGGCGACCAGCGCCAGGGCGTCCAGGGGCAGTTTCTTCAGCAGGCCGGGGGCGGGTTTCTCGTCACGGCTGCGGGCCAGGTGGCGCACCAGCCAGATCAGCACCGGCAGCACGCTGAAGGTGAGGCTGCCCTGCCAGTGCCGGGCCAGCACCGTGTACAGCTCGAAGGTCAACTGGTGCACCAGGACCAGCACCAGGGCGACAGCCGCCCAGGTGATCGCCGTGCTCAGCGCCCGGGTGACGTTGACCCGGTAGTTGCGCACGTTGTCGGCGTCCAGCCCGCCGTCGTCGGGGTGCTGCTTCAGACGTTGGGACGCCACCAGCGCGGCGCACCAGGCCAGCCCCAGGCCGAGCACCGTGACCACGATCCAGAGCAGGTCGCGGGCAGGCACCGGCAGCCAGTCCGCTGTGTCGGGCACCTGGCAGGTGAGCCAGCCCAGCGCCACGGCCATCGCCAGGGCGCTGCCGGTGGCCCAGTTGAGCAGCGCGGGCGGTTCGTCCTGGGTCTTGCGCGAGTAGATCAGCCAGTACGCCAGCATCAGCGGGGCCACGGCCAACAGGGCGATGCCCAGGAGGTGGTCGCAGAACAGGTTCCAGCGCGAACAGGCCACGCCCTGGGTCAGGGCCAGCAGCGCGGTGACCAGCAGGATCGGCAGCCCGATCACCAGGTGCACGGCCACCCAGTTGCGCCAGGTCATCGCCAGGGCGTAGAGCAGGTCACCGGCGCCGGTGGGCGTCAGGTAGCGGCCGTTCTCCCGCAGCCAGGCGGTGGGCCCGGCGCCGACTGGGGCCGCGCGGTAGTTGGTGGAGGAGTGGATGCGCCCCGGCGGCTGGTAGCTCAGCACCCGGTAGGCGTCCTCGGCCGCCTGGCGCGCCTGGGCCTGCTCGGTGCCCGTGCTGGGACGCAGGCGCCCGGGCTGGAACAGGCTGGAGAAGAACGAGCCCATGTAGCCGCCGCCGCTCACGGTGGAGAGGTAGTCGAAACGCGGCAGCAGGCGCTCGGCGGGGGCGTCGCCGGTACTGCCGAGGGGGCGGTTGGCGGGGGTGTAGGGCGCGCGGGCCAGGGCCTGGAGCACGCCGAAGCAGAAGGTGGCGCTGCGGATGCCGCCGCCGGAGAGGGCCAGGGCCCAGGGGCGGCGGCGCGGTTCCGCCGGGGTGTCGATGCCGAGCGTCTCGCGGCGCCAGTCGATGCGTTCCTGTTCGGCCTTGTATTGGTCTTCCACGTGCCCTCCCTGGTGCGATGTTGCCTACAGCTCCTTACTAAAGCAGGTGCCGGGCATTCCGCCAGCCAGGCGTCGGGCTCAGCGCGGGCCTCCCGGGCAGGTTCCCGCTTCGCCCAGGGGGCGCCGGGCCAGGCCGATGGCCAGTACCAGGGCCAGCACCAGCATGCCGCCGACGAACAGGCCGATGCCGTGCCAACCGGCCTGGTGCCAGAACAGCCCGCCGAGGGTGCCGGCCACGCCGGAGCCGGTGTAGTAGAAGGCCTGGTAAAGCGACGCCGCCTGGCCCCGCGCCTGGGTGGCACGGCGGCCGACCCAGCTGCTGGCCACCGAGTGGGCGCCGAAGAAGCCGAAGGTGAACAGCAGCATGCCCAGCAGGATCAGCGGCAGCGGCGCCAGCAGGGTGAGGCCGAAGCCGACGAGCATCAGCAGGATCATCACCCACAGCACTTTCTGCCGGCCCACCCGGTCGGCCAGGGAGCCGGCCATGGCCGAGCTGTAGGTGCCGGAGAGGTACACCACCGAGAGCATGCCCACCGCCGCCTGGCTGAGGTGGTAGGGCGCCTGCAGCAGGTGGAAGCCGATGTAGTTGAAGAAGGTCACCAGGCTGCCCATCAGCAGGAAGGCCTCGACGAACAGCACCGGCAGCCGGGCATCGCGCAGGTGCAGGGCGAAGCCGCCGGCCAGGTTGCCCAGGGTAATCGGCCGGGGCCGGAAGTGCCGGGACTCCGGCAGCAGGCGCCAGAACACCAGGCCGGCGAGCAGCGCCAGCAGGCCGATGCAGGCCAGCACCCAGTGCCAGGACAGGTAGTCCACCATCACCCCGGCCACCAGGCGGCCGCACATCCCGCCGATGGCGTTGCCGCCGATGTACAGGCCCACCGCCAGCCCGGTGTGGGCCGGGTGGATCTCCTCGCTCAGGTAGGTCATGGCCACGGCGGTCAGGCCGCTGAGGGAGAGCCCCACCAGCACGCGCATCAGCAGCACCAGCTCCCAGCGGGTCATGGCGGCGCTGGCGAGGGTGAACAGGGCCGCGCAGAGCAGCGAAACGCCCATTACCCGCTTGCGCCCCAGGGCGTCGGACAGCGAACCGGTGAACAGCAGGCCCACCGCCAGCGCCAAGGTGGACACCGACAGCACCAGGCTGGCCTGGGCAGCGCTGATGGCGAAGGCCTGGGCCAGCACCGGCATCATCGGTTGCACGCAGTAGAGCAGGGCGAAGGTGGCGAAGCCGCCGCAGAACAGCGCCAGGTTGGTGCGCAGGAAGGCGGCGCTGCCTTTCTCGATATGGGTGGGCGGCTCGGCAGGCGCGCCGGTGGCGGTCTGGCGCTCGGGGTGGCTCATCGGGGACCTCATCACGCGAATCAGGCAGTCGGCCCGTCGGGGCCGTGGCCCGCTGCTGGCGGGCTCTGGGGGACGGTGAAAAGCCTATCGGTGCGCAATACGCGTTTCCAATATATTGTTCGACATCTTTGATATCTGAAACCTATCAATCGCCACGATGGAACTCCGCCACCTGCGTTACTTCATTGCCGTCGCCGACGAACTCCATTTCGGTCGCGCGGCGGAGCTGCTGGGCATATCCCAGCCACCGCTGAGCCAGCAGATCCAGGCCCTGGAGGAGGAGCTGGGGGCGCGACTGTTCGAGCGCACCAACCGCCGCGTGGCCCTCACCGAGGCCGGTCGGCTGTTCCTCGACGAGGCGCGCCAGATACTCGTCCAGGTGGACCAGGCGGCCGAGGTGGCGCGCCGTGCCCAGCGCGGCGAGCTGGGTCAATTGAAGCTGGGGTTCACCTCCTCGGCGCCGTTCACCTCGGTGATTCCTGGCGCCATCCTGCGCTTTCGCCAGGCCTTCCCCGAGGTGCAGCTGGAACTGCACGAGCTGAACAGCCGGGAGGTGGCCGACGCGCTGCTCAACGGGCGCATCCAGGTGGGGCTGATCCGCCCGTTGCCGTTGCCGGAGTCTTTGGTGGCGGTGGAGCTGTTCCGCGAGCCGCTGGTAGCGGTGCTGCCCGCCCAGCACCGGCTGGCAGGTGAGAGCGCCGGCCTGCACCTGGCGGAGCTGGCGGCCGAACCCTTCGTGTACTTCCCGCGCAATGCCGGCACCGGCCTCTACGACCAGGTGATCGCCCTGGCCCACGAGGCCGGCTTCAGCCTGCGCATCACCCAGGAATCCCACAGCGCACTGACGCTGATCGGGCTGGTGGCGGCGGGGCTCGGGGTTTCGGTGCTACCGGCGTCCTTCACCCGCATGCACTTCGATGGCGTGGTCTACCGGCCATTGCTGGACGCCGGCGCCACCACTGCCGTGTGGCTGGTACGCCGGGATGACGAGCGCTCACCGCTGTCGCGGGCTTTCATCGAGCTGATCGCGCCCTGAACGCGCGTGCTTGCGGCCCGTCATGGCCGCGCAGGGCATGGCCAGGTGCTGCGGGGGCGGAGGGCTGGGTTCGGCGTTCAGCGAGGGGGCGGGTGACGGGGGAGGGCCCGTGAAAGGGCGGGGGAATGCAAAACGACCCGCCATGCCTGGACGCTCGATCGGCATGGCGAGTCAGAAGGGAGAGCGGGGGATCAGCGGAACGCGGGCACCACGTGCTTGATGAACAGGTCCAGGGACTTCTTCTTCTCGGCGTGGGGCAGGCTGTTGTCACACCAGAAGCTGAACTCGTCCACACCCAGCTCTTGGTAGTAGCGGATGCGCGCGATGATCTCTTCCGGGGTGCCGATCATGGTGTTCTTGCGGATGTTCTCCAGCTCGAATTCGGGGCGGTCCTTGAACTTCTCTTCCGGGCTGGGCGGCAGGATGCCGTTGACCGGGGTCTGCTTGTTGCCGAACCAGGCGTCGAAGGTGCGGTAGAAGCGCGAGATGGCAGCGGCGCCGAGCTTCCAGCCTTCCGGGTCGTCCACGCTGTGCACGTGGGTGTGGCGCAGCACCATCAGTTGCGGGCGCGGCACCTCCGGGTTGTTGGCCAGGGCGGCCTCGAACTTGTTCTTCAGGTCCAGCACTTCCTCGTCACCCTTCATCAGCGGGGTGACCATCACGTTGCAGCCGTTCTTCACCGCGAAGTTGTGGGAGTCCGGGTCGCGGGCGGCGATCCACATCGGCGGGTAGGGCTGCTGGATCGGGCGCGGGGAGGAGGTGGAGGTGGGGAACTTCCAGATCTCGCCGTCGTGGGCGTAGTCGCCCTGCCACAGGGCCTTCACCGCCGGGACCATTTCGCGCAGGTGCTGGCCGCCGTCGGTGGCCGGCATGCCGTTGGCGAGGCGGTCGAACTCGAACTGGTAGGCGCCACGGGCCAGGCCCACTTCCATGCGGCCGTTGCTGATCACGTCCAGCAGGGCGCATTCACCGGCCGCGCGAACCGGGTTCCAGAACGGCGCGATGATGGTGCCGGCGCCCAGGCGGATGGTGGTGGTGCGGGCCGCGAGGTAGGCCAGGGTCGGCATCGGGCTGGGGGAGATGGTGTACTCCATCGAGTGGTGCTCGCCGATCCAGACGGTGCTGAAGCCGCCGGCCTCGGCCATCAGCGTCAGTTCGGTCAGGTCTTCGAACAGCTGGCGGTGGCTGATGCTCTCGTCCCAACGCTCCATGTGTACGAAGAGGGAGAATTTCATTTCGCTTACCTCGGGCTTTTTGTTGTTGGCCGATGCGATGACCCGCCTGCAGCGGGCATTGCCGGGATGTTCAGGCCACCGGATCCGCTCGGGATACCGCTGGTCGGCTGTTGCGATATTGGTATACCATAATATGGAATGTCCGCAAATACAATCTGTCGGCCTCAAGGAATCCGAGCGAGATGAACATAAAACAAAAACTCACGATGGCCTTTGCCGCCATCGCCAGCGTGCCGGTCGTCCTCGTGGCGGTGCTGATCGTCCTCAACCTGCGCGGGGAGGCGCGCGAGGACTTCCTCGACAGCAGCGGCCGCGAAATCCGCCAGGTGGAGAACGCCATGAAGCTGTTCTTCGAGGGCATCAGCCAGAACGTCGACTACCTGGCCACCCACCCGCGCCTGCAGGCGGTGGATGGCAGCCTCAAGCAGTACATCGCCGCCAACGCAGCGGACCTGCCCACCGGCCCCCAGGACGAGCAGGTGTTCGAGCTGTTCAACGGCCTGGCCAAGTCCCACCCGGCCTATGCCTACCTGTCCCTCGGCACCCAGCAGGGTGGCTACGTGTTCTGGCCCGGCGACCCCAAGCTCGCCTGCTACGACCCGCGCACCCGTCCCTGGTACCAGGCCGCCATGGCCCAGCCGGGCAGGACGCTGCGCACCTCCGCCTACTACTGGGCGGCGGACGACGTGGTGCTGGTGAGCACCGTGCGCAGCTTCGCCAACCAACTGGGCGACCCGGGCGGCGTGGTGAACATCGACGTGTCGCTCAAGCAGCTGACCGACCTGGTCAAGCAGATCCGCCTGGGCGAGAGCGGCTACCTGATGCTGCTGGAAGGCAACGACAAGGTGCTGGTGGACCCCAACGCACCGGAGCACAACTTCAAGAACCTCAGCGACCTGGGCGAGGGCTACGCGCAACTGGCCAAGGCCGGCACCGGCCTGGAAGAGGTGGTGCTGGGCGGTGAGCGCTACATGGCCAACGTCTGGACGTCCGACGCGCTGGGCTGGCGCTTCATCGGGGTGATCCGCGAGGACGAGGTGATGGCTTCGGCCACCCGCCTGAGCTGGGTGATCGCGCTCATCGCCCTGGCCTGCGGCGGCCTGTTCGCGCTGGTCGGCGGCTTCTCCGCCGGGCTCATCGTCAAGCCGATCCGTGGCGTGGCCAGCGGCCTGGAAGGCATCGCCCAGGGTGAGGGCGACCTCACGGCGCGCCTGGACGTGCGCGGCCAGGACGAAACCGCACAGCTGGCGGGGTGGTTCAACCAGTTCCTCGAAGCCATCCGCACTCTGATCCGCCGTATCGGTGATGCCGCCGGGGAGATCCACAGCACCTCCGGCCGCTCCACCGAGACTGCCCAGGACCTGGCCGAGGTCGCCAGCCGCCAGCGCGAGGCGGTGGACATGGTCTCCACGGCCTTCCACGAGATGGTCGCCACCTCCAACGAAGTGGCGCGCTCCTGCAGCCAGGCCGCCGACTCCGCCGACAGCGGCCAGCGCCAGGCCCACGACGGCCAGCGGCAGATCGACGAAGCGGTGACCAATGTCGACCGCCTGAGCCGCGAGATCGGCCAGTCCGCCGAGGCCATGCAGCAGCTGGAGCAGGACAGCAACGACATCCAGTCCATCCTCGGCACCATCAGCTCGATTGCCGAGCAGACCAACCTGCTGGCGCTCAACGCTGCCATCGAGGCGGCCCGTGCCGGCGAGCAGGGCCGGGGCTTTGCCGTGGTGGCCGACGAGGTGCGGGCTCTGGCCAAGCGCACCGCCGATTCCACCAGCGAAATCGACACGCTGCTGGGCAACCTGGCCCGCCGCACCCACCAGATGGGCAAGCAGATGCATGCCAGCCTGGAGGTCTCCCAGGAAACGGTGGTGTCGATCAACCAGGCCCGGGCGAGCTTCGAGCTGATCCGCGAATCGGTGGACGTGATCCGCGACATGAACACCCAGATCGCCACCGCCGCCGAAGAGCAGCACCAGGTGGCCGAGGACATCAACCGCCACATCAGCCAGATCCACGGCGATGCGCAACTGGTGGCCAACCTCGCCGAGTCCACCCGCGGCGATGCCCACAACCTCACCGACCTCAGCAACGAGCTGAACCAGCTGGTGCGGCGCTTCCGTACCTGATCCTGAATCGCAAAAGGCCCTGCTGGAGATGCTTCAATCCCGCAGGGCCTTTTGCATGTATCTGCCCTCAACGGGGCGGGCTGTCCTGCAGGGGGATGGCCTGCAGCAGGGGCTGCTGACGTTGCGCGCGGATGGCGATGACCACCAGCACCACCAGCACCCCGGCGAGGATCGCCGAGGAGCCGACCGTGCCGAAGTCCAGGCCGCCCTTGGCGTGGGGTTTGGTGAGGACGTCGCCGAGGGTGGCGCCGAACGGGCGGGTGAGGACGAAGGCCAGCCAGAACAGCAGCACATGGGACAGGCGGGTGAAGTAGTAGGCCAGGGCCACGGCGGCGATCAGGCTGCCGATCAGCAGGGCACCGCCGGCGAAGCCGAGGCCGGAGTCGTCGGCCAGGTAATCGCCCAGGGCGGTGCCGAGGGTGTTGGAGACGAGGATGGCGATCCAGTAGAAAAGCTCGCCGCGACGGCTGTCGATGTGGTCCACGGACAGGGATTTCTCGCTGAACCGCCACACTGCCAGGACGCCAAGCAGCAGCGAGATGAGGATCGCCGAGCCGCTGGCATAGCCGAGGCCGAGGGTGCGGTCCATGAAATCGGACATGGTGGTGCCGGCGGTGCTGGTGGTGAGGATCACTGTCCAGTACAGGGCCGGGTTGTAGGTGCGGGCGCGGAGCTGGGTGACCAGGGAGACGAGGAACAGGCTGATGAGGATCATCGAACTGATGGCGTAGCCGACGTCCAGCGTCATTGACAGCAGGTCGCCGGCGGTTTCGCCGAGTGTGGTAGCGCAGATCTTCATCACCCAGAAGGCCAGGGTGATCTGGGGAAGCTTGTTCATCGGCGTGGTGTCCTCGCGAAGGGGCCTGCGAATGGCAGGGTGCGAGGCGATGCTGCGGGTCATTGCGTCAAGCGCGGGTCAAGCAATCCTGAAAAAAGCGTGAAGGGCGCTGGCTGGCAGGGCGTCCTCGACAATTTGCCAAGGTTTAATTCACGAACTTTTGATATCGCGCTTTCTACTCTCGCTGGCGAATCGACAGGGACGATCCCTTCGCTGCGTGAGCCTACCGATGTTCAAGAACCTCTCCTTCCGCCCCGAAAGCCTGGCCCTGCTGGCGAGCGTGCTGCTGCTGGCGCTGTACAACTACCCCCTCTGGTCCCACCTCTCCAGCATCGTTCCGGCGGGTGCCGGTGGCATCGGCCTGCGGGTCGCCTTCGGGGTGATGGTGCTGTCCATCTTCAGCTTCGTGCTGGCATTGCTGTCGTTCCGTTGGGTATTCAAGCCGGTGCTGATCGTGCTGTTCATGGTCAGCTCCGGGGTCGCCTATTTCATGGGCCAGTACGGCGTGATGATCGACGCCAACATGCTGCGCAACGTGGCCGAGACCGACATCAAGGAAGTGCACGGGCTGATGTCCCTGAGCCTGCTGCTGCACATCCTGCTGTTGGGCGTGCTGCCCAGCTGGCTGCTGTGGAAGGTGCCGGTGCGGCACCGCTCGCTGCGCCGCGAGCTGGTGGGCAAGGTGGTGCTGGCGGTGGGGTCGGTGGCGGTGCTGGGCGGGGTGGCGCTGGTCAATTACCAGGGCCTGGCCTCGCTGTTCCGCAATCACCATGAGCTGCGTCTGCTGGTGGTGCCGAGCAACTACCTGAATGCGTCCTTCGGCTACGTGCGCGAGCAGCTGGCCACCGCCCAGGAGCCGCTGCGCAGCATCGCCACCGATGCCCGCAAGTCTTCTGCCTGGGTGGGGCACCAGCGCAAGTCCCTCACCGTGCTGGTGGTGGGCGAGAGCGCCCGGGCCGACAACTTCGGGGTGCTGGGCTACGCCCGTGACACCACGCCGAAGCTGCGTGCCGAAAGCGGTCTGCTGGGCTTCACCAATGTGCACTCCTGCGGGACCGAGACTGCCGTGTCGGTGCCCTGCATGTTCTCCAACCTCGGGCGGGCCGGCTATGACGCCACTCAGGCACGCACCCAGGAAGGCCTGCTGGACGTGCTCAAGCGCGCCGGCCTGACGGTGAGCTGGTGGGACAACCAGTCCGGCTGCAAGGGCGCCTGCGACCGCGTCGACCAGGTGGACCTGAGCCACCGCCAGGACCCTGACCTGTGCCGCGACGGCGAGTGCCGCGACGAGATCCTGCTGCGCGACCTGCAGGCCTACATCGACCAGCTCAAGGGCGACACCGTGCTGGTGCTGCACCAGGCCGGCAGCCATGGGCCGGAGTACTACAAGCGCTACCCGCAGGGGTTCGAGACCTTCACCCCGGTGTGCCGCAGCAACGCGCTGAACGACTGCAGCCAGGAGAGCATCGTCAATGCCTACGACAACACACTGGTCTACACCGACCACGTGCTGGCGAGCCTGATCGATATCCTGCGCCGCAACCAGGATCGCCTCGACACCGCGATGATCTACCTCTCCGACCACGGCGAGTCCCTGGGCGAGTACAACCTGTTCCTCCACGGCACGCCCTATGTGCTGGCACCGGACCAGCAGAAGCATGTGCCGTTGCTGGCCTGGTTCTCCGACAGCTACACCCAGGACTTCGGCCTGGACACCGGCTGCCTGGCCAAGGACCGCGAGAAGCCGCTGAGCCAGGACAACCTGTTCCATTCCCTGCTCGGCCTGCTGCAGCTGCAGACCACGGCCTACAACGACGGGCTGGACCTGTTCGCCGGCTGCCGGGTCCGCCAGGCCGGCTCGACGTTGGCGGGCACAGGGTCGTGATCGTGGCACTTCGCGCGCGGGCCGGCTGATCCATGCCGGCCCCCAGCAAGCAGCCGCTGGAGCGGCGCATCGTCCTGGCCTTCGTGGTGATGACGCTGCTCGTCAGCGGCCTGTTCTCCCTGGGTATCGTCGGCATCGTGCACTGCCTCGAAGAGAACCTGGTCTCCGAGGAAATGAGCCGCGAGCTGGATTTCGCCATGCGCCGCGAGGTCAGCTATGACCAGGCAGCGCGCATCGATGCCAGCACCCGCTTCTACAGCTCCGAGGGCGGGCACGGCAGCCTGCCGGTGCGCTTCGTCGACCTGCCGGAAGGCTTCTCCGAATGGGTGGCCGGTGACGAGGCCTACTACGTGTTCAAGCGTGCCCACGCCGACCATGTGGACATGCTGGTGGAGGAGCAGCACGAGTTCGAGGCTCGCGAGCACATGCTGTTCGCCGTGGTGGCCGCCGGGTTCGCCCTGAGCGTGCTGGGCGCCTGGGGCCTGGGCCGGCTGCTGGCGCGACGGGTGATGTCGCCGGTGCGGCGCCTGGCCCGGCAGGTGCGTCACCGCGACCTGCTGTTGCCGTTGGCACCGCGCCTGGCGCCGGACTACCCCGACGACGAGGTGGGGCGGTTGGCGGCGGCCTTCGACGAGACCCTTGGGCAACTGCGCGAGACCCTGGAGCGCGAGCGCCTGTTCACCAGTGACGTGAGCCATGAGCTGCGCACCGGCCTGATGATCATCATCACCTCCTGCGAACTGCTGCAGGCCACCGAGCACCTGAGCCGCGCCGAGCGTGGCCAGGTGGCCCGCATTGCCCGGGCCAGCGGCGAGATGAACGACCTGGTGCAGACCTTCCTGCGCCTGGCGCGCAACCGCGAGGACGGTTGCCGCACCGGCGAGAGCGTGGCGCTGGATGCCCTGGCGGCCGAGCAGGCACGGCAATGGACTGTGCAGTTCTCCGCCAAGGGCCTGGCCTTCGAGGTGGTGGAGGAGGGGCTGCCGGCTGGACGCTACGAGGCGCCCCTGCTAAGGACGGTGATGTCCAACCTGTTGCGCAATGCCCTGCACTACACCGAGAAGGGCCGCGTGCGCCTGGTGCTGGTGGCGTCCGGGTTTCGCGTGGAGGACACCGGGGAAGGCATCGCCGAGTCCGAGCAGGAACGCATCTTCCAGAGCTTCGTGCGGGGCGAGCGGGCGCGGGGTGAGGGGCTCGGCCTGGGGCTGTCCCTGGTGCGGCGCATTTGCGAGCAGCAGGGGTGGCGGGTTGACGTCCGTTCAGAACCTCGGCGAGGGAGCTGTTTCACGGTCAGCCTCGAGGGCTGATCCCGGCAACCGACAAGGAGGCCCATGGCCATGGCTGAATCCTGGAACCGCTACGGACGCGCGCTGTTCGCGGGCGTGGCGCTGGTGCTGCTGGTTGGCCTGTGCATTCCGGCCTGGCGGCATTTCTACCCGGTCACGGCTGCCGAGGGCTGGACCTTCCGCGTCAGCCTCTCGGGGCTGGAGAAGGTGAGCGCCTTGCTACCCGATGGCGCAGGTGGCGCCTACCTCAGCGAGGAGCTGGGAAACGGGCAGGGACGTCTCCTGCGCAGCCTCTCCGGCGGTACCAGCCTGGAGCTGGAGGAAGGGTTGTCGAAGCCCGACGGCATGGTGCAGTACCGCGGCGGGATCGCCTTCAGCCAGGAGGAGGGCGAGCACCCGGTATTGTGGCTGGCCGACGGTGTGGTTCACGTGTTGTTCACGGCCATCAACGTGGAAGGCCTGGCCACCGACGGCCACCACCTCTATGCCATCGAGGATCGCAAGGGCGACGGGCGGCTGCTGCGCTACGCGCCCACCACCGGCGAGGTGAGCACCCTGCGCGACGGCCTGGAAGAGGGCGAGGGCGTGGCGGTGTGCCCGGACGGGCAGGTGTACTACTCCGAAAAGCAGAAAGGCATCGTCCATGCCCTGCGCCTGGAGCAGGCGAGCGACCCGGTGGTGCTCGACCAGCTGCGCCAGCCGGGCTACCTGCTGTGCAATGGCGAGGGGCTGTGGGTCAGCGAAGACGCCACCCACCAGGCGCGCCTGCTGCTCTGGGACCGCAAGAATGAACCGCGCGTGGTGCTGGATCACCTGCGCTCGGCGCAGACCCTGGTGGAGGTCGCGCCCGGCCGCTACCTGCTGGCCGAGCAGGGCCGTAATCGGGTGCTGGAACTCCGCCACGAGGGCCCTGCTGAAAAAAAATAGCGGCCGACGAATTCTTCACACAGGTGTGACATCGTTTTGACATTGCGGGCTTTAGTCTTGGCCCCAAGGATGCGGAAAAGGTGGCCTCCCTCTCCTGGGCCTCCGGCTCCTCTCCTCATCGCTGTTCCACCCCGTGTCCGGTGCCATACGGGACAACCGGACATGCTTCGAGCCGCCACTTTCTGGCGGCTCTTTTTTTGCGCGATTCAGTGCCGTCGGGTGTTTCGGTTGGGCCCTGCTGGGTGAAGGCGGGCTCCCTGTAGAAGGGGCGTCAGGGCTTGTCGTGGGGGCTCGGGGGCAACTCGCACTGGCCGGCACAGCGCCGGCTGCCATCCGGGTGCGGCAGCCAGGCCAGGTGCGGACGGAGGCGGCGGAACAGGCCATAGCCGAACTTGAACAGCGGCCGCAGGGGCCGCCAGGCCAGCGGTGCGGCCCAGCGGTACAGGCCGGCGGCACGCCAGCTCCAGAGCGTGGCATCGACGCCCGTGTACCACTGCCCCGAGGCGCTGCGGGCGTGCAGGCGATCTCCCAGCTCCTGGCGGCTGCGGCCGGCTCCTTGTTCGTCGAAGTCGACGGCGCTGATGTCTACCAGGCGCAGCCGTGCCGGGTCGGCGTGGCGCGCCAGCCAATGGGCCTCGCGGGCGCAGAGCGGGCAGGCAAGGTCGACGTAGAGGGTCAGCGGCAGGTCAGGCGTATTCATGGTGTCGCTCCTTGGGCGATCGCGACTCTGCACCCATGTGCGGTCCACGGCAAGCACCGACCGGCGTGTGCGGCTCAGTCGGCGAAGGTCACCGAGAACTGCGCGACGGCATCCACCACCCGGTGGGATTCGCTGCGGATCTCGCGGATCACTTCGCCGGCCTGGTTGGCCAGCTCGACCCCTTCCCGGGCGCGGTCCTGGGTGGTGCTCATGCTGCTCACCGCGCTGCGGGCCAGGTTCTGGTTCTGCTGTACCACGCTGTTGATTTCCACCGTGGCCTGGCTGGTGCGGGAGGCGAGCTGGCGCACTTCGTCGGCCACCACGGCGAAGCCACGGCCCTGCTCACCGGCACGGGCGGCTTCGATGGCGGCGTTGAGGGCCAGCAGGTTGGTCTGGTCGGCAATGCCGCGAATGACCTGGACGATGCTGGTGATCTGCTCGGACTGCTTGTTCAGCCCCTCGATCTGGTCGGCGACCGTCCCCAGGTTGGTGGCGATCTCGGTGACCACGTCGACGGTGCGGGCCACGGTCTGTGTGCCCTGGGCGGCAGTGACGTCGGTCTCCATGGCGATGTCGTGGGCCAGTTGGGCGGCGGCGGCCTCGGCGTCGCGGCGCTCCACCTGGGCAGTGATGTCGCTGGCGAACTTGACCACGCCGTAGAGGCGCCCGTTGGCGTCGTACAACGGGTTGTAGGTGGCGCGCAACCAGACCACGCGGCCGTCACGGGTGACCCGGCGATAGCGGTCGGAGAGGAATTCACCCTGGTTGAGGCGGGCCCAGAACTGCCGGTACTCATCACCCCGGGTGTCTTCGTCGACGCAGAACATGCGGTGGTGCTTGCCGAGGATGTCCTCCAGCCGGTAGCCCATGAGGTTGAGGAAGTTCTGGTTGGCCGTGACCACCTCGCCGGCGAGGTTGAACTCGATCACCGCCATGGAACGGCTGATGGCGTTGATGTAGCTCTCGTGGCGGTGCTCGGCCTTGATCTGGGCGGTGATGTCAGTGGCGATCTTCATGATTCGCAGTGTCTGGCCGAGTCCGTTCTGGATCGGCAGGTAGGTCGCCTCCAGCCAGATCTCCTCGCCGGCGTGGTTGAGGCGCATGAAGCGCTCGCTGAAGCGTTCGCCTTGACGCAGCCGTTGCCAGAACTGCTGGTAGGCGGCGCTCTCGGCCAATTGCCGGGGGCAGAACAGTCGATGGTGCTGGCCCACCACCTCTTCGAGGCGATAGCCCACCACGTTCAGGAAGGCAGGGCTGGCATCCAGGATGATGCCGTCGGGGGTGAATTCGATCGTGGCCATCGAGCGGCGGATCGAGGCCAGCTCAAGCGCGTCGATGGTTTGCTGCGGAGCGGGTTCCTTCTTGCGATTGAGCCACATGCTGTCTTCTCCCTGGCGTAGTGCACGCCGAGAAAAACTAGACGAAGTCAGGTCACTTGGCCCCAGCGCAAGCATCCTGCTGGCCGTCAATGGCTTGTGTTGGTCATCACTGAACGCCGCCATTCCAGCCGCCCGGAGAAAGCGGAAACGAGTAGACGGACATGTTGCGCGAGGAAACTGGCTGGATGCCGAGGTTGTACAAGGTTAATTTTTGTATAGCTTTTCGGTGGGATTTTTCTGGCGCCATTTATTTGTTCTGGCGAATTTCCGACCAGTGGCAGTCAGGGGGCGCATGACGCCCCCTTCGGCCTTCAAAGCTGGAAGCGTTGCACCACGCCGTTGAGGTCGATGGCCAGGCGCGACAGCTCCTGGCTGGCGGCGCTGGTCTGATCGGCGCCGGCGGAGGTCTGCAGCGAGAGGTCGCGGATGTTCACCAGGTTGCGGTCCACTTCCCGTGCCACGTGGGCCTGCTCCTCGGAGGCGCTGGCGATCACCAGGTTGCGTTCGTTGATGGAAGAGATGGCCAGGGCGATCTCGTCCAGGGCGGCACCGGCGGCGCGGGCGACTTCCAGGGTGAAGTCGACCCGCTCGCGGCTGGACTGCATCGAGGTGACCGCCTGGCTGGTGCCCTGCTGGATGGTGTTGATCATCTGCTCGATTTCCTGGGTCGACTGCTGGGTGCGGTGGGCCAGGGCCCGTACTTCGTCAGCCACCACGGCGAAGCCGCGACCCTGCTCGCCCGCGCGTGCTGCCTCGATGGCGGCGTTGAGCGCCAGCAGGTTGGTCTGCTCGGCAATGGAGCGGATCACCGCCAGTACCTGGCTGATGTCGCGGACGTTGTCGGCCAGTTCTTCCACCTTGCTGGAGGTGTTGGCCACGTCCCCGGCGAGCTGGGCGATGGAGTTGACGGCCTGGCCCACCTGCTCACGGCCGCTGCGGGCGGTGTGGTCGGCCTGCTTGGAGGCTTCCGAGGTGCTGACGGCGTTGCGCGCCACCTCTTCCACGGCGGTGGTCATCTCGTTTACTGCGGTGGCGGCCTGCTCGATCTCGGTGTTCTGCTGGTGCAGGCCTCGGGTCGAGTCCTCGGTCACCGCGTGCAGTTCTTCCGAAGCCGAGGCGAGCTGGCTGGAGGAGTCGGCGATGTGCTGGATGGTGCTGCGCAGGCTGGTCTGCATCTCTTGCAGGGAGCGCAGCAGGTGGGCCGGCTCGTCCTGGCCCTGGGCCTCGATGCGGTGGGTCAGGTTGCCGGAGGCGACCACGCGCGCCACGTCCACGGCCTGGGCCAGCGGGAGGATGATGCTGCGGGTGAAGATCACCGCCAGCAGGATGGTCAGCACCACGGCAATGGCGATCACCACGATCACCAGGGTCACGGCATTGTCGAAGGTGGCATCGCTTGCGGCGGAGGCGCGCTTGGCCCCTTCGCTGTTGATGCGGGCCAGCTCACCGAGGGCATTGGCCAGCTGTTCGGCGTAGTCACCGAGCTTCTGCTCCACGGTATGGCGTGCCTCCTCGCTGTTGCCGGCCTGGGTTTGGGAGACGGTCAGGCGTGACTGCTCCATGTAGCGGTCCCGGGCGACCTTGTAGGCGTCATACAGGCGGCGTTCCTCGGCGGAGGAAATCATCGGCTCGTAGCGGCGTTCGGCATCCGCCTGGGCACTCTCGGCCTTTCTCAGGCTGGCCAGGGTGGAGTCGCGGAAGTCGCCCTGGACGATGGCGTAGCGCAAGGTCATGGCACGGATGCGGGAGCTGGCGGCGCTCATGTCATTGACCGCCATGATCGAGGGCAGCCAGTTGGTGTCGACCTCGGCGCTCATGTCATCCATTCGGTTCATCTGGTACAGCGCAATCAGCCCCAGCAGTACCAGCAGCAGCCCCAGCGTCGAGAAGGCGAGAGCCGAGCGAAGACCGATCCGTATTTGTCTAATCCACATGGTGTTTCCCCAGATAATGCAAAGGTGGTGTGTCGGGCGACACGTTCTGGCCCCCTTCGGCCTGCCCTGTGGATGGAACGGATTTCAGTGAAGCGGCGGCTCCTTCTGCACAGGTTCCTGTGCTGCCGTCTGTGCGGCGGGGTAGCGGTGCCCGAGCGTCTGACAACTCTTCACAGAGCGCCTAGGGGTGTTGGTCTTGTGCGTAAAGCATATGAATTCGCCTTAATTTGTGCGACATATCTCACATTGTTTTACTGACATTTCCTGACGCTACATCGCCTTTCCTTGACCCAAGGCAGTGTTTGGGCGAGGTCCCGCCAGCATGGTGCCTGGCCCTGCGGGGCGGGGTGCCCGCCTGCGCGCCCGAAAAAGCCAGGGACAAGGCAGGGCTCGCTGTTTGAAATCCGCTCCGCCCCGGACCACCCTTCATCCGCTGCCCAGAGAAGACCGAATGGACCACCCGATGAAAGAACCCCCTCCCCATGTCGAGGAGCCCCCTGGTGCGCCTCCCAAGCGCATTCGCACCGGCGGGCGCAGTGCCCGTGTGCTGGAGCAGGTCGTGGCCGCCGCGCGGGACGAGCTGCGTGAGCACGGCGCCATCGCTTTTTCCATTCCCCGCGTAGCCAAGCGCGCCGGCGTTCACGTGGCCTCGGTGTACCGGCGCTGGCCAGACGTGAACGAGCTGATCGCCTTCACCGCCAACCGCTACGTGGACCAACTGATTCCGATACCGGACAGCGGCTCGCTGATAGGCGACGTGACCCTGCTGCTGCAGGGCACCCGCGCCTTCCTCTGCGATCCCCTCGGAGCCACCCTGGTGGGCCAGGCCTTCAGCCTGAGCGGGGAAGGCGCCAACCGCGCGTTGATCCGGCTGTACTGGAGCAAGCGCGCCGCCGCCCACCGGGCCGTCTTCGAACGTGCCGTGGCGCGGGGCGAACTGCATGGGGAGGTCGATCCGGAAGTGGTTGTGGAGATGCTGGTGGGGCCGCTCTACATCCGCCACTTCCTCAGCCAGGGTGCCATCAGCGACGACTATCTGCGGGACCTGGCCGAGCGGGTGCTCGCGCCTCTGCTGGTGCCGCGCGGCTGAGCGGGGGTGGCGAGGCGGGGGAGCGCCTCGCCATGCTGCATGGCGCGGGGTTGAGCCTTAGCCCTCCCGCCCTTCCTCCTGGCGCAGGCCCTGGCTGAGGCCATCGCAACTGGTGGACCAGTCCGCCAGCCAGTCGGGCAGGGTGGGGGACTCGGCGGAAACGCCCAGCTCCTGCACGAACTCACCGGGGGCGACCGGCCCCTTGGGGCTGCGGAACAGGCCGCGCATGATCACCACGCCGAGTACCCGGCCGTCCTTGACGAAGCGGTGCTCCATGAAGGTCCACTTCTCGTCCCAGCCCAGCAGGCGGGTGTGGACCTCGAAGGCTTCGAACAGCCGCAGCTCGCGGCGGAACTTGCCCCAGATATCGCCCACCACCGGCAGTGCACGGTGGCGCAGGGCGACCCGGAAGGCACCGCTGCGCAGCACGAAGTCCATGCGCCCAACGTCGGCGAGGGTGAAGTAGCGGCCGTTGTTGACGTGACGGTTGAAGTCCAGGTCCAACGGCCAGACCCGCATGCGGATGACGGTGGTGTCGAGGCCGTGGACGGCTTTGCGCCAGGGGCGGCGGAGGAGCATCAGGAGCAGGCGGAACCAGAGATTCATGGCAGGTCGGACCGATTGGGGAAGACCCGCGCAATCTAGAGCCATGCCCCCTGTTCGGACAGGTGCGCAAATGACATATTCCATGCGAAACCTGCAAGAGCGCCGCCATGCACGTCACCCTGCTCGTCACCGACTACTGTTCTGCCGCCAGCACCTTCCTCGCCCTAGAGGTGCTGCGCGCTGCCAACCTGCTGGCTGAAGGCGAACCGCCGTTCGAGGTGGTGAGCGTGTCCCTGGATGGCGGGGAGGTGACCACCCTCGGCGGGCATCGGGTCGCAGTGCAGGCGGCGTTGGGCAGCATCGAGCGGACCGACCTGGTGCTGGTGCCGGGCTTCATCTTCACCCTGCGCGAGGCCTTGCCCGGTTTCGACCGCTACGTGCCCTGGCTGCGGGCCCGGCATGCCGAAGGCGCGACGGTGGCCTCGATGTGCACGGCGGCCTTCCTGCTGGCGGAGGCGGGGTTGCTGGAAGGGCGGCGGGCCACCACCCACTGGGCCTTCGCCGGCCTGTTCCGGCGGCGCTACCCCGAGGTGTTGCTGGACGAGACGCTGATCCTCTGCGAGGACAGCAACGTGATGACCAGTGGCGGCGCCAGCGCGGCGATGGACCTGTTGCTGCACGTGGTCCGGCGCTTCGCCTCCCTGGAGCTGGCGCAGACCTGCGGCCGCTACCTGCTGATCGACAGCGTGCGCACCGGGCAGTCGGCCTATGTCATGTGGTCGACGCCCAAGGGACATGGGGACGCCAAGGTGCTGCAGGTGCAGAACTGGCTGGAGGCACACTACACCGAGCCGGTGTTGATCGACGAACTGGCGCAGCGCTTCGGTTTCGGCACGCGCAACTTCAAGCGGCGCTTCAAGGAGGCCACCGGCTACTCGCCGCTGGCGTACCTGCAGACCCTGCGCCTGGAGCAGGCCAAGCACCTGCTGGAGACCACCCGCCTAAGCCTGGAGCGCATCACCTTCCAGGTGGGGTACGAGGACAGCAATTCATTTCGCCGGCTGTTCCAGCAGCGCATCGGCATGCCGCCGGCGGCCTACCGCAAGACCTTCCAGGTACGCGGTGTTCCGGCCTGACGGGCTCAACCCTCGGTGCTGCGGATGAAGGCCGGCTCGTAGTCGCGACGGGCGCTGGAAACGCGCGGATTGGGGTTCATCAGCGCCTGGCGGACCTTCTCGTAGTCCTCGTAGGGCAACCCGGCGCGGTTGAGCATCTCCAGGGAGAACTGCTTGATCTCGGCGTCGGTGTAGGGGCGCGGTTCCGGCTGGCTGGCACAACCGCTGAGGACGAGGGCCGCAAGGGCCAGCGCCAGGATGTGAGTGGGTTTCATGATGCCCCCGGGGCAGTGGTGACGGGATGCTGAGCAGGCTACCAATGCCCCCCGGAGGCGAAAAATCACCGTTGTAGATAATGAGTATTGCCTGGATCGCAAGGATATCCGGGGTTGCGAACCCGCCCCGGGGCCGTTAGCCTGCGCACCCCTGAAATTCATCGGATGATTGGATGTCTGCCATGTCCGCACCGGCCCTCAAGCGCTCCCTGGTGGATATCGCCCTGGAGCAGATCCGCCAGCGCATCGACGACGGCACCTGGCTGCTCGGCCAGCGCCTGCCGCCCGAACCCGAGCTGGCGGAGATCATCGGCATCAGCCGCAACACCGTGCGCGAAGCGGTGCGGGTGCTGACCTTCTCCGGCGTGCTGGAAGTGCGCCAGGGCGACGGCACCTACGTGCGCGCCTGCGCCGACCCGCTGTCCACCATGCAGGCCCTGGCCCGAAGCTCGGTGGAGCAGGCCCTGGAGGCACGGGGGATGATCGAGATCGAGGCCTCGCGCCTGGCGGCCCTGCGCCGCACCGAGGCAGACCTCATCGCCCTGCGCGAAGCCCTCGCGGCCTCCGCCGCACGCTCCAGCTACGAAGACCTGCAGGACTACATCGACCACGACCTGGTGTTCCACCAGCGGGTGGTGGACAGCGCCCACAACCCGGTGCTGAGCGAGTTGTACCGCTACTTCTCCCAGGTCATCCGCGTGGGCCTGGAGCGCACCATTTCCGATCCCGACCGCGCGCAGCCGTGCTTCGACCTGCACCGCGAGTTGCTGGACGCCATCGAACGACAAGACGCGGACGCCGCCGCTGCGGCCAACCGTGCGTTGCTGATCTGACGTTTGCCCTTTTCTGGAGTTGCTTTGCCATGCCTGCCCACGATTCCCCCTCCCACATGCCGCCGGCCTGCCCGCCGGAGGAACTGCTGATCGACGCCGAGGCCGACGACGAGCCCGCGCCCCCTGCCATCGCCGGAGGCGCCGCCCTGCTGCTGGTGGGGCTGGTGCTGGTGGCGCTGAACCTGCGCCCGGCGCTGTCCAGCCTGGCGCCGATGCTCAACATGGTGCGCGAGGCCACCGGGCTCTCCGCCTCCGGGGCCGGTCTGCTGACCACCCTGCCGGTGCTCTGCCTCGGCCTGTTCGCCCCGCTGGCGCCGATCCTGGCGCGGCGCCTGGGCAGCGAGCGCACGGTGCTGCTGATCCTTCTCGTCCTGGCCGGCGGCATCGTCCTGCGCAGCCTGTTCCCCCTGGCCGGGCTGTTCCTCGGCAGCGTCATGGCCGGTGCCAGCATCGGCATTATCGGCGTGCTGCTGCCGGGTATCGTCAAGCGCGATTTCCCCCACATCGCCGGGCTCATGACCGGTGTCTACACCATGGCCCTGTGCCTGGGTGCGGCGCTGGCCGCCGGGGCCACCGTGCCCCTCGCCGGTGTGCTGGATGGCGCCTGGCAACCGGCCCTGGCCTTCTGGGCGCTGCCGGCGATCCTCGCGGCGCTGGTGTGGCTGCCCCAGGCGCGGCAGTCCGCCCATGCCGGCCGTCAGGCCTACCGGGTGAGCGGCCTCTGGCGTGACCCGCTGGCCTGGCAGGTGACCCTGTACATGGGGTTGCAGTCCTCCCTGGCCTACATCGTGTTCGGCTGGCTGCCGTCGATCCTGATCGACCGCGGGCTGTCCGCCGTGGAGGCCGGGCTGGTGATGTCCGGCTCGGTGATGACCCAGTTGGTCAGCGCCCTCGGCGCCCCCTGGCTGGCCACCCGAGCGCGGGACCAGCGCCTGGCCGTGGTGCTGGTGATGGGCATGACCCTGGCGGGACTGATGGGAATGCTCTATGCGCCCCTGGGCGGCATCTGGGGCTGGGCGGTGGTGCTCGGCCTGGGGCAGGGCGGCACCTTCAGCATCGCGTTGGCGCTGATCGTCCTGCGCTCGCGGGACGCCCACGTGGCCGCCAACCTCTCCGGCATGGCCCAGGGCGTGGGCTACACCCTGGCCGCCATGGGCCCGCTGGCGGTGGGCGTGGTGCACGACCTGACCCACGGCTGGAGCGCGGTGGGCTTCATCTTCGTCGGCGTCAGCCTGGCGGCCACCGCCTTCGGCCTGGGGGCCGGGCGCAACCTGCTGGTGAATGCCCGCAGCGAACACCTCTGACACCCACACCCACGACAACGCCGGCCCCGGGGCCGGCGTTGTCGTTTCCGGGTATATGGGTGCCGTCCGCAGCCCGTGCGTCAGCCCGGGATTGTGTGCCGCCTGCTCCCGGACTGAAGTCCGGGCTACACGGGGTGGTGCAGTCCGTAGCCTGGGCTTCAGCCCAGGGCGGTGTGCTGCCTGTTCCCGGACTGAAGTCCGGGCTACGTGGGGTTGGCTCAGTCCGTAGCCTGGGCTTCAGCCCAGAGTGGTGTGCTGCCTGCTCCCGGACTGAAGTCCGGGCTACGCGGGGGGGGCAGGCCGTAGCCTGGGCTTCAGCCCAGGGTTGTGTGCTGTCTGCTCCCGGACTGAAGTCCGGGCTACGGGGAGGGGGCGTCAGCGGCGGCGCAGCAGGCCGATGAAGAACAGCCCGCCGATGGCGGCAGTGGCGATGCCGATGGGCAGGTCCTGGGGGGCGGCGAGGGTGCGGGCGCCGACGTCCACCCAGACCAGAAACAGCGCGCCGAGCAGGGCGCTGGTGGGCAGCAGGCGGCGGTGCTCGGCGCCCACCAGGCGGCGCGCCAGGTGCGGCAGCATCAGCCCGACGAAGCCGATGGCGCCGCTCAGGGCCACCAGCACGCCGGTCAGCAGCGAGGCGCAGAGGAACACCCAGAGGCGCACCCGGCGGGGTTCGAAGCCGAGGCTGGCAGCGGTGTCTTCGCCGCTCATCAGTGCGTTCAGGCCACGCGCCTGGGCCATCAGCAGCGCCAGGCCGAGGGCCAGGCTGACGGCTGGCAGGGCCAGCAGCTCCCAGCGGGCGAGGCCGAGCCCGCCGAGCATCCAGAACAGCACCGAGCTGGCGGCATGCGGGTCGCCGAGGAACAGCAGCAGGTTGACCAGCGCCATGCACAGGAAGGACACCGCCACGCCCGCCAGCAACAGGCGGTCGCTCTCCAGGCGGCCGTGGCGGCTGGCGATGGCCAGCACCAGGGCGGTGCTCGCCAGGGCGCCGACGAAGGCTGCCAGGGGCAGGCTCAGGTGGCCGGCGAACTCGCCCAGGTAGAGCACCACCAGCACCGCGCCGAGGGCGGCGCCGGAACTGACGCCCAGCAGGTGCGGGTCGGCCAGGGGGTTGCGGGTGGTGGCCTGCAGGGCGCTGCCCACCAGGGCGAGGCCGGCACCCACCAGGGCGCCGAGCAGCACCCGTGGGGCGCGGATCAGCCAGACGATGCTGGCCTGGCCGTCGCTCCAGTCGCCCCGCTGCAGCAGCCCCAGGCGCTCGCCGACGATGGCCCAGACCTGCTCCTGGGGCAGCCGCGCCGGGCCGAAGCCGAGGGCGGCCACCAGCGACAGCGCCAGCAACGCTGCCAGCCCCGCCAGCAGCAGGCGGAAGGCACCGGCCGAGCGCAACGGCCTCACCGGGCGGCCCCGGCGAACACCTGCGGGTGCAACCCGGCGGCGAGGGCTTCGATGGCGGCGGCGTTCTCCACCGAGGGCGTGGCGTCCAGGTAGGGCAGCACCAGAAAGCGCCGCTCGCGGATGGCGGTGACCCCGGCCAGGGCCGGCTGGGCCAGCAGGAAGTCGCGCTTCTGCTGCCAGCTGCGCTCGCCGTAGTCGACGATGACGATCACCTGCGGGTCGTGCTCCACCACGGTTTCCCAGTTGACCTGGGTCCAGCTGGCGGCCAGGTCGCTGAGCAGGTTGTGCCCGCCGGCGGCTTCGATCAGGGCCTGGGGCATGCCGAGGCGGCCACTGCTGAAGGGGCGGTCTTCGCCGCTGTCGTAGAGGAACACCCGGGGCCGCTCGGCGACGCCGGCCAGGCGTTCGCCCACGGCCGCCACGCGGGCCTTGAGGCCGGTCACCAGGGCCTGGGCGCGGGGCTCGACGTCGAAGATGCGGCCGAGGTTCTCCAGGTCGCGGTAGAGGTCATCGAGGCTGGCCGCCTCGCGGGGCATGACGTGGGCGCAGGACTCGCTCAGTTCGTACACCGGGATGCCCAGCGGCGCGAGGGTGGCGGGGGTGACGTCGCCACCCACGTGCATGCCGTAGTTCCAGCCGGCGAAGAAGAAGTCGGTGTCGGCGGCCAGCAGGGTTTCCACCGAGGGGTACTTGCGGGCCAGTTCCGGCAGGCCGGCGAGGGCCTCGCGCAGGCTCGGGTCCAGGGTCTTCCAGCCGCTGACGCCGCTGTAGCCGGCCATGCGTTCGCGCAGGCCGAGGGCGATCAGCATGCCGGTGAGGTTCACGTCCTGGCTGACGGCGTGGGTGGGGGCGTGCTCGAACACCACCTGGCGGTTGCAGCTGGTGATGGTCACCGGGTACTGGGTGGCCTGGGCGCCGCTGGCGAGCAGCAGGGCGGTGAGGGCGAGGGAGCGGCTTTTCATGGGGGGGTGATCCAGGTGATGCGCGGGTGGCCGCCGATGGGGTGGCGGTCCACCAGCGCGGGGGTGCCGAACACCTCCAGCAGGCGTTGCGGCGTGAGCACGGCTTCGGGGGTGCCGCTGGCCACCAGGCGGCCGCCGTCGAGCACCAGCAGGCGGTCGCAGAAGGCAGCGGCTAGGTTGAGGTCGTGGAAGCTGGCCAGGGTGCTCAGCCGCAGGCGTCGCAGCAGGGCCAGCAGCTCCAACTGGTAGCGCGGGTCGAGGTGGTTGGTGGGTTCGTCGAGCAGCAGCAGGCCGGGGTCTTGCACCAGGGCGCGGGCCAGCAGGGCGCGTTGCTTCTCGCCGCCGGAGAGTCGGGCGAAGGGGGTGTCGCGGTGAGCCTCCAGGGCCACCTGGCGCAGCGCTTCGCTGACCCGGGCGCGGTCGGCGGCGGTGTCGCCGTCGAACGGCCCCTGGTGGGGCGAGCGGCCCATGGCGGCGACCTCGGCGACGCTGAGGCCGAAGTCGCTGGGGAACTCCTGCAGCACCACGGCGACCCGCTGTGCGCACCAGCGCGGCGGCTGGCGCCAGATGTCCTCGTCGTCCACCCGCACCGTGCCGCCGTGGGGGCGGGCGGCGCGGTAGATGCAGCGCAGCAGGCTGCTCTTGCCGCTGCCGTTGGGGCCGATGAGGCCGACGAACTCGCCTTCCTCCACGTCCAGCCCGATGCCGTCCAGGGACCAACCGGCGAGGGCGCCGTCAGGGGCCCAGTGCAGGTCATGGAGGTTCAGGCGGGACATGGCGTAACCCTCAGAAGCTGTAGTCGGCGGTGACGAAGAACGAGCGCGGCTGGCCCAGCAGCCACTGCTGGCCGCCATTCTGCTGGGTGACGGCGTAGCGGCGGTCCAGCAGGTTGTTCAGCTCCAGCCCCAGGCGCGTGTCGGGCAGCACCTGCCAGCCGAGGTTGGCGTCGAGCACGGTGTAGCCGGGTACTTTGACGGTGTTGGCGGCGTCGGCGTAACGGGCGTCGACGTAGCGCGCGCCGAGGCCGGCATCCAGGTCATGCCCCAGCGCTTTGCTGACCCAGAGGTTGGCGGTGCGCCGTGGCACGTCGGTGGGGCGGTTGCCGGACCGGGAGACGAGCTGGCCGCCGACGGACTCGTTGAAGTCGTCATATTCGGCGCGCAGCAGCGAGGCGTTGGCCGAGACGTGCCAGCCCTGCTCCAGGGCCAGTTCGAGGGTCGCCTCCAGGCCGTCGGAGGACTGCTGGCCGATCTGCTGGGTGGGGCGGGTCACCGATTCGCGGGAGAGCAGCTTCTTCTTGACGATGTGGTAGGCGGCCAGGGTCCATTCGCCGCGCCCGTCCCAGAACTGCTGCTTGAGGCCGAACTCGGTCTGCTTCGACTCGGTCAGGTCCATCTGCTGCTGGGTGGGGCTGAGGGTGATGAGGTTGCTGACGCCGTCCTCGCTGGTGGAGTACTGGCCGTAGAAGGACAACTGCGGGGTGGCGGCGAACACCAGGCCGGCGCGCCAGTTGCCACCCTGGATGCTGCGGTCGCTGCGGCTGTTGGCGCGCAGGTCGGTGCGGTCGATGTGGTTCTGGTCGCGGCGCACGCCGGTGACCACGGACCAGCGCTCGCTCAGTTGGGTGCGGTTCTCGGCGAACAGCGCAGCGGTGCGGGTTTCGCTGCGCGAGTGCGGGCGGTAGGCCGAGGCGCTCTGGTAGTAGCCGGGGGCCGGGTTCCACGGGTCGACATAGTCGCCGCCGATGTCGGTGTAGGGCGCGTTGTTCAGCAGGTCGAAGCGGATGCGGTTGAACTCGCCGCCCACCAGGGTGCGGCTGTCGAGGCCGAACAACGAATGGTCGAAGGTGAAGGTCTGGCGGTCGCCGATCTGCTCCTGCTCGTGCTTGATGCGCAGCTGCTCGGCGCGCTCCAGCTGGCCCCGGCCGGCGTCCCAGGTGTAGGCCTCGGCGTTGCGCCAGTAGCGGCGGCTCTTGATGTGGTAGAGCTGGTTGCTGGCGCTGAAGCCTTCGCTGGGCGTCCAGTCGGTGACGAGCCGGGTCCACTGGTCGTTGTAGTGCAACTCGGCGTTGTGCAGGTTGTAGTTCTTGTCTTTCAGGCTGTCCCGCAGGTGGCCGTCGATCAGTGGCGTGCCGAAGTAGTTCATCGGCTGCAGGTCGCCCTGGTCGTGGGCGAGGGTGAAGGCCAGGGCGTCGCTGGCCTGCCAGCGCAGGGCGGCGCTGAGGCCGAGGTTCTTCGAGTCGCCCCGGTCGATCCAGCCGTGGCTGGCCTCGCGGTTGAGGTTGAGGCGGTAGCTGAGGGTGTCGGTGAGTGAGCCGCCGCTGTCCAGGGCCATCTGCTGGCGGTCGTCGGAGCCGTAGCCCAGGCGCAGGCGGTTGCGGATCTCGCCGTCGAAGGGCTTCTTCGGCACCACGTTGATCACCGCGCCCGTGGCGCCTTCGCCATAGAGCACCGAGGCCGGGCCACGGATCACGTCGATGCGCTCGACCATCCACGGGTCGGTGGGGAAGGTGGTGGTGCCCATGCCGGTGTAGAAGCGCGTGCCGTCGTACAGCTGCATCACCGAGGCGTGGCCGGTGAAGCCCCGGGCCGAGAGGGCGGTGCCGCCGTTGCCGGGAGTGCCGATGTGGGTGATGCCGGGGCTGCGAGTCACGGCGTCCTGCACGGTGGCGTTGTTGCGAGCGCGCACGTCGTCACCGCTGATGGCGCTGGTGCTGGCCGGGGTTTCCAGGGCGGACAGGCCCAGGCGCGAGCCGGCGGGCACGGGCGTGTCGAGGCGGATGGCGGTGTCGTCCGCCTGGCCGGTGACGGCGGTGGCCGGTAGCGCCAGGGTGCCGTCTTCGGCGTGCAGGGAGAAGGAAATGGACAGCGCGAGCAGGCCGAAGGCGGCGCTCGCCGAAGCGTTGGAGCTGAAGGTACGGGACATGTCGTTCCTATCACGTCAGGAATGAATGGAGCCCGGAGGGAATGCAAAGGCGCGCGCGGGCGCGTGCACCCGTGCGAGAAACCGGCCCGTGCCCGCCCACCGCGGGTTTGCCTATCGATGCTCCAGGCCGGTCTCCGGGCTTGCGAGGATCACGCCGCATTCGCCTTCCCATGCCGTGGGCACAGTGGCGTATCGAATGCAGCGCTCGCTTACCGTTGCGGGGGCAGCGCCGGACTGGTCCTGATGGACGCACCGGCTTCCCGTTTCACCCCACGCACGACGGCGTGGGACACCTGGAACGGCGCGCATCTGACCACTGGCTCGGGATGGCGTCAACCGTTGTCGGGAATCATTCGCCCTGCCTGCCGGCGATGGCCGTTCCCGTCGCAGCCGGTAGAATGCCCGCCGCCGTTCACTGCCCGGAGGCCCCATGAGCCTGGAACCCCACGATCTCGATGCCATCAGCGCCATCACCCTGGATGACTACCAGCGCAATGCCGAGGGCTTCCGCGAGGGCACCCGCGACCACGACGTGAGCCAGAACATCGAGGCGCTGCTGCGCCACCTGGGGCCGGGCGGGCCGTTCGACATCCTCGACTTCGGTTGCGGCCCGGGGCGCGACCTGCAGACCTTCCGCCGCCTCGGCCATCGCCCGGTGGGGCTGGACGGTACGGCACGCTTCGTCGAGATGGCCCGCACCGATGCCGGTTGCGAGGTGTGGCAGCAGAATTTCCTGGCGCTGGAGCTGCCCGCCGAGCGCTTCGATGGGGTGTTCGCCAATGCCAGCCTGTTCCATGTGCCGCTGCAGGAGTTGCCGCGTGTACTCAGCCAGTTGCACGCCACCCTGCGGCCGGGTGGCGTGTTGTTCAGCTCCAATCCACGGGGGCAGAACGAGGAAGGCTGGAACGGCCAGCGCTACGGCGCCTGGCACGACTACGCGCGCTGGCGTGAGTTGCTGGAGGCGGCCGGCTTTCAGGCGCTGGAGCACTATTACCGGCCGGCGGGGCTGCCCCGCGAGCAGCAGCCCTGGCTGGCGAGTGTGTGGCGGAAGCCGGCCTGAGCAACGGCTGTTCGCCTGGCATAAAAAAGCCCCCATGGCGGGGGCTGAAGAACGCACGGTAGTCAGGTGTCAGGTGTCAGGCCAGGACGGGGAGGGCACCCATCTTGCCGTGGCAATAGAGCAGGGGGGCGGCCTCTTCCTGGGGCAGGACCAGGTTCTTCACGGCGCCCACCATGATGGCGTGGTCGCCGCCTTCGTATTCCCGCCACAGCTCGCACTCGATGATCGCGCTGGCGCCGGCCAGCAGCGGGTTGCCCCGTTCGCTCAGGGTCCATTCGATGTCTTGCGCCTTGTCCTTGCCTTTGCGGGCGAAGGCATAGGCTTCCTTCTGCTGGGCGTCGGACAGGACGTGGATGGCGAAGCGCTTGTTGCGGATCAGCACCGGGTAGGAGTCGGAGCTGTAGTTGGGGCAGAACAGCACCAGGGCTGGGTCCATGGACAGCGAGCTGAAGGCGCTGGCGGTGAGGCCGACCACCTGTCCGTCGTCATCCAGGGTGGTGATCACGGTGACCCCGGACGGGAAGGAGGCCATGGCTTTCTTGTAGAGGGCGGCATCGATCATCGGTGGAACCTCGGTGGTGTACGGCAGGCTGAATCAATTAGGTCTGATGGTATACCGTAATACGCAATTTGCAAGCGCTTTCATGGGCGCTCCGTCGGCCTTCTACTTTCGTCGGAAAGCCTCAAATACCGGGGCTTTGGTTCTGGCGGCGGGACCTCGGGTTGCGTCAGGATGGCGGATCAGATGCGTCGTGGAAAAGCGGATCAGGCTTGTCAAAAGTTTGGAATACCATAATATGGTGTTCATCTGAGGGGCGACGCAGAGCGCCTCCGGTTTGGCTTCAAACAACGATAAGAACAGACAAACTCGAGTTCATTTCCATGTCCCAGATGTCCCGGCAAGACCCCCTGATCGAAAACCACACGGTGGACTACGTCCCCCTTGCGGAGCGCCACGGGAAGGCGCGCGATCTGTTCACCCTGTGGTTCAGCACCAACATCGCGCCGTTGCCCATCGTTACCGGCGCCATGGTGGTCCAGGTGTTCCACCTCAACCTGTTCTGGGGGATGCTCGCGGTCGTCCTCGGGCACCTGATCGGTGGCGTGGTGATCGCCCTGGCCTCGGCCCAGGGGCCGCAGCTGGGGATTCCGCAGATGGTGCAGAGCCGCGGCCAGTTCGGGCGCTACGGGGCCCTGCTGATCGTGTTCTTCGCCGCGCTGATCTACGTCGGCTTCTTCATTTCCAACATCGTCCTGGCGGGCAAGTCCATCGTCGGTATCGCCCCGTCGGTTCCGGTGCCGGCCAGCATCCTGATCGGTGCGCTGAGCGCTACCGCCATCGGGGTGATCGGCTACCGCTTCATCCACACCCTCAACCGCATCGGCACCTGGGTGATGGGCTCGGCGTTGCTGGCCGGCTTCGCCTACATCTTTGCCCATGACCTGCCGGCGGATTTCTTCACCCGTGGCGGCTTCAACCTCGCTGGCTGGATTGCGACCCTGTCGCTGGGGATCATCTGGCAGATCAGCTTCTCGCCCTACACCTCGGACTATTCGCGCTACCTGCCGGTGGAAGTGGGCATCGCCCGGCCGTTCCTGGCCACCTACCTGGGGGCGACCCTGGGCACCATCCTGTCGTTCGCCTTCGGCCTGGTGGCGGCACTGGCCACTCCGGAGGGTACCGAGGCGATGGCGGCGGTGAAGCAGGCCACCGGCTGGCTGGGGCCGATCCTGATGGTGCTGTTCCTGCTCAACATCATCAGCCACAACGCCCTCAATCTTTATGGCGCGGTGCTGTCCATCGTCACCTCGATCCAGACCTTCGCCGGCCGCTGGACGCCGAGCATCCCGGTGCGCGTGGCGCTGTCGGCGGTGATTCTCGCCGGCTGCTGCGTGGTGGCGCTGGGGGCCTCGGCCGACTTCATCTCGCGCTTCATCGGCCTGGTGCTGGCGCTGCTGCTGGTGCTGGTGCCCTGGGCGTCGATCAACCTCATCGACTTCTACCTGATCAAGCGCGGCCGCTACGACATCGCCTCGATCTTCAGCCCGGACGGTGGCATCTACGGGCGCTTCAACCCGCACGCGATCATTGCCTACTTCATCGGCATCATCGTGCAGCTGCCCTTCGCCAACACCTCGCTCTACGCCGGCCCCTACGCCAACCTGGTGGAGGGCGCCGACCTCTCCTGGCTGGTGGGCCTGGTGGTGACCTGCCCGCTGTACTACTGCCTGGCCACCCGCAGCCGCAGCGCGGCCTCGAACCTGGCCGGCGCCGCGCTGGCCGACTGAGCCCGGTGAACCTCGACACGCCGGTGCCAGGCTCTGCCTGGTGCCGGCGTTGTCGTACCGGGCGGGCCGTTTTGACCGCGTCTCGCCGCCCGGCATAGAGTGGCGAGCCGCCCTCCGACTCCCGCCCAGGCCACGGAACCATGATCGACCTGCCCCTGCTGCTCGCCTTCGTCGCCGCCGCCACCCTGCTGACCCTCACCCCCGGCGTGGACACCGCCATCGTGCTGCGTGCCGCCACTGCCCAGGGCCGGCGCCCGGCGGTGATGGCGTCCCTGGGAATCGGCCTGGGTTGCCTGCTCTGGGGCGCGGCGGTGTCCCTGGGGCTGGGGGCGCTGCTGCAGGCCTCGGAGCTGGCCTACACAGCGGTCAAGCTGGCCGGGGCGGCCTACCTGCTGTGGCTGGGAGCCGGGCTGCTGCTGCGCCCGCGCCAGGCCCTGGACGAGGAGGCGGATGCTGGCTCGGGTGGCCAAGGGGCGGCGTTCTGGCGGGGCTTCCTGACCAACCTGCTCAACCCCAAGGTCGGGGTGTTCTACGTCACCTTCCTGCCGCAGTTCGTGCCCGCCGGCGCCAGCGTGGCGGGCTATTCCTTCCTCCTCGCCGGGCTGCACGTGGTGTTGACGCTGATCTGGTTCGCGGCGCTCATCGCCGCCACGGTGCCGCTGGGGCGGTTCCTGCGCCGGGCGGCGGTGATCCGCGCGCTGGACCGGCTCACCGGGGGCGTGCTGATCGCTTTCGGTGTGCGCCTGGCCGGCTCGTCGGCGCATTGAGCGCGGCTGCAATTTCGTCCAAGCCAGGACAGGGGGCGGCGCGCTAGAGTGGCGCGCATGGAACGCACCAGCCATATCGTCGGCGGCCTGCCCGGCATCCGCCTGATCGACGCCGAATACCACCGCTTCGCCTTTCCCCGGCATTTCCACCTGGAGTACCACGTGGGCCTGCTGCTGGAGGGGCGGCAGCGCTTCGTCTACCAGGGCGAGCGCCAGCTGGCGGGGCAGGGCGATGTGCTGCTGATGGCGCCGGAGCAGATCCACGACGGCGCCAGCCTGGACGCGGAGGGCTACCGCATTCGCGTGCTGGCCTTCGAGCCGCACTGGCTGGAGCAGGCCAGCCGCGCCTTGAGCGACGACCGCCGTGGCACGCCCCGGCTGCTCGGCGCGACCCTGCGCCACCCGGCGTTGCAGGCGCACCTGCTGGCCGCCCATGACAGCCTGCTCGGGGATTCGCGGCTGGCCCAGGAGCAAGCCCTGTGGCAGGCCATGGCCTGCCTGCTGCAACTGGGCTCGAGTCTGCGCGTGGAGGACCCGGTCGGTGGTTTCGACGGAGCCACCTGGCGGCGCCTGCGGGAGTGGCTGGAGTCCCGGCTGGATACGCCGCCCTCCCTGGAGGAACTGGCAGCCTTCTGCGGGCTGAGCCCCTGGCAGGTGCTGCGGCGCTTCCAGCGTCATTGCGGATTGCCGCCGCTGCAGTGGCTGACCCAGTTGCGCCTGGCCCGCGCCCTGCCGCTGGTGCTGGCGGGGGAGCCGCTGTCGGACGTGGCGCTGCGCCTCGGCTTCTATGACCAGGCGCATTTCTCGCGCCTATTCCGCCGCACCTACGGCGCGCCGCCGGCCCGCCTGCGCGGGCGTGGCTGAAACCACCTTGCCCCTGGCCATAGCGCCGTCATCACCGTGCGTGAGAGTCATTGCCGGGTGGGGTGGCCTGCCGGAAAATCTCCGGCAGTTCCGCCACGAGCCGCCGCCATGACCCAGACCCTTTTCTTCGCCCATGCCAACGGCTTTCCGTCCGCCACCTACGCCAAGCTGTTCGACGCGCTGGCACCGGACTACCGCGTGCTGCACCTGGAGCAGCACGGGCACGATCCGCGCTTCCCGGTGAACGACAACTGGGAAAACCTGGTGGACGAACTCATCCATCACCTGGAGGCCCAGGCCGAGCCGGTCTGGGGCGTCGGCCATTCCCTTGGCGGGGTGCTGCACTACCACGCGGCGCTGCGCCGGCCGGAGCTGTACCGCGGGGTGGCGATGCTCGATTCGCCGGTGCTGACCCTGGCCGACAAGATGGTCATCCGCGCCGCCAAGCGCTTCGGCTTCATCGACCGCATCACCCCCGCCGGGCGCACCCTCGGGCGTCGCGAGGAATTCGCCGACCCGGAGGAGGCGCGCCGCTACTTCGCCGGCAAGACGCTGTTCCGCCACTTCGACCCGGACTGCCTGGACGCCTACGTGCGCCACGGCTTCACCGAGACCGCCGGCGGGCTGCGGCTGAAGTTCGACCCGGAGACCGAGATCCGCATCTACCGCAGCGTGCCCCACAGCAGCCCCGGCCGGCCGCAGCAATTGCAGGTGCCGCTGGCGGTGGTGCGCGGGCGCCACAGCCGGGTGGTGATGCCGCACCACGCGCGCCTGGTGCGCCGGGTGCCGAAGGGCGAGTACCTGTCGCTGCCGGGCGGCCACATGTTCCCGCTGGAGCGCCCGCACGACACGGCGACGCTGCTCCGTACCCTGTTCAAGCGCTGGGACGGCCAGGCCGCCCGCCAGGAGTCCGCATGAGCGCGCATGTCGAAGAAATCCGCCTGAGCCTGCCCCACGTGGAACTGGCGGCGCACCTGTTCGGCCCCGAGGATGGCCAGCCGGTGCTGGCCCTGCACGGCTGGCTGGACAACGCCATGACCTATGCGCGCCTGGCGCCGAAGCTCAAGGGCCTGCGCATCGTCGCCCTGGACCTGGCCGGGCACGGGCATTCCGGGCATTACTCGGCCGGCTCCAGCTACCAGATGTGGGAGTACGCCGAGGACGTGCTGCATGTGGCCGAGCAACTGGGCTGGGCGCGCTTCTCGCTGATGGGCCACTCCCTCGGGGCCATCGTGTCCATGCTGTTGGCGGCATCGCTGCCGGAGCGGGTGGAGCGCCTGGCGCTGATCGATGGCCTGATCCCTTACACCGGCGAAGCCGATGGCGCGCCGGCCCGCCTGGGCGAGGCGTTGCGGGCACGGCTGGCCCTGCAGGGCAAGCGCAAGCCGGTCTACGCCGACATCGACCGTGCCGTGCAGGCCCGCATGAAGGGCGTGGTGGCGGTGAGCCGCGAGGCTGCCGAGCTGCTGGCCGAACGCGGCCTGATGCCGGTGCCGGGCGGCTACACCTGGCGCACCGACATGCGCCTGACCCTGCCATCGCCCATGCGCCTGACCTTCGCCCATGCCCAGCAGTTCCTCCGCGCGGTGCAGTGCCCCACCTGCCTGGTGCTGGCCGAGGGCGGGCAGATGGCTGCCGAGCCGCGCATCGCGCAGTTGCTGCAAGGGCTACCCTTCGAGGTGCACCATCGGCCGGGCGGCCATCACCTGCACCTCAACGACGAGACCGGTGCCCAGGCCGTAGCAGACTGTTTCAATCCCTTCTTCGCCGCGCCTTGACTTGAATGGGGCAAGCGGGAAGGCTGGGCCCCATTTTCAAGGAGAGACCGGATGATCGACCTCTACACTGCTGCCACCCCCAACGGCCACAAGGTCTCCATCGCCCTGGAGGAACTGGGGCTGCCGTACCGGGTGACTGCGCTGTCCTTCGAGCGCAAGGAGCAGAAGGCGCCGGACTTCCTGGCGATCAACCCCAACGGCCGCATCCCGGCCATCGTCGACCGCGACAACGGTGATTTCCCGGTCTTCGAGTCCGGCGCCATCCTCGTCTACCTGGCGGAGAAGACCGGCCAGCTGATGCCCGCCGACCCCAAGGGCCGTTCCCTAGTGATGCAGTGGCTGATGTTCCAGATGGGCGGCGTCGGCCCCATGCAGGGGCAGGCCAATGCCTTCTTCCGCTACTTCCCCGAAGTCATCCAGCCGGCCATCGACCGCTACCAGCACGAGACCCGCCGCCTCTACGAGGTGCTCGACTCGCGCCTGGCGCTGGTGGAGTACCTGGCCGGCGACTACAGCATCGCCGACATCGCCACCTTCTCCTGGGTGCGCCTGCACGACTGGGCAGGCGTGTCGGTGGAGGGGCTCGCGCACCTGCAGCGCTGGCTGGCCGCCATCGAGGCGCGCCCGGCCGTGCAACGCGGCCTGGCGGTGCCGCCGCGCCAGGCCTCGGCTGAAAACGTGGTGAAATCCGCCCAGTCGATGCTGATGCGCTGAGGTCGCCCATGCGTTTTCTTCCCTTGTGCCTGGGCCTGGCCCTGGCGGCCCCGCTGCAGGCCGCCGACCTGCCCGAGAGCCATGACCTCACGGCGCTGCCGCGCTTCCCCCATGCCGAGATCGTCGACTTCAAGGAAGCGCCCGATCAGGAGCGCTTCTACCCCCAGGGGCCGATCCGCCGCATCAGCAACCAGCTGCGCATGGAACAGCGGGTGGATGCCCAGGGCCGGCAGACCTCGGTGACCTACCAGCTGCCCAGCGGGCACAGCTCGGCCGAGGCCTTCGACCGCGCCCGCGTCGACCTGATGGAGAAAGGCGCCATCCCGCTCTACTGGTGCCAGGGCCGCGACTGCGGTTCCAGCAGCCTGTGGGCCAACACCGTGTTCGGCAACGCCCGGCTCTACGGGCCGGACGACCAGCAGGCCTACCTGCTGGTGCGCCTTGTCGAGCCCAGCCAGGACAGCCTGCTGGCGGTGTACGCCATCACCCGTGGCAACCGCCGCGCCTACCTGCATGCCGAGCAACTGGATGCCGCCGCCCCCCTGGGCGAGCTGCTACCCACGCCAGCGACCCTGCTGCGCGAGCTGAAGAGCAGCGGCGAGCTGCACTTGCCGACGCTGCCGGCCGTGCCCAGCGAGGCCTGGGCCACGTTGCTGGCCCGCGGATTGAACCTGGACAGCACCCTGCGGGTCAGTCTCGGCGGGGCCGGTGCGGAAGCCTGGCGCGAGGCGCTGGTGGGGCAGGGCGTGCGTGCGGCTCGCCTGGAGCTGGGCACGTCCCGCGAGGCCGGCCTGCACCTGGAGTGGCTGCGCTGAGCTTCACCGTCCATGCTTTTCTTCGTTCGTGGCGCCGGCTGGGCGCCACGCGCGCGTCAATCGGAGTGACTTCATGCTGAACAACGACCGCCTGCTGGTGCAGATCCTCCTGCTCACCTTGCTGGCTGCGTGCATCTGGGTGCTGGCGCCGTTCTGGTCGGCGCTGTTCTGGGCCGCCGTGCTGGCCTTCGCCAGCTGGCCGCTGATGCGCCTGCTGACCCGTCTGCTGAACGGCCGCACCGCCACGGCCGCCGCCATCCTCAGTGCCGGCTGGATGGTGCTGGTGGCGGTGCCGCTGGTGTGGCTGGGCTTCAACCTGGCGGACCACGTGCGCGACGCCACCGAGTTCGTCAAGAACGTGCAGGTCGAGGGCCTGCCCCGGCCGCCCGAGTGGCTGGGCGAGCTGCCCATGGTGGGCGACCGCCTGGTGGCCCTGTGGGCGCGGGTGGACGAGCAGGGCGCGGCTTTTTTCAGCAGCCTCAAGCCCTACATGGGGCAGGCCGGCAACTGGCTGCTGGCGCGTAGCGCGCAGATCGGCGGCGGCATGCTGGAACTGGCCCTGAGCCTGGTGCTGGTGTTCTTCTTCTACCGCGACGGTCCGCGTATGGCGCTGTTCGCCGAGCAGGCCTTGGGGCGGTTGATCGGCGACCGCGCCCCGCACTACCTGGAACTGGTGGCGGGCACGGTACAGCGCGTGGTCAACGGCGTGATCGGTACCGCCGCTGCCCAGGGCCTGCTGGCGTTGATCGGCTTCTGGATCGCCGGCGTGCCCGGGGCCATCGTGCTGGGCCTGGTGACCTTCGCCCTCAGCCTCATTCCCATGGGGCCGCCGCTGGTCTGGGTGCCGGCCGCCGCCTGGCTGTTCTGGCACGGCGAGTACGGTTATGGCGTGTTCCTGGCGATCTGGGGCTTCTTCGTCATCAGCGGCGTGGACAACGTGCTCAAGCCCTACCTGATCAGCCGGGGCGGCAATCTGCCGCTGGTGGTGGTCCTGCTGGGGGTGTTCGGCGGCATCCTGGCCTTCGGCTTCATGGGCCTGTTCCTCGGTCCGACCCTGCTGGCCGTGGCCTACAGCCTCATCTCCGACTGGATCGGCGCGCCCCAGACCCACACGGAGCAGGACCCCGAGAGCTGAGCACCACCTCACAGAAACGCGGGGGAACTGCCAGAAAAGCGGCGCGAGGTGATAGCCTTGTGCCGCTTTTTTCCGCCCCGCCGGTCCATGGCACCGCTTGCGGATGCAGGGAAGCAGCCCCACTACAAGGATCATCCGCGAGTCGACCATGAAGAAATCCGCAGGAATCGTTATTGGCGCGGCCGTTGCCGTCGCCGTCGTCAGCACCGCAGGCGCCTGGTACACCGGCAAGCAACTGCCCGGCGTGCTGGACACCTCCATCAAGGAAGCCAACGAGCAGCTGCAGCAGGCCGCACCGTCCCTGGGCGTCAGCGCCCGTGCCGAGCTGGTCTCCCTGGAGCAGGGCCTGTTCAGCAGCACCGCCCATTACCGCCTGGTCATCGGCGAGTCCGAGCTGCTGTTCGTCGACCACATCGACCACGGCCCCTTCCCGCTGAACCGCCTCAAGCGCTTCGAACTGGCGCCGGTGATGGCCGCCAGCACCTATGAGCTGGCCCCGAGCCCGCTGGTGCAGGGCTGGTTCGACGCCGCCAAGGGCGCCTCGCCGCTGGTCGGCACGGCCGCCATCGGCTACGACCGTGCCGTTTCCGGCAGCCTCGAACTCAAGCCGCTGGAAACCCAACTCGACGAGAAGAGCCACCTGGCCTTCTCCGGCCTTCGTCTGGACCTGCGCAGCAGCGCCGGTGGCGAGCGTGTGGCCGCCGTGGGCAGCATGGACAGCCTGCGCTTCGACTCCACCTCCGAAACCGGCCAGCCGGTGCAGGTGGAAATGAAGGGCCTGAGCCTGGACAGCGACCAGTCCCGCACCGAGTCCGGCCTGTACGTCGGCAAGGGTGATCTGGTGCTGAAGACCACCCGCATCCTCATCGACGGCGAACCGACGGTGACCCTGGATGACCTGTCCCAACGCCAGGACACCCGCGCCAACGGCAGCAACATCGAAGGCAGCCTGACCTTCGCCGCCGGCGTTCGCTACAAGGACAAGCCGGTGGGCAACACCGAGATGGTGTGGAGCGTGAAGAACATCGACGCCGCCGCGCTCAAGTCCCTGTCCGAGCTGTACGCCAGCGTGGTGGAAAAGGCCGGTGCCGGCGCCGAGCCCAACCTGGATGCCCTCGACGAAGCCCAGCAGAAGCAGGCCCAGGCCGACCTGGTGCGCATGCTCGACGCCAAGCCGGCCATCGCCCTGGACAAGTTCAGCTTCAAGACCGCCAACGGCGAAAGCCGCCTGAGCCTGGGCGTGCAACTGGCCAAGCCCAGCTCCTTCGAGCAAGCGCCTGACCAGGTAGCCCGCGAGATCGTCACGGGCCTGGACATGGAGCTGAGCCTGTCCAAACCGATGATCAGCGACATCGTCAGCCTGAAAGCCGCCCTGGACGGCGAGGAAGACCAGGAGCTGATCGCCCAGCAGGCCTCCATGACCACCGAGATGGCCAGCGGCATGCTGCTGTCCACCAACCTGGTGGCGCTGGAGGGCGAGACCATCCGCTCCCGCCTGCACTACGCCGACGGCCAGGTGGACTTCAACGGCAAGAAGATGACCGTGGAAGAGTTCGCCGGCATGGCCATGGCCATGGCAGGCGGCCTGGGCGGTGCCCTGGGTGCCCAGCCCGAGATGGGCGGCATGGAGGGCATGGAAGGTATGGAGGGTATGGAAGGCATGGGCGAAGGCGAGGCCGAAGAGGCCGCTCCGCAGGAGTAACCCACGCTGCAGTGCCAGAAGGCCGGCTCCCGAAAGGGGCCGGCCTTTTTTGTCGCCGGCTCAGGCCGCCGTGGACAGCTGGCTGCCCACGCGGGTGGTGTAGGCGGTGTTGCTGCTCTCGTACTGCTTGAGCAGGGAGGCCACCAGCTTGGCGTAGACATCCTGGTCGCTGCTGCTGGTGCTGTTACCAGCGCTGCTGCTGTCGGACTGGCCGAACAGCGCGCTGAGCTCATGCTGGCTGACGCTGCCATTGCCGTCGGCATCCAGTTGCCCGAACAGTTCCTCGCTGTTGCCGTCCGCAGCGCGCGGACCACCCATGCCGCCTGGCGGGGGCGGCGGCGGGGCAAGGGCGGCGCTTTCCTTGGCGCTCAGGCTGCCGTCGCCGTCGCTGTCCAGGGCGGCGAACAGTTCGCTGCTGTCCACATCGCTGTTCTCGCCCAGGGCGCTGGTCAGCTCGTCCTGGCTGATGCTGCCGTTGCCGTCGGTATCCAGCTCGCCGAACAGGTCTTCCGGCTTGCCGCCACCGGCGCCCATCGGGCCTCCACCACCGCCCGGCGGGGGAGGTGGCGGGGCGAGGGCGGCGGTCTCGTCCTGGCTGATGGAGCCGTCGCCGTTGGCATCCAGCTGGCTGAACAGGTCATCGATGTCGATGGTGAGGCTGCTGTCGCTTTCCTTGGCGCTGTCCAGCGCCGTGCTCAGCTCGTCCTTGGCGACGCTGCCGTCGCCGTTGCTGTCCAGCAGGCTGAAGAGCTTTTCCTGCACCTTGTTGCCCTGGCTCGGGGCGCAACTGCCGGCGTTGCCGCTGGCGGTGCTCCGCGCGCTGAGCGTCGAGCCATAGCTGCTGTAGCTGCTGTAGCCCGAGTAACCACTGACGCCACTGATCATGGGATCACTCCTGTGAGAGGGATGGCACGACCGGAAGAGGGTCCTCCGGTTCTCCCAGGCTCAGGGGCGGGCGTGTCGGCGGTGTGTGCGCTTTGTATCGGCGTTGCGACAGCGCGGCCGGGCTCAGTGACGGGGGATGCGCAGGGTGGCCAGCAGGCCGCCGCCGGGGTTTTCCCCCAGGGTCAGCTCGCCGCCCTGGCGACGCGCGGCTTCGCGGGCGATGGTCAGCCCCAGGCCGACGCCCCCGGAACTGCGGTTGCGGGAACCTTCCAGGCGGAAGAAGGGTTCGAACACCGCCTCGCGCTGCTCGGGGGCAATGCCGGGGCCGTGATCGCTGACCTTCACACGGACTTCGGCCGGGCTGTCCTCCAGGCGGATGACCGCGTGGCCGGCGTAGCGCAGGGCGTTCTCCACCAGGTTGCTGAGGCACGAGCGCAGGGCCATGGGCTGGGCGCGCAGGGGCGAGCAGCGGCCTTCGACGCGCACGTCGGCGCCCCGGTCCTGGGCATCCTCGGCCATGGATTCCACCAGGGCCTGGAGGTCGAACATCTGCAGCGATTCGTCGGCGCGTTGCTGGTGCAGGTAGCTGAGGGTGGCATCGAGCATGGCGATCATCTCGCCCAGGTCCTGCTCGATGCGTCCGCGCAGGTTGGCGTCCTCCACCTGTTCGACCCGCAACTTGACCCGTGCAATGGGCGTGCGCAGGTCGTGGGACACCGCAGCGAGCATGCGGCTGCGTTGGGCCACCTGTTCGCGGATGCGCGCCTGCATGCGGTTGAAGGCGTGGGCGGCCTGGCGGGTTTCCCAGGGGCCGCTTTCGGAGAGCGCGGGGCTTTCCAGGTCTTCGCTGAGGCGGTCGGCGGCGTTGGCCAGGCGGCGGATGGGGCGTGACAGCAGGCGTGCGCCGTACCAGGCGGCACCGATCAGGCAGACGAACTGGAAGGTCAGCGGCACCCAGGGGCCGCCGAACATCGGTGGGCGTGGCGGCGGGCCCTGGGTGTGAGTGGCGCCGGGTGGCGGCGGAGGAGGCGGGCCGTCGCGACCGGGGGGCTTGCCGTACTGGCTGAACCAGAGGAAGGCCAGCAGGTGGGCGAGCACGATGGCCGCCAGGAACAGGCCGAACAGCCGGGCGAACAGCGTGTCGGCCTTGCGCATCAGCCGATCTCCCGGGCGTCGAACAGGTAGCCTTCGCCGCGCACGGTCTTGATCAGGCGCGGGGACTTGGGGTCATCCCCGAGCTTCTGTCGCAGGCGCGAGACCAGCAGGTCGATGCTGCGGTCGAAGGCCTCGATGGAACGACCCCGGGCGGCATCCAGCAGCTGTTCGCGGCTGAGCACCCGGCGCGGGCGTTCGAGGAACACCCAGAGCAGGCGGAATTCGGCGTTGGACAGTGGCACCACCAGCCCCTCGGGGGAGTGCAGCTGGCGCAGCACGCCGTTGAGGCGCCAGGCGTCGAAGCGGATGCTGGCGCGCTGGTCGGCGCGCAGGCCTTCGCGGTCGTCGCGCACGCGGCGCAGGATGGTCTGGATGCGCGCCACCAGTTCGCGGGGCTCGAACGGCTTGGCCATGTAGTCATCGGCGCCCAGTTCCAGGCCGATGATGCGGTCGGTGGGTTCGCAGCGGGCGGTGAGCATGAGGATCGGGATGTCCGACTCGCTGCGCAGCCAGCGGCACAGGGAGAGGCCATCTTCACCGGGCAGCATCAGGTCCAGCACCACCACGTCGAACGGTTCGGCGGCCAGCGTCTCGCGCATGGCCTGGCCGTCGGCCACGCCCACCGCTTCGATGTTGAAGCGGGCCAGGTAGTCGCAGAGCAGGTCGCGGATCGGCACGTCGTCGTCCACCAGCAGGGCGCGGGTGCTCCAGCGGCGGGTCTCGGCAGGGGTGTTGGGCGGGTTGTGCATGGAAGGGCTGCCATCTGGCGGGGCGCCGGGCCCCGGTTGCTACGGGAGGGGCGTCGGCTCGGGGCTGGGTCGGCTGGCGCTCATGCTACTCCGCCGGGCGTGGGCCGGCCAACGCGGCGTGAGGCTCGCGCAGTGGCGTGTCCGGGGCGTGTCGGCTTTGTATCGTGCTTGATACGAAAGGCGCCGCTCGTGAGGCCGAATCATTCCGCCGTGGGCTGCTTTCCTGCGGCGGATGGGGTAGTTATGGGCGCCTCGCGCGTTACCGCACCCCGATAGAAGGACGATCCATGGAGCTTTCCACCACTCTGCTCGCCGGCTTCTGGGGCTGGCTCGCCGCCAGCAGCCTGTTGCTGGGCGCCGCCATCGGCTACTGGGTGACCCTGCCGCCGAAGGTGACGGCGTCGATCATGGCCTATGGCAGCGGGGTGCTCATCGCCGCCTTGTGCTTCGGGCAGATTCCCGAGGCCGAGCGCCTGGGCGGGCTGGGCGCGACCCTGGGCGGGATGGTGGCGGGGGGCGTGCTGTTCGTCCTGGCCAGCCAGTGGCTGGACCGCTGGGAGGCGCATCATCGTGCCCGCAGCGGCGGTGCCAGTTCCATGGCGGCGCTGTTGATCGCGGTGGGGGCTTTCCTCGACGGCATTCCCGAATCCCTCGGTCTCGGGCTTGGCCTGCTGGATGGCGGGCAGGTCAGCCTGCTGATGCTGGTGGCGATCTTCCTCTCCAACCTGCCGGAGGGCCTGGCCAGTGCCGCCGGCCTGCGCGAGGAGCAGCGCGGCGCGGGGTTCGTGTTCGGCCTGTGGGGCAGCATCGTGCTGCTGTCGGGCCTGGCGGCCATGGCTGGGCCAGGGCTGATGAGTGACCTGCCGCCGGTCTGGCTCGGCTTCGCCCTGGCGTTCTCCGCTGGTGCGGTGCTCTGCATGCTGGTGGATACGCTGATTCCCGAAGCCTTCGAGAGCACCCACGCCTGGACCGGGCTGATCACCCTGGCTGGTTTCATGACTGCCTTCGCCCTCGACCACCTCTAGGACACTTCTAAAAACTACCTGCGTTGTCATCGCGGCGTTAAAAACAGGCTCAAAATGCTCATTTACACCACGTAAACTGCGCTTTTTCGCCTGTTTTTGCCTTGCGCTGACGGCCTCGCCTACGTTTTTAGAGGCGCCCTCTAGCGGGATCACCGGGGCAGCGGCGCGCGTGGGCTTCCGCTACAATGCGCGCCGTTTTGACTTGCCAGAGAGCCCGCCCATGTCCGCCTGCCAGACGCCCATCATCGTCGCCCTCGATTTCCCCACCCGCGAAGCCGCGTTGAAGCTGGCCGACCAGCTCGACCCGACGCTGTGCCGGGTGAAGGTGGGCAAGGAGCTGTTCACCAGCTGCGCTTCGGACATCGTCGCCACCCTGCGCGAGCGCGGCTTCGAGGTGTTCCTCGACCTCAAGTTCCACGACATCCCCAACACCACCGCCATGGCCGTCAAGGCCGCTGCCGAGATGGGCGTGTGGATGGTCAACGTGCACTGCTCCGGCGGCCTGCGCATGATGGCGGCCTGCCGTGAGACCCTGGACAAGTTCAATGGGCCCAAGCCGCTGCTGATCGGCGTCACCGTGCTGACCAGCATGGAGCGCGAGGACCTGGCCGGCATCGGCCTGGACATCGAGCCCCAGGAGCAGGTGCTGCGCCTGGCGGCCCTGGCGCAGAAGGCCGGCATGGACGGCCTGGTCTGCTCGGCCCAGGAGGCACCGGCCCTCAAGGCGGCGCACCCGTCGCTGCAACTGGTCACCCCCGGCATCCGCCCGGCGGGCAGTGCTCAGGACGACCAGCGTCGCATCCTCACGCCGCGCCAGGCGCTGGACGCCGGTTCCGACTACCTGGTGATCGGCCGCCCCATCAGCCAGGCCGCCGACCCGGCCCAGGCACTGGCCGCCGTGGTGGCCGAGCTGGCCTGAGCCGGCACGAGGCGCTGATGTGAAAAAGCCCGGCTCAGGCCGGGCTTTTTCATGGGCGACTGCCAGCCGTTACCGCCTGATCTGCTTCAGCGTCTCGGCGATGAGGAAGGCCAACTCCAGGGACTGGTCGGCGTTCAGGCGCGGGTCGCAGTGGGTGTGGTAGCGGTCGGAGAGGCCGTCTTCGGTGATGGGGCGGGCGCCACCGATGCACTCGGTGACGTTCTGCCCGGTCATCTCGATGTGGATGCCGCCGGCATGGCTGCCTTCGGCCTGGTGCACCTGGAAGAACTGCTTGACCTCGGAAAGGATGATGGCGAAGTCACGGGTCTTGTAGCCGCTGGAGGCCTTGATGGTGTTGCCGTGCATCGGGTCCGAACTCCACAGCACCTTGCGGCCCTCGGCCTGCACGGTGCGGATCAGCCGCGGCAGGTGCTCGCCGACCTTCTCGGCGCCCATGCGCACGATGAGGTTGAGGCGGCCCGGGTCGTTGTCCGGGTTGAGGATGTCGATCAGGCGGATCAGGTCTTCGCTCGGCATGCTCGGACCGACCTTGACGCCGATGGGGTTGCCGACGCCGCGCAGGAACTCGACGTGGGCACCGTCCAGCTGGCGGGTGCGGTCGCCGATCCAGAGCATGTGGGCGGAGCAGTCGTACCAGCCGCCGGTGAGGCTGTCGCGGCGCACGAAGGCCTGTTCGTAGTTCAGCAGCAGTGCTTCGTGGGCGGTGAAGAAGCTCGCTTCGCGCAGTTGCGGGGCACTGTCCAGGCCGCAGGCGCGCATGAAGGCGAGGGTCTCGTCGATGCGGTCGGCGAGCTGGCTGTACTTCTCCGTCAGCGCCGAGTTGGCGATGAAGTCGAGGTTCCACTGGTGCACCTGGTGCACATCGGCGAAGCCGCCCTGGGCGAAGGCGCGCAGCAGGTTCAGGCTGGCGGTGGACTGGTGGTAGGCCTGCAGCAGGCGTTCCGGGTCGGGGATGCGGCTGGCTTCGTCGAAGCCGATGCCGTTGACGATGTCGCCCCGGTAGGCGGGCAGGGTGACGCCACCGATGGTCTCGTCATTGGCCGAGCGCGGCTTGGCGAACTGGCCGGCCATGCGCCCCACCTTCACCACCGGGCAGCCGGCGGCGAAGGTCATGACGATGGCCATCTGCAGCAGCACCTTGAAGGTGTCGCGGATCTTCGCGGCGGAGAACTCGGCGAAGCTCTCGGCGCAGTCGCCACCCTGCAGCAGGAAGGCGCGCCCTTCGGTGACCTCGGCGAACTGCCGGCGCAGTTCGCGGGCCTCGCCGGCGAACACCAGCGGCGGGTAGCTGGCCAGGGTCTGCTCGACTTGGGCCAGGCGGGCGGCATCGGGGTAGACAGGTTGTTGCAGGATGGGCCGGGTTCTCCAGCTGTCCGGGCTCCAGGGGGCGTGGTGCGAGGTGTCGTTCATCGAGGGCTCGAAAGGGGCGGGCGGGGCGATGGCGAATGGTAACCGAAAGCCCCGCCGGCCCGCGATCAGGCCGGGGCGTGTCGCCCTTGCGGGGCATCGGCCAGGTCGCGGCGCAGGGCGTCGATGTGCTGGCGCAGGGCGGCGCGGTAGCTGTCCTTGTGTACGTAGTAGGCCATGCGCGCCAGGGGCAGGTAGGCGTAGCCGCCGTCCACGCGCTGGCCGGCTCGCTCGGCCTTGGTCCGGGCCAGGTGTTCGGCGGAGGCGGCGCCGGCCTGGCGCTGGCGGATGAACAGCGCCACCAGCTCGGCCTGCTCCGCGCGGCCCTGCCAGCCCAGGCCGGAGGCCTCGACCATGCCGAGCATGAACAGGTTGTCGTACCGGGGATGGAAGATGTTCAGGTACAGCGCCGGCGCGTCGGCGTCCTCGCGCCAGTTCAGCGCGTCGCGGCTGATGAAGGGGTAGTCCAGGCGGTAGCCGGTGGCTTGCAGGATGAGGTCGTAGTCGCCCCGCTGGCCGTCGCTGAAGGTGACGCCGTGGCCTTCGACCGCCTGCACGTCGGGGCGCGCACGGATGTCGCCATGGCCGAGGTGGTGCAGTACCAGAGAGTTCACCACCGGGTGCGCCTCGTAGAGCCGGTAGTCCGGGTCGGGCAGGCCGTAGTCCGAGGGCTTGCCGATCAGCGCGCGCACCAGGGCGGCGTCGAGGCGCTGCTTGAGCGGGCGAGGCAGCTTCACTGCGCCGCCGAAGGTGTCGATGGGCCGGCCGAGCAGGAATTTGGGCAGGAAGTAGTAGCCCCGGCGTACCGAGAGGTCCACCGAGCGGGCGCGGTGCACCGCGTCCACGGCGATGTCACAGGCGGAGTTGCCGCAGCCGATCACCAGCACGCGCTTGCCCTCGAATACCGCCGCCGAGCGGTACTGCGCCGAATGCAGCTGCTCGCCGGCGAAGTGGCCCGGCAGCGGCGGCTGGTTGGGGGTGTGCAGCGTGCCGCTGGCGATCAGCACTCCGTCCACCTGCCACTCCCGTGCCTGGCCCGCCTGGCGAGTGCGTACGCGCCAGCCTTCGCCCTGGGGCTCGATGCGTTCCACCGTGGTGCCGAACTGGTAGTGCCCATGCAGGCCGAAGTGCCGCGCGTAGTCGTGGAAGTAGCGGCGCATCTCGCGGTGGTGCGGGTAGGGCGCCACGTCGTCGGCCATGGGGAATTCGCTGAACTCGGTGGTGCGCTTCGAGGAGATCAGGTGCGCCGATTCGTAGAGCGTGCTGTGGGGGTTTTCGATGTCCCAGAGCCCGCCGACGTCCTGGTGCTGCTCGAAGCCGACGAAGGGAATGCCGTGGCGTTGCAGCTGGCGGGCCGCGCTCAGGCCGGCGGGGCCGGCGCCGATGATGGCGTACATGGGGAAAGCACCTCTTGGCTGGTATTCTTCTCGGGCTTTTTTGCCGGGCCTTGGCCTGGACGGATTATGGCGAGGTGCGTGCACTTCGCTTCAATGGCAAACGGCGCCGTTGTGGCGCGACCCTGGTGCGAATTGTCACAGGGCGTGGGGAGAGGGGATGCGCGAGGAGCGATTGCTCGCCGAGGTGCACGATGCCTTCGGCGTGATCCGGGTACTGGAAGTGGGCGACTACCGCTTCCTCGAATTCGGCGAGGCGGTGGAGCAGAGCTGTGTCTTCACCGCCGATCCCAGTTGGCTGGAGTACGACTACACCCGCGCCATGCTGGTGGGGGCGCTGTGCCACGAGGCGCCGGAGAGCGCGCTGTTCCTCGGCCTGGGCGCTGGCACCCTGACCCAGGCGTGCATGAAGTTCCTGCCGCTGGATGACGTGGAAGTGGTGGAGCTGCGCCCGGACGTGCCGCGCCTCGCCATGGAGTACCTGGGGCTGGACGACGACCCGCGCCTGACGGTGCGGATCGGCGATGCCCTGGAGCTGCTGCCGACGACCGAGACGGCCGACCTGATCTTCGTCGACCTCTACACCGACACCGGCCCGGGCGTTGGCCACCTGGCCTGGCGCTTCCTGGAGGACTGCCAGAAGCGCCTCAACCCGGGCGGCTGGTTGGTGATCAACCAGTGGGCCGGCGACGATGGCCGCCCGTTGGGAGCAGCGCTGCTGCGCGGGCTGTTCCACCGTCACTACTGGGAGTGTCCGGTGAAGGAGGGCAACGTGGTGCTGATCATCCCGGCGGACCTGGACCAGCACCTCGACCAGACGGCCCTCCGAGCCCGCGCCGAAGCCCTGGCGCCGCGCCTGGGCTACTCCCTGCAACCGCTGCTGGACGTGCTCCGCGAGGCCACCTGAGCCGCGCGGGAGCCAGCGTCATGGCCGAGGGTGATCGAAAGTCTGACTTGCCGGTCGGAATTCATTATCCTGCGGCCTCCAACTTGCTGTGCCGTACAACCCATCACTAAGAAGGACAATCCAAATGGCTCAAGTAACCCTCAAGGGCAACCCGGTTTCCGTCGACGGCCAACTGCCGGCCAAGGGCGCCCAGGCGCCGGCGTTCAGCCTGGTTGGCAGCAACCTGGCCGACGTGACCCTGGCCAGCCTGGCCGGCAAGCGCAAGGTGCTGAACATCTTCCCGAGCGTGGACACCCCCACCTGTGCCACCTCCGTGCGCAAGTTCAACGCCGAAGCCAGCAAGCTGGCCAACACCGTGGTGCTGTGCATTTCCGCTGACCTGCCGTTTGCCCAGAGCCGCTTCTGCGGTGCCGAAGGCCTGGAGAACGTGATCAACCTGTCCACCATGCGTGGCGCCCAGTTCCTCAAGGACTATGGCGTGGCCATCTCCAGCGGCCCCCTGGCCGGCGTCGCCGCCCGTGCCGTGGTGGTGCTGGACGAGAACGACAAGGTGCTGCACAGCGAGCTGGTCGCCGAGATCGCCGACGAGCCGAACTACGCGGCTGCCATCGCCGCCCTCTGAGCGTGCGGTGAATGAAGAAGGGAGGCCTTGGGCCTCCCTTTTTTGTGGGTGCTCGCTTGGCGTTCGGGGCATTGCTGCCCCGGCAGCCGTGGGGCATCAGTCAGCCAGGTTCTGCGCTTCCCGCTCGCGGTTGCGGGGCTTGGGGGCGAAGCGGGCGGCCAGGCGCATGGAGGTGGTGACCAGGCGCTGGTAGAGGGTCGGCAGCAGGCGCTGCATGCCGTCCAGGGCCCAGGCGTCGGCGCCGATGAGGATGCGTCGGCTGTCGCGCAGCACGCCGCGCAGGATCACCGAGGCGGCCTTGTCGGGGGTGGTGCGCAGCAGCTGGTCGTTGAACTGCTTGCGGGCCTGGTCGGCCTCCTGGCCGGTGACGCGGGCGAGGCTGGCGTTCATGCGCGCGGTCTTGGCGATGTTGGTCTTGATGCCGCCGGGGTGCACGCAGCTGGCGGAGACGCCGCAGCCTTCCATGTCCAGCTCCTGGCGCAGGGCTTCGGTGAAGCCGCGCACGGCGAACTTGGTGGCGTTGTAGGCGCTCATGCCCGGCTGGGCGAACAGGCCGAACACGCTGGAGACGTTGACCACGTGGCCTTCGCCGGTGGCCTTGATGTGCGGCAGGAAGGCCTTGGTGCCGTGCATCACGCCCCAGAAGTTGATGTTCATGATCCATTCGTACTCGGCGTAGTCGCTGCCTTCGACGGTGCCGGCGTGGGCGACACCGGCGTTGTTGAAGATCAGGTTGACGTGGCCATGGTCGAGCACCACTTGGTCGGCCCAGGCGTGCATGGCTTCGCGGTCGGCGACGTTGACCGGGGTGTGGGTGACCGTGACGCCGAGCTTGCGGGCCTGATCGGCGGTTTCCGCCAGGCCTTCGACATTCACGTCGGACAGGGCCAGGTGGCAGCCCTGGCGGGCGAGGGCGTAGGCCAGGGCGCGGCCGATGCCGGAGCCGGCGCCGGTGATGGCGGCCACTTTGTTCTCGAAGGACTTCATGCGGTCACCTCCTGCGGGGCGGCGTTCTGGAAGGCCAGGGGCCCCTGGCCGGCGTGGACCGGCTGCTGCCGGCTGAAGTGGTAGGCGGCGGGGTCGAAGTTGCGGGTCAGCAGGCGGAAGCGCCAGGTGAAGCCGGGCCAGACGGTGCAGTTGCGGCCGCTGACCGGGTGGATGTACCAGCTCATACAGCCGCCGGCGTTCCACACGGTGTTGCCGAGGCTGCCCTGGAGCTTGCCGTTGAAGCGGTCCTGGACGTCGCGCTTGACCTCCAGGCTCTGCAGGTGGCGGGTCTTGAGCAGGTCGAGGGCGCCGAGCACGTAGTGAATCTGCGATTCGATCATGTAGACCATGGAGTTGTGGCCAAGGCCGGTGTTGGGGCCCATGAGGAAGAACAGGTTGGGGAAGCCGGCGGTGAGGGTGCCCTTGTAGGCTTCCGGACCTTGCGGCCAGGTGTCGAGCAGGTCGACGCCGCCCCGGCCGAACACCACGCCGCGTGGCAGCGGGTCGCTGGGGGTGAAACCGGTGCCGTAGATGATGGCGTCCACGGTGCGCTCCTGGCCGTCACGGGTGACGATGCTGTTGGCGCGGATCTCCTGGATGCCGTCGGTGATGACGTCGACGTTCGGCTGGTTGAGGGCCGGGTAGTAGTCGTTGGAGATGAGCACGCGCTTGCAGCCCATGGTGTAGTCGGGCGTGACCTTGGCGCGCAGGGCGGGGTCGTTGATCTTGCGCTTGATGTAGTGCTTGGCATACAGCTCGGCGAGCTTCATCACTTTGGGGGTCAGGGCGAAGCCGACCACGCGGCTTTCCAGCACGGTGTAGATGAGGCCGCGCCAGAGCTTCTGCGCCAGGGGGAAGCTGCGGAAGCGGTTACGCTCGCGCTCGCTGATGGCGCGGTCCGGCTTGGGCATCACCCAGGGGGCGGTGCGCTGGTAGAGGTCGAGGTGGGCGACCTGCTTCTGGATCTGCGGGACGAACTGGATGGCGGAGGCGCCGGTGCCGATCACGGCGACACGCTTGCCGGTGAGGTCGTAGTCGTGGTCCCACTGCTGGGAGTGGAAGCTCTTGCCGGTGAAGTTCTCCATGCCCGGCAGGTGGGGAATGGAGGGAGTGGACAGGGCGCCCATGCCGGACACCACGAATTGAGCGGTGTAGTGGTTGCCGGCAGCGTCTTCGATCTGCCAGATCTCCTGCTCGTCACTCCAGGCCAGGCGCTTGATCTCGGTTTCCAGCAGGGTCTTGTCCTGCAGGCGGTACTTCTCCCAGCAGCGTTCCAGGTAGGCCTTGATCTCGCCCTGCTTGGCGAACATGCGCGTCCATTCCGGGTTCGGCTCGAAGGAGAAGGAGTAGAGGTGGGATTGCACGTCGCAACCGCAGCCCGGGTAGTTGTTGACCCGCCAGGTGCCGCCGACGCCGGCCTCTTTCTCGAACATGAGGAAGTCGTTCTCGCCGGTCTGCTTGAGGCGGATGGCCATGCCGAGGCCGGAGAAGCCGGAGCCGATGATGGCGATCTTGCAGTGACGGGCAGGGGGTGTGGGCGTGACGGGCGCGTTCATGGAGAGGCTCCTGTTATGATTGTTTTCGCGTATACAGCTGTATACCAATGTAGACATCTGTATACTCGCCAGCAAGCCATTCCCGGACAACCAACCTAAGGTAGGGCCAGACATGGATTCAGTGGTCGATGAGGAGCAGCTGGCTCCGGATCGCACCCCTCCCGCCCCCGGCAAACGCCTGCTGATGGAGGCGGCGCTGCGACTGTCGTCCCAGAGCCGCAGCCTGAGCAGCCTGGGCCTGCGCGAACTGGCGCGCGAGGCGGGGCTCAACCCCAACACCTTCTATCGCCACTTCAAGGACGTGGATGACCTGGGGTTGGCGATCATCCGCAGCATTTCCAGCGAGCTGCGCCAACCTCTGCGCGACCTGCGCCGTGAGGCTGCGGAGCGTGCGGTGCAGGCGAGCGGGCCGGCATCGCCACAGTTGCTGGGCATCGACATGGGGCGGGGGCGGCGGGTCTGTCACGAGACGGTGGATCTGTTCTTCGATTTCGTGGCGGGGCACGCCGAGGCCTTCATCATCGGTGTGCGCGAATTGCACGGTGCCTCGCCGGTACTGCGCGAGGCGCTGCGGCAGGTAATGGACGAGTTCGCCGAGGACATGGCCGAGGACATCATCGAGTTCCGCCTGCTGCCGGCCCAGGTGAGCGAGGGGGTGGTGCGGCGGGTGTCCAGCCTGATCAGTCGCAACCTGTTCCAGATGTCCCTGGACTTCATCGGCGAGCCCGAGCGGCAGGCGGAGATTCGCCAGGAGGCGGAGGAGCAGATTCTCTACTTGTTCACCGGTGCAGCGGTGTTGCAGAGCCTGGAGGCGATGGGCCTCTGAGTGGCTTGCGCTGAGACGGAAAAGCCCGGCGATGCCGGGCTTTTTCATGGGCGGACGGTGGCTCAGCCGGTGAAGCCGAGGCGTTCCTTCCAGCGGCTTTCCAGGGCCTTGGTTTCATGGTCGAAGGGATGGAAGCCAGGACGGTAGTAGTCCAGGTAGGGCTTGATCATGCGCGGGAAGTAGCCGGTGCGCGGGCCGAACAGGGTCTTCAGGCCGCGGGCCCAGCTGCGCAGGTTGAACAGTTGGCCGTCCTTGCGCAGCAGGTGGAACTGGAAGGCGCCGATTACGCCGATGAACATCACGCTGGTGAGTGCCATGGTGATGACGCGCTCGAAGTAGCCGCCACCGACCGCCATGTAGGCGTCGTAGCACACGGCCTTGTGTTCGTTCTCTTCGACGGCGTGCCACATCCACAGTTGGTACATCCGGGTGTCGTCCATCTGGGTGCTGAGGTCTTCGCGGCGCAGCAACTGCTCGGCCATGGTGGCGGTGAAGTGTTCCAGGGCGCAGGTGGCTGCCAGTCGCTGGCGCTTGGTGGTGAAGCGGGTGACCCATTCGAGCAGCACCTTGATGCGCAGCTCAAGGCGCTCCAGGTCGATGCCGTGCTCGGCGGCGTAGTCGTTGTAGGTGGCATGTTCCTTGGAGTGCATGGCCTCCTGGCCGATGAAGGCGCTGATGTCCTTTTGCAGCTGCGGGTCGCTGATCTGGTCGCGGACGGCGCGCACGCTGTCGACGAAGAACTTCTCGCCATAAGGGAACAGCGAGGACAGGTTGTTCATGAAGTGGCTCATGAAGGGATCACCGCTCCACCAGTATTTCTGGGTCCTGGCGAAGCTGAAGTCCATGCGGCGGACGGGGAAGTTGGCCTTGGGCAGGTTGGCGGTTGCGGTGGTCATGCGTGGATCCTCTCGATTGGGAGCCGTCCCATGTTGTTGTCTGGCTTTGGGTGACACGTTCGACTGTGTCATTGATCGATGTAACTGTTGAGGATTAACGCAGGTTTTGCCCGCTGGCGCGGACCAACTTTCGGCGGGTCGTGATGGGCTGAGGCGTAGGGGAGGGGATGCGGAGGTGGGAAGACGGGCCGCGCGAGGACGGCCCGGAGGGCGATTACTTTTCGTCGAGGCGGAAGGCGGTGAGGGCGAAGGTGGGAATGCCGGCGTCCTGCAGGCGCTCGGAGCCGCCCAGTTCCGGCAGGTCGATGATGGCGGCGGCCTCGACCACCCTGGCGCCCATGCGGCGTACGAGGCTGGCGGCGGCGAGCAGGGTGCCGCCGGTGGCGATCAGGTCATCGAAGATCAGGACCTTGTCGCCGTCGCACAGGCTGTCGGCATGCACTTCGAGGAAGGCTTCGCCGTATTCGGTCTGGTAGCCCTCGGCGAGCACGTCGGCCGGCAGCTTGCCCTGCTTGCGGAACAGCACCAGGGGCTTGTTCAGGGCGTAGGCGACGATCGAGCCGATCAGGAAGCCCCGGGCGTCCATGGCGCCGATGTGGCTGAAGTCCGCCTCCACGTAACGCTGGACGAAGCTGTCCACCACCAGGCGCAGGCCGCGCGGGGACTGGAAGAGCGGGGTGATGTCGCGGAACACCACGCCGGGCTTGGGGAAGTCCACCACGGGACGGATCAGGGTCTTGATATCGAGGGCGTCGAAGTTCATCGCAACAGCCTGCTGGAGGAGGTGAGAGGAAAGGAACGTGCCGGCGGGCGCCGGCACGGTGGATCAGCCTTCGATGCTGCCGCCGGCGAGGGCGCAGAGCTCGATGGGGTCGAGGATGTGGACTTCCTTGCCTTCGGCGGCGATCAGGTTGCCCTGCTGGAAGCGGGTGAACACGCGGGAGACAGTCTCAACCGCCAGGCCGAGGTAGTTGCCGATCTCGTTGCGCGACATGGCCAGGCGGAACTGGTTGGCCGAGAAACCACGGGCGCGGAAGCGGGCGGACAGGTTGACCAGGAAGGTGGCGATGCGCTCGTCGGCGGTCTTCTTGGAGAGCAGCAGCATCATCTGCTGGTCGTCGCGGATCTCGCGGCTCATCACGCGCATCAGCTGGCGGCGCAGTTGCGGCAGCTGGACGGACAGTTCGTCGAGGCGCTCGAAGGGGATCTCGCAGACCGAGGTGGTTTCCAGCGCCTGGGCGGAAACCGGGTACAGCTCGGTGTCCATGCCGGACAGGCCGACCAGTTCGCTGGGCAGGTGGAAGCCGGTGATCTGCTCTTCACCCGAGTCGGTCAGGCCGAAGGTCTTCAGGGCGCCGGAGCGCACGGCGAATACCGACTCGAAAGTGTCGCCCTGGCGGAACAGGAAGTCGCCTTTCTTCAGGGGGCGGCCACGCTTGACGATTTCGTCGAGCGAGTCCATGTCCTCCATGTTCAGCGAAAGGGGCAGGCACAGGGCGGCGAGGCTGCAGTCCTTGCAGTGGGCCTGGGGCAGGTTGCGCGCCTTGATGATCTCGGACATCCAGGTTTCCTTCATGGCAAACACGTAGAAGGCGTAAGGGTAACGCAGGCCGGGGGCCGAGGGCCAGAAAAACGCCTCCTGCGAAACGACTCAAGTTCATCCGTGCAGTGCCGAAAACCTGGCGTGATTACGAGGGAGTGCATGTCATGAGGATCGACATTTCCGGCTGGCCCTTCTCCAGCCAGCATGCCACGGCGCTCCGTAGCGCCAAGGCCGAGGGTGCGCAGGAGACGGCCCAGACGGAAGAGGCCAAGGCAGCCGGCAGTGCCACTGCTGCCGAGCAGCCTGGTGTGAAGGTAAGCCTCTCCAAGGAAGGGGTGGCGCGTTCCGAAGGGACGGGCAAGAACGATGACATCGACGAGAGCGGCCTGCCGGATGTCATCAAGCAGATCCTCAAGATGATCCGCCGCTTGCGGGAGCAGGTGCAGGAGAAGCAGAAGGAGCTGCAGGAGGTGGCGACGGACAGCAGCCTGGACGAGGAAACCCGCAAGCTGCGTCAGCAACAACTGCGTGGCGAATTGGCCAGCCTTAACTCCGCGCTGACCACGGCGCTGGTCAACCTGCGCAAGGCAATGAAGGAGTCGAAGCTCAGCGATGAGCAGTCGGTCAAGGCGATGAGCCTGGCCATGAAGTGAGTCAAAGGCCCGCCCCGTTCGGGGCGGGTTTCTTCAGATCACCCGGGAGAAACGCTGGGTGGTTTCCGGGGTGAGGTAGTGGTCGAACAGCATGCACACCGAGCGCACCAGCAGCCGGCCGGTGGGCTGGATGTCGATGCGGCGATCGGTGAGGCTGATCAGCCCGTCCCGCGCCATGGCTTCGAGCTGGGGCCACACGGCGTCGAAGTACCCCCTGAACTCGATGTTGTAGCGCGATTCGATCATCTCGAAATCCAGCTCGAACTCGCAGATCAGTTGCTGGATCACGGCGCGGCGGATGCGGTCGTCCTCATTGCATGACAGGCCCCGGCGAGTGGCCAGTTGATCGGCACCGAGGGTTTCCTGGTAGGTGTTGAGGTTGCTGTCGTTCTGGCAGTACAGGTCGCCGACCTGGCTGATGGCAGAGACGCCCAGGCCGATCAGGTCGCAGTGGCCATGGGTGGTGTAGCCCTGGAAATTGCGTTGCAGGCGGCCGTCTTCCTGCGCGATGGAGAGCTCGTCGTCGGGCAGGGCGAAGTGGTCCATGCCGATGTAGCGGTAGCCGGCCCGGGTCAGCTGCTCGATGCTGCCCTGGAGCATTTCCAGCTTGTGGGCCGGGCTGGGCAGCTCTTCGCTGCGGATGCGCCGCTGGGGCATGAAGCGTTCCGGCAGGTGGGCGTAGTTGAAGACCGAGAGGCGGTCGGGTTGGAGCGCGATCACCTCTGCGACGGTACGGGCGAAGCTCTCCGGAGTCTGTCGCGGCAGGCCGTAGATCAGGTCGATGTTCACCGAGCGGAACTGCAGGGTCCGGGCCGCTTCGATGATGCCGCGGGTCTCGGACAGGCTCTGCAGGCGGTTCACCGCGAGCTGCACGGACGGATCGAGGTCCTGCACGCCCAGGCTGACGCGGTTGAAGCCCAGCTCACGCAGCAGGCCCATGGTGGACCAGTCGGCTTCGCGCGGGTCGATCTCGATGCCGTAGTCGCCCGAGTCGTCGTCCAGCAGGTTGAAGTGCTTGCGCAGATGGCCCATCAGGCGGCGCAGCTCGTCATGGCTGAGAAAGGTGGGGGTGCCGCCGCCGAAGTGCAGTTGTTCCACCCGTTGCTGCGGGTCGAGGTGGCAGGCGATGAGTTCGATCTCGCGCTCGAGCTTCTCCAGGTAGGGGAGGGCGCGGCCCCGGTCCTTGGTGATGACCTTGTTGCAGGCGCAGTAGTAGCAGATGTTCGCGCAGAACGGGACGTGGACGTAAAGCGACAGCGGGCGCTGCGCCTTGCGGCTGTCGCGCAGGGCGTGCAGCAGGTCGAAGGAGCCGATGCGATCGTTGAATTGCACGGCTGTGGGGTAGGAGGTGTAGCGGGGGCCTGCCGCGTCGTAGCGGCGGATCAGGCCGGAGTCCCAGCGGATATCGTCGAGCATGCGGGCAATCCAGGATCAGCAGTCAGTGGCGCGAGTCTAGGTGCCGCCCGGCCATGGCTTGTTGATCTGAGTCATGCTGTCGCAGAGCCCCGCCGCATGGGGTTGAGCGGTTCTACAGGAGGGCTTAGTGCCCCATCAACCAGTGCTGGTGCGGACCGGGAAGCGTCCAGATGCCGAACAGGATCACCAGCACGCCGCCGGCGATGCGGATACCGCGCTTGCGCAGCAGGGCGGTCAGGCGTTCAGCGGCCAGGCCCGTTGCCAGCATCACCGGCCAGGTGCCGAGGCCGAAGGCGAGCATGAGCAGCGCGCTGTCGCTGGCCGAACCCTGGCTCGCCGACCAGAGCAGGGTGCTGTAGACCAGGCCGCACGGCAGCCAGCCCCAGAGCGCGCCGAGCAGCAGGGCGCGGGGCAGTGTGGAGACCGGCAGCAGGCGGCTCGCCACGGGCTGGATGTGGCGCCAGAGGCCGCGTCCCAGTGCTTCGATGCGGGTCAGGCCGCTCCACCAGCCGGCCAGGTAGAGGCCCATGCACACCAGCAGCAGGCCGGCCACCACGCGCATTGCCAGTGCTGCCGGGCTGTTGGCCACGGCCCAGCCGGCCAGGCCGATGAGCAGGCCGGCCGTGGCGTAGCTGAGGATGCGTCCGAGGTTGTAGGCCAGCAGCAGGCGCAGGCGGCGGGCGCGCTGCTCCGGCGGGATGGCCAGGGTCAGAGCGCCCATCAGGCCGCCGCACATGCCGATGCAGTGACCACCGCCCAGTAGGCCGAGAATCAGTGCCGACACCAGTTGTGGGGCGAGTTCAGGCACCGTCGCGGTCCTTGTCCTGCTCGGCGTTTTCGGCTTCGTCCGCCTCGGCGATGCCGGCCTTGTGGCTGGGGTCTTCATCATCGAAGAGGATGCTGTGGGCGGGGCCGTCGAGGTCGTCGTACTGGCCGCTGTCCACTGCCCAGAAGAACAACCAGATGGCGAAGCCCACCAGGCCGATGGCGACGGGAATGAGGATGTAGAGCGCAGGCATCGGGAGTCTCGTTGTCAGGGCAGGGCGGAGGATGCCGGGCTGGCCGCTAGGTGCGCGCCAGCCGAAGGGCGTTGATCACGACCAGCAGTGAGCTGACCGACATGCCGAAGGCGGCCCAGAGCGGAGTGACCCAGCCCAGCGCGGCAAATGGCAGGACGCTGCCATTGTACAGCGTCGCCCAGGCGAGGTTCTGGATGATGATGCGGCGGGTGCGCGAGGCGACCGACAGCGCCTGGACCAGGCTTTCCAGCCGGTTCGAGAGCAGCACCGCATCCGCGCTGGTCTTGGCCAGGTCGGTGGCGCTGCCCATGGCGACGCTGATGTCGGCACCGGCGAGGACGGGGACGTCATTGACGCCGTCGCCCAGCATCAGCACACGCCGGCCTTGCTGGTGCAGATCCCGCAGCACGGCCAGCTTGGCGTCCGGGCTGAGGCCGCCGCGTGCATCGTCAATGCCGAGCTGGCGGGCGATCTCGTCGACCATCGGCGAGCTGTCGCCGGACAGCAGCATGATCCGCCAGCCTTTGGCCTTGCAGGCCTCCACCAGCAACGGAGCGTCTTCACGCAGGCGATCATCGAGCACCAGCCACGCCAGCGGCCCGTTGTCATCACCCAGCAGCAGCCACTGGCCCTGCTGGCCGGGAATGGCGGGCGCTGCCCAGCCACCGAGTTCGGCGACGAAGTCGGCCTGGCCAATGCGCAGGCGGCGCCCCTCCACAAGGCCTTCAAGCCCCTTGCCGGGGATGCTGCGCACTTCGTCGGCGGCCACCGGCGCACGGCCAAAGGCGCGGGCGATGGGGTGTTCGGAGCGGTTCTCGAGTGCAGCGGCCAGGGCCAGGCAGGCGTCGCCGTCCAGGCTCGCGAGGGGGTGGATGGCGCTCAGGGTCAGCCGGCCCTCGGTGAGAGTGCCGGTTTTGTCGAAGATCACGGTGTCGATGTGGTTCAGCCCTTCCAGCACATGGCCCCGGGTCAGCAGGAGCCCGAGCTTGTGCAGGCTGCCGGTGGCGGTGGTGAGGGCGGTGGGTGTGGCCAGGGCCAGGGCGCAGGGGCAGGTGGCGACCAGCAGCGACAGCACGACCCAGAAGGCGCGGGAGGCGTCGATTTCCCACCAGATCAGCCCGACTACGGCGGCCGCCAGCAGGACGAAGATGAGGAACCACTGGGCGACCTTGTCCGCCAGTTCGGCGAGGCGCGGCTTGTCGGCCTGGGCGCGTTCCAGCAGGCGCACGATGGCGGACAGCCGGGTCTTGTCGCCCAGGGCCTGGACTTCGAGGGTCAGTGGCCCTTCGACGTTGAGCGTGCCGGCAGTGACGGCATCGCCCGGGTTGCGCGGCAGGGGCAGGTACTCGCCGGTGAGCAGGGATTCGTCAACGCTGGAGCGGCCTTCCAGGATCACGCCGTCGGCCGGCATCAGGGCGCCCGGAGGCACCAGGACGCGGTCGCCCAGCTTCAACTCGTCGAGGAGGATGCGCTGGCCTTGTCCGGTGTCATCCAGCCGCAGGCAGGAGGCGGGCAGCAGGTTGACCAGTTGGGCGGTGGCGGCGGCCGTTCGCTCGCGGGCACGGCGTTCGAGGTAGCGGCCGGCCAGGAGGAAGAGGGCGAACATGCCCACAGCGTCGTAGTACAGCTCGCCCGTGCCGGTGACCGTCGACCAGATACCGGCCACGTAGGCGCCGCCGATGGCGAGGGACACGGAGACGTCCATGCTCAGGTGACGGGTGCGCAGGTCCCTGAGCGCGCCGCGGAAAAACTGGCCGCAGCAGTAGAAGACGATGGGGGTGGTGAGGAACAGGCTGACCCAGCGCAGGATCTTGTCCAGCTCCGGCGTCAGGTCGATGTTGAATTCGGGCCAGGTGGCCATCGCGGCCATCATCACCTGCATCCACAGCAGGCCGGCGACGCCCAGCTGGCGCATGGCACGGCGGTTCTCGGTGGCGAGTCGCTCGGCGGCTTCGTCGGCCTTGTAGGGGTGGCCGGCATAGCCGATGCGGCGCAGCTCCTTGAGCAGGCTGCTGAGGGGGATCTGGCTGTCGGCCCAGCGCACCTGGAGCCGGTGGTTGGACAGGTTGAGGCGCGCTTCGGCAACGCCTGGCAGGCCCCGCAGGTGCTTCTCGATCAGCCAGCCGCAGGCGGCGCAACTGATGCCTTCGATGAGCAGGCTGGTCTCGCTGAGTTCGCCTTCGTGCTGGACGAAGGGTTGCTGGACGTCCGCGCGGTCAAACAGGGCCAGTTCGTCCGGCAGGGCGCCGGGGAGGGCATCTGGGTTGGCGGCGGTCTCGCTGCGATGGCGGTAGTAGCTCTCCAGGCCGCCGGCGACGATGGCTTCGGCCACGGCCTGGCACCCTGGACAGCACATGGCCCTCGTCTCTCCCAGCACGAGGGCCTCGTAGGGACTGCCGGCGGGAACCGGCAAGCCGCAGTGGTAGCAGTTGAGTGGGGCGGGCATGGGCGAGGCTTATTCGCCGAGCTGGGTTACGCCACCCGCCTCAAGGTTTTCTTCTTCGAAGAGACGCCAGTCCTGGCCGTCTTCCTGGCCGATCAGTTCAACGAAGCGGCGGCCGCTAATGTTGTCTTCCAGGTGTCCGGCGTAGAGGCCGGGTGCCTTGGGTTGGAGCACGACGCGGCGATCCTTCTCGGGCTGGGTAGGGGAGAGGAGGCTGAGCACCAGGTGCTGGGGCTGGCTCTTGCCGTCGAGGCGGACCTCGACCTCGCCGCTGTCATTGTCGAAGCGAACCTCGGCACGCATGCCCAGGCTTTGGGCCAGGTTCTCGCGCTCCAGGGAGGTGTTGATGCCCTTGCCGACCTCGTAGTAGTTGTCTGCCACTAGGCTCGGCGGGTTCTTGATGGCGACTACCAGCATGGTGGTCCCCAGCACCACGGAGGTGCCGAGGATGCCGAGGATGAACCACGGCCAGGGTTGCTTGTACCAGGGGCTTGGGGCTTCGGACTGCATGGTATTCCCGTTCTAGCGGACGCTGGGGCCGATGAAGCGGCTGTCGGCGTCGTTCTCGATGCTGGCGTCATCCACCGCGCGGACGCGGAAGACAATGGTGTTGGTGCTGGACGGCAGCTTGTCCGGGTCGATGGACAGTTCCACCGGTACGGACAGGACTTCGCCTGCCTCGGCACGCACCTCGCGCTTGCCCTCGTAGACCAGGCCATCCAGGCCGTCGGCTTCGAGTACGAAGTCGATGTCCTTCTGGGCCTTGTTCATGATCTTCAGGGTGTAGACGTTCTCGATGCGGCCTTGCTCGTTTTCGCGATAGAGCACCCGGTCCTTGATGACGTCCAGTTCCACCAGGGAACGGGCGCTGACGGCATAGCCGAACAGGCTGATCATCGCGACGAGGGCGGCAGCGTAACCGATCAGGCGGGGGCGCAGTAGGTGCGTCTGCTGGCCGTTCAGGTTGTGTTCAGTGGTGTAGCTGATCAGCCCCTTGGGATAGTTCATCTTCTCCATGATGCTGTCGCAGGCGTCGATGCAGGCGGCGCAGCCGATGCACTCGATCTGCAGGCCGTCACGGATGTCGATGCCGGTGGGGCAGACCTGCACGCACATGGTGCAGTCGATGCAGTCGCCCAGGCCCTGGGCCTTGTAGTCGACGTTCTTCTTGCGCGGACCGCGGGATTCGCCGCGACGCGGGTCGTAGGAAACGATCAGGGTGTCCTTGTCGAACATCACGCTCTGGAAGCGGGCGTAGGGGCACATGTAGATGCACACCTGCTCGCGCAACCACCCGGCGTTGCCGTAGGTGGCCAGGGTGAAGAAGCCGACCCAGAAGTAGGCCCAGCCGTCCGCGTTGCCGGTGAAGAGGTCGGTCACCAGGTCGCGGATGGGGGTGAAGTAGCCGACGAAGGTCAGGCCAGTGACGAAGCCGATCAGCAGCCAGAGGCTGTGCTTGGCCGACTTGCGCAGGAATTTGTTGGCGCTGGCGGGGGCCTTGTCGAGCTTCATGCGCTGGTTGCGGTCACCCTCGGTGACTTTCTCGCACCACATGAAGATCCAGGTCCACACGCTCTGCGGGCAGGTGTAGCCGCACCAGACACGGCCGGCGAACACGGTGATGAAGAACAGGCCAAAGGCGCAGATGATCAGCAGCCAGGACAGGAGGACGAAGTCCTGGGGCCAGAAGGTGGCGCCGAAGATGTAGAACTTGCGTTCCGGCAGGTTCCACCAGACGGCCTGTCGGTCGTTCCAGGTCAGCCAGACGGTGCCGAAGTAGAGCAGGAAGAGGAAGGCGCCCCCTGCCATTCGCAGGTTGCGGAAGAGGCCGGTGAAGGCTCGGGTGTAGATCTTTTCGCGGCTGGCGTAGAGGTCGGTGCTTTGACCGCCTTTTGCCGGGGGAGGGGTAATGTTCTGGACGGGGATCTGTTCGCTCATCTATCTCGTACCACGGCTGTTTGGCTTGCCCCGATCAGTGCTTGCCGAACGGGATCTTAGTGCCACATCACATATGGTACGCCTGATAGCTGCCCGCCATGTGCGACAGTGCGTCGCGCATGGCGGGCATAGGTACTGCTTATTTGCCTTCGGCTTCGGTCGCACCCTTGTGGGAGAGACTGTACACGTAGGCGGCCAGCAGGTGGACCTTGTCGTTACCCAGGTGTTCTTCCTGCGCCGGCATCATGCCCTGGCGACCATAGCGGATGGTCTGCTGCAGTTGGGCAAAGCTGCTGCCGTAGATGAACGCGTTGGGGTGGGTCAGGTTCGGAGCGCCCATGGCCGGGGTGCCCTTGCCTTCCGGACCGTGGCAGGCCACGCAGTTGGCAGCAAAGATGGCTTTGCCGTTTTCCGGGTTGGCGTTGGCGTCCTTCGGCAGGTCGCGACCATCCAGGGTCTGGCGCACAAAGGCGGCGACGTCACGAACGCCTTGCTCACCGATTACTTCGCCCCAGGCCGGCATCACGCCGTGACGGCCGCCGAGGATGGTGGTCTTGATGGTCTCGGGCTCACCACCCCAGCGCCAGTCGGCGTCGGTCAGGTTCGGGAAGCCGTAGGAGCCCTTGGCGTCGGAGCCGTGGCACACCGAGCAGTTGGAGGCAAAGAGACGACCACCCATTTTCAGGGCTTTCTCGTCCTTGGCCACTTCCTCGATGGGCATGGCGGCGTATTTCTTGAACAGCGGGCCGTATTGCTGATCGGCCTTGTCCATTTCCTTTTCCCACTGGTGGACACCGGTCCAGCCGCTTTCGCCGTTGGCGAAGGGCTTGCCTTCGGCCACTTCGTTGTAGCCGGGGAAGATGCCTTTCCAGTTGCCCATGCCCGGGTACAGAACCAGGTAGCCGACGGCGAACACGAGGGTGCCGACGAACAGCATGAACCACCACTTGGGCAGCGGGTTGTCGTATTCCTCGATGCCGTCGAAGGCATGGCCGAGGGTTTCTTCGGTGGTTTCCTGGCGCTGGCCCTTGCGGGTGGCAAAGATCAGCACCGCCAGTGCCACCAGGGTGGCGCTGGTCAGGAGGGTTACGTACCAACTCCAGAACGTGGTCATTCGCTCTTACTCCTAGAAGCTTCGTCGTCGCGCTTGGTGTCCGCCGGCTTGTCATCAGCGAAGGGCAGGTTGGCAGCTTCGTCGAAGCTGCTCTTGCGCTTGCCGTTGTAGGCCCAGAGGACGACGCCGATGAAGGCGACGAACACCAGGATGGTTCCCAGCCCGCGGAGAGTCTGGATATCCATCGTGCTTACCGTTTGTTCTTGATCGAGGTGCCCAGACCCTGAAGGAACGCCACCAGTGCGTCCATCTCGGTCTTGCCCTTGACCGCGTCACGTGCGCCGGCGATGTCATCGTCGGTGTAGGGGACGCCGAGGGTACGAAGCGCTTGCATCTTGGCAGCGGTGTCTTTGCCGTCGAGCTTGTTCTCAACCAGCCAGGGGTAGGCAGGCATCTTCGACTCGGGCACCACGTTGCGCGGGTTGTACAGGTGCGCACGGTGCCAGTCGTCGGAGTAGCGGCCGCCTACGCGGGCCAGGTCCGGGCCGGTCCGCTTGGAGCCCCACAGGAAGGGGTGGTCCCACACGCTTTCACCGGCAACGGAGTAGTGGCCGTAGCGCTCGGTCTCGGCGCGGAAGGGGCGAACCATCTGCGAGTGGCAGCCGACGCAGCCTTCGCGGATGTAGATGTCGCGGCCTTCCAGCTCCAGCGCGGTACGCGGCTTCATGCCTTCGACCGGGGTGTTGGTCACGTCCTGGAAGAACAGCGGGACGATCTGCACGAGACCGCCGATGCTAACGGCGATCACCATGAACAGTGCCAGCAGACCGACGTTCTTCTCGACTAATTCGTGTTGCTTCATTAGTGAGCTCCTTGCGGAATCTGGGCAGCCGCATCGTACTCGGCCGGCTTGGCGGCGCGTACGGTACGGAAGGTGTTGTAGGCCATCAGCAGCATGCCGGTCACGAAGAAGGCGCCGCCGATCATGCGCACCAGGTAGCCCGGGTGGCTGGCCTCAAGGGCTTCGACGAAGGAGTAGGTGAGGGTGCCGTCTTCGTTGACTGCGCGCCACATCAGACCCTGGGTGATGCCGTTGACCCACATGGAGGCGATGTACAGAACGGTACCGATGGTAGCCAGCCAGAAGTGGGCGTTGATCAGGCCGACGCTGTGCATCTGCTCGCGACCGAACACCTTCGGGATCAGGTGGTAGAGCGAGCCGATGGAGATCATGGCAACCCAGCCGAGGGCGCCGGCGTGTACGTGGCCGATGGTCCAGTCGGTGTAGTGGGAGAGGGCGTTGACGGTCTTGATGGCCATCATCGGGCCTTCGAAGGTCGACATGCCGTAGAACGCCAGGGACACCACCAGGAAGCGCAGGATGGGGTCGGAGCGCAGCTTATGCCAGGCACCGGACAGGCTCATCATGCCGTTGATCATGCCGCCCCAGCTCGGAGCCAGCAGGATCAGGGACATGGCCATGCCCAGGGACTGGGCCCAGTCCGGCAGCGCGGTGTAGTGCAGGTGGTGCGGACCGGCCCAGATGTACAGGGTGATCAGCGCCCAGAAGTGCACGATGGACAGGCGGTAGGAGTAGATCGGACGCTCGGCCTGCTTCGGAACGAAGTAGTACATCATCCCCAGGAAGCCGGTGGTCAGGAAGAAGCCCACCGCGTTGTGACCGTACCACCACTGGATCATGGCGTCGGTTGCACCGGCATACAGCGAGTAGGACTTGGTCAGGGTGACGGGGATTTCCATGCTGTTGACGATGTGCAGCATCGCGGTAACCAGGATGAAGGCCCCGAAGAACCAGTTACCGACATAGATGTGCTTGGTCTTGCGCTTGATCACGGTGCCGAAGAACACGAGCGCGTAGGTGATCCAGACCACCGCCAGCAGGATATCGATCGGCCATTCCAGCTCGGCGTACTCCTTGGAGGAGGTGTAGCCCAGCGGCAGGGTGATGACCGCCAGCACGATCACCGCTTGCCAACCCCAGAAGGTGAACGCGGCGAGAGTGTCGGAGATCAGGCGAGTCTGGCAGGTGCGCTGTACCACGTAGTAGGACGTGGCAAACAGGGCGCAACCACCGAAGGCGAAGATCACCGCGTTGGTATGCAAGGGACGCAGACGGCCGAAGCTGGTCCACGGAAGGTTCAGGTTGAGTTCCGGCCACACGAGTTGTGCGGCAATGAACACGCCTAGACCCATCCCAATGACCCCCCAGATCACCGTCATAATGGCGAACTGGCGGACCACCTTATAGTTATAAGCAGTCTGACTGATTGCTGTGCTCATGCTAGGGGTTCCACGGTTAATGGAGTTTTTCGGGACAAAAAAGCGGCGGCAAGTATGGAGAAAGAGGGTATGCAATGCAACGACACATGCCGTCACAAACCCGCTTTCCAAGCCCTCTGGAAAGGGTTTCCAACCTGTTTGCCAGGTGTCCCGACCGTGGTTTCCCAGTGATCGGTTCCAGTGCTTTCGAGAGGGGAAAGTCGCCTCGTGGTTATGCCGGGCGGCGACTACGGACCATATTAGTGCAAGGTCCAACTCGTGAAAGGCTACTGGTCGGAACGGGTGCGACATCGCGTCGCACTATATATAAGGAGGGGTGGACACCTCCCTGTGTCCGGTTTGCCCTTCTTGCGTCGGGCTGCCTTTGCGCGGCTTCCGTCAGGCGCCTTTCGGGCCGGGCGGGGTGGCGACGCCTCCTTGCGTCGCCGGTCTCGGGTTACTCCGCTGCGACTTTGTCGCCGCCCTTGCGGGACAGGCTGTACACGTAGGCGGCCAGGATGTGGACCTTGTCCTGACCCAGGTACTGGTCCTGGGCGGGCATCTGGCCGTTACGACCGTAACGGATGGTCTGTTGCAGTTGGGCCAGGCTGGAGCCGTAGATCCAGGCGGCGGGCTTGGTCAGGTCCGGAGCGCCCATGGCCGGGGTGCCATGGCCTTCGGGGCCGTGGCAGGCCACGCAGGTGCTGGCGAACAGGGCCTTGCCGGCGGCCACGTCGGCCTTGGCGTCTTCCGGCAGCTTCAGGCCGGCCAGGTCCTGGCGGACATAGGCGGCCACGTTCTTGACGCCATCCTCACCGAGTACCTCGCCCCAGGCCGGCATGGCAGCCATGCGACCGTGGAGGATGGTGGTCTTGATGGTTTCGGCGTCGCCGCCCCAGCGCCAGCTGTCGTCGGCCAGGTTCGGGAAGCCGACGGCGCCCTTGGCGTCCGAGCCGTGGCAGATGGAGCAGTAGGTGGCGAACAGGCGGCCGCCCATCTTCAGGGCCTGCGGATCCTGGGCAACGGCTTCGACCGGCATGGCCGAATACTTGGCGAAGATCGGGCCGTACATCGCGTTGGCCTTGTCCACTTCGCGCTGCCATTGCTTGTCCTGGGTCCAGCCGTCGTCATAGCCCGGCAGCACGCCCTTCCAGTTGCCCAGGCCCGGGTAGAGCGCCAGGTAGCCGAAGGTGAAGATGATGGTGCCGACGAACAGCATGAACCACCACTTGGGCAGCGGGTTGTCGTACTCCTCGATGCCGTCGAAGCTGTGGCCCATGGTCTTGTCGACCGTGCCCTTGGCTTCGCCCTTGCGGGTGGCGAAAACCAGCCAGAGCAGCGCCACCAGGGTGAACAGGGTGAGCAGGGAGATGTACCAGCTCCAGAAAGTGCTCATTCGAATGTGCTCCTAGAATCATTCCGGTCTTGCGGGCTTGGCAGGTCGTCGCCGAAGGGCAGCAGGGCGGCCTGGTCGAAATCGGCCTTGCGGCGCCCGCTGTAGGCCCAGCAGATAACCCCGATCATCGCGACCAGCACCATCAGGGTGCCCAGGCCGCGAAGCGTTCCGATGTCCATGCCTTACCTCTTGTTCTTCAGGCTGGTGCCGAGCACCTGCAGGTAGGCCACCAGGGCGTCCATCTCGGTCTTGCCCTTCACGGCATCGGAGGCACCGGCGATGTCTTCTGCGGTATAGGGAACGCCCAGCGTGCGCATGGCCGAGAGCTTGGCGGCGGTGTCCTTGCCGTCCAGGGTGTGCTCGACCAGCCAGGGGTAGGCGGGCATCTTCGACTCGGGCACCACGTTGCGCGGGTTGTAGAGGTGCGCACGGTGCCAGTCGTCGGAGTAGCGGCCGCCTACGCGGGCCAGGTCCGGGCCGGTCCGCTTGGAGCCCCACAGGAAGGGGTGGTCCCACACGCTTTCACCGGCAACGGAGTAGTGGCCGTAGCGCTCGGTCTCGGCGCGGAAGGGACGGACCATCTGCGAGTGGCAGCCGACGCAGCCTTCGCGGATGTAGATGTCGCGGCCTTCCAGTTGCAGGGCGGTGTAGGGCTTCATGCCTTCGACCGGGGTGTTGGTCACGTCCTGGAAGAACAGCGGGACGATCTGAACCAGGCCGCCGATGCTGACGGCCAGGATCATGAACAACGCCATCAGGCCGACGTTCTTCTCGATGACTTCATGCTTTTTCATCTATCGGCTCCTCAGGCGATCTGGGCGATGGCGTCGTACTCGGCCGGCTTGGCGGCCTTGACGGTGCGGTAGGTGTTGTAGGCCATCAGCAGCATGCCGGAGAGGAAGATCGCGCCGCCGATCATGCGCACCACGAAGCCGGGGTGGCTGGCTTCCAGCGCTTCGACGAAGGAGTAGGTGAGGGTGCCGTCTTCGTTGACTGCACGCCACATTAGGCCCTGGGCGATGCCGTTGACCCACATCGAGGCGATGTAGAGCACGGTGCCGATGGTGGCCAGCCAGAAGTGTGCGTTGATCAGGCCGACGCTGTGCATCTGCTCGCGACCGAACACCTTCGGGATCAGGTGGTACAGCGAGCCGATGGACACCATCGCAACCCAGCCGAGGGCACCGGCGTGTACGTGGCCGATGGTCCAGTCGGTGTAGTGGGAGAGGGCGTTGACGGTCTTGATGGCCATCATCGGGCCTTCGAAGGTGCTCATGCCGTAGAAGGCCAGGGAGACCACCAGGAAGCGCAGGATTGGATCGTCGCGCAGCTTATGCCAGGCGCCCGACAGGGTCATCATGCCGTTGATCATGCCGCCCCAGCTCGGAGCCAGCAGGATCAGGGACATCACCATGCCCAGGGACTGCGCCCAATCCGGCAGCGCGGTGTAGTGCAGGTGGTGCGGACCGGCCCAGATGTAAACGGCGATCAGCGCCCAGAAGTGCACGATGGACAGGCGATAGGAGTAGACCGGACGGCCCGCCTGCTTCGGCACGAAGTAGTACATCATCCCCAGGAAGCCGGCGGTCAGGAAGAAGCCCACCGCGTTGTGGCCGTACCACCACTGGATCATGGCGTCGGTCGCACCGGCATACAGCGAGTAGGACTTGGTCAGGGTGACCGGGATTTCCAGGTTGTTGACGATGTGCAGAATGGCCACGGTCAGGATGAACCCGCCGAAGAACCAGTTGCCCACGTAGATGTGTTTGGTGCGGCGCTTCATCACGGTGCCGAAGAACACCATGGCGTAGGCCACCCAGACGACGGTGATGAGCAGGTCGATCGGCCATTCCAGCTCGGCGTATTCCTTCGAGCTAGTCCAGCCCATCGGCAGGCTGATCGCGGCGAGCACGATCACCAGTTGCCAACCCCAGAAGGTGAAGGCCGCGAGGCCATCGGACACCAGGCGGGTCTGGCAGGTACGCTGGACGGCGTAGTAAGAGGTTGCGAACAGCGCGCAGCCACCGAAGGCGAAGATCACCGCGTTGGTGTGCAGCGGGCGCAAGCGGCCAAAACTGGTCCAGGGAAGGTTGAAATTGAGCTCCGGCCAGGCCAGCTGAGCGGCAATGAGAACGCCGAGCCCCATCCCGACGATTCCCCAGACCACCGTCATGATGGCGAACTGGCGGACCACCTTGTAGTTGTAGGCGGTACTGACTTCTGTGTTCATGTGCTTGGGCTTCCGTACACGGTTTTTTAGGAATTGCCGCGAAAGCATGGTTAAACACCCGTTTTGCCCCATTGATCTGGATCAACAGCCAACAGCTAGCGGAGAAGTCCGAATGTTCCTGTGGGAGAGGCCGTCAGGCCCGACTGATAGCACCCTGATACTGGCCCACGGCGCAGGCGCGCCGATGGACAGTCCGTTCATGGATGAAATGGCGCGGAGGCTTGCGCAGAGCGGCATTGCGACCGTGCGCTTCGAGTTTCCCTACATGGCTGCGAGGCGCGAAGACGGGCGTCGCCGTCCCCCCAATCCGCAGGCCGTATTGCTCGATTGCTGGCGGGATGTGCATGCCCAGGTGCGACAGCAGGTCACGGGGCAATTGGCCATCGGTGGCAAGTCCATGGGCGGGAGGATGGCCAGTCTGCTGGCCGATGAGCTGAAGGCCGACGCCCTGGTCTGCCTCGGTTATCCCTTCTACGCCGCCGGCAAACCCGAGAAGCCCCGGGTGGCGCACCTGGCGGATCTGCGCACCCGCACCCTCATCGTCCAGGGCGAGCGGGATGCCCTCGGCGACCGCGAAACCGTCGCCGGCTACTGCCTCTCCGACGCCATCCAGCTGCACTGGCTGGAAGCCGCCGACCATGACCTGAAGCCCCTCAAGGCGTCCGGCCACACCCATGCCGAGCACCTCCAGACTGCCGCCGAGCAGATCGCCCGCTTCCTCAAAGGGTGAGCGGAGGAGGGCGGGTCAGCGGCGCAGCAGGTCCAATGCGCCACCGCCTTCCTTCACCGTCTGCAGGATGATTTCCGAACGGATGTCGGTCACCCCGTGGGCCCGGTTCAGGCGCGTGACGATGAAGTCGGAGAACTGCTTCAGGTTGCGCGCCTGCACCCGCAGCACGTAGTTGCTCGCCCCGGTCACGATGTAGGCGCTGACCACCTCCGGCCAGCCCTGCAGCTGCTCCACGAAGCGCTCGTGCCAGTCCGCCTCGTCCTGGCGCATGGACACATGCACCAGCGCCTCCAGCTCCACCCCCAGGCGCTCCGCGTCCAGCACCGGTCGATACCCCCGCACGATGCCGCTGTCCTCCAGGTTGCGCAGGCGCCGCAGGCAGGCCGACGGTGACAGCGAGACCCGTTCCGCCAGCTCCTGGTTGCTGATCCGGCCGTCGTGCTGCAGGCAATGGAGGATGCGGATATCGGTGCTGTCCAGGGTCATGAGAATAAAATTTCAGGAAAATGGAGTTTCATAGAATTTACTGCGACTGGATGACGCAAGCGTCGCAAAGATAGCACGATAATTCGAAGGCCTTTGCAGCATGATTTTTTCGCCCAACGAGGAGAAGACCATGCGCAATGAGCCGTTGCTGTGGGACATCAGCCCACCCCTGAACAGCCAGACCCCCACCTGGCCTGGCGACACCCCTTTCCAGCAGCACGCCACCTGGCAGATCGACGCGCACTGCCCGGTCAACGTCGGGCGCATCACCCTCTCGTCCCACACCGGCGCCCACGCCGACGCCCCGCTGCACTACGACCCGGCCGGCGCCGCCATCGGCGCCGTCTCGCTCGCGCCCTACCTCGGCCCCTGCCGCGTGATTCATTGCCTGGACGCCGAGGGCCTCGTCGAACCCCATCACCTGCAGCCTCACCTCGCCGGCGTCCCGCCCCGGGTGCTGATCCGCACCTGCCAGGTCGCCCCGCAGGACCGCTGGCCCGACACCTTCACCGCCATCGCCGCCGACGCCATCGCGCTGCTCGCCGCCCATGGCGTCTGCCTGGTGGGGACCGACACCCCGTCCCTCGACCCCCAGCACAGCAAGACCCTCGACGCCCACCACGCCGTTGCCGCCCACGGCATGGCGATCCTCGAAGGCCTGGTGCTCGACGAGGTACCCCAGGGCGATTACGAACTCATCGCCCTGCCGCTCAAGTTCACCCAACTCGATGCCAGCCCGGTCCGTGCCGTGCTGCGTCGCCTGTCGACCTAGGAGCCGACCATGACAACAAGACAAGCCTGCCTCGACCTCGACGCCCGCGATGCCCTCGCGCCCCTGCGCGACGCCTTCGCCCTGCCCGATGGGGTCATCTACCTCGACGGCAACTCCCTCGGCGCGCGCCCCAAGGCCGCCCTCGAACGGGCCCGGCAAGTGGTAGAGGACGAATGGGGCACCGGCCTGATCGGCAGCTGGAACGAAGCCGGCTGGCGCGGCCTGCCCGAGCGCCTGGGCAACCAGCTCGCCGGGCTCATCGGCGCCGGCCAGGACGAAGTGGTGATCACCGACACCACCTCCATCAACCTCTTCAAGGTGCTGGTCGCCGCCCTGCGCGTGCAGGCCCAGCGCGACCCCGCTCGCAAGGTCATCGTCACCGAGAGCAGCAACTTCCCCACCGACATCTACATGGTCGAAGGCCTCGCCGACCTGCTCCAGCAGGGCTACAGCCTGCGCCTGGTGGACACCCCCGAGGAACTGCCCGCCGCCATCGGCACCGACACCGCCGTCGCCCTCATCACCCAGGTCAACTACAAGACCGGCTACCTGCATGACATGCAGGCCCTCACCGCCCTGGCCCACGAATGCGGCGCGCTGACCATCTGGGACCTCTGCCACTCCGCCGGCGCCGTGCCCATCGACCTCACCGCCGCCAAGGCCGACTACGCCATCGGCTGCACCTACAAGTACCTCAACGGCGGCCCCGGCTCCCCCGCCTTCGTCTGGGTCGCCCCCGCCCTGCGCGAGCTGGTCTGGCAACCGCTGTCCGGCTGGTGGGGCCACGCCCGCCAGTTCGGCATGGAGCCCGCCTACGAGCCGGCACCCGGCATCGGCCGCTACCTCTGCGGCACCCAGCCGATCACCTCCCTGGCCATGATCGAATGCGGCCTCGAGGTCTACGCCCGCACCAGCATGGAGGCCCTGCGGGAGAAGTCCCTGGCCCTCACCGACCTGTTCATCGAGCGCGTCCAGGCCCGCTGCGGCCAGCACCCGCTCACCCTGGTCACCCCCCTGGAGCACGCACGCCGTGGCAGCCACGTCAGCTACGAGCACCCCGAGGGCTACGCCATCATCCAGGCGCTGATCGACCGGGGCGTGGTCGGCGACTACCGCGAGCCGCGCATCATGCGCTTCGGCTTCACCCCCCTCTACACCCGCTTTGTCGACGTCTGGGACGCCGCCGAAACCCTCGGCGAGATCCTCGACAGCGAGGCCTGGCGCCAGGAGCGCTTCATGGCCCGCAAGCAGGTGACCTGACCCCAAGCACCCGGCGCCCACCCGGGCGCCTCCACCTCTCACCCATAACCACAACAAGAGGTCGATGAGATGAACACCCCGCGATTGGCCCGCGCCGCCTTGCTCCTGAGCGGCATCGCCGCCAGCCCGCTGATGGCCGCCGACAGCCCCGAAGGCTTCCTCGAAGGCAGCCGCCTGCAGCTCAACCAGCGCAACTTCTACTTCCACCGCAACCTGCTCAACAACCCGGGCGGGCAGAACTACCGCGAGGAGTGGGCCCACGGCTTCACCCTCGACTACCAGTCCGGCTACACCCAGGGCACCGTCGGCTTCGGCCTGGACGCCTACGCCAACCTCGGCCTCAAGCTCGACAGCAACCGCGCCCGCACCGGTACCGACCTGCTGCCGATCGACTCCCGGGGCCGCCCCGAAGACAGCCAGGCCGAAATCGGCGGCGCCCTCAAGCTGCGCGTCTCCCGCACCGAGCTGAAGTACGGCAGCCAGGCCCCCATGAACCCCGTGTTCGGCACCGGCAACGCGCGGCTGTTCGCCCCCATGCCCATCGGCTTCTCCCTCGGCAGCCGCGAGGTGGAGAACCTGCTGCTGGAGGCCGGGCATTTCACCGCCGGTAACGACGGCAACTCCACCAACCGCGACGGCGCCCTCAAGGCTCTGTTCGCCCAGGTTGAAACCCGCCGCGCCGACTACCTCGGCGGCCAGTGGACCCCCAGCGACGCGACCCACGTGTCCGCCTACGCCTCGCGCTATGAGGACATCTGGCGCCAGTACTACCTCGGCGCCGGCCAGCGCCTCGACCTGGCCGACCAGCAGTCCCTGACGCTCGACGCCAGCTTCTACCGCACCCTCGACCAGGGCCGCAGCCTGGCCGGCCGGATCGACACCACCGCCTGGTCCGCCTCCGCCCGCTACCGCTTCGGCGCCCACGCCCTGACCCTGGCGCACCAGCGGGTGAACGGCGACCAGCCCTTCGACTACCTCGGCTTCGACCGCCAGCCCGGCACCTCCATCTACCTCGCCAACTCCGTGCAGGTCCTCGACTTCAACGCCCCCAACGAGCGCTCCTGGCAAGTGCGCTACGACCTCGACTTCGCCCCCTTCGGCGTGCCCGGGCTCAGCTTCATGAGCCGCTACATCCGGGGCGACCACATCGACGACAGCCACCGCAGCAGCCCCAGCGCCTACCAGCGCTACGGCGAGGCCGGCAAGCGCTGGGAGCGGGACATCGAACTCGGCTACGTCGTCCAGGGCGGCAGCGCCAAGGACCTCTCCATCCGCCTGCGCCAGGCCAGCATTCGCTCCACCGCCCAGGTCGGCCGGGCCGATACCGCCGACAACAACGAACTGCGGGTGATCATCGACTACCCGCTGCAACTGCTCTGACGCCCCGCATAACGACAACACCGAGGCACACGATGAACGACAAGACAGGATTCGCCGCCATCACCGCGCGCGAGCAGGGGCTCAAGCGCCAGCTCACCTCCGGCCAGATGGCCATGATCGCCATTGGCGGTGCCATCGGCACCGGCCTGTTCATGGGCAGCAGCTTCGCCATCGGCTTCGCCGGCCCCGGCGTGCTGGTCAGCTACGCCATCGGCGCCCTGATCGCCCTGCTGCTCATGGGCTGCCTGGCCGAAATGACCGTCGCCCACCCCACCTCCGGCTCCTTCGGCGCCTACGCCGAGTTCTACATCAGCCCCCTGGCCGGCTTCCTGGTGCGCTACGCCTACTGGGCCGCCATCGTCCTGGCGGTCGGCACCGAAGTGACCGCCATTGCCGTGTACATGAAGTACTGGTTCCCCGCCGTCGCCGGCTGGGTCTGGATCCTGCTGTTCTCCGCCGCCCTGGTGGTCACCAACGCCATCAGCGTCAAGGCGTTCGGCCACTTCGAATACGGCTTCTCGGCGATCAAGATCGGCGCCATCGTCGCCTTCATCCTGCTCGGCGCCTGGCTGGTGTTCGGCGGCGGCGACCCCGCCTACGGCTTCCACCACTACGTCGCCCACGGCGGCTTCATGCCCCACGGCGTCTCCGGCGTGTGGATCGCCGTGATCATCTCCATCTTCAGCTACCTCAGCATCGAGATGATCGCCGTCGCCGCCGGCGAGGCCGAGCAGCCGGAGGTGGCCGTCAAGCGCGCCTTCCGCGTCACCATGGCGCGCCTGCTGGTGTTCTACATCCTCACCCTCGCGCTGATCCTCGCCCTGGTGCCGTGGAACCAGTCGGGGCAGGGCGCCCAGAGCCCCTTCGTGATGGTGATGGAGCAGGTGGGCATCCCTGGCGCCACCGGGCTGATCAACTTCGTCATCCTCGTCGCCGCCCTGTCGGCCATGAACAGCCAGCTCTACACCACCACCCGGATGATGTTCAGCCTCGCCCGTGCCGGCCACGCCCCGCGCCTGATGGGGCGCCTCGGCAGCAACGGCGTCCCGCTCAATGCCCTGGCCCTGTCCTGCACCGGCATCGCCCTGGCCACCCTGGTCAACCTGGTGTTCCCCGAGGAGTCCTTCATGCTGATGATGGCCATCTCCATCTTCGGCGCGCTGTTCGCCTGGATGATGATCTTCCTCACCCACTACCGCTTCCGCCGCTACCACGCGCGCAACGGCGGCCTGCAGCTGTCCTTCCGCATGTGGGGCTTCCCCTGGGCGACCCTGCTGGGCTTTGGGCTGATGGTGGCCATCCTCATCACCACCGCCTTCGTCCCGGCCTTCCACATGACCCTGGTGTTCGGCATCCCCTTCCTGCTCGTGCTCTGGGGCGCCTTCCACCTGCTCACACGGCGCGCCAGCCTGCTGGTGGAGGCCGAACAGGCGCCGGTAGGGGAGAGCTGACGCCGCCGCAATCCACCTGGAAAAAGACACGCTTCGGCGTGTCTTTTTCGTTGCGGTGTCGAAGCACACGCGCGCCCATCTGCGAACCCATCGACAGGAACCCATCCCGGGGATTGACCTGGCCCGCGCCCCGTCGAAGATGGCGCCCTGGGCACGCCCATCCGCAGGCAGGGAAGCCGCCTCGCCGGGCGTCGAGGATGACCCATACAAGGAGGTCGGCAACATGCAGGGCATGGCATTGATCGGGATGCTGCTGGTGGACACGCTGCCCGCGCTGCTCCCCGGGCGGCGAGCGTTTCTGGTGGCCCTGGCCGGGGTGGCCGTGCTCTACGGGGCGCAAGTCGCCTGGTTCTTCTGGGCCGTGGAGCGGGATGCGACCGAGGGGCCCTCGTTCATGGCCCGTATCGCCATCCTGGGCGTCGAGCAGGTGCTCGTCGTTGCCTCGATCATCGGGCGGCTCATCGCCCACTTCCTGGCCCGCCGACTGGGCCGGTACGCGCGGGCCGGCCCAGTCGGCGGGCTTGCCCTGCTGGCGGCCAGCCTCTGTGCCTTCTCGCTGAGCGGTTACGCCGCGCCCATGCTCATGGGCGCTGCAGCGCCGTTCGTCTGGTTCTGCATGGCCTTGCTGCTGGCGCCTCGTCCAGATCGGGGCCTGTCATTCGCCTGACCCGAACGTGCGGGAGGCTTCAGATGGGGGCTTTGCGGCCCTCGACCTTCTGCCTTGTGTATTCATCAAGCGCAGCGGCATTTGGGTCGCTAAGGATTTCCCTACAGAAAATCGGGAAGTGCCGATAACCATTGAGTCCGGATCACAGGAAGATGAAGCGGAACTGAAGGCAACCCCCAAGCCGATGGGCTCGTTGTTGCATCAGCCTCTCATTCCGTTTGGCTTGGCTACTCTGAGGAAGGTCGCTCCGGCTACCGGACGACCACTGCGGGCAGTAAGGGCAAAACGTTTCGACCCCATACCGCGAGGAGCTCATCATGCTGTTCAGAAAGAGCCGAGTCAGCCCTGACATCAAGACCCCCCAGGACGAAGAAAACCTCCAGCGGCTGCGCGCCATCGAGGACAACGTCGCGTCCATCTCCTTCACCCCCCGGGGCGACATCATCACCGCCAACCCCCTGTTCCTCCAGGTGGTCGGCTACACCGAGCAGGAACTCGTCGGCAAGCACCACCGCATCTTCTGCGAGGACAGCTTCCGCAACTCCAGCGCCTACGAACGTTTCTGGACGTCTCTCGCCAACGGCATCTCCCAGCGCGGCGTGTTCAAGCGCATTGCCAAGAACGGTGCGGTGATCTGGCTGGAGGCGACCTACTTCCCGGTCAAGGACGCCTCCGGCCGCGTGGTGGAGGTGCTGAAGATCGCCAGCGACGTCACCCAGAAGCACTCCGACCTGCTGGTGCTCGGCGCGCTGAGCGACGCGCTCCGCCGCTCCATGGCCATGATCGAGTTCACCCCCGATGGCGAGATAATCGACGCCAACGACAATTTCCTGCGCCTGATGGGCTACGGCCTCGGCAGCCTCAAGGGTCGCCACCACCGCATGCTCTGCCTCGACGCGTTCTACAAGGAGAACCCCGACTTCTGGGCCAACCTCAAGGCCGGCAACTTCTACCGTGGCCACTTCGAGCGCAAGACCGCCTCCGGCAGCACCGTGCACATCGAGGCCAGCTACAACCCGGTGAAGGACGAGTCCGGCACCGTGTTCAAGGTGGTCAAGTTCGCCATCGACGTCACCGAACAGGTGCGCCGCAACGAAGAGGTCCGGCGGGCTGCCGAACTGTCCTTCGCCACTGCCGAGGAGACCGCGCAGATCTCCAACCGGGGCATGGATTCGCTCGACCAGTCGGTGGCCATCTCCGCCACCACCCTGACCATGGTGAACACCGCCGTGGACCTCATTTCCAAGCTGAGCCTGCAGGCCAAGGACATCGAGAACATCGTCACCACCATCCAGGGCGTCGCCGAGCAGACCAACCTGCTGGCCCTCAATGCCGCCATCGAAGCGGCGCGGGCAGGGGACATGGGGCGCGGCTTCGCCGTGGTGGCCGACGAAGTGCGGCAACTGGCCGGGCGCACCAGCGGCGCCACCATCGAGATCAAGAGCGTGGTCACCGAGAACGTGAAGATGACCCAGCAGATCGACGACTACATGAAGAGGATCGAAGCCAGCGCCAAGGACAACAACGCGCAGATCTCCACCGTCGCCTCCATCATGGGCGAGATCAGCCGGGGCGCCGAACACGTCGCCAAGGTGGTCTCGGCGCTCTTCAAGTAACCCCGTCGGAAACGCTCTCCAGCGGGCTCGCCGGCTCGCTCTTCATGCGCGGCATCTCGATGCCGTGCTGCTTCACCCGCCGGTACAGGGTCGCCCGGGAGATGCCCAGGGCCCGCGCGGCGGGCAGCGGTTGCCAGCGGTGGCGCACCAGGGCGTCCAGCAGGGCCTGGCGTTCCGGGCTGGCGGGCGTCTCGTCCCGGAGTTCCGGCGCTGCGCCGCGCAGCTCTTCCGGCAGGTCCTGCAGGCGCAAGGTGTCGCCGGGGCAGATGGCGCAGGCATAGCGCAGCACATGGCGCAGCTGGCGCACATTGCCCGGCCAGCGATAGCCCAGCAGGCATTCCAGCGCCGCCTCGCACAGCCCCAGGCGCAGCCCGCAGCGGGCCGCTTCCTCGTCCAGCAGGCGGTTGATCAGTGCCAGCTTGTCCGTGCGTTCGCGCAGGGGCGGCAGCTCGAAGCGCGCCCCGTTGAGGCGGAAGAACAGGTCCTCGCGGAACTCGCCCGCCGCCACCAGCGCCGCCAGGTCCCGGTGGCTGGCGCAGATCACCTGGATGTCCACCGCCTGCCGGCGTGCCGCCCCCAGCGGCGCCACCTCGCCCTCGGCCAGCACCCGCAGCAGGCGGGTCTGCAGGGCCAGGGGCATGTCTCCGATCTCGTCGAGGAACAGCGTGCCGCCATCGGCCTGCTGCAACAGCCCACGCATGCCCTTGCGCTCCGCCCCGGTGAAGGCGCCGGCCACGTAGCCGAACAGTTCGCTCTCGATCAGGTTCTCCGGGATGGCCGCACAGTTCAGCGCCACGAAGGGCTTGCCCCGGCGTGCGCTGGCGTCGTGCAGCTGGCGGGCGAACACCTCCTTGCCGGCGCCGGTCTCGCCGTGGATCAGCACCGGCAGGTGGCGGTCCTTCACCCGCACCGCCAGGCGCAGGCTCTCCGCGATGCGTGGGTCCAGCTGCGTGGCATCGCGGCTCGGCAGCGCCACGCTCACCGCCCGGCGCGGCACGCTGAGGCGGATGTGCAGCCCTTGCTCGGGCACATGGCGCGGGTGCTCGTCGGCGGCGGCCCGCAGCAGGTCCAGGTCGAACACCTCGCCGATGTGCTGCGGCAGGCGCCCGTGGCGCTCCAGCAGGTAGTGCCGCGCCGCCGGGTTCAGCGCCTGCAGGCGGCCGTCGGCGTCCCAGGCGAACAGGTAGTCCGGCTGGCTGTCCACGTAGCCGGGGGCTGAATGGGCGCGCAGCACCCAGTGGCCACGGGTGCTGTGCATGAAGAAGGCGTTCTCGATATCGCGGGCGCTCTGCACCGCCATCTGGCGGATCAGGTGCTGGCTTCGGCGGTCGTCCGGCGATTCCACGGCGGACACGTCCAGCACCCCCAGCAACTGGCCCTGGGGGTCGAACACCGGCGCCGCCGAACAGGTCAGGCCGATGAAGGCGGCGCGGAAGTGGTCGCGCTTGTGCACCGTCACCGGCACCCGGTTGGTCAGCACCGCCGCCACCCCGCAGGTGCCTTCCTCGCCCTCCGACCAGCAGGTGCCCAGGTACAGCCCCGCCCGGCGGCACTCGCCACGGATGGTGGCTTCCACGCGGTAGTCGATGGTGCGGCCCTGGGCATCGGTGAGCAGCACGCAGTAGTCGGCATCGCGCACCCGCCCGTGCAGGCGCGAGACCTCCTCGCCGGCGATGCGCAGGAAGCTTTCCGCGCGTTCGCGGCATTCCTTCAGCAGCGTCTCGCTGAGGATGCGCGGCCCTTGCAACGAGCCCGGGTCCAGGCGGTGCTGGTCCATGGAGCGGCGCCAGGAGTCCAGGATCAGGTCCGGCACCGGTGGTTCGGGCAGGCGTTTGGCGTGGCGCAGCACACGGCTGACGCAGTCCACATGGGCTTTCGAGTTGGCAGGCAGCATGGGGCCTCCACGGCTCGTGTCGTTGTTCTTGTGCCGGTCATTTAAGCGCCGGCCCGGAGGGCGGACAAGCACGGCGGCGCGCCGCCCGGCGGATGAGACGCCGCGTCTCAGCGTCTCGCCGGCGCCCCGTGCAGGCTGACATGGCGCGTCTCAGATCGCGCTGCACACGGCGCGTCGACAAATCCCTCGCGGCCGCTCTGACCTGCACCTTTGCGCCCCGCCTGCGCCGTCCTGGCACCGCCCTTGCTCCTGTCCTGGCGACACCGGGACGCCGTCCCGCACCCACAACAACAATTCAGAGGTGCGTCATGACCCTTGTTGCCCCTGCGCCATTTTCCCTTTCCGGCCGGATCGCCCTGGTCACCGGCGGCGGCCGTGGCATCGGCCTCGGCATTGCCTGCAGCCTGGCACAGGCCGGTGCCGAACTGGTGATCGCCGACCTCGACCCGGCCCTGGCCGAGGAGGGCGCCGCCCAGGTCCGCGCCCTCGGCGCCCGCGCCACGGCCCACGCGGTGGACGTCGCCGAGCCGCAGAGCGTCCAGGCCCTGGTGGACGCCATCGCCCGCCAGCACGGCCGGCTCGACGTGGCGGTGAACAACGCCGGCGTCATCAGCATCCACAAGGTCCGTGAACTCAGCGTCGAGGACTGGGACCGGGTCATGACCATCAACGCCCGCGGCGTGTTCCTCTGCTGCCAGGCCGAACTGGCCCTCATGCAGGCCCAGCGCTGGGGGCGGATCATCAACGTCGCCTCCATCGCCGGGCGGGTCGGCTTCCCGGACCTGGCCCACTACAGCGCCTCCAAGTTCGCCGTCATCGGCTTCAGCAACGCCCTGGCCAAGGAGGTTGCGCGCGAGGGCATCACCGTCAACGCCCTGTGCCCCGGCATCGTCGGCACCGGCATGTGGCGCGGCGAGGCCGGGCTCTCCGGGCGCTGGGCGCAGCCGGGGGAGAGCGAGGCGCAATCCTGGGAGCGCCACCAGGCCAGCCTGCTGCCACAGGGCGAAGCACAGACCGTGGAGGACATGGGCCAGCTCGCCGTCTACCTCGCCTGCGCGCCCCACGTCACCGGCCAGGCGATCGCCGTCGACGGCGGCTTCTCCCTGTGAGTGCCGCCATGCCCCTGCGCGTCGGCATCATCGCCAACCCCGCCTCCGGCCGTGACGTGCGCCGCCTCACCGCCAACGCCGGGCTGTACTCCAGCACCGACAAGGCCGCCGTGGTGCAGCGCCTGCTCGGCGCGTTCGGCGCCACCGGTGTGGACGAGGTGCTGATGCCGCCGGACATGACCGGCATCGCCGCCGCCGTGCTCAAGGCCAGCGCCAGCCGCCACGCCCACGACAGCCGCTGGCCGCGCCTGGAGTTCCTCGACCTGCCGCTGCGCCAGAGCGTGGAAGACACCCGCCAGGCCGCGCGCCTAATGGTCCGGCGCGGCGTCGCCCTGGTGGCGGTGCTCGGCGGCGACGGCACCCACAAGGCCGTGGCGGGGGAGGTGGGTGACATTCCGCTGTTGTGCCTCTCCACCGGCACCAACAACGCCTTCCCCGAGCTGCGCGAAGCCACCGGCGCGGGCCTGGCCGGCGGGCTCTACGCCAGCGGCCGCATCCCGGCGGAGGTGGCGCTGCGCCGCAACAAGCGCCTGCGGGTGCGCATCGCCGTGCGTGGCATCGACGAAATCGCCCTGGTGGAGGTGGCCGTCTCGCCGCTCACCTTCACCGGGGCCCGCGCCATCAGCCGCGCGGAGGACCTGGCCGAGGTCTACGCCGCCTTCGCCGAGCCCCACGCCATCGGCCTCTCGTCCCTCTGCGGGCTGTGGAACCCGGTGTCGCGGCGCTACCCCCGTGGCAGCTGGGTGCGCCTCGCCCCCGGTGCCGAACACACCCTGCTGGCGCCGCTCGCCCCCGGCCTGCTGCAGGCCTGCGGCATCGTCGCCAGCGGCAGCCTGGAACCCGGCATCCCCCGGCTGCCGCGCCTGGCCGCCGGCACCCTGGCCCTGGACGGCGAACGCGAGATCGAGTTCGCCGCCGCCGACCGCCCCAGCATCACCCTCGAACTCGACGGCCCGCTGAGCATTGACGTCGAGGCCGCCCTGGCCTTCGCCGCCTGCCATCGCCTGCTGGCCGTCCCTGGCAAGCCCGTGAACCACCCTGGAGAACAAGAAGATGTCCACGCTTTCGACTGAGCAATTGCTCCATGCCTACCGCGTGATGCGCACCATCCGCGCCTTCGAGGAACGCCTGCACGTGGAGTTCGCCACCGGCGAGATCCCCGGCTTCGTCCACCTGTACGCCGGCGAGGAAGCCTCCGCCGCCGGAGTGATGGCGCACCTCGACGACGAGGACTGCATCGCCTCCACCCACCGTGGCCACGGCCACTGCATCGCCAAGGGCGTGGACGTGTACGGGATGATGGCCGAGATCTACGGCAAGAAGACCGGCGTCTGCCACGGCAAGGGCGGCTCCATGCACATCGCCGACCTGTCCAAGGGCATGCTCGGCGCCAACGGCATCGTCGGTGCCGGCGCGCCGCTGGCTGCCGGTGCCGCCCTGGCCGCCAAGCTCAAGGGCAACCGCGCGGTGGCCGTGGCCTTCTTCGGCGACGGGGGCTCCAACGAGGGCGCCGTGTTCGAGGCCATGAACCTCGCCTCGGTGTGGAACCTGCCGTGCATCTTCGTCGCCGAGAACAACGGCTACGCCGAGGCCACCGCCTCCAACTGGTCCGTCGCCTGCGACCACATCGCCGACCGCGCCGCCGGCTTTGGCATGCCCGGCGTCACCGTCGACGGCTTCGATTTCTTCGCCGTGCACGAAGCCGCCGGCGCCGCCATCGAGCGGGCCCGGGCCGGGGAGGGGCCCTCGCTGATCGAAGTGAAGCTGACCCGCTACTACGGCCACTTCGAAGGCGACGCCCAGACCTACCGCGCCCCCGACGAGGTCAGGCACTACCGCGAAACCCGCGACTGCCTCATGCAGTTCCGCGAGCGCACCACCCGTGCCGGGCTGCTCCAGGCCAGCGCGCTGGACGCCGTCGACGCCGAGGTCGAGGCCTGCATCGAAGAGGCCGTGGTGCGCGCCAAGGCCGACCCCAAGCCATCCCCCGCCGACCTGCTCAGCGACGTCTACGTCGCCTACCCGTAACTAGCCGGCGAGCCGCCAGAAGAACAATCAAAGGAGAGCCATCATGGCCAGAAAGATCAGCTACCAGCAGGCCATCAACGAGGCGCTGGCCCAGGAAATGCGCCGCGATCCCAGCGTCTTCATCATGGGCGAGGACAATGCCGGCGGCGCCGGCGCACCCGGCGAGGACGACGCCTGGGGCGGCGTGCTCGGGGTCACCAAGGGCCTCTACCACCAGTTCCCCGGCCGCGTGCTGGACACCCCGCTGTCGGAGATCGGCTACGTCGGCGCCGCCGTGGGCGCGGCCACCCGGGGCCTGCGCCCGGTGTGCGAACTGATGTTCGTCGACTTCGCCGGCTGCTGCCTGGACCAGATCCTCAACCAGGCCGCCAAGTTCCGCTACATGTTCGGCGGCAAGGCCGTCACCCCGCTGGTGATCCGCACCATGGTCGGCGCCGGCCTGCGCGCCGCCGCCCAGCACTCGCAGATGCTCACCGCGCTGTGGACCCACATCCCCGGGCTCAAGGTGGTCTGCCCCTCGTCCCCGTACGACGCCAAGGGCCTGCTGATCCAGGCCATCCGCGACAACGACCCGGTGATCTTCTGCGAGCACAAGCTGCTCTACTCCATGCAGGGCGAGGTGCCGGAAGAGCTCTACACCGTGCCCTTCGGCGAGGCCAACTTCCTCCGCGACGGCGACGACGTCACCCTGGTGACCTACGGCCGCATGGTCCATCTGGCTATGGACGCCGCCGCCAGCCTCGCCCGCCAGGGCATCTCCTGCGAGGTGCTGGACCTGCGCACCACCAGCCCGATGGACGCCGACAGCATCCTCGAGAGCGTGGAGAAGACCGGCCACCTGGTGGTCATCGACGAAGCCAACCCGCGCTGCTCCCTGGCCACCGACATCGCCGCGCTGGTGGCCGAGCTGGCCTTCCACGCCCTCAAGGGGCCGATCCGCCAGGTCACCGCCCCGCACACCCCGGTGCCGTTCTCCGACGCCCTTGAAGACCTCTACATCCCCAGCGCCGCGAAAATCGAAGCCGCCGTGCTGGCGCTGCTGCAAGGGAGAAACGCCGCATGAGCCGCATCCATACCCTGACCATGCCCAAGTGGGGCCTCTCCATGACCGAAGGCCGCGTGGCCGACTGGCTCAAGCAGGACGGCGACACCATCGAGAAGGGCGACGAAGTGCTCGACGTGGAGACCGACAAGATCAGCAGCAGCGTCGAGGCGCCGTTCTCCGGCGTGCTGCGGCGCCAGGTGGCGCGCCCCGACGAGGTGCTGCCGGTGGGCGCGCTGCTCGGCATCGTGGTGGAGGGGGAGGCCAGCGAAGCGGAGATCGACGCTGTGGTCGAGCGCTTCCTCGCCGAGTTCGTGCCCGGTGGCGACGGCGAGGCCGACAACGGCCCCAGCCCACAGAAGGTCGAGCTGGACGGCCGCACCCTGCGCTACTTCGAGCGCGGCGAAGGCGGCGTGCCGCTGGTGCTGATCCACGGCTTCGGCGGCGACCTCAACAACTGGCTGTTCAACCACGAGGCCCTGGCCGCCGAGCGCCGCGTCATCGCCCTCGACCTGCCCGGCCACGGCGAATCCGCCAAGCAGCTGGCCCGGGGCGACCTGGACGAGTTGAGCGAGGCCGTACTCGCACTACTCGACCACCTCGACATCGAGCACGCCCACCTGGCCGGCCACTCCATGGGTGGCGCCGTCGCCCTCAACACCGCTCGGCTGGCTCCGCAGCGGGTGCGCAGCCTCAGCCTGCTGGCCAGCGCCGGGCTCGGCGCCGAGATCAACGGCGCCTACCTGCAGGGCTTCGTCGAGGCCGGCAACCGCAACGCCCTCAAGCCGCAGCTGGTGCAGCTGTTCTCCGACCCCGCGCTGGTCACCCGGCAGATGCTCGAAGACATGCTCCGCTTCAAGCGCCTGGAAGGGGTGGACGCCGCCCTGCGCCAGCTCGCCGACACCCTCAACGACGCGGGCCGCCAGCGGCTCGACCTGCGCAGCGTGGTGGAGAGCGGCCAGCACCCGGTGTTGGTGGTCTGGGGCGAGGCCGACGCCATCATCCCCGCCCACCACGCCGAGGGCCTGCCGGCCGAGGTGCACATCCTCCCCGGGCAGGCCCACATGCTGCAGATGGAGGCCGCCGACGCGGTCAACGCCCTGCTGCAGGCCTTCCTCCAATGCCACTGACGATCACCGGGCCCGGCACCCGCCGGGCCCCAGGAGAACCCCATGAGCATCCTCCCCAACAGCATGCGTGCCGCGGTGTGGCACGGTCGCAACGACATCCGCGTGGAAGACGTGCCCCTGCCCGGCGACCCGGCCCCCGGCTGGGTGCAGATCCGCGTGCACTGGTGCGGCATCTGCGGCTCCGACCTGCACGAGTACGTCGCCGGCCCCGTGTTCATCCCCGTGGAAGCGCCGCACCCGCTCACCGGCATCAAGGGCCAGTGCATCCTCGGCCACGAGTTCTGCGGCGAGATCGTCAAGCTCGGCGACGGCGTGCAGGGCTTCGCCCCGGGCGAAGTGGTCGCCGCCGACGCCTGCCAGCACTGCGGCACCTGCTACTACTGCCGCCACGGCCTCTACAACATCTGCGAGAACCTCGCCTTCACCGGGCTGATGAACAACGGCGCCTTCGCCGAATGGGTCAACGTCCCCGCCAACCTGCTGTACAAGCTCCCGGCCGGCTTCCCCGCCGAGGCCGGCGCCCTGATCGAACCGCTGGCCGTGGGCATGCACGCGGTGAAGAAGGCCGGCAGCCTGCTCGGGCGCAACGTGGTGGTCGTGGGGGCGGGCACCATCGGCCTGTGCACCATCATGTGCGCCAGGGCCGCCGGCGCCGCCCAGGTCATCGCCCTGGAGATGTCCAGCGCGCGCAAGGCCAAGGCCCGCGAAGTGGGCGCCAGCCACGTGCTGGACCCGAACGAATGCGACGTGCTCGCCGAGATCCGCACGCTCACCCAGGGCCTGGGCGCCGACGTCAGCTTCGAATGCATCGGCAACAAGCACACCGCCAAGCTCGCCATCGACGCCATCCGCAAGGCCGGCACCTGCGTGCTGGTGGGCATCTTCGAAGAGCCCAGCTCGTTCAACTTCTTCGAACTGGTGGCCACCGAGAAACAGGTCCTCGGCGCCCTGGCCTACAACGGCGAATTCGCCGACGTCATCGCCTTCATCGCCGACGGCCGCCTCGACATCACGCCCCTGGTCACCGGCCGAATCGAGCTGGAGCAGATCGTCGAAAAGGGCTTCGAAGAACTTGTGCACAACAAGGAACACAACGTGAAGATCATCGTCTCCCCGCGTGCGGCATAAGCCCCGACTGAGGCCGCGAACTGCGGCCTGACCCCGGCGCCAGGCCGGGGTTTTTTTGTGGGGGAGGGGGGAAGGGCTGTTATCGGCGCGAAGCTGCCACAGGAATGTGGCAGCTTGCCACGCGGTTCTGAATCCAGGCGTGGATGCAGTTCAAATTGGAGCGACTCAGCAGGATGACCTGCCATCCTTCCGAAGCAGTTCGTTGGCCATTTCAATGGCCTCTTCATGTGAGGCGGCAAACAGCAGCGGGTAGCCCCAGACTTTGGCGAACAGCCCTGCGAATGCCTTGAAGCCGAGGCGTTTTGCCACGCTGGGTTCGACCATGATCAGGGCCAGAACCAGGCTGCGTAATTGCGCCTTGTGCTTCTTCATCCAGAGCGCGGTGCGTTTCTTTTCTTCCGGTGAGTGGTCGTGGTCGTCGCCGGGTGGTGTATCGCTCAGCAGCACGAAGGGCTCGCCGCGCTGCAGGTTGGCCGCAAACTTGTCGAAGTCCTCCTGGGGGTCGTGCCCGTGCTCTTGGGCGAAACTCATCCAGACCAAGGGGAAGTCAGTGCTATTCATCGACATGGTGGGTTCCTTTGCTGTTGAGTTGACGCCAACTGGCGGTGATCGCGAATACGCCGGGCAGCGTGATGAAGAAAACCGCCGAGAAGGCGACGTGCCAGCCGTCGCGCAATCCATCGCTGATTCCCCCGAGGGTATTGAGTACGACGAGCAGGCTGCCGACGACCAGGACAGCCCACTTGGCTTTGCGGGTTTCGATCTGGGCGAGGAGGACCGTGACGATCCAGGAGCCGTAGAAAACGGGAAACACCCACAGCACGCCGGGCTCGAAGGTGATCGTCGGGGCCGAGCCATGTGCCCTCACGAAGTCGTTTACGTAGAAGAACAACTGGAAGGTCACGAACAGCACTGCGCCAACGGCGGTCGTCAACCAGAACAGGGTGACCTTGTTCTGGTTGTGTAACTCCAGTGCTTGAAACGGGTTTTGGGTGTGCATGAGCGCGTTCTCGATGTGCAAGGCCAGGTGCGAGTCACTGCAGGCGACTCGCGTCTCGTGGGCGATCAGTACCGGTAGTCCAGCGTGGCCATCAGGTTGCGCGGGGCGCCATAGGTCACGGTGTCGAAGTCACCCTTCTGCAGGGCGTACTTCTTGTCGAACAGGTTGTTGACGTTGAGGCCCAGGTCGATGTCCTTGCTGAGGGCGTAACGTCCCATCACCGAGGTCAGGGCATAGGCACCCTGCTCGCCGCCCAGTGTGCTGGTACCGACTCCCGGCGCCTGGTAGAAGCGGCTCTGCCATTTCACGCCCGTTCCCAGGGTCAGCTTGTTCCACGCGCCGGGCAGCCGGTAGGTGGTAAAAAGCTGGGCTGTGGTGCGCGGCAGCTGAGCGTTCAGACGCACACCGTCGCCATCCTCGGCGGTGAAGTGGGCGATACCGGCGTAGATGTTCCACCCATTGGCCAACTCGCCCTGCAGGTCGAACTCGATACCGCGAGACCGGGTGCCGTCGGTGCCGGTATAGGCATTGGCTCCACCCGGGGTGAAGGCTCCGGGGATCAGCTGCGCCGCGTTGTCCAGCTCGGTCTCGAACACCGCGATGGCGGCATTCAGACGTCCCTCCAGATAAGCCGCCTTGAGGCCGACTTCCTTGGTTTTGCCCTTGGACGGGGTGAGCACGTTGCCGGTCGTGTCGCGGAAGTCGGTTTGCGGGTTGAAGATGCCGGTATAGCTGACGTAGGCCGAGTAAGTGTCGTCGATGTCGTAGACCAGGCCGGCGTACGGGGTGAATTCGTTGTTCTTCTTGTAGTGCAGCGTCGTGCCGTTGGCATCGTCGTCGATCTGGTAATAATTCAGGCGTCCGCCAACGATGAGTTTCAGCGGTTCGGCCAGAGAGAGGCGGGCCGCGCTGTAGACGCCGCTCTGCTTGACCTGGGTGCGGGTCGGGATACGCGGTATCGAATCGAAGTCGGGCCGGGCAAGGCCTGGGCTCAGGGAATAGACGTTGACCGGCGTAAAGCCTGCGAAGAAAGGCGCCACATCGTCCTGGCCGGCCTTGCGGCGTGAATTCGTCGCGCCTACCACCAGGTCGTGCTGGCGGCCCAGCAGTTCGAAGGGACCGCTGGCCATCACGTCGAACGTGTTCTGGCGGCTGCGCCCCTCGGACGCCAACGCCACCGGAAAGGCTCCGCTGGGGAAGGTACCCAGCCCCGTTGCACGATCAGGGCGACCGCTCAAAGAGACCAGTTGGGCTTCGCTTTCGGTGCGGTACTGGTTGGCCACGGCCTTGAGCTTCCAGCCGTTGTCGAAGCGGTGCTCGACTTCGGCAAACGCCGTCTTGAGGGTATTGTCGAAATGACTCCAGTTCTGTCCGTAGCTCTTGGAACGGGAGTACTCGATCTGCGTACCGTCGCTGAACCATAGCGGCAAGCCGCCCCAGGTGGCGCCCTTCGGTGTGATGTCCTGGTAGTCGTAGCCCAGGCTCACCGTGGTATCGGAGGTCAGGTCGGCTTCGATGATGCCGTAGAACGCCTTGCGCTCGGGCTTGTAACCGTCCAGGTATGAGTTCCCGTCCTGATAGGTGCCCACCAGGCGTGCGCGGATGCGGCCGTCCTCAGTAAGCGGTGTCGATACGTCCGCCATGCCTCGGTGAGTATCCCAGCTCCCCGCGCCGAGAGAGGCGGACGCGGCGAACTCAGGTGTCGGCCGTTTACGCACCAGATTGATGGCGGCCGAAGGATTGCCGGTTCCGGTCAGCAAGGCCGAGCCGCCGCGCACCACCTCGACACGGTCGTAAAACGCAGTGTCCAGGGCGTTGATGCCGCTCCCGTTGACGGCGTTGCCGACCACGGTAGGGATGCCGTCGTACTGCAGGTTGTTGATCAGCAGGCCACGCGAATAAAAACTGGTGCGCTCGGTATCGGCCTGGCGCGCGGTGACGCCCGTGGTGTTCTCCAGCACGCTCTGCACCGTATTGAGCTGCTGGTCGTCCATGCGCTGGCGCGTAATCACGGTCACCGCCTGGGGCGTTTCCTTCAACGACAGCGGCAGGCGTATCGCCGCTGCCGTCTCTCCCGTGGTGTAGGAGCCGGTACCCTCGGTGGTCGCCATGCTCATGCGGTCCGTCACGCTGATCGCCGGTAAGACCACTTCCTCGTGGGCGGTACCCGCTTCCCTGTCCTTTGGCTGAGTTGCCTCGGCGGCGGCTGCGCCCTGAGCACCGATGAGGATCGCCGCCGCAGCTGTCGGGCCCAACAGGCTGAGTGGCGCGCCCCACAAGCCATATCTATATGGGGCCACGCGGCGAGAGCTGGCGGCTAGCCGTACGTGCATGGCGAGAGCCCAGCGGGACTTCTCTACAGTCGTGAAAGTGCGCATTAACAATACTCATTTGTATTTAGAGGGCGCATTTAACGACAGAGGGGAGAGGGGAGGATGGCGAAATCAGGCCAGACTATTATTCGCTCAGGCCAAATATTCCCGATTTCATCGCATTGACCGTTTTGAGAAAGAAACTCGCGCAATGCGCAGTTCCGCCAGTGATATGGGCGGCCTGAGCGGCACATGGTGTGCGGCGGCCATACAGGTCAGCAGGACCAGTTCAGAGGCAGATGGGGACGGGGTGCGTGACGCCGGGGAGCGGAGCAGCCCCTGCTCCGCTGGTGCGATCCGACAGGTAGCGAGCTGGAGGCTTGCCCACCGTCTTGCGGAACATGGTGACGAATCCGCTGGCGTTTTCGTACCCCAGTTCCAATGCCACCGATTGCACGCTTTCTCCCTTGGTCATCCGTTGCAGCGCGAGGGTCACATGCAGCTGTCGACGCCAGCGGCTGAAGCTCATGCCAATCTCATGCAATAGGAGACGGCTCATGCTTCGCTCACTCATACCGATACGCCTGGCCCAGGCGGCTTTCGAGGTCTTGTCGGCAGGGGCGGCCAGGAGCATTTCTGCGAGGCGACGCAATCGGGGGTCGTACGGCATGGGCAGATGCAAATCTTCTACTGGAGCCGCCACCAGTTCGTCGAGCAATACGGCGAGCAGCCGCTCCTCCCGCCCGCCCGGCTCATACAGCTCGGGAACAGTTGTTGCCTTCAGCATCAACTCCCGTAGAAATGGCGACACCGATATCGTGCAACAGCTGCTTGGAAGATCTGGCGCAGCATCGGGCTCGATGAACAGGCAGTGACACTCGACTTCCCCCGAGCCCCAAGCCGAGTGGGGCAGGTCTCCCGGGATCCACAAGGCGCACTGCGGCGGCACGATCCAGACACCGTCCTCGATTTCGCAGTTGAGGATGCCTCGTACCGAGTAGATCAGTTGCGCCTTGCGGTGCTGATGCGTGGCATTTTCCCAGTCCTTGCCGGCCAGCGTTGCACTCAGTGCCATGACGGGGCGCGAGACGCTGTCGACGTCCCTGGGGGCGCTTTGATCGGTGATGGCAATGCTCGACATGATGAACCGGGTCTTGGATGGAGGATGAGGTGATGGCCTGGCCGGAAAATACTATGGGCAACTTGCTCAATTACTTCTAGCCATTCCTCTTGTTTTGCGCTGCGGCTCCGACCTGCACGAGTACGTCGCCGGCCCCGTGTTCATCCCCGTGGAAGTGCCGCACCCGCTCACCGGCATCAAGGGCCAGTGCATCCTCGGCCACGAGTTCTGCGGCGAGATCGTCAAGCTCGCCGAATCCGCGCGCTCACCCAGGACCTGGGCGCCGACGTCAGCTTCGAATGCATCGGCAACAAGCACACCGCCAAGCTCGCAATCGACGCCATCCGCAAGGCCGGCACCTGCGTGCTGGTGGGCATCTTCGAAGAGCCCAGCTCGTTCAACTTCTTCGAACTGGTGGCCACCGAAAAACAGGTCCTCGGCGCCCTGGCCTACAACGGCGAATTCGCCGACGTCATCGCCTTCATCGCCGACGGCCGCCTCGACATCACGCCCCTGGTCACCGGCCGCATCGAGCTGGAGCAGATCGTCGAAAAGGGCTTCGAAGAGCTGGTGCACAACAAGGAGCACAACGTGAAGATCATTGTTTCCCCGCGTGCGGCATAAGCCCCGACTGAGGCCGCGAACTGCGGCCTGACCCCGGCGCCAGGCCGGGTTTTTTTGTGAGGGAGGGGGAGTAGGTGGACCTTTGATGGGTAGGTATCGGCCGGATGCAGTCATTGTGGTTCTATGAGCGTCGAGTCGATTTGACCTCCCTAAGCTGGTTTCAAAAGTGGCAATTGGCCACGCACTGATTAGTATTTCTCCTGAAGGACATGTCCTGGTCAAGGAGAGACGCTAATGCCAAATCCAGAGAAGACTAGAACTCTTTCAGTGCGGCTCTTACGAGACGCGCAGAGGCCAGATGCTGCGTTGAAGCTTGCCTATGTACCTGGCAGTGAAAAAGGAGCATTGCGGAAGTTCGCTTGGACGGGAATCGACGATGCGGTTCTCTTCGTTGGTCAGCTCTACACGAACCCACCATCTTGGCTTCCCTTTGTCGAGGAGCACTTGGATGGCGAAGTGGGGCGAGTCATCTCTAGTGGCGCGGGTGCAATTCTAATACTCCCCATACGTAATCGTCTTATGGCGATCTGTTTCGGCCATATCCACTTGGCATTGAATGACGATGCATTCGAGCGCCACTTCGGTCTGAAAGTAACGCTGAACTCCGTACCTCGCGATGGGATCCGGTCTCTGGACTTAGCTACTCCCGACGCAGTTACCTTTCAGAAACGAGTACAGGCCAGCCGTGACAGTGACGTCCAAGACTTCGGCGTGGACATGCTCCGAGATCTAGCACGCGTCGCTGGGGGCACACCTACCGATCAAAATTTTGCCAAGTTCTTGGCGGGGAGTGACAGCCTGTCTATTACCTGTCGGGTAGGCTCAGACGATCTTCAGGAGAAGTGCGAGGAGATCTTGGCCGCGTACAACGCCGAAACGTACAAGGCGGATTTTGCATGGGTCGACAACATGCAAACTGTCAGAGACAGCGACACGATCCTGGCATTGGACGAGCGTCTGTTTGAAGCGTTGCAGATCCTCCGGCAAGGTGGTGAGAGCGATCTTCATATGGCTCCGCCTGAGGTGCTGGACTACGAAGAAGGCTGTCTATTGCACTACAACGGGTTTGGAGGTGGCGGCACTCAATTTCATAGTCTCTCCATTGAGGACTATGTCGAAGAGCTTAATCGCTGCGGTTTCAAAGGCGATATCAATCAGGTGCGCGAAAAACACTACATCCGGGCGAAGACCGGCTCCTCTGAGGTCTTCAATACTCAATGGAAGGTCTATCAATGCTTCACGTTCGAAACCACTTTGGGCAAAGGAGGCGAGGAAATAAGCTACGTCCTCTTTTCTGGAAATTGGTACTGCATCGAACGCAACTTCAAACAGAAGGTTGAGCGGCGATTCCAGCAGATCCGCAAGATCACAATCATCGGACCTACTCACTGCAAGAACGAAAGGGATCTGATTGCTCATCTAGTGGAGACCAGGCCCGATTTGTTGTGCCTCGATCAAGTGAAGATCAATCCTCAAGGCGTGAGGTACGCGAACATAGAGCCTTGCGATTTTTTGTCAGATACCAAGCAGTTCATCCATCTGAAAGATGGCCATTCCTCTGGCCCCATCAGCCACCTTTGGTCGCAGGGAGTCGTCAGCGCTGAAGCGCTAATTGGGGATGAAGCATATAGAAAGAAACTTCGCCAAGAGGTCAGGCAGCGTCGAGCAGGGGCTCTAGCCCTGCTGCCAGCGATCAAAGGAAAAGTGTCTCGATCAGAGTACACCGTTGTGTATGGCGTAATGCGAAAGCCTTACAAGGATGGAAGCGTGGATCTCCCATTCTTTAGCAAAGTGAGTCTGCAGGCGGCGGCAGATCGTTTGGAGCAACTCGATATACCAATGGCACTGGAGATCATTGCTAAGCCGGCTGGTGAACTTGGTGCTGAAGAAGGTGATGGAGAGTAAAGGACGGTACATGCTTAGGGCGGGGATTAGTCGGCCACGAGAGGCAGTTACCGGCCAATAGCTGCCGGTTAGGACGAGCAGTTACCGGCCAATGGAGCGTCGGGCTAGCCTATTCGAAGCTCCCAGTACGCTCGCGCTCCTCTTCGTCCTCTCGAAGCTCCTCCGCTGCGATTCTTCGTTCGAGGCTCGCTCTAGCTGTCGCCAATACTGGTTTCAGCTGTTCTTCGTTACCGAGACTCAGAGCATCGAGAAGCGGAATCCGTTTCTTCAGGATTTCGGCCAAAGACCCGGACCAGCCTGAAGGCGTAAATCGCTTCAAATAGGCTTCGATTACAGCCTTCTTATCAGGAGCATTAGCTAGCACAGCCAGCGCGGCATCCGAAATAACCAACTCAGAATCGTCCACAGAGTCGATATTGGTATGCCCTTCACTTGCTCGCCTTCGCGTGTCGAATAGCTTACAGCTCCGCGCCGCGAACACGTAACGATCAGGCGGCGAGTCATTACACCAATCGATCAATGCCTCCGGTGGGACTATGCTCAGGGCTGTCTCCCTCCGATCATTGTAAGGGTGCCCAATCACCGGCAACATCTGACGGTAGTAACCTTCATCTCCGGGAACATAGATCGCGTCAAGAGTTAGTCGCGGCATGTGCCTCAGGAATGGAGAAATTGCGTCTTTGACGGCATCTCTATCGGAATAACCACCCTCCATCGTGCGCGCAAAGGTAACCAGACCGTTCAAGACCTCCAGCGCTGCTTCGGAAGAAGCTAATCGCTTCAGTGAAAACTCCAATACGCCCTCAATGTGGTAACCGCTATTGGCGCGATCCCCAAGAACCTGTCCCCAGTCGGCTGAGCGCAAAAGATTCAGGCAGGTTGTCGCCAGAGACTCCTTGTACGCATCATCGTGATCTGACGCACAGTGGACGACCATTGAAAGAACGTCGAGAAACACTCCCCCACCATCAGGCAGCAGTGCTATTGCAGCAAGCAACTCACCAATCTCTGCAACAGAGAATGCGTCGGTTTGTCTCCCCATCCCGAGATAGGAGTATTGCCAGGCAGGGGTAGCCCCAGCCTTAATTGATTGGAGGATACGAGCGTAAGCCGCTTGGTTCAGCGGTATGCAATGAAGGTCCATGATCCACTTGACCCAAATTGCATCAGTCACCGCGCTGTCGAGGAACTCCTCGGCACAAGCGGGAGATGCATGATGCCAGCCGTTGATCAATCCGCGTAGGAACAAGACACCTACTGTTCCGGGAGTGGCAGTGGCGATATGTACCTTAGCCGCATCCAAAATCCATCTCGGGTCCGCAATCTTCTTTCCAACACCAACCCCCAAAGGAAATGCGTTGGCCCCTGACTTGGTTGAGATCAATTGCGGGAGTAACTCCAAGATTAGGCCGTCAATGGTGGCAGCGGCCTCCCCAAGCTCTTCCAAGGCCTGGTTTGAGTTGCGGATTCGCTCACCAGTTGTTTTATCAAGCTGATCTGCATCATCGCCATCAAGATCTAGGTCGAAATTGTTCGAGTCTAGAAGTCGAGCTCGAATCATGTCTGGTATAGCCTTCGGTTTGAGAAACTTCTCCAACTCGCGCAGCTCGTTCTGAACTGCCTCATCGCATTTGCTCGAGTCATAGCGAAGGATGCTTTTGACTCCAAACCAACCTTGAGGCCAGCTCACGACAGAAGCCAGTTCTTTTACGGCTGCACACACTTCTGGCCTCAGACTCGTGCCAAGCCAAAGCCCTCTTAAGCGGCGACCCAAAATAGATCTGCAACTTTCAGCAAGGTCGGACTTCTGCTTACCAATGTCGCGTGCCATGCGGAGGAACGGCATAAACCACGACTCAACATCTGATCGGGATTCCGGAGCCCATCCCTCGCTCCGCTTTCGAGCTCCGAAATCGAAACTGCTCACAGAGGTAAAGTGCATTGCCTCAAGCGCGGCATCGAGCAGCAACAGCCCCAACTGCTCTCGCTTAGGATCGGCGGATTCAAGCAATTTTCTGACGAACTCTGACCTGAGATTGGGAGGGGCATTCGTCCCGGATAGTACGCAGAAAAACAGAGACTTCAGAAGTTCCACAGATTCGTGCCGCCCCTTTTCCTGGGGGGCTGCCAAGGCGAATTTCACAAGAATATCGGCGGCCATCTCGAAGTCTTCTTCTTCGAACGCGATGGCTTTCAACGTGTGCGCATACTGAGCACGTTGTCTGTTTTCGTCCGAAAGAAAGCTAGGGATATTGGCAGCCCGCCCAATTGCCGCTAGGGCGACCTTTGGAGATACAGGCGCAATGTTGTGAAAAATCTCATGGCCAATGTCATTGAGAGCCGTTAGATCTCCCAAACGGCCGGATGGCGAGAGCCAGTCCCGTACAAGCTCGGCGGCTTTTGCGCTTTCATGTAGGTAACCAAGTCGCCGCGAGAACGACCGGGCAACACGGTCGGTCGCGGTATCGACAAAGATACTCACGATCTGCGATTTGGGTATCGCTTCTAGTGCCTGGGCTGCAAGTCGATTAGCAATCGCGTGTGGCAAAACAGCACGCCATTTTCCCCGCGCCTGTACAAGACCTCTTCGCTGTAGATCAACCACTTTTCGCTGTAGGGTGATCAATGAAACGTCAGCAACAGCGGCAATTTTGTTGAGCTCTGAACTAGGGCCATCGTCCTCGCCGTCGAACGAGTACAAGATACTGGCCGCTTCCGCGCAGCTGAGGAGATCTTCATTCTCGGCGTTTTTCTGATGAAATAGGCGCTTGAACAAGTCAGAGTCTCGCAACCGCGCCAGCTCACCAGTCGTCGTAACCGTCGCTGCCAACGCAAACGCGACGCGAGCATTACCGTCTGAGAATGCGGTGATCGTATCGACATCACTGAGCGATAGGACTGGATAACGACGCTGAAGAAGCTTCTTGATTACGTCATCGGAGGAGCCTTCGAGACGGTAGCACTTCGTGGCGTCTGGTAAGTCGTCTCGAACGTCGTACTCAACAGTAACCAAGCCTATCTTGCTGCCAGATTTTTTCAGTAGCTCGGTGAGCCTCTGATGAGTGTCGGCTCCGCAGTTGTCCACGACGAGAACACAGTGATTTCCGTCTTCAATTAGCGCTTCGAGCATCGCTGAAGGTTGAGGCGAAGGCCCATCTGATAGGTCCGTGTACAGCACGTCATCAGCACTCAGCGCAGCTTGGTTCGTCTGTATACGCGGATCGAAAAGAGCCTGTACCAATCTAGTTTTGCCGACGCCAGATAAGCCGACAATGCGTACACTTGCCCCCTTCGACAGGTCGAGACGCAGGCGATCAATGGTGGCCGAGACATTAATGCCTTTCTCTGCGTCAGGCGTGAACACTTTGACTCGATCATCAAGCAGATATTCTGAGTCGACGGTCGTCTCCTGGTAGGCCCAGCCCGAGTATGGGCGCCAACCCACAAGTGGCTTGCCTAGCTGGTGTTTCACCCATGCTGCGATCGCAGGGTGTTGCTCGACCCAGTCTGCGATCTTTCTTGCGTCATAGAAGTCAAAATGCGGCGAGGAGCCGAGGCCGTTGGCCGACAAGCAAGCTCTCATTGCATTGAGTCGAAGATCGAGAGCGGATTCGGAGGTATCGTCTCGCGTCGCGGCGATGACGTAACTTCCTTTGGTCGTAGCAAGGTCGCGTATTGCTTGTCTTAGCACTCCATTGGGCACCATTTCCCCAGGTATCTTGCTGGGGGGGAACACCTCGGCCTTTACCTGAAAAGCTGTGTTGTCATTGGGTAGATAGCCAGATATCCCCAGTGGCGGATTTATCTCTACCCTGACGTCCACCCCTCCATCTTTTGCTCTTTGATCGCCACCCCAGGTGACGGCCGACTCGGAGCCACCGTACTTTCGAATCTCAGCCCGGCACAATCTTGCGATCAGTTCGCGCGCTTGCTCGTCGTTCAGGGCTTTTATGTCCGCAGTATCTACGTGAAATAGTGTGTGCATTTTAGGGGGAGCGTCAGGCTGACTGAGGCCTTAGCTTATAGCCTGAAGGCCTTTTGACACAGCAAGGACTGGCAAGACGAAATAGTTTAGGGTTGGTTCCATCCGGCCAGCATGGCCGCAAACCAAACTGGGAAATCCACAGTCCTCCGGGTATTCATCTCTGGCCGTTAGAACCCTCCACGTGGTTGTCTTCGGTGCCACTGCTTGGAAACCTGGATGACTGCTTCTGGCCGATAACTGCCATTCCCACCAAAAAACGCCGCACTCCCATGCGGCGTTTCCATTTCCACCTCCCTAGAAAAACCGCCTCCAACTCGGCCCATCCCCCAACAACGGGTCGTCATGCACCGCCATGAAACGCGGCAGGTCTTGCCGGGCGATCCAGGTTTCGCTTTGCCAGTGCAGCGCGGCGATGCGTTGGTTGGCCCAGGTCATGAGAATGCGTCGCGGGCTGGCCTGCGGGTCGCGGTGGTAGTCGTGGAGGGTGGGAATCACTTCGTCGCTGAGCCATTGGCTGAGGGCGCAGTGTTCGGGGTGGCCGAAGCGGTAGAGGGCGCGGTAGAGGCCGGCGTCACTGACCAGTTCCACTTCTTCGCAGCGCCCTGTGCTGTAGCGGAGAAAGGCGAAGCGGAATTGGTGGGGGTAGAGGCGTTTGGTCAGGCGGTAGGGCCGGGTGGCGGCGATCATCAGGGCGAAGTCGAGGGCGACGAACCAGGGGCGGTTGTCGATCATGACGGCGCGCAGTTGATGGCAGTGGCGTTGGAAGGTGATGGGGGTGAATGCGTCATGCATGGTGTTGCTCCAATGTCGGTTAAGGAGCTGCCACCTACGTCGCTAAACGAAAGGGTGGCAGACCGCGCAGGGTTAGCGAACCGGAGACATTGGAATCCGGCAGACCCGAGGGTCTCCCCACGCGATCTGCCATAGAGCGGTGCAGTAAAAACTGCATGCGTGCCAATGCCTGCAAGAAACATCCGCCGTTTCTCGCATGCACCAGCTGGCGCAATCGCGCCAATGTCTTTCGGGTCGCTAAACCCGGCCACGGGATTGACCGTGGCCGGCGCAGGATAGGGACGGCCGAGCCCGAGGGCAAGGGGAGGAGGGGGCCGGCACGGCGACAGGCTGCCGTCTTGTCTGGGAGAAAGTAGCGGGTCTTGGGGCGGAAAGCGTTACGTCAGGCCGAGCCCACGATCTGCCGCTGACCGAGTGAGGCGGTTGCTTGAATAACCGCCTTGGGTGCTCTCAGTGGTGTGGTTGCAGGTTGGGCTGATCGGCACGTTCACCCTTCGATTCGGGATGAACGTGCCGGGGGGCACGGCCCTTCACGGTTGGCGTGGACGTGGCCGCTTTCGATCCGCCGCGCGCCACCTTTGCCACGCCCTTGTTCAAGGCCTCGTCAACCTGGGCGGCGTGCTTCGAAGCTGATGATGGGATCGCTCTGGCAAGGGGAGCGGCCATGCTGGTAGCCGCCTGACGCCACCACCTCTACAAAGCCCGCTTCGCGCAGTGCGAATGCCAGTTCGTCGACGCCCCACCAGCGCAAGTGGAACAGATCCAGTTCGGCGGACTGCAAGGTGCCGTCTTGCCAATGCTGGTAGTGCAGATGGGACAGCGTGGTTTGCTTGCGGTAGTCCACTTCGGCCCGGTGGCTGGTCAGCGTGAGGAGGTTGTTGCCATCCACTTTCCAACTCCGTGCCGCCTGTGCCTCCCCGATGATGCTCTCGATGGGGTCGATATCGATGATCAACCGCCCGCCGGGCTGCAAGTGATTCCAGAACCGCTTGAGCACGGCCATTGCGGAGGCAGTTTCGGTAATCAGCTGGAATGACCCGGCGGGCATGATGATGGCCGCGAATCGCTGGTCATAGCGGAACTGCTCGAACGTCTGCTGTGTGAGGGGCGCGGGCAGCCCTCGCGCCCGGCATTCCTGCCGGCAGTATTCGAGCATCTCGTGGGAGGCATCGAAGCCCTCGATGGCCAGGCCCCTCTCCAGCAGCGGTATGAAGATCCGCCCATTGCCCACTGCGGGCTCCAGTACCGGGCCATCAACGTCCGCCAGGCGCTGCTGGTAGTACTCCAGGTCTCCAAATGAATGGCCGATGGGTTTATCCAGGTGATAAATCCACGAGGCGAGTCGTCCGTATCGGTTTTGCATATCACTCTCCATGGCAAGCGCGGGATGCTACCGCAACTCGGGGGCCGTGCCTGCCTGTGAAGTCATCGCTGTTACAGCGTGCAGCCCCTGCCCATTCGGCCGTGCGTGGGGCGCGTGCGAATGGCTTGGGTTGATTGCAGCGTTCCGGTGTGGGGTGGAGGGCTCTGGAGCGATGTCAGTGCTGGCGCCGATACCGACGTTGCCGCCGCTTTGGCCTGCTGAACAATCCCGCGCCCAGCAACTCGCCCATGAAAAGCCCGAAGAGTTGCGCCTGGCTGTCCACTTCCAGCTTCTCGTACAGGTTGCGCCGGTGGACCTTCACGGTGCTCCAGGCGATGCGCAGTTGCTTGGCGATCTCCAGGCTGGAGTAGCCCTGCAGCATCAGCTGGGCAATCGTGTGCTCCCGCCGCGTCAGCAGTTCCTCCCCAAAGCTGCTGAATACCGCGCGCACATGCTCGGTCGGCCGCAGGGCACCCGCCGGTGGCTGGCTCCTTGCCGCCCAGGCCAGGCGCACCACGTCCTCCACGACCGGCATGGCGACATGCAGCAGCCGCAGCGTTGCGTCGTCGTACGCACCCTTGCCTGTGGCCCTCATCAGCGAAAGCACTGCTCGGCAGCCTGGCTCCGGGGTGGTGAAGAAGCCCACCTGATCACTCAGCCGCAGGCGGTGGTAGTAGGTGAGGAAGTAGTGGCCGCTTTCGAAGCCTTCCCGCGCCAGGTCCCGCAGGCTGTAGAGCCCATCGACCTTGTCGAAGAGGCTGCTGAGGTAGAAGGGGTCGAGCAGGTAGGGGCCGCTTCTGTAGTCATCGATGAGGCGCCGTCGCCGTTCGGGCGGCAGGGCGTAGTAGAGAGGCTGCGGCGGGTAATGGCCTTCGTTGACGAACAGTACGACGTGGTCGGTCGGGGCAAGGCTCTGGAGCCAGTGGGTGACGGCCTGCAGCTGAGGCTCGCCGGGTGGCTGGGCGAGGACGCGCGTGATGTCGCGGGTCCATGTGTTCGGGAGCAGGTGCATTGGCCGGAAACTTCCCTTTCAGAGCCCCGGAGCTAGAGGGCGTAAGAGGTGCTCTCATTCGGCAAATAATACTCTATAGAGTATGGAGTAATGGCCAGACGAAAGGCTTCATCGTTCCTTTTTGCGAGTAGGTGGAATGGAACTGAAGCAAGCCCTCGGGAAGGCCATCAAGGAGTTGAGGCTCAGCAGCGATCTTTCCCAGGAATCGGTGGGGGCAAGCCAGAGCTACATCAGCGATGTGGAGCGCGGCATCAAAAGCCCTTCGGTCATCAAGCTGGCAGAGCTGGCGGAGAACATGGGCGTGCATCCGTTGACGATCCTGGCCAAGAGCTACCTGCTGGCAAACCCCGAACTGACGGTGCAGGCACTGCTGGAGCAATTGCGCCAGGAGTTGGAACAGCACTGATCGACTGGGGCAACCCAACTGCCAAGCCCTCTGCACGGGGGCTTTCATCATCCGCGCACGGACAAGGATCGCCATGCGGCTGCTTACGCACCTCGCCACTCACTCCCGCTGCCAGCCACGCCTGGCCCGCCTGCTCGCAGCCCTGCTGCTGCTCCAGGCCATTCCCGCCCTTTGCCTCGCCGAACCCACCTTCACTGGAAGCTGGTACCTGGACCTGCGCACGCCCGAGCAACAGGCCGCCCAGGCCGAGTGCGGAGGCGCCGGCTTCGATCTGACCCAGCAGGGCAACACGGTGCTCGGGACGCACTACCTCGCCACGGTCAACTGCGGCAAGCTCAACGATGGCGGCGAAGTCCGGGGAACCGTGACGGGCTCCGAAGCGGTTCTGTTTGTCACCAGCGGTCGAACGGGCGAGGTCGTGAAGGGCAAGGCCACGCTGCAGGGCGACACGCTCAGGTGGCAGGTGCTGGAAACGGTCAAGGCCGGGGAGCCGGAGTGGGAGCCAGGGCTTGTTCTGCGGAGCGGGGTGTTGGGGAGGCGTGAGGGGGCTTTGGCCAGGTAGGAGGCAGGGCGCCCTTCGCCCCATGCTCGGCTTGTAACGCCATCTCCCGTGCTGTTGCCCGGCCAACAGTAGCCGTACAGCGATGTTGCCTCGGCAGCATACTGCACGCGATGAAACAGCGCGCGGCGCAGGAATACCGGGGGTTTGGCCGGTTGGCATGAAGTCTGCCCTGTCACCTGGAATCTCATGAATCCCAGGGGCCGATGTGAGCGCCGACGAATACCCATTGATTGCCAGTGACCGGGTGGATGCCTCCACGGTGGTCCGCTTGGAGGGGCATGGTCTTGCCCTGGGTTCTGCACCCACTGCCGATATTGCGCTGGAGTTCCGCGCGGTGACCAAGCGCTACGAAGGCGGACGTTCGGAGCCGAAGAACGCAGTCGAGCAGGTCAGCCTTGCGGTACGGCGCGGCGAGGTGCTTTGCCTGATGGGCACCTCCGGAAGCGGCAAGTCGACCTTGCTGCGCCACGTGAACCGGTTGATAGAGCCCAGCAGCGGGGAGGTGCTGATCGACGGCGAAGTGCTGGGCGACTTGACGCTTCCGGCACTGCGCCAGCTGCGCTCGCGGCGTATCGGCATGGTGTTTCAACACTTCGGACTGCTGCCTCATCGCACCGTGCGGGAGAACGTCGCCCTGCCTCTGGAGCTGCGTGGCGAGCCGGAGAATGAGCGGCATGCGGCCGCGCAGCGGGAGCTCCAGGCGGTGGGGCTCGAGGAGTGGGGCGAGCACTTTCCCCACGAGCTGTCCGGTGGCATGCAGCAACGTGTCGGACTTGCCCGGGCGTTGGTCACCAAGCCGGACATCCTGCTGATGGACGAACCCTTCAGCGCCTTGGACCCGACCATTCGCCGCGACCTGCAAGGCCGCTTCCTGCAACTGGTGCGCGAGCGCGGCATCACGACCCTGTTGGTCACCCATGACCCGGGGGAGGCGCTGCGTCTGGCCGACCGTATCGCCGTGCTGCGCGGTGGTCGCCTGATTCAGGTCGGAACCCCGGCAGAGCTGCTCGAACGCCCGGCCGACGAAGGCGTGGCGGATTTCTTCGATGAGCGGCCCCATGTCGACCCGGTTCCCTCGTCGTCCGGCCACGCGGTGCCTGGCACCTCGCCTGTGGCAGGACTGGAGAGGCCGGCGACTGGCCGCTGGATCCGTCAGGGGCTCCTGGGGCCGGTGGCCCTGGCGGAAGCCGGGCGCAACGGCCTGTTCTGGCTGGCGCTGCTGGTCGAATTGATGGCCCTTGCCGGGCTCGTCGGCGCGTGGCGCGAGGGGGGCAGCTGGTCGCTGATCGGCGCCCTGGCGGCGCTACTGGCCAACCGCACCGCCAGTATCTGGTTCAGCCTTCACGGCAGCGGCCGTGATTCCCAGGGTGTGGCGTTGCCCCTGGTGCTGTTGTCGGTGAGCCAGGCGTTGACGCTTTGGCGCGCCCTGACACCGGATGCCTCCGGCGCCTTGCTGCAGTTCCCGGCCGACCGCGACAGCATGCTGGCGGTCGCCGGCGCCATCGACCGCCTGATCGGCTGGTCGCAGCTGACCTTCGAGAGCGCGTTCGTCGGGGTGATCGTGGCGGTGCGCACGGTCATCGAGGGCATCGAGGGTGCGCTGGGCTGGATACCCTGGCCTGTGCCGGCACTGGCCCTGGTCTACCTGGCCTGGCGCTCTGCGGGTGCCACCCTGGCCCTGACCACGGCGCTGGCCCTGGGCTACATCGGTCTGTTCGGCTTCTGGGAGCGAACGGTGTCCACCGTCGCGCTGGTCGGCTCATCGGTGCTGCTGTCGCTGCTGATCGGCATTCCCACGGGCATCCTGCTGGCCAAGCGACCGCTGGCGCGGCGGGTGATCACACCGCTGCTGGACGTCATGCAGACGTTGCCGACGTTCGTGTACCTGATTCCGGCGGTGGCCTTCTTCTCCGTCGGCAAGACACCGGCGGTCATCGCCACGGTGATCTTTGCCCTGGCACCGATGATTCGCCTCACCGCCCTGGGCATCCGCGAGGTACCCAGGGCCGCCGTGGAGGCCGCCGTTGCCCATGGCGCGACGCCCTGGCAAACGCTCATCCGGGTCGAGCTGCCACTGGCCTCCGGCTCCCTGCTGCTGGGGGTCAACCAGACCATCGTGATGAGCCTGTCGATGGTGGTCGTGGCGGCGCTGATCGGCGCCGGCGGCCTGGGCTACGACGTCATGACCGCCCTGCGCAACATCAAGGGCGGGGAGGGCGTGCTCGCCGGCATCGCCATTGTCTTCTGTGCCCTGGTGCCCGACCGGATCATCCAGGCTTCCCTTCGCAAGCGTCATCACCCCACTCAGGAGTAGTACCCATCATGAGCAGATTCCTTTCCCGCACACTCGCCGGTGTTGCCTTGCTGGGTGCGCTCGTGCCGGCCACGGCAAGCTTCGCCAAGGAGAAGATCGTCATTGGCGAGCAGAACTGGACCGGCGCCATCGCCATCCAGCACATCCTCGGCGACATCATCTCCAGCCGTCTCGACGGCGACGTGTCCTACCTGGCCGGCGACCTGCCGGTGCTCTTCGCGGCCGCCGCCAAGGGCAACGGTTCGGTGGATGTGCTCACCGACATCTGGCTGCCGAACCAGTCCGCCGCCTGGGCCAAGTACGTGACCGGCGGCACCCACTCGCTGGTGCCCAACCGGCAGCCCTATGTCGGCGTGCAGGGCTTCTACATTCCGGGCTACATCCAGGACAAGTACGGCGTGAAGTCGGTGTATGACCTGAAGAAGCCGGAGATCGCCAAGCTGTTTGCCCCGCTGGGCGGTGGCAAGTCCCAACTGCTGGTCGGCCCGGCGGGGTGGGAGTCGACCTACATCGGCCAGATCAAGGCCAAGGACTTCGGGTTCGACGGCAACTTCGAGTCGATTTCCACCGAAGCCTCGGTGACATACGCAAAGCTCGACGCAGCCTACAAGGCCGAGCGCGGTGTGATCTTCTACGCCTACACACCGGACTGGATCTTCTCGGCCTACGACCTGCGCCGGCTCGACGAGCCGCCGTTCGATGGCTATGCCCAGGACAACAAGAAGGGCGATCCGCTTTACAAGGCTGACGGCTGCTGGAAATTCATCAGCCCGACCGTCGACCCCGATTGGCTGAACAAGAGCAGCATCACCTGCGCCTATCCCGATGCGAAGGTCTACGTCCTGGCGTCCTCCAGCTTGCAGAAGCGCGCGCCGCGAATCGCCGCCTTCCTGGAAAACGTGAGCATCGATCCGGCTTCGCTGAACGACCTGATCCTGAAAATCGAGCGTGAGAAGCAGCCGGCGGATGTGGCAGCCAAGGCGTGGGTGGCGGCCAACCAGGCGACCGTCGACCGTTGGCTGGGGACGGCCGAGGCTAATAAGGTGGCTGCGCAATGAGCCAGAGCGATCTGACCCTGCTCGATGGTGGGATGGGGCGCGAACTCAAGCGCATCGGGGCGCCGTTCCGGCAACCGGAGTGGTCGGCCTTGGCACTGCTCGAGGCTCCGGACTATGTGACCCGGGTGCACCGTGCGTTCATTGCCGCCGGGGCCCGGGTGATTACCACCAACAGCTATGCCGTGGTGCCATTCCACATCGGTGAGGAGCGTTTCGAGCACTCCGGGAGGGCGCTGGCGGATCTCTCCGGGCGTCTGGCCCGGGCGGCCGCCGATGAGGCCGGCGGGGCGGTGCAGGTGGCCGGGTCGCTGCCGCCTGCGCTGGGATCCTACCGCCCGGACCTGTTCGATCCGGTCCGCTCACAGGCCATCCACCGTGAGCTGATCGCAGGCCTGGCGCCGCATGTCGATTTCTGGCTGGCGGAAACCCAGAGCTCACTGGCGGAGGCTCGTTCGGTGCGTGCGGCGCTGGGCGACGAGGGCAAGCCACTCTGGCTGTCCTTCACCTTGCAGGATCCGGATTCGCCGGTTGCGGAGCCCTTGCTGCGCTCGGGGGAAAGCGTGGAGCAGGCCGTACGCCTGGCGTTGGAGCTTGGCGCCAGCGCGTTGCTGTTCAATTGCAGCCAGCCGGAAAGCATGGGAACCGCGCTGCGCCGAGCCCGGGAGGTCCTGACGGCGCAGGCACGCGAGTTGCCCCTCGGCGTCTACGCCAATGCCTTTCCCCCGGTGCGCGAGGATGCCCAGGCCAACGACACCTTGCTCGAGATCCGCGCCGACCTTGGGCCTGCGTCCTACCTGCAATGGGCACGGAAATGGGTCGGGGAGGGCGCCGCCATCGTCGGCGGTTGCTGTGGCATCGGCCCGGAACATATCGCCCAACTCAACGAGCATCTGCTGGCGAGCGAGGAAGCAAGGCCATGACCGAAACACAGCAGGCCACCTTCGGTGCCGGCTGCTTCTGGGGCGCTGAAGCAGCGTTCCGCAAGCTCGAAGGGGTAGTCGACAGCCGTGTCGGCTACGCAGTGGAGGCCGGGCGGGAGGCCCCGCTGATCGAGGTGGTGCAGGTCGATTTCGTGCCCGACCTGATCAGCTATGAGGCACTGCTCGACGCGTTCTGGGCGCTCCACGACCCGACGTCGCATGACCGCCAGGGCGAGCACGTTGGCGTGAAATACCGCTCCGCGATCTTCGCCCACTCCACCGACCAGGCTGCCACTGCAGAAGCCGCGCGCCTGCGGCTCGACCGCTCGGGGCGCTACAGCCGCCCGATCGCGACCGTGACGGTCCCGCTGGGGCGCTTCTACATGGCGGAGGAGGAGCATCAACGGTATCTGGAGAAGCATGGCCTGACGGTGTGTTCCATCGGGGCGGCCTGAGTATCAGGCAGGCCGCTCAAAGGCGCGCGGGGTATTGCATATCCACACGACACAGGCCAGGGGTGTCTTGGACACCCCTGGCATCGTTCAGTCGAAGTGACCTCGCAGGGTGAGGGTGAAGTTGCGTGGCTCGCCGTAGTAGTTGCCGTATTCGGAGGTACCGACGCTGGCGTAGTAGCGGCGATCGAACAGGTTGTTGCCGTTGACCTCCACCGTCCAGTGGTCATCCACCTGGTATTCGATCAGGGCGTCGTAGACCGCATAGCCGGACTGGCTGAACTTGTAGGCGCGGCTGTCGATGACGTTGCCGCCGGCGTCGAAGCGGTAGGCCATGCCGCTGACGTAGGTCGGGCTTTGTACGGTCACGCCGCCGCCCACGCGCCAGGCTGCAAGGGCGCCGGGCAGGTCGTAGGTGGTCCAGAGCTTGAACAGGTGCTTGGGAGTGATGGTGCTGTAGAGCGTTTCCTCGGTGTCGTTGTGCACCTGGTTGTAGGTGTAGCCGGCAAGGATTTCCCAGCCCGGCATGAGGGTTCCGCTGGCTTCCAGGTCGAGGCCTTTGCTGGTGACGCTGTCCTGCGCGATGAAGCAGCATGAGCCGCTGTAGCTGAAGGGAGGGTTGGGGTAGTTCGGGTCGGTGGCGGCCTGGTGCTTGCGCTGGGTGTAGAAGAGCGCGGCACTGACGTTCAACTGGCCGTCCAGCAGTTCGCCTTTCACGCCGGTTTCGTAGGTCTTGCCGGTCATGGGCTCGATGGAGGACAGGTTGTCCAACGGGCCCTTGAGCTTCTGCGCCTGGGGTTTGAAGACCTCGGCGTAGCTGACGTAGGTGGACCATTGGTCATCGAGCGCATAGATCAGGCCGCCGAACGGGACCAGCGTGGTGGGTTCCCGGTCCGATACGCGGTCCTGCTCCCTCCAGTTGCCGGTGCCGTCGCTGTTGCGCAGGCTGTAGGCCTGTTCGAACTTGTAGCGCTGGGCACGGGCGCCTGCCACGAGCTTCAGTGGGTCGGTCAGTTGCAGGCGCAGCGTCGAGTAGAGGCCGTACTGCTCGCGGGTGTTGGGCGAGTAGTCCCGCCAGAAGCGGTGGTTTGACGCTTCGGTCGGCAGCGGTGTGGCCGAGGGATTCCACAGGTCGATCAGGCCACCTTTGCCGGTCTTGCCTTCTGCGCTGCGCCAGCGGCTGGTGACCTTCTGGTAGTCCGCGCCGACCAGCAGTTCATGCTGGCGCCCCAAGGCGTCGAAGCTGCCCGAGAGGTTGACGTCGAATACCGATTGCTTGCTCCAGCTCGCTACGTAGCTGCCCCACCAATAGGGGCCGTTCCGGGTGGTTTCGTCCACCGAGCCGTAGGGGATCACGCCTTCGGTGGTCGAGGCGTTGTAGGAGTAGGTGTAGGAGGTGTTGAGCTTCCAGTCGGGGCTGAAGTAGTGGTCGAGCTTGGCGAACCACTCGCGGGTGTAGCTGTCGCCCCAGGCGCTGTTGGTGGTGTACCAGGTGCTCCGTGGCAGGTGCAGGTCGCCGCCGGTGCTGTAGCGAGGCAGGCCATCGCCGGTGCCGTTCTCCTTCGCCTTGTCGTAGCTGCCACCGAAGGTCAGCAGGGTGTCCTCGGAGATGTCCGCTTCGAGCACGCCGTAGAGCAGCGGCCTTTCGGTGCTGCGGTTGTCCATGAAGTACTGGCGGTCCGTGTAGGCGGCGACGACCCTGCCGCGCAGGGTGCCATCGGGGGTCAGCGGGCCGGTGAGGTCCACCTGGCTGCGATAGGTGTCCCAGGATCCGGCCGAGGTCTGCAGGTCGAGCTGGTAGTTGGCCAGCGGGCGCTTGCGCACCAGGTTGACGATGCCGCCGGGGTCGCCAGTGCCGCCCAGCAGGCCACTGGCGCCACGCAGGACCTCGACGTGGTCGTACATCGCCATGTCGTACTTGCGGTCGCTGTAGAAGGTGCCGATGCCGCTGCCGATGTCCATGGGGGCGGCGCCGTCGATCTGCAGGTTGTCGATGGAGAACCCGCGGGAATAGAACTGCTGGGTGTTGTAGCTGCCGTTGCGCACGGTGATGCCGGGGGTGCGTTTCATGGTGTCGGGCAGGGAGGTCAGCTTGCGGTCTTCGATTATCCGCCGGGTCATGACCGACACGCTCTGCGGCGTCTCCTTCAGGCTGACCGGCGTCTTGGAGCCGATGCTGACCAGGCCGGTGGTGTAGGAGCCGGAGTTCTCCGTCATTTCGCCCATGCCCTGGCCCGAGACGAGGGTTTCACTCACCTGCAGAACGGTTCCGGTGTCGTCCTGCACCGGCAGCAGCGTGTAGCTGCCGGTGCCGAGTTCGATGGCTTGCAGGCCGCTTCCTTCCAGCAGGTGTGCCAGCGCGGTGGCGGTGGCGAAGCGCCCGCGAACACCTGGCGATTGCCGCTTACCGGCCACGCCGGGCTCGTAGGAGAGGGTGACGCCCGCAACCTCGGAGAACCGGGCGATGGCGTCCTCCAGCGGGCTGGCGGGAATATCGAAGGTGTATTCGACCTGGGCCTCCTGGGCCCAGGCAGATGCCGAGACCAGGGCACCCAGCGGTGCGCTGACCAGCACGCCGCCGAGAACCAGCGGAACCAGGGGGCGTTGGAACTGACGGAACAGGGGGTGGTGACCTGACATGACGGCGTTCTTCTCCAATGGCAGATGGCGGCGTCTCTGCGCCTCTACTGTCTTTGTCGAACGAGAATCAGAATCACCAACACCTGGCCGAATTTTTTCCTGCGGTGCCTTTTCGCGTGTCCTCCGACGGCGGTCGGGCTGAGTGCTGTGACAGGGGCATCAGCTTCGTTCTACCCGCGCCCACCAGCGGGTCAGGCGACGGACACGGACAGGCAGGGTGCCGCTGAGGTTGTCGAGCACGGTGTCGAGCGCCTGCAACTGGAAGGCGCCAGAGATGCGCAATGCTCCTGCCTCCGGCGCGCAGCCGAGGTAGCCGGGGTGATAGCGCGCCAGCTCGGCAACGAAGTCATCCAGGCGCCAGTCGTTGACCAGCAGTTGCCCGTGGGTCCAGGCGTCCGCCCCTTTGGGCAATGGGGCTGGCGTGCCCACCGACGTGCGGGTGAACGTCAATTGCTGGCCGGCTTCCAGGCGCACGACCTGCATGGGGGCCTGCTGTGGACGGACTTCCACGGCGTGCTGCATGACGCCGGCACGTACGCCGGAGGCTTCACTGCGAACGAGAAAGCGCGTCCCCAGTGCATGAACGCTGCCGCAAGGCGTATGCACGACAAAGGGGCGTGCGAGGTCGTCCGCCGCCGTTTGCACCCGGATCTCGCCTTCGAGCAGGTCGACCTGGCGAAGCACAGGGCCGTAGTTGACGTTGACCGACGTGCGGGTGTTGAGAGTCAGTTGGGTGCCTTCGGGCAGGTCGAGTTCAAGGGTTTCGCCGGCGGTCGTGCGGTAGTCGGCCCAGGCCGATCTCAGCGGGCGGTACTGCACGCCGAGCGCCGCCGTACCGCCTGCCGCGACCAGGATGGAGAACACCTTGAGCACGGCCCTGCGCTTGATGCGGGCACTTTTCAGGGTGGGGCGGGCGATATCGGCGGTGACCCGCCCGAGCTTCGCCTGTAGGCGCTCGACACGGGCCCACGCCAGGGCATGGTGAGGGTCGCTGGCCAGCCATCGCACATGGGCCTCGCGTGCGGCTTCGCCTTCCTCGGCGAGTGTCACGTACCACTGCGCGGCGGCTTCGAGGGTCTTCAGGTCGAGGGCTGACATCGTCTCAGTCCTCCAGTAGCAGAAGGCAGTGGGTCATGGCGCGCACGAAGTGCTTGCGTACCGTATTGACGGAAAGGCCCAGCCGCTTGCCGATCTCCGTGAAGGTCAACCCATCGAGCTGGGCCATGAGGAAGATTTCGCGGGCCCGGCCGCTCATGCCGCCGAGCAGGGTGTCGATCTCCATCAGCGTCTCGATGATGATGCTGCGCGTTTCCGGCGAGATGTCCACGGGTTCCGGCAGGGCGGCGAGCGTCTCCAGGTACGCGTGCTCAAGCGTTCGGCGGCGGTACTGGTCGATCACCAGGCTGCGCGCGACCGTTGTGAGGTAGGCGCGGGGTTGGCGCAGGTCGGTCAGTTTGCGCTGGCTGATGACTCGCACGAAGGTGTCCTGCGCAAGATCGGCGGCCTGCTCACGGCAACCGAGCCGACTGCGGAGCCATTGCTTCAGCCAGCCGTGATGTTCGACATAGAGTTCGTGCAGGGCGCGGCGCTGGTGGTCGGCGAGCTGGTCCATGGTAGGCAGATCATGCAATTGATAATTATTGCTAATTGTATGCATGCGCAGAGCCGTGGGTAAATCGCTCGCTGCCGGACAGTTTCACCCGCCGTGCGCTCTCGTGTGGCGCCAGCGCGCTTCAGGCGGCACGTTGCTTGTGCAAGAAGGCTGACGGTGGGCCCTTCCCAGAGGAAGTCGTCAAGGCTGGAAGATGACCCGCCACCCCTCATCGCTGAACGAAACCTTGCCCTTGACCGACTGGGTTGCGCAGCACAGCGCGTCTTTCGTCCAGTCGGGTTTGAAACCCGAGAACAGGATCTCGCCGTTCTCCACATAGAGCCGTTCCAGGCGCTTGGGAAAGTCCGTGGGCGTCAGGGATGGCCTGGAGCGTTCCGGGTCGACGGAGATCCTGTGGTAGTCGCCGTACTTCATTGTCACCAGCACGTTTCTGCTCATTGAGGTGCCCCCCGAGCACCCTACGTCCAGGCTGATGGCTGCAACGAAGACGGGTTGCTTCTGGATGCGGTACTTGACGACGTTGCCGGGGTTGAAAGCGAACGCGCAGCTGATGGCGTTGCCGTAGCGCTCGAGCAGCGCAGGGATGGTTTGCTCGGCTGCCAGGTGGGCCGCTTCCCATGCCTGGATGTCCTCGAGTTCTCGTTGCGACGGCTCCGCCCAGCATGGCCAGCTGAGCATGAGCATCAGTAGTGCCAACACACCACCTGACCAGTTCTTCATGGGCGCTCCTGATGTTTGTGCATTGCCGAGCAAAGCCTCCAGAGAATCAATGGTGTCGCCAGAATCTGGACGCCGAGCGTCGCCTCGAGTAGCGCTTGAGTGGCCATGAATGTGTCGAGTACGGGCGTGTTCAGTGCCGTCAGAACAGCCTGGTAAAAACTGCCCAGGAAGCCGATGAGTCGATCGATCCCCCCCCGGCGTCAGAACGGCGACTACAAAAAACAGCATTCGGTTTTGCACGTATCGCCAGGCAATCAGTGTGGAGGCAATGGCCAGTACGACCGGGATGGATCCCATGATCAAGGAGGGCGGTAGATTCATCGGGTGCATTGTCCTTATGCGCCTGCACGTCCGGCAGGTTGATGGGGGTTGAGGCTCCAGCCTGACGCCGTGACGTCACTCAGCCGGCTGCTGTCATCTGTGCTTTTCCTGCGGTGCACCGGCCATCAATGCACCGTGGGGAAACGCTCCTTCACCAGTGCCTGGGCGTGGAAGGCCAACTGGTCCAGCAGCCGGTCGCGCTTGGCTTCCGCTTCGCGCATGGCCTTGCTGCCGTGCTGCTTCACCAGATAGGCGTGGATCTGCCGCACTTCCTTGGACTGGTAGATGGGGGCGAGGTCCTGCACGGCGACCAGGCCGTCGGAACGGTGGTCACGGGTGTTCAGCAGGACATGGGGCCCCTGGGCGGCCAGTACGCGCAGCCCCATGGCTTCGAAGAGCGGTGCCTTGCTGGCGACGCAGGCCAGCTCGAGGTGGGGCCGCTGGGCGATCACCTGCTGCAGCAGGGCACGGCCGATGCCGCGCCGGCGGTGGCTGGCCTTCACGGCGATGTAGGGGAGGGTGCAGGCTTCGGCGTCGTCCGCGCTCGGCAGGAAGAGGGCGAAGCCGAGCACCTGGGAAGGGTCTTCGTCATCCAGCGCCAGGACGAGTCGCGCGGCACCGTCGAGCCCGCTGTCCATGGCCTGCAGGTAGAGGTGCACCTCGTAGCCGATCACGTACTGGTACAGCGGGTAGAGCGGGTTGCTGGGCGTCAGCGGCACGGGGCTGATGTCGCTGAAATCGTCCACCACCATCTGCAGGACCTGGCTCTTCAGGGACTCGGGCGGCGGCGTGTCGAGGGTAACGAGGGTGAACATCGGGAAGCAGGCTCCAGGCGTGCCCGATCAGGGGATCGGCGCGGGCGGCATTGTAGCGCTCGCGTGGGGCGGATGATTGGAGCAGTGTCGTTGCCGACTGCAGCGAGGAGGACTGGCGGCGTCTCTACCCATCGAAATGGACGACCACGACGAAGTACCGGACGGCACCCTTGCCGGCAGATGCCGGTGGAGTCAGGCACGCACCGTGACGCGTTCACATCCTGAATGGAAACGGGCTGCCGTAGCGCCTGGATACCGCCAAGAGGCAGTTTCCCCTGGTTCAATTTGGGCTGCTTTTGGCTAACAATCCCGCATCCGTCCACAACGCCGTAGTTCTTGCCCATGGACCACATACTGTCGCTTCTCTCGGAAACCGTTCCCAAGGCCCGGACCCTGGAGGAGCTGACCCGGCCACTGCTGGCCCTGCTGGGGCAGGTCACGGGGATGGAGTCGACCTACCTCACCACCATCAACACCGACGAAGGCATCCAGCGCGTCGAGTTCGCCCGCAACGTTGGCAGCATGGTGATCCCGGAAGGGTTGGTGGTGCCCTGGGCGGACACGCTGTGCAAGCGAGCGCTCGAAGAGAAGCGGCTGTACTCCGACAACGTCGCCGAATGCTGGGGCGATTCCGAGGCCGCCGCTGCCCTGGGCATCAAGACCTACCTCAGCGCACCCATCTGCTCCCACGATGGCCGGGTACTGGGCACGGTGTGCGCTGCCAGTTCAGCGCAGGTGGCCCGCTCCGCCGACGTGGAGCCGCTGCTGATGCTCATGTCCGGCTTGCTCAGCTATTCGCTGGAGCGGGAGCTGCTGGTGGAACGGCTCCAGGCCGCCAACGCCGAACTGGCGAAGCTGGCCCTGACGGACAGCCTCACGGGGCTGTCCAACCGCCGGGCGATCCTCAGTGAATTCAACCGGCTGTTCGCCCAGGCCCAGCGGGAGCAGAAGTACGTGCTGGTGGCGGTGATCGACCTGGACGGCTTCAAGGGCATCAACGACACCTACGGCCACCAGGCGGGCGACCAGTTGTTGCGGGGCGTGGCCGCTCAGTTGCAGGCGTGCCTGCGCGCCAGCGACATCCTCGGGCGCACGGGCGGCGACGAGTTCGTGGTCATCGCCCTCGGCGCAGCTGCCGAGCCCGCAAATCCGAATGGCATGCAACAGGCCGCCAGGCTGCTTCAGGAGCGCCTGGCCCAGGCGACAATCGGGATGTTCGAGCTGGGCGAGGGGCTGGGCGACATCCATTACCCCGGCGCCAGCGTCGGTGTGGCGGCTGTCACTCCGGAGGGCATTTCTGCTGAAGACGCGCTGAAGCTGGCCGACCGGGAGATGTACAAGGCCAAGGCCAAGCGCAGAAAGCGGGGTGGCTGAGTAACGTCATCCCGTTTCAGCGGAGTAGGGCAATCTCTTCAGCAGTGCTCTATCCCGAAGAGTTGGCCAACTGAATGAGACGCTGACGTTCTCGCTCACCCGCATGTGCATCAATGAACACCACGTCTTCACTGATGCCGGAATCTGCAGCGATACCCAGGACGAACTCGCGTCCCGTGATACTTGCCAGCCTCCGTAAAACCGGAAACAGCTGCTCAGCTTGTACGGCGCCGAACCTTTCAAGAGGAAGGTTGAGCCCAAGAAACCAGTCTTGGCAGTCATTCGAGTCCGCTCCGGCATCTGGTTCGTGCTTGAAGTTCACGAACATTGCGCCAAGTGCTTGCCATTCATGAGCGAGGCCAGCGAATGCGGCTGTGAGCTCCACTTCCTGGGCTTCGTTGTCATTGCCGTCGACATACACATAGAGCGTTTGCATCGCCTTACCCCGGCAACCTTGTTGTCCCGAATCGTTTGCGCCTGATGGCGGTAGGCGTCCCCGAGACTTGATGGCGTTTCATTCCAACGCTTCCTCTCGACTTCTCTGTCAAATCAGTTCGTTAACCGTGTTTTTCTCGCCCAAAGGTCCAGGTCGCTGCCGCAGGCGGCAACGATGTAATGGTCGCACCATGAGAACCCGTACACGCGAACGCACTCGGTGTAGATGACGGAGCAGTCGGCCTGATGGCCTGGCACCAGGGCATTCTTGTATGGCTTGGCTAGAACAAGACGACTCTCTGGCCAGTCTGGCGAAACCAGTTCCAGGCTTTCGCCAGAGCGGTTCATGAGGGGCAATCCGCCCCCACAAATGCCGCCAAGCTGTATGACTTCGTCTTCGATTTCGCCGATGCCATGGCAATTCACATTCAGCTTGTCGAGACCGGCGTAAGCGTCGTAATCACGTTCGATCTTCTCGCCTGTACGGCAGTCGATCAGGCCCCTGCCACTGCTGGAAACCACCAGTAAATAGGGATGTTGCCGAGAAAAGCCGACTGAATGCAGCCCACCGACAGCGATGGTTGCGACGTGGCGCCAGCCCTCGGGTTCCTTGTTGAACGGAATCTTCTCAAGCAATCGGATCAGTCGTTCTCGGTTGGCTTCTTTGCTGCTTGTCATGTTGAGCAATCCTGACAGTTGTCTTCGATCCGGTACTTCCACTCACTCTTTGTCCATCTTCCAAGGCCCCACCCGCTCCAAGGTCCCGCCGATGGCACCCTGCAGGCCGCAGAAGGACTGGCAGTGCTGCGCATCCAGCGGCTTCACCACCACCTTGTCCTCTGCGAAGACGAGGCTCACCTGGCAGCGGGGTGATGCATCGGGTGCGCCGTAGCCTTCCCAGTTCGCGTACAGGTGATGGTCTGGGTCGTCGGTGAACAGGTAGGTGTCGGCGCTGCCCGGCTCGGGCGATGCGATACCCGGTACTTCGCAGCGGGCGGAGCCCGATTCCGACACGTAGAAGAACGACAGGCCGTGTGCCGTGGCCAGCACAGTGAGGGTCTGGTAATGGCCCGTGGCAGGTGTGGCGGCCCGGTAGTAGCCGTGCAGGGGCGCTTCGGCCCGAGCGGTCAGGCTGCTGGCGGTGATGAGCATGAAAGCGGCAGCGCGGAGAGTGGGTGTCATGTCGGCATCCTCTGCATGGCGGGGTACGTCCGTGTGAGCGGCGCCGAGCATACATCGGGTGCGCCGCAGCCCGGCATGCCTTGCGGGCCGTTTTGCCAGAACCGTCTCAGGCGCCAGACAGTACCTCTGCTACGCTGCGCCCGCCTGAAAGGCGCTGCCAGTGGGGCTTAGCCAGGAACCGGAAGGGAATCACCCGCATGCATAACGCACATCTCTCGGATCGCTACGCAGGTTGCCTGCTTGGCCTGGCCTGTGGCGACGCGGTCGGCACGACCCTCGAGTTCACCCCGCGCAGCGCCCTCGTCCCCATCACCGACATGGTCGGCGGCGGGCCCTTCCACCTGGCGCCGGGGCAGTGGACGGACGACACCTCCATGGCGCTGTGCCTGGCGGAAAGCCTGCTGGAGCGCAATGGGTTCGACGCCCGGGACCAGATGACCCGCTACCTGAACTGGTGGCAATGGGGGTACTGGAGTTCGACGGGGGCGTGCTTCGACATCGGCATGACGGTCCGTGATGCACTGACGCGCTTCCAGGAGACGGGAGAGCCGTTCGCGGGCTCGAGCGACCCTCGAACCGCCGGCAACGGTTCGCTCATGCGCCTGGCTCCGGCTGTGCTGTTCTACTACCCGGACCGCGAGGCGATGAGGTGGGCGGCGCGCCAGAGCTCCCTCACCACCCATGGCGCGGCCGAGGCCATCGAATCGTGCCTGCTGCTTGCGGAGATCATTGCCAACGCGCTGGCGGGTCAGGGCAAGGACGAGGTGCTGGCGCTGTCCCCGGAGGCCTATGCCGAGCCCGCCATCCGGCGCCTGGCCGAGGGCAGCTTCAGGTACAGGTCGCGTGACCAGATCCAGGGCACCGGCTACAGCGTCGCCTCCCTCGAAGCCTCCCTGTGGTGCTTCTGGTCCACCGACTCCTTCGAGGCAGCGGTACTCGCCGCCGCCAACCTGGGGGATGACGCCGACACCACCGCCGCCATCACCGGCCAGATCGCCGGCGCCTTCTACGGCCGGCAGGGCATTCCGGCCCGCTGGATCGAGCGGCTGCACCTCGCCTCCGAGATCGAAGGCATCGCCACCGCCCTGTACCGGTCCGCCCTGGCACGCTCCGGCTGACCTGGCGCCGGCTTGCAGGCGCCTACAACCCCAGCTCGCTCAACCCGGGATGCTCGTCGGGCCGCCGACCCTGGGGCCAGTGGAACAGCCGCTGGTCCTCGCGGATCGGCAGGTCGTTGATGCTGGCGTGGCGGACCTGCATCAGGCCGTGTTCGTCGAACTCCCAGTTCTCGTTGCCGTAGGAGCGGCACCACTGCCCCTCGGCGTCGTGCCATTCGTAGGCGAAGCGCACGGCGATGCGGTGGCCTTCGAAGGCCCAGAGTTCCTTGATCAGGCGGTACTGCTGCTCGCGCTGCCACTTGCGAGTGAGGAACTCGCGGATCTGCTCGCGGCCACGGGGGAACTCGCTGCGGTTGCGCCAGCGGCTGTCGACGGTATAGGCCAGGGCGACCCGCTCCGGGTCGCGGCTGTTCCAGCCGTCTTCGGCCATGCGCACCTTCTGCACGGCGGTTTCATGGGTGAAGGGGGGAAGCGGGGGGCGGGTTTCGGCAGTCATGGTCGTGCCTCTTCAGGTGTGGGCGTGGTGTCAAAGGTAGCCGCTAAAGGTCGAGCACCAGCGGCTGTGGCGCACCGGCGGCGGGCACTGCGCAGCAGATCAGCGCCTCGTCCGCGTCTGGCAGGCTGGCCGGCGGCTGCGAGTAGGTCACCTGGCCGCTGAGGATGCGCGTGCGGCAGGTGCCACAGGAGCCGCTGCGGCAGCTGAAGTCCGGATGCAGCCCGCGGCTCTCCGCCAGCTCCAGCAGGCTGCCGCCCTCGGGCTGCCAGCGGGCCTCCTTGGCGGATTGCTGGAACAGCACCGGCACCGCTTCGGTGGCCGCCGGGGGCAGCGCGTCGGCTGGGCTGGCTGTGTCCGGCCGGCGTTGCAGGCTGGAGGGGCCGAAGGTCTCGGCGTGCAGGCGGCTGTCGCTGATGTTCAGCGCCCGCAGGTCGTCGTACAGCGCCTGGGTGAAGCCGGAGGGGCCGCAGAGGATGAAGTCGTAGTCGTCGAAGGGCAGCACGGCCTTGAGCAGGGCGGTGTCGATGCGCCCCGCCTGGTCGAAATCCACTCCCTCCTGCAGTTCGCCTTCCGGCTGGCTGAGTACCCGCAGCCACTGCAGCGTGTCGCCGGCTTCCTGCTGCAGGACGGCCAGTTCGCGGCCGAAGGCCAGCTCGCTCCCGTGGCGCGCGGACTGGAACAGCCAGACCACACGGCGACGGCGCAGGCGACGGTTCTGGTAGTGCACCTCGCGCAGCATGCTCAGCAGCGGCGTGATGCCGACGCCGGCCGCCAGCAGCACCAGCGGGCGGCGCTCCTCCGGATCGAGCACGAAGCGGCCGCGCGGGGCCTTGGCCTCCAGCAGGCTGCCGACGCCCAGGTGCGCGTGCAGGTGTTGGGAGACAAGGCCGTCGCGCTTCACGCTGATCCGCAGGAAGCCGTCCGACGGTGCACTGGACAGGCTGTAGGTGCGGATCAGGGGGTGCGCCTGGCCCGGCAGGGTGAGCCGCAGCGGCAGGTGCTGCCCGGCGGAGAAGGCCGGCCAGCCGCCCTGGTCGGCGGGCTCCAGGTAGAAGGAGCGGATGCTGGCGCTCTCGTCCTGCACCCGCGTCACCCGCAGCGGGCGCCAGTGGTCGCGCTGCGCGGCGGCCTGCAGGCGGGCTTCGGCCTCGTCCCAGCTGCCGGTCATCAGGCTGTTGGCGGAATAGCCCTGGAAGGCCCAGCGCAACGCCAGGGCGGCGGGGCGGCGGATGACCTGCTCCACCTCCAGGTGCCAGAGCCGTTCCGCTCCCTGGAAGGCGCGGATTTCCTCACCCTCCAGCGTCAGCTCGGTGCGCCCGCTGAGTTGCAGGATGTCGCCGCTGGCGAAGTCGATGAACAGCAGGCCCGCCTGCGGGTTGAGCAGCAGGTTGCCGAGGGTGTTGAAGTGCAGGTTGCCGGCGAAGTCCGGGATGCTCAGGCGGTTGCCCCGCACCCGGACGAAGCCGGCTTGGCCGCCCCGGTGGGAGACGTCCACGGTCCGGTGGCCATCGGCGAGGGTGACGTAGCTGGCGACGAAGAAAGTGTCGGCGCTGGCGATCACCTGGCGTGCCGCATCGTCCAGCTGGGCGAGGTGTTCGACCGGGGCTGCTGGCGGGGTCGTGGTTGTGACGGTCTCGTACTGGCGCAGCTGGATGTACTGCGGGCAGTTGCCAAAGGTCTGTTCCACGGCGATGCCCAGCCCATGCCCGTCACGGATCACCACCTGACCGTTGAGGCGGTTGCGCCGCCGGCTGTGCAGCTCGATGCCCAGCAGGCCGACCGCCGCGCCGTCGGTGAGGGCGGCTGCGGCCGGGTCGCCGGCCTGGGGCAGGGCGTCCAGCCGCAGCATGCGTGGGGCCGGCGAGTGGGCGAAACCGACCGGGCCTTCGAGGATGCTGGCCCAGGGGCGCCCCTCGGCGTCCACCGTGCCCAGCAGCACGAAGGGCAACTGGCGGTAGAAGGCGCGGTGCTGCTCGGGCATGTGGTCGCGGATCACCCGCCGGCCCATGTCCGCCATGCGCTGGGCCACCCCGGCGCGTGCCTGCAGTTGCTGTTCCCCGGCGTGCCAGGGGGAGGGCTCGGTCGGCTGGTTCATGGTGGGGCTCCCGCTGGAGAGGCGTAAGGCCCGGCGCAGCCGTGGCTGCGCCGGGGGCGCGTCAGGCGCTTTGCAGGCCGGCTGCCGTGCGCGGCATCGGCACGAAGCCGGGCAGCGCTTCGACGCGGGCCAGCCAGGCGCGGACCTGGGGGTAGGGCTCCAGGGATACGTTGCCCTCCGGCGCGTGGGCGATGTAGCTGTAGCCCGCCACATCGGCCAGGGTCGCCTGGTCGCCGGCGAGGAAGGGGCGCTGGGCCAGCTCCTGCTCGATGACCGCGAGCAGCGCGTGGGAGCGGGCGATGGTGGGCTCGGCCTCGTAGGGCGCGCCGAACACGGTGATCAACCGCGCAGTAGCCGGGCCCGAGGCGATCGGCCCGGCCGCCACCGAGAGCCAGCGCTGCACCCGGGCGGCGCCCAGCGGGTCGTTGGGCAGCCAGCGGCCGGCCGGGTCATGCTTCTTCGCCAGGTACACGAGGATGGCGTTGGAGTCGCTGAGCACCACGCCGTTGTCGTCGATCACCGGGATCTGCCCGAAGGGGTTCATGGCGAGGAATTCCGGGCTCTTGTGGGCGCCCTTGGCCAGGTCGACGAAGACCAGCTCCGCCGGGACGCCCAGTAGCGAGAGGAACAGCTCGATGCGGTGGGCGTGGCCCGACAGGGGATGGTGAAAGAGCTTGATCGGCTTGGACATGATGATCTCCGTGGCACAGGTGGGGGGAACAGGGGCCGGTCGGCCGTGCTGTGGAGTCATCTTCGGTGCGCAAGGGTTTGGGCGGAATCGCCAGGAATGGCAATCCTTTGTTTTGGAATCTGGAATAAACGCCGAGCGGCTAGTCGTCGCCCGTCCCATTCAGGGCGCCGTGATTGCGCAAGCCGGCCACCGCCAGGTCGACGAAGCTGCGCACCCGCGCGGCGGCGCGGCGCCCCTCGCGGTACACCACGTGCAGCGGCACAGGGGGCGGGGCGAAGGGGGCGAGAACGGTGCGCAGCTGCCCGTTGGCCAGTTGCTCATGGGCCTGGTAGCCCAGGCAGCGTGTCAGGCCGCCGCCCAGGCAGGCCGCCTGGATCGCACCCTGGGTCGTGGCGCAGGCCAGGCGCGGGCGCAGTGGGTACGCGCGCAGCTCACCGTCGACGCGAAAGCGCCACTCGGGGAGCCGCGAGTCCGCCAAGGCGTGGATGATCCGGTGCCGGGCGAGGTCCGCCGGGGCCTGGGGTTCGCCGTGCCGGGCCAGGTAGCCGGGGTTGGAGCAGACCACCCGGCGCACCTGGCCGACCGGCAGCGCCACCAGGGAGGAGTCCGGCAGGCTGCCGGCGACGATGGCCACGTCGAGGCCTTCCTCGTGCAGGTTGGGCAGGCGCTCCAGGTAGCGGACGACCACATCCACCTCGGGGAAGCGCTGCAGGTAGTCCAGCAGCATCGGGGTCAGCACCTGCTGCCCGAGCAGCAGCGGCATGCTCACCGTGAGCCGACCGCGCGGTTCGAGGTGCAGCCCGGCGGCCGAGGCTTCGGCTTCCCGCACCTGCTGCAGCAGCCGCTCGCAGTCGCCGGCGAAGCGCTGCCCGGCTTCGGTCAGCGTCACGCCCTGGGTGCTGCGCTGCAGCAGGGCCAGGCCCAGGCGCTGCTCCAGTGCCTCCACGGCGCGGGCCACGGTGGGCGCCGACAATCCCAGCTGGCGCGCGGCGGCGGCCAGGCTCAGGGTCTGGCTGACGGCGAGGAAGGCCTGCATCTGCCCGTGGCGGTCCATGTTCAGGGCTGCCGGTTGCGGTTCAGCGCCGGGTCCCGGGCCAGGCGTTCTGTGCAGAAGTCGACGAAGGTGCGCACCTTGGCGGCGATTCGCCGTCCGCTCTGGTACACCACGTGGATCGGCAGCGGCGGTTGCTCGAAGGCCTCCAGGACGATCTCCAGCTCACCCCGGCGCACCTTGTCGGCCACCTGGTAGCTCAGCACCCGGGTCAGCCCCCAGCCCAGGCAGGCGGCGTGGATCGCGGCCTGGTTGGCGGTGACCACCAGGCGCGGCTGGGGGCGGATGTTCAGCGGCCGGTCTTCTTCGATGAACTGCCACTCGCCCAGCGCCTGGCTGCTGGCCGAGGCCACCACCTGGGCCTCCTGCAGCTGCGTGGGGTGGGTGGGGCGGCCGTGGGTGGCGAGGAAGCCCGGCGAGGCGCAGACCACCCGGCGCACTTCGCCGACGCGAACGGCGTTGAGGCCGCTGTCCGGCAGGTGGCCGATGCGCACGGCGACGTCGATGCCTTCGTCCACCATGGCGACCACCCGGTCCACCAGCAGCGCCTTGATCTGCACCGCCGGGTGCTGGTCCAGGTACTCCACCATCAGCGGGGTGACGAACAGCTCGCCGAACAGCACCGGTGCGGTGACGCTCAACTGACCGCGCGCGGTGGCATGGCTGCCGGCGGCGGATTCCTCCGCCTCCTCCAGCTCGGCGAGGATGCGCCGGCAGTCTTCCACGTAGCGCTGGCCGGCCTCGGTGATGTGCACGCTGCGGGTGGTGCGGGCCAGCAGCAGGGTGCCGATGCGCTCCTCCAGCGCCGCCACGGCACGGGTCACACTGGGTGGCGACATGTTCAGGCGGCGCGCGGCGGCGGCGAAGCCCTGTTCCTCGGCCACGGCGAGAAACACCTGCATCTCCTGGAAACGGTCCATCACGGGCTCCTGTGGGGCGATGCGCAAGAGTGGGGCCTGTGTTGCGTCGCTGGCAACAGATCGTCCGTGACGGCCGCTGTTCTTGCCGGGTGTGTCGGTACGGGCACGGTGCCGGCGGTTTTGCTCGCCCAGGTCTCAGGGGCCGGGCGCCGGGTCTGCTACCCTGCGCGCCCCAATTCCGCCGACATGGAGGTTGCATGCGCGTTGTCCTTTCTTACCGTGGCGTTGTTTCCGGGCTGATCCTCGCGCTGGCGGCGCTGCCCCTGCCTGGCCGGGCGGACGAGGTGTCGGCCCCGGCGGTGGAGATCCCGGTGTGGAACCGCAGCTGGGTCGGCACCCTGGGCACCAAGACGGTGGAGGTGTCCCTGCAGCGTGTGGCCGATGGCCTGCGCGGCCGTTATTGCTACCAGCCTTGCAGCAACCAGACGCGCGACGTGCTCAGGCTCAGCGGGCGTATCGCCGGCGAGGGGGCCGAGCTGGGCGAGTCCGACAGCAGCCGTGCCAACGTGGCGACAGGGACCTGGCGCATCACCTCGCTGGAGAAGGGCCTGACCGGCACCTGGATTTCGCCCAACGGCAAGCGCTCGCTGCCCCTGGCCCTGCGCCCGGCCACTGCCGAGGACGCGCTGGAGGCGCGCTTCCCCTTCGAGCTGCGCCTGGTGGCGGACGCACCGCCCGAGGAGGAGGGCGACGGTTGCCCCACGCCGCCGATGGTCTCGGCCATCCGCCTGTACAAGGACGGCCAGCTGGTGCAGACCCTGGCCACCGAGTCCCAGGGCACCTGCGGGATGTTCACGCCCTCGCTGATCGACGCCAACTTCGACGGCTGGCCGGACCTGACCATCGCCCAGTTCCTCCCGGCCGGCCCCAACATCCCCCACCAGACCTGGCTCTACGACCCGGCCACCGGCCGCTATGTCGACGCCCCGCCCATGCTGCAGGACATCAGCTCGGCGGAGTTCGATCCGGTCCACCGCATCGTCTACACCTACTGGCGCGCCAGTTGCTGCGAGCACGGCGTTTCCACCTACCGCTGGCAGGACGGCGACGTGCAGGAAGTGGACTCCCGCAGCAGCTACCTGCTGCCGCTGATCGACGGCGACAAGCGGCGCCTGTGCTACGTCATACCCAGCTACGGCGACGGCTTCATCGAATACAGCAGCCGGGTGGAGCAGGGCGACGACGGCCGCCTGCACCTGCGCGGGCTCGACCCCGCGTCTTGCGACATGGATGAAGGCAATTTCCTCGAACGCACCTACATCGAGGTCTGGAAACCCGCGCCGCCCGGCCAGCCGCCGACCCTGCTGCGCACCGAGGAAACCACCTGGAAACCGGTGCAGACCGCCGCCGGCCAGCGCTACTGCCCTGAAGTGCCGTACTACGACAACGGCCTCATCCGCCGCGTGCTGAACGACAACCCGGACCTGTGCAGCGAACAGAACCCGCTACAGCCCTGACCTCGTGCCCCGGCAGCAGCCCGGCGCATCCCTGGGCTGAAGCCCAGGCTACGGGGGGTTCCAGGCGGGTGGGTGAGCGGCGCTTCACCCCTCCACCGCGAACTCCCAGGCGTGGCTCTGCGTAGCCGGACTTCAGTCCGGGATGGTGCCGAGCCTGTGCCTGGGTACAGCGCGGTGTCTCCCCGGGCTGAAGCCCGGGCTACGGGTGTTTCCGGGCCACCAAGGAGACGGGTAGGGTGGATTGCGCTTTTTCCCTCCACCTTGGAAGGTCATGACACAAGCCCACGGGATCTGAACCACAGGAGACGATATGCATTGGATTCAGGTAATCATCGGCCCGCTTGAAACGTTGACGGCAGCACGCCGGGAGTTGCCTGCGGCGGTGGTTTGTCCGCTGCGGCAGGGGTTCGCGCTGATACCGATCACGGACGAGGTCGAGGCTGCGCTGCGGGTGCGTGGGGACCAGGCCCAGGCGGTTCGTCCCCATTCCGGCGAGATGGCTGTCGGCGTGGCCCGGCTTGCCGCCGAGCTCTCGGAGGCCGGGCCCATCGTCTACGCCGCCACCTACATCCACGGCGGCACCGGAGGGCAGGATGCCATTGCCTGGCTCGGCGGCCAGGTGGTGATCAACCTGGGGGACGACGAGGACGCCATGTCTCCCTGGCCGGACTCCCCCATCAGCCGGGTGTTGCGCCATGTCGGTGTTGTCGCGGCCGAGGGCGAGGACGAGTTCGACGCCCTTGGGTTGGGGAGTCACCGAAGCAACGAGGCCTGGGCAAAGGAGGCTGCCTTGGACGGTGCGCAGGGCGGGTAACACTTCACTGTGAAACACCCAGGCGTGGCTCTGCGTAGCGCGGACTTCAGTCCGGGAAGGGTGCCGAGCTGTGCCTGGGTACAGTCCGGCGCATCCCTGGGCTGAAGCCCAGGCTACGGGCGTTTCCAGGCGGGTGGGGTGAGCGGCGCTTCACCCCTCCATCATGAGCCTCCAGGCGTGGCTTTGCGTAGCCCGGACTTCAGTCCGGGAAGGGTGCCGAGCCTGTGCCCGGATACAGCGCGGTGTATCCCCGGGCTGAAGCCCGGGCTACGGGTGTTTCCAGGTGGGTAGGGGGGGATGGCGCTTCATCCATCCACCGTGAAACACCTAGGTGTGGCCCGGGGAAGGCGGGGGCGGGCCCGGCCTTCCGAGGCTGGCGTGCCTGGCTTACTTGACGGGGTAGTCCCGGCCCCACAGGCGCACGGTCTTGGGTCCTTCCACCGGACCCTGGAAGACGAATTTCTGCCGAACACCGGTCTTGGGCGGGACGGTGACTTCCTCGGGGTTGTCCATCGGCGTCAGGTTGCTGGAGTAGTCGTCCTGGTCGATGGCCAGCAGGGCGCCGTTGTAGGTCAGGTTGATCAGTCGGATCGGCTTGTCGGTGAGGTTCTTGAAGCCGAACAGGACACTGAGGTTCTCATCCTGGGCTTCGGTCTTGAGCAGGTGGACCTCGATCTTGCCGTCCAGTTGGTCCAGCTGGGAGATCACCAGGGCGCCGTCCGCGCCCTGGGCGGACTGGCGGCCTTCGGTGATGCCTTCGGAGGCGCCGCCAAGGAGGTTCTTGCCGGCCGAGATGGCGGCGGAAACGGCGGCCTTGGCCGAGTCCTTGATGGGGCTGCCGGCGTCGGTCGGCTCTTCGGCGGTGGCGCTGCCTGCGCCTAGCAGCAGTGCCAGTGCCAGGCTGGCCCTGGAGGAAATGCCCATGGTGTTGCTCCTTTTTCAGCGTTGCCGGGCGACGGCTCGGCACCCGCGTTCGTGGGCGGTTTTTAGCACAGGCCCCGGGTCTGCGCAGCCCGGCCCCCGGCGCCATCCGCCGCTTTTACGAACTCCATCGCAGCCTGCCGGGGAAACCGCACCGGCCGGGGCGGGCGGCCCTGTCAGTCTTCCCGGATGCGGTACCAGGTGACGTACAGCGCCGGCAGGAAGAACAGCGTCAGCAGTGTCGCGGCGATGATCCCGCCGATCATGGCGAAGGCCATCGGTCCCCAGAACACTTCGCGGGCGATGGGGATCATGCCCAGGCTGGCGGCGGCGGCGGTCAGCAGGATCGGCCGGGTGCGGTGGTGGGTGGCTTCGATCACGGCCTTCCAGGGGGAGCGGCCTTCGGCCTCGAAGGCGTCGATCTGGGTCACCAGGATCACCGAGTTGCGGATGATGATGCCGATCAGCGCGAGGATCCCGAGGATCGCCACGAAGCCCATGGGCGTGCCGGTGGGCAGCAGGGCGGCGACCACGCCGATCAGCCCCAGCGGGGCGACGCTGGCCACCAGCAGGGTCTTCTGCACGCTCTGCAGCTGGATCATCAGGAAGGTGGCCATGAGAAACAGCATCAACGGCACCACCCGGCCGATGGGCCCTTGGGCCTTGCCGCTCTCCTCGATGGTGCCGCCGGCAGCCAGCCGGTAGTTGGCCGGCAGCTTGGCGGCGAAGCCGTCGATGTCCGGCCGGAGCACCTTCACCAGGTCGGTGGGCTGGACGTCGTCGGTGATGCTGGCCTTGAGGGTGATGGTGGGCTTGCGGTCGCGCCGCCACACCAGCGGCTGCTCCAGTTCGTAGCCGACGCGGGCGAAGGCCTTGAGCGGGATGGAGGTGCCGCTGGCGTTGACCATCTGCAGGTTCTCGATGGTTTCCGGCGAACTGCGTTCCTCGCGCCCGGAGCGGCCGACCACGTCGATCAGGAAGATGTCGTCGCGCACCTGGGTCACGGTGGTGCCGGTGACCACGCTGTTGAGCATCTGCGCCACGTCCTCGGAGCCGAGGCCCAGCTGGCGCAGCTTGTCCTGGGCGATCTCGATGCGCAGCACCTTACCCGGCTCGTTCCAGTCGTAGATGATCTCGCCGATGTGCGGGTTGCCGTCCAGCAGGGCGGCGAGCTGCATGGCGTAGTCGCGCACCTTGTCCACGTCCGGGCCGCTGATGCGGTACTGGATCGGCCGCCCCACCGGTGGCCCCATCTCCAGCGGCTGCACGTAGCTGCTGATGCCGACGAAGTCGCGGCGCAGGTGCTCGCGCAGGCGGCCCGCCAGGCGCTCGCGGGCTTCCAGGTCGCGGGCGACGATCACCAGCTGGCCGTAGAAGGGGTTCTGCAGCTGCTGGTCCAGGGGGAGGTAGAAGCGCACAGCGCCCTGGCCGACGTAGGCGCTCCAGCGCGAGACGTCTTCGTCGTCCTTGAGCTGCGCTTCGACCCGGTCCATCACCCGGCGCGTTTCGTCGATGCTGCTGTTCTGCGGCAGGTTCAGGTCCACCAGCAGCTCGGGCCGGTCGGAGGCGGGGAAGAACTGCTGCTGGACGAACTGCAGCAGGTACAGCGACACCCCCAGCAGCCCGAGGGTGACCACCAGGGTCAGCAGGTTGCGGCGCATGGCCCGCTGCAGCCAGCGGTCGAAGAAGCCGAACAGCCGGCTCTTCTTCTCCGCAGGCTGCTTGAGCGTCCTGGGCAGGATGTGCACGGCGATCACCGGGGCGAACAGCACGGCGACGATCCACGAGAGGATCAGCGCCACGGCGATCACCGCGAACAGGGTGAAGGTGTATTCCCCCGCCGAGCTGGCGTTGAGGCCGATGGGCACGAAGCCGGCGATGGTCACCAGGGTGCCGGTGAGCATGGGGAAGGCCGTGGAGCGGTAGGCGAAGGTGGCCGCTTCGTGCAGCGAGTCGCCCAGTTCCAGCCGGGTGACCATCATCTCCACGGTGATCATCGCGTCGTCCACCAGCAGGCCGAGGGCGATGATCAGCGCGCCGAGGGAGATCCGCTGCATGGTGATGTCGGTGTATTCCATGAATACGAAGACCATCGCCAGCACCAGCGGGATGGAGCAGGCCACCACCAGCCCGGCGCGCACCCCGAGGCTGACGAAGCTCACCGCGAGGACGATGACGATGGCCTCGAACAGGGCGCTGGTGAAGCCGCCCACGGCCTTCTCCACCACCTCGGCCTGGTTCGACACCGTGTGCACGCCGACGCCCACCGGCAGCTCGGCGGTGATCTGCTCCATGCGCTGGCGCAGCGCTTCGCCGAACTCCTGGATGTTGCCGCCCTTGCGCATGGCCACGGCCAGGCCGATGGCGGGCTGGCCGTTGTAGCGGAACAGCGTGCTGGGCGGGTCGGTGTAGGTGCGCTGGATGTCCGCCAGGTCGGAGAGGCGGTAGAAACGGTCGTTCACCCGCAGGTTCACCGCGGCCAGGTCGGCCTCGGAGCGGAACTCGCTGTTGGTGCGCACCGAGATGCGCTCGGGCCCGGCCTCGATCACGCCGGAGGGCGTCACCGCGTTCTGCTGGCGCAGGCTGTCCAGCACCTGGCGCTGGTCGATGCCCAGGGCGGCGAGCTTGCGGGTGGAGAAGTTGAGGTAGATGACCTCGCTCTGAGCGCCGATCAGTTCCACCTTGCCCAGGTTGTCCACGCTGCGGATGTCCAGCCGGGCCTTCTCCACGTAGTCACGCAGCTGGCGGAAGCTCAGGCCGTCGGCGGTGAAGGCGTAGACGCTGCCGAACACGTCGCCGAATTCGTCGTTGAACGCGGGGCCCTGCAGGCCCTGGGGGAAGTCGCCGCGGATGTCGTTGATCTTCTTGCGCACCTGGTACCAGATGTCCGGGATCGCCTTGCCGCTGGTGGTGTCCTTCAGGTAGACGAACACCGTCGCTTCGCCCGGCCGCGTGTAGCTCTTCACGTAGTCCAGGCTGTCCAGCTCCTCCAGCTTCTTCTCGATACGGTCGGTGACCTGCAGCAGCGTGTCGTCCACCGTGGCGCCCGGCCAGCGGGCCTGGATCACCATGGTCTTGATGGTGAAGGAGGGGTCTTCCTCGCGGCCCAGGTTGAAGTAGGAGAACACCCCCATCACCAGCGACACGACCATCAGGTACCAGACGAACGAGGGGTGTCGCAGCGCCCATTCGGAGAGGTTGAAGCCGGCCTTGCCGGTGTCGCCGCGCGGGCGGTCCCTGTGCTGCTCGCTCACGGTTGCGCTCCTTCGTCCATCTTCACCTCCTGGCCCTCTTTCAAGCTGTTCACGCCGGCGCTGACGACCCGTTCGCCGTCGGCCAGCCCGCTGCCGACCGTGACCTTGCCGTCCTGGTTGCGCAGCACCTCCACGGTGCGGCGGTGTACCTGGCGTGCCTGCGGGTCCAGCACCCAGACCTGGGCCGGCCCGGTTGCGCGGGTATCGCCGATCAGTGCCGTGGCCGGCAGATGGGTGCGTGGGGCGACCGGGCTGCTGAGCAGCACGCTGACGGTGCTGCCCAGGTGGAAGCTGGGCGGGGCCTCGTCCAGGGACAGGCGCAGGCGCCGGGTGCGGGTGGTGGCGTCGGCCTGGGGCGCCAGCTCCCGCACCGTGCCGGTGGTGCGCGCCTGCGGGTCGAGCTGGGCGCTTACCTCGAAGCGCGCGTCGGCGGGCAGGCGCTGGACCAGTTCATCCGGCAGGTCGACCACCGCTTCCTTCACGTCCGGGCGGACCAGGGTCACCACCTCCTGGCCGGCCTGCACCACCTGGCCGGCCTCGGCGTGCCATTGGGTGATGACGCCGGCGATGTCGCTGCGCAGCTCGGTGTAGCCCAGTTGGTCCTGGGCCCGGCGCACCGCCGAGTTGGCCTGGTCGAGGGTGGCGCGGCTGGTCTTCAGGCGGGTGCGGGCGCGGTCCAGGTTGGCCTGGGCGCCTACGCCACGGGCGAGCAGTTCGGCCTGGCGGCGCTCGTCGGCCTGGGCGTCGATCCACTCGGCCTCGGCGCGGGAGGCGTCGCCCTGGGCACTGAGCAGGGCGTTCTGCTGGTCGGTGGGGTCGAGGGTGGCGAGCAGGGTGCCGGTTTCCACGCTGTCGCCGACGTTCAGGGTGCGTGCGGCGATGCGGCCGTTGGTGCGAAAGCCCAGGGTCGTCTCGTAGCGGGCCTGGATGCTGCCGGCGAAGCGACCGACCTGATGGACGTCGTCGCTGCGCACGGTAACGTAGAGCACCGGGCGCGGCGCCGGGGCCTCGCCCGCCTCCTGGGAGCAGCCGGCCAGTGCGGCCAGTGCAAGGGCTGGCAGCCAGGGCTTCATGGGCGGGCCTCCGTCCGGGTGCGGGGCTCGGCGCTGGCGCTGTGCTCTACCGGCTCGGCGGCCTGTTCGTCACGGGCCACTTCCACCTTCTGCCCGGGGTGCAGCATCTGGCCGCCCGCCACCACGACCCGCTGCCCGGCGGACAGGCCTTCGCCGACGATCACCCGTTCGCGGGCGTAGCTGACCCGGCCCACCGGTTGCAGGTGGGCGCGGTCCTCGTCGTCCAGCACCCACACCGCCGGGCTCCGGCCCTGCTTGAACAGCGCCGACCAGGGCAGCACAACGCGGGGCTGCGCGGCCTGCGGCAGCTCGGCCCCCACCACGCTGCCCAGGCCCATGGCGGCAGGGACCCGGTCGAGGCCGACCTTCACCTTCAGCGTGCCGCTGCGGTCGTCGACGGTGGGAGTGACTTCGCGGATGCGACCTTCGACCCGCACGGTCGGGTCGGAGAGCAGGTGGACGCTGACCGGCTGATCGCCCTGGTCGCCCTGGAACAGCGATTCGTAGACGTTGAACACGGCGTCCCGCTCGCCTTCGCCGGCCAGGGTGAAGATCGGCAGGGTGGCCTGCACCACCTGACCGACCTCGCCGCTGCGCTGGGTGATGACCCCGTCGGTGGAGGCCTTGAGTTCGGTGTAGGAGAGCTGGTCTTCGGCGGAGGCCTGCTGGGCAAGGGCGGCGTCCAGGGCGCTTTGTGCGGCACGGCGCTCGGCCTGGGCGCGGTCGTATTCGCTGCGGCTGGTGTAGCCCTTGGGCAGCAGTTGGCCCTGGCGCCTGAAGTCGACTTCGGCCAGGCGCAGCCGCGCCTGCTCGGCCGCGACGGCGGCGCGGGCGTTGTCCACCTGGGTGCGCAGCTCCTGCGGGTCGAGGCGGGCCAGGACCTGGCCGGCCTGCACCCGGTCGCCCACGTCGACATGGCGCTCGATGATCTTGCCGCCGACGCGGAAGGCCTGCTGCGCCTCGACCCGCGCCTGGATGTCGCCCACCACGCTGGGGCGCGGGGCGTAGTCGGTGCGGGTGGCCTCGCGCACCAGTACGCGGGGCAGGTGTTCCTGCGGTGTGTCCTGGCCGCAGCCGGCCAGTGCCAGCGTCGCCAGGCAGAACGCGAGTGTGGGCGTTCGGGTTGCCATCCGTTTCCCCATCCTTGTCAGACTGCCGCGCCCACGCGAGCGCAGCGGGATACGAACTGTGAGTGGGGCGAAGCGGGAACGTTCAAGTGGAATCTTCAGGCCGGCGGCCCGACCCGGTGCGTATCTGCGGCGAAAAGACCTGTACGGCACCGGTCGAACGGGTCAGGGAGGCGCGGCGGCGAGCGGGCGGCGCAACGAAAAAGAGCGCCCTGGGGCGCTCTATTTCGACCGGGTGGGGTTCAGCGGTTGAAGCGGTCCACCAGGGAGTACTGGCCGTGGGCGGTGTGGGCCAGCTCTTCGCTCAGCAGGGCGGTGCGCTGGGCTTCGCCGGAGGTCTGGTCGGCGAGCTGGGCGATGCTGCCGATGCGCACGTTGATCTCTTCGGCCACGGCGCTCTGTTCCTCGGTGGCGGCGGCGATCTGGTCGGTCATGGCGGTGATGTTGGCCACGGCTTCGCTGATGCCCACCAGGGCCTGGTCGGCCTGCAGCACCTGCTCGACGCCTTCGTCGGCCTGGCGACGACCGTTCTCCATGGTGCGCACGGTTTCCTCGGCGGTCTTCTGCAACTGGGCGATGAGCTGGTGGATCTGCCCGGTGGACTCGGCGGTGCGTTGCGCCAGGGAGCGCACCTCGTCGGCCACCACGGCGAAGCCCCGGCCCATTTCGCCGGCACGGGCAGCCTCTATGGCGGCGTTGAGGGCGAGCAGGTTGGTCTGGTCGGCGATGCCCTTGATCACGTCCACCACGCCACCGATCTCGTTACTGTCCTGGGCCAGGCGGGCGACGGTCTCGCTGGTCTCGATCACCGACTGCGACAGGCGCTCGATGGCGGCGCGGGTCTCGGCGGCGACATGCCGGCCCTGGGTGGTAAGGCGGTTGGCCTCCTGGGTGGCGTCGGCGGTGCGCTGGACGTTGGAGGCGACTTCCTGGGTGGTGGCGGCCATCTGGTTGACGGCGGTGGCCGCCTGGTCGGTCTCCTGGCGCTGGCGCTCCAGCCCGTCGGAACTGTTGTGGGCCAGGGCATCGGCCTGGCGGGCCTGGTCGGTGAGGTGCTCGGCGGTGTCCTGCAGGCGGGTGAGGCAGGTCTTGAGCCGTGCCTCCTGGCTGAGCAGGGCCATCTCCAGGCGGGCCTGGTCGCCCCGGCTGTCGGTGTACATCCGCGCGATCAGCGGGTCGGAGGTGGTCTGCTCGGCCAGGTGCAGCAGGCGCTTGATGCCGCGCCCTTGCCAGGCGAGGCCGATCAGCCCGAGGGGCACGGAGAGCAGCGCAGCGAGCAGGAAGCCCCAGTGGGAGGTCAGCCAGGCACCGATGAAGAAGCCGATCTGGCTGATGAGGATGAACGGCAGCCAGTCCTGCAGCACCGGTAGCCAGCGGTCCTGGCTGGGGATGGCGGACTTGCCGGCGTTGATCCGTGCGTAGAGCGCTTCGGCCCGGCGCACCTGCTCGGCGGTGGGCTTGACCCGCACCGACTCGTAGCCGGTGACCTGGCTGCCCTCGAAGATGGGCGTGACGTAGGCGTTGACCCAGTAGTGGTCGCCGTTCTTGCAGCGGTTCTTGACGATGCCCATCCACGGCCGGCCCTTCTTCAGGGTGGCCCACATGTGGGCGAACACGGCGGGGGGCACGTCCGGGTGGCGGACGAGGTTGTGCGGAGCGTGGATCAGCTCCTCCCTGGAATAGCCGCTGATATCGACGAAGGCCTGGTTGCAGTAGGTGATGACACCCTTGCCGTCCGTGGTCGAAATGAGGCGCTGCTCGGCGGGGTAGGTCCTTTCGCGTTGGGTAACCGGTTGGTTGTTTCTCATGTTGTTCTTCCGCAAGGCTTGAGGCGGGTATCGGCTCTGGTGAACCAAAGTTGAGCCATTTTTTGCCGTGCAGTGTAAACAGTTTGTGTCGTGTCGCCGTCGGGAAAGTTTCCTGCCAGCCAGCGACCCAGAGCCCTTGCGGGGCTCCGGGCCGCTTACAGGTCAGGCTGCGAGCAGCTGGCGCAGCACGTAGTGGAGGATGCCGCCGGCCTTGAAGTACTCCACTTCATTGAGGGTGTCGATGCGGCAGAGCACCTCGACATTATCGTAGGAGCCGTCCTCGCGGGTGATCTCCAGGGTCAGGTCCATGCGCGGGCGCAGCTCCACGCCGCTGAGCCCGAGGACGGCGATCCGCTCGCGCCCGGTCAGGCCCAGGCGCTTGCGGTCGATGCCGCCGATGAACTGCAGCGGCAGCACGCCCATGCCCACCAGGTTGGAGCGGTGGATGCGCTCGAAGCTCTCGGCGATCACCGCCTTGACCCCCAGCAGGTTGGTGCCCTTGGCCGCCCAGTCGCGGGAGGAGCCGGTGCCGTATTCCTTGCCGGCGATGATCACCAGCGGCGTGCCTTCGGCCTGGTAGCGCATGGCGGCGTCGTAGATGGCCAGCTTCTCGCCGCTGGGCACGTGGAGGGTGTTGCCGCCTTCCTCGCCGCCGAGCATCTCGTTGCGGATGCGGATGTTGGCGAAGGTGCCGCGCATCATCACCTCGTGGTTGCCCCGGCGCGAGCCGTAGGAGTTGAAGTCGGCCGGCTCCACGCCGTGCTCGCGCAGGTAGCGCCCGGCCGGGCTGTCGGCCTTGATGTTGCCGGCGGGGGAGATGTGGTCGGTGGTCACCGAGTCCCCCAGCAAGGCGAGGATGCGGGCGCGCTGCACGTCCGTCACCCGGGGCGGTTCGCCGCCGATGTCGGCGAAGAACGGCGGGTGCTGGATGTAGGTGGAGTCGGCCTGCCAGGCATAGGTGTCGGCGTCCGGCACCTGGATCGCCTGCCAGGTCTCGTCGCCGGTGAAGACTTCGGCGTATTCCTTGCGGAACATCGCGGTGTCCACCTTGGCGATGGCTTCGGCCACCTCCTGCTGGCTGGGCCAGATGTCCTTGAGGTACACCGGCTGGCCGTTGCGGTCCTCGCCCAGGGGTTCGCGGCTGAGGTCCAGGCGCACGCTGCCGGCCAGGGCATAGGCGACCACCAGGGGCGGGGAGGCCAGCCAGTTGGTCTTCACCAGCGGGTGCACGCGGCCTTCGAAGTTGCGGTTGCCGGAGAGCACCGAGGCCACCGTCAGATCGCCCTGTTGGATGGCCTGCTCGATGGGTTCCAGCAACGGCCCGGAGTTGCCGATGCAGGTGGTGCAGCCGTAGCCCACCAGGTCGAAGCCCAGGGTGTCGAGGTACGGGGTCAGCCCGGCGGCGGCGAAGTACTCGGTCACCACCTTGGAACCGGGCGCCAGGGAACTCTTCACCCAGGGCTTGCGCACCATGCCCTTCTCCACGGCCTTCTTCGCCAGCAGCCCGGCCGCCATCATCACGCTGGGGTTGGAGGTGTTGGTGCAGGAGGTGATGGCAGCGATCACCACGGCGCCATCCTCCAGGTGGTAGCTCCGGCCCTCGTGCTGGTACTCGGCCGTGCCGCGCTGGGCCTGGCCTCCGGTGCCGGCAGGGGCGGGCTGCAGGGCGAGGAGGTCATCGAAGGTCCTGGCCACGCGGGTCAGCGGGACGCGGTCCTGAGGGCGCTTGGGGCCTGCCAGGCTGGCTTCCACCGTGCCCATGTCCAGGGCCAGGCTGTCGGTGAACAGCGGCTCGTCGCCGGCATTGCGCCACAGGCCTTGGGCCTTGCAGTAGGCCTCCACCAGCTTGACGGTGGCCTCGGGCCGGCCGGACAGGCGCAGGTAGCCGAGGGTCACCTCGTCCACCGGGAAGAAGCCGCAGGTGGCCCCGTACTCCGGCGCCATGTTGGCCAGGGTGGCGCGGTCGGCCAGGGGCAGTTCCGCCAGGCCGTCGCCGTAGAATTCGACGAATTTCCCCACCACTCCCTTCTTGCGCAGCATCTGGGTGACCGTCAGCACCAGGTCGGTGGCGGTGATGCCCTCGCGCAGCTTGCCGCTGAGCTTGAAGCCGACCACCTCGGGAATCAGCATCGACACCGGCTGGCCGAGCATGGCCGCCTCCGCCTCGATGCCGCCGACGCCCCAGCCGAGCACGCCGAGGCCGTTGATCATGGTGGTGTGGGAGTCGGTGCCCACCAGGGTGTCGGGGAAGGCGTAGGTCAGGCCGTCTTCCTCCCGCGTCCAGACGGTGCGGCCGAGGTATTCCAGGTTCACCTGGTGGCAGATGCCGGTGCCCGGCGGCACCACGCTGAAGTTGTCGAAGGCGCTCTGGCCCCAGCGCAGGAAGGCGTAGCGCTCGCCGTTGCGGGCCATCTCCAGCTCCACGTTGCGGGCGAAGGCCTCGGGGCTGGCGTAGCGGTCCACCATCACCGAGTGGTCGATCACCAGGTCCACCGGGGAGAGCGGATTGATCTTCTGCGGGTCGCCCCCGGCGCTGGCCACGGCATCGCGCATGGCGGCCAGGTCGACCACCGCCGGCACGCCGGTGAAGTCCTGCATCAGCACCCGCGCCGGGCGGTACTGGATCTCCCGGTCGGAGCGACGCTCCTTCTGCCAGGCGACCAGGGCATCGAGGTCGTCCCGGGTGACGGTCTTGCCGTCCTCCCAGCGCAGCAGGTTCTCCAGCAGCACTTTCAGGGACAGGGGCAGCTTGTCGATGCTGCCGAGGCTCTTGGCGGCCTCCGGCAGGCTGAAGTAGTGATAGGTCTTGCCGTCCACATCCAGGGTGCGGCGGCTGTTCAGGCTATCCAACGAGGGCATCTGCTTCTCCTTTGGCCCACACGGCGGGGGCCGGTACACGGACGGAGACCCTCAAAGCTAGTCGCGCTGCACGGGCCTCGCCATGTTCTGGACTGCGTTGGCCGGGCTGGGGTTCCGCCTGTCGAGTGCGGGAGAGCCGGAATGTGGCGCTGCGGATCGGCGTCGGCTGGGTGGCAGTGGCGGGGAAGGGGGCGTACCGAGGCGTGTGGCGCCTGCCGAATGCTCGGCGGCGGAGTGCCCCGCCCAGGACGGGCGGGGCGGGGGGATCAGAGGGCGGCGGCCGGGGCCGGGGCGCTCTCGGGCTGGACGGGGATGAACTCCAGCTGCAGGCGCTCGTGGCTCCAGGCGCGGGTGCTGTTGGTCAGCTCCAGGTCGTCGTTCAGCTTGCGGCCGTAGGACGGGATGATGGCCTTCAGGCGGGCCTGCCAGGCGTCGCTCTTGAGCTTCTCGGGGAAGGTCTTCTCCAGCACGCTGAGCATGATCGGCGCGGCGGTGGAGGCGCCGGGGGAGGCGCCCAGCAGGGCGGCGATGGAGCCGTCGGCGGCGCTGACCACCTCGGTGCCGAACTGCAGCACGCCACCCTTCACCGGGTCCTTCTTGATCACCTGCACGCGCTGGCCGGCCTGGATCAGTTCCCAGTCGGCGTCCTGCGCATCGGGGAAGTACTCGCGCAGGGCGGCCATGCGGTCGTCCTGGTCGAGCATCAGCTGGCCGACCAGGTACTGGCTGAGGTCCAGGTTGTCCATGCCGGCGGTGGTCATCGGGCCGATGTTGTCGGTGGTGATGGCACTGAACATGTCCATGTGCGAGCCGTTCTTCAGGAACTTGGTGGAGAAGGTCGCGAAGGGGCCGAACAGCAGCACTTCCTGGCCGTCCACCACGCGGGTGTCCAGGTGCGGGACGGACATGGGCGGGGAGCCGACCGAGGCCTTGCCGTAGAGCTTGGCGTGGTGACGGGCGACCACGTCCTGGTTGCGGGTCATCAGGAAGGAGCCGCCCACCGGGAAGCCGGCGTAGCCTTCGGCTTCCGCAATGCCGGATTTCTGCAGCAGCTTCAGGGCGCCGCCGCCTGCACCGATGAACACGAAGCGGGCGTTGACCGCGCGCTCGGCGCCGTCGTGGGCCAGGTCGGCCACCACCACCTTCCAGGTGCCGTCTTCGTTGCGCACGATATCGCGCACTTCATGGCTCAGGTTCAGCTTGAACTTGGGCGACTCGGACAGGGAGGCGAACAGCTGGCGGGTGATCTCGCCGAAGTTCACGTCGGTGCCAATCGGCATGCGGGTGGCGGCGATCTTCTGGGCCGGGTCGCGGTCCTGCATCACCAGCGGTACCCACTGGGCGATCTGCGCGTGGTCTTCGCTGTATTCCATGCCGCGGAACAGGTTGCTGTGCTGCAGGGCGGCGTGGCGCTTCTTCAGGTAGGCGACGTTGTCGTCACCCCAGACGAAGCTCATGTGCGGGACGTTGTTGATGAACGAGCGGGGGTTCTTCAGCACGCCACGGTCGATCTGGTAGGCCCAGAACTGCTTGGAGATCTCGAAGGATTCGTTGATCGCCACGGCCTTGCTGATGTCGATGCCGCCGTCGGCGGTCTCGGGGGTGTAGTTCAGCTCGCAGAAGGCCGAGTGGCCGGTGCCGGCGTTGTTCAGGGCGTTGGAGCTTTCCTCTGCGACCTGGTCGAGGCGTTCGAAGGTCTCGATCGTCCACTCGGGCTCCAGCTCGTGGAGGTAGGTGCCGAGGCTGGCACTCATGATGCCGCCGCCGATCAGCAGCACGTCGAGGGGTTGTTCGGGGGCGTCGGGCTGGGAGCAGCCGACCACGCTCAGGCACGTCAGTGCCAGCAGCAGTTTCTTCATCGATGAACCTTCCAGTCTTCCGGGCTGCGCCTGCCACCCTGTGCACGCGGTGTGGCCGGGCCCTTTGTGAGGGCGCGACCGGGCGGTGGCGCTGCGTTCTTCTGGCCGTCGCATGTGGCGGCGGCTGCGAACGGTGGTCCTGGGACCACCGTGGGCGGCCGAAATAGCAAGGGCTGTGCCAGATGGTCGCAGGCCAGGTGGCACGGGGCTTGCCGGGAGGCATGCCGGCCGCGGGCTGGCGGGTACCCGCCACCATGGCGGGGCCTGGGAGGCGGTGGGTGGCGGAAATCCGCCCACGCGGCTCAGCCGCGGGTGCGCGGGTCGATGTAGTAGGTGATGCGCTGGCGGGGGTTGAGGTAGTCCAGTGCTTCGGGCGGCACCTGGGCCGGCCGCAGGGCGGAGGCGATGGCCAGGCGCGGTTCACGCTCCAGGTCGACGATCAGGGCTTCCTCCTTGGGCACCTGGCTGTCGTAGAGGATCAGCGTCGGCTTGAGCGGCTGGCTCGGGTGCATGCCGAGCACCAGGCCGTAGCGATCGTCCTCCAGCTGCACCAGGCTGCCCGGCGGGTAGACGCCCATGCAGCGGATGAAGGCCTTGAGCATCACGTCGTCGAACCGCGAGCGGTGCAGGGCGAACATCTGCTTCAGCGCTTCGTGGGGGCTGAGGCCGGCGCGCGGGTCGCGCGGGTTGCACAGGCCGTCGAAGTGGTTGGTGATGCATACCACCCGGCTCAGCCGGCCGATGGCGGCCTCGGACAGCTGACGCGGGTAGCCGGTGCCGTCGCAGTGCTCGTGGTGCTCGTGGATGACCCGCAGCACCTCGTCGTCGAGCATCAGCTGCTGGCCCCGGCGCAGACCGTACTCGGTGTGCAGCTGGCGCAGCAGCTGTTCCGGGCGGTTCAGCGGCTCAGGCTTGAGCAGCACCTGGCTGGGGATGTCCATCTTGCCGATGTCGTGGAGCAGGGCGCCGAGCCCGAGGCTGTGGCAGGCCTCGCTGTCGTAGCCGAGCTGGCGGCCGAGCATCAGCGACAGCACGGTGACGTTGAGCGGGTGCACGTAGGCATCGTCGTGGGCCTTGCCGTTGATGCTGTGCAGCGCGGCGCCGTCTTCGCCCTGGATGGCTTCCACCAATTCGCCGACCACTTCCCCGGCCTGGCGCAGGGCATCTTCTGGCTGGTTGCGCAGGGCCTGGTTCATCGCCTTGACCCGCTGGCTGGCCTGGACGAAGCGGCGGTCCACCTCGGCCAGGCGCGTGCGCAGCTTGCTCAGCTGGACCACCCGCGCCTGGCGCGCGGCTTCTTCCGGTGCTGGCGGGGGTGGGGTGTCCTCCAGCGGCTCGGTCGGCGCGGTGACCGGTTGCAGCGGCAGGGGCTCGCAGTCGCTGCGCGACGGGTCGTAGCGCAGGCGCTTGAGGCCGAGCTTGCGCAGGGCGGCGACCTGGTTGTCGTCGCGGATCTTGAAGTTGCTGAAGGTGAAGTCGTGTTCCCACCAGCCCAGTTCGAGCTGGATGTAGAGGCCGACGCACAGCTGGTCGGGGGTGATGTAGACAGGGCTCGTGGGCATGCCGGGGACCGGGATGGCGAAATGCTGGCAAGTCTAGCGTTTTCGGGGGCCGAGAGCAGCCCGCCCAAGCGATGGGCCGTGCCGCTCGACGGAGGCCCTGCAATGAGGCGCTCACGCACCGTCGGCGGGCGTCCAGCCGGGTGCGCGGGGCCTTTGCAGATGCGACAGGCCGCGTGGTGACTGGGTTCCCGGCTTCTGGTCCGGCGCTTGCAGCGGGCGTCGCCAACTTGGATACAAGATGGAGCGCCCCGATGAAGACCCCGCTGTTGCCCACCACCGGCTGGACCCTGCACGACTGGCAGCAGGCCTACCGCGACGGCCGCCTGCAGCCCGACTGCCTGCATGAGCTGCTGGAGACCCTGCGCGGGGAAGACCCGGCCTGGATCGTGCTGGTCGAACCCGCCCAGCTGACCGAGCGTCTCGCCGCCCTGGCCCGCCAGCTGGAGGCCGCGGGTGGCGACCTGGCGGCCCTGCCTCTCTATGGCGTGCCGTTCGCCATCAAGGACAACATCGACGCCGCCGGCTGGCGCACCAGCGCCGCCTGCCCGGCGTTCGCCTACCTCGCCGAGGCCGATGCCACGGTGGTGGCGCGGCTGCAGGCGGCCGGTGCCGTGTTGCTGGGCAAGACCAACCTGGACCAGTTCGCCACCGGCCTGGTGGGGGTGCGTTCGCCCTTCGGCGCGGTGCCCAATGCCTTCGATCCGGCCTATGTCAGCGGGGGCTCCAGCTCCGGCTCGGCCTCGGTGGTGGCGCGTGGCCTGGTGCCCTTTGCCCTGGGGACCGACACCGCCGGCTCGGGACGGGTGCCGGCGGGCTTCAACAACATCGTCGGCCTCAAGCCCACCCGGGGCTGGTTGTCGACCCAGGGACTGGTACCGGCCTGTCGCAGTCTGGACTGCATCTCGGTGTTCGCCCTGACCGTGGACGACGCCGAGCAGGTGGCGCGGCTGGCCGGTGGTTTCGATGAAGCGGACGCCTATGCACGGCGCAACCCGGCCACCGCGCCGGTGGCCATCGGGGCGCGGCCGCGACTGGCGGTCCCCGAGGCGCCCGAGTTCTTCGGCGACCGGCGCAACCAGGCGGTGTTCGAGCAGGCCGTACAGCGTTTCGAGGCCCTGGGCGCCGAGGTGGTGCCCATCGACTTCGGCCCGTTTACCGAGCTGGCCCGCGAGCTGTACCAGGGGCCCTGGGTGGCCGAGCGTACCGTGGCCGTGGGGAGCCTGCTGCAGACCCGGCCCCAGGCGATGGACCCGGTGGTGCGGGGCATCGTCGAGAGCGGCCGCGACTTCAGCGCCTGCGACGCCTACCGCGCCGAGTACCGCCGGGCGGCGCTGGCCCGACGCATCCAGCAGGTGCTGGCAGGGTTCGACGCGCTGCTGGTGCCCACCTCGCCGACCCTGCGCACCCAGGCGGAAATGGCCCGCGAGCCGCTGCTCTACAACAGCCAGTTCGGCACCTACACCAACTTCACCAACCTCGCTGACCTGAGTGCCCTGGCGCTGCCGGCGGGGTTCCGCGAGGACGGCCTGCCGGCCGGCATCACCCTGATCGCCCCGGCCTGGCACGACCAGGCCCTGGCCAGCCTGGGGCGACGCTGGCAAGCCGCGCTGGGTCTGCCGCTGGGGGCCACCGGGCGCTCGCTGCCGCCAGCGGCGCCGCCCGTCCCGGCGCCCGAGTGCGTGCGGGTGGCGGTGGTGGGGGCGCACCTGACCGGGATGCCGCTCAACCACCAGCTGACCACCCGTGGCGCGGTGCGGGTGGAGGAGACCCGCACCGCCCCGTGCTACCGCCTGCACGCGCTGGCCGGCTCGGTGCCGCCCAAGCCCGGTCTGGTGCGCGGCCAGGAGGGTGCCGCGATCATCGTCGAGCTGTGGGACGTGCCCCTGGCGCGTTTCGGTGAGTTCGTCGCCGAGGTGCCGCCGCCCCTGGGGATCGGCAACCTGCAACTGGAGGATGGCCGCTGGGTGAAGGGGTTCATCTGCGAGCCCTGCGGCCTGGAAGGCGCCCGCGACGTCACGGCCTTCGGGGGCTGGCGCGCCTACGTGGCGACGCTGGGCGGGCGCTGAGCCGATGGCGAGCCGGCCGCCACGCCTGGCGGAGACCGTCTACCGCCAGCTCAAGGACGACATTGCCGATTTCCGCCTGCTGCCCGGCGACCGCTTCAGCGAGGGCGAGGTGGCCGCGCGCCTGGCAGTGAGCCGCACGCCGGTGCGCCAGGCGCTGGACCGCCTGCAGCAGGAGGGCTACCTGCAGGTGCACTTCCGCAGCGGCTGGGAGGTGCTGCCGTTCGAGTTCGAGCGCTTCGAGGCGTTGTACGACCTGCGCATCGTGCTGGAGCGGGCGGCCATCGAGCGACTGTGCGAGGCCGCCGATGCTGCCGCCAGCCTGGCACCGCTCTGCGCGCGCTGGCAGGTGCCACCGTCCCGGCGCAGCGAGGTGGATGCCGAGGTGGCGGCCTGGGACGAGGCCTTCCACTGCGAACTGGTAGCGGCCGCCGGCAACCCGGAACTGGCGCGGGTGCACCGCGAGGTGAGCGAGCGTATCCGCGTGGTGCGGCGCCTGGATTTCGGGGTGCAAGGGCGGATCGCCGCTACCTACGAGGAGCACGTCGCCGTGCTTGCGGCGATCCTGCGGCGGGATGTGGACGACGCCTGCGCACGCATGACCGCCCACATCGCCCAGAGCCGCACCCAGGTGCGCCAGGTGACCGCCGCGCGGCTGCGGGCGGCTCGGTGCGTGGCCGGCGGGGATCAGGACAGGACGATGTAGTCGCTGCGCTGGGTGATGCCCCGGTGCTCGCCTTCGGTGAGGTGGACGTAGCGGCCGTCGAGCAGGTCGATGGGGATGCAGTCGTCCACGTCCAGCAGGGCGTCGGTGTGGGGTTTGTCCCAGCCTGCGTGCATGCGGCGCTTGCCGCGCTCCTTGGCTTCGGCGCGGTCGCGGGCGACCACCAGCAGGTAGCGGTGGGCTTCGCCGAAGGAGCCGGGTTCGTAGCCGCCGAGGTTGATGAAGTAGAGCCGGGGCGAGCCGGGCGCCGGGGCCAGGCTGCTGAGGCTGACGCGGTAGCCGTCGACGCCTTCGATGGCCATCCAGGAGTCGATGTGCAGGCCTTCGCGGCTGCCGAACCACTCTTCACGCAGGCGGGGGTAGGTGTCTTCGATGGTGTCGGCGAAGGCGAACACCACGTCGTGGACTTCGATCTTGGCCCGGGGGTGCCGGCCACCGAGCATGACGACGTACAGCATTGTCGTTGTCGTTCCTTGGAAGAACAGGGGAGGAGAGGCGCCCGGCATCCACTGCCGGGCGGCGCGCCATGGTAGCGCAGGGTGTGGGGCGGAGTGCAGCGCTTTTCGACGGCCTGCCGGGCTCAGGATGCCGGCGGGTGAACCCGGTCACGGCCGGCGTCCTTGGCGCGGTACAGGGCTTCGTCGGCGGCCCGCAGTAGCTGCGCTTCGTGGGTGTTGTCCAGGGGCAGGGGCATGTACACGTGGTAGCCGAGGCTGACGGTGACCACGCCGTGGTCGCTGCCGCTGTGGGGGATCTCCAGCGCGCGTACGGCCTGGCGGATCTGTTCGGCGATGCGCTGGGTGTCCTCGGGGTCGGCGTTGGGCAGCAGCAGGGTCATTTCCTCGCCGCCGTAGCGCGCGGCCAGGTCGCCGGGGCGGCGGGCGAAGCCGGCCAGCACCTGGGCGACGGCGCGGATGCACTGGTCGCCGGCGAGGTGGCCGTAGTGGTCGTTGTAGCGCTTGAAGTAATCGATATCGAGCATGACGATGCCCAGCGGCGTGCCCAGGCGTCGGGCCCGGCTGGCCTCGATGGGCAGCACGGCGTCCAGTCGGCGGCGGTTGGCCAGGCCGGTGAGGGCGTCCTCCAGGGCCAGTTGCTCCAGGGTTTCGTGGGCCAGGCGCAGTTCTTCCTCGGCCAGCGCGCCCTGTTCCATCTGCCGCACCAGGGTGGCAGCGAAGAACACCAGGCCGGCGATCACCACCACCACCACCAGGCACGAGCGGGCCACCTGGTTGAGCCAGGGGGCGGCGATGGACTGGGTGGAGATGCCGGTCTCCACCAGCAGGGGGTAGTCCTGCAGCTGGCGGTAGCTGAACAGGCGCTCGATGTTGTCCAGCGAGGAGTGGGCCACCGTGACCCCGGCCGGCGCCTCCGGCAGCAGGTCCTTGATGATATGGGTGCGGGCCAGGCTGCGGCCGGTGGCGTAGGGGTCGAAGGGGTGGCGGACGAGGATTGTGCCGTTCTGTTCGGCCAGCACGATGATGCCGCGATCGCCCAGGTCGAAGGTTTCATAGAAGCGGTTGAAGTAGGCCACTTCCAGGGTGGCCACGGCGACGCCGGCGAACTGGCCGTTGCGGTCCTCGATGCGCCGCGAGATGGGGATGACCAGGTCGCCGGTGAAGCGGCTGCGGATCACCTGGCTGATGTGCACCCGGTCGTCGGGGTCGTCCCGGTGGTAGCGGAAGTACTCGCGGTCGGCGTTGTTCATCGGCTGGCCGCCCACTTCGCGGTCGGAGACCAGGCAGTTGCCTTCCTTGTCGTAGAGGAACAGTTCGTGGAGCTGGGGCAGGAACTGCTGCTGGCGCTTCATCAGCCGGTGCATGCGGGCGGTGTCCAGCCGTTCGAAGCCGTCATGCTCGACCTGTTCGATCAGGTCGTAGAGCAGGGCATCGGCCTGGCGGATGGCGTCGCGCGCGTGTTCGGCGGCGGCGCCGGTGACGTTGGTGGCGCTGACTTCGGCGCGGTGGAACTCCTGCCGGTAGTCGAGCCAGACCTGCCAGGCCTCCATGGCCAGGATCGCCAGGATGGTCAGGGTGGTGAACAGCCGCGCCAGCTGCTGGGTGCGCTGGTGGGGAGGGGGCTTGGAGGGGGCGGGTGCATTCATGCTGTCGGGTCGTGATCCTGGGTACTGCGGGTCCGGGCGGCCTTATCGGTTCCTGCGGGGAACCTTGGTTGTGAGCGTAGCGGAAGGCGCCGATGACTCCAGCGAGGCGGCCCTTGGTTTAGAATGCCGCCCTTTTTCCCGACGCGTATCGCCATGACTCCCGATTCCTTCGACATCCTCCGGCACCGACTCGTCACGGCCATGGCCGAGCCGCCGGCCGAGACCCGGCGCCTGTTCCATGGCCGTGGCCGGCTCTGGCCGGGGCTGGAGCACGTCACGGTGGACTGGCTGGAGGGCGTGGTGCTGGTGGCGCTGTTCCGTGAGCCGCCGGCCGAGGCGCTGGAAGGCTTGCGTGCGCTGCTGCTGGCGCTGGCCGAGGCACCTGTCTGGCCTGCTGGAAGCGTTCGCAGTGTACTGCTGCAGCACCGCTACCGACCCGGCAGTGAGACCGAGTGCCTGTGGGGCGAGGCGGTGGATGCCTGGACCATGCACGAGGACGGCCTGGCCTACCGGCTGGACCTGATGCGCAACCAGAACATCGGCCTGTTCCTCGACATGCGCCATGGCCGCCGCTGGGTGCGCGAGGTGGCGGCGGGGCGCCGGGTGCTGAACCTGTTCGCCTACACCTGCGGCTTCTCCGTGGCGGCCATCGCCGGGGGCGCCGAGGCGGTGGTGAACCTGGACATGGCCCGCGCGGCACTGGCCCGTGGGCGCGATAACCACCGTCTGAATGGCCATGACCTGGGGCGGGTGAGCTTTCTGGGGCATGAGCTGTTCAAGTCCTGGGGGCGGCTGAAGCGGGAAGGGCCTTACGGGCTGGTGATCATCGATCCGCCGTCGTTCCAGCGCGGCAGCTTCGAGCTGGACCGGGACTACCGCAAGATCCTCCGCCGCGTGCCGGAACTGCTGGCCCCCGGCGCCCGGGTGCTGGCCTGCGTCAACGACCCGGCCACCGGGGCCGACTTCATCATTCGCACGATGGGGGAGGAAGCGCCTGGCCTGGTGTTCCGCGAACGCCTGGCCAACCCGCCGGAATTCGCCGACGAGGACCCGGAAGGTGGGCTCAAGGCCCTGGTGTTCGAGTGGGAAGGGGCCGGGCAGGCCGGCCTGGAGCCTGAGGCAGGGCGCTAGCCCGGAGGGACGTGCGTGGGGCTGTACTCAGATCACGCCCGCGTCGTCGTCGTTGATCAGCCGGTTGAGCCCGCCCAGGGCTTCCCGCGCCTGGGTCCGGCTGAGCAGCTTGGACTGGGCGGCCGGCGGCAGGTCGGTGATGCGCAGGACGCCCTTGGTCATGAGCACGCTGATCAGGTCTTCCAGCACCCGGATCATCTCGCTGTCGCTCTGCTTGAGTTGCAGCAGGCTGGCCTCGATGGCCTGGTTGGAGTACCAGGCGAGCACGTCCTGGTCGTCGGCGGGGAGCTGGCCGGTGTGGCCGGCGAACTCGGCCGCTTCGACCCGCACCAGTTTGCCCTGGTCGTCGCGCTGCACGTAAAGCATGGGTACCCCCTGGTTGGACATGATTCGCCGGACGCACATCTATACGCGTGGCCTGGCAAGCAGGCAAGAATGGCCGGGCAGGGCTGCCTTCCCACCGCGCCTGGGCGCGGTGGGAAGGGGCTTCATCAGCTGTGCTCGGTCTTCACCAGCGGGTCGGAGCCGGCCACCAGCGAGCTGACGATCTGCGAGGAGGTCGACCCGTACTGGGTCAGGTCCACGCCTTCGAGCTTGATGGTCACATCGGCGCCGTTGGCGACGTTGCCGCTGGTGCTCACCTGCAGGGTGCTGGTGGCGGTGTCGACCTTGAGGTAGTCAAGGATGTTGTTGGCGTTGGCGGCATCGGGCAGCAGGTCGCTGAGGTCGATGCGGTCGCCTTCGCCGGCGTTGAAGTCCTTGATCACGTCATTGCCGAGGTCGCCGGCCTTCCAGACGAAGATGTCGGCGCCGGCACCGCCGGTGAGGGTGTCGTTGCCCACGCCGCCGATCAGCAGGTCGTTGCCGTCACCGCCATTGAGCAGGTCGTTGCCAGCGTTGCCGTAGAGCACGTCGTGGCCGTTGCCGCCGTTGAGGATGTCGGAGTACTTGCTGCCGTTGATCAGGTCGCTGGCCTCGGTGCCGTTGGTGGTGCCGATGGTGTGCAGCGCCCAGCCGGTGTCGGTCTGCACCAGTTCCTGCCCGGCGCCCGGGGCCTGGAAGATCTCCAGCCCGCTGCCGCTGGCACCCAGCACCTTGTAGGCGGAGTCGGCACTGCCGCTGAGCTTGAACTCAACTTTCAGGCTCGCTGCGCCGCCTTGATCCCAGTACAGGAGTTCCAGGGCCTGCAGGTCGCCGCTGAGGCCGACACCGCTGAACACCTTGGTGGTGGTGCTCTGGATGTAGTCGGCTTCGGCCACCACCTGGCCACCGATCATCAGGCGGTAACCGTCGTCCGCGGTGACGCGGATGTCGTAGGTGCCGCCCTGGGCCAGGTCGAGGAAACCGTGGGCACGGATGATCGCGTCCGAGGTATCGCCCAGGCCTGCGCCGCCGGCCTTGAGGGTGGAGACGTTGCCGGTACTGGCCGCCGTGAGGAAGTCGTACAGGTTGTTCTGGATGGTGTTGCTGACGTTGCCGATGGTGGTGCCGTTGGACACCGTGCGGTTGTCGCCCAGGTCGTCGCTGAACACGGTGGTGCCGTTCTTCAGGCCGTAGTCGATGACGTTGGCGACGAAGGTGGCGTTGACCGAGGCGGCGGCCGCGTTGTCGTTGGAACCGATCAGGCTGGTGCTGTTGCCAGTGCGAGACTCGACGTAGTCCTCCACCAGCTTGAGGCTGGTGAGGTTCGGCCGCGCGGTGCCGCTTTCGGCATAGCCCCAGTATTCGCCGGTCAGGCCGCTGGACAGCGAGGTGCTGGTGTCCGCGACGTTGATGGTGTTGGTGGTGAGGCTTTCATGGCCGACGCCACCGTCGACGATCTTCAGCGTCAGGTGCTGGCTGGCGGAGCTGGCGGTGGTGCCGTTGGGCTCTACCGACACGGCCTTGATGTCCAGGCCGATCTCGCCACGTACCGAGCCGCTGACCAGCAGCTTGGCGGTGGCCAGTTGGCCTGCGGTCAGCGATACCACGCCGGCGTTCGCGGTGAGGGTGGTGTTGCCGACCACCACGCTGGCCCCGCTGGGCAGGTTGGAGAGGTCGTAGCGCAGGCTCTCGGAGCCGTCGGTGTCGGTCAGCGCGCCGCTGATGTAGTTGGCCAGGGCGATGCTGGTCTTGCCGCTGACGCCGCCGTCACCGGCCACCACACCTTGGGATGAGGTGAGGGTGATGTTGTCGATCAGCGCTCCACGGCCGCCGGAGGTAGTCGATGTGCCGGCCAGCTTGATGGTCAGCACCTCGGTGCTGCCTGTGCCGGTGAAGCTGAAGTGGATGTTCTCCCAGTTCAGGCTGGTCTGGCTGCTGGTGGAGCTGTACTCGCCCACCAGGGTGGTGCCGAGGTAGACCGCGATCTTGGTGAAGCTGGCGTCGAAGCCCGAGCGACCGGCGTAGTCCAGATTCAGCTCGTAGATCTTGCCGACCTCGGTGGCGACGTTGCGGGTGACGCCCAGGGTCTGGGACGTGCTGCCGCCGGCGTCGTTGAGCTCAAGGGCGTTTCCGTTGTTGGCACCCGGCAACTTGACGGTGACGTAGTTGCCGGCCTGGTTCTGCATGCTGTCGCCGCTGGCCCAGACCTCGAACACGTTCTTGCCGCCACTGCGCACGTCGCCGGTGGTGACCAGGGACCAGTTCTCGAAGGTCGGCCCGGCCACGTCCTGGGAGGTGTTGTCGCTGTTGGGCGCCGATTCCCAGGTGGTGGTGAACAGCGTGCTGGCCGCGGCGGACTTCACGGTCAGGGTCGGCACGTCGGCCACCGGGGTGATGTCGATGCTCATGGTGCTGCTGGCGGTGCTCAGGGCGCCGTCGCTGCCGCTGTACTTGAAGGTGGCGTAGGTGGCCTGGTTCAGCCCGACGCCGCTGCCGCCGAAGCTGTCGTGGCCGGACTCGTTGCTGTCCGGCACGAAGCGCAGGCCGCCGGCATCGATCGCCGACTTGGTGATGGTGCTGTTGGCGGTGACGTCGGTCCAAGTGCCGTTCACCTGCATCTGCAGTTTGCCTTCGATCGGCAGGCTCTCGATCTTGATCGACAGGGTGCTGTTGGCGTCGACGTCGCTGACCTTGAAGTCGCTCCAGGCGAAGGTGTAGTTGGTGTCTTCGACGCCGGTGACGTTGGCGCCCGCGACCACCACCGGGGCCTCGTTGACGTTGTTCACCTGGATGGTGAACGACTGGGTGTTGGTGCTGCCGTCGGAGCTGGTGGCCTTGACCACGATGGTGTGGCTGGTGGCGCTCTCGTAGTCCAGCTTGGTGCCGTCGGCGACGGTGACCACGCCGGTGGTGGCGTTGATGGCGAAGCGGCCGCCGGCGTTGTCCACCAGCTCGTATTTGGTGATGGTGGCGCCGACGTCGCCGTCCACGCCCTTGGCCGTGATGCCCACCACGGTGCCGTTGGCGGCGTTCTCGTTGACCTGGTTGGTGGCGGTGTTGCTGTCGGTGATCACAACGCCGTTGTCGTTGACGTTGCCCACCTGGATGGTGAACGACTGGGTGTTGGTGCTGCCGTCGGAGCTGGTGGCCTTGACCACGATGGTGTGGCTGGTGGCGCTCTCGAAGTCCAGCTTGGTGCCGTCGGCCACGGTTACAACGCCGGTGGTGGCGTTGATGGCGAAGCGGCCACCCGCGTTATCGGTCAGCTCGTACTGGGTGATGGTGGCGCCGACGTCGCCATCCACGCCCTTGGCAGTCACACCGACCACGGTGCCCGTGGCCGCGTTCTCGTTGACGAAGTTGCTGGCGGTGTCGCTGTCGGTGATGACCACGCCGTTGTCGTTGACGTTGCCCACCTGGATGGTGAACGACTGGGTGTTGGTACTGCCGTCGGAGCTGGTGGCCTTGACCACGATGGTGTGGCTGGTGGCGGTTTCGAAGTCCAGCTTGGTGCCGTCTGCCACGGTGACCACGCCGGTGGTGGCGTTGATGGCGAAGCGGCCGCCGGCGTTGTCCACCAGTTCGTACTTGGTGATGGTGGCGCCGACGTCGCCGTCCACGCCCTTGGCGGTCACGCCGACCACGGTGCCGTTGGCGGCGTTTTCGTTGACCTGGTTGGCGGCGGTGTCGCTGTCGGTGATGACCACGCCGTTGTCGTTCACGTTGGTGACGTTCACGGTGACGGTAGCGGTGGCAGCGGTCTTGCCGTCGGTGGCGCTGACCTGCAGTTGGTGCTGGGTGGCGGTCTCGTAGTCCAGCGTCTTGCCGTTGGCCAGGGTGATGACCCCGGTGCTGGCGTTGATGCTGAACAGGCCGGCGTCGTTGCCGCCGGTGATGCTGTAGAACAGCGGCTCGCCGTCGCGGTCCTGATCGGTGCCGGTGAAGCGGTCGCTCAGGTCGGCGATGGTGGTGCCGGCGGCGGTGTTCTCGGCGAAGGTGACGCTGCTGTCGACCAGGCCGGGTGCGTCATCCAGGTTGGCCACCTGGATGGTCATGGTGTTGGGCTGGCTGGAGAACAGGCCGCTCTGGTCCTGCACCGAGAAGCTGAAGGAGCCACTGCTGCTGCCGCTGGCGGTGGGGGTGTAGACCAGCGAGGCGATCTGCGCCGCGGTGACCAGCATGCCCACGGTGACGGCGGTGCCGTTCAGGCTCAGGCTGCCGTTGCCCGGCAGGCTGTTGATGCGGATGGCCTTGAGGCTGTCGCCGGCGTCCACGTCGCTGAAGCCGAACTCGGCAGCGCTGAAGCTGCGCGGGGTGCCTTCGTCGGTCTGCACGGTGTTGTCGGCGCCGGTGGGGGCGTCGTTCACCGGGTGCACGGTGACCGGCAGGGTCAGCGAGGTGGAGGCCTTGTCGCCGTTGGCGCCTTCGGTGGCGGTGGCGGTGACCTTCAGGTCGAAGGTGCCGTTGTAGTTGGCCGGCGGGGTGATGCTCAGGTTGCCCAGGTTCCAGCCGCTGATGTCGGCGGTGGTGCTGCCGCTGGTGGCGGTGAAGCTGTGCACGCCGTCGGTCAGGGTGGCGCCTGCGGGGATCTGCGAGATGCCCACGGAGAGGCTTTCCGAACCGTCGGTATCGTTCAGCGAGGCGGTGAGGCGCGACAGCGGGATGCTGCTGTCCTCGTCACCCTCGTTGACGTTGTAGAGCTGGTAGTAGCCCTTGCCGTCGCTGCCATGCAGGTCGGACAGGTGCAGGCCGTTGCCGGCCAGGTCGCTGGCCTTGGTGTAGAGCTGCACGTTGGCGCTGGACAGGTCCTGCACCGGGCCGTTGCCGACCTTGACGTTGACGTCCAGGGTGCCCGGGCCACTCTGGTTGTGCTGGTAGATGTCCAGGGTGTAGTAGCCGCTCTGCTGGGCGGTGTAGCTGCCGCTGAACTGGCCGCTGTTGCCGCCCCAGGTGGCGCTGCCCACGGTGGTGCCGCCGACCACGACCATCACGCTGTCGTCGCCGGTGCCGCTGAAGGTGTAGGTCTGGCCCGCTTCCAGGTAGATCAGGCCGGAGAGCTTGTTGGCCACGCCGGCGTTGACGCTGTCGATGTGGGCATCGGCCAGGTTGCCGCTGCTGGTGGGGGTGCCGGCGGCGTCGATGGTGCTCTTCAGGGTGGCCGGGTTGGCGCCGTTGCCGCCGCTGCCCAGGGCCAGGTTGTTCCAGCTCTGTTGCAGCAGGCCGGTGGCGGCGGGGGTGCCGCTCGGCGCCTGGGCGCCCAGGTTCGGGGCGTCGGCCACCGGCTGGATGCCCACCTGGACGGTGGCGGTGCTGTTGCCGCCCTTACCGTCGGTGACGGTGTAGGTGATGGTGTCCGCACCGCTGTAGTTGCCGGTGGGGGTGTAGACCAGCTTGCCGTCGACGATGCTGACGCTGCCGTGCTGCGCGCTGGCGCCGGTCAGGGTCAGGCTGTCGCCGTCTACGTCGCGGTCGTTGGCCAGCACGTCGATGGTGACGGGGGTGTCTTCCTGGGTGGTGGCGGTGTCGTTGACAGCGGTGGGCGCATCGTTTACCGGCTTGACGGTGATGTCGACCACGGTGTCGACCACGCCGCCCTTGCCGTCGCTGACGGTGACCACGAAGCGATCCGGGCCGTTGTAGTCGCCGTTGGGCTTGTAGGTGTACTCGCCGGTGTTCGGGTCGAGGGTCAGGGTGCCGTTGGCGGTGCCGGTCTTCACGGTGTAGGTGAGGCGGTCGCCGTCCACGTCGGTGGCGGGGATGCGGCTGGTCAGGGTGCCGTCTTCATCCACGCTGGCGGTGCTGTTGGGCGCCACCGGGGCATCGTTGACCGGCTTGACGGTGACGCTGACCACGCTGGTGGTGGTGCCGCCGTGGCCGTCGCTGATGGTGACGGTGAAGGCGTCGGTGCCGTTGAAGTCCTTGGCAGGCTGGTAGGTGTAGGTGCCGTCGGCGTTCATCA
>NZ_FOJP01000002.1:239168-369288 GCF_900111835.1 Metapseudomonas otitidis
TGCCGGTGGCGGCATTGTCTTCGACGGTGGTCAGGTCCAGCGGCTTGGAAGTCGGGATGTCGTTCACCGGGTTGACGGTGATCCGCACCACGGCGTCGACCACGCCGCCCTTGCCATCGTTGACGGTGACGGTGAAGGAGTCCGGGCCGTTGTAGTTGGCGTTGGGCTTGTAGGTGTACTGACCGGTGGCGGTGTCGAACACCAGGGTGCCGTTGTTGGTCCCGGTCTTCAGGGTGTAGGTCAGGCTGTCGCCATCGGCATCGGTGGCGTTCAGCTGGCTGGTGAGGGTGCTGTCCTCGTCCACGCTGACGTTGGCGTTGTTGACCACCGGCAGGTCGTTGATCGGGTTGACCGCCAGGTTGATGGTGCCGTTCACGGTGGCTGTGCCGTCGTTGACGCTGTAGGTGAAGCTGCCCACGGCATCGCCGGCCTTGTAGTCGGCGGGGGCGTTGTACTTCAGGCCCTGGAGCTGGGCGCTGGTGAGGGTCTGGCCATTGCTGACCAGGGTGCCGTCGGCGAGGGTGACCTGGCCGACCACCGGCAGGCCGGTGACCTTGATGGTGAGCACGTCGCCGTCCACGTCGGTGGGCGCCTTGATGCCCAGCGGGGTGCCGACGCTTTCCTCGTTGACGGTGAGGCCGTGGCTGTCCACCACCGGCAGGTCGTTGACTGCGGTGACGCCCACCTTGACGGTGGCGGTGTCGGTGCCGCCCTTGCCGTCGCTGACGGTGTAGGTGAAGGAGCCGGTGCCGTTGAAGTTGGCCGCCGGGGTGAACACCACCTTGCCGTTGACCAGGGCCACGGTGCCGTTGACCGCGTTCTGCACGCTGATGATGGTCAGGCTGTCGCCGTCCACGTCGGTGTCGTTGCCCAGCAGGGTGGCGGGCTCGATGGTCAGCGGGGTGTCTTCAGCGGTCACCAGGCCGTCGAGGCCATGGCTCAGGCTGTTGCCGCCAAGCACGGTGTAGCTGCCGCCTTCGGGGCGCATCTCCACCTTGAGCTGGGCCTGGCCGCCCTGGTCCCAGTAGATGATCTGGATCTGGTGGGCGCCGCCGGCAGGTACGTTGAAGGTGGCGAACTCGCGGGCGGTCGGGCCCTGGTTGGCGTTGTACTCGGCCACCACCTTGCCGTCGATGACGATGCTGAAACCGTCGTCGGCGGTGACGCGCAGCTGGTAGTTGCCGGCGGCCAGGTTGACCGAGCCGCTCAGCTCGACGATGGCGTCGGAGGTGTTGGCCGGGTCGGTGTTCAGGGTCGCGGCGTCGCTGCCGAGGAACTTCTGCAGGTTGCCGTTGCCGCCCAGGTCGCTGCTCACGCCGTTGCCATAGTTCAGCGAGGTGGCAGTGAAGGTGGCGTCGGCGGCGTGCTTGGCGATGAAGTCCTTGACCATCGCCAGGTTGCTCAGGTTCGGGCCGTCGGCGCCTTCGCGGTAGGCGTAGTAGCTGCCCTTCAGGCCGCTGAGGGTCGGGGCGTCGTCACGGGCGTCGGGCGCATCGTTCACCGGGGTGACGCTGATGGTCACGCTGCCGTTCACGGTGGCGGTGCCGTCATTGACGCTGTAGGTGAAGTTGCCCACCGGGTCGCCGGCCTTGTAGTCGGCAGGGGCGTTGTACTTCAGGCCCTGCAGCTGGGCGCTGGTGAGGGTCTGGCCGTTGCTGACCAGGGAACCGTCGGCCAGGGTGATCTGGCCGACCACCGGCAGGCCGGTGACCTTGATGGTGAGCACGTCGCCATCGGCATCGGTGGGCGCCTTGAGGCCCAGCGGGGTGCCGACGCTTTCCTCGGCCACGGTGAGGGGCTTGCTGTCCACCACCGGCAGGTCGTTCACCGGGGTGACGCTGATGGCGACGCTGCCGTTCACGGTGGCGGTGCCGTCATTGACGCTGTAGGTGAAGCTGCCCACCGGGTCGCCGGCCTTGTAGTCGGCGGGGGCGTTGTACTTCAGGCCTTGCAGCTGGGCGCTGGTGAGGGTCTGGCCGTTGCTGACCAGGGAGCCGTCGGCGAGGGTGACCTGGCCGACCACCGGCAGGCCGGTGACCTTGATGGTGAGCACGTCGCCGTCGGCATCGGTGGGCGCCTTGAGGCCCAGCGGGGTGCCGACGCTTTCCTCGGCCACGGTGAGGGGTTTGCTGTCCACCACCGGCAGGTCGTTCACCGGGGTGACGCTGACCGCCACGCTGCCGACCACGGTGGTGGTGCCGTCGTTGACGCTGTAGGTGAAGTTGCCCACCGGGTCGCCGGCCTTGTAGTCGGCGGGGGCGTTGTACTTCAGACCCTGCAGCTGGGCGCTGGTGAGGGTCTGGCCATTGCTGACGGTGGTGCCGTCGGCCAGGGTCACGCGGCCGACCACGGGCAGGCCGGTGACGGTGATGGTGAGCGCATCGCCGTCCACATCGGTGGGCGCCTTGAGGCCCAGCGGGGTGCCGACGCTTTCCTCGGCCACGGTGATGGCGTTGCTGTCCACCACGGGGGCGTCGTTGCGGCCTTCGATGGTGACGCTGGCGCTGGTCTTGACCAGGCCGCCGTGGCCGTCGCTGACCTCGTATTCGTAGTTCAGGACCAGGTTCTGGCCCTTGGCCAGGTAGTTGTAGGCGGACGGGTCCACCTTGAGGCTGTTGCTGGCGGCGTCGAAGGTCACGCCGGCGGCGTTGCCGGTGCCGATCTGCTTCAGGTTGATGACGCTGAGCACGTCCTTGGCGTCGACGTCGCTGGCGTTCTGCAGCAGGTTGATGCTGTAGGGCTGGGCATCTTCGTTGGTCACCGAGGTGATGGCGCCGCTGACCACCGGGGCGTCGTTGCTGCCGGTGACGGTGATGGTGACGTCGCGGCTGGCGCTGGCGTTGCTTCCGTCGGTGACGGTCACGCGGTAGACCAGGGTCAGGGTCTCGCCGGCGGCCAGGTAGTCCAGGGAGCCGGCCGGCACGCTATAGGTCCAGTGCACGGAGCCCTGGCCGTCGCCGGTGGCGGAATCGCTGAGGGTGGCGGCGAGGCTGCCCAGGGCGGCCACGGCCTGGCCATTGCCGTCGGTGGCGCTGACCAGCTGGGTGCTGACGCTGTGGCTGTCGTTGAGGTCGGCGTCTTCGAAGCCGATGTCGCCGGTGGCGCTGAGGTTGCCGGCGTTCTCGCCGGGCACGCCGTCGGCGCGTTCGGTGACGCTGCCGGTCTGCACGGTGGTTTCCAGCACCGGCGCGTCGTTGCGGCCTTCGATGGTCAGGGTGGCGGTGGTGGGGGTGACGCCGCCGTTGCCGTCGACCACGTCGTAGCTGTAGGTGAGCACCAGCTTCTCGCCGGCGGCCAGGTAGTTGTAGGCGTTGGGGTTGACCTGCAGGGTGTTGCCCGAGACGGTCACGCCGGCAGTGTCGCCGCTGCCGACCAGCTTGACGTTGGCCACCGAGAGCACGTCGCTGCGGTCCACATCGCTGGCGTTCTGCAGCAGGTCGACCTGCTGGGCGCCGGCGTCTTCGTTCGTGGTGGTGGCGATGGCCGCGCTGACCACGGGGGCATCGTTGACGCCGTCGATCACCACGGTGGCCTGGGTGGTGACCAGGCCGCCATGGCCGTCGCTGACCTCGTATTCGTAGGTGAGGGTGACCTTCTCGCCCTTGGCCAGGTAGTTGTAGGCGCTGGGGTCGAGCACCAGGGTGTTGCCGCTGACGGTCACGCCGGAGGCATCGTTGCCGCTGGTTTCGCGCAGGTTGACGACGTTGAGCACGTCGTTGGCATCGGTGTCGCTGGCCTTGGCCAGCAGGTCGATGACCTGGCCGGCGGCGTCTTCGTCGGTGCCGACGCTGATGGCACCGGTGACCACCGGGACATCGTTGACGCCGGTGATGGTCAGGGTCAGCACGCTGTCGCTGCTGAGCTGGCCGTCGGTGGCGGTGAACGGGACCTGGATGACCAGCTTCTCGCCAGTGGCCAGGGACTGGTAGGCCGCGTTGCTCGGGTCCAGGGTCCAGGTGCCGTCGGGGTTGAGGCTGAAGCCGGCCGGGGCGTTGCCCTTGAGGCTGAAGGTCAGTTTGTCGCCGTCGACGTCGGTGGCGGCGAGCTGGCCGCCCACGGTGGGGCCGTCCTCGGTGGCGCTGGCGCTGGTGGGGCTGGCCACGGGCGCATCGTTCACCGGGGAGACGTTGATGGTGGCGGTGGCGTTGGTGGAGGTGGCGCCGTTGTTGTCCACGGCCTGGTACTGGAAGGTGGTGGTGCCGTTCCAGTCGCTGTCCGGGACGAAATAGACCGGGCCGGTGACGCTGTCGCCGGCTTTCAGCGGGGTGCCGCCGTTGGCCGAGGCGTAGAGCTGGCCGTGCTGGGGCAGGCTGGTGATGACGAAGCCGGTGACGGTGCCATCGACGTCGCTGCCGGCCAGGTCGACCTGGATGCGTGCGGGCTGGTCTTCGCTGCCGCTGGCGGACACGGCGCTGGCCACCGGGGCGTCGTTGGTACCGGTGACGGTGATTTCCAGGTTGGCGGTGTTGCTGGCACCGAATTCGTCGGTGACGGTGACCGGCACCTTGATCACCAGCTGCTCGCCGGCCTTGAGGCTGTCGTAGGCGCTGTGGCTGCTGTCGAAGCTCCAGCTGCCGTTGCTGTTGAGGGTCAGGCCGTCGACGGTGGCGGGGGTGGTGAAGGTCAGTTGGGCACCGTTGTCGACGTCGGTGGCGACCATCTGGCCGGTGATGACGCCATCGCCTTCATTGGCTGCGGCGGTGGCGGCATCGATCTTCGGCGCATCGTTGGTGCCGGTGACGGTGATGGTCAGGGTGCTCTTCGCACTCAGGCTGCCGTCGCTGACGCTGTAGGGAATGGTCAGGGTCAGGACCTGGCCCTTGGCCAGGCTCTGGTAGCCGGCGGCGCTGGGGTCGAGGGTCCAGGTGCCGTTGGCGTTGAGCTGGAAGCCGTCCGGGGCGGGGCCACTGAGGGTGTAGGTCAGTGTGTCGCCGTCGACGTCGCTGCCAGCCAGCTGGCCGCTGATGGGGGCGGCGTCTTCTTCGGTGGCGGCGTCGGTGGCGCCGGCCACGGGGGCATCGTTCACCGGGTTGATGGTCAGGCCGATGCTGTCATTGTCGGTGAGCTGGCCATCGCTGGTGCGGACGTTGAGGGTGTCCTGGCCGTTGTAGTCGGCGGACGGAACGTACTTCAGGCCCTGCAGGGCGGCGTTGATGGCCTGGGCGCTGCCGGAGAGCACCAGGGTGCCGGTGCCGTTGCCGCTGAAGGTCACGCCGTTGCCGAGGTTGCCCAGGGTCAGGGTGCCGTGGCCGACGCTGAGGGTGGTGGTGAGGGTGTCGCCGTCCACGTCGGTGACGCTGATGGCGTTGCCGTTGGCGGTGCTGAAGGTCTGGCTGCCGTCTTCGTCGAGGGTCTGGGCGCCGGGGACGCTGTTGACCGGGGCGTCGTTGATCGGGTTGATCACCAGTTGCAGCGTGCCGGTGGTGCTCAGGGAGCCGTCGCTGAGGGTGTAGGTGACGGCCGGTACCACGCCGCTGTAGTCGGCGTTGGGGGTGAAGGAGAACTCGCCGTTGGCCAGCAGGGTCAGTTTGCCCACCGACAGGTAGGCGGTGTCGCCGGCCTGGTAGTTCTGCCCGGCGATGCTGAAGCCGGTGACGCTCAGGCTGGTGCTGTCGACGTCGCTGTCGTTGGTCAGCACGTTGCCGGTGGCGACGCTGTCCTCGTCCAGGGTGACGGTGTCGTCCACGGCCACCGGGGCATCGTTGGTGCCGTTGATGGTGACGGTGACGCTGGTCTTGGTGCCGTCGGCGCTGGTGACCTGGAAGGTGTCCACCAGTTTCTGGCCGACGTTCAGCTCGTTGTAGGCGGAGTTGGCGACGTAGCTCCAGTTGCCGGCGGCGTCGATGCTGAAGGTGCCGTAGGTACCGGCGGTGCCGGTCTGGGCAACGAAGGTGGCCGGGCTGTCGACATCGGTGATGGTCAGGGTGCCGCCTGCGGTGAGGGCGCTGTCGGTTTCGTCCAGCTGCACGTCGGCGCTGCTCAGCACGGCGGCGTCGTTGGTGCCGTTGATGGTGACGGTGACGCTGGTCTTGGTGCCGTCGGCGCTGGTGACCTGGAAGGTGTCCACCAGCTTCTGGCCGACGTTCAGCTCGTTGTAGGCGGCATTGGCGACGTAGGTCCAGTTGCCGGCGGCATCGATGCTGAAGGTGCCGTAGTTGCCGGCGGTGCCGGTCTGGGCGACGAAGGTGGCCGGGCTGTCGATGTCGGTGATGCTGAGGGTGCCGCCGGTGGTGAGGGCGCTGTCGGTCTCGTCCAGCTGCACGTCGGCGCTGCCGAGCACGGCGGCGTCGTTCACGCCGGTGACGGTGATGGTCAGGGTGCTGGTGCTCTTGGCGCCGAACTGGTCGGTCACTTCATAGGGCACGGTGAGGGTCAGCTTCTGGCCTTCGGCGAGGGACTGGTAGGCGGCGTTGCCGGCGTCCAGGGTCCAGGCGCCGGTCTGCGGGTTGAGGCTGAAGCCGGCGGGGGCCTTGTCGGTGAGGCTGTAGCTGAGCACCGCGCCCTTGTCGGCGTCGCTGGCCTGCAGGGTGCCGCTGACGGTCTGGTCTTCGGTGACGTCGGCGCTGCTGGCGGTGGCGATCGGCGCGTCGTTGGCGCCATTGAAATTGATGGTGATGACGCGGGTGTCGCTGGCACCGGACGGGTCGCGCACGGTGACGACGAAGCTGTCGCTGGCTTTCTCGCCGTCCTGCAGGCCGTTCACGGCCTTGGCGTCCACGACGTAGGTGTAGGTGCCGTCGGCATTGACGGTCAGTTCGCCGTAGGCGCCCTTGCCGCTGCCGCTCCAGGTCAGCTGGGTGTCGTCCACGTCGGTGGCGGTCAGCTGGCCCTTGATGTCGGCGAAGGTGTCGAGGCCGGCGGTGTCGTTGACGTCGGCGGTGTAGGTGCCGCTGGCCACCGGTGCGTCGTTGACCGGGGTGATGCCCAGGTTGACGGTCAGCGGGGTGGAGGCGCCGCGGCCGTCGGTGGCGGTCACGACGAAGCTGTCGGCGCCGTTGTAGTCCTGGGCCGGGGTGTAGGTCCAGGTGCCGTTGGGGTTGAACACCAGGGTGCCGTTGGCCGGGCCCTGGGTGACGCTGAAGGTGATCAGGTCGCCGTTGGCATCGCGGGCGGTGAAGGTGCCGCTGATCGGGGTGTCTTCCGGCGTGCTCAGGCTGAAGGTGGTGATGGGGCCGCCATCGGCGCCGGTGAACTGCGGGGCGATGTTGGGCAGGGCGCCCTGGGTCTCGGTGGTGCCGGAGGCGCCGTTGGCCAGGCCCTGGGTGGCGAAACCGATCTGTGCTTCAACGACTCCGCCGGTAGGGTCCAACAGGACGAAGCTGCGGCCACCGCCGGCTTCACCGCCGCTGGTGGAGCCGCCGGCGCTGGTGGCGCCGGCAGCGGTGGCTTCGAAGGCCTGGGTCGGGTCGACACCGGCGGCGATGGCCTGTTGCAGCTCTTCGGCGCTGGGTGCGGTCTGGGCGGCGCCGTCATCGGCGGCCTGGGGGGCGAATTCATTGCTGGCCCAGCGGGTGTCGCGGCCCAGGTCGATCAGGCGGCCATCGGGCAGTTCGATGGTGACCATGCTGGCCGCGCCGGTGACGATCTCGTCACCCTGGAAGATCCGATCCCCCTCGAAGAGCTGACGCTGCACACCCTCGGCGGAGAGTGCAACGACCTGGCCGATGACGCTTTTCACTACGGCTACGACAGTGCTCATGGGGGTGAATCTCCTGGTTTGGCTTCAGCTTGCGGCGCCGAGTCGTTCCAGAGGTGGATCGGCGCTGCATTCCTTCATTGATTCGGTGGTGTTGAAAAGCTGGCGTCAGTAATTTGGCTTATTCAGATTCGCTATTGGGTATATGCCAAAGTATTGACCAATTGTCTGCCATCCTAAACAATTGCCTACGTAATGTCACTTTGATATTCGCAGCTATTTAAGATAGTTCTGACAGAAGGATCAGGACTGACTTGGGTCACGGATTTCTGCTCGCTGTTTGAGCAAGGTTGACGCCAATTCCCTGACGGAATCTTGCCCGGACAGAAACCCACCGAATTTCCATGAAAGGATGCCTTTCCATGCGTCTGCGCTTTGTTACCGCCTTGCCCTTTGCCCTTGTCGCCAGCTTTCCCCTGCACGCGCAGACTCTGCAGGAGGCCATGCAGCGTGCGATCGAGTACCACCCGGAGGTCCAGGCCGGGGTGAATGCCCGTCTGTCGGCTGACTATCAGTTGAAGGCTGCGAAGGGCGGCTACCTGCCGCGTGTGGACGTGGTGGCCGGCTATGGCCGCGAAGGCAGCGACAACACCACCACCCGTGGCCAGGGTGACCACTGGCGGACCATGACCCGTGGCGAGTCGGCCCTGACCCTGCAGCAGATGGTGTTCGACGGCTTCGCCACCTCCAGCGAAGTGGCGCGCCAGCAGGCCACCGTGAATTCCCGTGCCTACTCGCTGCTGGGCACCTCCGAGCGCACCGCGCTGGACGTGGCGCAGGTGTACATCGAGGTGATCAAGCGCCAGGAGATGGTCCGCCTGGCCGAGGAGAACCTGAAGAGCCACCAGCGCATCTATGACCAGATCACCCTGCGCAGCACCCGTGGGGTAGGGCGCCTGGCCGACCAGGACCAGGCCGAGGCGCGCCTGGCCCAGGCCCGCAACAACCTGATCACCGAGCAGACCAACCTGGCCGATGCCCGCACCAACTACTTCAGCGTGGTGGGCACCGACCCGCTCGAACTGACCGAGCCGTCCGGCCTGCCGGGCCAACTGCCCGCCGACCTGGCCGAGGCCCGTCGCGCCCTGCTGGAAAACAGCCCGATCCTGCGTTCGGCCGAGTCCGACGTGGCCGCTGCGGAGAAGCAGTACGACGCCGCCAAGTCCACCTTCTACCCGCGCTTCGATGCCGAGCTGCGCCGTGGCGCCGACAACGACCTGGACGGCCAGAACGGTCACGTCAACGAATGGCAGGCCATGCTGCGCATGCGCTACAACCTGTTCGCCGGCGGCAGCAACAAGGCCGACCTGGAGTCCAAGTCCTACCAGGTGAACCAGGCCCTGGACATCCGCAACAACGCCCTGCGCGTGCTCAACGAAGACCTGGGCCTGTCCTGGAACGCCCTGGCCAACGCCCGCGAGCAGTTGCCCATCGCCCAGCAGTACGTGGACTACAGCAGCCGCGTGCGCGAGTCCTACCAGAAGCAGTTCAGCATCGGCGAACGCACCCTGCTGGACCTGCTGGACAGCGAGAACGAGCTGTTCACCGCCTCGCGCCGCCTGGCTGAAATTCGCTACCTGGAGCTGTTTACTCAGTACCGGATCAAAGCCACCATGGGCGAGCTGCTCAAGAGCCAGGGTGTCGTCGCGCCCATGGCGAGCGTCGTTCAGAGTGAGCTGAAGCCCGAAGTGAACCTGCCGGGCCTCAACTGAGCAGCGCCCAACCCCCGTACCGTTGAAAAGAGTGTTCCAGCGTGGATCAAGAAGCCAGTCGATTACCCTTCACCAACGATCCACGCGGACAGCTCGATGACCCCCTGCTCGACAGCCTCCTCAGCCTCTGCCTGCAGCACCAGCGCCCGGCCAGCCGGGCCATGCTCACGGCGGGGCTGCCGCTGCCCGGCCAGCGCCTGACCCCCGAGCTGCTGCCCCGTGCGGCCGCCCGGGCCGGCCTGCAGGGGCGCCTGCTGCAGCGCAAGCTGGAGCAGATTCCGGCCATCGCACTGCCGGCCATGCTGATCCTCAAGGAGGGTCGCTGCGCCGTGCTGCTGGGCTGGGAAGCCAATGGCGATGCACGCCTGCTGCTGAGCGAGAGCGACGGCGGCGAGGTGCGCGCCCCCCGCGAGACCCTGGCCGAGGACTACGCCGGCCAGGCCTTCTTCGCCCAGCCGCGGCACAAGTTCGACCTCAACCACGGCACGCTGATTCCCCGGGTCAAGCACTGGTTCCGCGACACCCTCAAGCGTTCCCGCTGGCTCTACGTCGACGCGGTGGCGGCCAGCCTGCTGATCAACCTGATCGGCCTCGGCGCGCCGCTGTTCGTCATGAACGTGTACGACCGCGTGGTGCCCAACCAGGCCGCCGCCACCCTGTGGGTGCTGGCCGTGGGCATTTCCGGCGCCTATGTCTTCGACCTGCTGCTCAAGACCATGCGCGGCCTGTGCCTGGACCTGGCGGGCAAGAAGACCGACATGATCATTTCCGCCACGCTGTTCGAGCGCATCGTCGGCATGGCCATGAAGCACCGGCCCGCGCGGGTCGGCAGCTTTGCCCAGAACATCCACGAGTTCCAGACGCTGCGGGACTTCCTCGCCTCGCTGACCATGACCAGCGTCATCGACCTGCCGTTCACGCTGCTGATCCTGCTGGTGATCGGCATCCTCGGCGGGCACCTGGTGTGGGTGCCACTGGTGGCCTTCGTGCTCGCCGGCACCCTCGGCTGGCTGCTGCAGAAGCCGCTGGTGGAGACCATGGACCGCACCATGGCGCTGTCCGCCGAGCGCCAGTCGAGCCTGATCGAGACCCTGGCCGGCCTCGACGCGGTGAAGGTGAACAACGCCGAGAGCGAGCGCCAGTACCTCTGGGAGCAGACCATCGGCACCCTGGGCCGCCTCGAACTGCGGGTGAAGATGCTCTCCAGTCTCTCGCTCAACCTGACCCTGCTGATCCAGCAGCTGGCCGGCGTGGTGATGATCGTCGCCGGGGTCTACATGATCATCGCCGGCGACCTCAGCATGGGTGGGCTGATCGCCTGCTACATGCTCAACGGCCGTGCCCTGGGCCCGATGACCCAGCTCTCGGGCCTGATCACCCGCTACCAGCAGGCGCGGCTGACCATGTTCTCGGTCAACCAGATGATGGCGCTGCCCCAGGAACGCCACGAAGACGAGCGGCCGCTGACCCGCCAGGGCCTGCAGGGCGCCATCGAGTTCCGCCAGGTGTCCTTCACCTACCCGAACCAGCAGAACCCGGCGCTGAACACCATCAACCTGATCATCCGCCCTGGCGAGAAGGTCGGCATCGTCGGCCGCAGCGGCTCGGGCAAGAGTTCCCTGGCCAAGCTGATCGTCGGGCTCTACCAGGCCGATTCCGGCAGCCTGCTGGTGGACGGCGTGGACGTGCGCCAGCTGGACGTCAGCGACCTGCGCCACAACATCGGCTACGTGCCCCAGGACATCCAGCTGCTGGCCGGCACCCTGCGTGACAACCTGGTGTCCGGCGCCCGCTACGTCGAGGACGAGCTGGTGCTGCAGGCCGCGGAGCTGTCCGGCGTGCACGAATTCGCCCGGCTGCACCCCCAGGGCTACGAACTGCAGGTGGGCGAGCGTGGCCAGAACCTCTCCGGCGGCCAGCGGCAGAACGTCGCCCTGGCCCGCGCGCTGCTGCTGGATCCACCGATCCTGCTGCTCGACGAGCCCACCAGTTCCATGGACAACACCGGCGAAGAACGCCTGAAACAGCGCCTGGCGGCCGTGGTCGCCAACAAGACCGTGCTGCTGGTCACCCACCGCGCCTCCATGCTGTCCCTGGTGGACCGCCTGGTGATCGTGGACAAGGGTCAGATCATCGCCGACGGTCCGAAGGAAGCCGTGATGGAAGCGCTGAAGAAGGGGCAGATCAGTGTCGCGTAAGTCGATGGGCGAAGGCCTGATGAGCTACTTCAAGGGCCAGGAGAGCCTGGCCGACCAACCCTTGCCGGAAGTCAGCAAGGCCCTGGTGGAGGACGCGCCCCGGGTGGTGCGCCTGACCATCTGGACGCTGATCGGCTTCACCCTGTTCCTCGGGCTCTGGGCGCATTTCGCCGAGATCGACGAGGTGACCCGGGGCGAGGGCAAGGCGATTCCGTCGTCCAAGCTGCAGAAGATCTCCAACCTCGAGGGCGGCATCATCTCCGAGCTGTTCGTCCACGAAGGCCAGGTGGTGGAGCCGGGCGACCCGCTGCTGCGCCTGGATGCCACGCGCTTCCAGTCCAACGTCGGCGAGACCGAGGCCGACCGCGTGGCCATGGCCCTGCGCGTCGAGCGCCTGAGCGCCGAGGTGGACGGCCGCGAGCTGGCCATTCCCGATGCGCTGCGGCAGAAGGCCCCCGGCCAGGCCGAGAGCGAAGAGGCGCTGTTCCGCAGCCGCCAGCAGCAGCTCAGGGACGAAGTGGCCGGGCTGGAGCAGCAGCTGGTGCAGAAGCAGCAGGAGCAGCGCGAATTCGTCTCCAAGCAGGGCCAGTACCGCAACAGCCTGGAGCTGCTGCGCCAGGAGATCGCCATCTCCGAGCCGCTGGTGGCGGAAGGGGCCATCTCCAAGGTGGAGGTCCTGCGCCTGAAGCGTTCCGAAGTGGAGGTGCGTGGCCAGCTGGAGGCCACCAACCTGGCCATTCCCCGGGCCGAATCGGCCATCAAGGAAGTGGAGCAGAAGGTCGCCGAGACCCGCTCGCGCTTCCGCAGCGAGGCGCTCACCCAGCTCAACGAGGCGCGCACCGACCTGAACAAGGCCGAGGCCACCGGCAAGGCGCTGGAGGACCGGGTCAACCGCACCCTGGTCACCTCGCCGGTTCGCGGCATCGTCAAGCAGTTGCTGGTGAACACCATCGGCGGGGTGATCCAGCCGGGCAGCGACCTGGTGGAGATCGTCCCGCTGGACGACACCCTGCTGGTGGAGGCGCGCATCCGACCCCAGGACATTGCCTTCCTCCACCCCGGACAGAAGGCCATGGTGAAGTTCACCGCCTACGACTACACCATCTACGGCGGGCTGCAGGCCGACCTGGAGCAGATCGGCGCGGACACCATCACCGACGAGGACGGCAACAGCTTCTACCTGATCAAGCTGCGCACCCGTAAGAGCCACCTGGGCAGCGACGAGAAGCCGTTGCTGATCATCCCCGGCATGGTGGCTTCGGTGGACATCATGACCGGCAAGAAGAGCATCCTCAGCTACCTGCTCAAGCCGATCATCCGTGCCCGCGCCGAGGCCTTGCGCGAGCGCTGATTCACAGCTCGGGCAGGCGAGGGTGGACAGCCTGCCGTTCGTCACCTAGGGTCTGCGCGGCTTGCGGCTGCGCAGGCCGAGAAACCCAGGTTCCACCGCGTACGCAGGAGCGCCCATGGACGAATTCATGCAGGCCGCCATCGACGAAGCCCGCCAGGGGCTCGCCGAAGGGGGCATCCCGATCGGTTCGGTGATCGTGCACCGGGGCCGCATCATCGGCCGTGGCCACAACCGTCGCGTGCAAGAGGGCAGCGCCATCCGCCACGGCGAGATGGACGCCTTCGAGAACGCCGGCCGGCAGAGCGCCAGCGTCTACCGCGAGTGCGTGCTGTACACCACGCTGTCACCCTGTTCCATGTGCAGCGGCGCCATCCTGCTCTACGGCATTCCCAAGGTGATCATCGGCGAAAACCACACCTTCCTCGGCGAAGAGGCGCTGCTGCGCTCGCGCGGGGTCGAGGTCGAGGTGCTGCAGGACGCCACCTGCATCCGGTTGATGGAAGACTTCATCGCCGCCCGCCCCGAACTCTGGAACGAGGACATCGGCGAATAGGCGAGCGGATCGCCTGCACGCGCGTTCACGGACGACACCATGCACAACCCACCACCCGCCTTCGGGGCGGCTGCCCCTGAGCCCTTCCTGCGCCGCAACTGGCCGGCGTTGCGCCGTGCCTGCTATGTCTTCGGGGTGCTGGCGGCCCTGCCGTTCGCCCTGCTGTGCCTGCTGATACCGGGCGGGTCGGGCTTCGGGCTGCTGCTGACCACCGGCGCCTGGCTGGGCATGGCCGGCCTGGTGTGGACGCTGTTCATCGAGCCCGAGGAGGCGGGCGGGCTGGCCAACCTCTTCGCCTTCTGTCTGCTGCTGGCCGGTGAGCTGGCCTTCCTGCCGCTCTCCATGGGCCTCCTTCTCGGTGCCATGCCGGCCGGGCTGTCGGCCTTGCTCGTCTGGCCGCCCCTGGTGGGGCTGCACTACATGGTGCGCATCCTGCTGGCCATGCGCGAGAGCGGTGACGTGTTCGCCCTGCGCCTGTTGGCGGGCCTGGGTGTGGTCATCGCCGTCGGTGGGCCGTTGTACTGGGTGACCCGCGACCAGCCGGCTGCCCAGGTCATTTCCGCCACCCGCCCGGCGGCGGAGATCACCGTGCTGCGGGAGGGCCCGGCTCGCTTCGCCGAGGTCACGGTTGCCCCGTTGCTGGCCGCCGGGTATCGCAGCGTGCACGCGGACGGCCGCACCTACCAGGCCCTGCCACGGGGCGCGCGGCGCTCCGTGCCCTGGGCCGGCGAGCCCTCGCGCTATGTGGTCATCGAGCGCATCACCCTCATTCCGGATTCCGAGCCTGCCGCCTGGCGCAGCGATGTGGAGGTGCTCGATCAGGCCGAGGACCTGCGCCTGGGCAATCGCCAGGCCTGGGTGGGCGACGGCCGGCCGGTGATCGGCCAGGCGCCCGACGGGTACCCCGAGTTGCGGGATGCGCCTGCCGCCAGCTTCCTGCAGAAGGTGCTGGTCCCGCCGCCGCGCATCAATCTCCCCTGGGGCTACCCGGAGACGCCGTTGAACCTGCATGAACTGCAGCCCGCCACCCCGGTGGACCCGGCCCTGTTCGCCGGGCGCCCGGCCGGCTGTGGTGCCGTCAGCGTTCGCCCCAGCCCGGCCGGCTACAACAACGAGCTGGCGGGCCAGGGTTGGTGGTACCAGCCCGACGCCGCCATACGCCAGGTGGCCTGCCTCGGTGACAGTTACCTGCTGCTCAGCGACTGGCACCTGGGCGGTATCTCCCTCGATCACGTCGACCGTTACGGCCAACTGCTGGGCCAGTACCGCCTGGACCTGAAGGCCACCGACGGCAGCCGCGAGGCCGGCCAGGTGGCGCTGCTCTCGGCGGACAGCCGAGGCGGGCGGCTCTACCTGCGCTTCGGCGCGCTGAGCTGGGAGCACCTGAACGCGCGGGCTACCCGCTACGACCGTGAACTGGCCGTGGACTTCACCCTCGGCAGCCGGCCTCTCTATTAGCCATGGACAGCCTCCTGGGCGCGGTCGGCCGCTTGCTGGGCGAACTGTTGGTGGAGGTGCTGCTACGCTGGGTGCTGTTCGGCGTCGGCCGCGTCGTCCTGCGCCTGGGCACCCTGGGGCGCTATCCCAGGGGCCACTGGCTGGACGATGGCTGGGAGAGCGCCATCACCTGCACGGTGGGGTTGTTCGTGCTGCTGGGCACCGTGGTGACCCTCGGCACGCTCATGCAGTGACCGCTTCCGGCTCCACCTGCGACAGCGGTTTCGCCACGCTCTCCAGCGGCTGCCGCTCGGCCGCCACGCCCCACAGCGCCTGGATCACCCCGGCCGCCACCATCAGCCCGGCGCCGATCAGGTAGCCGATGAGCACCTGGCTGCGCTCGGCGCTCTCGATCAACTGGCCGAACAGCAGCGGTCCGACGATGCCGCCCAGGCCGGTGCCGAAGGCATAGAACACGGCGATGGCCAGGGCGCGAACCTCCAGCGGGAAGGTCTCGGCCACCGTCAGGTAGGCCGAGCTGGCCGCCGCCGAGGCGAAGAAGAAGATCACCATCCAGGCAATGGTCTGCTGGGTGGCGTCGAGCATCTGCTGCTGGAACAGGTAGCCGCTCAGGGTCAGCAACACGCCGGAGAGGATGTAGGTGCTGCTGATCATCACCCGTCGCCCCACGTGGTCGAACAGCCGGCCCAGCAGCAGCGGGCCGCAGAAGTTGCCGAGGGCGAAGGGCAGGATGTACCAGCCCACCTGGTCCCCCGGGACGTCGTAGAAGTCCGTCAGCACCAGGGCGTAGGTGAAGAAGATGGCGTTGTAGAAGAACGCCTGGCTGGTGAGCAGGCTGAGGCCCACCAGGGCGCGGCGGCGGTGGCGCACGAACAGGGTGTGCAGCACCTCCGCCAGGGGCGTGTGGTCCCGCCCGCGCAGGCGCATGCGCGGCAGATGGTCGACGGAGGCGAGTGTGTGCCCCTCGCGGCGGAAGCGCGCCTCGATGGCGTCGATGATGGCCTTTGCTTCGTCCGGGCGGTTATGGATCATCAGCCAGCGCGGGCTTTCCGGCAGCCACAGGCGCATCAGCAGGATCACCAGCCCCAGCGCCGCGCCGATGCCGAAGCACAGGCGCCAGCCCATGTCGCCACCCACCACGTCCGGGTCCAGCAGCACCACCGAACCCACCGCGCCGAGGGCGGCGCCGATCCAGAAGGTGCCGTTGATGCCCAGGTCCACCCAGCCACGGAAGCGGGCCGGGGTGAACTCCTGGATGGTGGAGTTGATCGCCGAGTACTCGCCGCCGATGCCGGCTCCGGTGAGGAAGCGGAACAGCAGGAAGCTCCATAGGTTCCAGGCGAAGGCGGTGGCGGCCGTGGCAGCGATGTACACCGCAAGGGTGATGAAGAACATCCGCCGGCGACCGATGCGGTCGGTCAGCCAGCCGAAGAACAGCGCTCCCAGCACCGCCCCGGCGATGTACATGCCGCCGGCCAGGCCCACGTCGGTGTTGCTCATGTGCAGGGCCGGACTGTGCTTGAGAGCGGCGGCCACCGAGCCGGCGAGGGTGACCTCCAGGCCGTCCAGCAGCCAGGTGATGCCCAGCGCCATCACCAGCAGGGTATGGAAGCGCCCCCAGGGCAGGCGGTCGAGCCGCGCCGGCAGGTCGGTGTCGTAGTGGCGGGTTTCGTCGCCGGTGGCGTCCTGGCCTGGACGGGCGTGTGCGGTCAGCGAGGGGCTGTTCATCACGGGCTCCTTGATCCATGGGGGCCGGCGCCGGGGCTGGCCATGATCTGGAGAGCGCGCGAGGGGGAGGGGAGTTCAGGTTGTCTGCCGGCCGGCACGGGGCCGACCGGTAAGCGGGGCTGGCGGGTGGTGGTTCAGAGGTCGCTGAGGATCTTCATCTTCAGGCTCTGGTACTCGGCCTTCGAGAGCTTGCCCGACTCGAACTGCTGCTTGGCATCGGCCATGGCCTTGGCCAGCTTGTCGGCGCTGGCGAAGGCGGTTTGCGGGTTGACCAGCTTGGACAACCCCTGGAGGGCGCCGATGTCGCCCGTCACTTCGGCGTTGAAGATCGGGGTCGTGGTGCTGTCGCTGTCGCCGCTGTAGGACACGCTGGAACTCGACTGCGTGGTGCGCTTGCTGGCGCCCGGGGTGCCGTGTCGAAGCGGGTGAAGCCGAGCCCGCGCTCTTCCATGCCGCGGATGCGGTTTCTCTCGCGCCACTCCTGTTCCTGCTGCTGGCAGTACACGTACAGGGCCCGCGCGCTGACCACTTCCAGGCCGTTGAGGCGGATCAGCAGGCCGTTGTAGAGGCGCAACCGCAGTTCGGCGCCGAACAGGTCCTGCAGCAGGTTCTCGTCGATGGCGGCGTCCTGCAGGTCCTGCCAGCGGATGTCGTGCATGCGGTAACCGCCGATCAGGCGGCGGCGGAAGATGATCAGCCGCATGTTGGTGGCGACCACCACCTCGCGGCGGTGCTTCAGTGCGTGAAGGCGCAGCTGGTGCGAACTCTGGAGGATGGTCTCGTCCCCCAGCAGCAGGGACTTGATGGTGGTGAGCGCCGCTTCGATCCGATCCATGGAGGCTTTCCGGAGTGTGAAAAAGGGCCGCAGAGTGCCATCGGGCTCGGCTCCGGGCAACCCGGTGTGCAGTGCATCACGCTCACGGCCTTGACAGGCCGGGTGGCGTGGCGGTCCAATGCGCGCCTTTCCGATCCACCCCCTTCCCTCAAGTGGTGAAGCCAATGCCCCGCGCCAGCCAACTCGCCTGACACCGACGACGGTTCGACAAGCTCTGTTGCTGGCCGTGCATTCGCACGCTCACTGATCCCGCTGCATCACGTCGTCGGTTTTCCCTGTTTCAAGAAGGAGAAGACCATGACGGACCACGTCCGCGTTTCGACGCTCAACCTCGACTTGTTCAAGTACCCGCGCACGCCTCACCTGGAGTCGTCGCGGCTGCAGCTCGGCGACAGCGATGCCGACCAGCTCGCCTACCGTGACCTGGCCGGCTGCCACCTTGTGGTGGAGGAAAAACTCGACGGCGCCAACGCCGCCATCAGCTTCTCGCCCGGCGGCGAGCTGTTGCTGCAATCCCGAGGGCATTACCTGATCGGCGGCAGCCGCGAGCGCCAGTTCGGCCAGTTCAAGCAATGGGCCTGTGCCCACGAAGCCTGGCTGCTGGAGCGCCTGGAAGACCGCTACGTGATGTTCGGCGAGGTGTGCAGCAAGCTGCATTCTGTGTTCTACGACCGGCTGCCGCACCTGTTCCTCGAGTTCGACATCTGGGACCGCACCGAGCAGGCCTTCCTGTCCACCCGTGCGCGGCATGCGCTGCTGGCGGGTGGCCCGGTGCTGTCGGTGCCGGTGCTCCACGAGGGCCCGCCGCCGCCCCGGCTGGCCGACCTGCTGCGGCTGGTCGGCCCCTCCCTGGCGCGTTCGCCCGACTGGCGCGCCAGCTTCGAGCGCACCGTACGGCGCGAAGGGCTGGACCTGGCCCGGGCGCTGGCCAACGGCGACCACTCCGAGCACATGGAGGGGCTGTACCTGAAGATCGAGGACGCCCGGCACACCCTGGGCCGCGCCAAGTGGGTCCGCCCGGATTTCGTCCAGGCGATCCTCGACAGCGGCCTGCACCATTCACGGCAGCCGTACATTCCCAACCTGCTGGCGCCGGGCGTTGACCTCTACGCCCCGCAGCCGGTGGTGACCTGGGCCAGCCTGGCTGCCCAAGGAGACTGAAGACCATGGACATGGCAACCCTCAGGGCCCTGGTGCCCAACCCCGGCCAGGCGGCGGACTTCGCCGCCTGCCTGGCGGCCATCCCGTCCCTCGGGCGGCTGGCCGATACCCCGCAGGACCCGCTCTACCACGCCGAGGGCGACGTCTGGATCCACACCCGGATGGTGGTGGACGCGCTGCTGGCCCAGCCGGCCTATGCCGCTGCCGATGCGGACGCGCGCTTCGTGCTGTTCTTCGCCGCGCTGCTGCACGACATCTCCAAGCCCGATACCACGGTGATCGACGAAAGTACCGGCCGCATCGGCCAGCCGGGCCATTCGCGGCGCGGCGCCATCGATGCGCGCATCCTGCTGTGGCGCGCCAGCGTGCCGTTCGAGCTGCGCGAGCGCATCTGCCGGATCATCGCCGTGCACCAGCTGCCGTTCTTCGCCCTCAGCAGCGACCGCAGCGGGCGCCCGGTGGAGTTCACCCTGCACCGGCTGTCCTGGGAGCTGCCGCTGTGGATGCTCTGCGCGGTGGCGCGGGCGGACATGCTGGGGCGTGGGTTCGACGGCAAGCAGGCGGTGCTGGACGAGATCGACCTGTTCGAGCAACTGGCGGAGGAGGAGGGCTGCCTGCACGCGCCCAAGGCCTTCGTCGACGAGCACACCCGGGTGCAGTACTTCCGCGGCGCGCGGGTGCTGCCGGACTACCCGCTGCACCGGGCCGTGGAGGGCTCCGAGGTGGTGGTGCTGGCCGGCTTGCCGGCCAGTGGCAAGAACACCTGGCAGGCACGCCACCGCCCCGACCTGCCGGTGGTGTCCTTCGACGACGCCCGCGAGGCGCTGGGCCTGCGCCACGGCCAGAACGAAGGGGCCGCTGCGCACTACGCCATCGACCAGGCCCGGGGACTGCTGCGGGCGCGGCGGCCCTTCGTGTGGAATGCCACGCACCTGTCGGCACAGATGCGCAAGAAGACCCTGGACCTGCTCTACGCCTATGACGCGCGGGTGGAGCTGGTCTACCTGGAGCAGCCGGAGGCGGAGATCCTCCGGCGCAATCGCCAGCGCGACAGCAGCCTGCGCAACCAGGACATCGCGCGGATGCTGTTCAAGTGGGAGGTGCCGGTGCCCAGCGAGGCGAACCGGGTGGTCTATCAGGTGGTGTGAGGCTTCACCGATTCCAGCGCCGCCGCCAGGTGCGCCAGCATGGCCTCCCAGCCGGCGCGGGCGTTGTCGGCCTGTTCGCTCCAGCGGGCGTCCAGGTGATGGGTCAACTGCAGCTCGCAGCCTTCGTCCAGGGCGCTGATGTCCACGTCGACGCGGTCGCGCTCGGCGCTGTCCCGGCCGATGCCGAAGGTGAAGGACAGCCGCTGGGGGCGGACCAGTTCGAGGTATTCGCCGACGTGCTCGACCTTCTCGCCGTTACGCAGTTCCACCATCAGCAGGTGGCCACCGGGGCGGGGATCGAGGTCGACGACGCGCATCTCGCCACCGGGCGTGGCGAACAGGAAGCGGCAGGCCAGCGCCGGGTTGAGCCAGGCGCTGTAGACCGCGTCGGCCGATTGCGCAAAGCGTCGGTGGGTGTGGAGGGCGAGGGTCTGGGTGTCCTGCATGGCGGTCTCCTTGCGGTACGCGCGGTTCAGGTCAGGCTGTCGGGGTCGCCGCAGTACATCTGGATGCGCGAGCGCAGCCAGCGTTCCGCCGGGTCGTTGTCCTGGGCGCCGCGCCAGGCCATGGACAGCTCGAAGGTGCGGTTGCCGTAGGGCGGGTCCTCCACCCGCAGGCCGCCGGCGGCGGTGAGCACGGCTGCGGTGTAGTCCGGCACCACGGCGACCATGTCGGTGCCGGCCAGCAGGGCGCCCAGGCCGTTGAACTGCGGCACCGCCAGCACCACCCGGCGGCTGCGGCCGAGCTTGGCCAGCTCCTCGTCGACGAAGCCGCTGAGGTCGCCAGCGTAGGACACCAGGGCGTGGGGGCGCGAGCAGTAGTCCTCCAGGCTCAGGGGGCCAGGGACCGAGTCGGCCCGCAGCAGCTTGGAGCGGGCGCGGCGGATGGTCTTGCGCTTGGCGTTGGCCGGTAGCTCGTCGGTGTAGCTGACGCCCACGGAGATTTCCCCCGAGGCCAGCAGGTTGGGCATCAGCAGGTAGTTGGTGCGGCGCACCACCAGCACCACGCCCGGGGCCTCGGCACGCAGGCGGCGGAGCAGGGCTGGGAGCAGGCCGAACTCCACGTCGTCCGACAGGCCGATGCGGAACACCGCGTTGCTGGTGGCCGGGTCGAAGTCTGCGGCGCGGCTGATGGCGGTGGAGATGGAGTCCAGCGCCGGGGTCAGCAGGGAGAAGATCTCCACCGCCCGCGCCGAGGGCTCCATGCTGCGCCCGGTGCGCACGAACAGCGGGTCGTCGAACAGTGACCGCAGGCGGGCCAGGGCCGCGCTGATGGCGGGCTGGCCGAGGAACAGCTTTTCCGCCGCGCGGGTCACGCTGCGCTCGTGCATGAGCGTCTCGAAGACGATCAGCAGGTTGAGGTCGACTTTGCGCAGGTCGTTCCTGTTCATGCGTGGGCTTCCGGAAAAAGTGGGTGAAAAATGAGGCTCCGCGCAGGCGCCGTCAAGCGCCCGCATCATCACCGTTTATGACGACTATTGATCGCTACGGGTGGTTTTGTGGACAAAGCCCGGATAGAGTCCGTGGCCATGTAAAGAGTCACAGGCGAGGTGCGTGATGTCCCGCATGATCCGTTTCCATCAGTTCGGCGAGGCCGACGTGCTCAAGCTGGAAGAGCTCCCCACCCCGGTGCCCGGGCACGGCGAGGTTCTGGTGCGCACCCGTGCCATCGGCGTCAGCTGGAAAGACGTGCTCTGGCGTCAGAACCTGGCCTCCGAGTCGGCACGCCTGCCGTCGGGTGTCGGGTTCGAGATGGCCGGCGTGGTCGAGGCCGTGGGCGAGGGGGTCGATGACCTCGAGCCCGGTGTGGCCGTGGCCAGCTTTCCCGCCAGCACCCCCAACCGCTACCCCACTTGGGGCGACCAGGTGCTGCTGCCGCGCAGCGCCCTGACGCGCTACCCGGACGAGGTGCTCACTCCGGTCGAGGCAGCGGTGCACTACACCCCCTTGCTGATGGGCTACTTCGCCCTGATGGACCTGGCCCGGCTCAAACCCGGCCAGCGTGTGCTGGTCACCGAGGCCGGCCATTGCCTGGCGCCGCAGACCGTGCAGTTGGCCAAGGCGCTGGGCGCGGTGGTCATCGCCTCCACCAGCTACCCCGAGAGCCGCCCGTTCCTCAAGGAACTGGGGGCCGACAAGATCATCGTCACCGAAGAGCAGGACCTGGTGCTGGAGGTCGAGCGCTTCACCGACGGCCAGGGCGTCGAGGTCATCCTCGACCAGTGCGCCGGCCCGCAGATGAAGCTGCTGGGGGATGTCGCCGCCCAGCGCGGCAAGCTGATCCTCTACGGCCTGAACGGTGGCAACGATGCGGCCTTCCCGGCCTGCGCGGCGTTCAAGAAGCACCTGCAGTTCTTCCGTCATTGCGTCATGGATTTCACCGGTGGCGATCCGGAGTCGGGCCTGGAGCGTGATGAGGCGGCCGTTCGCCGCGCTCTGGAGCACATCAACCAGCTCACCCGCGACCACCTGCTCAAGCCGAGCATCGACCGGGTCTTCGAATTCGAGGACTTCATCGAGGCCAGCCGCTACATGGAAACCTGCCCGCCCGGCGGACGGGTGGTGATGCGCGTCGCCGACTGACCTGTTCCCGACCCCTTCGATCCGGCGCCCTGTGCGCCGGATTGCGTTGTGGATGGTGGTGGTTTCAGCCAGGACTGCAGTCTGCCGTCCCACCTCCTTGCCCGGGTAGTCGATTCCTGCCGGATTCTTGCACGATCCTGCCTGTTTCTACTCGCGTGCGAGACGCCGGTTTTCCCCGCGGTTAGAGTCGGAAGCCTTGCCGGGAGAAGCCCTAACCATGAACTCATCCGTCTCCAACGCCGACCCTGTTTTCACCGCCCCCCTCGGAGCCCAGGATCGGTTCGCCAGGCTGATTGAACGATTCGCCAGGGAGGAGTGCGGCAGCGCCACCGCCATCCCCGGCCTCTGGCTGTTCCGCGCCAGCACGCCCAGCGAACCGCTGCATTGCCTCTACGAGCCCGCCCTGGGCGTGGTGGTCCAGGGCAGCAAGCAAGCCCAGCTCAACGGTGAGTGCTACCGCTACGGCCCGTCCCAGTACCTGATCGTCTCCCTCGACCTGCCGGTGATCGGCCAGGTGCTCGAAGCCACGCCCGAGGTGCCCTACCTCAGCATGCGCCTGGACCTGGAGCCCGCCGCCATCAGCGAGATGCTGCTGCAGATCGCCGAGCCGCCGCCGCTGTCGGCGTCCGCCCGGGGCATCTCGGTGTGCAGCCTGGACGGCGGCCTGCAGGACGCGCTGATCCGCCTGGTGGGTCTGCTGGACACCCCGGCCGACATCCCCGTGCTGGCGCCGCTGATCAAGCGCGAGATCCTCTACCGCCTGCTGATGGGCGAGCGCAGCGCGCAGTTGCGGCAGATCGCCTGCGCCGGCAGCCAGGCCCAGCGCATCGCCCGCGCGGTGGCGTGGTTGAAGACCCACTACCACCGGCCGCTGTCCATCGAAGCCCTGGCCAGCGAAGTGAACATGAGCAGCTCGGCGCTGCACCACCATTTCAAAGCGGTCACCGCCCTCAGCCCGCTGCAGTTCCAGAAGCAGCTGCGCCTGCAGGAGGCGCGGCGGCTGATGCTCAGCGAAGCCCTGGACGCCGCCACCGCCGGTGGCCGCGTCGGCTACGAGAGCCCCTCGCAGTTCAGCCGCGAATACAGCCGGCTGTTCGGCGCGCCGCCCCAGCGCGACATCGCCCGCCTGCGGCAGAGTGCCTGAACCGGCCGCCGCTTCGTCGCCCCGGCACCGGGGTCGGCGGCGGCCTTCTAGTCTGAAGAAAACCAGCCAGGCCGCGTGCGGCCGATGACGACCAACCCGATCCCGAAGAGGTGGGCCAACCGATGATTACCCTCAACCTGAATGGCCAGGACACCGCGCTCGACGTGGCGCCCGACATGCCCCTGCTGTGGGCCCTGCGAGACGTGGCTGGCATGACCGGCACTAAGTACGGCTGCGGCATGTCGCTGTGCGGCGCCTGCACCGTGCACGTCGACGGCCAGCCCACGCGCGCCTGCGTCACCCCCGTTTCCAGCGTGGTGGGGCGCAAGGTCACCACCATCGAAGCGGTGGCCGAGAACGATGTCGGCCGCGCCGTCCAGGCCGCCTGGCGCAAGCTCGACGTGGTGCAGTGCGGCTACTGCCAGTCCGGGCAGATCATGGCGGCCACCGCCCTGCTCAGTGGCAACCGCACGCCCACCGATGCCGACATCGACGCCGCCATGAGCGGCAACATCTGCCGCTGCGCCACCTACGTGCGCATCCGCGCGGCCATCCACGAAGCCGCCGGGCAGCTGGCATGAGGAGCGACGTCATGAGCACCTTCGAGCAGGACGCAGCGCCGGAGACCGGCATCTTCAACGTCAGCCGCCGCACCTTCCTGCGCGGCAGTGGCGGGCTGGCCCTGGGGGTGCTGTTCTCGCCCCTGCTGGACGCCGCCGAACTGCTGGCCGGCAACGGCAGCTTCGAGCCCAATGCCTTCGTGCGCATCGACCGCAGCGGCCAGGTGACGGTGATCGCCAAGCACGTGGAGATGGGGCAGGGCGCCTACACCGGCCTCGCCACCCTGGTGGCCGAAGAGCTGGACGCGGACTGGAGCCGGGTCGTGGTGGAGGGCGCGCCTGCCGACGCCAAGCGCTACAACAACCTGGCCTTCGGGCCGTTCCAGGGCACCGGCGGCAGCAGCTCCATCGCCAATGCCTACGAGCAGATGCGCAAGGCCGGTGCCACCGCCCGCGCCATGCTGGTGGCCGCCGCCGCGCGGCAATGGCAGGTACCGGCTGATTCCCTGCGCGTCGAGCAGGGCGTCATCAGCCATGCCGCCAGCGGTCGCAAGGCCGGCTTCGGCGAACTGGCCGAGGCCGCCGCCCGTGAAAGCGTACCGGCCAGCGTCCCCCTCAAGGAGCCGAAGGACTTCCGCCTCATCGGCCAGGCCGTACCGCGCAAGGACAGCCCCGACAAGACCGACGGCCGCGCCGTGTTCACCCAGGACTTCAAGCTGCCCGGCATGCTGGTGGCCGTGGTGGCCTACCCGCCGCGCTTCGGTGCCGTGCCGGCCAAGGTCGACGCCACCCGCGCCAAGGCTGTGCCGGGCGTGGTGGAGGTGGTGGAGTTCCGCGACCTGCCCCACGGCCGTGCCGGCGTCGCCGTGCTGGCGCACAACACCTGGGCTGCCCGCAGCGGCCGGGATGCCCTGGCGGTGGAGTGGGACGAACAGCGTGCCTTCACCCTCGGCAGCGAGGAGATCTTCGCCCGCTACCGTGACGCCGCTGCCCAACCGGGCACCGTCGCCACCCGCCAGGGGGAGGTGGAGCCGGTCCTCGCCAAAGCCCACCAGCGCATCGAGGCAGAGTTCGAATTCCCCTACCTGGCCCACTCGGCCATGGAACCGATGAACTGCCTGGTGCGCCTTTCCGAAGGCGCCTGCGAGCTGTGGAACGGCGAGCAGTGGCAGACCGGTGACCAGGCCTCGGTGGCGCGCTTGCTCGGCATCGCCCCGGAGAAGGTCACCATCACCCAGCTCTACGCCGGCGGCAGCTTCGGTCGCCGCGCCAACCCGGTGTCGGACTACCCGCTGGAAGCCGTGGCCATCGCCAAGGCCGCCTGGGACAAGGGCGTGAAGGCGCCAGTCAAGCTGGTCTGGACCCGTGAGGACGACACTCGTGGCGGCTACTACCGCCCGGCCTATCTGCACCGCGCACGCCTTGCGCTGGATGCCGAAGGCCGGCTGACCGCCTGGCACCACCGCATCGTCGGGCAATCCATCATCAAGGGCACCGGCTTCGAAGCGGTGATGATCAAGGACGGCGTCGACCAGACCTCGGTGGAGGGTCTCTCCAACCTGTCCTACGCCGTCCCCAACCTGCAGGTGGAGCTGAGCACCCCCAGCGACATCGGCGTCCCCGTGCAGTGGTGGCGCTCGGTGGGCCACACCCACACCGGCTTTGCCGCCGAAGTGCTGGTGGACGAAGCCGCCACCATCGCCGGCAAGGACCCGTATGCCTTCCGCCACGGGCTGCTGGAGAAGCACCCGCGTCACCGAGGCGTGCTGGAGCTGGTCGCCGACAAGGCCGGCTGGTCCCAGCCGCTCAAGCCGGGCGCAGAGGGCGAGAAGCGTGGCCGTGGCATTGCCGTGCACGAATCCTTCGGCAGCTACGTGGCCCAGGTGGCAGAGGTGACGGTCAAGGCTGATGGCAGCTTCCGGGTGGATCGGGTGGTCTGCGCGGTGGATTGCGGCCTGGCCATCAACCCGGACGTGATCAAGGCGCAGATGGAGGGTGGCATCGGCTTCGGCCTGGCGGCCGCCCTGCACGGCGCCATCACCCTGCGGGAAGGGCGCGTGGAGCAATCCAACTTCCACGACTACCAGGTGCTGCGGATGAACGAGATGCCGGTGGTGGAGGTGCACATCCTGCCCTCCGCCGAGAAGCCCACCGGCGTCGGCGAACCGGGCGTACCACCCCTGGCACCGGCAGTGGCCAATGCGCTTTACGCCGCCACCGGCGTGCGCCTGCGCAAGCTGCCGTTCCCCACCCAGGTCAAGGCCTGACCGGCCGGCGAGGTGGCCCTATCAGGCCGCCTCGCCGCGAATCAGCTGGCGCAATGCGCGACGCTCCGCGATGGGCGTGCTCACCTGGAGCATCTCGAAGGTGCCGTCCTCACGGCACAGCGCCACCTCGGTCTCGAAGTGCAGGCGGAACTCGTCCTGGGTCACATGGGTGACCAGGTAGCTGTTGTCGTCGCAGGCGTGGGGGAAGGACATGGCTCGATCCTCGTTTCAGCGGGGCAGGTGCCCGACCCGAGGCATGATGCCGCTGCGCTCCCGGGCGCAGAACTGAAAGGGGCTGATGGTTGCCATCAGCCCCATCGATGGACCCGGCGCTAGGCGCTCAGGCGCACGGCCAGCTCGTCCACCTTCACCGCCCAGTCCGCATCCTGGCCGAGGGCGCTGCGCAGGAAATCCCGCTGGGCCTCGTTCCAGAACGGCGCTTCATGGATCTTCCGACCCTCCTCCAGGCGATGGCCCGCGATGAAGGCCTCGATGGCCGGCCGGCTGGCGTCCAGCCCGAGCTGTTCGAACAGGGTGGCAAGGGTATGGGGCGTGGTGTCCATGGTGGTCTCCTGTTGGGTCTGCGGGGTTGGACTCACGATCCAGCGCAACGGTTCATCGGGTGAGATAGCGACGCTGCAGCGGCAGATTGCTTCTGTGCGCTCTTGGGGAGCAGAGCGCGTGTCTGAAAACCCCAAGAAATCCCGCGACCCGGTGCAGCTTTGGCTGTGTCTCGGATTCGGTGAGCGATTTTTCTCGGGTGGCTGTGTGAAATCTCCTGCGCCGGTTCTATAGTGCGCGCCCGAGGAGACACCACCATGAACACCCTGTTACTGCACTGCCGGCCCGGCTTCGAGGGCGAGGTCTGCGCCGAGATCACCGACCTGGCTGCGCGCCTGGAGGTGCCCGGCTATGCCAAGGGCAAGGCCGGCAGCGCCCATGCCGAATTCATCTGCCAGGAGCCCGGCGGTGCCGAGCGCCTGATGCTGGGGCAGCGTTTCGCCCGGTTGATCTTCCCGCGCCAGTGGGCCCGGGGTGAGTTCCTCGCGCTGCCGGAGACCGATCGCATCAGCGTGCTGCTGGAGCACCTGGGCGCGTACCCGGTGTGCGGCAGCCTCTGGCTGGAGGTGCTGGACACCAATGAAGGCAAGGAGCTGTCGAATTTCTGCAAGAAGTTCGAGGGCCCGCTGCGCAAGGCCCTGGAGAAGGCCGGGCGCCTGCGGGGCGACCCGCGCCTGCCGCGCTTGTTGCTGACGTTCCGCAGTGGCCGCGAGGTCTTCGTCGGGCTGGCCGAGCCGGACAACTCGGCCCTCTGGCCCATGGGCATCCCGCGCCTGAAGTTCCCCCGCGAGGCGCCCAGCCGCTCGACCCTGAAGCTGGAAGAGGCCTGGCACACCTTCATCCCCCGCGAGCAGTGGGAGACGCGCCTGTCCGGCGACATGACCGGGGTCGACCTGGGGGCTTCGCCCGGCGGCTGGACCTACCAGCTGGTGCGGCGCGGCATGCTGGTCACCGCCATCGACAACGGCCCGATGGCCCAGAGCCTGATGGACACCGGCCTGGTGCAGCACCTGCGGGCCGATGGCTTCACCTACAAGCCGAAGCAGCCGGTGGACTGGATGGTCTGCGACATCGTCGAGAAGCCGGCGCGCAACGCGGCGCTGCTGGAGACCTGGATCGGCGAGGGCCTGTGCCGCGAGGCGGTGGTCAACCTCAAGCTGCCGATGAAGCAGCGCTATGCGGAAGTGCAGCGCCTGCTGCAACGCCTGGAAGAGAGCTTCAAGGCGCGCCGCATCAAGGTGGCGATGGCCTGCAAGCAGCTCTACCACGACCGCGAGGAAGTCACCTGCCACCTGCGGCGCCTCGGCTGAGGCTGCCGCTCAGTGGGGCAGGGGCTGCAGCTCCGGCAGCTCCACTTCACCAGCCAGGCTCACCTGGCCCGGCCACCAGGACCCGTTGAACAGGTATTGCCCGCTGAAGCCGCTGAAGCGCAGGCCGAGGCGGTCACCCGGTTGCAGACGGGTGCTCACCGAAGGCAGGCGCACGTCGGCCCGTGCGGCCAGCGGGGTGACCTGCTCGCTCAGCACCTCCACATCCCCGTTGGCCCGGTGCACGGCGAGGGCGGCGAAGACTTCGTGATCGTCCTCCCGGGGGCGCAGGTGCAGCAGGGTCGGCCCCACGAGGGCAGCCGGCTGTTCGATCCGCTTGAGTTCGACGAAGGCCGCCGGCTGCAGCCAGCCGCTGGTGGCGGGGCGCAGGCGGGTTTCCGGCAGGGGCAGCGGGCTGTCCTGGCGGGGTGCTTCGTGCAGGGCCAGGCCCTGGTCGGTGGACAGGCTCAGGCACAGGCGCGGGATGCTGTCCGCCGCGCCGTGACGGCCGCGCAGGCGGTCTTCGTACCAGTTCACCACGGCGGTTTCGAGGTTGAGGGCCTGGCCGTCGCAGTGCAGCACCGGTTCGTTGTTGAAGGGCGGCAGGCCGCTCCACTGCTGCAGCGGTGGCGGCAGGATGTGCCCGCCCTGGATGCCCAGCAGGCGCACGTCGGCGCTGCCCTGGCGCAGGCAGTCGCGGATCGCCAGGCCCTGGTCGAGGGGGAAGAGGGTGTCGCGCAGGCCCTGGATCAGCAGGGCGTCGGCTCGCGGGCGGCGGCCTTGTTCGCAGTAGGCCGCCAGGCTGTGGGCGTGGAGTTCGTCGCGTACCGGCTCGGTCAGTTCGCCGCCGGCACTGCGCAGGTAGGGCGCCTGGATGAATTTGCCGAGGTCGTAGCCGGTGGCCAGGCCGAGACTGACCAGTACGCCGGTCCAGCCCACCTTTAGGCGGCCGCCGGGGGCGAGGGCGTCGGCCAGGTCGTACCAGGTGGCAATGGGCACCAGCACGTCGATGCGCGGGTCTTCGCTGGCGGCCAGCAGTTGCACGGCGCCGCCGTAGCTTTCACCAAGCATGCCCACGCGCGGGTCCCCGGGGCCGTCCTCGGTCAGGCGCGGTAGGTGGGCGCTGGCCCAGTCCACCACGGCGAGGGCGTCCTGCACTTCATAACGTGGGTCCATCATCTCGATGTCGCCTTCGCTGCCGCCCCAGCCGCGCTGGTCGTAGCTGACCACCCAGTAGCCGGCGCGCCAGGCCCGCAGGGCGGTGCGCCCGGAGATCATGCGCTGGCCGTAGAAACCGTCCGGCCCGGTGACCCGCCAGCCTCCCCAGCCGTGGGTGTGCACCACCAGCGGGGCGGTTTCCCCGGTGGCGAGGGCGGGCTGGAACACGGTGGCGGAGAGCCGTGTGCCGTCACGGGCGATGATCACCGCGTCGTACCAGGTGGCGGGCAGGGCCTTGTCGGTCTGGGCGCTGTAGTCGGGCAGGTGGTTACGGGCGGCGCAGCCGCCGAGCAGGAGGAGGGCAAGCAGCAGGCAGGTCAGGCGCATTGTGGTTGGGCATGTGGTGGGCGTGGCGCGGCAGGCTACCACCGTTGCGTTCCGTCCGGCGGCCCATCCAAGGTCGGGCTCTGGGAGTGGGCGGACGCGGCGCTTTGCGCGACAATAGCGCCCCTTCGACGGAGTGCCCCATGACCGATCAGCCCGATGCCATTCTCGACGCCACCGGCCTCAACTGCCCCGAGCCGGTGATGATGCTGCACAACAAGGTGCGCGACCTGCAGGCCGGCGGCCTGCTCAAGGTGATCGCCACCGATCCCTCGACCCGCCGCGACATTCCGAAGTTCTGCATGTTCCTCGGCCACGAGCTGGTGGACCAGGCGGAAGAGGCAGGCACTTATCTGTACTGGATTCGCAAGAAAGCCGATTAACAAACAGGGCCCGAAAGGGCCCTGTTGCGTTGTGGCGACGCTATCGCCGGATCAGGCCACAGCGGTCGGCCGCTGGCTCAGGTGGCGGATGTGCGCCCGGGCGCTGCCGGTGATGCGGTAGCTGAGCATCACCGCCGCCACCGTCAGGCCGACGATCAGCCCCTGCCACAGCCCGCGCGGGCCGCTGGCTTCGCCCAGCCAGTCGGTCAGCCCCAGCAGCCAGCCTACCGGCAGGCCGATGCCCCAGTAGGAGAACAGGGTGATGACCATGGTGGCGCGGGTGTCCTGGTAGCCCCGCAGCGCACCGGCGGCGGTCACCTGGATGGCGTCGGAGAACTGGAACAGCGCGGCGAACACCAGCAGCGAGGCGGCCATGGCGATCACCTCCGGGTCCGGCGTGTAGATGCCGGCGATGCCTTGGCGCAGCAGCATCATCAGGCTCGCCGAGAGGCAGGCGTAGGCCAGCGCGGTGGCCATCCCCACGCCGGCGGCGAAGCGCGCCTCGCGGGGCTCGCCACGGCCCAGGGCCTGGCCGACGCGCACGGTGACGGCCATTGCCAGGGAGTAGGGGATCATGAACACCAGGGAGCTGAAGTTCAGGGCGATCTGGTGGCCGGCCACCACGTTGGCGCCGAGGCCGCCGATCAGCAGGGCGATCACCGCGAAGATGCTCGACTCGGCGAACACCGCGATGCCGATGGGTAGGCCCACCGACAGCAGGCGGCGGATCACCGACCAGTCGGGCCGCTCGAAGCGGGCGAATAGGGCGCTGCCCTGGTAGACGCGGGCGAAGCGCACCCAACCGAGCATGCCCAGGAACATCATCCACATCACCGTGCCGCTGGCCCAGCCGCAGCCCACGCCGCCCATGGCCGGGAAGCCCAGGTGGCCGTAGATCAGCACGTAGTTCAGCGGGATGTTCAGCAGCAGCCCGCAGATGCCCAGCACCATGCTCGGGCGGGTCCTGCCCAGGCCGTCGCTGAAGCAGCGCAGCACCTGGTACAGCGCCACCGCCGGCAGCCCGTAGGCGATGCCGTGCAGGTAGCCCATGCTCGGGGCGATCAGGTCTTCCTCCACGCCCATCAGGTGCAGCACCGGCTCGGCGCACATCAGCAGGCCGGCGCCGCCCAGGCCCACGGCCACGGCCAGCCACAGGGCCTGGCGCACCAGCGGGCCGATCTCGCCCTGCTGGCCGGCGCCGAAGCGCTGCGCCACCTTGGCGGTGGTGGCCAGGAGGATGCCGGTCATCAGCAGGAACACGGGTATCCAGATGGAGTTGCCCAGGGCCACGGCGGCCAGGTCGCGGGGGCTCACGCGGCCGGCCATCACGGCGTCGACGAAGCCCATGGCCGAGTGGGAGAGCTGGGCGATCATGATCGGCAGGGCGAGGGTGAATAGGGCTCGGAGTTCGCGACGGGTACGGTCGAGGCGAGTTCGAATGGTCACGGGAGGTCTTTCCATGGCTGTGTAGCGTTCACCGGTACGGCGGTGGCGTCCGTCTTGCGTATGCCCAGGGCGGGCCGCCTGGCTGCGATGGGCTCGCAGCGGGCGCTGAAGCGGCCGTGGCAGGGGGACTGCCGGCGATGGGGAATCAGCGGAGGCGAAAGACCGCGTAGTCTACGCGTTGACGCATGGGTCAGGAAAGGGCTGTAGGACCTTGCGCGACGGATTCCGTAGAATGCCCACCCCGCCCATGGAGTGCCCCCATGCAGATCCTCGCTGACGAGAACATTCCCCTGGTCGATGCCTTCTTCGGAGGCTTCGGCACCATCCGCCGCCTGCCCGGCCGGGCCATCGACCGCGCCGCCCTGGGCGATGCCGAGGTGCTGCTGGTGCGCTCGGTGACCCATGTGGACCGCGCCCTGCTGGAAGGCAGCGCGCTGCGCTTTGTCGGCACCTGCACCATCGGCACCGATCATCTGGACACCCAGGCCCTCGACGCGGGCGGCATCGCCTGGTCCAGTGCGCCGGGCTGCAACGCCCGGGGCGTGGTGGACTACGTACTGGGCAGCCTGCTGACCCTGGCCGAGGACGCCGGCGTCGACCCGGCCAGTCGCACCTATGGCGTCGTTGGCGCCGGCCAGGTGGGCGGGCGTCTGGTGCAGGTGCTGCGCGAGCTGGGCTGGACCGTGCTGGTCTGTGACCCACCGCGCCAGGCTGCCGAGGGTGGCGACTACGTGGACCTGGATACCCTGCTGGCGCGCTGCGACGCCATCAGCCTGCACACCCCGCTGGAAAAATCCGGCGACCACCCCACCCATCACCTGCTCGATGCCACCCGCCTGGCCGCCTTGCGCGACGGCACCTGGCTGATCAATGCCGCCCGAGGCGCGGTGGTGGACAACCATGCCCTGCGCGACGTGCTGGGCCGGCGTCCGGACCTGCGCGTGGTGCTGGACGTGTGGGAGGGCGAGCCCGAGGCGGACCCGCAACTGGCCGCGCTGTGCCGCATCGCCACCCCGCACATCGCCGGCTACAGCCTGGACGGCAAGCTGCGCGGCACCGAGCAGATCTACCAGGCCTTCTGCCGGGCCCTGAAGCAGCCCGAGACGGTGCGCCTGGCCGACCTGTTGCCGGCACCCTGGCTGCCCGAACTGGTTCTGGATGCCAGCGCCGATCCGCAGTGGACGCTGCCCATGCTCTGCCGCGCGGTATACGACCCGCGCCGGGACGACGCCGACTTCCGCCGCAGCCTGGTGGGGGACGCCACCCAGCGCCGCGCTGCCTTCGACGCACTGCGCAAGCACTACCCGGTGCGCCGCGAGATCGACGGCCTGCGGGTGCGCCTGCTGGGCGAGTCGCCCGCGTTGCAGCGCTGCATCCGCGCCCTCGGCGCGACCCTCGCCTGACCTGCGGCGCGCTGCCGCGCAACGGCGGCGCCTGCCTGCCGCCGGCGCCGTGCTATAAACCTTGGACTTCAAGCCCCGCAACCACGGAGATGGACGAATGAGCGACACCCAGAACACCCCCAAGTCGAATGCCGCCGAAATCCTCAGCAGCTATGACCTGAGCACGGCGAAGGACTTCGAGTGGACGGGGCGCAGCATGGACTGGTTCCTGCAAATGCTGGTGCGCCAGGCCAACGAGCTCGGCGTGGAAGTGGGCATCACCCTCACCGTCGGCGCGGGCCTGGTCAGCGGCACGCTGATCTCCGTGGAGAGCTACTTCGACCTGTTCGCCCAGGAATACGCCCACTCCTGGCCGGAAGAGGGCCGCGAGGACATCCGCGCCACCTTCGCCAAGCTCGGCGTCATGGCCAAGTCCACCGGGGAAGACCCGAACCTGCTGCCGCCCCAGTACATCCACCTGCGTGATGTCAGTGTCTACGCCGCCGGCGGCCTGACCTGCACCGGGCTGACCCTGTGGCGTGGCACCCTGGCCTCGGTCACCGGTTTCAACCTCGGCACCCTCAGCTGATCCTGCCGACGGCCTGCGTGGCCGTCAGTACTTGCGCCTGACCGCCACGTCCTGGATGCCGTGGCCGGTGGTCAGGCGCAGGTAGTCCTTGTTGTCCCTCGGCGGCGTCTCCCCCAGTGGAATGCCGTGTCGCTCCACCAACAGCGCATGGATATCGGCGCTGCTGGGCGGTCCGTCCCGTTCGACGATGAACGCCTGCGGGCTCCCGTGGAGCCGGTAGATGATTTCGTATCGATTGCTGCCAGGCATCTCGCGTCTCCGCTTGCGGCTGTCCGATGTTGGACGGCGGAATGCGGTGAAGGTGCGGGGTATTTGGCGGCTTCAGGGGCACCTCGCCGGTCAGCGCGGGCAGGGCGGTGGCGGCATCGTGGCGACCCATGAGTACTATCGATCGGACTGATTTCCGCACCGCCAGGCCGGCTCCTAGAGTGGCGCCATCGTCCACATCGCCCTGGAGTCCAGCATGCACAGTGCCGAGATCATGTCCCTGGTCGGCTCAGCCGTTCCCGAAACCCTGCGCCGCGCCGGCCACCTGGCGTGCTGGCTGGTGGTGCTGGATGGCGCGGTGAAGGCCGGCCCCTTCGTGCGCCTGGCCGACGCCCAGGCCAGCCAGGCCATCTGGCTGCTGGAAAGCGCCAAGCGGCGCAAGCGCCAGAGTGCTGCGCTCGCCGCCTGACGGAAGGCTCAACCCAGCGTTGCGCTGTGCTCCAGCAACACCGACTCGTCGGCCTTCAGGCGGCCGGGGAGGAAGTCGCGGAGGAACTCCACCCAGGTGCGGATCTTCGCATCGAGAAACTGCCGCGACGGGTACAGCGCGTAGATGCCCAGCGGGAACAGGCTGTGATGGGGCAGCACCCGCACCAGGCTGCCGTCTCGCAGGCCGTGCACCGCCGAGTACACCGGCAGCACGCCGATGCCCATGCCCGCCCGCAGCGCCTCGGTCAGCGCATCGGCAGTGTTCACCTGGAAGGGCGTCTGGGTGATGGTGATCATCTGCTGCCCGTCCGGGCCATCGAAGGTCCACTTGTCCAGCGACATCACCGAGTTCACCAGGCGCAGGCAGCGATGCCCCAGCAGGTCGGCGGGCTGGCGCGGCGCGCCGTGCTTGGCGATGTAGCCGGGGGAGGCGCAGAGCACGCTGTAGGTGGTGCCCAGCTGCTTGGAGATGAAGCCCGAGTCCGGCAGCTCCTGGGCGATCACCACCGAAATGTCGTAACCCTCGTCGAGGATGTCCGTGGTGCGGTTGGCCAGGGTCAGGTCGAAGCTCACGTCCGGGTAGGTCTCGGCGTACTGGGCGATGGCTTCGATCAGGTAGTGCTGGCCGATGCCGGTCATGGCATGGACCTTCAGGTTGCCGGCGGGGCGGGCGTGGGCTTCGCTGGCTTCGGCTTCGGCCTCCTCGATGTAGCCGAGGATCTGCTCGCATCGCATCAGGTAGCGCTGGCCGGCTTCGGTGAGGGCAATGCGGCGGGTGGTTCGGTGCAACAGGCGGGTTCGCAGGTGGGTCTCCAGGGTGGCGACCGCGCGGGAAACGTAGGAGGTGGTCAGGTCCAGTCGTTGGGCGGCGGCGGTGAAGCTGCCGGTCTCCGCGACACAGACGAAGGCACGCATGTTGAAGAGGATGTCCATCAAGGGCTCCGGCCCGGAACGGGGCGCGAATTCTGGCATGAAGTGGTGCCGCCGATTATGGCCGCTGAGTACACAATGAATCACCTATCCGTGTGCTTATCCTGACCCCCGGGCGACACATAGAATCGCCGCCGTTACGGGCCACCAGAGCCCTTGCCATCAGGATTCGCCGCACGTGCCCCGCATCGATCGGCCCGGCTTGCTCCGGGTCAGCCTGTACGTCTGTTTCCCGCTCCTCTGTTCCTGCATCGACTCCAACGGCATCGCCCCGGCCAGCCAGGTCCCCGACCCGGCCGCGCTGGAGGTGGGGGCCGCCATCGCCTCGGCCGAGGCCCAGGCCGGCTGGCCCGCCAGCCAGTGGTGGCGAGCCTTCGGCGACCCGCAGCTGGACGCCTGGATGGACCGCGCCCTGGCCGGCAGCCCGAGCCTGGACATGGCCGCCGCCCGGGTCCGCCAGGCGCGGGCCCTGGCCCACGTGGTGGAGGCGGACGAATCGCCCAGCCTCGGCCTGGCCGCCAACGTGCAGCGCAAGCGATGGCCCGACGACGCCTTCTATGGCCCCGGCGACCTGGCGCGCACCAGCTCCTGGAACAACACCAGCCAGCTCGGCTTCAGCTACCCGCTGGACCTCTGGGGCCGCGAGCGTGCCCGTGGCGAGGCGGCGGTGGACCGTGCCCGGGCCAGCGTCGCCGAAGCCCGCCTGGCAGCCCTGGAGCTGCAGGGCAACCTGGTGCGCGCATACATCGGCCTCGCGCTCCATCACAGCCAGCTGGACATCGCCCAGGCCGAGCTGACCCAGCGCCAGCAACTGGTGGGACTGGCCAAGCGTCGTCGCCACGATGGCATCGGCACCCGCCTGGAGGTGACCCGCGCGGAAATGGGCATCCCGCCCGTGGAGCGGCAGATCGACGAACTGCGCGAAAGCATCGCCCTCGATCACAACCTGATCGCCGCACTGGCAGGGGAGGGGCCGGGGGCGGCCGAAGCCATGACACGGCCGCGCCTGGCGCTGCTCAGGGACATCGGCTTGCCGCCGCGCCTGCCCCTGGAACTGCTCGGCCATCGCCCGGACCTGGTGGCGGCACGCTGGCAGGTGGCGGCCGAAGCCAAGGGCATCGAGGCGGCCAAGGCGGATTTCTACCCCAACGTCGACCTGCTCGGTGGTCTTGGCACCTCGGCGGTGCAGGGCGGCGTGCTGGATTTCCTGCGCTACGACAAGCTCACCTGGGGCCTCGGCCCGGCGCTGTCCCTGCCGGTCTACGACGGCGGGCGGCGGCGCGGCCAACTGGCCGAAGCCAGCGCCGGCTACGACCTGGCAGTGGGGCATTACGACCAGACCCTGGTGCAGGCCATCAAGGGCGTGGCCGATGCCCTGGTGCGCCTGGAGTCGCTGCACCAGCAACAGCGCCTGGCGGAAGTCTCCGTGGCCCAGGCGCGACACGCCTGCGACTTGACCCTGCTGGCCCAGCAACGCGGGCTGACCGACTACAGCGAGGTGCTGCAGGCGCAGCCGGCCCTGTTCGAGGCCCAGCGCGTGGAGCAGCAGGTGCGCGCACGGCGCCTCGCCGCCCAGGCCGACCTGCTGCTGCAACTGGGCGGCGGCCTGCCCCAGGAAGCCGGCCCCGCCCCTGAACACCTGACGCCCTCCGAACCCCGCTTCCGCCTGGCACGCCCATGAACATCGACGCTACCTGGACCACGGCGCTGCGCCGTGACCTCGCCCATTGGGCCCGTACCGAAGGGGTCACCTGGGTCTTCATCTTCAAGGCCCTGCTCACCGCCTTCATCGCCCTGTGGCTGGCCTACCGCCTGGAGCTGCCGCAGCCCGGCACGGTGCTGGTCACGGTGTTCATCGTCATGCAGCCGCAGAGCGGGCAGGTCCTGGCCAAGAGCTTCTACCGCATCATCGGCACGCTGCTGGGGCTGACGGTGATGGTGGCGCTGATCGCCCTGTTCAACCAGGAGCGGGTGCTGTTCATGCTGGCCATCGCCATCTGGATCGGCCTGTGCACCGCCGGCGCGGCACGCTACCGGGACTTCCGTGGCTACGCCTGCGTGCTGGCCGGCTACACCGCCGTGATCATCGGCCTGCCCGCCACCCTGCACCCCGAAGGCGCCTTCATGTCGGCGCTGTGGCGGGTGCTGGAGATCACCCTGGGCATCCTCTGCACCGGCCTGGTCAGCGCCCTGGTGCTGCCCCAGACCACCAGCGCCGACCTGCGCGGCACCTTGCAGGCGCGCTTTCGAGACTTCGCTGCATTCGCCTGCGAAGGCCTGGCCGGCAGCCTCGACAGCGAGCGCTTCGAAGCGCTCAACGCGCGCTTCGCCGCCGTGGCCGTGGGCCTGGAGAACATGCGCAACGCCACCACCTTCGAGGACCCGCACATGCGCATGCGCGCCGGGCGGCTGGCGCGGCTGAACAACGAGTTCATGGTCCTTTCCACACGCTTCCACGCCCTGCACCAGCTGCTCAAGCGCCTGCACCTGGGCGGCGCCCACCTGGTGCGCGAGGCCTTGCAGCCGTGCCTGGGCGAGGTCTCGGCGCTGCTGGCCGCGCAGCGCGAGCGCCTGGGCAGCGACGCCGAGGCGGCAGAGTTCGCCGAACGCCTGGCCGCCTGCCGACAGGAGCTGATGCAACTGATTCGCAGCGGGCGCGGCTGGCTGGCCGAGCGCCAGGTGGACGAGGCCGGCGCGCTGGATTTCGATACCGCCGCCGAGCTGCTGTTCCGCTTCGTCGACGACCTCCACGGCTACGCCATGACCCTGGCCTCGCTGCTGGAACACCGCCACCACCGTGAGGACTGGCAGGAGAGCTTCCGCCCCCGCGCCAACCCCCTGGCCGCCGCTGTGGCGGGTATGCGTAGCAGCCTGCTGATCCTCGCCCTGGGCACCTTCTGGATGGCCACCGCCTGGCCCGCCGGGGAGACCTTCACCATGACGGTGGGGATGATCTCGGCCCTGGCCTCGTCCTCCTCCAACCCCAAGCGGCTGGCGCTGCAACTGACCCTGGGCGCCACCGGCGGCGCCCTGGCGGGCATCTTCACCACCTTCTGCGTGCTGCCCTCGCTGGATGGCTTCGTCATGCTCTGCTGCGCCCTGGCGCCCACCTTCGCCCTCGGCGCGCTGCTGCTGTCGCGCCCGGCCTGGTCCGGCTACGGCGTGGGGCTGCTGGTGTGGTTCTGCCTGCTGTCGCTGCCGGGCAACCTGGTGCAGTACGACCCTTACCGGCTGCTCAACGAGTACCTGGCGGTGCTGCTGTCGATGACCGTGGCGACCCTGGCGGCAGCGCTGATCCTGCCACCCAACCGGCCCTGGCTGTGGCGGCGCCTGGAGCACGACCTGCGCATGTGCGCGGTGCACACCGTCAGCGGGCGCATCCGTGGGCTGGTGAGCGGTTTCGAGAGCGGCACCCGCGACCTGCTGGCCCAGGCCTATGCCTTTTCCGCCGGGCGTCCGGACATCCAGCGTCGGCTGCTGCGCTGGATGTTCGCCGTGCAGGAGGTGGGGCACGCGGTGATCGAACTGCGCCTGGAGCAGGCGCGCCTGCCGGCGCTGTCCTGCTATGCCGAATCCATGCCCTGGCGCCACGCCGTGCGCGCCATGGGCCGGGCGCTGATCCGCCTGCTGATCCAGCCCGGCGAGGTCAACCGCCAGCGTGCGCTGCAGGCCGTCGAACAGGCCATCGAGGCGGTGCGCGCCACCCCCGAGCCTTGCGCGCCACAGTTCGAAACCTCGCCGCTGCGCCGGTTGCAGAGCTACCTGCACTTCATCCGCACCTCCCTGCTGGACCCCCTGGCGCCCTGGGCCGAGCACCAGGACGCCGGCACCGCCCCGGTACCCGCCCATGCCCCGTGAAATCGCCGTGCACGGCGTCTACCTGCCGAGCCTGACCCTGCTGTTCCTGATCACCCTGGTCGGCGGCTGGCTGATCGACCGCGTCGCCGCGCGGCTCGGCCTCTACCGCCTGGCCTGGCACCCCGTGCTGCTGCGGGTCTGCCTGTTCACCTGCCTGTATGCCTCCCTGGCCCTGGCCACCTACCGTTGAGAGACCCTGTCCGTGAAACGAATCATCAGTGTCGGCGCGACCCTGCTCATCCTCGCCCTGGCGGTGCTGTTGGTGCAGCGCCTGTGGCAGCACTACATGGACTCGCCCTGGACCCGCGACGGCCGGGTACGGGCCGACGTGATCAACATCGCCCCCGACGTGGCCGGGCTGGTGGTGGAGATCCCGGTGCGCGACAACCAGCGGGTCAAGGCCGGCGACGTGCTGGTGCGCATCGACCGTGCCCACTACGAGCTGGCCGTGCGTGACGCCGAGGCCGAGGTGGCCGCACGCAAGGCCGACCTGGAGATGCGCCGGCTGAACGCCCGCCGGCGAGCCGACATGGACGACCTGGTGGTCTCGCGGGAGAACCGCGAGGACGCCGGCCACCTGGCCGACGGCGCCATGGCCCGCTACCGCCAGGCGCTGTCCCGGCTCGACGCCGCGCGGCTGGACCTGGAACGCACCGAAGTCCGCGCCCCGGTGGACGGCTACGTGACCAACCTCAACCTCTACCGGGGCGACTACGTGCACGCCGGGCAAGCCGGCATGGCGCTGGTGGACGCGCACTCCTTCTACGTCAACGGCTACTTCGAGGAGACCCGCCTGCCGCGCATCCGCCAGGGCGCGAAGGTGGAGATGCGCCTGATGAGCGGCGAGCGCCTGCTCGGCCACGTGGACAGCGTGGCGCGCGGCATCTACGACCGCGACAACCCGGAAAGCCGCGAGCTGGTGGCCGACGTGAACCCCACCTTCAACTGGGTGCGCCTGGCCCAGCGGGTGCCGGTGCGCATACACCTCGACGAGGTGCCCGAGGGGCTGGAGCTGTCCGCCGGGATGACCTGCACGGTGGTGGTGGACGAGTCACGCCAGGGCCTGCCCGGCGCCTGAGGGATTGTTGACCAGCACGTCACAGTCCTTGTGCTGGATCGCCCTGTAAGCCCCGTGGGACGGGCATTAGAATGGATTCCGCCTCCCACGACAGAGGCACATGCTTGATCCACTTCACCGTTCGTGTGCGGTGTCGCGCAATACCTTCGGCCCGCTCGTGGAGGGCGGGCCGAAGCCCTTCTCAAGGCAATCGAGTACTAGAACCCATGAAAGCTTTCCTGTTGCTGGCGCTTGCCGGCCTGTCTCCGCTCGTCTTCGCTGCCTCGCCTGACCAGACCGTTCCCGCCGAGGTCGAGCACTACCAGTACGGCATGGACCTGGACATCGCCCGCGTGATTTCCCGCAGCGAGGTCCCCGATGTGTGCGGCGTGGTGCCGGCCTACCTGACCTACGAGGACCACCAGGGCAAGGTGCACCGCCTGGAGTACATGGTGTTCGGCAACGGCTGCTCCAACGGCTGACCGCCCGCTCCCTGACAAATGCCCGGCCCGATGAGCCGGGCATTGTCGTTTCAGGAGGCCGCGTTTTGTAGGACGCACCTGCCGCGTGGGGGCGGGCGTACAGCCTGTAGGACATCCAGGCTGCCGATAGCGTGAATTCGCCGCCTGCCACCCGGCCGGCGACCACCCTCCAGACCTACGGGGACTGCCCATGAAAGTACTGACCGCCCTGGCCCTGGCGCTTCTCTCGCCCCTGGCCCTCGCGACCACACCCGCCATGGACGACGGCATCCAGACCAAGACCTACCACTACGGCATGAAGCTCGATGTGGCCAAGGTCATCTCCCACAGCCGCATCCCGGACGTCTGCGAGGTCGTCCCCGCCCACATGGTCTACGAAGACCGCCAGGGCGAAATCCACCGCGTGGAATACCGCGTGTTCGGCAACGGTTGCTCCAACTGAGCCGACCCCTGATCCACCCAAAAAGCCCGGCCATGTGCCGGGCTTTTTGCATGCCGCAATCCGGCTTCTGGCACCTCGCAGGATGACGCTGAGCGCAGCGAAGCCCATCAATCAGGAGTCCCCGGCGGCACCGTGCAACGACCTGATGCGGTTCGCCGAGCTCACCGCATCCTACGGAGCGCGGCGTGTAGTCGGACTCAGGCACCTCGTAGGATGGCGCTGAGCGCAGCGAAGCCCATCGAGCGGGAATACCCGATAGCACCATGCAGACACGTAGCCCGGGCTTCAGCCCGGGAATGGTGCTTGCCGCCCCGGACTGAAGTCCGGGCTACCGCATACGTGGCGCGCTCCACGTCCACCACCGGCATCATGGTGACGTCGATGGTGGGCTGAAGCGGAACGCCGCCCGGCCCACCCTGCGCAAGGCGGCTCGGGTTGCCGCGGTGATGGGAACGAGCGCTGCTCGCGAACGCTCGACGTAAAGTTTCCCTTCATTCGGCTGCCCCGTCGGCCATTTCCCTGGATGGGGGTAGGCCGGGCGGTGGTGGCCGCCTCGGCCGTTTTCCACGTGCGGGCGTCTGTCAGTCAGCCAACTCCGCGCGGTCGCGGAACTGCTCCAGCGCGGCGGGGTTGGCCAGGGCGTCGGTGTTCTTCACCGGACGACCGTGGACCACGTTGCGCACCGCCAGCTCGACGATCTTGCCGCTGATGGTGCGGGGGATGTCGCTGACCGCCACGATCTTCGCCGGCACATGGCGCGGCGTGGTGTTGTCGCGGATCACCCGGCGGATGCGCGCCTGCAAGGCCTCGTCCAGCGCCACGCCCTCGCGCAGGCGCACGAACAGCACCACCCGCACGTCGCCCTGCCAGTCCTGGCCGATGGCGATGGACTCCAGCACCTCCTCGATCTTCTCCACCTGGCGGTAGATCTCGGCGGTGCCGATGCGCACCCCGCCGGGGTTGAGCACCGCATCCGAGCGGCCGTGGATCACCAGGCCGCCATGGGCGGTTTCCTCGGCGTAGTCGCCGTGGGCCCAGACGCCGGGGAAGGTTTCGAAATAGGCCGCGTGGAATTTCTCCCCGTTCGGGTCGTTCCAGAACCCCACCGGCATCGATGGGAAGTGCCGGGCGCAGACCAGCTCGCCTTTCTCGCCCACCAGGCGCTGACCCTGTTCGTCCCACACTTGCACATCCATGCCCAGGCCCTTGCATTGCAGCTCGCCGCGCCACACCGGCAGCACCGGGTTGCCCAGGGCGAAGCAGGAGACGATGTCGGTGCCGCCGGAGATGGACGACACGCAGAGGTCCGCCTTGAAGCGGCGGTAGAGGTAGTCGAAGCCTTCGTGTGCCAGGGGCGAGCCGGTGGAAAGCACCGTCTTCAGGCGTTCCAGCCGGTGGCTGCGGCAGGGCTCCACGCCGGCCTTCTCCAGGGCGGCGATGTACTTGGCGCTGGTGCCGAAGAGGCTGATGCCTTCGGCGTCGATCAGGTCGATCAGGCGTTCCGGGGCGGGGTGGAAAGGCGAGCCGTCGTAGAGCACCAGGGTGGCGCCCAGGGCGAGGCCGGAGACCAGCCAGTTCCACATCATCCAGCCGCAGGTGGTGTAGTAGAACAGCGTGTCCTCGGCCTTCAGGTCGCAGTGCAGGCCGTGCTCCTTCAGGTGCTGCAGCAGGGTGCCGCCGACGCCGTGGACGATGCACTTGGGCACGCCGGTGGTGCCGCTGGAGTAGAGGATGTAGAGCGGCTGGTCGAAGGGCACGGGAACGAACACGGGCTCGCCGCCAGGCTGGTAGAAGTCGCCCCACAGCGCCACCCGCGCCGGGGTCTGGAAGTCCTCCGCCCGGGCGTCCGAGCGTGCATGGGGCACCACCAGCAACTGCTCCAGGCTGGGCAGGCGGGCGAGTATCTCGTTGAGCTTGGGCGTGAGGTCGAGGGTCTTGCCCGCGTAGTGGTAGCCGGCAGCGGCGATCAGCACCTTGGGCTCGATCTGCCCGAAGCGGTCGATCACCCCCTGGGTGCCGAAGTCCGGCGAGCAGGACGACCAGGTCGCCCCCAGGCTGGCGCTGGCGAGCATGCCCACCACCGTCTGCCAGGTGTTGGGCATGAAGGCCGCCACCCGATCCCCCACCCCGACGCCCAGCTCCCGCAGGCTGCGCTGCAACCCGGCGACCTGGGCGGCCAGCTCGGCATGGGAGAGCTGCACCCGGCTACCGTCCTCGTCCACCGCCACCAGCGCCGGCGCGTCATCACGGCGCCGCAGCAGGTGCTCGGCGAAGTTCAGCGTCGCCCCGGGAAACCAGCGCGCATCCGGCATGGCCGGGCCTTCTTCCAATACCGCGCGGGGCGGCTGGTGGAAACGCACCTCGAACCACGCGGCCAGGGTCGACCAGAACGCCGGCCGGTCCGCCACGCTCCAGGCGTGCAGCGCGGCGTAGTCGGGCACGGCCACGCCATGGCGTTCGGCAACATGGCGGCGGAAGGCTTCCATCCGCGTGGCGGCGATTCGCTCGGGGCTCGGGCTCCAGAGGGGTTGGCTCATGGGGACATCCTCGTGCACAGGAATGCCCGAATAATGGGCCCTCCAGACGCCGGGGGAAAGCCGGGTGCGTTCCAGGCGCGGGAGCGTAGAGATAAGGACAGGGGAGGTGAGCGGTGCCCCATAAACGCCGAAGGCGCCGGTCAAGGCGCCTTCAAGCGTGGGATGTTTCAGGCATCGATCTGGCCTCGCGACAGCATTGACTCAGGCGGGATGCGCTCCGGTCCGTGTGGCCTCAGGCAACACGGAAACCGGGGGTGCGGTCGGAGCCATCTTCGGCCACGCGGATGCCAGGGGTGCGGTCGGAGCCGTCTTCAGCGACGCGGATGCCGGGGGTGCGGTCGGAGCCGTCTTCAGCGACGCGGATGCCGGGGGTGCGGTCGGAGCCGTCTTCAGCGACACGGATGCCGGGGGTGCGGTCGGAGCCGTCTTCAGCGACGCGGATGCCGGGGGTGCGGTCGGAGCCGTCTTCAGCGACGCGGATGCCGGGGGTGCGGTCGGAGCCGTCTTCAGCGACACGGATGCCGGGGGTGCGGTCGGAGCCGTCTTCAGCAATGCGGATGCCGGGGGTGCGGTCGGAGCCGTCTTCAGCGACGCGGATGCCGGGAGTGCGGTCGGAGCCATCTTCAGCAACGCGGATGCCAGGGGTGCGGTCGGAGCCGTCTTCGGCCACGCGGAAGCCCGGGGTGCGATCAGAGCCGTTCTCGGCGACCGGCGGGTTCACGGCGCGTTCGGCACCTGCGGTCAGGAGCGAGTCCTGCTGGGTTTGTTGGGGCAGGGCGAGGGCACTGGCGGTAGCGGTCAGGCTGACGGCGAACAGGCTGGCAAGGATGCGCATTTTCATGATGGGTTCCTCGTGGAAGTGGGGTTGAAAGTGAACACGAGGGCAATGTTAGAGAAATAAAATCGATAAAAAAGTGGAGATGGTCAATGGTGACCATCGATTTCATTGATAGTGCTCAATTTATTCAATAAAAACAGTTAGTTGTGTTTAATTTTCAGATCTTTAAGAGCGCCTGAAACCTTATGTAAAACACTCTTTCGTGAAATCATAACAATCGAATAATTCGATTAAATGGCCGGAAATATCCTGAAACACGCCATCGATAGCAGGCTCATGTTCGGATCATTGAACGTCTGGCGCCGCCCGCAAGCACGCGGCATCCAGCGGGTAGCGACGGGGAGGCTGGCCTGGCCGGGCCAGAGCGCTGCGCGCATGCAGGCAGCCGCCGGGCGTCCTGCTAGGCTATGGGCCTTTTCCTACCAATGGATGGCCCCATGTCCAGCGAGATCGAAACGCCCTTCACCCACGAGCCCCTGAGCGCCGTCGAGGTCCGCCTGCTCGGCAGCCTGATCGAAAAGCAGGCCACCACCCCCGAGTCCTACCCGCTGACCCTCAACGCCCTGGTGCTCGCCAGTAACCAGAAGACCAGCCGCGAACCGGTGATGAACCTCACCGCCGGCCAGGTGGGGCAGGGCATGCGTACCCTCGAAGGGCGTGGCCTGGCCCGCCTGGTGATGGGCAGCCGCGCCGACCGCTGGGAGCAGCGCGCCGACAAGACCCTGGAGCTGGTCCAGCCGCAGCTCATCCTGCTCGGCCTGTTGCTGCTGCGCGGCCCGCAGACCCTCGGCGAACTGCTCACCCGCAGCGGCCGCATGCACGAATTCGACGACCTGGACCAGGTCCGCCACCACCTCGACCGCCTCGCCGCCCGTGGCCTGGCCACCGTGCTGCCGCGCCAGAGCGGCCAGCGTGAAGAGCGCTTCATGCACCTGTTGGGCGAGGCGGCCGACCTGGAAGCGCTGCTCGCCACCCGGCAGGACGCCCCCGAGCGCAGCGAATCCCGCGCCGGCCTGGAGAGCCGCGTGGAACAGCTGGAAGCCCGCATCGCCGAACTGGAAGAGCGCCTCGCCCGGCTCGAAGGCCACTGATCCGTCCCCATCACGCAAGCCTTTGTCGCCTGGTGCATATGCCCGCACCGGGCGACCTGCCATTCTTGCGCGCACCCCTGACACAGCCCGAGGTAGTCATGAAGATCAGCGCCGATTTCGACAGCGGCAACATCGAAGTCAAGGACGCCAGCAACCCCCGCCACGTCCTTCTCGCCATGCGCCCCGACCTGCGCAGCCACCACTTCCAGTGGTTCCACTTCAAGGTCGACGGCATGACCCCCGGCAGCCGCCACGACTTCAGCCTGGTCAACGCCGGCCAGTCCGCCTACGCCCACGCCTGGACCGGCTACAACGCCGCCGCCTCCTATGACCAGGTCAACTGGTTCCGCGTGCCCAGCCGCTTCGACGAGAACGGCCTGCACTTCGGCCTGGAGCCCACCCAGTCGCACATCTGGTTCGCCTATTTCGAGCCCTACAGCCGCGCGCGCCACGACGCCCTCATCCGCCAGGCCGTCGAAGCGGCCGGCGCCGAGGTCGTCGCCACCGGCAAGAGCCTCGAAGGGCGCGACATCCCCCTGCTCAAGGTCAGCCGCAACCCCCAGGCCCAGCGCCGCGTCTGGATCATCGCCCAGCAGCACCCCGGCGAGCACATGGCCGAATGGTTCATGGAAGGCATCATCGAGCGCCTCAAGCAGCGCCATGACCCGGAGCTGGAGCGCCTGCTCGACGCCGCCGACCTCTACCTCGTCCCCAACATGAACCCCGACGGCGCCTACCGTGGCCACCTGCGCACCAACGCCGCCGGCAAGGACCTCAACCGCGCCTGGCAATCGGCCAGCGAAGCGGAGACCCCCGAAGTCCACTTCGTCCAGCAGCAGATGCGCCGCATCGGCGTCGACCTGTTCCTCGACATCCACGGTGACGAGGAAATCCCCCACGTGTTCACCGCCGGCTGCGAAGGCAACCCCGGCTACACCCCGCGCCTCGCCGCCCTGGAAGAAGAGTTCCGCCGCCGCCTCGTCGACATGGGCGCCGAGTTCCAGACCCGCTACGGCTACCCCCGCGACGAGCCCGGCCAGGCCAACATCACCCTGGCCTGCAACGCCGTCGGTCTGGAGTTCGACTGCCTGTCCTTCACCATCGAAATGCCCTTCAAGGACCACGACGACAACCCCGCCCCGGAAACCGGCTGGAACGGCAAGCGTTCCATGAAGCTCGGCCAGGACGTGCTCAGCGTCGCCGCCGCCATGGTCCACGGCCTGCGCTGACCCCAAGGCCCTCCCCGGCAACCGGGGAGGGCGTACCAGGCGGAGCCCCGCCGCGTTCAGCCCCGCGCTAGCTCATCTGCACTATTTCGCCCCGCCCCCGGTCGACGCAACATGCCCGGTCCGCCCCCATCAAGGAACGATGCATGAGACTGCCTCGCCTGCTCTCCGCCCTGCCGGCCGCCGTGCTGCTCGCCCTGTCCCTTTCCGGCTGCGTGCCCGAGCCCTACGTCGGCAGCCCCGGCACCATGGATGACCCGCGCTACGCGCAACTGCTGGACGAGATCGACGCCGCCCTCAAGGCCAACAAGGCCGTGGTGCTGGTGGCCGACGTGAACCCCCACAAGACCCTGAACGACGGGTTGGACATGACCCAATGGACGCCCACGGTGATCTGGCAGAACGAGCAGGACCCGACGATCACCTTCGGCCGCAGGTTCCAGACCAACGAACTGCAGCGGGATCGCAGCGCCACCTACCTGTTCAAGGCCTTCGAAGTGCACATCCTGCCGCCCGGCAAGTACCTGCTCACCGGCGGTGACGACTACCAGATCCGTGGCGTGCTCGACGAAATCGGCGCCCGCAGCGGCCCACCCGGCTCCGGCAGCGGCCCCAACGGCACCGCGTACCTGTCCACCGAGCTGTACCGCGAGTACTACCGCGAAGACGTGTGGAAGGACGCCACCTACGGCACCGAAACCAGGAGCCAGGCCGTCTGCACCGCCGTGCACATGGCCTCAGGCGCCTGTGTCGCCTGGGGCGAACAGCAATACAGCGAGACCACCCAGCGCTCGGGGGCCGGCTACTACCAGCAGACCGACTCCCGCGACGTCCCCTCCATCAAGGTCCAGTCGCGCCTGCCAGCCGACAAGGCCCTCGCCAGCTTCACCGTCCAGGGCGGTCAACTGCTGCTGGCCCCACGCATGCACCTGCGCACCCCGGGCTACCGATACCAGGCGTCCAAATGCCGGGCCACCGCCCCGGAAAAGGTCGAATGCCCGCTGGAGAACCTCACCGTCTACACCTGGCCCGCACCCATGGACTTCACCACCTCCCTCATCGCCCAGCGCATCCTCAGTGACAGGCACCAGGCGCTGCTGTCGCGGATCCAGCCCTTGCAGATCACCCCGCTGCGCCAGCAGGGCAAGCAGGACCCCATCTGGGGGGTACCGCTGTCGCTGACCCCGTAGGCACGGCGGGCGCAACGCGAGCGGCTCCTGTAGTCGCTCGCGGGCTCCAGGCGGGCGAGGGGCCTGGTTGCCCCATAGCCGCTCCGAAAGCGCACGGGTGACCGAGCCTCCTGCGACAAAGCCGCAGGATCGTACAAGCGCATCGCAGCGGCCCTCGCTACCCTCGCAGTTCACCCATCAGCCAGGAGCCGCGTCGTGCACCAGCCGACCCACCCGAGCATCAACCTGCAGCACAAGCTCTCCCTGTTCAGCGAACAGTGGACCCCGAAAGTCATCGCCGAAATGAACGACTACCAGTTCAAGGTCGTGCGCATCGAAGGCGACTTCATCTGGCATTCCCACGCCGACACCGACGAAGCCTTCCTGGTGATCGAAGGCCAGTTGCGCATCGACCTCCGCGACGGCGCCGTCCTGCTCGGCCCCGGTGAGCTGTACGTCGTGCCCAAGGGCGTCGAACACAAGCCCTATGCCGAACGCGAAGTGAAGATGCTGCTCATCGAACCCCGTGGCGTAATCAACACCGGCGAAGAAGGCGGTGAACGCACCGCCCAGAACGACGTCTGGATCTGACTGCCTGCCAGCCCGTCCCGGGCTGAAGCCCGGGCTACCCCCACCATCCAGCGCGCGCAAACGCCCCAATACCGGCCGAGGAGAGGCCTTACCGAAGCGAAGCGGCACGCCTACACTCCAAGCCCAATTCCACGCGGCAAGGAGGCCCGGCATGGGCGACCTCACCTTCACCGGCGGCTGCCTCTGCGGTGCCATCCGTTTCAGCGCGCGCCTTCCCGAGCACGATGTAAGCGTGCACACCTGCTCTTGCCTCACCTGCCAGCGTCATTCCGGCAGCCTCACCCTGTGCTGGCTGGAACTGCCCAAGGCCGCCATCACCTGGACCGGCCCCGACGGCGAGCCCGCCCGCTACCGCTCCTCCGCCCAGTCTTCCCGTGCGTTCTGCCGGCACTGCGGCAGCACCCTCGGCGCCCTGGACGACGGCGACACCCTCGGCCTGCTGCTCGGCAGCCTCGACGACAACCACCACCCCGCGCTTGCACCGACCGCTCACGCCTTCGTCGACCGCCGGCCAGCCTGGTGGCACCTGTCGGCCAGCGACGCCTGAGGCTCAAAGGCAAGGCTCACCCCACCCACATACTGCGAAGGATTTCCAGCCCATGCAGAGATACAACAAGGAATTTCGGGATGACGTGCTCGGCTTCCTGCTGCGCTACCCCCTGCAGATCGGTACCAAGGGTGAGTGGGGTACGGACATGTTTCTGTTGCGGCTTGATGAACACAAGGTGGCCGAATTTGATATCCGCGCTGGCAGTTCAGGTGTCGAACTGGTGCGTCATCTAAAGCAAGGTACTGAGCCCCAGTCGGGGGCTGAAGCACCTTTGAGGGGGTATTGGGTGGACTACGCCCCTGGTGCTGTTGCGGTCACCAGCATCGCTGAGCGAAGGGCCGACTTCGTCTTCACTTCGATGCTCACAGGGTGCTACATCGCGGTTGGCGCACAACAGGTCGCTCATGTCGCAGCTGATCTGAAGAATGGCAACGGCCTATTCGCAAAGCGCGCTGCATCGGTCGTCAAACTGGACAGTTCCATCGAGGTGGGTTTCGACTCCAGGCTGTCGCTGGATTGGGATGCGGAGAACAACCAATACAAGCAGGATTACCTCGAATACACCTTCGTTGGTGCATTCGTGGGGGGGGGTCTGGAGGTGGTACGTCCAGTGCCATACGCGCTTCGGATTCGGAAATGTGAAGCTCTGCAATATCCACTCCGACAGGCCTGCTCCGGCCATGCAATTGGTCGACATGCACTTCGGCTGAAACACCTCGCTCACCCAGTGGCAGCGAACCCATTCGCGATGCGCTCTTAGCCCGGGCTTCAGCCCGGGAGCGAACCTGCACGCACCAACGTCCCACAGCCCCCACACACGGCATGGCACCCGTAGGATGCGGTGAGCTCAGCGAACCGCATCAACCCCAAGCCGCGCCGACCGTCCCACCGCCATGCCCAGCTCACACCAAACGGTGGACCGATAAAGCGCGGTCCACCCTACGCCCCGCCCACCCGCGTCACCCCGCAAAACCGCCCGCACCCATCCCACCACCCCAAATGAAAACGGGCCCCGAAGGGCCCGTCTGTCAGCGATCTACCAGGGCGCTTGCCGCCAACTGGCGTCGGTGCGCAATGCCGGCTCGTCGAGGCTGGCGAGGAAGACCGGCAGGTCCTGCCGGTTGATCCAGACATCCCCCTGCCAGCTCAACACGTTGATCGGCTGGTTGGCCCAGCACATGTAGGCCCGGCGGGGCGCCGCCTCTGCATCCCGATGGCGGTCGTGCAGCGTCGGCACCACCTGCTCGCTCAGCCACTGGCTGATGGCCCGGTGCTCCGGGTGATGGAAGCGGTACAGCGCCTGGTAGGCCCCGGCATCGCTGATCACCTCCACCTCCTCGCGGGCGCCGGACTGGTGCAGCAGGAACAGCGCCCGCCGGTGGTGAGGGTCCACCCGCTGGGGCAGGCGATAGGGGCGCAGCGCACCGATCAGCCGCGCGAAATCCTCGGCGACGAACCAGGGGCGGTTATCGACCATCACGGCACGGAGTTGGTAGGCGTAGCGCAGAAAAACAACGGGGGTATATGCGTCTTGCATGGTGAAGCTCCTATCGGTTGGTTCAGGAGCTGCCACTATTCGCTGTCAAACGAAGGGTGGCAGACCGCGCGGGGTTGACAGACCGGCGATAGGACCCGGCAGACCCGAGGGTCTCCCCACGCGATCTGCCATAGAGCAATGCAGTTAAAACTGCATGCGTGCACGTACCTGCAAAAAACGTTCGCCGTTTCTCGCATGCACCATGCGGCGCAATCGCGCCTATCAGAGCGGGCTGTCAAACCCGGTCGCGGGATTTACCGCGACCGGCGAAGGATAGGGAGGTGGGGCGGGGAGGGCAAGCACGCAGAGGATTCAAGGGGGGCGTGTAGGGTGGGCTTCAGCCCACCGTCTTGAAGTCCGCGTCGTACCAAGGGTCAGGAGCGTTTCAGGTAATAGAGGATGTACCCCGAGTACACCAATTCACCGCGCTCCACTGCCGCCTTGAAGCAGGCGATCAAGGCGCTTTCATCGTCGAATCCGTAATCCCGAAGCCGTGAGCCAGCAAAGCCCGCCAGACGCCACGCTTCTACACCGTCGATTTCACCGTTGTCGCCAAAATCGAAATCCACGGCGATTCCGGATGACAGCCGAGCCGCGCAGCCATACCCGTGTTTGAAGTAGGGGATGCCACCGGCCAGTTCGCCCCGTTGCTCCATGTCGTTGCCGGCCCAGTCGTCATTGGAGGCTGGCAGCTGAAGGCCAGAGCGTTGCATCGCGTCGATCACTTCACGAACGGCGGCCTGGTAGTCGGCGATCAAGCGGGCAAGTCGAGTGTCCATGGGCTTCCGAGGCAGGAATGAAGGCGGGGCGGGAGTCTACCAATCAGTTACCAACCCGTGTGGCGCTGACTGGCTGACTCCCATGGTTCAGCCAGTCGTTGCCCTGTTCCTACGGCTTCACTCCGTCCCCGTCCTTTGCAACCCCATTCCTTTCATGCCGATACGCACTCACCGCCTCATACACCGCTTTACGCAGGCGGTTGATGCCGCCGATGGGGCGGTGCTCGGGGAGGGCGTGCCAGGGGTTGAAGGAGAGGTTGTCGCAGAATTCGTTCTGCTCGCGGCTATCGAAGTCCTGGGCGGGGACCTTGATGGTCGCGACGGTCTGGAAGGGGGAGATCTTCTCGCTCCATTCCACGCTGGTGTCCTCGATGGGCATGTAGTGCTGCGGGTTCTGCACCTGCACCTGGAGGGCGAAGCAGGCCGGTACGCGGTCGAGGGAGAGGCGCTGGTACAGGGCGTTGCGCAGGAAGTTGGGCAGGTCGGTGTTCTGCTTGGGCAGGGTGTATTCGGGGCAGGCCTGCGGGTCGGGGATGACGCGGTACTTGATGTTGGCCTGGCCCAGCTTGTACGGGGAGACGGAGCTGTAGACGGTGTCGGTGGGGCTGTCCGGGGCCGGGGCGAGGGTCTGCAGGGCGATCAGCATGTGGCGGATCTCCCAGGTGCGCGGGTCGAGGCTGGGGAAGAAGGCGCCGACCTTCTGGCCGTTGGCCTGGGCTTCGAAGTTGCTGCGGTACTCGGCCACATCGCGGATGAAGAACACCGGGTGGTTGAACATGACGAAGTCCTGCTCGTTGGCGTGGGCCGGGCTGGGCATGAGCTTCTGGCCGGGCACGTCGAGCAGCTTGATGGCCATGCCGCGTGCGTCGCGGGTGCTGTCGAACTGCGGGTAGGCGTTGCCGTTGGAGAGGCGCATCCAGGCCTGCCAGGTCTTGCCCGGTTCGGCGAGCACGCCGGCGCGCAGGTCGGCGGCCAGGTCGGGCACCACGGTGACCTCGGCCTTCACGCAGCCGTGGGCCTTGGCGTGGGCGTCCCGCAGGACGCGGGTGTTGTCGCGGTGCTGCTCCACCACGCGCATGGCGTCTTCGATGATGGCGCGGGCATCGGCCGCTTCGGTGGGCGGGATCTGCTCCTCGGTGGAGACGGGGCCGGAAAACTTCCAGCTGTAGTAGAGGCTGCCGATGCCCCAGCCGATGAGGCCGACGGCGGCGGTGATGAAGAGGAGCCTGCCGAGCAGGCGTCCGAGCCAGAGCCATAAACGTTTGAGCATGAGCGCTTGGTCCTTGTTGTTGGCTTGCCCGCAGGCGGGTGGTTCTGGGTGGGCGCAGGCCCGCCGGTGGCGGGCCCTGGCTCAGCCCTGGCAGTTCGGCCCGGGCGTCCAGGGGCGCACGGGCTCCGGGGTGAGCTGCGATTCGAGGCGTTCGTTGCCCAGCACCTTGAGGTATTCGATCAGCGCCAGGCGTTCGTCCGGCGAGAGGGCGCGGCCGATCACGCCGTTGCCCCGGCAGCCGTCGCGGAATTCGTGGCCGCTGTTGTGGTTGCCGGTGATGCGGGTGTCGAAGAGGAAACCGCCGGGGAAGGCTTCGGTGCGGAAGCCGGCGAACTGCGGGTCGTACTCGAAGTTGCCGACGTAGAAGGTGGTGGCGCGCTCGTACACCGGGGAGAGCAGCTGGAAGATCGTCGGCACCGAGCCGTTGTGCAGGAAGGGTGGGGTGGCCCAGATGCCGTCCAGCGGGCGGGCCTTGTAGGCGCGCAGTTCACGCACGCCGATGGGCAGGCCGTAGCCGTCCATCTGCTTGCGCTCTTCGCCGCTGATGCCGGCCTGTTCGTAGGCGCGGTTCTCGACGTAGGCGGTGAGGTAGGCCAGGCCCTTGGCGCTGGAGATCTTGGCGAAGTCGATGTCCTTGAGGTCGGCGCCGAACAGGCGCACGTCGAGCTGGGCGAGCTGCTCCTTGGTCCAGCCGAGCTTGGTCACGTCGAAGCGGTGGTCGGCGATGTTGTCGGCGGTGGTGGGGTCGGTGCCGATCTCCTGGGTGCTGATCATGCGCATCTTCCACTCCGGGTCACGGGCGGGGGCCAGGCGCTTGTCTTCCGGCTGCGGGTTGGGGGCGTGGCAGTAGGCGCAGTTCTCGGCGAACAGGGCGCGGCCCTTGCTGGCGCGGGGCAGGTCGATCTTGCCGAGCACCTCTTCCGGCCAGGTCGGCGGTTTGAGGCGCTTGAGGGTCTCTTCCAGGGTGTACAGGTCACGCACGCGGGTGCTGGAGCTGTAGCGCTGGTCGAGGGGCACGGGCTGGCCGTTCTCCTCGTGCAGGGTGAGGCTGGCGCCCACGCCGAGGGATTCGCCGATGTTGCGCGCCATGGGCTGCATGGCGGAGCCGTTCCACTGCACCCAGTCGAACTTCCAGATGTCCCACACCTGCGGGTAGCTCACCGGGGCGTTGGCGATGCGGTAGTTGGACGGGTCGATGGCGTCGCCGAACACGCTGTTGGCGATGCGGCCGAAGGCGTCGGTGCGGCCGAAGCCTTCCTGGGTGGGGTAGAGGCCGCGGTGGGTGTCGTTCCAGGCGGTGCCCAGCAGGCGGTCGAGCACATCCTTGAAGTCGCGGCGCAGTTCGTCCTTGCCCTTGGGGTACTCCTCGCCGAGCACGGTCTTGGCGAAGCGGTTGAACTTGAGCGGGTTGTAGTAGGTGAAGGCCATGCTCATGCCCAGCGCCTGGCCGAAGCCGCCGCCCTTGAGGGTGGGCACGGTGGAGGCGAGGGAGTGCAGGGCGGCACCGCCGTCGATGCGGATGGCCTGGCCTTTGTAGTGCAGCTCGCCGGTGTGGCAGGCGGAGCAGGTGATGTCCAGGTACTGCTGGCCGGTGTCGTTGTCTTCGTGCCGGGCGAAGCCCACGGGCAGGTTGCCGGGGTTCAGTTCGGTGGGCTGCTGTTGCGGGTCGACGAGGAAGCCGAAGCGGGCGAGGTAATCGGGGCGGGCGAACTTCTCGCTGGAGAAGGGCAGCTCCAGCGCGGTGAACCAGTCGTAGCGCAGGCCCTTAACCGTGGTGCCCTGGGGCGTGTAGTAGTAGGTCTGGCGGGATTGCGCGTCCCATTGGTCGAGGTAGTTGACCTTCTCCGGCGCCTGGTAGGCGGGGAGGTTGGGGTTGGCGATGTAATAGAGGACGACGGCGAGCCCCGCGAGCAGGAGCAGAACCAACAGGATCAGTGCACGGCGGAGAATGCGCATTCGATACTTCCTTGTACGCTTGTTGGAATTTCGTACGTTATGCCAATCAATTCCTAGGTTGGCAAGGTGCTATTACGTTCGTTTGTAAGGCCTATTTCCTGCGGGTATTCACGGCTCTTTCCTTCATAGCTTTTCGCGATAGCAGTTATGGAGAAGGGTTCCATGACGCGTCAAAGTTCTTGCTAGCGTTACGGATAGACGCGCCAACACGTTGTTTTTATTGAATAATTCAAAAAATTGGCGCCAAGGACGGGATATGTTGGAAAACATCACCCAGACCCCGAAACGCCTTCTCCTGATCGACCCCTGCGACGAGTGCCAACGGCTGATGCCCAGGCTCCAGGCCAGCGGCTGGACGGTGGAAAGCCGGGAGCTGCGCCAAGGCTCCGAGCCGGGCTGCGACGTGGGCCTGGTGCGCCTGCGCCGCGAGCACCTGGACCACCCGGAGCGCATCCGGGCGCTCATCAGCCGCAGCGGCACCGAGTGGATCGGCCTGCTCGGGCCGGACATGGCCCGCCAGGAACAGGCCGAGGACTTCGCCGGGGAGTGGTTCTTCGACACCCTGCCGATGCCGGTGGATGCCGGCCGCTTGCAGGGCCTGCTGGGGCGGGCGTTCGGCATAGCGCGGCTGCGTGGGCAGGTGGGGCGCCCGCGCGGCGAGCCGGAGCTGGTGGGTCAGAGCCGGCCCCTGCGGGAGCTGCGCAAGCAACTGGCGCGACTCGCCGGGCAGGAGCGCCCGGTGCTGGTGCTGGGGGAAAGCGGCACCGGCAAGGAGCTGGTGGCGCGCACGCTGCACCGCACCTCGCGGCGGGCCGAGGCGCCGTTCGTGGCCTTCAGTTGCGGGGTGCGCGGCGAGCCGGAGGAGGAGCGCGCGCTGCTGGGGGAGGGCGGCGCGGTGGAGGCGGCCAACGGCGGCTGCCTGTTCCTCGACTCGGTGGCGGAGCTACCGCTGCTGACCCAGCAACGCCTGCTGCTGGCCCTGCGCAGCCATCGCCTGCGCCGGGCAGGCGGTTGGCTGAGCCTGGATGTGCGCCTGCTGGCGGCGACCGACCGGGACCTGGAGCTGCTGGCCGAACAGGGCCGCTTCCTGCCGGAGCTGTACCAGTGGCTGTCCAGCCACACGGTGCGGCTGACCCCGCTGCGCCGCCGCCAGGGGGACATCGCCCTGCTGGCCGAGCACTTCCTGGCGCAGTACGCCATGGCCACCCACGGCCGCCCCCGGCACTTCAGCGAGGAGGCGCTCACCGCGCTGGTGCGCCACCACTGGCCGGGCAATGTGCGTGAGCTGGCCGGGCGGGTGCGCCGGGGCTATGCATTGGCGGAGGGCGTGCAGGTGGAGGCGGCGGACCTGGGGCTGCACAGCGCGCCGGCCGATGGCGGGGTGATCGGCACGCTGGAAGACTACAAGCGCCGCGCGGAGTACCAGGCGCTGTGCGATGCCCTGGCGCGCTACGGCAACAACCTGAGCCTGGCGGCGCGGGTGCTGGGCATCTCCCGCCCGACCTTTTATCGGCTGCTGCACAAGCACCAGTTGCTGTAGGGCACTTCAGTCCAGCGGCAGCAGCTGCAACTCGCTCTCGAACTGCAGGTCGCGGCCGCTCAGCGGGTCGCGGAAGGCCAGGGCGCGGGCCAGCAGTTGCAGGGGGCGGGCGTGGTCGTCGTGCTGGTCACGGGCGTCCAGCAACTCGGGGTAGAACAGGTCATGGAGGATGCCGGCGCCCAGCCCGGCCATCTGTACCCGCAACTGGTGCTTGCGCCCGGTGACCGGGTAGAGCGCATAGCGCCAGTGCCGGCTGCCGCGTTCGATCACCTCCAGGCGGGTTTCGCTGTTGGGCGGCCCATCCGTTTCGCACATGCGGAAGAACGGCTCGCCCGGCTCCAGGCGCGTGCGCCGCACCAGGGGGAAGTCCAGCTGCGGCAGGGGCGCGGCCACGGCTTCGTAGCGCTTGTGCACCTCGCGTTCGCGGAACAGCGCCTGGTAGTCGCCCCGCGTGCTCGGCTCGCAGGAGAACAGCACCAGCCCGGCGGTGTGCCGGTCGATGCGGTGGATGGGCACCAGGTGCGGGTTGCCCAGGCGCTTGGTGAGGCGCGCCTGGAGCGTCTGCTCGACGTATTCCCCGGCTGGCATCACCGGCAGGAAGTGCGGCTTGTCGGCCACCACCAGGTGATCGTCCTGGTAGAGCACGCGCTCCTCGAAGGGGATGTCGCGCTCTTGGGGCACCTCGCGGAAGTAGCGCACCAGCTCGCCGGCCCGGTACGGCGTATCGGCATCCAGCGCGTAGCCGTCGGCATCGGTTACCCGGCCCCGGGCCAGGCGGTCCAGCCAGGTGGCGCGGTCGATGGCGGGGAAGCGCGCGCACAGCCCGTCCAGCAGCGTCGACCAGGGGCCGGGCGGCAGGCGCAGGGTGCTGGGGCGTACGTTGGGGCTGGGCATGGCCGTCTCGGGGCGTCGGGGCGGGCGCGCATTAGGCCGCAGCCGCCGGCGCCGGTCAAACCCGGCGGACGGGCGCCGGGCGTGGGCTGCAGGACGCGCCGGCCGTGGGCCGGGTGTGATGGGCTGCGGTATTTCGCCCAAGGGGCTCCCGGCAGGGCGCCGGGCTCAGGCTACAATGCCCGACCCGCCGGGGAACGGCGGCCGTCGCAGCAGGTCGGATGCTCGCGCTCGGCGCCCGTCCCGGCCACCCGGATTCGGCTTTGCCTTCAACAAGAGGAACGCAGTATGTCTCGCACTTCCATCACCCTCGGCCTGGCCCTGGCGGCGGCCCTGCTGGCCGGTTGCAGCTCCACCAGCGCCCCGACCGACAAACCTGCCGAGACCAAGGCCGCTCCGGCCACCACCCAGGCGGACCCGACCACCGACGGCCGCTGCTCCTCGGCCCCGGCCCGCGCTCTGATCGGCCAGGCCGCCACCCCGGAGCGCGTCGAAGAAGCCCGCCGTGCCGCCGGCGCCGCCGACGTTCGCGTGCTGAAGCCGGGCAGCGTGATGACCCTGGAATACAACTCCCGTCGCCTGAACCTGGACACCGACGACGCCAACCTGATCAAGGGCGTCAGCTGCGGCTGACCCCGGGCGGCCCTGCACTGCGGGGCCGCTACCCCAGCTTCATCACCACCACGCCCATCGCGATCACCCCGCACGCCAGCAGCCGCACCGGCGGCATCGGCTCCTTGAGGAACACCCGCCCGATCAGCAGGGCGAACACCACGCTGGTTTCCCGCAAGGCCGAGACCATCGCCACCGGCGCCAGGGTCATTGCCCAGATGACGATGCCGTAGGCCAGCAGCGACATCGCCCCGCCCGCCAACCCGCTGCGCCAGTATGGCCCCAGCTGCCGCAACACCCCCGGCCCGCGCTGCACCACGATGGCCACCGCCATCACCGCCCCGTTCACCGCGAACAGCCACACCGCGTAGGACAGCGCATCGCCATTGCTGCGCGCGCCCTGGGCATCGGCCAGGGTGTAGCCGGCGATGAAGGCGGCGGTCAGCAGCGAGCAGGTCAGCATGCCCCGGCTCAACCCCACGCCGGTGCGCCCACCGCGCCAGGCCATCAGCCAGATGCCCGCCACCAGGGTCAGCAGCCCGGCCAGCTCCGGCAGGCCGAGGCCATCGTTGAGGAACAGCAGCGAGAGCAGCGCCACCAGCAACGGCGAACTGCCCCGGGAGATGGGGTACACCTGGCCAAGGTCGCCGTATTGGTAGGCGCGGGCGAGGAAGTTGTTGTAGCCGATATGCAGCAACGCCGAGAGCGCGATCCACGGCCACGCCGCCGCCTGGGGCACGGCGACGAAGGGCAGGGCGCAGAGCGAGATCAGCCCGGCGGCGAGCTGGATCAGCGTGGCGGTGAGCAGGCGATCGAGGCCGATCTTCAGCAGCGCGTTCCAGCCCGCATGCAGCGCAGCGGCGGCCATCACCACCAGGAATACCGAGGTGTCCAAGCGCGATCTTCCTTGTACCGACGAAGACGCAGCGCCCACCGGGGGCGCCGCCAGGGAGGCGCGATAGTGACACAGCACCTCAGCCCCTGTGAAACCGCCCCCGGCCTGATAGGCACCCTCCGTAGGATGCGGTGAGCTCAGCGAACCGCATCGCGCCCATGCCCTGCGCTGGCAGCACTCGGAGTGCGGGGCGCTCCCCGTAGCCCGGGCTTCAGCCCGGGAAGTCGGCATCAGGCGGGGCCCCGATGGTGGATGGAAAAAGCGCCATCCACCCTGCCGGAGCGGGCCACGGCGCTCGGCTTGATGGGCACGAACCGCATCACGTCCGTGGCCCGGCACCCCGTCTACTTGATCGGCAGCGCCACCGGGCGGATCGGGGCGGCGTCGGCGCCGCGGAACTTCAGCGAGGCGCCGATGAAGGCGAATTCGTAGACCTTGTCCCGCGACAGGCCTTCCAGGTCCACCAGCTCCATGATCGGCGCGCCCTGCTGGGCCAGCAGGTAGGTGTGCACGGGGATGTAGTTGTCCGGCACCTCGGTGGGGAAGGTCTCGAAGCTGAGGTTGTCCGCCCCCACCACCATGGCGCCGCCGTCCTCGACGAGGAATTTCGCCGCGTCCAGGCTCAGGCCCGGCGGGTTGGTCATGTAGCGCTGGGCGTCCTCGTAGGCGCGCATGCGCCCGGTGCGGATCAGCACCACGTCGCCCTTCTGCAGGCGCACGCCCTGTTTGCTCAATGCCTGCTGCAGGTCCTGGCGGGTGACGCGGTAGCTGTCCGGCAGCAGCTCCACGCCCTTGGCGGCGGGGATGTCGATCAGTACGCCACGGGCGACGATGGGCGGCAGCTTCTCCGCGCCGGTCACGTTCCAGCCGCGGTCGCCCAGGTGGTCGGCGGCGGCGTAGCCGTTCCAGATCTTGCCCTCCAGGCCGAAGTGGTTGAGCGCGTCGATGTGGGTGCCCATGTGGGCGTACATCGACACCGCCGAACCGGTGTAGCTGACGTGGCGGTTCATCGCCTCGCCGACGCCCATCGGGTCGGCCAGCAGGTTGCCGTGGGGCGTGTGGGTCATCCACATCTGGTAGGGCGGGTCGCCCGCCGCCTGCCAGCTGGGCATGCCGATGAAGTACTCCACGGCCAGGTCGTAGGCCTTGCCGCCGCTAAGGCGGCCGAGGATGGCGGCGCGGGACTCGGGGGTGATCAGGTTGAGGCGGCCGATCTCGTCCTTCGGCCCCCAGGGGCTCTTGCCGACTTCCTCAGCGGCGAGGGCGCCCTGGGCCAGGGACAGCAGCAGGGGCAGAGCGGCGAGGCGGGAAAGGGGGCGTGGCAGGTGCATGGCGGTATTCCTTGTGGGTGATGGATGCCGCGATGGTATTTGTCAGCCCTGAAGAGATAATCTCCGTCTCCACTGAAAGACATTCAACCCAAGGGAAAATATGGACCTGCTCGTTGCCATGCGGACCTTCCGCCGCGTCGTCGAACTCGATGGCTTCAGCAAGGCCGCCGTCGACCTGGGCCAGTCCACCGCTGCGGTGAGCAAGCAGGTGCGCCAGCTGGAGGCGCGTCTGGGCAGCCTGTTGCTGCTGCGCACCACCCGGCGCATGAGCCTCACCGACACCGGGCGTGCCTACTTCGCCGAGTGTTGCCGCCTGCTGGACGAGCTGGATGCCCTGGAGAACGCCACCGCCCTGGGCACCGGGGAGGTGAGCGGGCGCCTGCGGGTCAACGCGCCGCTGTCGTTCAGCCTCAAGGTGCTGTCGCCGCTGCTGGTGGAGTTCATGGCGCTGTACCCGCAACTACACGTGGAGCTGACCCTGGACGACCACCTGCTGGACCCGGTCTCCGAAGGCTTCGACGTGTCGCTGCGCATCCGCTCCAGCCTGCCCGACTCCAGCCTCATCGCCCGGCGCCTGGGCGAGGTGGAGCAGGTGATCTGCGCCGCCCCTGGCTACCTCGCGGCGCGGGGCACGCCCCGGCAGGTGGAGGACCTGTGCGGTCACGATTGCCTCGCCTACCGCCTGGCCGACAACCCCGGCGGCTGGCGCCTGGACGGCCCCAAGGGGCGCGGCGTGGAGCTGCGTACCCGGCTTTCGGCGGACAACAGCCTGATGCTCGGCGAGATGCTGGTGGCGGGCCTCGGCATCGGCGCGCTGCCGTCCTTCATCGCCAACCCGCTGCTTGCCAGCGGCCAGTTGCAGCGGGTGCTCCCGCAACAGCAACTGGCCCGGCGCACCATCTACGCCCTGTACGCCAGCAACCGCCACCTGCAGCAGAAGGTGCGGGTGTTCGTCGACTTCCTCGCCGAACGCCTGGCAGGCGAAACGTAGCCCGGGCTTCAGCCCGGGAAATCGGCGTCAGGCGGGGTCTCGATGGTGGATGGAAAGAGCGCCATCCCCCCTACCGGAGCGGGCCACGGCCCCCGGCCTGATGGCACGCCCCGTAGGATGCGGTGAGCTCGGCGAACCGCATCGCGCCCATGCCATGCGCTGGCACACATATCGCCTCGAAGCGTGGCGGGGCGCTCCTCGTAGCCCGGGCTTCAGCCCGGGATATCGGCGTCAGGCGGGGCCCCGATGGTGGATGGAAAAAGCGCCATCCCCCCCTACCGGAGCGGGCCACGGCGCTCTGCCTGATGGGCACCCTCCGTGGGATGCGGTGAGCTCGGCGAACCGCATCGCGCCCATGCGATGCGCTGGCACGCATGTCGCCTCGGAGCGTGGCGGGGCGCTCCTCGTAGCCCGGGCTTCAGCCCGGGAAATCGGCGTTAGACAGGGCCTCGATGTACCGGTGCAGGCGCCACGGCGCGATGCGGTGGTGTGCCGTCAGGCGTGGCCGAGCAGGAGGAAGACGCCGAGGGCGAGCCCCAGCAGGGCGATGCCGAAGTTGATCAGCGGGCCGGAGTTGACGCTGTAGCCCTCGGGGATCTCGATGGGCCTGAGGGTGCGCAGCACCTTGCGGTACTGCAGCGAGGACCAGCAGGCGCACCAGGCGCCGAGCAGCAGCAGGGCCAGGCCGACCCAGTAGGACGCGCGGTTCTGCAGGCTTTGGGCGTGCTCGGGCTGCAGCAGGTGCAGCAGCAGGCCGGTGCGCTCGATGGCGAAACCGAAGGCCATCAACGCGAGGCTGGTGCGGTTCCAGGCGAGCAGGGTGCGCTCGGCGGCGAAGAAGACGCGGGGGTCGTTGAGGTCGGACATCGTCACTCCAGGGCAAGACGGGACCGGGCAAGCCTGCCATGTCCGGGCCGCTACGGCGACCCGGCCGGCTTCAGCGCCGGTGCAGCCAGCTGAGGAAACCGCCCTTGCGGATGGCGGTGGGTTTCTCGGTCAGCAGGGACTGGCTGGCCTGGGTGCGGAAGGCCTGCAGCTTGTCGAGCGCGGTGCGCACTTCGCTGCGTTGCGCCAGGCAATCGCGGATCTCCGCTGCGTCGATGCGGTACAGCCGGCAGGAGGTGAGGGCGGTGAAGCGGGCGCTGGAGGGCGCGTCGCCGTTGATGCCTTCCTCGCCCATCACTTCGCCCGGGCCCATGCGCCCGGCCTCCAGCCAGCCGTCGCCGTCGGGCAGGGCGGCGGACACCACGCCGCTGCCGATCACCAGGAGCTGCCCGGCCACGTCGCCGCGCTCCAGCAGCACCTGGCCGGCGGGGTGGTCGCTGACGGTCATCAGCCGGGCCAGGCGCTCCTTCTCCTCGTCGCCCAGGGCGCGGAAGACCTTCACCTCGTCCAGCAGCAGGCGCTCGCGCGAGCGCGGGTGTTCGGCCGCTTCGCCCACCCGCTGCAGGCCGGCGGCCTCCAGGTTGCGGTGGGCCAGGTCGAACAGCAGGTTGCGCACGTCCACCTTGCTGGCGCCGGCGCCGATGAAGCCGCTGATCTCGTACTGGTTGACCTCCACGCCGGCGCTTTTCATCGCCACCTTGGGTGCGGGGGTGGCCAGCAGGTCGCGGCAGCCGCGCAGGGTGCGCTCCAGGGCGTCCAGCACCCGGCGCGGGCGGATGCTGGCGGGCACCTCCAGGGTGATGGCCACGCCATGGATCTCCCGGGGGCGGCTGTTGTTGATGATCTTCGCCTTGGCCGCCAGGGAGTTGGGGATCACGGCGGTGCTGCCCTGGCTGGTGAGCAGGTGGGTGGCGCGCCAGTCGATCTCGATGACCTTGCCTTCGAGGCCGTCGATGGCGATGGAGTCGTCCAGTTGGTAGGGGCGGGTGGTGTTGAGGATGATCCCGGAGAACACATCCGCGAGGGTGCTTTGCAGCGCCAGGCCGACCACGATGGCCATGGCGCCGGAGGTGGCCAGCAGGCCCTTGACCGGCAGTTGCAGCACGTAGGCCGCCGCCGCCACCAGGGCGAGCAGGAAGATCAGCGCGCCGAGCACGTCCTGCAGCAGTCGCCCGGTGTGGCCGCTGCGGCCGATCAGCACCAGGCCCAGCACCACGGTGAGGGTGCGGGCGCCGTACAGCCACCAGAGGATTTCCAGCGCGGTGCCGGCCAGGCCTTCGGCGCTGTCGGCCCCCGGAGGCGGCAGCAGCGGGCTGAGGCCGGCGCTGATCAGCACCCAGCTGTAGAGCAGGAACAGCCCCAGCCGTGCGGCCACGCGCCAGGGACGCGGGCTGGCCGGCAGCAGGCGCCAGGCGAGGATGTCGAGCAGCAACAGGGCGAGGCCGGCGATCAACGGATGGCTGGCGATGAGGGTGGGCATGGAGGTCTCGGGGCGATGGCGGCGGTGCGCCAAGATAGCAAGGGCGCCGGGGGTGACGGCAAGGGGCCAGCGTTTGACGTTGCCGGTGGGCTCCCCCAAGCTGCGCGCTTCTTTTTGCCAGCCAGGAACCCGACGTTTGATCCAGTCCCTTTCCCGCCTGCGCCGCCTGTGGCCCTTCGCCCTGGCTCCCTTCCTGTTGCTCGCCGGCTGCGACGACACCCCGAAACGCGAAGCCCCGGCGCTGCCGCGCTACCAGGGCGTGGCCTGGAGCGACCTGCCGCCGGTGAGCGATGCCGACCTGCTGGCCGGCTTCACTACCTGGCGCTCTGCGTGCGAACGCCTGGCCCGCGACCCGGTGTGGGGCCCGGTGTGTGCCGAGGCCGTGGGTGTCGCGGACGACCCGGCTGCGGTGCGCACCTTCCTGCAGGCGCGCCTGTCGCTCTACAGCCTGCGCTCCGGCGAGGGCGAGCGCGGGCTGATCACCGGCTACTACGAGCCCGTCTACCCGGGCAGCCTGGCCCGTTCCGAGCAGATGACGGTGCCGGTGCTGGGCGTGCCGGACGACCTGATCGTGGTGGCGCTGGAGTCCCAGTACCCCGAGCTGAAGGGCAAGCGCCTGCGCGGCCGCCTGGAGGGGCGTGTGCTCAAGCCCTACGACGATGCCGCCACCCTGCGCGAGAAGCCCGATGCCGGCCCGGTGCTGGCCTGGCTGGGTGACCCGATGGACCTGCAGTTCCTGCAGATCCAGGGTTCCGGGCGCATCCGTCTGGAGGACGGCAGCCAGATCCGCGTCGCCTACGCCGACCAGAACGGCCACCCGTACCGCCCGGTGGGGCGCTGGCTGGTGGAGCAGGGCTACCTGAAGAAGGAGGAGGTGAACATGGGCGCCATCCGCGACTGGGCCCGTGCCAACCCGACGCGGGTGCCGGAGCTGCTGGCGAGCAACCCCAGCTACGTGTTCTTCGTCACCCGCCCGGACAGCCCCGAAGGCCCCCGTGGTTCGTTGAACGTGCCGCTGACCGCCGGCTACAGCGTGGCCATCGACCGCAAGGTGATTCCCCTCGGCAGCCTGATGTGGCTGGAAACCACCCGCCCGGACGGCACCCCGGTCACCCGCCCGGTGGCGGCCCAGGACACCGGCGGTGCCATCGTCGGGGAAGTGCGTGCCGACCTGTTCTGGGGTACGGGGGATGAGGCGGGCGAGCTGGCCGGCCACATGAAGCAGGACGGCCGCCTGTGGCTGCTCTGGCCCAACGGTGTGCCGTTGCCCGAGGTGAAATAGACGCGGCAGGTAGAGTGAGCACCCCATCCCGCGCCAGGCGGGATGGGGCTGGGCTCAGAGGATGCGGCCGCGGCACTCGCCGAAGCCGATGCGGGGCAGGCCCTCGCGTTCGCACCAGGCCTTGAGGATCACTTCGTCGCCTTCCTGCAGGAAGGTGCGCTGCTCGCCGCCGGGCAGGGTCAGCGGCTGCTTGCCGCCGAAGGTGCTCTCCAGCAGGCTGCCGAAGGCATCCGGCTCGGGGCCGGACAGGGTGCCGGAACCGAACAGGTCGCCCGCTTGCAGCTTGCAGCCGCCCACGGCGTGGTGGGCCACCAGCTGCGCCACGGTCCAGTACATGTGCTGGGTGTTGGAGAGGGCCAGGCGCACCGGGTCGATGCCCTGCTCGCGCATGGCGGCGCTCTGCAGCAGCACTTCCAGCTTGATGTCGAAGGCGCCATTGGCCTGGTCGGCCGCGTCCAGCAGGTAGGGCAGCGGCTGCGGGTCGCCGACCGGGCGGGCCGGTTGCGGGGTGCGGAAGGGCTCCAGCGCCTCGGCGGTCACCACCCAGGGCGAAACCGTGGTGGCGAAGTTCTTCGCCAGGAAGGGCCCCAGCGGCTGGTATTCCCAGGCTTGCAGGTCCCGGGCGGACCAGTCGTTGAGCAGGCAGAAGCCGGCGATGTGCTCGGCCGCGCGGCCGATCTCGATGGCCTCGCCCATGGCGTTGCCCTGGCCGATCCAGATGCCCAGCTCCAGTTCGTAGTCCAGGCGCTTGCTGGGGCCGAAGCTCGGCACTTCGGCGCCCGGTGGCAGGGTCTGGCCGTTGGGGCGGTGCACCGGGGTGCCGGAGACGCACACGGTGGAGGCGCGGCCGTGGTAGCCGATGGGCACGTACTTGTAGTTGGGCAGCAGCGGGTTGTCCGGGCGGAACAGCCGGCCGACGTTGTTGGCGTGGTGGATGCCGACGTAGAAGTCGGTGTAGTCGCCGATGCGTGCCGGCAGGTGCAACTGGCAGTCGGCGGCCAGCGGCAGCAGCTCGGCGCCGAGGGCCTCCAGTCGGGCCTGGGCGGGGCTGCCTGCGGCGAGCAGTTCCTGCAGCTGGCGGCGCAGGGCGCGGCGGGCGTTGGCGCCGAGGGCGAAGAAGGCGTTGAGGTCTTCGCCGGCGGCGACGCGGGCGGCTTCGGCGGCCTCACCGTCGAACAGGCCGGCCGTGCTGGCGATCTTCAGGTCGAAGATGTGCGCGCCGATGGCGACGCCGCCCCGTGGGGTGCCGCCGGCCGGGCTGAAGATGCCCAGCGGCAGGTTCTGCAGGGGGAAGTCGGGGTGGCCGTTGGCCGATTCGATCCAGCTGGTGCGGGTGTCGTGTGAAGTCATCGATCAGATCCTGCCCTTGTCGAAGGTCTTGGCCATGCCGTCCCAGCAGGCATCGTAGTCGCTCTGCAGGGCGGCGCATTCGAGGGCGTAGCGGCTGGGGCGCAGCACGCGGCCGGTCTCGAACATGAAGGCCATGGTGTGGTCGAGCTTGTGGGGCTTGAGCTCGGCGGCGATGGCGGCGGTGGTGCTGGCGTTGTCCGGGCCGTGGGCGCTCATGCAGGTGTGCAGCGAGGCACCACCGGGGGCGAAGCCGTCGGCCTTGGCATCGTACGCGCCCTGGATGAGCCCCATGAACTCGTTCATCAGGTTGCGGTGGAACCACGGCGGACGGAAGGTCTTCTCGGCCACCATCCAGCGCGGCGGGAAGATCACGAAGTCGACGTTGGCCATGCCGGGGGTGTCGCTGGGCGAGGTGAGCACGGTGAAGATCGACGGGTCCGGGTGGTCGTAGCTGACCGTGCCGATGGTGTTGAACAGGCGCAGGTCGTACTTGTAGGGCACGTTGTTGCCGTGCCAGGCGACCACGTCCAGCGGCGAATGGCCGAGGGTGGTGGCCCAGAGTTCACCGAGGTACTTCTGCACCAGTACGGTGGGGGCTTCCAGGTCTTCGTAGCGGGCCACGGGGGCGAGGAAGTCGCGGGGATTGGCCAGGCCGTTGCTGCCGATGGGGCCGAGGTCGGGGATGCGCAGGGCCGCGCCGTGGTTCTCGCAGATGTAGCCCCGGGCACTGGCGTCCAGCAGCTCGACGCGGAACTTCATGCCGCGGGGGAGGACGGCGATCTCCAGCGGCTCCACCTCCAGCACGCCCAGTTCGGTGACCAGGCGCAGGCGGCCCTGCTCGGGGACGATCAGCAATTCGCCGTCGGCGTTGAAGAACACCCGCTCCATGGAAGCGTTGGCGCAATAGAGGTGCACGCTGACACCGCTGGCCTGCTCGGCATCGGCGGTGGCGACCAGGGTCAGCAGACCGTCGATGAAGTCGGTGCGGGCCTGGGGAATGGGGTGGGGGTTCCAGCGCAGGCGGTTGGGGTTGACCGGGCCCATCTCACGGCCGGGAATCTGCCGCTCCAGGCGCTCGAAGCGCGGGTGCGCGGCAGAAGGACGGATGCGGTACAGCCAGGTGCGGCGGGCTTCGGCGCGCGGCACGGTGAAGGCGGTGCCGGAGAACTGCTCGGCATACAGGCCATAGGGCGCGCGCTGCGGGGAATTCTGGCCGACGGGCAGGGCGCCCGGCAGGGCCTCGCTGGCGAACTCGTTGTTGAAACCGCTCAGGTAGTGCAGGTCGGAGGAGGGCAGCGCGGGTGACATGGATGGCCTCTGATTTTTGTAATTGAATTACGGATAACGTAATTTGAAAGGCGGAAGGGGTCAAGCTATAACAGCGGCCTCCTAAGCGAAGCGGGGCAGTGCATGGCCATCCAGAAGGACGACGCCGAGGCGTCCAAGCGACAGAAGGTGCAGGCGGCGGAAGTCGGCACCGAGATCCTCAAGGGGCTGGCCCAGCTGGCGCCGGCCACGTCGCTGTCACGGCTGGCAGAGCACCTGGGCATGCCGGCGGCCAAGGTCCATCGCTACCTGCAGGCGCTGATCGCCAGCGGTTTCGCCGCCCAGGACGCCACCACCAACCACTACGGCCTGGGGCCCGAGGCCCTGTTCGTCGGCCTGGCCGCCATCGGCGGTCTGGATGTGGTGCGTGCGGCCACACCGACGCTGTCGGCCCTGCGCGATGAACTCAACGAGACCTGCTTCCTGGCTGTGTGGGGCAACAAGGGGCCGACGGTGGTGCATGTGGAGCAGCCGCTGCGCGCGGTGACCCTGGTGACCCGCGTGGGCTCGGTGCTGCCGCTGCTGGGCTCCTCCACCGGCCTGGTGTTCGCCAGCTACCTGCCGGAGGCGGAATTCGCGCCGCTGCGGGACGAGGAAGCGCACCTGCCCGGCGTACCCGATGCCAAGGCCCTGGCGGCCCAGGTCGCGGAGATCCGCGCCAGCGGCCTGCACCACGTGCACGGCTTGCTGATGCCGGGGGTCAACGCGCTGTCCGCGCCGGTGTTCGCGGTCGGCGAGCAGATCGCCGGGGTGATCACGGTGGTGGGCGCCGCCAGCGGCTTCCATGCCGAGACCAGCGGCCGCGCGGCAGCGTTGCTGAAGCAGGCGGCCGAAACCATCACCGCGCGGATGGCGGGGGTTCGTCCGGCGTGAGCGAGGGCGTCCGGTAGGCCGCGTGCAGTTGTAAGGGCGAAGCGCTTTCGCGGTTGAAACCGCTCCCACAAACCGGCGCGGCGCCGTTCGGGCGTAGGGGCGGTGCCTGGATGGCAGTCATGAAAAAGCCCGCTTGATGCGGGCTTTCTCGTTAGGGCGATGGCTCACTCGGTGGCGAGCACGCCCCGGCGGATCTGGTCGCGTTCGATGGATTCGAACAGGGCCTTGAAGTTGCCCTCGCCGAAGCCGCTGTCGCCCTTGCGCTGGATGAACTCGAAGAACACCGGGCCGAGCAGGGTCTCCGAGAAGATCTGCAGCAGCAGCCGGCGTTCGCCGCCTTCGGAGGTGCCGTCCAGCAGGATGCCGCGGGACTGCAGGGCGTCCACCGGCTCGCCGTGGTTGGGCAGGCGGCCTTCGAGCATCTCGTAGTAGGTGGTGGGCGGTGCGGTCATGAAGCGCATGCCCAGGGCCTTGAGGTTGTCCCAGGTGCTGATCAGGTCGTCGGTGAGGAAGGCCACGTGCTGGATGCCCTCGCCGTTGAACTGCATCAGGAACTCCTCGATCTGCCCGGCGCCCTTGGAGGATTCCTCGTTGAGCGGGATGCGGATCATGCCGTCCGGCGCGGTCATGGCCTTGGAGGTCAGCCCGGTGTACTCGCCCTTGATGTCGAAGTAGCGGATCTCGCGGAAGTTGAACAGCTTCTCGTAGAAGTCCGCCCAGTAGGCCATGCGACCGCGGTACACGTTGTGGGTGAGGTGGTCGATGATCTTCAGGCCCGCGCCCTTGGGGTTGCGGTCCACGCCTTCGATGAACTCGAAGTCGATGTCGTAGATCGACGAGCCTTCGCCGAAGCGGTCGATCAGGTACAGCGGCGCACCGCCGATGCCCTTTATCGCCGGCAGGCGCAGTTCCATCGGCCCGGTGGGAATCTCGATGGGCTGGGCGCCCAGGGCCAGGGCACGGGCATAGGCCTGGTGGGCGTTCTTCACGCGGAAGGCCATGCCGCACACGGAGGGCCCGTGTTCGGCGGCGAAGTAGGCGGCCTGGCTCTTGGGCTCGTTGTTGAGGATCAGGTTGATCTCACCCTGGCGATACAGGTGCACGTCCTTGGAACGGTGGGTGGCCACCTTGGTGAAGCCCATGGCGGCGAACACCGGCTCAAGGACGTTGGGGGTGGGGGAGGCGAGTTCGATGAACTCGAAGCCCATCAGGCCCATGGGGTTTTCAAAGATGTCGGCCATGGCATGGCTCCTCGGATCAGGTTGCGGTCGCGCCGCGAAAGGTTGAAGGCGTCTGTCGGTCGATCAAACGCTTCGCGGCGGCGCGCAGGACACCCCGCGCACGCTGCGCGCGAGGTGATCGCCGATGGTGACCTTGAAAGCGAGGCTCTGCATGGGTGCGCTCCTCAGGCCGGCTTGTCGGCCTGGGCGTCCGGGTGGGCGGCGCGGAAGGCGGGGTGCTCCAGCGCCAGGCGTTCGACCCTCAGGATACGCGGGTAGCCGGAGAGGTCCACGTTGAAGCGGCGGGCGGCATACACCTGCGGCAGCAGGTAGACATCGGCCATGCCCGGTGCGTCGCCGAAGCAGTAGCCGGTGTCGCCGATCAGCGCTTCCACCGCCGCCAGGCCCTCGCCGATCCAGTGGGCGATCCAGTCGTTGACGGTGGTTTCATCGGCGCCCATCTGCCGCAGGCGGTTGAGCACGGCCACGTTGTGCAACGGGTGGATGTCGCAGCCGATCAGCGCTGTCACCTGGCGCTGGCGGGCGCGCTGCAGCGCATCGCCGGGCAGCAGGGCGGGCTCGGGGTAGTGTTCGTCGAGGTATTCGAGGATGGCCGGGGACTGGATCAGCACCGCGCCTTCGTCGGTACGCAGCGCGGGCACGCGGCCCTGGGGGTTGATGGCGCGGTAGGCCGGCTGGCGGTGTTCGCCGCCGTCCTTGATCAGGTTGACCGGGAGCATGTGGACCTCCAGCCCCTTCAGTGCCAGGGCGATGCGCACCCGGTAGGAGGAGGTGGAGCGGTAATAGGTGTAGAGGTCCATGGCAGGCTCTCGCAAGGTCACGCGCCAGTCGGGGAGACCGCCGACGCTGTTGTTTTCATAATCTATTTACACTCTGCGTAATTTTTCCCGTGACGGCAAGCCCGACGTTGCACCGATCGCCAGGCTTGCCGCCCCGTCCTCATTCGAGGTTCACGCGTTGGCGATGTTCCGCCACCGAGGCCGACCAGCCCAGCTCCTGGGAGATGCGCCGGCGCAGGCAGTCGGCGGCGTCCGGTTCACCGTGGACCACATAGGTGTGCTTCGGCGGCTTGGGCAACTGGCGCAGCCAGTCGAGGATCTCGTCGGCATCGGCGTGGGCGGAGAGGTTTTCCAGCTGGACCACCTCGGCGCGGATGGGCACGTCCACACCGTGGATGCGCACCTTGTCGGCGCCGCCGGCGATCAGCGCGCCACGGGTGCCGCCAGCCTGGTAGCCGGACAGCAGGATGGTGTTGCGCGGGTCGGGCGCCAGGGACTTCAGGTGGTGCAGCACCCGCCCGCCGGTGGCCATGCCGCTGCCGGCGATGATCACCGAGGGCGCGCGCATGTCGTCCAGGCGCTTGGATTCGTCCACCGAACGCACGATGTGCGCCACCTTGCACATGCCCAGGCAGTCCTCGGCATTGAGCCGGTGCAGGTCGCAATAGCGCTGGTAGAGCGCGGTCACGTCGGTGGCCATGGGGCTGTTGAGGTAGATCGGCAGGTCGGGGATGCGCCCGGCGCGCTTGAGCTTGTCGATCAGGTGCAGCAGCAGCTGCGCGCGGCCCACGGCGAAGGCCGGGACCACGGTGATGCCCCGGCGCAGGGCAGTGCGGGTGATCACCTCGGCCAACTGGTCCTCGGCCATCGTCGGGGTGTGGTTGCGGTTGCCGTAGGTGGACTCCACCAGCAGGTAGTCGGCGGCCTGCAGCGGCTGCGGGGGCAGCATCAGCGCATCGTCGGGGCGGCCGACATCGCCGGAGCAGCCCAGGGTGATGTCGCCGGCGCGCAGCTCCACGCTGGCCGCGCCGAGAATGTGGCCGGCCGGGCGCATGGTCACCCGCAGGTCGCCGAGGATGTCCACGCTGCGGTTGAAGGGCAGGGGGCGCAGCAGGCGCAGGGTGCGCTCGGCGTCCTCCTCGGTGTACAGCGGCAGTGCCGGGGCATGGCGGGAGAAGCCGTGGCGGTTGGCGAACTCGGCTTCCTCTTCCTGCAGCCGCCCGCTGTCCAGCAGGAGGATGCGCGCCAGCTCGCAGGTCGCCTCGGTGGCGTAGATCGGCCCCCGGTAGCCGGCCTTCACCAGCACCGGCAGGTAGCCGCTGTGGTCCAGGTGGGCGTGGGTCAGCACGATGGCATCCAGGCGCTGCGGGCGCACCGGGAAGTGGTCCCAGTTGCGCTCGCGCAGCTGCTTGTAGCCCTGGAACAGCCCGCAGTCCACCAGCAGTCGCTTGCCGTTGTGGTCCAGCAGGTACTTGCTGCCGGTCACCGTCCCGGCTCCACCCAGAAAGAACAGGCGCATGGTTTGCCTCCTTGTCGTTGATGCGCTGATTCTGGGGAAGCATAGGTGCTGCGGCGCTGCGCTGGATCAAGTCCGGGCAAGGCTTGAAGAGTTGCGCGGTTTGCTGCACGGTGCCGCCCCACCGTCGGGCCGTTCGACGCCCCAGGCACCCCGGAGACCCCATGCTGACCCTCACCCTCGGGCCTTTCACCCTGGCGCTTTCGCACCTGCTGATCCTCGCCAGCCTGCTGCTGGCCACCGTCGTTGGCGGGTGGCTGGGGCGGCGCAGCGGGCACAACCCCGAGGCGGTGCTGTTCAACCTGCTGCTGGTGGCGCTGGTGGGCGCGCGCCTGGCGTTCGTCGTCGCCTATGCCGAGCACTTCCGCGAGGCCCCCTGGCAGGTGCTGGACATCCGCGACGGCGGCTTCATCGCCTGGCCCGGCGTGCTGGCGGCCCTGGCGCTGGCCGGCTGGCTGCTCTGGCGGCGCCCGCCGCTGCGCCGGCCCCTGGGCGTCGCGCTGCTCAGCGGGCTGCTGCTGTGGGGCATGGGGCAGGCGCTGATGCAGGCCCTGGAGCGCGGCACCCGCCTGCCGCCGGTGGCCCTGCAGGACCGCAACGGCCGGCCGGTGCGGCTGGAGGACTACCAGGGCCAGCCGCTGGTGGTGAACCTCTGGGCCACCTGGTGCCCGCCCTGTCGCCGCGAGATGCCGGTGCTCGCCAGCGCCGCCCAGCAGCATGCCGACGTGCTCTTCCTGTTCGTCAACCAGGGCGAGGACGCCGAAACGGTCCGCCACTACCTGGCCAAGGAGGGGCTCAGCCTCGGCCACGTGCTGCTGGATGGCGGCACCCGGCTGGGGCAGCGGGTCGGCTCCCGCGCGCTGCCCACCACGCTGTTCTTCGATGCCGAGGGGCGCCAGGTCGGCAGCCACCTGGGCGAGCTGTCCCAGGCCAGCCTGGTCCAGGCCCTGGGCGTGCTGAAGCGCGACGTACCCCCCGCCAACACCGCGCCGTAGCGGCACAACGCCATTGAGTTTTCCGCCTCGAATCCGCACCATGCGCGCCGGGTTTTCAGGCCTGGTGGTCGGTGGCGATGGTGCAAGGCAGTGGACGGACCGTGGGCAGGGCAAGGGGGTGGCGCACACTGGCGCTGGCCGCGCCATGCCTGCTGGCGTTGCTGGCCGGTGCGCTCCACGCCGATTGGGATTTCGCCCTCATCAGCCGCCGTGCCGAAGCCCTCTACGGCCCCCTCGGTCCCGGCAAGGCCCGGGTCGATGAATGGCAGGCCCTGCTGGGCCGCCTGGCCGGCGCCGACGAGAAGAAGCAGCTGGAAGAGGTGAACCGCTTCTTCAACGCCAAGCTGCGCTTCACCGACGACCTCGCCACCTGGGGCCAGGTGGACTACTGGGCCACCCCGGTGGAGGCGCTGCGCAAGGGCGCCGGCGATTGCGAGGACTACGCCATCGCCAAGTACATCAGCCTGCGCCACCTCGGCGTGCCCAGCGAGAAATTGCGCATCACCTACGTCAAGGCCCTGCGCCTGAACCAGGCGCACATGGTGCTGACCTACTACGCCCGGCCCGACGCCGTGCCCCTGGTGCTGGACAACCTGGTGGGCGGCATCCTGCCGGCCAGCCAGCGCAGCGACCTGCTGCCGGTGTACGCCTTCAACGCCGAGGGCCTGTGGCTCGCCGGCAAGGGCGGCAAGCAGGTGGGTGATTCCAAGCGGCTGTCACGCTGGCAGGACCTTTTGAAGAAGATGAAAGCCGAAGGCTTTCCCACGAGCGAATAGCGGAGTCCGGATGTCCCTGTTCAAACAACTGTTGATCGCCATCTGCCTGTTCCTGGTCGTTGCCTTCAGCGGCAGCTTCATGGTCAGCCTGGAAAGCTCCCGGGAGCAGTACGAGAACCAGCTGCGTTCCCACGCCCAGGACGCCGCCACGGCGCTGGGCCTGTCGCTGACGCCGCACATCGACGACCCGGCGATGGTGGAGCTGATGGTCAGCTCGATCTTCGACAGCGGCTATTTCGAGCGCATCCGCGTGGTCGACACCGCCACCGGCCAGGTGATGGTGGAGCGCACCGGCGTGCCGGACGCGGTGGCGGCCAACGTCCCGCAGTGGTTCGTCGCCCTGGTGGGGCTGCAGTCCGCCGGGGGCGACGCCATCGTCAGCCGTGGCTGGACCCAGGCCGCACGGGTCGAGGTGCAGAGCCACCCGATGTTCGCCATCGCCAAGCTCTGGCAGACCGCCCTGGGCACCCTCGGCTGGCTGCTGGTCTGCGGCCTGGCCAGCGCCGGCCTGGGCGCCGTGCTGCTGCGTCGCCAGCTCAAGCCGCTGGACTACATGGTCGAGCAGTCCCACGCCATCGCCCGCCGCGAGTTCCTCAGCCTGCCGCAACTGCCGCGCACCCCCGAGCTGCGCCGGGTGGTGCAGGCCATGAACCAGATGGTGGAGAAGCTCAAGGCGCTGTTCCAGGAACAGGCCGAACGCAGCGAGCGGCTGCGCGACGAGGCCTACCAGGACAGCCTCACCGGCCTCGGCAACCGCCGCTATTTCGAACTGCAGCTGCAGGACCGCCTGGGCAGCGACGAGCGCGCCTGCAACGGCTACCTGCTGCTGCTGCGGGTCAACGACCTCGCCGGCCTCAACCAGCGCCTCGGTGGCCCACGCACCGACCAGTTGCTCAAGGCCGTGGCCGAGCAGCTCAAGCGTGCCGGTGCCGGCTTCCCCCTGGCCCGCAGCCGGGGTGGCGAGTTCGTCCTGCTGGGCGCGGGGCTGACCCGCGAGGAGGCCGAGCACCTGGCCGAGCGCCTCGACGCCGCGCTGGTCAGCCTGGCCGAGACCGGTGCCACCGACAGCCTGCCGGTGGCCCACATCGGCCTCGCGCCCTTCGCCCCGGGCGAGGCCCAGGACGAACTGATGCGCCTGGCCGACGAGGCCCTGGCCCGCGCCGAGCGCGAAGGCGGCCAGGCCTGGGCCTGCGTCGAGCACAGCGACGCGGCGCAGGGCGGCGAAGACCGCCACACCTGGCACCGCCTGCTGGACGAGGCGCTGGCCGCCCGGCGTTTCGAGCTGTACTTCCAGCCGGTGGTGGACAGCCGCGATCCCCAGCGCGTGCTGCACCACAAGGTGCTCTCGCGCCTGCCGGACGGGCAGGGCGGCAGCATCGCCGCCGGCCGCTTCCTGCCCTGGTTGGAGCGCTTCGGTTGGTCCGCCCGGCTCGACCTGGTGATGCTGCAGCGGGTGCTGGAGCAGATGGCCGGGCACGATCGCCCGCTGGCCCTGAACCTCTCTGGCGCGCTGCTGCGCGACCGCGTCGCCTTGGAGCGCGCCTTCGAGCTGCTGCGCCAGCACCCACAGCTGGGCCCGCGCCTGACCCTGGAGCTGGAAGAGGACCAACTGCCCGACCAGGCCGTGCTGGAGCGCCTCACCCGGCGCCTGCGCGAGCTGGGCTTCGCCCTCAGCCTGCAGCACTTCGGCGGGCGCTTCAGCATGATCGGCAACCTCGCCCGCCTGGGCCTGGCCTACCTCAAGGTGGACGGCAGCCACATCCGCGCCATCGACCAGGAGAACGACAAGCGCCTGTTCATCGAGGCCATGCAGCGCGCGGCCAACAGCATCGACCTGCCGCTGATCGCCGAGCGCGTGGAAACCGAAGGGGAACTGGCGGTGCTGCGTGAAATGGGCATCCAGGGCGTGCAGGGCCGGCTCTTCGGCGAGCCTGCACCCTGGGCCTGACAGGGCTCAGGGCAGTTGCACCTGCCCCGGGCCCGTCACCTTCGCCTCCAGCGGCTTGCGGCTGGAGGTGTTGCGCAGCTTGATGCGCTCGCCCTGGCGGCCATCCTCCAGCGCCTCGGCCTCCACCGAGGCGTTCAGCCCGCCCACCGCCGCCACCACCGTCACCCGCTGCCCACGCCGCACCAGCACCGGCGGCGCCAGGCTCGCCGGGCCGATCACCTGGCCCGCGCGCAGGCTGCGCCGGGCGCTCTGGCCGACCACCTCTGCCGGGGTCTGGTAGAAGCCCCGGCGCAGGCGCTCCAGCGGCATGACCTTGCGCTCCAGCTGGCGCGCCTCCAGCGTCGCGTTGCGCTCGATGGCAACGCGGCTGACCAGCACCGGCAGGCGCACGCTGGCCTGGCTCACCACCACCCGCTGCCAGCCTTCCGGGCATTTCACCCGGTAGCGCTGGCGGGCCAGCGGGTCGGGCAGGGTCGCTTCCGCCGTCACTGACAGGGGCCCGCTGCAGGGCTTCAGCGACGCGGTTTCTCCCAGCACCTGGCTTTCCAGTGTGTGCTCCAGGCCTTGCCAGCCCTTGCTGAGTGCGAGCGCGTCGAGGCGCGCGTCCTGCTGCTGGGCGACCGCTTCCAGCACCTGGCTGGCGACCTTGGTGTCGGCCTTGGCACAGGGCGCGACCACGCCCGCGAGCACGAGGAAGAGGGCGGAAGCGAGCCTTCCCGCGTGGGCACGGGAGGCGTTCGAAAGCGGAAGCCCGGGACGATTCTGGTTGGCTGATGAATTCATTCAACTGACTGAAAAATAAGAAAAATTTAGGGTGTGCCCGAACCCGGCACGCTTCCTGCGATAGGGCATCCGTCCCCATCCGTGAGGAGGCCGAGGGCCCATGAGTATACGAATCGAAGACAGCCTGAGGGTTCACGCCCAGGCGCTGGAATTGCGCATGCAGCGCAGCGAAATCCTCTCGTCGAACCTGGCAAACGAGTCCACCCCCGGCTTCCGGGCCCGGGATTTCGACTTTGCCGAGCAGATGCGCCAGGGCGCCGAGTACCGCCTGCCGGGCCTGGAGGACCAGGCGCCGAGGTTGAAGTACCGCGTGCCGTTCAACCCCTCCCTGGATGGCAACAGCGTGGAGCAGGGCGTGGAGCAGGCGGAATTTTCCCGCAACGCCATGGATTTCCAGACGAGCCTGACCTTTCTCACCATGAAGTTCCGAGGCCTCAAGCAGGCCATCGAGGGCCGTTGACCATGTCCTTCGACGCCATCTACCGCATCGCCGGCTCGGCCATGAACGCCCAGACCGTGCGCCTCAACACCATCGCCAGCAACCTGGCCAACGTCGAATCCGCCGCCGGCAGCCGCGAGGCCGTGTACCGGCCACGCAAGCCGCTGTTCGCCGCCATCTACGAGAACGGCGAGCTGTCCCGTCCCGCGGGCCTGGGCGGCGCCCGGGTGCAGGTGCTGGACGTGATCGCCAGCCAGGCCGAGCCGCGCCGGCGCTACGAGCCGGGCAGCCCGCTTGCCGACCGCGACGGCTACGTGTTCTACCCGGACGTGAACCCCATCGAGGAGATGACCGACATGCTCTCCGCCTCGCGCGGCTTCGAGACCAACGTCGAGGTCCTCAACCGCGTCAAGAGCATGCAGCAAGGCCTGTTGCGCCTGGGAGAAGCCTGATGAACCGCATCGACAACGAAACCGCCAGCCGCACCCCGGCCGGTCGCGAGGTGCAGGCCAACCCGGCCTTCGACCTGCGCGACGTGGCCCAGATGGAGAACACCTTCATCACCCTCATGAGTGCGCAGATCCAGAACCAGGATCCGACCAACCCCGCCGACAGCAGCCAGTACATCAACCAGTACGCCAACCTCGCCCAGGTGCGCAGCATGGCCAACCTGACCCGGGTCGCCCAGGGCAGCCTGGTGCTGGTGGACAACCTGCAGACCCTCACCGCCGCCGGGCTGGTGGGCCAGCAGGTCAAGGTCGCCAGCGACAGCGTGACCCTCGCCGGCCGCGTGATCGACGGCGAGATACGCCTCACATCCCCCTCGGGCAGCACCCAGCTGGAACTGGTCAGCGAGAGCGGCCGGCGCACCACGCTGCAGCTCGGCCCCCAGCAGCCCGGCCGCGTGCCCGTGCGCATCGACCCCGCCGCCCTCGGCCTGCCCGAGGGCCGCTACCGCCTGGAGGTGCGCACCGACAGCGGCGAGATGCCGCCGGTTGAGCTGGCCGGCCGCGTGGTGCAGGTCCGCACCAGCGCCACCGGCCCGGTGCTGGAGGTGGCCGGCCTTGGCCAAGTGCCCTTCTACAACGTCGTCGAATTCGGCGGCGCCTGATCGTCCCTGTGAGGTAGACCATGAGCTTCAACATTGCCCTGACCGGGCTGAATGCGGTGAACCAGCACCTGAACGCCGTCAGCCACAACATCGCCAACTCCGCCACCACCGGCTTCAAGTCCTCCCGCGCCGAGTTCGCCAGCCTGTATTCCTCCGGCCAGCCCATGGGCGTGGAGGTGCAAGCGGTGACCCAGAGCATCAGCCTGCGCGGCTCCATCAACGCCAGCGGCCGTGACCTGGACCTGGCCATCGGCGGGGGCGGCTTCTTCATCACCCGCAGCGCCGGTGGCGAGACCCGCTACACCCGTGCCGGCATGTTCGGTACCGACGAGCAGGGCTACCTGACGGCGGGCGGTGGCCGGCTGCAGGGCTACCCGGTGGATGCGGCCGGCGTGCTGCAGGCGGGCGTGCTCGGTGACCTGCAGCAGAAGACCGGCAACCTGCCGGCCCAGGCCAGCAACCGGGTGGACTTCGCCGCCAACCTCGACGCCAACGCCACCCCGCCCAAGGTCACCCCCTTCGACCCGAGCAACCCGGACACCTACACCTGCACCCAGACCACGCCGGTGTATGACTCCCAGGGGAAAAAGCACAGCCTCACGCAGTACTTCATCAACACCGGCAGCAACCAGTGGGACGTGCGCTACTTCGTCGACGGTGCCGGTGTCGGTGCCGCCCAGCCCCTTAGCTTCAGCACCAGCGGCACCCTGGCCGCCCCCGTGGGGCCGGTGACCATCACCCACCCGCTGCCCGGCGTCGAGCCGCTGAACCTGGCCCTCAGCTACGCCGGTTCCACCCAGTACGGCTCGCCCTTCGTCATCGGCACCAACCGCGCCAACGGCTATGCCACCGGCGAGCGCACCGGCATGGCGGTGGAGAAGGACGGACGCCTCTACGCCACCTTCAGCAACGGCCAGCGCCTGCTGGAAGGCCAGCTGGTGCTGGCGGGCTTCACCAACCCCGGCGGGCTGGCCAACCAGAACGGCACCAGCTGGAGCGAGACCAGCGCCTCCGGCACGCCGCTGCTGGGCACGCCCAACAGCGGCCAGTTCGGCCCCATCAGCAGCAAGGCCCTGGAGGGCTCCAACGTCGACCTCACCCGCGAGCTGGTGGGGCTGATGGAAGGGCAGCGCAACTACCAGGCCAACACCAAGGTGGTGAGCACCAACAAGGAACTCATCCAGGCGCTGTTCGCCGCCGTCTGAGGAACACGCCATGGACCGACTGGGCTACACCGCCATGACCGCCGCGTACCGCACCCAGGCCGCCCTGGACGTACGCGCCAACAACCTCGCCAACGTCAGCACCCCGGGGTTCCGCGCCGACCTGGAGCGGGCCGAGGCCGTGGAGGTGCCGGGTACCGGCTACGCCAGCCGCCACCTCGCCCGGCTGCAGCCGAGCGCCCTCGACCTCAACCCCGGCCCGCTGATGGCCACCGGGCGCGACCTGGACCTGGCCATCCGCGGCCCCGGCCTGATCGCCGTGCAACTGCAGGACGGCCGCGAGGCCTACACCCGCCAGGGCAGCCTGGCCGTGGACGCCGAAGGCCGCCTGAGCCTCGGCGGCCGGCCGGTGCTGGGGGACGGCGGCCCGCTGCAACTGCCCCCCTACGACCGGCTGTCCATCGGCAGCGACGGCACCGTCTCGATCCAGCCGCGCGGCGACTACCTGATGGCCGAGGTCGGCCGCATCAAGCGCGTCGACATCCCCGCCTCCGGCCTGCGCAAGGACGCCACCGGCCTGCTGGTGACCGTCGACGGCACCCCGGCCGCCGACAGCGAGACGGTGCAACTGGCCGCCGGCTACCTGGAGGGCAGCAACGTCTCGGCCATCGAGCAGCTCACCGGCACCCTCGGCCTCAGCCGCCTGTTCGAGACCCAGGTGAAGCTGCTCAAGGCCGCCGACGACCTCGCCGCCAACGGCAACCGCATGATCCGCGGCGCCTGAGCGCGCCGCCCCCACACCAAGGAGAACCCCCATGAGTTCCGCCCTCTGGGTCAGCAAGACCGGGCTCGCCGCCCAGGACACCGCCCTGGCGGCGGTGGCCAACAACCTGGCCAACGTCAACACCGTCGGCTTCAAGAGCGACCGCGTCGTTTTCGAGGACCTGTTCTACGCCATCGAACTACCCCCCGGTGCCCAGGCCGACCAGGTCAATACCGTGCCCTCGGGTATCCAGCTCGGCAGCGGGGTGCGCGTGGCCGGCACGCAGAAGGTGTTCACCGAAGGCAACATGCAGCCCACCGGCCAGCCGATGGACCTGGCCATCGTCGGGCCCGGCTTCTTCCAGGTGGAGTCGCCCAACGGCGAGACCTGGTACACCGAGAACGGCCAATTGCAGCTCAACGGCGAGGGCATGCTGGTGACCGCCCAGGGCCTGCCGCTGCTGCCGGCCATCCAGGTGCCCGCCGGGGCCACTCAGTTCACCGTCAGCCGCGACGGCCTGGTCACCGCCGTGCTCCCCGGGGCCGCCCAGCCCAGCGAGCTGGGGCAGATCATGCTCGCCAACTTCACCAACCCCGGCGGCCTGGAGGCCCTGGGCGGCAACCTCTACAAGGAAACGGTGGCCAGCGGCGAGGCGGTGGAGGGCGTGGCCGGCCAGGAGGGCCTTGGCGACATCAAGCAGAAGGTGCTCGAAGGCTCCAACGTGCAGGTGGTGGAGGCCATGGTCAGCATGATCGCCATCCAGCGTGCCTACGAGGCCAACGCCAAGGTGCTGGATGCCGCCTCCGGCATGCAGCAGTTCCTGAACCAGACCGTATGAACACCGTGATGCGCGTCCTGCTGTTGTTGCTGCTGCTGATCGCGACGCTGGTCTCGGGCGGCTGCCAGAGCGCCCGCGAGCTGCTGCCCGACGAGGACTCCTCGGCCTTCCAGCCGCCGGAGCTGGACTACGCCCGGCAGCCGGCCACCTCCGGCGGGCTGTTCCGGTCCGGCTACGGCGGCTCGCTGCTGCGTGACAAGCGCGCCATCGGCGTCGGCGACATCGTCACCGTGGTGCTGGACGAGTCCACCCAGTCCAGCAAGAGCGCGGGCACCAGCTTCGACAAGAGCTCCTCGCTGAACATCCCGCTGCCGACCCTGCGCAACCGGCCCTACAACCGGTTGAACAACCAGGCCAGCGCCGAGCGCGACTTCTCCGGCTCGGCCAAGAGTTCCCAGCAGAACACCCTGCGCGGCGCCATCGCCGTGACCGTGCACCGGGTGCTGCCGGGCGGGGTGCTGCTGGTCAGAGGCGAGAAGGCCCTGCGCCTCAACCAGGGTGACGAGTACATCCGCCTCACCGGCCTGGTGCGCATCGACGACATCGACCGCGACAACCGCGTGTCCTCCCAGCAGGTGGCCAACGCGCGGATCTCCTACGCCGGGCGCGGCGTGCTCAACGACAGCAACAGCGCCGGCTGGCTGACCCGCTTCTTCACCTCCCCCCTGTTCCCCCTCTAACGGAGTGCCCCCATGCGCATCCCCGCCACCCTGTTGCTCGGCCTGCTCGGGCTCGCCTGGCAACCCGCCAGCCTCGGTGTCCCGCTGATGGACCTGGTGGACGTCGAAGGCGTCCGCGACAACCAGCTGCTCGGCTACGGCCTGGTGGTGGGGCTCGACGGCACCGGCGACAAGAACCAGGTGAAGTTCACCAACCAGTCGGTGGCCAACATGGTCAAGCAGTTCGGCATCAACCTGCCGCCGGGCACCGACCCCAAGCTGAAGAACGCCGCCGCGGTGATGGTCACCGCCAGCGTGCCGCCCGGCTACGGGCCGGGGCAGACCCTGGACGTGACCGTGTCGTCCCTCGGGGATGCCAAGAGCCTGCGCGGCGGGCTGCTGCTGATGACGCCGCTGCAGGGCATCGACGGCGAGGTCTACGCCGTGGCCCAGGGCAACCTGCTGGTGGGCGGCGTCAAGGCCGAAGGCCAGAGCGGCTCCAGCGTGACCCTCAACAGCCCCACCTCCGGGCTGATCCCCAATGGCGCCAGCCTGGAGCGCAGCATCCCCAGCGACTTCGCCGAGCGCCCCGAGGTGCTGCTGAGCCTGCGCGAGCCCGGCTTCCAGAGCGTCAACCGGGTGGTGGAGTCGCTCAACCAGACGTTCGGCGACAACACCGCCAGTGCCCTGTCCTCAGCACGCGTGGCCGTGCGTGCGCCGGTATCCGCCAGTGCCCGGATGGCCTTCATGGCCCAGCTCGAAGCGCTGGAGGTGGACCCCGGACGCATCCGGCCCAAGGTGGTCTTCAACAGCCGCACCGGTACCGTGGTGGTGGGGCAGGGGGTGCGGGTCAAGGCCGCTGCCGTGGCCCATGGCACCCTCAGCGTCACCATCACCGAGAACCCCCAGGTCAGCCAGCCGGCACCGCTCTCCGGCGGGCGGACCACGGTCACCCCCAACTCCGAGGTGGGTGTGGAGCAGCAGACCAATCCGATGTTCCAGTGGCCCGAAGGCACGAGCCTGGAAAGCATCATCGACACCGTCAACCGCCTGGGCGCCACTCCCGACGACATCATGTCCATCCTCCAGGCGCTGCAGCGCGCGGGAGCCCTGAACGCCGAGCTGGTAGTGATCTAAGGAGGCCTCATGGCATCGACCCTTCCCCCTTCGCTGGCGCTGCGGGCCGGCCGGGACCTGAATCCGACCCGTGCACCGCGCAGCCAACTGCAGGCCGCCTCGGAGGACTTCGAGGCGCTGTTCCTCCAGCAACTGCTCAAGGAGATGCGCAAGGCCGGCGATGTGCTGTCCGAAGGCAACCCCCTGCGCAGCCGCCAGCTCGACACCCTGCGCGACCTGCATGACGAGGCCCTGGCCCGGCACCTGGCCGGCAGCGGCCAGGCCGGCATCGCCGGGCTGCTGGTCAGCCAGCTCGGCGGCGAGCCGCCCGAGCCTGGCGTGTTGCCTGCTGCACCGGCCGGGCACCTGCCGCCCCCCATGCCGCACCCGGCGCAACCTGCCCGCAGCCGGGCCATGGGCACCTGGCTGGCGGGGGCCGCCGGGCTCGCTGCCAGCACTGCCACGCCGCTGTCGACCCTGGCCAGGGGCAGCGCAGGACTCCGCGCACTGGTGGGCAGCGTGGTCCGCCACGAGTCCGCCGGCGACGCGCGAGCGGTCTCGGCCAAGGGCGCCCTGGGCCTGATGCAGCTGATGCCGGACACCGCCCGGGACATGGCCCAGGCCCTGGGGCTGCCGTTCGACCCGCAGCGCCTGCTGGACGACCCCGGCTACAACCTGCGCCTGGGGCGCGCCTACCTGGAGCAGTTGCTGGCGCGCTACGACCAGCAGCCGGCCCTTGCCCTGGCTGCCTACAACGCCGGGCCCGGCCGGGTGGACGAGTGGCTGCAGCGCTTCGGCGACCCGCGCCTGGGCGAGGTGTCCACCGAGGCCTGGGTGGAGTCCATCCCCTTCGCCGAGACCCGCGCCTACACCCGCAGCATCCTCCGCGACCTTAACGGCCCGAGCCGGCCGGTCGCCCCTTCTCCCGTAAGAGGCAGCCCGCCGGCCCATTCGGCGGCCTTCGCCCCCAGCATCCGAACCGGGCACGAGGAGAACGACGCGTGAGCCTGATCAGCCAGATCGCCCTGACCGGCCTGCAGGCGAGCCAGATCGCCCTGGCCGCCACCGCGCAGAACACCGCCAACCGCAACACCGCCGGCTACAGCCGCCTGGACCCGGTGCTGCAGTCGCGGGCCGGGCAGGGCACCTCCCCGGGCGCCGGCGTCGACGTGGCCGCCATCCGCCGCATCGCCGATGCCTTCCAGAACCGCCAGCTGTGGCGCGCCGGTGCCGAGCAGCAGCTGCAGGCGGGCGCACGACCTTACTTCCAGGCCGTGGAAAGCCTCCTGGCGGGCGAGGGCTCCAACATCAGCAAGGGCCTCGACCAGTTCTTCGCCGCCGTCAGCGAGGCCAGCGCCACCCCGTCGTCCCAGGCCCTTCGCCAGCAGTTGCTGACCGAGGCGGGCAACCTCGCGCAGCGCTTCAACAGCCTTTCCAACGGGCTCCAGGCCCAGCTCGACGGCCTGGCTGCCCAGCGCGAGGCGGTGGTGGTGGACATCAACGCGCTCACCGCCAACCTGGCCCTGATGAATCGCCGCATCACCGAGGCGAAGGCCGTGGGCGGCGACATCGCCACCCTGCAGGACCACCGCGACGAAATGGTCAAGGCGCTCGGCCAGCATGTGCGCCTGCAGGTCCGCGAGAGCGCCGAGGGTGCCTACGACATCGCCCTGGACAGCGGCCAGCCGCTGGTGATCGGCGGCACCCCCAGCCGGTTGGAGGTGGTGCGCGACGGTGATGGCCGCCAGCGCATCGAACTGCAATTCGCCACCACCCGTGCCGGCCTCTCTCCCAATGGCCTGGGCGGCACCCTGGGGGCGTTGCAGACCAGCGAAACGCAGTTGCTGCGGCCCAAGCAGGCGTTGCTGCGGGAAATGGCCGGAGCCTTCGCCAGCCGCGTCAACGACGTGCTCACCACCGGCTATGACCGCAACGGCGACCCGGGCCAGCCCCTGTTCCGCCACCAGCCGGGCAGCATCAGCCAGCTGCTGGTGCTGACCGGAATCACCCCTGACCAACTGGCGTTCTCCGACACCCCCGGCGAGGCCGGCAACAACCGCACCCTGCTGGCGCTGTTCGAGGTGCGCCGCCAGCCGGTGCTGCTCGGCGGCTCGTCCACCACCTTCAACGAGGCCTACGCCGGCCTGCTCGGCCAGGTGGCCAGCGCCAGCCGGCAGAACCAGGACGACCTCGCCGCCGCCACCCAGGTGACCCGGCAGGCCCAGGCGCTGCGTGACGGCACCAGCGCGGTCAATGACGACGAGGAGGCCGCCAACCTGATCGCCTACCAGCAGGCCTACCAGGCCAACATGAAGGTGATCGCCACTGCCAACACCCTGTTCGACGCCATGCTGGCGAGCTTCTGAGGAGATCCCCATGCGTGTCACCAATGCCCAGACCCGCGCACTGATGGGCGAAGCGCTCAACCGCAACGGCCTGGAAGTGGGGCGGCTGATGCAGCAGGTCTCCAGCAACCGGCGCATCCTGCAGCCCTCCGACGACCCCATCGCCAGCGTCCGCCTGCTGCGCAACGCGCGGGAGGAGGCGGGCCTGGCCCAGTACCGGCTCAACATCGGCAGCGTCTCCTCCAGCCTCGGCGCCCAGGAGACCCAGCTGCGCTCGACCTCGAATGCCTTGCTCAGCATCCGCGACATGCTGCTCTGGGCTCGCAACGGCACCCACTCCGAACAGGATCTGGGCGCCATCGCCGCGGAGATGAAGACGCTGGAAGGCCTGCTGGCCAACCTGCTCAACAGCCGCGACGAGTCCGGGCGCTACCTGTTCTCCGGCACCCGCATCGACCAGCCGGCCCTGCTGCAGGACCCGGCCACCGGGCGCTACAGCCCCGGCGGCAATGCCGGCGTACGCCAGGCCGTGGTGGGCAGCGGCGTGCTGCTGGACGAGAACGTCACGCTGCTGGCCATGCTCGGCCCCGACCTGCCGGTGCTCAATGGCCTGCACGCGTTGCAGCAGGCCTTCCTCGCGCCCGGCATGCAGAGCGGCGACCCGGCCCTGGTGAAGCAGACCGGTGAGCTGCTGGATGTGCTCGACCGCAGCCTCGACGGCGTGCTCGCCGCCATCACCGAACTGGGAGGGCGGCAGGGAACCCTGGACCTGCTCACCCAGGCCAACGAGGACCGCTCGCTGGTCAACCAGCGGCTCGAGTACGACCTTTCCCACCTGGACTACCCCAGCGCCACGCTTGACCTGGAGAACTACAAGCTGTCGATCAAGGCCAGCCAGAAGACCTACCTGGCGATCCAGGACCTGTCCCTGTTCAACCTGCTCTGACCGAGGCCGAACCATGAAGGTCGACCCCACCGCACTCTCACCCACCACATTGCCGCCCCCCCGTGAGCGGCAGCAGACGCCGGCAGCCCAGCCCACCAGCGCCCCGTCGCGCACGGTGGCGCCCGACCGTTCGACGGCGCGCAGCCCGGCCCAGCGCTCGCCCGGCAAACCGTCCAGCTTCAACCTGCAGCTCAACCAGCAACTGAGCCAGATGCAGGCCGCTGACCAGTACCTGGGCGAGCTGGCCGGACGCCTCGACCACCTCAAGCTCAACCTCGGCCGCGAACTGGCCGCCTCGCGCCCCGCCGACCGCGAAACCCTGCGCCAGGCCACCCGCGAGGTGAATGCCCTGCTGCAGCAACGCGGTGCGCGCACCGCGCAGTCCCTGGACGCCGACCTGCGGCTGCGCCTTGGCGAGCCCGTGCGCAGCCGCTTCCGCCTGGAGGGGCTGGACTCCCTGGAGGCCATCCGCGCCGCCGGCCGCGAAACCCTGGTGTTCAGCTTTACCCGCCAGCCGGGCGAAGCCCTGGCGGTGGCCCTGGACGAAGGGCTGGCCCCGGAACAGGTGCTGCGCCGCTTCAACCAGGGCCTCGGCGCTGCCGGCCTGCGCGCCGAGCTGGACAGTGACGGCGCCCTGCGCTTCAGCGCCCCCGAAGCCCAGTGGCGCACCCTGCAGGACCAGTTGCAGGTGCAAGGGGAGGGCGGCCTGTTCCCCCGCGAGCGGCGTGGCCTGGCCAGCCGCGAAGAGGGCCTGCAGGCCCTGTCCGAACCCCACGGGCAAAGCCCCCGGGAACTGCGCAGCCTGCTCGACTCCGTGCTCGGCGTGCTGGAGCGCATCGACACCCTGCGCGACCAACTGGCCCAGCGGCAGGAGGACATCCGCGAATTCCTCGCCCAGGCCGACGCCCGGGACGAACGCCAATGGGCCCAGGCCTTCGCCCGCTCCCTGTACGACCTGATGGGCCAGGGCCCGAACGCCTATGGCGCACTCGCCCAGGCCGTGATCGCCCAGGCCCAGCTCTCGCGCTTCACCGTGGTCAGCCTGCTGGCCTGAGGTTGCTCCTTGCCCGCCCCGGTGTTTGAGCCGCGCCGGGTGCGGGCTTTTTTATGCCCCCGCCAGACTCGTCAGCCTGCCCGTTTCCCTCGCCCTCGTACCCTCTGCATCTGCTGCTTCTGATCGCGCCGACAGGCGCTGCGTCGTTCTCGTCCATTTGCCAGGGGCGCCTCCGCACGTGCCTCTTTGCTGCCGACCTGCTCCTCGGGGAGAACCCGTCAGCACGTCCGCCAGTGGTTGGCGGATAAACGCCGAAACAGGAAGCAAGCGGAAACCTGCATTCCTCAGGGGACGTGCGCTTATCTTGTCGAGCTTCCTCCGCAAAAGGCTGGAAGCCCCGTGATCCGTGGCTTTCAGCAGTTGGCATCGGCCTTGCTCCGGCGCTGGTCACCATTGCCAGTTCCAAGGAGCCATCCCGATGAACATCGATACCGAATACGCCCGCCAGCAGGCCACCCAGCTGGCCACCTTCGAGGTGCAGGCAGCCCGGGCGCGGGCCAATCGCAGTCAGCAGGCCTACCGTGCCCAGGGCGATGCGCTGGCGAACCTCGACAAGGCGCTGCGCACCTTCAGCACGTCGATCCGCGAGTTCAAGAGCGAGACTCGGCCGATCCTGGCCAACGAAGCCGTGTTCAGTCAGGAGGGCCGGGCGACGGCCCAGGTCGGGGCGACTGCCAGCACGGGGCGCTACAGCTTCTTCGTCGAGCGCCTGGCCAGCGCCCACCAGGTGGCCCTGGAAGGGCTGACGGCGGACGGCATCGGCACCCAGGGGGTGCTGACCCTTCAGCAAGCCGGCAAGTCCTACAGCCTGGACCTGGCCAGCGTCGACCGCGACGGTGATGGCCGCAACAGCCCCGAGGAGCTGCAGCAGGCGCTGTCCACGACCCTGGCCGGCAGTGGCATCAGCACGACGCTGGTACGGGCGGACGGCAAGCTGTCCCTGGTGCTCAGTGCGCGGGAAAGCGGTGCCGCCCAGGCGATCAGTCTGTCCCTCCAGGGAGGCTCCGGCCCGCTGGCAGCCGCTGTTGCCAACCCGCGGACCCTGGCCGAGGCACGGGACGCCCAGGTCCGCCTGGGGGGCGAGGACGGCCTGTTGCTGACCCAGCCGACCAACCGATTCGACGGTGTGGTGGAGGGGGTTTCGCTCACCTTCACCCAGGCCCACCGCCCGGGGGAAAGCCCGCTGCAGGTCACCGTGCGCCGGGACGAGAAGGGCACCCGCGAGCGCGTGCAAGGCTTCATCGATGCCTTCAATACCTTGCTGGGCAGCTTCGACAGCCTCACCGCGAGCGGCGGAAGCGACGGCAGCGGTCGCGGGCCGCTGGCCGGTGACGCCACCGTGCGCAGCATCGAAAACCGGCTCAATGCCGTGCTGCGCAGCGGCTTCGGGGGTCGCAGCCTGGTGGAGTACGGCGTCAGTGCCGACCGCAACGGCAAGCTCACGCTGGACACCAAGCGCCTTGAGAAGGCCCTGGCCGAGCAACCCGGGGAGCTGGACAAGCTGTTCCGCGAACCCGGACGCCTGGTGGAAAGCCTGGAGCGCAGCCTCACGCCGTACATCGGCAGCACGGGTCAGCTGAAGAGCCGCCGCGATGCCATCGCCAGCAACATCCGTCGCATGGATGGCGTGTTCGAGAGCCTGCAGCGGCAGTACGACACCTCCTACCAGCGCTACCTGCGCCAGTACACGGCGATGACCCAGGCCCTGGCCTCGATGCAGCAGACCGGAGGGCTGTTCGCATGAACGGGTTCAACCTGGACGACAGCTACGGCGGCTACCGCGCCGTGGACCTGGAGGCCCGCACCGCCGCCGCGGCCCCCTACGAGTTGGTGCTGGTGCTGTTCGACGGCCTGCTGGACGAGCTGGCCCGCGCCCGTGGCCACATCGAGGCGCGCCAGTACCAGCAGAAGGGCCAGTCGCTGGAGAAATGCCTGAACATCCTCAACGGCCTGTCCAGCGCCCTCGACTACGAGGCCGGCGGCGAGCTGGTGCAGGGCCTGGCGCGACTCTACGACTACTGCATCTATCGCCTCTCCGAGGTCAGCGTGTCCCTTTCCCTGGAGGGGCTGGACGAAGTGGTGCGCCTGCTGGGCGTGCTGCGCGAAGGCTGGGAGGGGGTCAATGCCACTCGCCGCTGAACACCGCCGCCTCGCGGCGCTGGCCGATCGCCTGGTGCAGGTGCTCACCGGCCACGAATGGGAGGCCCTCGCACCCCTGGATGCCCAGATCGCCCGCTGCCTCCATGCACTGCGCCAGCAGGGGCACGTCGGCGTCGCCGACTGCCTGGTGTGCCGCCGCATGCGCCGCCTGCACCAGCAGGCTCAGCGGGATTGCCGCACGGAGCTGCGCCGCCTGGAGCGCCAGCTCAGCCATGACCTGGACGCCGCCGAGGGCCGCCAGGCCTACCTGACCACGGATTGCCAAACCGGAGCCTGACCCATGGACATCAACACCCTGGCGCCGCCCACCAGCGGGGCGGCGCAAGCCCCCGCCTTGCCGAGCGCCGCCCGTGCTGCCGACGAGCGCCCCGAGGTCGTGGAGGCCTGGGACCCGATCCTGGCGCTGCTCGCCCAGGAGGCGCCACCCCCGATGGCACCCGCCGTGGACGAGGCAGCGGGTAGCGCCCAACCCGCTGAGCTGATCGACCCGACCTCGCTGCTGGCCCTTGCCCAGGGCCAGCGTGACCTGCAGATAACCCTGCGGGACCCGGTACGCCATGACATGCCGGAGGGGCTGAACGAGCGCCTGGCCTTGCCGCGACAGCGCCCGGCCTGGGCAGGGGAGGCCATGCCTGCCCAGACGCTGCTGCCCGAGGGTGAGCCCGTACCCGTTCAGATGGAGCCAAGCACCCGCGAGCGGCAGGACTCGGCCCCCGGGCGCCTGCCCGTCGAGGCCAGCCTGCGCGAACCGCTGCTGGAGCTGCCACGGTTTGCCCCCTCGCCAGGGCGGCCGACCCAGGTGGCCAAGACCACGGCGGAACGACCGCTGGAGCGCACGGTGCACCTGCCCGGCCCCCAGGCGCGCTGGGGCGAGCAGATGCTGCAGGCCCTGCGTGACAGCGTGGAGTTGCAGCTGGGCCAGCGCAGCCAGAGTGCCCGGCTGCGCCTGGACCCGGCCGAGCTGGGCAGCCTGGAGATCGTCCTGCGCCAGGAAGGCGGCCAGCTCAGCGTGCAGATCGCCGCGTCCCAAGGCGACGTCGCGCGCCTGCTGCAGCAGGGCAGCGAGCGCCTGCGCCAGGACCTGGCCGGGCAGCAGGGCCTGCCGGTCAGCGTCTCGGTTTCCACCGAGGGCGGCTCCGGGCAACCGGGCCGCGAGCGGCAGGGGCGCGATGACGGCCCCGCCGTGCTGGCGATCCACGCCAACCCCCTCGACACCCAACGCCAGAGCGCCCGCCACGACGGCCGGGACGACGTGCTGGTAACCGTCTGATTCACCGAGTGAGGTCCCATGTCCACCAACCGCCTGATCCTGCTGATCTTCGTGCTCAACGCCGTGGCCGTCGCCGTCGGCGTTGCGGTCAACCACCTGCTGGTGCAGTCGGCCCTGGCCGCGCTGACCCCGGGTGGCGAGCCCCGCGAGGAGGCCGAGAAGAAGTCCGAGCCCTCCGTCGAGTTCGTCTTCCTGCCGGTGGAGAAAATCATCCTCAGCCTGCCGGGGCGCGAGCGCGAGCACTACTTCGTGCTCGACGTGGTGCTCCAGGGCCCGGCCGGCACCGACAAGAAGAAGCTCGAGCAGGTGGTGCCGATGGTGCGCAGCTCGGTCGCCGCCAACCTCTCCACCCTCCAGGCCGACGAGTTGCGCGCCCTGGGCTTCGAGGCCCTGCGCCAGCGCCTCGAGGAGGGACTCAACGCCGACTTCGCCGCGCGCAATGCCGCCAAGCCCTTCGACAACCTGCTGGTCAGCAAGCTGATCGCCCAATGAGGTCGCCCCCATGCACGCCATTCTTCCGCTCGATACCGACCAACCCGATTTCACCGCCGGCCCGCGCCGGCACTCCGCCGAGGCGGAGCAGCGCTGGCTGCTGCAGTACCTGCCGCTGGTCAAGCGCATCGTCCGCCAGCTCTCGCTCCAGGCCAGCCAGGTGATGGACCGCGAGGACATGGAACAGATCGGCCTGATGGGCCTGCTGGAGGGGTTGCGCCGCTACGGCGAGCCGGATGCGCAGTTCCCGCGCTTCGCCTCCCTGCGCATCCGTGGCGCCATCCTCGACGAACTGCGCCGCCTGGACTGGCGGCCGCGCCAGCTGCGCCAGCAGACCCACCGGGTGCGCGATGCCATCCGCGCCCTGGCCCGGCAACTGGGGCGGGTGCCCCGCGAGGCGGAGATCCTCGCCGCCACCGGGCTGGATTGCGCGGCCTACCAGGAGCACCTGCGCGCCGAGTGCGGCGAGGCCATCGAGAGCCTCGACGTGCTGCTGCAGGAGCAGCACCTGCAGTTTGCCGGCGAGACCCCCGGCCCGGAGGCCCGCGTGTTGCAGGAGCGTCTGCTGAGCCAGGCCCTGGCCCAGCTCAGCGAGCGCGAGCGCCTGGTGCTGACGCTGTACTACCAGCAGGACCTGAGCCTGAAGGAGATCGCCCTGGTGCTCGAAGTCACCGATGCGCGGGTCTGCCAGCTGGTCAAGCAGGCGCTTGGCCGCGCCTGCCAGTTCCTCACCGAAGCCGCCTAGGTCCCGACCATGCAGAAGATCATTGGAAGCCTGATCATCGTGGCCTGTGTTCTCGGTGGCTACGCCATGGCCCACGGCGACATGCGGGTGCTCTGGCAGCCGTCGGAGATGGTGATCATCCTCGGCGCCGCGCTTGGTGCGCTGATCGTCGCCAACCCCAAGGACGTGCTGGTGGAGATGTTCGCCCAGCTGAAGACGGTGTTCACCCAGGGACCTCGCGGCGAGGAGTTCCAGCGCCAGTTGCTGATGCTGCTGTACGAGCTGCTGGAGATGGTCGACGCGGGTGGCCTGAAGGTGCTCGACGAGCACATCGAGGCCCCGGAGCAGAGCGAGCTGTTCGCCCGCTACCCGCTGATCCTGCGGGAGGAGCACCTGATGTTCTTCATTGCCGACAACTTCCGCCTGATGGCCATGGGCAAGATCAGCGCCCACGAGCTGGAGGGTTTTCTCGAACAGGAGTTGGAGGCGATGGAGCACGCGTTGCTGCAGCCCTCCAAGTCCTTGCACAAGGTCGGTGAGGCGATGCCGGGCTTCGGCATCCTCGCCGCGATCATGGGGATCATCATCACCATGGGCAGCATCGGCGGTTCGGTGGCCGACATCGGCAACCACGTCGCTGCTGCCCTGGTGGGCACCTTCCTCGGCATCTTCTTCTGCTACTGCCTGATGGACCCGCTCAGCAACGCCATGGGCCAGCGGGTGAAGACCGAGCTGTCGGCCCTGGAGTGCGTGCGCACCACCCTGGTCGCCCACGTCGCCGGCAAGCCCACGCTGCTGGCGGTGGACGCCGGGCGCAAGCTCATCGAGCAGGACGTCAAGCCGCCCTTCAAGCAGCTGGAAACCTGGGTCAACCAGTACGAAGAGGAGCGCAGCAAAGCATGAGCCGCAGCGGCGACAAGGCCCACGGCCATGAAGTGATCATCAAGCGCAAGGGCAAGAAGGGGCACCACGACGAGCATGGCGGGGCCTGGAAGGTGGCCTTCGCCGACTTCACCCTGGCGATGATGGCGCTGTTCATGGTGCTCTGGATCGTCCAGCCCCAGGCGCGCTCCCAGAGCCCCAGCGCCGGGGAGCTGATGCTCAACCCGATGGTGGATGGCGGTGTCGGCGTGTTCGACGGCACCAGCCGGCTGCCGCTGGACCTGGAAGGCCGCCCGGCTTCCCTGGCCCCGCGCCGCGAGCCACCGAAGAAGCCCGAGGACTCCCCGGCGCCCCGGGCCGAGGCTGCTCCTGCCGAACGCAAGGTGGCCGAACGCCGCCCTGAAAACCCAGTGGCGAAGGGCAAGGATGCGTCCAGGTCGTCCCAGCTGTTCCGCACGGTGGAGGACCTGGAGCGCCTGGCGCAGATGATCCGCGACATGGCCGGCGAGGTGGATGCCCTGGCCAACCTGGAGGTGGACGTGGTGCCCCAGGGCCTGCGCATCCTCATCCACGACGACCAGCGCCGGGCCATGTTCGCCCGTGGCAGCGCACGGCTGGAGCCGCACTTCACCGGCCTGCTGCAGGCCCTGGCGAAGGTGTTGGCGGGGGTGGAAAACCGCCTGATCCTCAGCGGTCACACCGATGCGGTGCCCTATCGGCAGTCCGGCTACGACAACTGGAACCTCTCGGGGGACCGAGCCCTGCAGGCGCGCAATGCGCTACTGGGCGGCGGGCTGCCAGCGCAGCGGCTGCTGCAGGTCGCTGCCCAGGCCGACGTCATGCCGGTGCGGCCCGAGGCACCGGAGGATGGCGCCAACCGCCGCATCGAGATCCTGCTGCTGACCGAACACGCGGAGCGGCTCTATCGGGAGCTGTTCGGCGACAGCTATGCCCAGGCGCGTGTCGGCGCCGGAGGCGTGCGCTATCAGGGGCCTGCCAGCCCCTCCACCGAAGTCATGGGGGGCGGGGTGGGTGAGTCCACCCGGTAGGGGCAGATGACCCGATGGGTCTCGATGCCATAGAAACAACCGGCCACGGGCAGCACATGGACACGTGCCCCGGGCTGGGTATGACGCAGCAGGGTGTACGCCAGCTGGCCGTCCACCCCGTGTGTATCACCGGCCACGCCACCGTGCTCGACCTTCACTTCGATCGCCCCCAGCCAGTCCACTTCCACCCGCCCGGCCACCACCAGCACGCCGGTGCGGTCCTGCTTGATCGTCGAGTAGAAGCGCCCGTCGTGCAGCATCGAGGTGTGGGTGATCGGCATCACCCGGCCATCGGCCAGCACCGCCTCGCCCTGGACCTTGAAGCAGCCGGTGGCGGGCAGGTGGGGCTGGCGCTGCCAGGCGACCAGCCCGGCGCTGGCGAGCAGGGCCAGTGCCACCAGCGGCACGCCCCGTAACAGGGTGCGGTCGAGGCGCCGGATCATTGCAGGCACCTCCGCCACTGCTGGTCGGAGACCCGTCCCACCTGGTCCTGATGGACCATCAGCCAGTTGGCGCGGCCGTCCGGCTGAAGGCAGATCACCTCATAGAAGTCGGCGCTGCTGTACATCAGCAGGTCCGCCGGGCGGCGTGCCACGCGCGCGAGCTGGTCGCGAAAGATCAGGGCATTGCGCTTGAGCTCCGCCAACTGCTGGGCGTTGTCCTCCACCAGGAGGATGTCCAGCTGGCCCAGGCGCAGCGTCTCCGTGGCCATCGCCCGCAACTCCGGCGGCTGGTACACCTGCACCGCACCGATCAGCGACAGCCCCAGCACGCCAGCGCCCAGGGCCACGGGCAGCCGCTGCCGCCAGGAGCGCAGGGTGGGGCGTGCGGGCGCGAAACGTGAGGGGGCGGGCTGCAGCGAAGGCGCAGGGTCTTCCAGGGCCGTCACGGGCGCAGGGACGGCGAGGGGGGCCGGCACGGCCGGCTCCTCGGCGGAGGCAGGCACAGGCTCGGTTTCGTGGGTGATCTGCAGCAGGTAGCCCGGATTGAACATGTAGCCCCGGCGCGGCAGCGTCTGGATGATCTCCCGCTGGCGCTCGTCGTGCAGGAGCTGGCGCAGCGTGTAGATCTGCTGGTTGAGGCTGCCCTGGCTTACCACGCGGTCGTGCCAGGCGTATTGCAGCAGCTCGTCCCGGGAGACCACCTCGCCAGGGGACTGCAGCAGGCGCTCCAGCACCTTGCTGCCGGAGAACCCCAGTTCGATCCGCTCCTCCTGGTCGGCCTGGATCAACGAAAGCTGAAAACGCAGCGGATGGAAGCGGACCTGGCAGTCCGTACGACCGGTTCGCAAGTAGATGCAAGACATGTGGCCTCCACTCATTTTCTTGTTCTTTCCATGGGTAAGCAAAATCCGACATCTCGGTCAGAATTTCGGGGAAGGGCCGGGATGCGGGTGCGATTATTGAGGGTGGAGTCAGGTTTTTGGGAGGTGGTGGCGAGTATTGTCTTTGGCGAAATTTCCTATTGTCAGGTCAGCCTTTAAGGCTGCTTCCTCGGAATGCGAGAAGTAGCGGGTATGTGCGGCGAAATTCGCCAACTGGAAAGGTTTCGTGAAGGCTTCGTTGTGGCGGCTGGAGCGTCTTTGCAATGAGGTGCGTCAGGGCGTAATCGCTCTGAATAAGCCCTTTTGACGGGGGAGGGGCGAAGGGAGGAGGACGTTGCATTCAGGACGGAGGGGGTGAAGCCGGGGAAGACGTGGCTTCTACAGAGTTTGCGATTTTTTCTGTCGGTTTTTTCTCTGTTTCTGCGGTTGTACCGGAATCATTCCGTGCCAAGGGTTTGCGTAACCGGGTTCGGCGCGGATGAGGGGATAAACCGTCCAGCAGGCTCATCCGCCGCCAAAGCAAAAAAGACGCCCCGGTTTCCCGAGGCGTAAAGCCAGGCTCTGCTGGACAGCGCAGGCTGGAGGGGGAGGAACCGGTCAGCCGAGCAGCGACATCACCAGGGAGGGCATCTGGCCGGCCTGCTTGAGCATGGAGATGCCGGACTGCATGAGCATGGTGTTCTTGGTCATGTTGGCGCTTTCGGTGGCGATGTCGGCATCGAGGATGCGGCCGCGCGCCAGGTCGGTGTTGTCCTTCATGTTGGCCAGGTTGTTGGCGGTGTGGTTCAGGCGGTTGATGTTGGCGCCGAAGGAGGCACGCATGCTGCCGATGGCGTCCAGGGTGCTGTCCAGGGCAGTGATGCTGGCGGTGGACTTGGCGTTGTCCTCGAGTGTCAGCTTCGACAGCTCTTCGGTCAGGGTTTTCTTCAGGGTGGCCATGTTGGCGCTGACGTCCAGGGTCAGGGTCTCGGCGGCGGTGGCGCCAATCTGGAAGTTGACCGCCTTGGAGAATTTGCCGGTGTCGGAGAACAGGTTGTCGCCGGCGTAGGTGGTGTTGCCGAAGATGTTTTCCACTTCCTTGGCCAGTTGGTCGAACTCGGCCTGGATGGAGGTGCGGTCCTTGGCGCTGTTGGTGTCGTTGGCCGACTGGGTGGCCAGGTCCTTCATGCGCTGGACGATGCTGGTGATTTCGTTGAAGGCGCCCTCGGCGGTCTGCAGTAGGGAGATGGCATCGCCGGTGTTGCGGTTGGCGACGCCCATGCCGCGGGTCTGGGCATTGAGGCGGGTGGCGATCTGCAGGCCGGCGGCGTCGTCGGAGGCCGAGTTGATGCGCAGGCCGGTGCCCAGGCGTTGCTGGTTGAGGGCCAGGGTGCTGTTGGTGCGGTTCAGGCTGCTCTGGGTGACCAGCGCGGAATAGTTGGTGTGAATCGACAAAGCCATGGGTACTTCCTCTGCAAGTTGCCTGTGTGGCTGGCTGGACTGCCTGCCTGTGTCTGGAAAGCGACCGGCCCGGAGAGCACCTTAAACATCGATTTCCAGACCCCTTGCTCAACCCAGGGTGCCCACCACCTTGAGCCCCACGCGCTCGGGAATCTCGTTCTGCGAGAGCACGTGCAGCCCCGGGCTGAACACCCGTGCGTAGCGCGCCAGCAGCGGGCGCAGCTGTGGCATCACGGTGAGGATCGGCGGGTGGCCCTCGCGGCGCAGGCGCTCCTTCACCGCGGGCATGGCGCCTTGCAGCTGGTTGAGCAGGGCCGGTTCCACGGGGATCGCGTCCAGGCTCACCGGCCCGGCCTGCTGCGCCAGGCTCAGGGCGCCGAGCAGGGTGTTCTCCAGGGCCGGGTCCAGCAGGAACACCCCCAGCTCGCCGCGCTCCCCGGCGATCTGCGCAACGATGGTGCGGCGCAGCGCGTAGCGCGCATCCGCCGCCAGCAGCAGCGGGTCCTTGGTGCTCTCGCTGCCTTCCAGCAGGGCGGTGGCCAGGGTCACCACGTCGCGCAGGGGCACCTCGTCCTGCAGCAGGTGGCGGCAGGCGCGGTGAATGGGGCCGAGGCCCAGCTGGGCGCGCAGGGTCTCGGCCAGCTTGGGCGCCTCCAGGGCCAGGCGTTGCAGTAACAGTTCCACGTCGTCCAGACGCAGCAGGTCCGGCAGGTTCTGGCGGATCACCTTGTTCAGGTGGGTGGCGATCACGCTGGCGCAGTCGATCACCTGGTAGCCCAGGTTCAGGGCGCGGGCCTTCTCGGTGGGCTCGATCCACACCACCTGCATGCGGTACGCCGGGTCGGTGGCGAGGATGCCGTCGATCTCGCCGTACAGCTCGGGGGAGGGGATGGCCATCAGCCGGTCGGCGTGGATCTCGGCGGACTCGATGGTCTGGCCGTTGATCTGGATGCTGTATTGCGAAGCCTTCAGGCGCAGGTTGTCGCGGATGCGCACCTCCGGCAGGAGGAAGCCCAGGTGCTCGGACAGCGACTGGCGCACCCCGCGCACCCGCTGCGGCAGCGGCGCGCCGCCGGCCTCGTTGACCAGCCCCACCAGCTTGTAGCCCAGGGACAGCCCCAGGCGCTCGACGCCGGGCAGGTCCTCCCAGCCCAGCGGCGCGTTGTGCGGGCTGTCCATGGCCAGGGCCAGGGCCTCGGTGCGCTCCAGGGTGTGTGCCTCTTTCGGGGGGGCGCTGCGTGCCACCCGCCAGGCGACGAAGCCCACCAGCGCGGCGAAGGCCAGGAAGGCCAGGTGCGGCATGCCCGGCACCAGCGCCAGCACCACCAGGATGCCGGCCACCGTGGCCAGCAGCGAAGGCGAGGCGAGCAGCTGGCGTTGCACCAGGGCGGTGATGTCGGCGGACTCGTTGACCCGGGTGACGATGATCGCCGCCGCCGTGGACAGCAGCAGCGCCGGGATCTGTGCCACCAGGCCGTCGCCTATGGTCAGCAGGGCGTACTGGCGGAAGGCGTCGCCGCCGCTCATGCCGTGCACCAGCATGCCGATGGCGGTGCCGCCGAAGAGGTTGATCAGCAGCACCAGGATGCCGGCGATGGCATCGCCCCGGACGAATTTCGAGGCCCCGTCCATGGCCCCGTAGAAGTCCGCCTCCTTGGCCACCTCGCGGCGCCGGTCGCGGGCCTGTTCCTGGTTCAGCAGCCCGGCGTTGAGGTCCGCGTCGATGGCCATCTGCTTGCCCGGCAGGGCGTCCAGGGTGAAGCGCGCGGTGACCTCGGAGATGCGCTCGCCCCCTTTGGTGATGACCATGAAGTTGATGATCATCAGGATCACGAATACCACCAGGCCGACGATGAAGTTACCGCCGATCACCACCTCGCCGAAGGCCTCGATCACCTTGCCCGCCGCGCCGCTGCCGGTGTGGCCGTCCAGCAGCACCACGCGGGTGGAGGCCACGTTCAGCGACAGACGCAGCAGCGTGGTGACCAGGATCACCGTCGGCAGCAGGGAGAAATCCAGCGGGCGCTGGGACGAGACGCTGACCATCAGCACCAGGATCGCCAGGCCGATGTTGAAGGTGAACAGCGCGTCCAGCAGCAGCGGCGGCAGCGGCAGGATGATCATCGCCAGCACGCTGAGGATCACCAGCGGGATGCCGATCCGCCCGCTGCGCAGGCTGGCCAGGAAATGGGACAGGGTGGGCATGGGTCAGCCTCGTTTCAACAGGTCGTCGGGAATCGGGAAATGCTGTGGCGGCACCGGCCGCGCGCGGCGGCCCTGGCGCCAGGCGCGCAGTTGCAGGATGTAGTGCAGCACCTGGGCCACCGCCCCGTAGAGCGGTGCCGGGATCTGCTGGTTGACCTGGGTGGTGAAGTACAGCGCCCGCGCCAGCGGCGGCGCCTCCAGCACCTCCAGGCCCCGGGCGGTGGCCAGCTGGCGGATGTACAGCGCCGTCTCGTCCACGCCCCGGGCGATCACGTAGGGCGCCCGCGCCCGGTGCGGGTCGTAGCGCAGCGCCACGGCGTAGTGCTCGGGGTTGACGATGACCACGTCGGCCTGGTCGATCACCCGGGTGATCTGGCGCTGGGCCATCTGCCGCTGCAGCTGGCGGATGCGCCCCTTCACTTCGGGGCGGCCTTCCTGCTGCTTGTGCTCTTCCTTGCGCTCCTGGCGGGTCATGCGCTGCTTGCGCAGGAAGAAGAAACGCTGCAGCGGCACGTCCAGCACGGCGAACACCACGAACACCGTCACCAGCGCCAGCGCCGTGTCGCCCATCAGCCGCAGCGCCCCGGTAATGGCCCCCAGGGTGTCGCCGTGCTGCAGCGCCAGCACCTCCGGCAGGCGCAGGGCGAAGGTGAACCAGGCCACCGCGGCCAGCACCGCCATCTTCGCCAGGGACTTGAGCAGCTCCGTCCAGTTCTGCCAGGCCACCAGCCGGCCCAGGCCCTTGATCGGGTTGAGCCGTGAGCCCTGGGGCTGCACGTTGCGCCAGGCGAACATCCAGCCCCCGGCCAGCAGCGCCAGCGGCACCACCAGCAGCGGCACCACCAGCAACGGCAGCAGCACCCCCACCAGGGTGGCGATGGCGCGGCCGGCCAGCGCCTTCAGGTCGTCCGCGCCCTGGTGGCCGGGCGCCGGCAACTGGTGCACCTCGCGGAACAGCTGCTCCAGGCCGTCGAGCATGCCCGGCAGTGCCGAGCGCAGCGCCAGCACCGCCACCAGCAGGGTGGCGCCGGTGGCCAGGTCGCGGGAGCGGGCCACCTGGCCCTCCCGGCGGGACTTGCGCAGCTTGTGCTCGGTGGCCTCCTCGGTACGGTCCTGGGCGCTGGACTCAGCCATCGCGGGCCTCCAGCAGCAGGTTGCCGAGGCTGTCGAGGGTCGCCCGGGTCAGCTCCAGGTAGTTGCCCGGCAGGCTCGCCAGGGTCAGCGAGAGGCAGGCCAGGCCGATCACCACCGCAGCGGGAAAGCCCAGGGAAAACAGGTTGAGCGCCGGCGAGATGCGGTTGAGCAGGCCGAAGCCGAACTGCACCAGGCTCATGCACACCACCATCGGCAGGGCGATCAGCAGGGCGGCGGCGAACATCCAGCCCAGGCCGCCCAGCAGCGCATCCAGGCCGGCGTAGTGCAGGCCGCTGCCCACCGGCCAGTAGAGGAAGCTCTTGTACAGCACGCTGACCACCAGCAGGTGCCCGTCGATGGCCAGGAACAGCAGCATCAGCAGGATGAAGTAGAGCTGGTAGATCGCCGAGCTGGAGGACACGCCGTTCAGCGGGTCGTTGTACACCGCCATGCTCAGCCCCAGCAGGGTCGAGACCAGGTCGCCCACCAGGCTGAACACCGCGAATACCAGTTGCAGGCTCAACCCCAGCAGCACGCCCACGGCGATCTGCTCCAGGGTCGCCAGCACCCCGGGGGCCGACAGCGGCTCCAGCGTCGGTGCAGGCGGCAGCACGCCGCCCAGGGCCCCGGTCAGCACCAGCGCCAGCAGCACCCGGGCGCGCACACTCAGGGCGCGGTGGCCGAAGCCCGGTGCCGTGGCGAACAGCGCCAGGGTCCGGCACAGCGGCCACCAGTAGCGGGCCAGGCCTTCCAGGGCGGTGGTGGCCTGCAGCAGGGGATCGCCGGCCATGTTCAGCCCACCAGCCGCGCGGCCTGGCGGAAGGACTCGATGAACAGATCACCGAGCCGGGTGAGGATCCAGTGCCCGGCCAGCACCAGCATCCCCAGGGTGATGAGCAGGCGCGGCAGGAAGCTGAGCATCTGCTCGTTGATCTGCGTGGCGGCCTGGAAGATGGCCACCACCAGCCCGCCCAGCAGGCTGGGCACCACCAGCACGCAGACGATCAGGGCGATCACCTCCACGGCGTGGGCGATGATGGCGACGGCGGTATCGGGGGTCAGCATGGCGTGCTCCTCGTCCGTCAGTAGGGCTGCACGCTGCCGGCGAGGGTGCCCACCGTCAGCGCCCAGCCATCCACCAGCACGAACACCATGAGCTTGAACGGCAGCGAGACCATCATCGGCGAGAGCATCATCATGCCCATCGCCATCAGCACGCTGGCCACCACCAGGTCGATGACCAGGAACGGCACGAAGAGCATGAAGCCGAGCTGGAAGGCGGTCTTCAGCTCGCTGAGCACGAAGGCCGGCAGCAACAGCAGGAAATCCACCTCCTCGCGGCGCTCCGGCAGGGTCTCCCCGGCCAGCCCGGCGATGGCCTCCAGGGAGGCCTCATGGGTCTGCGCCAGCATGAAGCGGCCGAGGATGTCGCGGCCCTTGCCGAGGGTTTCCTGCAGGGTCAGTCGGTCCTCCTCGAAGGGCAGGTAGGCCTCGTCGTGCAAGGCCTGCCACACCGGCCGCATCACCAGCAGCGTGAGCACCAGGGCGATGCCCACCAGCACGTTGTTCGGCGGGCTCTGCTGCAGGCCCATGGCCTGGCGGAGGATGGACAGCACGATGATGAAGCGGGTGAAACAGGTCATCAGCATCAGCATGGCCGGCAGCAGGCCGAGCAGGCTCATGAGGATCAGCACCTGCAGCTTGACGCTGAAGTCCTGCCCGCTGGGGGTGTTCTCCAGGCTGAACAGCGTCAGTTCGCCGCCGGCCGCACCCGCCAGCCCCGGCATCATCGCCAGCACGGCGATGAGGGTGCGCAGCCGGCCGCTCATGCGGTCAGCCCCTGGAGCGGGTTGCCGGCCAGTTCGAGGATGCGCAGGCCGTAGTTGCCGTTCATCACCACCACTTCGGCCTTGGCGAACAGCGCGCCGTTGACCTTCACGTCCAGCGGCTCGCCGGCGAGCTTGTCGAGGATGATCACGCTGCTGGCGTCCACATCCAGCAGCTCGTTCAGGGCCACCTCCACCGAGGCCACCTCCAGGGTGACGTTGACCGGGATCTTGCCGAAGAAGCGCAGGTCCGGCGCGGTGGCGGCGGCGGTCACCGGAGTGACGTCATCCAGCGGGCCCAGGGCCAGGGCATCGTTCGCCAGCAGGGCGCCGTCGTCGTTGTCGAGCGGGGTGTCGTTCATGCGGATTTCTCGCTTTCCAGGAAGGTGAGGAAGAGGGTGCCCTGGTCATCGAACAGGGCGCCGCGGAACAGCTTCTGGCGGTTGATGCAGACGTCGACCCGCTCCTCCATGCGGATCAGCATCACATCGCCCACCTGCAGCCCCAGCACGTCGGCCAGGGACAGGCGCGCCCGCGCCAGCACGCAGTCCAGGCGCACCGGCAGGTGCTGGATGGCCCGGGCCGGGTCGCCCAGCTGGCGCGGTGTGGTCGGCGCCGAGACCCGGCGGATCAGTTCGTCCGTCCAGGCCGCGTCCAGGTAAAGGCGCAGGTCGCCGGGGCGCTGGCTGAGGTGGCTCAGGTAGCGCAGGGTCACGACGTACTCCCAATGCACCTCGGCGTAGCTGTCGTGCTGGCGCTCCAGCGGGCCCGGTGCGTCACCGGCCAGCAGTGCCTGGCCGAGGCGCGACAGCACCTGGCCGCCGATCCGCTCGCGCATGCGCGCCTCCGAGCTGCTTTCCGGCGGCAGTTCCTGGTTGGCCGGCGGCGTGCCGCCGTAGTAGCTCTCCAGCACCTCGCCCAGCAGGCTGCGGTCGATGCCGAAGCCCAACTGGCCGATGGGGGACTGGTAGATGCATTCGGGCGGCGTCTCGACCTGCTCCTCCACCTGCACCTCCTGCAGCTCCAGGTTCAGGCGGTAGTGGCCGAGGAAGTAGTCGCTGACCAGGCGCGGGTAGCGGAAGGCGGTGTCCCGCACGTAACCCGGGATCCGGTGGTAATGCCGACCCAGCTTCTGCGGCTGCAGGGTCGTGATGCATTCGGCAGACACGTCGTTATGGATTTTTCGGCTTGTGTTCATGGGCATCCTCTGCGGCCGTTCGGGCGCCAGGTTCTTTAGGAAACCTGGCAGAGCGTTGTCGGTCCTTTCGCAGCGGATGCCTGGATCGCAGGTCGCGGCCCGGTTTTATCCGGGCGTTGCAGTAAAGAAGGCTCCTGCATCCGCGTGCGATTCGGATACTAGGAGCCGGCGAAGAAGGCTTTAAATCAATTGATCTCAAAAACCCCGCATTGATGAATTCTTGTCGTGACTGACAGGAAATAAGGCCATTTGTGTGTGGACTTTTCTGATGCGGTGCTAGCGTCGTTTCCAGGCCAACGAGTCGACGCCCTTGCGTCCTCCCGAGCCCTCCGATCCATCACCTACCAACAACAGGCGAACACGCCCGGCGTCGATCCGACGCCAGGGCGCGGGGACGACTGCGCCCCGAGGTTTCGCGAACAGGACGTTTCGAATGGGGGTTACCACCGTGAACATGATGAGCGCTCTCCGCTTTCCCGGGTCCGACCCGCTGCCGGGGCCGGACCGGCCCGATGCCGCCGCCTGGCGCCAGGCACTGGTGATCGGCATGCCCTGGAGCGAGCACCACGCACCGCTGCTGGAGGCCCTGTGCCTGGGCGGCTGCGAGGTGCGCACCGCCCTCGACCTGGCCCAGGCCCGCGACCAGCTGCGCGACGGCGGCCTGGCCTTCCTGCTGCTGGGGGACCTGCCCGTCGAGCAGACCTGCCAACTGGCAGGCGAGCTGCTGCAGCGCCACCCGAACCTGACCCTGGTACCGGTGGTGGGCTACGCCGACCAGGAGCGCGCCGCCGCCCTGCTGGAGCTGGGTTGCACCGACTACCTGCTGGCGCCCTTCGGCGATGGGCAGGTGGAGGCGCTGCTGTGCCGCCTGGCGCGTGCCGCGCGGGCCGACCAGGGCTTCGTCACCCGCTCGCGCACCGGCCGCCGCCTGCTGGCCCTGGCCCAGCGCATGGCGCTGTCGCGTACCCCGGTGCTGATCACCGGCGAGACCGGCACCGGCAAGGAGCTGATGGCGCGCTACGTGCACCGTTTCTCCGCCACCCCGGATGCGCCCTTCGTCGCGGTCAACTGCGCGGCGATTCCCGAGTCGATGCTCGAATCCATCCTCTTCGGTCATGAGCGTGGCGCCTTCACCGGCGCCGTCAGCGCCCAGCCCGGCAAGTTCGAACTGGCCAACGGCGGCACCCTGCTGCTGGACGAGGTGGGCGAACTGCCCCTGGCGTTGCAGGCCAAGCTGCTGCGGGTGCTGCAGGAGCAGCGCGTCGAACGCCTGGGCGGGCGCCGCGAGATCGAGCTGGACGTGCGCATCATCGCCGCCACCAACCGCGACCTGCAGACCGAGGTGGCCGCCGGGCGCTTCCGCGCCGACCTGATGTTCCGCCTCGACGTCCTCGCTCTGCACATCCCGCCGCTGCGCGAGCGCCCCGAGGACGTGCTGCCCCTGGCCCAGGCTCTGCTGGCCAAGCACGCGCCCCAGGACGCCGGCCGCGAACTGCTCACCGCCGAAGCCAGCCGCCTGCTGCTGCAGCACGACTGGCCGGGCAACGTGCGCGAGCTGGAGAACTGCCTGCAACGCGCCCTGGTGCTGCGCAACGGGCTCTACATCCAGCCCGGCGACCTGCGCCTGCAGGGCGCCCAGCCGGTGCCCCGCGATGCCCTGCGCGGGCTCGGCCTCGACGAAGGCGGACGTGCGGCCCTGCGGGCCAGCGCCAAGCTCGCCGAGTACCAGCACGTGATCGACACCATCCGCCGTTGCGGCGGCCACAAGAGCAAGGCGGCGGCCAGCCTGGGCATGACGCCCCGGGCCCTGCGCTACCGCCTCAGCGCCATGCGCCAGCAGGGCGTGGTGCTTTGAACCGGAAGGAGACCGCCATGCCCAGCATCGCCAGCGTCCAGCAGCACCTGCTGGACCTCCAGCACACCCTGGCCGAGGCCAGCCGCGGTGGAGTGTTGCCTGCCAGTCCCTTGCCCGAGGGGCTGTCCCCCGGCCCGGCGGACAGCTTCACCGCCGCCTTGCGCGCAGTGGACGCCCAGCAGCACGCCGCCGGCCAGGCCATGGCGGCGGTGGACAGCGGCCGCAGCACCGACCTGGTGGGCGCCATGTTGCAGAGCCAGCGGGCCAGCGTGTCCTTCAGCGCGCTGCTGCAGGTGCGCAACAAGCTGGCCACCGCCTTCGACGACATCATCCGCATGCCGGTGTGATCCGGACTGGGAGTTCTAGCGTGCTCGACAACATTCGCGACAGGCTGCCCGCCGGTGGCCTGCGACTCGACCCCCGCCTGGGCATGGCCGGCCTGGCCGCCGCTGCCGCGCTGCTGGCGGCAATGGTCGTCTACTGGCTGTGGCGCGACAGCGTCGGCTACCGCGCGCTGTACGGCGCCCACGAGGCGTTTCCCGCCGCCGACGTGCTGCAGGTGCTCGACGGCGAAGGAGTGGACTACCGCCTGCACCCGCAGACCGGCCAGGTGCTGGTGCGCGAGGCCGACCTGGCCGCGACCCGCCTGCTGCTCTCGGCCAAGGGCGTGCAGGTGGCGGTGCCCCCCGGCTATGAGCTGTTCGACCGCGAGGAGCCCCTGGGCAGCAGCCAGTTCGTCCAGGACGTGCGCCTGCGCCGCAGCCTCGAAGGTGAGCTGGCGCGCACCATCGCCGAGCTCAAGGGCGTCGACCAGGTGCGCGTGCACCTGGCCCAGGAGCCCAGCCATTCCTTCGTCATCGGCCGCCGTGAGCCGGCCAAGGCCTCGGTGATGCTGCGCATGGCCGCCGGCCAGCGCCTGGCCCCGGAGCAGGTGGCGGCCATCGTCAACCTGGTGGCGGCCAGCGTGCCGCAGCTGGCCCCCGAGGCGGTCAGCGTGGTGGACCAGAACGGCGTGCTGCTGTCGCGCCAGGGTGTGGTCAACGGCGCGCTGCAGGACAGCCAGGTGGCCGAGGGCTACCGCCAGCAGGCGCTGGCCAACCTCGATGCGGTGCTGGCCCCGGTGCTGGGTGCCGGCAACTACCGGGTCAGCGTCAGCCCCGACTTCGACTTCAGCCAGAAGGAGGAGACCATCCAGGCCTACGGCGACACCCCGCGCCTGCGCAACGAAGTGGTGCGCAGCGAAAACACCCTGGACCAGTTGGCCCTGGGTGTACCGGGCTCCCTGAGCAACCGCCCACCGCCGGCCCAGCCCGCCCCGCCGGCCGCGCAGAAGCCGGCCGCCGGCACTCCGCCGCCGACGGACAACCCGGCCTCCACCAGCACCCGCAGCGAGAGCACCCGCCAGCACGAGCTGGACCAGCGCATCACCCACGTGCGCCACCCCTCGTTCCAGCTGCGCCGGCAGAGCGTGGCGGTGGTGCTCAACGCCGCCGCCGCGCCGGAGGGCGGCTGGAGCGAGGCCGCGCGCAAGGAGCTGGAAGAAACCTTGCGCGGTGCCGTGGGCTTCGATGCCGAGCGCGGCGACCAGCTGATCCTCAGCGTGATGCCCTTCGTGGCCCTCAAGACGCCCGAGGAGCCGGAGGTGGCCTGGTGGGAGAGCCCGCAGCTCTACGAATACGCCCGCTTCGGCGTAGTGGTGGTACTCGCCTTGCTGCTGCTGTTCCTGGTGCTGCGGCCGGCCCTGGCCGGGCTGCGCCGTCGCCAGGACGCGCCGCCAGCGGCCCTGGCGGACGGCTTGCCGGCAGGGGAGCAGGGGTTATTGCCCGGCCGTGGACCGGGCCAGGCCCTGGGCGGGGGGGTGTTCGGCGAAGCCAACCCTTTGGCCGAGGTGCGCCTGCCGGCGCCCGGCTCGGGCCTGGAGATGCAGGTGGAGCACTTGCAGCTCCTGGCCAGGAACGACCCGGAACGGGTTTCGGAAGTCATCAAGCATTGGATAGGTCGTCATGAACGAGACAACGACTCCGCCTGAAGAAGGCGCGAACCAGGCGGTACGCAAGCGCGTGCCCCCGGGGCGCGCCATGAGTTCCCTGGAGCAAGCGGCGATCCTTCTGCTGAGCATGGGCGACGACATGTCGGCCAGCGTGCTGCGGCAGTTCGGCCGGGAAGAGATCGTCGCCCTCAGCCAGGCCATGGCGCGGCTCTCCAACGTCAAGCAACCCATGGTGTCGGAGGTGATCGGGCGCTTCTTCGACGACTACCGCGAGCAGAGCAGCATCAAGGGCGCCTCCCGCCAGTACCTGTCCGGCATGCTCGGCAAGGCCCTGGGCGGGGACATCACCCGCAGCCTGCTGGACAGCATCTACGGCGAGGAAATCCGCGCCAAGATGGCCCGCCTGGAGTGGCTCGACCCGCGCCAGTTCGCGGCGCTGATCGCCAAGGAGCACGCGCAGATGCAGGCGGTGTTCCTCGCCTTCCTGCCGCCGTCCATGGCCACCGACGTGCTGGAGTCGATGCCGGCCGAGCGCCAGGACGACCTGCTGCTGCGCATCGCCAACCTCACCGAAATCAACGCCGACGTCATCGCCGAGCTGGAGGCGCTGATCGAGCGCAGCCTGTCCGTGCTCGGCACCCAGGGGTCCCAGGTGCGCGGGGTCAAGCAGGCCGCCGACATCATGAACCGCTTCAAGGGCGATCGCGGGCAGATGTTCGAGCTGCTGCGGGCCCGCAGCGAGTCGCTGGTGAGCCGCATCGAGGACGAGATGTACGACTTCTTCATCCTCTCCCGGCAGAACCCGGCGGTGCTGCAGACGCTGATGGAGAGCATCCCGCTGGAGGACTGGGTGGTGGCGCTCAAGGGCGCCGAGGCCGAACTGGTCAAGGCGGTGCAGGGCGCGCTGCCCAAGCGCCAGGCGCAGCAGATGGAATCCATCAGCCGGCGCCAGGGCCCGCTACCGCTGAGCCGTGTGGAGCAGGTGCGCAAGCAGATCATGGGCGTGGTGCGGGAAATGGCCGCTGCCGGTGAGCTGCAGATCCAGCTGTTCCGCGAAGAAACCGTGGAGTGAGTGATCCATGAACAGCCGAGTCATCAAGGGAGACAGTGCGGGATGGCGGCCTTACCGCTTCCCGCCGCGCAGTCGTCTGGCCGGGGTCATCGGCGAACGGGAGGCCGGCCTGGGTGGCCAGGCCGGCCTGTCCAACGGCTACCAGGCGGCCGTGGAGCAGGGTTACCAGGAGGGCTGCGAGCAGGGGCGCGCGGCCGGCCATGCCGAAGGCGTGGCGCAGGGCCTGGCGGAGGGACGGCGCCAGGCCCGGGAGGAGATCCGGGCGGCCGCCCAGCAGCGCTTCGAGGAGGCCAGCGCGCCCCTGCAGCAGTTGATCGAGGCGCACCGCACGCTCAACCGCGACCTGGAGCGGCGGCGCCGCGAGGAGTTGCTGGAGCTGGTGCGCAAGGTGGCCCAGCAGGTGATCCGCTGCGAGCTGACGTTGAGCCCCATGCAGCTGCTGAGCCTGGCGGACGAGGCCCTGGCCGGGCTGCCGGGGGACCCGGGGGAGGTGGAGCTGCGCCTCAACCCCGAGGAGTGCGCACGGCTGCGGGACCTGGCTCCCGAGCGCACCGCCGCCTGGCGCCTGGTGCCGGACGAGGGCCTGGGGCAGGGCGAGTGCCGCCTGGTCACCGCCCAGGCCGAGGCGGACATCGGTTGCCAGCAGCGCCTGGAGGCCTGCCTGGAGACGCTTTCCGACCACCTGATCAAGGAGCATTGAGGTGATGGGACTGGATGAACGATTCGACCTGGACCAGGCATTGCGCTCCCTGGACGGCGTCCAGCTGGCCACCGTCAGCGGCCGCCTGGTACGGGTCTCCGGCATGCTGCTGGAGAGCCTCGGCTGCCGCCGCATGACCGGCCAGCGCTGCCGGGTGGAGACCGCCGACGGGCGCGGGTTGGAGGCCCAGGTGGTGGGCTTCGACCGCGACATCACCTACCTGATGCCGTTCAAGAAGCCCGAGGGGCTGATGGCCGGCTCGCGGGTCTTCCCGGTGCGTGACGGCCAGCGCGTGGGCATCGACGACAGCTGGCTGGGGCGGGTGGTCAACGGCCTCGGCGAGCCCATCGACGGGCGCGGGCGGCTGGCCGGGCGTGACCCGCTGCCGCTGGGCCTGCCCAGCGTCAACCCGCTGCTGCGCCGACCGGTGACCGAGCCGCTGGACGTGGGCGTGCGCGCCATCAACGGCCTGCTGACCCTGGGCAAGGGCCAGCGGGTGGGGCTGTTCGCCGGCAGCGGGGTGGGCAAGAGCGTGCTGCTGGGGATGATCACCCGCCAGACCAAGGCCGAGGTGGTGGTGGTCGGGCTGATCGGCGAGCGTGGCCGCGAGGTGCAGGAGTTCATCCTCCACGCCCTGGGGCCCGAGGGCCTGCGGCGGGCGGTGGTGGTGGTAGCGCCGGCCAGCGAATCGCCGCTGATGCGCCTGAAGGCCACCGAGCTGTGCCACACGGTGGCGGGCTACTTCCGCGACCAGGGCCACGACGTGCTGCTGCTGGTGGATTCGCTGACCCGCTACGCCATGGCCCAGCGCGAGATCGCCCTGGCCCTGGGCGAGCCGCCGGCCACCAAGGGCTACCCGCCGTCGGTATTCGCCCTGCTGCCGGAGCTGGTGGAGAGCGCCGGCAACGGCGCGCACGGGCAGGGCAGCCTGAGCGCCATCTACACCGTGCTGGCCGAGGGCGACGACCAGCAGGACCCGGTGGCGGACTGCGCCCGGGCGATCCTCGACGGGCACATCGTGCTGTCGCGGCGGCTGGCGGACATGGGCCACTACCCGGCCATCGACGTCGCCGCTTCGGTCAGCCGCTGCATGGCCCAGGTCACCAGTGCCCGCCACCAGGGCGCCGCGCGGCAGTTCAAGGAGCTGCGCGCGGTGTACGAGCGCATCCGCGAACTGATCCCCCTGGGCGGCTACACCCCGGGGCAGGACCCACGCACCGACCGGGCGGTGCAGCTGGCGCCCAGCCTGGAGGCCTACCTGCGCCAGGACACCCATGAAGCGGCCGAACTGGAAACCACCCTGGACAACCTGTTGCACCTGCTGGGAGGCCTATGAAGCAGCGCATCGAATCCCTCGACCGTCTGGCCCTGTTGCGGGCCGGCAAGGTCCGCGACGTGCAGGCACGGCTGGCCCACCAGGCCGACCTGTGCCAGCGCTGCCGGGCCAACATCCAGGCCCTTGAGCAACTGGCGGCCGCGTCCAGCGGCGGTGCCTCGCCCCTGGAGCGGGACAACGCCCAGCGCTACAAGCTCACCCTGCACCGGGCCCTGGCCTGGCAGCGCCGCGAACTGGCCACCTTCGAACAGATGCGGGAGCGGCTGCAGGCCGAGCTGCAGCAGGCGCGCTTCGACGAGTTGCGCCTGGCCCATGTGCGGGATGACCAGCTGGCCCAGTGGCACCAGCTGCAGGCCCGCCAGGAACAACGCCAGCAGGACGCCATGGCCACGCAGAGCTGGCTGCGCGGCCGGTATTGACGGGGCCGTCTGCCCGGCGGTGCGCGTACCCCGTTCCGGGCTGAAGCCCGGGCTACGCCGTGCGCGCGATTCACGGCGGCGTTTAAGCGGGGGCCGATGCGGGTCGCCCAGTGGGAGGGAACCCGTTTGCCCCACTGGAGGCCCCATGGAAATCAATCGAACCCTGCCCGCAGCCCCTGTGACGCCACTGGAGGCGACGTCCCGTCATGATCGGGAGCCGTCCTCGGTGCCGGCAGGCGTGGCGAGCCTGCGTGCCCGGGAGGCGTCGATGCCGCTGGAGGCGCTGCAGGAGGCCCTGCGCGAGCTGCCGGAGATCGACCTCGACCGGGTACTGGCGCTGCGTGAGCTGCTGCGGGAGAAGGGCCTGGACACCCGGCCCGAGACCCTGGCCCGCAGCATGCTGGGCCATCACCGGGGTCAGGAGGGGTGAGCGCGGCGAAGCGCCAGCAGGTGCTGGCCACCCTGGAGGCGGACCTGCTCGCGGACCACCGCGCCATGCCGGCGCTGCTGGAGCACCTGGAGGCCCTGCATGCGGCCCTGGGGCGGCATGACCAGGGCCAGGTGGACGCGCTCAACGGCTACATCCAGCAGGCGGTGGATGCCATGGCCGAGCGCGCGCAACGACGTGCCCGGGTGCTGCGGGCCAACCGCCTGGCCGAAGGGCGCGGCGGCATGGCGCGGCTGCTGGCCTGCTACCCGGCGGAGCGCGCGAATGCCCTGCGGATGGTCTGGGGGGAGCTGGGGGAGATGCTGCAGCAGTGCCGCCGCCTCAACGAGCGCAACGGGCGCCTGCTGGCCGCGCAATGCGAGCTGATGGACCGGTGGCTGGAGCCGTCGCTCTACACGCCGGCCTGAGGCGTGGGGCCGCGCTGCCGGCGGCAGCGCTCGGAGCAGTAGCGCACTTCGTCCCAGCAGCGCGCCCATTTGCGCCGCCAGGCGAAGGGCAGGCCGCAGGCGGCACAGGTCTTCTGCGGCAGGTGGGCCTTCTTCACAGCGCCTCCCCGGCGTCGAGCCGGGCCAGCAGGGCTTCGCCCCGGGCCCAGAGGGCGTCCTGCTTGGTCTCGTCCATGCGCTCCAGGCTGCGGTAGATCATGCCCAGGCGGTGGTTGCCGCGCAGGCGGTCGCGGTGGCGCATGAGGAAGTGCCAGTACAGGGCGTTGAACGGGCAGGCCCGCTCGCTGGTGCTCTCGCTGACCTTGTAGTGGCAGCTGCCGCAGTAGTCGGACATGCGCTTGATGTACTGGCCGCTGGCGCAATACGGCTTGGAGCCCAGGTAGCCGCCGTCGGCGTGCATGACCATGCCCAGGGTGTTGGGCAGTTCGACCCAGTCGAAGGCGTCCATGTAGACCGCCAGGTACCAGTCGCAGATGGCCGGCGGGGCGATCCCGGCCAGCAGGGCGAAGTTGCCGGTGACCATCAGCCGCTGGATGTGGTGGGCGTAGGCATGCTCCAGGGTCTGGCCGATGGCCTGGCGCATGCAGTTCATGCGGGTATCGGCGGTCCAGTAGAAATCGGGCAGCGGACGCCGGTTGCCGAAGGCGTTGCGCTGGGCGTAGTCGGGCATCTGCAGCCAGTAGATGCCGCGCACGTACTCGCGCCAGCCGATGAGCTGGCGGATGAAACCTTCGGCGGCGTTCAGCGGAACGTCACCGCGCCGGTAGGCGCTTTCCACGTCGTCGCAGAGGCGGCGCAGGTCCAGCAGGCCGATGTTCAGCGCGGCGCTGATGCGTGCGTGGAAGAGGAAGGGCTCGCCTTCGGCCATGGCGTCCTGGTAGTCGCCGAAGGCGGCCAGGCCCTGGTCGAGGAAGCATTGCCAGAGGCGCTCGGCCTCGGCGTGGGTGACGGGGTAGTCGAAGCCCTCCACCTGGCCGTAGTGGTCGCTGAAGCGCTGGCGCACCAGGTCGATCACCGCCGTGGTGGTGGCGTCCGGCGGGAAGCGTGCCGGCAGCGGGGCCTTGACGCCCTTGGGCAGGGCCTTGCGGTTCTCGGCGTCGAAGTTCCAGGCACCGCCCAGCGGGGTGCTGCCGTCGGGCTCCATGAGCAGCCCGGTGCGCTTGCGCATCAGCCGGTAGAACAGCTCCATGCGCAGTTGCTTACGGCCTTCGGCCCAGCCGGCGAAGGTGGCGCGGCTGCAGAGGAAGCGGTCGTCCTCGTGCCACACCTGGGGCAGGTCGACGGCGCGCAGGGCCTGCTCCAGGCGCCACTCGCCGCATTCGGTGAGGTGCACTTCCCGCGCCTGCAGCTGCGTGGCCCAGCGGCTGAGCTCGCCGGGCAGGCTGCCGCTGTTGGCGGGGTCGTCGAGCTGCACGTAGTGCACGGTGAAGCCGCGTTGGCGCAGGGCCTCGGCGAAGTGCCGCATGGCGCTGAGGATCAGCACGATCTTCTGCGGGTGGTGCGGCACGTAGCGGGTCTCTTCCTGCACTTCGGCCATCAGCACCGCGTCCTGCGCGGGGTCGAGGGCGCGCAGGGCGGCGAGATCGAAGCTCAGCTGGTCGCCGAGGACCAGCGCCAGGCGGCGTCCGGGCATGGCGTTACCAGGCCGATTGCAGGGAGATCGGCAGGCGCATCGGCTCCTGCGGGCCGCCGCCGAGGCCGCAGGCTTCGTCCTGCACCACCTGCTGCACGAGGTGGAAGGGCACCGGGGTGATGCCCTGGAGCACGTCGCGGGCCTGGGTCATGGAGCGCAGGTGGAGCACCTTGCCCTGTTCGTCGAGCACCGGCTCGCAGCGCTGTGGGGTGATGGCGTGGAGGACGTAGTTACCGCCTTCCAGGGCGATCAGTTCGAGGCTGTTGAGCTGTTGGGACTGGGCGAGGTTGAACAGCTGCTGCAGGTTCATGGCACGTTCCTCTCGTGGGGTGGTTCACCAGGGCAGGGGCTCGCCGGTGTAGGCGTAGAAGCCGCCGCTGGCCTCGGGGCCGGCGCGGTCGATGACCGCCAGCAGCTGCTCCGCGGCATCGGCCGGCGGGCGGCCCGTCTCCCCGCCCCGGAAGGGCTGCGAGAGGCGGGTGTTCACGGTGCCGGGATGCAGCGCCACGACCACGCTGGCCGGCTGCCGGCGGGCGAGTTCGATGGCGGCTGTCTTCACCAGCATGTTCAGGGCGGCCTTGGAGGCGCGGTAGCTGTACCAGCCGCCGAGGCGGTTGTCGCCGATGCTGCCGACCTTGGCCGAGAGCAGCGCGAGGACGCTGCGGCGGCGGTCCAGCAGGCCGCTGAAATGACGCAGCACCAGCGCTGGGCCGAAGGTGTTGGCCTGGAAGGTGGCCAGTAGCTGGGCGTGGTTCAGGTCGCCCAGTTTCTTCTCGGGCATGAACTGCTCGGTGTGCAGCAGCCCGGCGGCATTGATGATCACCTGGAACGGCCCGACGGCCTCCACGGTGCGGGCGGCGGCTTCGATGCTGGCCTCGTCGGTGAGGTCCAGCCGGGGCGTGCTGCTACGGCCCAGGCCCAGGGCGAGGCCGCAGCGCGGGTCGGCGGCCAGGGCATCGAGCAGTGCGCCGCCGATGCCGCCGCTGGCGCCGATCACCAGGGCGCGGTAGCCGTCGGGGAAGCTGGGCAGGGTCATGGTGGGTTCAGTCCCGCTTGCGGAAGAACAGGGTGACCTGGCCCAGCTCGACGCCGAACTTGGTCATGAAGGAGCGGTTGGCCAGGGTGCGGTCGTCCAGCAGGTACATCCAGTCGTCGAAGTTGACGTGGTAGGTGGTGCCGTCCACCGGCAGCTCCAGCACGTAGCGCCAGCGCAAGGCGTTGCCGGCGACTTCGCCCTCGGCCACGCCGACCACGTCCGGGGCGGTGCCGCGCCAGCGGTTGGGGCCATCGGGGCGCAGGGTCCAGACCCGCTGCTGGCGGGTGCCGTCGCTGTAGGTGAAGCGTTCGTCGAGGATCAGCCGGCCGGCTTCTTCGCGACCCTGGATATCGACGTGGAAACGCTTGATCACCTTGCCGGAGCGGTCCTGGAACATGCCCCAGGCGTCCACCCCGCCGACGAAGTAGCGGCGCAGGTCCAGGGTGGGGTTCTCGTCCTTGTAGTCGCCCACTTCCACCTGGCTGCAGGCGCTGAGCAGCAGACAGAAGAGCAAGGCCAATCGCGATTTCATGGTGGGCTCCGTAAAAAGTTGTACATGGATGGAGTGAATGTACAAGAAAAGCTGTATTTGTCGAGTGTTTGTATAGGATTTTGGGCGGCACGGGACAGCCGGCTGCCCGAGGTGGGCAGCCGGTGGGGATCGGGTGGGGGAGAGGGGCGGAGCGGTGGGTGCGGTGCGGGTCAGTCGAGGACGACGTGGGGCAGGAAGCGGCTGGTGTCCTTGGTGATCAGGCTGTCGTCCTCGCGGATGCCCATGCCCGAGGCGGTGTCGCCGATGACCCAGGAGCCGATCAGGGTGTAGCTGTCGCCGAACTTAGGCAGCGGGGCGAACTGCTGGAGGATGTAGGGCGCGTCGGTGTAGGGGCCGTCTTCGGCGATGCGTTCGTCGCCTTCGGTGCGGATCTCGATGTTGGCGCCTTCGCGGGAGAAGAACGGCTTGCGCACCCAGCCCTTGGGCACCGGGGCGCGCGGGTCGGCGTCGAGGTGGCTGGGCAGCAGGTTGGGGTGGCCCTCGTTGAACTTCCAAAGCAGCGGGAGGATGCCCTTGTTGCTGATGATGGATTTCCACGCGGGCTCGACGAACTGGGTGTCGCAGCGCGGCACGGCTTCGCCGAAGGGCTCGCGGAAGATGTGCTCCCAGGCGTGCAGCTTGAACAGCCGGGGAATCCAGTTGCCCTGCAGGTCGACGAAGCGGCCTTCGGCGGTGAGGCCGATGTCTTCGATGTCGATGTGCCGGGCGTCGATGCCCGCCAGCCCGGCCATGCGCCCGAGGAAGTCGGTGGTGCCCCGGTCTTCCACCGAGCCGGCGATGGCGGAGAAGTAGAAGGGGGTGTCCTTGGCGAAGGTGTCGAAGGCGCGGATCAGGTCTTCGGCCAGGGTGTTGAACTGGTCGGCCTCGGCGGGCAGGGCGCCGCGGCGGATCTGGTCCTCCAGCCAGAGCAGTTGCACCGAGGCGCACTCCAGCAGGGAGGTGGGGGTGTCGGCGTTGATCTCCAGCAGCTTGGCCGGGCCGCGCCCGTCGTAGCTGAAGTCCATGCGCCCGTAGAGGTGCGGGTGGCCTTCCTTCCAGGAGGTGCGGACCAGATCGAAGAACGCCGGCGGAATCGCCAGGCCGCTGAGCAGCTCCTCGCTCTCCACCACGCGCTCGACCACGTCCAGGCACATCTGGTGCAGCTCACGGGTGGGCTGCTCGATGTCCTGGGTGACCTGTTCACGGGTGAAGCGGTAGTAGCCGCTTTCGTCCCAGTAACGCTCGCCGTCGATGGTGTGGAAGGCGAAGCCTTCGCGCTCTACGCGCTCACGCCAGTCGGGGCGTTCTTCGATGCTGATCTTGTGCATGGCCTGTCCTTAGCCGCCGAAGCCGAAACCGCCGGTCTTGCCGCCCCAGCCACCGCGTGCGTTGGCTTCGCTGCCGAAGCCGCCACGGGAGATGGTGGAACCCACCGCCGAGCTGGTGCTGCCGGTCTTGCTGCTCAGGCTCTTGCCCAGGGTCTGCTGGGTGTAGGTGGAGGAGGGGCTGCTGCGGGCCTGGGTGGAGCGGCTGAAGGTCTTGCCCTGCTCGATCTGCCGGGACAGCGTTGAGGTGGAGTAGCCACCCCGGGTGTCGCGGTACTGGTAGATCGGCTGGGAATAGTAGTGGTTGCCGCTGTTGCCCATCATGTGGCCGATCAGCAGGCCGGTGAGCAGGCTGTTGTCGCTGTGGCCGGTGCTCTGCACCACCTGCTGCTGGGCCTGCTCGTAGGTGTCGCGGCTGACCTGGTTGGTCATGGACAGCTCGAAGCCGGCCAGGCGCGGCATGAACTTGCCGTCCGAGGTGGCCTGGCAGTAGCCGGGCACGAAGTCGGCGTCGCAGGCGTCCTTGCTGTCGTAGGTGGGGGCGATGGCGCGGTGGTCGGCCATGGCGGTCATGTAGGCATCGGAGCAGACGTCCACGGGGAACTTGTCGGCGACGCAGGCCTGCACGTTCTTGAAGGTCTTGGTGGCGGTGACCTGGACCGTGTCCTGGGGCTTGCTGCAGCCGGCGATGGCCAGCGGCAGGGCACCAGCCAGGACCAGCTGTACGGAGTTGCGCTTTCTCATCGGGGTGTCCTCGCGTCGCCGTCTCAGGTCGAGGGGGTCATGCAGGCGGAGTTGAGGAAGCCGATGCTGATGGCCACCGAGGCGGAGTAGATGGCAGCGGCGTGCTCGCCACGGGCGATGCGCCCCGGCAGGTCCTTGAGCACCAGGCTGGCGACGAAGAAGGCCAGCAGTTGGACGATGGCGGCGATCACCACCCAGACCACGAAGTCCAGGACGCTGACGCTGTAGGCAATGATGTTGCTGGCCGGCAGGGCGAAGCCCACCAGGGAGCCACCCAGGGCAACGGCGGCGGCGCTGTTGCCTTCGCGGATCAGGGCGAATTCCTTGTGCGGGGTGATGCGCGTGTAGACGAACTGGAACAGCGCGAACAGGGCGGCCGCCACCAGGATGTACACGGCGAAGCCGAGTACGGCCGGGGCGTTGAGGGACATGCGCAGGGCGTCGAGCATGTGGGGTCTTCCTTGGTCAGAGAACGTTGATGTCGGTGATTTGCAACGTCACACCCACCGCGGTGGTGAGGCTGATGACGCCGTCTTCGTCTTCCTCCACCGAGAAGAGCAGGAACTCCCTCCGGTTGAGCAAGCCGATCTCGCGGGCGTAGAGCATGCTGTGGTGCTCGACGCCATAACTGGCTTCGGGGCTGACGACGAACTCGCGCAGGGGCACCAGTTCGGTCTGGCCGTCCTCGCTGCCCCACTGGCGGATGTATTCCTCACCCTCCAGCTCGTACAGCGGCATGCCGATGCGGGCGTTGGGGCCGGCCAGGCGCATCAGCTCGTCGCGGCTGTTGATGGCGGTCACCTGGTGGTAGCCGAAGAGAATGATGGACTCGATGTCGCTGTCGTCCGGGCCGTTCATCAGCACCTGGAGGAAGTAGTCCTCGTCGTCCAGGTAGAAGCGCTTGATGCGGGTGGACTGGCCCAGTTCCAGGGTGCCGACGGCCCAGACCTTTTCGTCGCCGGGGATCTCGACCCCGGTCTGGCCGTCCAGCAGGGCCTTCAGGGAGCGGTCCAGGCACAGCATGCGGCCGGCGGCCAGGCCCAGGGGCTGGCTGTCGCTGGCGTGGCGGGTGCCAGTGTTGCGGGGCAGGGGCGGCTCCAGGCCGAGCCAGCGCTTGAGGGTGCTCACAGGGCGTCTCCTTGCAGGCGATCAGTGGCGATGTAGAAGATCTCGCCGCCTTCGACGTTCAGCTCGTTGGCGGGGTTGATGGCGAACTGGGCGGCGCCCGGCGCGCGGTAGCCGATCAGCGTGGCGCCGTGCTCCTGGCGCAGGCGGATGTACAGCTCGCCGCAGGTGGTGCGCAGGCTGGCTGGCAGCACGTGGCGGTACTGGGTGGCGCCTTCGCCGACACACAGCAGCTCGGTGACCACGGCGCTGGAGCCCGGATCCTGGGAGGCGCGCACCAGCATCTCGATGGCCATGTTGGAGGTGCACTCCAGATCAGGCGCATAGCGGCGGGCGAGGGCGGCGCGCTCGGAGTCGTTGAAGTGGGCGACCACGTGGCCGGAGGTGCCGATGGCCTTGAGGGTGAGGACGATGGCCAGGGTCAGGCTGTCGGAACGGGTGTGCACCAGGATGCGCTCGGCCCCTTCGACCCCTGCGCGGCGCAGCAGCGAGGGGGTGTCGAGGGAGTCGCCACGGACGAAGGAGGCGCGGCCGGGTAGCGGGTTCTCTTCGATCAGGGCGTCGCAGATCACCAGGTTGTCATCGCGGGTGATGGCGTCCTGGTAGAGCAGCTCGACGATGCGCTCGCTGGCTTCGCCTTCCCAGCCGATCAGCACGGTGTGGCCCTTGAGGGTCGAGTAATCGCCCAGTCCCTTCATGTTCTTTCTCCAGAGTTCGCCGACGGAGGTGGATGCCTTGCCGATCACGGCGGTGAGCAGGGCGATGCCGCCGAGCATGATCCACAGGGTGGTGACCAGTTTGCCGGGCGCGGTCTTCGGCGAGAGGTCGCCGTAGCCCACGGTGGTGGCGGTGGTCAGGTAGAAGTAGGTGAAGTCGATGCCCTGGGTCAGGTGCTCTTCACCGGCCAGGGTCAACAGCAGGTAGGACAGGCTGTAGTGGCCCGCCAGCAGCATGCCGATGCCGGCCCAGCCGAAGCGCTGGAAGAAGGCCGAGGTGTGGTAACGCAACAGCAGCATCAAGGACATGGCATCCACTCCAACAATCTGTCCGTTCGGGGCCGGGTGATGATCCCGGCGCGCCGTTTCAGTTTCCTTGCACGTCCAGCCGCTTCGAGTGCATCAGCCAGGCCACCAGCACACCGGCGACGGCACCGGCGATGTGGGACTCCACCGACACGCCCGGCACCGGGATGAACCCGTACACCAGGCCGCTGTAGCCGGCCAGGGCCGCCAGGGCCACCAGCAGGCTGGCGAAGCTGCGCTGGAACCAGGCCCGTGCCAGCAGGTAGGTCCAGAGGCCGAAGATCAGCCCGCTGGCACCGACGTGCACGCTGGTTCGCCCGAACACCCACACCAGGGCGCCGCCGAGCAGGGTCACCAGCAGCGCGACGCGCAGGTAGCGGCCCAGGCCTTCGGTGCTGACCAGCCAGCTGAGGACGATAAAGGGAACCAGGTTACTCAAAAGGTGACGGAAAGATCCGTGCAGGAACGGGGCGAAGATTACACCCTGCAGGCCGTAAATGCTGCGGGGAATGATGCCATGGCGTACGAGACTGTCGCCGGTGACGCTATTGACGATCTGGATGACGACCATGAGGACCGCCAGGACGAGGATGACGCGGATGCGCTTGCCGGACTCCATGGTGGCGTCCCGAACTCCATGCGAAAGGGGGCGGGGCGGGCGGTTGCCCGCCCCGCAGGGGTGTTACTGGGCGCTGTCCGAGGACTGCTTGGCCTTCAGGCGGGCCAGCACGTCGGCGGCGCTGCCGCTCTGGGCGCCGATGCCGGCTTCCTGCAGGCGGCGCTCCAGGTCGCCACCGTTGGCGGCGGTCTGCATTTCCTCGGCGGCGGCCAGGCGGGCGTCCTGCTCGTCCTGGCGCTGGCGCAGGCGGTTCAGGCTGTCCAGGGCGGACTCCACCTTGCCGTTGGCGCCACCGGTGGCTTCGGCGGTGGCGACGCGGGCGCGCTGCACCACTTCGCGGGCCTTGGCCATCTCGATCTGCTGCTTCAGGCTCTTCAGCTGGCCTTCGGCCTTGTTGACCTGGGCGTGCAGCATGTCGGCCTGCTTGCCGAACTGCTCGGCCTGGTTCTTCTCCTGGTCACGCTGGGCTTCCAGTTCGGCGATCTTGTTGGCGCACTCCAGGGCCAGGCCTTCTTCGCCCTTGTTCAGCGCGGCGGTGGCCTTGCTTTCCCAGTTGGCGATGTCGTTGCCCAGGCTTTCCAGGCGCTGTTGGGACAGCTTCTGCTTGGCCTTGATGTCCACCAGGCCGTTGCGGGCCTGCAGCACGGCCTTGTCAGCGTCACGCATTTCCTGCTCGAGGATGCGGATGGCGTTGGCGTCGACGATGGCTTCGCCGACTTCCGAGGCACCGCCACGTACGGCGGTGATGATTTTTTTCCAGATGCTCATGGGGCTTCTCCTACGGGGGAATTCGGTCAGGCCTTGAAGTGGTCTTCGAAGGCTTCGACGGCGCGGATCACGTTCTCGGCCAGGGTGAAGACCTCCTGCACGATGACGGTCAGCGACGAGGCTGCGCTGAGGGCGCCAAACATGGAGTACACCTCCTGCCCGTCGATCACTTCGACCCCGACCGAGGACAGCGGGAACAGGTCGCGGGTACGCAGTACCAGGGCGTTGAAGTAGTGCGGATCCTTCACGTCGCTGACCGGTACCAGGGTGGCGTCGACCATGATGTGGTCGCCTTGCACCGCCAGGTAGATCGGCAGGTCGCCGTATTCGGTCATGGTCAGCTTCAGGCCGGCCTGCTCGCCCTCGGCGACGCTCAGCAGGATTTCACCTGCGGCCACCAGTTCCAGTTCGGCCAGGGCGCTGTGAAGCGAGCTGAGGGTCCAGTTGCTGTTCTCGGTCATGTAGTCCTCCAGTTTGACTCGGTCGCCCAGAAAGGGCTGCCGTAACGCTCTCTCGATGCCTTTAAGGGCGTTCACGTTTTCGGGAAGGATCCAGAATTCGCGCTTCACCAAACCCGCATCGCGAAGTCGGTTCCTCATATCGCGGACATAGTCGGCAGAAGTCTTGCCCTTGGGCGAAGTAGCCTTCCGTTCGCTGGTGTCCGTGGTCTTCTTGCGAGGCATTTCGCTCCTCCTCAAGTGCAACGGAGCGAACATTACGCCGGTCCGAGCGGTTGCGCAATTCCTTACATGAAAGATTTTATGAATCTTTCATGTAAGTATTTTTTGCGGCTTTTACGGCCCTGCGCAAACGCCCGGCACAGGGCCGGGCGCGTGGCATTGCAGAGGGGGAGGGGCTTCAGCGGGTGCGGATCTCGCCGCTGGCGAGGCTGTGGGCGTCGTTGCCCATGGCGTCCTTGAGGTCCAGGTCCGCGCCCTTGCGGCGCAGGGCTTCAAGCAGCTCGGTGCGCTGGAACAGGGCGGCGTACATGGCGGCGGTCTGCCCGGCGGCGTTGCGCTGGTCGGTGGGGCAGTCGGCCTGCATCAGGCGCCGGGCGATGCCCAGTTCGGCCTTGAAGATGGCGCCCATCAGGGCGGTGTTGCCGCGTTGGTCCTGCAGGCAGGGGTTGGCGCCGGCGGCCAGCAGGGCGTCCACGGCTTCGGCATGGCCGTGGTAGGCGGCGAGGATCAGGGCGCTGTAGCCCTTGGCGTCCTGGGTGTCGAGGTCGTAGCCGGCCTCGATGAAGGTGGCGAGCATGTCGGTGCGGCCGTTGCGCGCGGCCTCGAAGAAGTAGTCGGCCAACTGGGCCTTGATGGCGGCCTCGTCCGGTTGCGCGGCGACCGCCAGGCTGCTGGCCAGCAGCAGGGTGCAGAGTAGGGCTTTCATCGCGGGCTCCAGGGGCCGGCCCGCATGAAGCGGGCCGGCGGTTGGGTCAGTCGGAGAGTTTCGCGGCCAGGGCCTTCACCTTGGCCAGGTCGCCACCGGCCACCTGGGTGACGCGGGTGCCGTAGTCGACATCGGCCTTGTAGAGGAAGGACAGCATGATGTGCTTGCTCTCGCTGTCGGTGCCGGCCAGGGACTGGCCGAAGCTGTTCACCAGGTCCTGCTTCTCCTTGCGGCTGTAGGAGCGGTAAAGGTCACCGGCCTGCTTGAAGTTCTGCTCGCGCTGGATGCGGCGCTGCTGGGTGGTGCCTTGCAGCGGGGTTTCCACGTAGCGGGCAGCGGTCGTCTCTTCACGCGGCTCCAGGCGGCTCGGCTGGTAGTTCACGCCGCTCAGGCTGTGGCCGGCGTTCATCGCGCCGTCCTGGTTGCCGTTGTTGACCGGGACCTTCGGGCGGTTGACCGGCAGCGACAGGCCGTTGGCGCCGACGCGGTAGAGCTGGGTGTCGGCGTAGGCGAACACGCGGCCCTGCAGCAGGCGGTCTTCGGAGGGCTCGATGCCGGGCACCAGGTTGGACGGTGCCATGGCCACCTGCTCGGTCTCCTGGAAGAAGTTGTCGACGTTGCGGTTCAGCACCATCTGGCCGACCTTGCGCTCCGGCACGTCAGGCCAGACCTTGGTGGCGTCCAGCGGGTCGAACTCGAAGCGCGCCAGGTCCTCGGGCTTGAGCACCTGCACGTAGAGGTCCCACTTCGGGTAGTCGCCCTTGGCGATGGCGTTCACCAGGTCGTTGGTCATGTGGCTGTAGTCCTTGCCCTGGACGGCCTCCACTTCCTTCGGGTCGAGGTTGCGGATGCCCTGCAGGCTCTTCCAATGGAACTTCACGTAGCTGACCTCGCCCTTGGCGTTGACCAGCTTGTAGGCGTGCACGCCGTTGCCGTCCATGAAGCGGTAGCCGGCCGGGGTGCCCTCGTTGGAGTAGAGCAGGGTCAGGGTGCGGATGGCCTCGGGGTGGTGGGAGAAGAAGTCGAAGCGGCGCGAGTCATCGTCCAGGTTGGTGCGCGGGTCCGGCTTGAAGGCGTGGACCATGTCCGGGAACTTGATGGCGTCGCGGATGAAGAAGGTGGGGAAGTTGTTGCCCACCAGGTCCCAGTTGCCGTCGGCGGTGTAGAACTTGGTGGCGAAGCCGCGCGGGTCACGCAGGGTTTCCGGCGAGTGGTTGCCATGCACCACCGAGGAGAAACGCACGAACACGGGGGTGCGCTCGCCGTTGCGGAACAGCTTGGCGATGGTCAGGTCGGCGAGGTCCGCCGTGGCGGTGAACTCACCGTGGGCGCCGGTGCCCCGGGCATGCACCACGCGCTCGGGGATGCGCTCGCGGTCGAAGCGCTGCAGCTTCTGGATCAGTTGCACGTCCTGCAGCAGCACGGAGCCGTTGGGGCCGGCCGTTTGCGAGTTCTGGTTGTCACCCACGGGGGCGCCGTTGTCGCGGGTCAGCGGGGCGGCCATCGCGGTGGAGAGGTTGAGCATGAAGGCCGATGCCAGACCGAGGGCCAGGCCGTTGCGGCTATGAATGGACATTTTCGTCTCCTGATGTCTCTGGTTCGGGTTACTGCCGGGCAGACCTTAGGAACATCAGGGCGCTGTTAATAATGAATTTTGGGCAGTCGCCCGATTAAGAAATATGAACGGGGAAGCCCGCGCGCGCTCGCTACAGTACCCCGGCCTTCACTGACTGGAGCCATACCGCGATGCCCTGGGGCATTGTCGAGCCGGGAAGCCTATGACCTTGACCGAACTGCGTTACGCCGTGGCCTTGGCCGATACGCAACACTTCGGCCGCGCCGCCGAGCGCTGCCACGTCAGCCAGTCCACCCTCTCGGTGGGCATCAAGCGGCTGGAGGACGACCTGGGGGTCGCCCTGTTCGAACGCGCCCGGGGCGCGGTGCAGCTCACCCCCATCGGCCACAGCATCGTCGAGCGTGCCCAACGCGTGCTGGTGGAAGCCAACGGCGTGCTGGAGCTGGCCCATGTCGGCCGCAACCAGTTGGGGTCGCCGCTGCGTATCGGCGCCATCTACACCATCGGCCCGTACCTGTTCCCGCACCTGGTGCCCCAGCTGCACACCGTGGCGCCGCAGATGCCGTTGTACATCGAGGAGAATTTCACCCACGTGCTGCGTGACCGCCTGCGTGCAGGCGAGCTGGATGCGCTGATCGTCGCCATGCCCTTCAGCGAGCCGGACGTGCTGACCAAGGTGCTCTACGACGAAGCCCTGTACGTGGCGATGCCGGCCGACCACCCGCTGGCCGACACGCCCAGGGTGGACGCCCGCCACCTGCGCGACGAGCCGCTGTTGCTGCTGGGGGAAGGGCACTGCTTCCGCGACCGGGTGCTGGAGACCTGCCCCCCGGCCCAGCGCGAGGCGGGTGGACGCACTACGCACCTGGAAGCCAGCTCCCTGGAGACCATCCGCCACATGGTGGCGTCCGGACTGGGGGTTTCGGTGTTGCCGCACTCGGCGCTGGATGGCCATGCCACGGGCAACCTGGCGATCCGCCCCTTCGCCCCGCCGGCGCCGTTCCGCCAGGTGGCCATCGCCTGGCGCGCGAGCTTTTCTCGCCCGCGCGCCATCGATGTGCTGGCCGATTCGGTCAGGCTGTGTTCGGTGCGCCCGACCTAGGCCGGGCTCACCAGCCGCAGGCCGCCTCGAAGCTGTCGGCGCGGGCCATGGCCCACATGCGGGCGTAGAAGTCGGCTTCGAGGTCGTCCCGCAGCAGGTCGCCCGGCTTGAGGAAGACGTGGAGCTGGGAGAACAGGCGGATCTCCCGGTCGGACACGCGCCGCACCAGGTGGCGCGGTTCGAGCTGGGAGGGGTGCTCCAGGCCGGCGGCGGCGAGCATCTCGGCCAGGGCCTTGAGGGTGTTGCGGTGGAAGTTGAACACCCGCTCGGCCTTGTCGGGCACCACCAGGGCGCGCTGGCGCAGCGGGTCCTGGGTGGCCACGCCGGTGGGGCATTTGTTGGTGTGGCAGCTCTGGCTCTGGATGCAGCCGATGGCGAACATGAAGCCCCGTGCGGAGTTGGCCCAGTCGGCGCCGATGGCCAGCACGCTGGCGATGTCGAAGGCGCTGACGATCTTGCCGCTGGCGCCCAGGCGGATCTTGTCCCGCAGGTTCAGCCCCACCAGCACGTTGTGCACGAACAGCAGCCCTTCGCGCAGCGGCACGCCGATGTGGTCGGTGAATTCCAGGGGCGCCGCGCCGGTGCCGCCTTCGGTGCCGTCGACGACGATGAAGTCCGGCAGGATGCCGGTCTCCAGCATGGCCTTGGCGATGCCCATGAACTCCCAGGGGTGGCCGATGCACAGCTTGAAGCCCACCGGCTTGCCGCCGGAAAGCTCACGCAGGCGCTCGATGAACTGCAGCATCTCGATGGGAGTGGAGAAGGCGCTGTGGCGGGACGGGGAGATGCAGTCCTCGCCCATGGGCACGCCGCGGGTGAGGGCGATTTCCTCGGTGACCTTGTGCTTGGGCAGGATGCCGCCGTGGCCGGGCTTGGCGCCCTGGCTGAGCTTGATCTCGATCATCCGCACCTGCGGGCTGGCGGCCTGGGCGGCGAAGCGCTCCGGGTCGAACTGGCCGGTGGCGGTGCGGCAGCCGAAGTAGCCGCTGCCCAGTTCCCACACCAGGTCGCCGCCGTGTTCGCGGTGGTAGGGGCTGATGCTGCCCTCGCCGGTGTCGTGGTAGAAGTTGCCGCGCCGGGCACCCTGGTTCAGCGCGCGGATGGCGTTGGCACTGAGGGAGCCGAAGCTCATGGCGGAGATGTTGAACACCGAGGCGGAGTAGGGGTGCTTGCACTGCGGGCCGCCGATCACCACGCGGAAGCTGGACGGGTCGCTCAGCGGCGCCGGGCGCATGGAGTGGCCGATGAACTCGAAGCCGGGCTGGTACACGTCGATCAGCGTGCCGAAGGGCTTGTCGGCGCCCTCGTTCTTGGCGCGGGCATAGACCAGCGAGCGCTGGGCGCGGGAGAAGGGCAGCTGTTCGCCATCGCCCTCCAGCAGGTACTGGCGGATTTCCGGGCGGATGCCCTCCACCAGGTAGCGGATGTTGCCCAGGATCGGGTAGTTGCGCCGTACGGCGTGGCGGTCCTGCAGCAGGTCGACGATGCCCAGCAGGCTGAGCAGGCCGGTGAGCAGGGTCAGCGGCCAGAGCCACTCGTGGTGGATGAAGGGCAGGGTGACCAGGGTGAAGAGCACGCAGAAGGCGAAGAACGCATAGCGGCTGAGAAGCGACAGGTTCATGCGGGTTCCTTGTGGGGAGAGTGCGCGGCACAGCTTAGCGGAACGCAGCGGCGCCGGGTCCGAGGCGGCTCAGGGAAGCGGACGGGATCGGGCGTCGAATTGCCGCCACAGGGCGGCCTCGCGGCCGTTTTCGCGCAGTTGCGCCAGGCCCCGGTCGAACGCGGCCCTCAGTTCGGTGGCGCCCGGTGCCGGACCGAACAGGAGGAAGTAGTCCCAGCGTTGCAGGACCGGCGTGGTGGCCAGCCGTGCGCCTTCCTCGGGCGTCAGGCGGGTGCTGATGAGCCAGCGGCCGGTGCCCTTGACCATGTCCACGGCATCGATACGTCCGGCGGCGAGCTTGCGCAGGTTCTGCAACTCGTCCCCGCTCACCTCGTAGCGCAGCAGGCCACGGCGCTCGGCGGTTTCCAGCACCGGCGTCTTCGCCGAGCCGAGCGGCAGGCCAATGGTGAGGCCGCGCAGGCGCTCGATCTGCTCGGCGGTGCCGTTCCAGGCCACCGGGTGGGCCTGGTTGTAGAACAGCACCACTTCATCGCTGTAGACCCGTTGCGAGTAGCTGCAGCAGGCGTCGCGCTCGGGGCTGTGCCCCCATACGGCGGAGGCCTGCCAGTGGCCCCGGCGGACCTCCTCGAAGGCGCGCTTCCAGGGGAAGAACCCATAGTCGACGCGGATGCCCTGGGTGGCGAAGGCCTCGCTGATGAGGGTGGGGATCACCCCGTAGCCGGGCTGGCCGGCGCTGATCAGGGGTGGCCATTCGCCGATGGCGATGCGGATCTGGCCGTCAGCCTGTACAGGGCCGGCCAGCAGGGCGCAGAAGAGGGACAGCAGGACCCGCGAACGGCGCATCGAAGCTTCCTCGGCTGGATACGCCCCGGGCGGGCGCTCGTTCAGCCAAGCACAGGCCGTACGGGTCTGCCAGCCGGCCTAGCGGGCCAGCAGCGGGCGCTCCAGCAACTGGTGGCGCTGCTCGGCAGGCAGCCGTTCGGCGATCTCCAGCAGCATGGCCTGGGCGGCGGCCTGCAGTTCGCCCGTGGCCTGGCGCTGGCGGGCGAAGCCGTTTTCGATGGCGCTGCGGTCCAGGGGATCGGCGGCCAGTTGCTTCAGCAGCTGCCGGCGGTTGTCGCGGTTGGTGCTGGCCAGTCGGCGCAGCTCCGGCGCATGGGTGCTGATGATGGCGCTGACTTCGCTGCGCTGGGCGTCGGGCAGGGCCTCCACGCGGGCCATGAGCTGGCGCATGGGCTGGCTCTGCAGGCCGAAGGCGAGGGCCGGCGTGGCCGGGCGGGCGATCAGCCAGCCGACCAGGAAGGCGTTGGCCGCCAGGGAAAGCAGCAGGGCAGTGGCAAGGAGTCCGGTTCGTTTCATGGTTCGTCCGTCCACAGCAGTTGGTCCACGGCCTGGGCCGCGAGGGCCAGGTCATCGTCGGCCGGTGGGCTGGCCAGGTGGCCGCCGAGCAGGCCCAGCAGGCCGCACAGCACGAGGCTGGCGAGGCTCGCCTGCCAGCCGGGTTGCCAGTGCGCCAGGGCGCGACGCAGGCGCAGGTGCCAGGGCAGCCGCTGGGGCTGGGCGGTGGCGTGGGCGACGATGCGCGCGGCCAGATCGGGCGCCGGGCGGGGCGCGGGCTGGTCGGCCAGGTGGCGCAGGTCCGGGTCTTGGTTCATGGGGATTCCTCCTCGTTGCGGCGGCTGGGCAGCCAGCGCCGGAGCTGGGCGCGGGCACGGCCGAGCAGGCCCTCCAGCGCTTTCACATGCAGGCCCATGGCGGCCGCCGCCTGGGGGTTGCTGTGCGCCTCGAAGTAGCAGAGCACCACGGCCATGCGTTGCCGGTCCGGCAGGCGCTGCACCACCCGGTGCAGTTCGGCGGCCTCGCGGGCCTGTTGCAGCTGCTGGTCGGCCGGGGTGTCGGGGTCGAGCAGTTCATCCAGCAGGGTGTCGATGTCGGTCTCCGGACGGCGCTTGCGTCGCCGCAGCTGGTCCAGGCACTGGTGCACCAGGATGCTGTGGAACCAGGTGGTGAAGCGCGCCCGTCCGGGTTGCCAATCGCAGGCGTGGGTCCACACGCGGGTGAAGGCTTCCTGGGCGGCGTCCTCGGCGTCGGCCTGTTCCGGCAGTACGCGCCGGGCAATGGCATAGGCGCGCGGCAGGTGCCGCTGCACCAGCGTCGAGAAGGCCCGCTCGTCCCCCTCGGCCACCTGGGCCATGAGCTGTTCGTCGTCGAGTGGCATCCGTTGCGTTCGCCTGGCCTCAGGAACAGGGGCTGCCGGGCGCTTCGGCCCGCGTGGAGCGGAAATGCGGGGACATGCCGGGCACCTTTCAGGGGTTGGGGGTGAGGGTGACGCTGCCGGTGCGGGTGTTGCCCTGCGGGCCGGTGACGCTGCGGCTCAGGGTGCCGCTGTCGCGGTCGAGACTGTAGCGGGTGGAGCGCTCTGCCGTCTCGCCGTTGGCACCGGTGACCTGCACCTGGTGGCTGAGGCTGCCGTCGTCGGCGCGGCTGGTCTGCTGGGTGAAGGTGCCGCTGTTGCCGGCGGCGTTGCTCCAGGTCCCGCTGGTCTGGCCGTCCTGCCGGGTGGCCTCGATGCTGCGCGAACGCCCGTCGGCCCCCGTGGTGGTGCGGCTGAGCTGGCCGCTGGTGGCGTCGTAGCGGGTGGTGCTGCTGGTGCTGGCGGTGCGGCCGTTCTCGCCGGTGACGCTGCGCTGGCGGGTCAGGCCGTCGGCCAGGGTGCCGCTGCGCTGGGTCTGCCAGGTGCCGCTGTGGCCTCGGCCGGTGCTGAAACCGCCGGCGCGCTGGCGCTCGCCGGCATCGACACCGCCGGCCAGGACGACGGCCAGGCAGAGCAGGGGAAGCAGGGCGGAGCGGGGAGACGGGTGCATGCTGAACCTCGTTTCAGGGTGGGGTTGCCGGTGTTACGCGGGCCCGGGCACGGCCCCTGCGTTTTTTTGCGTGGGCCCCGGAGTAAACTGCGCGCCTCTTCAAGGCCGGGGTGGTGCGGTGAACTGGGACATCTTCTGCAGCGTGGTGGACAACTACGGCGACATCGGCGTGACCTGGCGCCTGGCCCGCCAGCTGGTGGCCGAGCACGGGCTGGCGGTGCGCCTGTGGGTGGATGAGCCGGCGGCCTTCCAGCGTTTGCACCCGGCGGCTGATCCCCAGGCAGACCGGCAGGTCTGTGCCGGGGTGGAGGTGCGCCGCTGGTACCGGGAGTGGCCTGACGTGGCCCCGGCCGATGGGGTGATCGAGGCCTTCGCCTGCGAGCTGCCGGCGGCCTACGTGGCGGCGATGCAGGCCCGTGAGCGTCCGCCGCTGTGGTTGAACCTGGAGTACCTGAGCGCCGAGGACTGGGTCGGTGGCTGCCACGGGCTGCCGTCGTTGCAAGCCAATGGGCTGAACAAGTTCTTCTTCTTCCCTGGGTTCCGTGCCGACACCGGCGGTCTGCTGCGCGAGGCTGGCCTGTTGGCGCGGCGCGAGGCCTGGCAGGCGGACCGGGTGGCACAAGACGCCTTCCTGGCTTCCCTGGGCGTGGTGCGCGAAGCCGGTGCGCGGTTGGTCTCGCTGTTCGCCTACGAGAACCCGGCGCTGGCGAGCTGGCTGCAGGCACTGGCCGAGGACGCCCGGCCGACCTGCCTGCTGGTGCCGGAGGGGCGCATCCTCGGTGACCTGGCGGCCTGGGCGGGGCAGGACGGGCTGGTGGCGGGGGGTCGGCTGCAGCGCGGCAACCTGTCGCTGGTGGTGCTGCCCTTCGTGCCCCAGGACGACTATGACCGCCTGCTGTGGTGCTGCGACTTCAACGCCGTGCGCGGCGAGGACTCCTTCGTGCGGGCGCAGTGGGCGGGGCGTCCGCTGCTGTGGCACATCTACCAGCAGGCGGAGGATGCCCACCTGGAGAAGCTGGAAGCCTTCCTGGCGCTGTATGGCGAGGGGTTGTCGAGCGAGGCGCAGCAGGCGTTGCGTGGTGCCTGGCTGGCCTGGAACCGGGGAGGCGACATGGGCGAGGCGTGGCGTGCGCTGGTTCGCCACGAGGCCGAGCTGCAGGTCTGGGCCCAGCGCTGGTGCGGTCTGCAGGGATCGCGGCAGGACCTGGCCGCAGGGATGGTGCATTTTTATACAAATTGGATATGATACGCGGCCTGTTTTTAGTCACCCATCCAAATCGGATATTCGTATGAAAACCGCTCAAGAGTTCCGCGCCGGCCAAGTCGCCAACATCAATGGCGCTCCCTGGGTCATCCAAAAGGCCGAATTCAACAAGTCCGGCCGTAACAGCGCCGTCGTCAAGATGAAGCTGAAGAACCTGCTGACCGGCGCCGGTACCGAGACCGTGTTCAAGGCCGACGACAAGCTGGAGCCGATCATCCTTGAACGCAAGGAAGTGACCTACTCCTACTTCGCCGACCCGCTGTACGTGTTCATGGACACCGAGTTCAACCAGTACGAGATCGAGAAAGCCGACCTGGAAGGCGTCATGACCTTCATCGAAGACGGCATGACCGACGTTTGCGAAGCCGTTTTCTACAACGATCGCGTGATCTCCGTTGAACTGCCGACCACCATCGTTCGCCAGATCGCCTACACCGAGCCGTCCGTCCGTGGCGACACCTCCGGCAAGGTGATGAAGACTGCCCGCCTGCACAACGGTGCTGAGCTGCAGGTTTCCGCCTTCTGCGAAATCGGTGACTCCATCGAGATCGATACCCGCACCGGCGAGTACAAGTCCCGCGTCAAGGCCTGAGCCTGAACCGCGTGTGACAGAAAAGCCCGGCATTGCCGGGCTTTTTCGTTTCTGCTGTCCCGTCCTGAATAAGGTTTACACCTTCGCCCTTATTTCAGGAGAACCCCGATGGCAGAAGGTATCCGTCGCAGTCAGCGTGATTACACGCAGGCTTTTAAACTGGCAGTCGTCGATCAAGTCGAAAAAGGCGAAATGAGCTACAAGGAGGCTCAGGCTCGCTACGGCATCCAGGGCCGTTCGACGGTGCTGGTGTGGTTACGCAAGCATGGTCGGCAGGACTGGAGTCAAGGAGCCTCCATTCGATCCGCCAGGAGCAAGCCGATGTCCGAACCCAACCTGCCACTGACGCCGGAGCAGCGCATCAAGGAGCTGGAGCAGCAGCTGGAAGTCATGAGCCAGAA
>NZ_FOJP01000009.1 GCF_900111835.1 Metapseudomonas otitidis
AAGCCAACGAAGCCTTCGCCGCCCAGGCCCTGTCCGTGGGCCAGGAGCTGGGCTGGGATGCGAGCAAGGTCAACGTCAACGGCGGCGCCATCGCCATCGGCCACCCCATCGGCGCCTCCGGCTGCCGCGTGCTGGTGACCCTGCTGCACGAGATGATCAAGCGCGATGTGAAGAAGGGCCTGGCAACCCTGTGCATCGGCGGCGGGCAGGGCGTGGCCCTGGCCATCGAGCGCTGATCGCCACGAAGCCGCTCCCCAGGGAGCGGCTTCGCCCTCCCAAGGCCCCATCGCCAACACGACGCCCTCCCGCCTTTTGCTAAACTGCGCGCCCCTTACACGAGACGCCGCGCATGCCCTCCGTTCTCCTCCCGGCGCTGCGCGCCGCCCTCGACGCCCGCCAACCGCTGCTGGCCGAACTGAAAGCTCAGGGCACCGACTGCTACCGGCTGTTCCACGGCAGCCAGGAAGGCGCTCCCGGCCTCACCGTGGACCGCTACGGCCCCCAGCTGATGGTGCAGAGCTTCCACCAGCCCCTGCAGCGCGACGCCCTGCTGGCCCTGGTCGAGACGGTCAACGCCCACCTGGGCGAGGCGCTGCTGCCGGTCTACAACGACCGCTCCGGCAGCAACTCCCGCGTCGACCGCAGCGACCCGGTGTACCAGGCCGACGACGCGGCCCTGGCGGACCAGGTCGGCCATGAATGGGGCCTGGCCTACCGGGTGCGTGGTCGTCATCCCGGCCAGGACCCGCTGCTGTTCCTCGACCTGCGCAACGCCCGGGGTTGGGTGAAGGCCAACAGCGCCGGCAAGTCGGTGCTCAACCTGTTCGCCTACACCTGCGGGGTCGGCCTGGCCGCCGCTGCCGGCGGCGCCCGCGAGGTGTGCAACCTGGACTTCGCCGAAGGCAACCTGGCCGTAGGCCGGGAGAACGCCGCCCTCAACCCCGGCCTGGTGTCCATGCAGTTCGTGCAATCGGACTACTTCCCGGCCATCCGACAACTGGCCGGCCTGTCCATCGCCCGGCGCCATGGGCAGCGGCTGCCCAGCTACCCGCGCCTGGAAGCACGCCGCTTCGACCTGGTGTTCCTCGACCCGCCAGCCTGGGCCAAGAGCGCCTTCGGCACCGTCGACCTGCTGCGGGACTACCAGAGCCTGCTCAAGCCCGCCCTGATGGCCACGGCGGACGACGGCGTGCTGGTGTGCTGCAACAACCTGGCGAAGGTGGGGATCGAGGAATGGCGCGACCAGGTGCTGCGCTGCGCCAGCAAGCTCGGGCGCCCGGTGCGCGACTGCGAGCAGCTGCTGCCGGCCGCCGACTTCCCCTCCCAGGACGGGCGCCCGCCGCTGAAGACCCTGGTGCTGCGATTCTGAATCGAGACACCGCCGACGATTCCAGTCGGCGCCGTCTGTCGGAACCTTAAGGGCGTGCCATACTCCAACCCACCTCCGCCGGGATAGTCGACGCCGCACCATGTACAAAGGATTGAAACGCGCCACGTGCGCCTTGCTGATCGTCCTCGCCTTCTACGCCCTGCTCGGCTTCCTGATCCTCCCGGGAATCGCCCTGCGCGTCGTCAACCAGCAGTTGGCCACCTATGCCAAGGTTCCGGCATACCTGGAGCGGCTGCAGCTCAACCCCTTCAGCCTCGAACTGACCCTCTGGGGCCTCGAGATCGGCGAGCCGGACAAGCGCCAGGTGGGTTTCGAGCGTCTGTACGTCAACCTGGAGCTGGACAGCCTCTGGACCGGCGCCCTGCACCTGGCCGCCGTCGACCTCGACAAGCCCACCACCGAGGTGCTGTTCGCCAAGGACGGCACGCTGAACCTGACCCAGCTGTTCCAGCTGCCCCCCAGCGAGCCCAAGGCCGACGAACCGCCTGCCGGCGATCCGTTCCCGGTGCGCATCGACAGCATCCGCCTGGCCAAGGGTGGCGTGCGCTTCCAGGACCTGCGCCCGAGCGAGCCCATCGAATTCGTCTACGACGCCCTCGACCTGGAGCTGAAGAACCTCAGCACCCTGCGCGACGACAACGCCGACATGCTGCTGGTGGCCACCGGGCCCTACGGCGGGCGCATCGACTGGAAGGGCAGCCTGAGCCTGCTGCCGCTGACCTCGGAAGGCGAACTGAAAGTCACCGACGGCAACATGAAGGGCTTCTGGCCCTACGTGCGGGACGCGGTGCCGCTGGTGCTGGACAAGGGCACCGTCAGCCTGTCCACCCGTTACCACCTGAGCCTGGCCGAAGGCACCGCGCTGAAGCTGGAGCAGACGGCCATCAAGGTGGCGCCCTTCGCCATCAAGGCGCCGGACGGCCGACCGCTGGTGAACCTGGAAAGCCTGGAAGTCAGCGACAGCGCACTGGACCTGGCCAAGCAGCAGGTGGTGGTCGGCAAGATCCGCAGCCAGAACCTGGAGACCTGGGCCGCCCGCGAAGCCGACGGCCAGCTCGACTGGCAGAAGCTGTTCGCCAGCGAAGCCAAGGCCCCGGCGAAATCCCCTGCCACTCCGGACGCGAAACCGGCCGACGCGGCGGCCAAGCCGGCCCCTGCTGCCGCGCCTGCCAAGCCCTGGCAGGTGCTCCTGCGTGACACCCAACTGCGCGGCTACAAGGTCCACCTCGCCGACCGCGCGCAGAAGGATGCCGTGCAGATCGACGTCGGCCCGCTCAACCTCGACCTCAAGGATTTCGACAGCCTGGGGCAGTCGCCCTTCCAGCTGGCCCTGGACACCGGCATCGGCAAGCAGGGCAAGCTCAAGGCCGAAGGCCAGGTGCAACTGACCCCGACCACCGCCAAGCTGAAGGTGGAGACCCGCGACATCGACCTGCGGGTGGCCCAGGCCTACCTGGCCCCCTTCGTCCGCCTGGAACTGCGCAGCGGCATGCTCGACAGCAACCTGGACGTCGCCCTCACCAGTACCGAGCCACTGGCCCTGACCATCACCGGACGGGCCCTGGTCAACCAGCTGCACACCCTGGACACCCTCAAGCAGCGCGACTTCGTGAAGTGGCAACAGCTGCTGGTGGAAGGCCTCGACTACCGCCACGGCAGCAGCCTGAGCATCGCCAAGGTGGGCATCAGCCAGCCCTATGCGCGCTTCATCATCAACGAGGACCTCACCACCAACGTCAGCGACCTGGTGATCAAGCAGCCTGCCGATCCCAAGGCCAAGGCCGAACCGGCCGGCAAGCCGCTGGACATCCACATCGGCGCGGTGAGCATCAGCAACGGCTCGGCCAACTTCGCCGACTTCAGCCTGACCCCCAACTTCGCCACCGCCATCCAGCAGCTCAACGGTGAGATCAGCACCCTCGACACCCGTACCCGCACCCCCGCCAAGGTGAGCATCGACGGCAAGGTGGATCGCTACGCGCCGGTGACCATCAAGGGCGCGCTGACCCCCTTCGACCCGCTGGACTCCCTGGATATCGCCACCAGCTTCAAGCGCGTCGAGCTGACCACCCTGACCCCCTATTCCGGCAAGTTCGCCGGCTACCGCATCCGCAAGGGCCGCCTCAACCTGGACCTGCACTACCAGATCGAGAAGGGCCAGCTGAAGGCCGACAACCACCTCGTGCTGGAAAACCTGCAGCTCGGCGAGCGGGTCGACAGCCCCGATGCGGTGGACCTGCCGATCCGCCTGGCGGTGGCCCTGCTCAAGGACACCGAAGGCAAGATCGACATCCAGCTGCCGGTGGCCGGCAACCTCAACGACCCGCAGTTCAGCGTCGCGCCCATCGTCTGGCAGACCCTGCGCAACCTGGTGCTGCGTGCCGCCCAGGCCCCCTTCAAGTTCGTCGCCGGGCTGGTCACCGGCGGTGGCGAGCACGACCTCAGCAACGTGCCCTTCGACGCCGGCAGCGCCGAGCTCTCCGCCGACGCGCAGAAGGGTCTGGACACCCTCGCCCAGGCCCTGCAGGAGCGCCCCGCCCTGCGCCTGGAGATCGAAGGCATGAGCGCCACCGCCGTGGACGGGCCGTTGCTGGCCGCTGCCCGACTGGAGCGCGAGTACCAGAGCACCTACTACAAGATCGCCCAGCGCCGCGGCGACAAGGTGCCCGCCGACGCCTCGCTGATGGAGGTGCCGGACAGCGAGAAGCCGCCGATGCTCGAAGGCATCTACCGCGCCCGCCTCAAGCAGCAGCCACCGGCCGAATGGGCCCAGCTGGGCAGCGACGAGCGCGCCGCGAAGATGCGCGACGCGGTGGTCGGCTCCTGGGCCCAGAGCGAACTGCTGCTGCGCCAACTGGCCCAGGCTCGCGCGGCGGCCATCAAGGCCTACCTGGTGGACCGTGGCGGCCTGCAGGACGAACGGGTCTACCTGCTCGATGTCAGCCTCGGCGAAGCCGGCCAGGACCGCCGCGTGGACACCCCGCTGCAACTGGGCACCGAATGACGCGGAATTCGGTCCCGCCTGTGCAGTCCAACGGCCAGGCGTGACCCTGCGCACACGCCGCCCTGCTGACAGGCGCAATAGGGCGGCGTAGGCTGGACCCCGTTCAACTGGATGGAACCCTTCGTGAAAGCCCGATACCTGCTTGCCCTGCCCCTTCTGCTGCTGAGCGCAGCCCATGCCAACGCCTCCTCCACCCTCCGCTGCGGCAACGGCGGGCTGGTCAGCCTGGAGGACAGCACCTCCCAGGTCCTGCGCAAGTGCGGTGACCCCGCCAGCCGCAACAGCCTCGGCTACCGCAACGTGGTGGACCGCTACGGCCAGGAGAGCGAAGTCCTGGTGGAAGAATGGGTCTACGGGCCGCGCAACGGCATGTACCAGTTCCTGCGTTTCGAGGGGAACAAGCTGCGCAAGATCGAGAGCAAGCGCGGCGACTGACAGCCCAGAACCGGCAGTGCTAGGCTCTGCCGTCCTTTTCAACCGGACAGGATGCCCAACCATGATTCGACGTCTGCTCCCCCTGCTCGCCCTGCCCTTTGCCGTGGCGAGCCTCGATGCCTCGGCAGCGACCTTCCGCTGCGGCAGCGCCCTGGTCAGCGAAGGCGACCGCGCCGTGGAGGTGCTGCGCAAGTGCGGCGAGCCCGCCGCGCGCAACCTCATCGGCTACTCCGAGACCCGCAGCGGCCGTCAGGAAATGCAGGTGGAGGAATGGGTCTATGGCCCCGTGAACGGCATGTACTACTACCTCGACTTCATCGGCGGCCGCCTCAGCACCGTCGAAAGCAAGCGGAACTGACCCGCTCGGCTGAACCCTCTACGCGACAAGGACGTCACGCTTGGTCATCCTCCCCGCCGAACACCCCCTGGACTGGAAACGCCCGCCGGTCGTCACGCTGTTCCTCGTCGTGCTCAACGCGCTGATCTATTTCGTCTACCAAGGCGGCGACGCGGCACGCTCCGAGGAGGCGGTGCGGACGTATCTCGATGCCGGTCTGCTCAACCGCGAGCGCGCACTGTTCGTCGAGAGCCTGAGCAAGCGCCATGAACTGGACCCGGAGGAACGCCGCGCCCTCGACTCCGCCCGCCGGAACGACCTGGCGCTCTACGCCCTGCGGGACCTGGAGTTCGAAGATGAACTGCACCGTTCGGCCGCCTACCAGGCGGACCCGGCCTGGCAGCGCGCGCGGGCTCCCGCCGAGGCCGCACGGGACAGCCTGAGCAGCTACCGCTTCGGCTTCATCCCCAAGCGCTTCACGGTGGAGGGGTTGTTCGGGGCGATGTTCCTCCACGGCAGCTTCGATCACCTGCTGGGCAACATGATCTTCCTGTTCATCTGCGGCTTCGCCCTGGAGCGTGCGCTGGGCGCAGCGGCCTACCTGGGGCTGTACCTGGCCAGCGGCCTGGCCTCGCACCTGCTGTGGTGGGCGATGGACCCGGGCTGGGTGCCCGGCATCGGCGCCTCGGGCGCGGTGGCGGGGCTGATGGGGATGTACATCGGCGTCTACGCCCTGCGGCGGATCAACTTCTTCTACTGGCTCGGCCCGATGATGGGCTACTTCAAGGCCCCCGCCCTGTGGATCCTGCCCATCTGGATGGGCAAGGAACTCTACGGGCTGCTGCTGGCCAACGGCCACGTCAACTACTACGCCCACCTGGGGGGCCTCGCCTCCGGCTTCCTCGGCACCTGGCTGCCCCGGCGCATCGGCGCGCTGAAGGTGGACGAGCAGTACCTGGCCAAGGAAGACCCGGACGCGCCGTTCAAGCGCGAACTGGCCGCGCTGGAAGCCCTGATCGGGCGTTTCGCCCTGGACCAGGTGCCGGAACGCGGGCTGGACCTGCTGGCCCGCTACCCCGGGCGGGTGGCGTTGCTGGAGCGCCTCTACCCGGTTGCCCGCACCCGCAAGGACAAGCCCCTGGCCAGCGCCGTGCTCAAGCAGGTCTTCGCCCTGCCGGACCCGACGCCTGCACGGGGCCTGTTGCTGCAGATGGCCACGGACCTCAGCGCTCCCGAACAGCAGTGGCTGCAACACCCGGCCGTGCTGGCCAACCTGCTGCAACGACTGCTCAAGCTGGGTGAAGGCCCGGCCGGCCTGGGGGTGTGGAGAGTGATCGCCCGGCAGGCGCCGGCCCCTGCACAACTACCGGTGATGACCCTGGCGCTGGCCAAGCAACTGGGGCAACGCCAGGACCTGCGCGGCGTGGCGGAGCTGGCCGCCTTCCTCAACAAGGCCTTCCCCGACGCCGAGCAGACCCGGCAGCTTGGCCTCTACCGCGCGCACCTGGCCCGCTAACCCCGGAAACGACGATCCCCGCCGAAGCGGGGATCGAGGTGTACAGGTCAGGCTCAGAGGCGGCTGCTGAAGTCACGCAGTTCGTCCTGCGCGCGTTCCTTGCTCCAGCCGTAGCGCTCCTGAAGCTTGCCCACCAGGTATTCGCTGTGGCCTTCGGCGATATCCAGGTCGTCGTCGGTCAGGTTGCCCCAGCGCTCCTTGATGCGGCCACTGAGTTGCTTCCACTTGCCTTTGATGATGTCAGCGTTCATGGCATTGCCTCCTCGGGTGGACGCCGCCCCGCAGGGCGGCGCCAGGGATCATTCGGCGGACTTCAGGCCGTCGGCGGCGACAGCGGTCACGCCCTTGATGGACTTGGCGGTGCTGATGGCCAGGTCGCGCTCGGCATCGCTGGAAACCACGCCGGACAGAGCAACCACACCTTTGTTGGTCTCGACCTTGATGTCCAGGGCGCTGAGGTTCTTGTCGGCCAGGAAGCTGGATTTCACCTTGCTGGTGATCCAGGTGTCGGACACGGCTTCTTCAGCCTTGTCGACGGTGTTGGCAGCCAGTTGGGTAGGGGCGGCCTGGGCGGCGAACACGTTGCCGGCCAGGGGCAGGCTGAGGGCGGCGGCAGCTACGGCGGCAAGGGTGACGCTGTGGAAGGACTGTTTCATGAGGATTCTCCTGTTACTCACAATGTTCTGCAGCCTTGTCCTGTCTGCAGTCACTGTAGGTATCGCAAGGCCTGTGCCAGCCTTGATCAACAGAATTAATCCTTTTAAATCAATTACTTATAAATTAACCACAGCACCGCTCGGCTTGCAGATTGCAGGATGCAGCCAAGCGGCGCGTGCACTTTGCACGACCACTCAGCCCGCCAGGCGGGCCAGGGTGGACTCCAGCGCCGTCACTTCGCCGAGTAACGGCGTGGCCGGGTAGCGGGCCCGGATGAAGGCGAGCAGCTTGCCGGCCTGCTCCACCTGGCCAAGCTGTTCGGCCAGGGCCCGGGCTGCCAGCAAATAGGCACGGGGGACGTTGGGGTAGTCCGGGAAGCGCTGGTGCAGGTTGCGCAACAGGCTGATGGCTTCCTTGGCCTTGTGGCGATCCACCAGGGCTGCGGCGATGCGCTCGCAGACCTGCGGGTCCTCCGGCAGGTAGTCGGCCTTCAACCGGCGGGCATTGAGCAGGGCGCTGGCCCCCAGCGCCGGGTTCTCGCGGGCGGCGATGGGCAGGTAGTGGGCAAGGTGGCGCAGGCAGCGGGCGGTTTCGTTGAGGCCGAACAGCAGCTGGTGGAAGCGCTCGTTGAGGCGCAGGTCGTTCGGGTCCCGCTCCAGGGCGGCGGTGAGGGTTTCCAGCGCGGCGGCAGTCTGTCCTTCCTTGACCCGCACTTCGGCTTCGGCGAGGGCGCGGCGGCGGCGCCACTCCGGCTCGGGGTAGCCCTCGTGCCCGCCCTCTTCGGCAATCGCGAAGCCCAGGGCGCCCTGATACTGGAACACCGCGTAGCCCATCATGGCGCACATGACCACGCCGAAATAACCGAACAGGAAGGCGGCGATGGGCATCAGCACCACGCGCGGCAGGCCGTGGGCCAGCAACACGGTGACGTAGCCGGGCGACTGCCAGAGGATGAACAGGAACACGCAGAGGATCAGGTAGCGCCAGCCCATGGCCTTGATCACGTCGCCGAGCTGTTCGGGGCTCAGCGCGGCACCGAGCTCCTTGTTCAGGGCCAGGCGGATGATGCTCGCCGGCATCAGCAGCATGAGGCCGATGTTCACGGCCCAGAACAGGGCCTCGCTGTGGAAATCGGCGGCCAGCCAGAGCACGGCGAAGGCCACCAGGAACACCACCAACTGCTTGATGAACAGCAGGAAGCCTTCGCCGACGAAGGCAGTGGCCAGCCCGGGGGCCTCGCGGGAACCCTCGCTGGCCGCTTCGATGACGCTGTGGAAGTACTTGGTGGCGATGCTGAACAGCGCGACCCAGAGGATGATCGAGCGCGGCATGAACAGGCTGGCCAGGCCGAGCACGGCGGCAAAGGCCAGGGGGCCGGTCTGCAGGCCGTAGCGGAAGAACTGCGGAATGCGTTCCCAGAAGGGTTGGGCGGTGTTGGCGGCGCCCAGGAAGTGCAGTTGCGCGCGGCACAGCGGGCAGGCCGGGGATTCGTCCGGGCGTTCGGCGTTGAGGGGGATGCAGCAGTCACCGAAGTGACGGTCGCAGGCCGGGCAGTGCCAGGTGGCGGGTTGGGCCTGGTGGTACTTGCAGTAGGTCTTTTCCATGACCTGGAATCCTTGTCGGCGACTGGCGGCGCGCCATTCTCCGAGAAACGAAAGAGGGCCCGCAAGGGGCCCTCTTTCATACAGCCGACCGGTTATCAGACGCCGGAAGCTTCAGCAGCCTCGACATCCTTCATGGACAGCTTGATGCGACCGCGGTTGTCCACGTCCAGCACCAGGACCTTCACTTCCTGGCCTTCCTGCAGGACGTCGGTGACCTTGTCGATGCGCTTGTCGCTGATCTGCGAGATGTGCACCAGGCCATCCTTGCCGGGAAGGATGTTGACGAAGGCACCGAAATCAACGATGCGCTCGACCTTGCCGACGTAGACCTTGCCGATCTCCGCTTCTGCGGTGATGGCCAGAACGCGCTGCCTGGCGGCCTCGGCGGCTTCCTTGGTCTCGCCGAAGATCTTCACGCTGCCATCGTCTTCGATGTCAATGGAGGCCTTGGTCTCTTCGCAGATACCGCGGATGGTGGCGCCGCCCTTGCCGATGACGTCGCGGATCTTGTCCGAGTCGATCTTCATGGCCAGCATGGTCGGGGCGTTTTCGGACAGCTCGCTGCGGGACTCGGCGATGACCTGGTTCATCTGGCCGAGGATGTTCAGGCGTGCTTCCAGTGCCTGCTCCAGGGCGATCTCCATGATCTCTTCGGTGATGCCGTTGATCTTGATGTCCATCTGCAGGGCGGTGACGCCCTTGGCAGTACCGGCCACCTTGAAGTCCATGTCGCCCAGGTGGTCTTCGTCACCCAGGATGTCGGTCAGGACGGCGAACTTGTCACCTTCCTTCACCAGGCCCATGGCGATACCGGCCACCGGAGCGCGCATCGGCACGCCGGCGTCCATCAGGGCCAGGGAGGCGCCGCAGACGGAAGCCATGGAGCTGGAACCGTTGGATTCGGTGATCTCGGACACCACGCGGATGGTGTAGGGGAACTCGTCGCCCTTCGGCAGCATGGCGGCGACGCCACGACGGGCCAGGCGGCCGTGGCCGATTTCGCGGCGACCGGCGCTGCCCATGCGACCGCACTCACCGACCGAGAAGGGCGGGAAGTTGTAGTGCAGCATGAAGGCGTCCTTGCGCTCGCCTTCCAGGGTGTCCAGCAGTTGGGCGTCACGGGCGGTGCCGAGGGTGGCAACGACCAGGGCCTGGGTTTCGCCACGGGTGAACAGGGCGGAACCGTGGGTCTTGTCCAGTACGCCGACTTCGATCTTCAGCGGGCGGACGGTGCGGGTGTCACGGCCGTCGATACGCGGCTTGCCGTTGACGATGTTCTCGCGAACGGTGCGGTATTCCAGCAGGCCGAAGGTATCCTTCACCTCACCAGCCGGGAACTGGCCGGCTTCCTCGCCAGCGAAGCGGGCGACGACCTGGTCGCGCAGCTCGTCGAGGCGGTTGTAGCGGTCCTGCTTGATGGTGATGGTGTAGGCCTGGGAGATGGCCTCGCCGAACTCGGCCTTGATGGCACTGAGCAGGGCGGTGTTCTCGGCGGGAGCGGTCCAGTTCCAGGTCGGCTTGCCCGCTTCGGCGGCGAATTCCTTGACGGCATTGATCACGGCCTGGAATTCCTGGTGAGCGAACAGCACGGCGCCCAGCATCTGGTCTTCGGTCAGTTCGTCAGCTTCGGATTCGACCATCAGCACAGCGTCCTGGGTACCGGCCACGACCATGTCGAGGCTGGAGGCCTTGAGCTGCTCGTAGTTGGGGTTCAGCAGGTAGCCGGTGCTCTCGTGGTAAGCCACGCGGGCCGCGCCGATCGGGCCGGCGAACGGAATGCCGGAGATGGCCAGGGCAGCGGAAGTACCGATCATGGAGGCGATGTCCGGATCAGTCTTCTTGTTGGTGGAGACGACGGTGCAGATGACCTGCACTTCGTTGAGGAAACCTTCGGGGAACAGCGGGCGGATCGGGCGGTCGATCAGGCGGGAGGTCAGGGTCTCTTTCTCGGAGGGCCGGCCTTCACGCTTGAAGAAGCCACCGGGGATGCGGCCGGCGGCGTAGGTCTTTTCCTGGTAGTGCACGGACAGCGGGAAGAAACCCTTGCCCGGGTCGGCCTGCTTGGCACCGACCACGGTCACCAGGACGGTGACATCGTTATCAACGGTGACCAGAACGGCGCCGCTGGCTTGACGGGCGATACGGCCAGTCTCGAGGGTGACGGTCGATTGACCGAATTGGAACTTCTTGATTACCGGGTTCACGGTGTTTTCCTTCTCTTTTGTTGCCTTGGGGGAAATCTGCGAAAGGCGCGGGAGTCGGACCCGCCGTCTTCCTCAAAAAGCCTGAAGCTGGAAACCAGAAGCTGGAAGCAAGCGCGATGTCCTGCTTCCAGCTTCCGGCTTCCAGCTTCCAGCTCGAATGCGTCTTAGCGACGCAGACCCAGACGACCGATCAGGGCGCTGTAACGAGTGGTGTCCTTACCCTTCAGGTAGTCCAGCAGCTTGCGACGCTGGTTAACCATGCGGATCAGACCACGACGGGAGTGGTGGTCTTTGCCGTTGGCCTTGAAGTGATCCTGCAGCTTGTTGATGTTGGCGGTCAGCAGTGCGATCTGCACTTCCGGAGAACCGGTATCGCCTTCAGCTTGCTTGTACTCGTTAACGATCTGGGCTTTTTCAGCAACGCTCAGTGCCATGATGGGCTTCCTCTGAGAGTAATAGGCCGGGAACGAATCCCGTGTTTTAAAAAGAGGTGTGACCGTGCCTATTAACAGCCACCCTCGAATCGGTCATTCCGACCGAATCAGTCGACGTGGCGCTATGCGCCCGTCATCGCTCACTTCACCGATGCCGATGAAGCGACCGGTATGATCCTGCACCCGCAGCATGCCGAACTTCGGCGCTTCGGGAGCCCTTACCGGCTGCCCATGCAGCCAGTAATAGGCACTGTGTTCGCTCAGTTGCACCAAGGGCCAGTGCTCCAGGCCACTGTCGGAGGGGAGCAGGAAGCGGTCGAGCGCTTCGTTGCCACCTTCGGCGTGGGCCTTCTCCAGTTCCTCGAGGCTGATGGCCTGGGACAGGTTGAAGGGACCGGCCTGGGTGCGACGCAGTTCAGCGACGTGACCACCACACCCCAGCACCTGGCCAAGGTCCTCGACCAGGGTGCGAATGTAGGTGCCTTTGCTGCAACTGACGGAAAGCGTGGCCTTGGTTGAATCGAAGGCCAGCAGTTCCAGGCGCGCAATAGTAACAGAACGCGCCTCGCGCTCCACTACTTCGCCGGCACGTGCCAGCTTGTAGAGGGGCTGCCCGTCCTTCTTCAGGGCCGAGTACATCGGCGGCACCTGCTGGATCTCACCACGGAAGCGCCCCAGGGCCGCCTCCAGCTCGTCGCGACCAACGGTCACGTCGCGCCGTTCGAGCACCTCGCCCTCGGCATCGCCGGTGGTGGTGGTGACGCCCAGCTGGGCAACGGTCTCGTAACCCTTGTCGGCGTCCAGGAGGTACTGGGAGAACTTGGTGGCTTCACCGAAGCACAGGGGCAGCACGCCCGTGGCCAGGGGATCGAGGCTGCCGGTGTGGCCGGCCTTCTCCGCATTGAGCAGCCAGCGGACCTTCTGCAGGGCCTGGTTGGAGCTCATGCCACGGGGCTTGTCGAGGATGAGGATGCCGCTCACATCACGGCGGATACGCTTGACCTGGGCCACCGTCAGTCCTCGTCACCCTGATGCCGGCGGTCTTCGGCGACCGCACGCTCGATCAGTGCGGACAGCTCGGCGCCACGGCGGATGCTGGCATCGTAGTGGAAGTGCAGCTGGGGCACGCTCCGCAGCTTCATGGACTTGCCCAGCAGCATGCGCAGGTAGCCGGCAGCGTCGTTGAGTATCTCGGTGTTGAGACGGATGACCTCGGCGTTGTCGTCCTGGCCCATCACGGTGATGAAGATCTTGGCATGGCCGAGATCCCGCGCCACTTCGACGCCGGTGATGGTGACCATGCCCAGGCGCGGGTCCTTGACCTCACGCTGGATCAGCAGGGCCAGTTCGCGCTGCATCTGGTCACCGATGCGCTGGGTGCGGCTGTATTCTTTTGGCATAAATCGGTACTCACTCAAAAACCAAAAAGCCGGGAGCTGGAACTGGCGGTGTCAATCACCCCGCGCAGCACCCGGCTCCCAGCTTCTGGTCAGTGGCCACTCAGAGCGAGCGGGCCACCTGGACCTTCTCGAAGACCTCGATCTTGTCGCCGACCTTCACGTCGTTGTAGCTCTTCACGCCGATACCGCACTCCATGCCGTTCCGCACTTCGGACACGTCGTCCTTGAAGCGGCGCAGGGATTCCAGTTCGCCTTCGAAGATCACCACGTCGTCGCGCAGTACGCGGATCGGGCGGTTCCGATGGACAGTACCCTCGATGACCATGCAGCCGGCGATGGCGCCGAACTTCGGCGAGCGGAACACGTCGCGTACCTCGGCGGTACCCAGGATGTTCTCGCGCACATCGCTGCCAAGCATGCCGGTGAGGGCCTTCTTGACGTCCTCGATGATGTCGTAGATGACGTTGTAGTAGCGCAGGTCGATGCCTTCCTGCTCGACGATCTTGCGCGCACCGGCGTCGGCACGCACGTTGAAGCCGAACAGAACGGCATTGGAGGCCAGTGCCAGGTTGGCATCGGACTCGGTGATGCCACCGACGCCGCCACCGACCACACGCACCTGGACTTCGTCGTTGCCGAGGTCGGACAGGGCACCCTGCAGGGCTTCCAGAGAACCACGCACATCGGACTTGAGCACGATGTTGAGGGTCTTCTTCTCGTCCTGGCCCATGGTCTCGAAGATGTTTTCCAGCTTCGAGCTGTGCTGACGAGCCAGCTTGACCTCGCGGAACTTGCCTTGACGGAACAGGGCCACTTCACGGGCCTTCTTCTCGTCGGCTACCACGGTCATATCGTCACCCGCATCCGGGGTGCCGTCGAGGCCGAGGATTTCCACGGGGATCGACGGACCGGCTTCCTTGATGGACTTGCCGTTCTCGTCGAGCATGGCGCGAACGCGACCGTAGTTGACGCCCACCAGGACCATGTCGCCCTGACGCAGGGTACCGTCCTGGACCAGCAGGGTGGCCACCGGGCCACGGCCCTTGTCCAGGCGGGACTCGACCACGACACCACGACCGGGAGCGGACGGGGTAGCGGTGAGTTCGAGTACCTCGGCCTGCAGCAGGACAGCTTCCAGCAGCTCGTCGACGCCGGTACCGGCCTTGGCCGAAACGGGCACGAACTGGGTGTCGCCGCCCCACTCCTCGGGGATCACATCCAGAGCGGCCAGGCCGTTCTTGATGTTGTCCGGGTTGGCTTCCGGCTTGTCCATCTTGTTGATGGCGACCACGATCGGCACGCCAGCGGCTTTCGCGTGCTGGACCGCTTCCTGGGTCTGCGGCATCACGCCGTCGTCAGCCGCCACCACGAGGATGACGATGTCAGTGGCCTTGGCACCACGGGCACGCATGGCGGTGAACGCGGCGTGACCGGGGGTGTCGAGGAAGGTGACCATGCCGCGCGGGGTTTCCACGTGGTAGGCACCGATGTGCTGGGTGATGCCACCGGCTTCGCCCGACGCCACTTTGGCGCGACGGATGTAGTCGAGCAGCGAGGTCTTGCCGTGGTCGACGTGACCCATGACGGTCACGACCGGTGCACGGGAGAACGACTCGCCTTCGTACTTCAGCGATTCGGCCAGTTGGTCTTCCAGGGCGTTCTCGTTGACGAGCTTGACCTTGTGGCCCATCTCCTCGACGACCAGCTGCGCGGTCTCGCGATCGAGCACCTGGTTGATGGTGACAGGACTGCCCATCTTGAACATGAACTTGACCACTTCGGCGCCCTTGACGGCCATCTGGGCCGCCAGCTCTGCCACGGTGATGGTCTCACCGATGCTGACTTCTCGCACGATCGGCCCCGTCGGGCTCTGGAACCCGTGCTGGTTGCGCTTCTTGAGCTTGGACTTGCCACGGCCACCGCGACGGTAGCTGTCGCTCTCTTCCTCGGTGCTGCGCGGAGCAATACGCGGCGACGGCACCTTTTCCTTCTCCTTGGCGGAGGGACGGTGCTGGGCTTGCTTGCGGTCGCGACGGTCGTCTTCGTCACGGGCACGTTCCGGACGGCGAGGCTCTTCGCGACGACGATCGTCGGCAGCGCCTGCTGCGGCGGGTGCCGCAGCAGCGGCGCCGGCAGCCGGAGCCGCCTGGGCTGCGGGAGCAGCAGCCACTGCTGCCGGAGCCTCGGGGCTGCGAGCAGCGTCCTTGGCACGGGCGTCCACCTCACGGCGGGCCTCTTCTTCGGCGCGGCGCTTGGCCTCTTCCTCGGCCTTGGCGCGTGCGGCCTCTTCGGCGGCACGCTGCTCTTCCAGCTCGCGCTGCTTCTCGGCTTCGATCTCGTCAGGGCTGCGCTTGACGTAGGTCTTCTTCTTGCGCACTTCGACGCTGATGGTCTTGCTGCCCGCCACCTTCAGGGTGGTCGTGGTCTTGCGCTGCAGCGTGATCTTGCGGGGCTCTTCCAGGCGCTCGCCATGGCTGCTCTTCAGGTGCGCGAGCAGCGCCTGTTTTTCACTGTCGGTCACCACCTGGTCGGCGCTGCTGTGAGGCAGGCCTGCCTCACGCATCTGCTGCAGCAGGCGCTCCACCGGTGTATCGACCACCTTGGCCAGTTCTTTCACCGTGACTTGCGTCATGCACTTCTCTCCTCAGGCCGCACTGCTTACTCGAACCAATGGGCTCGGGCGGCCATGATCAGCTTGCCGGCACGCTCTTCGTCCATGCCGTCGATGTCGAGCAGGTCGTCGATCGACTGCTCGGCCAGGTCTTCGCGATTGATTACGCCACGCACTGCCAGTTCGACCGCCAGCTCCTTGTCCATGCCCTCGAGTTCCAGCAGGTCCTCGGCGGGCTGGGCATCGGCCAGCTTCTCTTCGGTCGCGATCGCCTTGGTCAGCAGGCGATCCTTGGCGCGGGCGCGCAGCTCGTTGACGATGTCCTCGTCGAACCCATCGATGCTCAGCATCTCTTCCATGGGCACGTAGGCGATCTCTTCTAGGCTGGTGAAACCTTCCTCCACCAGCACCTGAGCCAGCTCTTCATCCACGCCGAGTTCATCGACGAAGGACTGCATGATGTCGCCGGTCTCGGCCTGCTGCTTGGCCTGGATGTCCGCCTCGGTCATCACGTTCAGGGTCCAGCCGGTCAGTTGGCTGGCCAGGCGAACGTTCTGGCCGCCACGGCCGATGGCCTGGGCGAGGTTGTCCTCGGCAACGGCGATGTCCATGGCATGGGCATCTTCGTCGACGATGATCGCCGCCACTTCGGCCGGAGCCATGGCGTTGATGACGAACTGAGCGGGGTTGTCGTCCCACAGGACGATATCGACACGCTCACCGCCCAGTTCACCGGAAACAGCCTGGACGCGGGAGCCACGCATGCCGATGCAGGCGCCCTGCGGGTCGATGCGCTTGTCCTTGGAGCGAACGGCGATCTTGGCGCGCGAACCCGGGTCACGGGAGGCGGCCATCACTTCGATCAGCTCTTCGGCGATTTCCGGCACTTCAATGCGGAACAGCTCGATCAGCATCTGCGGCGCGGTGCGCGAGAGGATCAGTTGCGGACCACGGTTCTCGGTGCGGATTTCCTTCAGCAGGGCCCGAACACGGGCGCCGACGCGGAAGGTCTCACGGGGGATGATGTCCTCACGGGCCAGCAACGCCTCGGCGTTGTTGCCCAGGTCGACGATCACGTTGTCACGGGTGACCTTCTTGACCGTACCGGAAATGATGTCGCCCAGCTTCTCGCGATAGGCCTCGACCACCTGTGCACGCTCGGCTTCGCGCACCTTCTGCACGATGACCTGCTTGGCGGTCTGGGCAGCGATGCGGCCGAACTCGATGGATTCGATCTTCTCTTCGATGACGTCGCCGATCTTGGCATTCTCGTCACGGGCCTGGGCCTGGTCGAGGGTCAGCTGGATGGCCGGATCCTCGAAGTTCTCGTCGTCCACCACCGCCCAGCGGCGGAAAGTGTCATAGCTACCGGTGTGCCGGTTGATGGACACACGCAGGTCAACCTCGTCCTCGAAGCGCTTCTTGGTAGCGGTGGCCAGTGCCAGCTCCAGCGCTTCGAAAATCACACCTGCCGGCACCCCTTTCTCGTTGGATACCGACTCTACAACCAGCAGTACTTCTTTGCTCATCGTACGCCTCGCCTTTCGCAATCCATTGGACCCGCGGGATCCGCGTCTCAGTCAAAACGGGGAATGATGTTGGCCTTGTCGATCAGGTCGATCGGCAACAGGTACTCGTGATCCTCGACGAGAACCACCACATCCTGTTCCTCCACCCCGCGGAGGAGACCCTGGAAGTTGCGCCGGCCCTCGTAGGGAGAACGCAACTTGATTTTCACGAGCTCTCCGGCATGGGCCGCGAACTGCTCGAGTCTGAACAAGGGACGATCCATGCCGGGCGAGGACACCTCAAGGGTGTATTCGCTGGAGATGGGATCTTCCACATCAAGAACGCCACTGATCTGACGACTGACCTTTTCGCAGTCGTCGATGAGGATGCCGTTCTCATGATCGATGTAGACGCGCAGGAGCGAATGGCGCCCCTGGGACAGGAACTCGATACCCCAGCACTGATAGCCGAGCGCCTCGACCACCGGGGCCAGCAAGGCCTGCAACTGTTCTAGCTTGCTCGACACCTGTTTGCCCTCGCATGCCGTAGAAATAAAAAATGGGCGTAACGCCCATCATGAAAGCCATCCGGAACCGATGGCAAAGTGATCCAGCTAGCAAAAAGCCCCTTAAAAGGGGCTCTGCTTGAACTGGTTGCGGGGGCTGGATTTGAACCAACGACCTTCGGGTTATGAGCCCGACGAGCTACCAGACTGCTCCACCCCGCGTCAAAGCTGGGCCCGGAGTATACGACCAGACAGACGCCCGGTCAACCTGACACTCCTCCAGCAAGAAAGCCCGCTACTGCGGGCTTCCTTGTCTTGCATGGTACCGAGGAGGGGACTCGAACCCCTACAGCCTATGGCCACTACCACCTCAAGGTAGCGTGTCTACCAATTCCACCACCTCGGCAAAACTTGCCTTACTTCTGCTCTGGAGCCTGCGGAACGTCACCTGCAGATTCTGCGGGCTTCTGCTCTTCGAGCACCGGCACATCATCAGATGCCGGCTTTTGCTGCTGAACCTCGATGGCGGCCGGATCCGGCAGACCAACGTGACTCAGAGCTTCAGCCTTTTGCTTAGCAAAGAATGCTAAACCCAGACTGGTAATGAAAAAAACCGCGGCGAGTATACCAGTAAAGCGACTCAGAAAGGTAGCAGAACCTTGGCTTCCGAAAACAGTACCCGAAGCACCTGCACCAAACGAAGCGCCTGCATCCGCGCCTTTACCATGTTGCAGCAACACCAGAACCACAACGCCGATGGCGACGAGCAGGTGCACCACGATAACGACAGTTTCAAGCATCTCGTCAGTTTCCTGCGGCACGACAAATCGCACCGAACTCATCTGCATTCAGGGAGGCTCCACCCACAAGCCCCCCATCAATATCCGGCATCCCGAACAATTCAGCCGCACTGGCAGCCTTCACACTGCCGCCGTACAGAATTCTCACACCCGCCGCCACTTCGGCACTCTCAGCCGACAATTGCGAACGGATCGCAGCATGAACTTCTTGCGCCTGAACAGGAGAAGCCGTCAACCCGGTACCGATGGCCCAGACAGGCTCATACGCGATTACCGCAGAAGAGAAGGCACCAACACCCAACTCTTCGATGACGCTACCAATCTGCTCACCAACCACACGCAGGGTTTCGCCTGCCTCACGCTGCTCGCGGGTCTCGCCGACACAGAGAATCGGAACCAGACCGCACGCCTGAGCCGCAGCAAACTTGCGACTCACAACATCATTACGCTCACCAAGAATCAAACGACGCTCGGAGTGACCAACGAGGACCCACTTGCAGCCTGCATCTTCCAACTGAACCGCAGCAATCTCCCCGGTAAGGGCAGCCTGCATGGGCTCTATCGCGCAATCCTGGGCACCGATGGAAATAGAGCCACCATCGAGCACTTGAGCAACCTGGGCGATGTACAGGGAAGGCGGGATGACCACCACATCGACATCAGCCGGCACAACCTGCTGACGAAGACCTTTGATCAGCTCTGCGACGCTGGCGCGGGTACCGTGCATTTTCCAGTTACCAGCTACCAAAGGGCGACGCATGCCGTACCTCGTCGATCAAAGTGGGCGCAGATGTTATCCGAGATTTTTCCAACTAGCAAGCGAAATCAAGCACATACCTCGGAAACAACCTTCACGAGCTCCTCGGCGTAAGTGCGAACCTGCTTTTCGTCGTCCCCTTCCACCATCACACGCACCAGCGGCTCGGTCCCGGACTTGCGCAGCAGTACTCGCCCGCGCCCCGCCATGCGTTCGGTGACCCTGGCACAAGCATCTTTAACGGCCGGGTGCTCGACAGGATCCAGACCTTCCCCGCTGTAGCGGACATTGAGAAGAACCTGCGGGCACTTGCGCATGCCCTGGCGAGCCTCCGCCAGCGACTGGCCACGGCGCTGCAGGGCCAGCAGCACCTGCAGCGCCGCAATCAAGGCATCGCCGGTGGTGGTGAAGTAGCTGCAAAGGATGTGTCCAGAATTTTCCCCACCCAGGGTCCAGCCACGCTCATGCATCTCGGCAATCACATAGCGATCGCCGACCTTGGCACGAGTAAAGGGAATCCCCATCTCGGCAAGCGCCAGCTCCAGACCAAGATTGGTCATGAGCGTACCCACGACGCCATCATTGCTGAGCTTGCCCCGCTCCTGGAGGTCGCGGGCAATGATGTAGAGCAGCTCATCCCCGTCCACGATGGCGCCCGTGTGGTCGACCATCAGCACGCGGTCGCCGTCGCCATCGAAGGCAATACCGATGTCCGCATGCTGGGCCACGACCTCGGCCTGCAAGGCCTGCATATGGGTGGAGCCGCATTTGTCGTTGATGTTCAGGCCGTTGGGCTGCGCCGCAAGCACCGAAACGTTGCCTCCCAACTCACGGAACACACTCGGCGCCACCTTGTAGGTCGCACCATGGGCACAGTCGACGACGATCTTCATGCCGCCCAGGTCCGTGCTCATCGGCACCGTGCTCTTGCAGAACTCGATGTAGCGCCCCGCCGCGTCGTTGATCCGGGAAACCTTGCCGAGGTTGGCCGACTCCACCACCTGCATCGGCTGGTCGAGCAGCTCCTCGATCATCAATTCGACTTCATCGGAGAGCTTCACACCCTGGCCGGAGAAGAACTTGATGCCGTTGTCGCTGTGGGGGTTGTGGGATGCGCTGATCACGATGCCCGCATCCGCCAGGAAGGTGCGCGTCAGGTAGGCAATCGCCGGCGTGGGCATGGGACCCAGCAGCATCACGTCGGCACCGGCGGCAGAGAGACCAGCCTCCAGGGCGGACTCGAACATGTAGCCGGAGATCCGCGTGTCCTTGCCGATGAGGATTCGGCACTTGCCCTGCTTGCGGAACGCCATGCCCGCCGCCCAGCCGAGCTTGAGCATGAAGTCCGGAGTGATCGGGAATTGCCCAACGTGCCCACGAATGCCGTCGGTGCCAAAGTACTTTCTGCTCATCTACTGCTCCGCGATTCCTACTCCGCCGCTTCGACTGCGGCGATCATTCTGATGACATCAACCGTCTCGGCCACATCGTGCACCCGCAGGATGCACGCGCCCTTTGAGACGGCCAGGGCTGCCAGCCCAAGACTGCCGTACAGGCGCTGGTCGACATCACGCCCCAGCACCTGACCGATCATGCTTTTCCGCGACACACCGACCAACAGGGGGCGACCGAGACGCCCCAGCTCAGCCAGATGACGAAAAAGCACGAGATTGTGCTGGAGACTCTTGGCAAAGCCGAACCCGGGATCGAGCACGATTCGCTCTTCAGGAATACCGGCTTCGCTGCAGGCTCTCATGCGCTCCTGCAGGAACTCACCGACTTCTCGGACGACATCGTCGTAGGCAGGCGCATCCTGCATGCTGCCGGGCTCTCCACGCATGTGCATCAGGCACACGGGAAGTCCACTGTCCGCGGCAGCATCCAGCGCTCCATCCCGGCGCAAGGCTCGCACATCGTTGATGAGGCCCGCGCCCAACCTGGCGCCTTCCCGCATCACGGCAGGGGTGGACGTATCCAGGGAGATGACGACATCCAGCTCGCGCGCAATCGCCTCGACCACTGGCGCGACACGCTCCAGCTCCTCGGTAGGCGAGACCGGGCGAGCGCCAGGCCGAGTCGACTCCCCGCCGACATCGATGAGCGTCGCTCCGGACGCCACCATGGCGCTGGCATGACGCAGCGCGGCATCGCGCTGACTGAAGCGACCGCCATCGGAAAAGGAGTCGGGAGTTACGTTAAGGATGCCCATGACATGCGGGCGCCCCAAATCAAGAACCCGGTTGCCGCAAGGCAACCGGGTCGGGTACTGCATGGAACTCATCAAGAATCCTTAGTGTTCGCCAGCGGGACCACCGATCGGATTCTCCGGGCGAGGCGACTCCTCACGCGGAGCGGACTTGCCGGAGGTACCCGAGCCACCTTGCCAATCCTTCGGCTCGCGCGGCTGGCGCCCCGCCATGATGTCGTCGATCTGGTCGGCGTCGATGGTTTCGAATTTCATCAAGGCCTCGGCCATCATGTCGAGCTTGTCGCGGTGATCCACCAGGATCTGCTTGGCGGTGGCATAGCAGTGATCGATGATGCTACGCACTTCCTGATCGATGAGCTGCGCGGTCTGCGCCGATACATTCGAGTGCTGGCTGCCAGCACTGCGCCCCAGGAAGACCTCGCCCTCTTCTTCCGCATACATCAGTGGACCGAGCTTCTCGGACAAGCCCCACTTGGTCACCATGTTCCGCGCGATCTGGGTCGCACGCATGATGTCGTTGGATGCGCCCGTGGTCACGCCGTCGAAGCCCAGGGTCATTTCCTCGGCGATCCGGCCGCCGAACAGCGAGCAGACCTGGCTGATCAGCGCGCGCTTGGACAGGCTGTAGCGATCCTCTTCAGGGAGGAACATGGTGACACCCAGCGCCCGGCCACGCGGAATGATCGAAACCTTGTAGACCGGATCATGCTCCGGAACGATGCGACCCACGATCGCGTGACCGGCCTCGTGGTAGGCGGTATTGAGCTTCTCCTTCTCGGACATGACCATGGTCTTGCGCTCGGCACCCATCATGATCTTGTCCTTGGCCAGTTCGAACTCACGCATCTCGACGATGCGCTTGTTGACACGGGCAGCGAAGAGCGACGCCTCGTTGACCAGGTTCGCCAGGTCAGCCCCCGAGAAACCGGGCGTGCCACGGGCGATGACAGCAGGATCCACGTCGTCGCCAACCGGCACCTTGCGCATGTGCACCTTGAGGATCTGCTCGCGCCCACGGATGTCCGGCAGGCCTACAACCACCTGGCGATCGAAGCGGCCCGGGCGGAGCAGCGCCGGGTCGAGCACATCCGGTCGGTTGGTGGCGGCGATCACGATGATGCCGTCGTTCATTTCGAAACCGTCCATCTCCACCAGCAACTGGTTGAGGGTCTGCTCGCGCTCGTCATGACCACCACCCAGGCCGGCGCCGCGATGGCGACCGACGGCGTCGATCTCGTCGATGAAGATGATGCAGGGGGCGTGCTTCTTGGCCTGGTCGAACATGTCGCGTACACGTGAGGCACCTACGCCAACGAACATCTCGACGAAATCAGAACCGGAAATGGTGAAGAACGGAACCTTGGCTTCGCCCGCAATCGCCTTGGCGAGCAGGGTCTTGCCGGTACCGGGCGGGCCAACCATCAGCACGCCACGGGGAATGCGGCCGCCCAGGCGCTGGAACTTGCCCGGGTCACGCAGGAACTCGACAAGCTCGCCGACTTCTTCCTTGGCTTCGTCGCAACCCGCGACGTCGGCCAGAGTAGTCTTCACCTGGTCCTCGGACAGCAGGCGGGCCTTGCTCTTGCCAAAGCTCATCGGCCCACCACGGCCACCGCCACCGCCCTGCATCTGGCGCATGAAGAACATGAAGACCGCGATGATCACCAGGATGGGGAAGCTGGCAACGAGCAACTGGGTCCAGATGCTCTGCTGCTCGGGCTGACGCCCCTCGATGACCACGTTGTTGTTGACCAGGTCACCGATCAGGCCGTTGTCCTGGATGGCAGGCCGGATGGTCTTGAAGGTATCGCCATCATTGCGCTTGCCGGTGATGACATAGCCATCGACGGTGACGCGCTCGACCTTGCCGTCCTTCACCTGCTGGATGAAGTCGGAATAGTTCAGCGTCTGCGGTTCGCTGGGGCTGGAGAAGTTGTTCATCACCGTGACCAGTACGGCGGCGATGATCAGCCACAGGATCAGGTTCTTTGCCATGTCGTTCAATTAGCTACCCTCTGGAGCAGGCTCCGTCACGGAACGTGCCCCGCATGACGGCTGGTTATCAACCGGCCTAACTTACACCACAACCCCTGCCGGCCGGCAGGCGCCGTCTGTAACCCTTTATGATGCCTGGCGCTCGCCGTGACGGCGGTCCCACTCCATGAGACCCGCGAACCACCTGTCTGTCGCAGTCTATTCCCCGCGGAAGCCGCGCGCGAGCAGGTATTGCTCGCGTGAGCGATCACGCGACGAAAGCGGTTTGCGCATCAGCACCTTGTCGAACATTTCCTTGACCTGCTTGTGGTAGAGGTCGAATCCCTCACCCTGGAATATCTTGATCAGGAAATCACCACCCGGCGTCAGGACTCGCGCCGCAAGATCGAGCGCCAGCTCGCACAGGTACATGGCACGCGGCTGATCGGCCGCCCTGACACCACTCATATTGGGGGCCATGTCGGAAATCACAAGGTCGACCGGGTGCTCGCCGATCGCCTCGAGGATCCGGGCAAAGACCACATCGTCGGTGAAGTCTCCCTGAATGAAGGTGACGTCCGGAATGCTGTCCATTTCAAGGATGTCCGACGCGATGAGCCGCCCTCGATCACCAATCACCCGACTGGTGACCTGGGACCAGCCACCCGGCGCAGCCCCGAGGTCGACCACGGTCATGCCGGGTCGAAGAATGCGGTCCTTCTCCTGAATCTCCAGCAGCTTGTAGCTGGCACGCGAGCGATAACCATCCTTCTGCGCCATCTTGACGTAGGGGTCATCGAAATGTTCTTTCAGCCAACGATGGCTAGTCTTGGAACGGGCCACGGGATACCTCGTGTTCGGCTGTGCGCCCCGAAGTCACTCGGGTAAACTAGCAGCCTTTTTTCGCAGGGGTCTGATTATGGCGCTCTCTCAGGAGCACAAGAAGCAATACAAATCTATCGGCCACCACCTGAAACCGGTATTGATCGTGGCCGAGAACGGCCTGACCGAAGGGGTCCTGGCCGAACTGGATCGTGCGCTCAACGATCACGAACTGATCAAGGTGCAGTTCCGCATCACCGAACGCGAGGATCGGCGCGCACTGATTGACGAGCTTTGCGAAGCCGGCAAGTGCGAACTGGTTCAGGTCATCGGCAAGATGGCGCTGATCTACCGCCGCAATCCCAAGCCCAACCGCAACCTCTCCAACATCAGCCGCTTCAGCGGCCTTTGATGCCTTGAAGCCGACGGGGCGCCACTTAGCGCGCCCTGCGGCGATCACTGCCCGGCACGGGCTGCACGACCAGCAACGCACCACACAGCGTCAACACCATGTAGCTGAATGCCAACAGGCGAGCGAACTCGGCTTTCCAGAAGCTGACGACCAGGAAGATCGTTGCCGCCAGCAGGATGACCAACAGCAGCTGCCCTCGCGAATCCCGCAACACGCTGCGCGCGCCCTCCAGCCAGGCCAGCAGCCCCAACTGAAGCACGCCACAGAACGCCGCAAACCCCACCAACAACGGGGAAAGACTGCGAGACAGCTCTTCCACCAACAATGGCGCAAATCCCACTCGTTCCAAGGCTGGCAGAACCACGAAGTGCAGCAGCCAGAGGCCACCGACCCAGAATGTCTGGACCAGCTGCCACCCGGCTACCGCCGCACGGGAGGAGCGTCGATCAGATATGGCGAACCTCGACGATCTCGTACTCGACCAGACCGCTGGGCGTCTTCACCACCACCACATCACCCTCGACCTTGCCCACCAGCGCTCGCGCGATGGGGGAGCTGACCGAGAGCTTGCCACGCTTGATGTCGGCTTCGTCGTCACCCACGATCTGGTAGGTCACGGTTTCGTCGGTCTCGACGTTGGCGATGTCCACGGTCACACCGAAGATCACCTTGCCACTGTGGGGGATGGTGGTGATGTCGATGATGTGGGCGTTGGACAGCTTGGCCTCGATGTCGCGGATGCGCGCCTCGGCCAGGCCCTGCTGCTCACGGGCAGCATGGTACTCGGCGTTCTCCTTGAGATCGCCCAGCTCACGTGCCTCGGCAATGGCCTGGCTGATCTTCGGGCGCTCGATCTTGAGCGCCTTGAGTTCGTCTTCCAGGGCCTGAGCGCCCTGGATGGTCATCGGAAACTTGGTCATGCGTTGATTCCTGCATGGAGATCCTGCAAGCGGCGCACGGTCTTCTCGGGACCGAACTTGAGCGCCTCACAGACCGCCTGCCCCGCCGCGATGGTGGTGGTGCAGTAGATCTTGTGCTGCAGGGCGTTACGACGGATCGAGTAGGAGTCGGCAATGGACTGACGCCCCTCGGTGGTATTGATGATCAGGGTGACCTCGTCGTTCTTGATCATGTCGACCACATGGGGACGACCTTCGGTCACCTTGTTCACCCGGCGTACCGGCAGGCCGGCGGCCTCGATGACACGCGCAGTACCGGCAGTCGCCACGACCTCGAAGCCCAGCGCCACCAGGTCACGAGCGACTTGAACGGCCTCGGCCTTGTCGTCTTCGCGCACGCTGATGAAGGCAGTACCGGAGTTCGGGAGGATCTCGCTGGCACCGAGCTGGGCCTTGGCAAAGGCTTCGCCGAAGGTATCACCCACGCCCATCACCTCGCCAGTGGACTTCATTTCCGGGCCGAGGATCGGGTCGACGCCCGGGAACTTGGCGAAGGGGAACACCGCCTCCTTGACGCTGAAGAACGGCGGGATGATCTCCTGGGTGAAGCCGACCTCAGCCAGGCTCTTGCCTGCCATGACGCGTGCGGCCACCTTGGCCAGGGACTCGCCGATGCACTTGGAGACGAACGGCACGGTACGGGACGCGCGCGGGTTCACCTCGATCACGTAGATGTCCTCGCCCTGCACGGCCATCTGCACGTTCATCAGGCCGACGACACCCAGCTCCAGGGCCATCTTCTTGACCTGCTCGCGGATCTCGTCCTGGATGTGCTTCGGCAGCGAGTACGGCGGCAGCGAGCACGCGGAGTCACCGGAGTGCACACCGGCCTGCTCGATGTGCTGCATGATCGCGCCGATCACGACGGTTTCGCCGTCGCACACCGCATCCACGTCCACCTCGATGGCGCAGTTGAGGAAGCGATCCAGCAGCACCGGGCTGTCGTTGGAAACCTTCACGGCCTCACGCATGTAGCGCTTGAGCTCTTCTTCCTGGTAGACGATTTCCATCGCACGGCCACCCAGCACGTAGGACGGACGCACCACCATCGGGTAGCCGATGCCCTTGGACAGGGCCAGGGCTTCGTCTTCGCTACGGGCCGTGGCGTTGGCCGGCTGGCGCAGGTTGAGACGCTGGACCATCTGCTGGAAGCGCTCGCGGTCTTCGGCACGGTCGATGGCATCCGGACTGGTGCCGATGATCGGCACACCGGCCTCTTCGAGGGCGCGGCACAGCTTCAGCGGGGTCTGGCCGCCGTACTGCACGATGACGCCCTTGGGCTGCTCGACGCGGACGATCTCCAGTACGTCTTCCAGGGTCACCGGCTCGAAATACAGGCGATCCGAGGTGTCGTAGTCGGTGGAGACGGTCTCCGGGTTGCAGTTGACCATGATGGTCTCGTAGCCGTCTTCGCGCATCGCCAACGCTGCGTGTACGCAGCAGTAGTCGAACTCGATGCCTTGGCCGATGCGGTTGGGGCCGCCACCCAGGATCATGATCTTGTCGCGACCGGACGGGTTCGCCTCGCACTCTTCCTCGTAGGTCGAGTACATGTAGGCGGTGTCGGTGGCGAATTCGGCAGCACAGGTGTCGACGCGCTTGTACACCGGCAGCACTTTCAGCTTGTGGCGATGGGCCCGCAGGTTCTTCTCGGTGACACCCAGCAGCTTGGCGAGGCGCGCATCGGAGAAGCCCTTGCGCTTGAGGCGGCGCATCAGCTCGTAGTCGATCCCGGACAGACCCAGGGTCTGCACCTGCTGCTCTTCCTTCACCAGGTCTTCGATCTGGATCAGGAACCACTCATCGATGCGGGTGAGGTCGAACACTTCTTCGACCGTCTTGCCGGCGCGGAATGCATCAGCCACATACCAGATACGCTCGGCGCCCGGCACGGTCAGCTCGCGCTTGAGGATGCTCTCGGCCTCGGGGTCGGCCAGGTCCAGCTTGGGATCGAAGCCGGCAACGCCGACTTCCAGACCACGCAGGGCCTTCTGCACGGACTCCTGGAAAGTGCGACCGATGGCCATCACTTCGCCCACGGACTTCATCTGGGTGGTCAGGCGGGCGTCAGCCTTGGGGAACTTCTCGAAGGCAAAGCGCGGAACCTTGGTCACCACGTAGTCGATGGCCGGCTCGAAGGACGCCGGGGTACGACCGCCGGTGATGTCGTTCTGCAGCTCGTCCAGGGTGTAGCCGACAGCCAGCTTGGCGGCGATCTTGGCGATCGGGAAGCCGGTGGCCTTGGAGGCCAGAGCGGAGGAGCGGGATACGCGCGGGTTCATCTCGATCACGACCATGCGGCCGGTGTTCGGGCAGATGCCGAACTGCACGTTGGAACCGCCGGTCTCCACGCCGATCTCGCGCAGCACCGCCAGGGAGGCGTTGCGCAGGATCTGGTATTCCTTGTCGGTCAGGGTCTGCGCGGGCGCCACGGTGATGGAGTCACCGGTGTGCACGCCCATCGGGTCGAAGTTCTCGATGGCGCAGACGATGATGCAGTTGTCCTTCTTGTCGCGGACAACCTCCATCTCGTATTCCTTCCAGCCGATCAGGGACTCGTCGATCAGCAGCTCGTTGGTCGGGGACAGGTCCAGGCCACGGGCGCAGATCTCTTCGAACTCTTCACGGTTGTAGGCGATGCCGCCACCGGTGCCGCCCATGGTGAAGGACGGACGGATGATGCAAGGGAAGCCGACCATCTCGAGGACGCCATAGGCCTCTTCCATGCTGTGGGCGATGCCGGAGCGCGGGCAGGCCAGGCCGATGTCCTTCATGGCCTTGTCGAAGCGCGAACGGTCCTCGGCCTTGTCGATGGTGTCGGCGTTGGCACCGATCATCTCGACGCCGAACTTCTCCAGGACGCCATGGCGCTCCAGGTCCAGGGCGCAGTTCAGCGCGGTCTGGCCGCCCATGGTGGGCAGGAGGGCGTCAGGACGCTCCTTCTCGATGATCTTGGCAACGGTCTGCCACTTGATCGGCTCGATGTAGGTGGCGTCGGCCATGGCCGGGTCGGTCATGATGGTGGCCGGGTTGGAGTTCACCAGGATGACGCGGAAACCTTCTTCCTTCAGGGCCTTGCAGGCCTGGGCGCCCGAGTAGTCGAACTCGCAGGCCTGGCCGATGACGATGGGGCCGGCGCCGAGGATCAGGATGCTTTTGATATCTGTACGTTTTGGCATGGTCTTACTCGAATCCTTGGGTCAGTCGGCGAGGATCAGCGGCGCTTGGCCATGGTTTCGATGAAGCGATCGAACAGCGGAGCCACATCGTGCGGACCGGGGCTCGCCTCGGGGTGCCCCTGGAAGCTGAAGGCCACCTTGTCGGTGCGCTCGATGCCCTGCAGGGTGCCGTCGAACAGCGACTTGTGGGTGGCACGCAGGTTGGCCGGCATGCTGGACTCGTCCACGGCGAAACCGTGGTTCTGGCTGGTGATCATCACCACGCCGGAATCCAGGTCCTGCACCGGGTGGTTGGCGCCGTGGTGGCCGTGGCCCATCTTCATGGTGCGGGCACCGGAGGCCAGGGCCAGCAACTGGTGGCCCAGGCAGATACCGAACACCGGGATGTCGGTCTCGAGGATTTCCTTAATGGCGGCGATGGCGTAGTCGCAAGGCTCCGGGTCACCCGGGCCGTTGGACAGGAAGACGCCATCCGGATTCAGGGCGAGCACGTCCTTGGCCGGGGTCTTGGCCGGCACCACGGTCAGGCGGCAACCACGTGCGACGAGCATGCGCAGGATGTTCAGCTTCACGCCGTAGTCATAGGCCACCACGTGGTAGGGCAGCTCGGCAGCAGCGATCTCGGGGTGGCTGTCGCTTTCCAGGTTCCAGACACTGGAGCGCCATTCATAAGGCTTCTCGCAAGTCACTTCCTTGGCCAGGTCCATGCCCTTCAGGCCCGGGAAGCTGCGTGCCAGTTCCAGTGCCTTTTCCTCGGTGGCATCAGCGCCGACCAGGATGCAGCCGTTCTGGGAGCCCTTCTCACGCAGGATGCGGGTCAGGCGGCGGGTATCAAGCCCCGCGATCGCAACGGTACCGGTCGCCTGCAGGTATTCCGGCAGGGACTGCTTGCTGCGCCAGTTGCTGGCCAGCAGCGGCAGGTCGCGAATGATCAGGCCGGCGGCCCAGACGCGGTCGGACTCGGCATCTTCCGGCGTGATGCCGGTGTTGCCGATGTGGGGATAGGTCAGGGTGACGATCTGCTGCGCATAGGAAGGATCGGTGAGGATTTCCTGGTAGCCGGTCATGGCAGTGTTGAACACCACCTCTCCGATGGTCTGGCCGTCGGCCCCGATGGACTCGCCGCGGAAAATGCTGCCGTCGGCAAGCGCGAGTATGGCTGGCTTAGTCAAGAAGACCTCCCGTATCTAAGGCTGAAGCAAACGCAGATTGTAAAAAAGCGGGATGACGTTGATACCGTCACCCCGCTTTTTTATCTGAGCCATTTCTGCGTAACTTTTAGTGGACACACTAAAGCTGCAGCTTACAGGAATGCGTCATTTCGGTCCACAGGAAAGACATCACCAAACTGCATTCCGCGACCAACAATCAGCGCAGACCCAGCACATCCTGCATGTCGTACAGGCCGGCACCCTGGCCATCCAGCCACAGCGCGGCACGTACGGCGCCACGGGCGAACGTCATGCGACTGGACGCCTTGTGGGTGATCTCGACGCGCTCGCCATCGGCCGCGAACAGGACGGTATGGTCGCCGACCACATCACCTGCACGCACGGTGGCGAAGCCGATGGTTTCGCGCTCGCGAGCGCCCGTCTGACCTTCACGGCCATAGACCGCCACCTTCGACAGGTCGCGCCCCAGGGCCTCGGCCACCACCTCACCCATGCGCAGCGCGGTGCCGGAGGGGGCATCGACCTTGTGGCGGTGATGGGCTTCGATGATCTCGATGTCCACTTCGTCGCCGAGCACCCGCGCAGCGGTGTCCAGCAGCTTGAGACAAAGATTCACCCCGACGCTGAAGTTTGCGGCAAAGACGATGGGGATCTGCTTGGCCGCCTCGGCCAGCAGCGCCTTCTCCTCGGCGGTGAAACCGGTAGTGCCGATGACCATGGCCTTGCCCGCCTGGCGACAGACCTCCAGGTTCTTGAGGGTCACCGACGGGTGAGTGAAGTCGATCAGCACGTCGAACTCGTCCACCACCTTGGCCAGGTCGCCCGAGAGCGGCACGCCGATACGCCCCAGGGCGGCCAGCTCACCTGCATCAGCCCCCACCAGGGTGCTGTCGGGTCGATCGATGGCGGCGGTCAGGCCGGCACCCGGGTTCTGCTGGACCGCTTCGATCAGGGTCTTGCCCATGCGCCCGGCGGCGCCCATCACTGCAATACGTCGCATAACGAACAAAGCTCCAAGCTAGAAGCGCCAGGCCCCGCGCACAATCAGGCCAAGCCTGCCGTACGCCGCCTGGCGCCCTGCGTCAAAGATCACCAAAGAAGCGCTTCATGCCTTCGAACCAGGTGCTGGCCTTGGGCGAATGGGAGCCGTCACTCTGCAGGCTCTTGCGGAACTCTTCCAGCAGTTCCCGCTGGCGCTTGTCCAGATTCACCGGCGTCTCGACCACCACGCGGCACATCAGGTCGCCCGCACCACCACCCCGCACAGGGGCAACGCCCTTGCCACGCAGGCGGAACAGCTTGCCGGTCTGGGTTGCCTCGGGGATCTTCAACTTGACGCGGCCGTCCAGGGTCGGCACCTCCAGCTCACCACCCAGCGCCGCATCGGCGAAGCTGATCGGCACCTCGCAGTACAGGTGCTTGCCGTCACGCTGGAAGATCGGGTGCTCGCGCACGTTGACCACCACGTACAGGTCGCCGGGCGGCCCGCCCATCACGCCCGCCTCGCCTTCGCCGGACAGGCGGATGCGGTCGCCGGTGTCCACGCCGGACGGCACCTTCACCGACAGGGTCTTGTGCTCTTCCACACGCCCCTGGCCATGGCAGCTGCCGCACGGGTCGCTGATCATCTTGCCGGTGCCGTGGCAACGCGGGCAGGTCTGCTGGACGGAGAAGAAGCCCTGCTGCATGCGCACCTGCCCAATGCCACCGCAGGTGGTGCAGGTGACGGGGCTGGTGCCTTTCTTCGCACCGGAGCCATCGCAGGTCTTGCAGTTGACCAGGGTCGGCACACGGATGGTCACGGTCGTGCCGCGAACCGCCTCTTCGAGATCCAGCTCAAGGGTGTAGCGCAGGTCGCTGCCACGCTGGGCACCGCCACGCTGGCCACCGCGCTGGCCACCGAAGAAGTCGCTGAACACGTCGCCGAAGATGTCGGAGAAGCTAGCACCGCCGAACCCTGCCCCACCGCCGCCGCCCATCTGCGGGTCGACGCCGGCGTGGCCGTATTGGTCGTAGGCCGCGCGCTTGCTGGCATCCGAGAGGATTTCGTAGGCCTCGTTGGCCTCCTTGAATTTCTCCTCGGACTCCTTGTCCCCCGGGTTGCGGTCCGGGTGGTACTTCATGGCCAGGCGACGATAGGCCTTCTTCAGCTCGGCCTCGCTGGCGCCACGCTCCACACCGAGGATTTCGTAAAAGTCACGTTTAGCCATTGGTTCTCTGCACTCTGAAAGTTTCGCGCCCTCCAGACACGCCGACGCGGGAGCAAGCCCCCGCGTGGCGAATCACCCCGGGCCGAACGGCCCGGGGCAGGAGCGCAAGCAAGCGTGGCGCTTACTTGTTGTCCTTGACCTCTTCGAACTCGGCGTCGACGGCATCGTCGGCAGCCTTGTCGTCGCCTGCGGGAGCACCCTCGCCGGCCTTGGCCTGCTCGGCGTACATCTTCTGCGCCAGCGGAGCGGAAGCCTGGGACAGCGCATTCATCTTGGCTTCGATCTCGGCCTTGTCATCGCCCTTCACGGCAACTTCCAGCTCGCCTACAGCTTTCTCGATGGCCGCTTTCTCTTCAGCAGTGGCCTTGTCGCCCGCTTCGGTGATCATCTTGCGGGTGGCGTGAACCAGCGCATCGCCCTGGTTGCGGGCACCGGCCAGCTCTTCGAACTTGCGGTCTTCCTCGGCGTTGGCTTCGGCGTCACGCACCATCTGCTGGATTTCTTCCTCGGACAGGCCGGAGTTGGCCTTGATCACGATGGACTGCTGCTTGCCGGTGGCCTTGTCCTTGGCGGACACGTGCAGGATGCCGTTGGCGTCGATGTCGAAGGTCACTTCGATCTGCGGCACGCCACGCGGAGCCGGCGGGATCTCGGCCAGGTCGAACTTGCCCAGGGACTTGTTCTGGCCGGCCTGCTTGCGCTCACCCTGCAGCACGTGAATGGTCACGGCGGACTGGTTGTCGTCGGCAGTGGAGAACACCTGGGACTTCTTGGTCGGGATGGTGGTGTTCTTCTCGATCAGCGGAGTCATCACGCCACCCAGGGTCTCGATACCCAGGGTCAGCGGGCTCACGTCGAGCAGCAGCACGTCCTTCACGTCACCGGCCAGTACGGCGCCCTGAATGGCCGCACCGATGGCGACGGCTTCGTCCGGGTTGACGTCCTTGCGCGCTTCCTTGCCGAAGAAGTCGGCGACTTGCTTCTGCACCAGCGGCATGCGGGTCTGACCACCGACCAGGATGACTTCGTGGATGTCGCCCACGTCCAGGCCGGCATCTTTCAGCGCGATGCGGCACGGCTCGATGGTGCGAGCGACCAGGTCTTCCACCAGGGCTTCCAGCTTGGCGCGGGAAATCTTCACGTTCAGGTGCTTCGGACCGGTCTGGTCTGCCGTGATGTACGGCAGGTTGACGTCGGTCTGCTGGCTGGAGGACAGCTCGATCTTGGCCTTCTCGGCAGCCTCTTTGAGGCGCTGCATGGCCAGCGGGTCGCCCTTCAGGTCCATGCCGGACTCTTTCTTGAACTCGTCGACGAGGTAGTCGATCAGGCGGATGTCGAAGTCCTCACCACCCAGGAAGGTGTCGCCGTTGGTGGCCAGCACTTCGAACTGGTGCTCGCCGTCCACTTCGGCGATCTCGATGACCGACACGTCGAAGGTACCGCCACCCAGGTCATAGACGATCACGGTGTGGTCGCCCTTGGCCTTGTCCATGCCGTAGGCCAGCGCTGCCGCGGTAGGCTCGTTGATGATGCGCTTGACGTCCAGGCCGGCGATACGACCGGCGTCCTTGGTGGCCTGGCGCTGGCTGTCGTTGAAGTAGGCCGGAACGGTGATGACGGCTTCGGTCACCGGCTCGCCGAGGTAGTCTTCGGCGGTCTTCTTCATCTTCTTCAGCACTTCCGCAGAGATTTGCGGAGGCGCCATCTTCTGGCCCTTCACTTCGACCCAGGCGTCACCGTTGTCGGCCTTGGCGATCTTGTAGGGGACCATCTTGATGTCTTTCTGAACGACGTCTTCTTCGAAGCGACGACCGATCAGGCGCTTCACGGCGTACAGGGTGTTGTGCGGGTTGGTGACGGCCTGGCGCTTGGCGGACTGGCCGACCAGGATCTCGCCGTCGTTGGTGTAGGCGATGATCGAGGGGGTGGTACGCGCGCCTTCGGCGTTCTCGATCACCTTGACGTTGCCATTCTCAAGAATGGAAACGCAGGAGTTGGTGGTACCCAGGTCGATACCGATGATCTTGCCCATATTCTCTCTCCCGAAACTTTGATTTCTTTACGGCCCCGCTCGCTTGGGGGCCGCATCAGCATGTGAACGCTTGGACTACCAGATGGGGGCCCGAAGCCGGATTTCAAGCCTGCTCGTCGATGGACGGCGGCGCTTCGGCCGGGGCCTTGCTGACCACGACCATGGCCGGGCGCAGCAGGCGGCCGTTGAGCAGGTAGCCCTTCTGGAAGACCTTCAGGACGCTACCCGGCTCGACATGGGTACTCTCTTCCATTGCCATCGCCTGATGATGCTCCGGGTTGAACGGAGCGCCATGGGGATCGACGGCCTCAACCTGGAAGCGCTTCAGGGTGTCGTGGAACAGCTTCAGGGTCAGCTCGACGCCTTCACGTACAGGGCGAACGGCCTCGTCCTCGGCACTGGTCAGCTCCAGGCCGCGCTCCAGGCTGTCGACCACCGGCAGCAGGTCGTTGGCGAACTTCTCCAGGGCGAATTTGTGCGCCTTCTCGACATCCTGCTCCGCACGGCGGCGGATGTTCTGCAGCTCGGCGGCGGTACGCAGGGACTGGTCCTGGGCCGCAGCCAGCTGCTCCTCCAGCGCCTGGACGCGGGCCACGAGGTCCTCGCCCGCCACGTCAGCCGGTGCGCTCACCTCGGGGTTCTGGGTATCCAGGTTCTGTTCGTCTGCCATGCCTTCCTCCTTACTGAAACGGTGGCGGGGAATGACCCGCCGATCTGTCCGCCTATATGGGGTCGCAATTTATCGCTTCAAGGGCAGCAGGCGATTGTCAGCCGGAAAACAAACACTGTATAAATAGCCAGCCTAAGCCCAGGGGAGTCCCCGCCATGCTGGTCCACCTCTCAGTCCACAACTACGCCATCGTCGAGCACCTGGATCTTGAGCTCGAAGGCGGCATGACCGTGATTACCGGCGAGACCGGCGCGGGCAAGTCGATCATGCTCGACGCCCTCGGCCTGACCCTGGGCGACCGCGCCGACAGTGGCGCCGTCCGCCCCGGCGCGGAGAAGGCCGACATCCTCGCCAGCTTCGACCTGAGCGACATCCCCGAAGCCCGCGCCTGGCTCGCCGAGCGGGACCTGGAAACCGACGGCCCGTGCATCCTGCGCCGGGTCATCACTGCGGAAGGACGCTCCCGTGCCTATATAAACGGCACGCCCTGCCCCCAGGGCGATCTCAAGGCACTTGGCGAACTGCTGATCGACATCCACAGCCAGCATGAGCATCAGTCGCTGCTCAAGCCGGACACCCATCGGCGCCTGCTGGACGAATTTGCCGGCGCCAGCGACCTGGCCCGCCAGGTCCAGCTCGCTGCCCAGCGCTGGCGCCAGACCCGCCAGGAGCTCCAGCGCCTGTCCCGCAACAGCGAGGAGCAGCGCGCCCGCCACCAATTGCTCAGCTACCAACTGGAAGAGCTGGAGCAACTGGCCCTCGGCGATAACGAACTGGAGCAACTGGAAGCCGAGCACAAGACCCTGTCCAACGCCGAAGGCCTGCTGGCCGGCTGCCGCCAGGTACTGGACATGTGCAGCGAGAGCGATGCTGGCAACGTCCTCAGCGCCCTCACCTCCAGCCTCAACCGCCTGACAGCCTTCAACGCCCAGCAGGGCCCGATTGCCGAAGCCGTCAACCTGCTGGCCAGCGCACAGATCCAGGTGGAAGAAGCGGTCGGCGAGATCAACCGCTTCATCGACCATTTCGATGCCGACCCGCACCGCCAGCAGGAGGTCGAAGAACGCCTCGATACGCTCTACACCCTGGCCCGCAAGCACCGCATCCATCCCAGCGAACTGCCTCACCTGCAGCACACGCTGCTGGAGGAGATCGAAGCGCTCAATGCCGATGACGAGGCGGTGGAGCGCCTCGGGGACGAACTGGCGGCCTATGCCCGCCACTACCAGGCAAAAGCCGCCGAGCTGAGCCAGTTGCGCGGCAAAGCGGCCGGCAAGCTGGCCAAGGCCGTGGAGACGGAGATGCAACGCCTGGGCATGCCCGGCGGGCGTTTCAGCATCGAGCTGCGCAGTATCGAAAGCGACGAACCCCAGCCGAACGGACAGGAACAGGTGGAGTTCCTGGTCAGCGCCAACCCGGGTCAGCCCCTCAAGGGCCTGGCCAAGGTCGCCTCGGGCGGCGAGCTGTCCCGGATCAGCCTGGCCATCCAGGTCATCACCGCACAGACCTCGAGGGTACCGACCCTGGTGTTCGACGAAGTGGACGTGGGCATCGGCGGTCCCACCGCAGAAGTGGTCGGCCAGTTGCTGCGGCGCCTGGGCGAACGCGGCCAGGTCCTCACCGTCACCCACCTGCCCCAGGTGGCCGCCCAGGGCCATCACCACCTCTTCGTGCACAAGAAGCGCGGCAGCAAGGAAACCCGAACCGCCGTCGCCAACCTCGACGACGCGGCGCGCGTGGAAGAGATCGCCCGCATGCTGGGCGGCGTCGACCTCACCGAAGAGTCCATCGCTCACGCCCGCAAGATGGTCACCAGCGCCCGCCACTGATTCGCGCAGGCATGAAAAAGGCGACCCGAGGTCGCCTTTTTCATGGAGCGGAAATCACTTCTTCTTGCGCACGTACAGCACCAGATTGTGATCGACGAGCTCGAAGCCGTGCTCTTTCACGATCTCTTTCTGCCGCTTTTCGATTTCGGCGTCGATGAATTCGATGACCTCACCGGAATCCACGCAGACCATGTGGTCGTGGTGGCCGCTGTCAGCCAGTTCGAACACGGCATGGCCGCCATCGAAGTTGTGGCGGACGACGAGGCCGGCAGCCTCGAACTGGGTAAGCACGCGGTAGACCGTCGCAAGGCCTACGTCCTCGCCGGCTTCCATCAGTGCCTTGTACACATCCTCGGCACTCATGTGACGCTGATCGGCGGAGTCGAGCATCTGAAGGATCTTCACCCGAGGCAGGGTGACCTTCAGACCGGCTTTGCGAAGTTCGTTATTTTCAACCATGGTCAGCTTTCTCGTGGATGCTGCTTCGCAGCTTCCCTCAATGCGGGTATGATCGGATTTTCGTTGCCCAGCCAAGATAGTGGAAGTCACCCACCGATGCAAAACACCAAGCTCCTGCTGACCAGCCTCTCATTTGCAGGCCTGCTCGCACTCGCCGGTTGTTCGTTTCCCGGTGTCTACAAGATCGACATCCAGCAAGGCAACGTCGTAACGCAGGACATGATAGACCAGTTGAAGCCCGGAATGACCCGGCGCCAAGTGCGGTTTATCATGGGCAACCCCTTGATTCTCGATACCTTCCACGCCAACCGTTGGGATTATCTCTACAGCATCCAGCCCGGCGGCGGCCAGCGTCAGCAGGAGCGCGTCACCCTGCTGTTCGACGGCAACGACCAGCTGATCGGCCTGGGCGGTGACTTCATGCCTGGCGTCAGCCGCGACGAGGCGATCCTCGGCAGCGACGGCAACAACCAGGTCACCCCGAACAAACCCACCCAGCAGAAGCCGGAAGAGAAAGCCAAGCCCGGTTCGCTGCTGGAGCAGATCCAGAAGGAAGTGGACCAGGTGGAAACCGTACCGGTCCCGATCCCGGAACCCCTGGACACCACGCCGCAGTAACTGCAGCACCCATGAAAAAGCCCGGACTGGTTCCGGGCTTTTTTGTACCTGCCTGATCGAGAAGGACCGACAGCCGCAGCGTCCTCAGACGCCGATCAATCGCCCCGACCCTCTCCCCTGGCCTGAGCCGCACGCGCGGCACGCGCCTTGCGCACCTCCTTCGGATCGGCCACCAGCGGCCGGTACACCTCGATGCGATCCCCCGCCTCGACCTGCCGAGCCTCGGCGTGCTGCACCGCCTTGCCGAAGATGCCCAGCGGTGCAGCCGCCAGGTCCACGCCGGGAAACGCATCCGCCAGCCCCGCCATCAGCACGGCCTGGCGCAACGTCGTGCCGGCCGGCACATCCAGCCGCACCAGGCGCTGACGATCAGGCAGCGCGCACACCACCTCGACGGCGATCAGCGACTCAGCCATACAGCTGCTTGGCCCGCTGGCAGAAGGCATCCACCAAGGTGTTCGCCGCCTGGTTGAACAGCGGCCCCAGGGTCGCCTTGACGATCGGCCCGGCGTAGTCGAAGGACAGGTCCAGGCTGATCTTGCAGGCCTTCTCGCCCAGCGCCTTGAAGTGCCAGACCCCATGCAGTTCGGTGAACGGCCCTTCCTCCAGGTTCATCTCGATGCTCGCCCCCTCCACCAGCACATTGCGGGTGACGAAGCGCTGGCTGATCCCGCCCTTGGCCACACCCAGGCTGGCCACCATGTGCGACTCGCTCGATTCCAGCACCTCGCTGCTCGCGCACCAGGGCAGGAATTCGGGGTAGCGCACCACATCGTTGACCAGGTCGTAGAGTGCCTTGGCGGGATAGGGGAGCAGCGCGGAACGCTGGATATGCGTGGACATCGGAGCCTCTGAACGTCAGTCAGTCGGCTGCTGCAGGGGCAACACGGCTGGTCAAAAAAAGAGCGCGCATTGTCGGGGATTCGCCCAACGCGCTCAAGCCTACGCCGCCGTAGCGGGCTGGCGAGCGACTCCCTATAATGCCGCGCCTATGGCTAAGCAAAAGAAACAATCCCAAGGCTCCATCGCACAGAACAAGAAGGCCCTGCACGACTACTTCGTCGAGCAGCGCTTCGAGGCAGGCCTCGCCCTGGCAGGCTGGGAGGTCAAGAGCCTCCGTGCCGGCAAGGCCCAGCTGGTGGACAGCTACGTACTGCTGAAGGACGGCGAGGCCTGGCTGCTCGGTAGCCACATCACCCCGCTGAAGACCGCCAGCACCCACGTCATCGCCGACCCCGTGCGCACCCGCAAGCTCCTGCTGCACAAGCGCGAACTGGGCAAGCTGTTCGGCGCCGTCCAGCAGAAGGGCTACACCTGCGTCGCCCTCTCGCTGTACTGGAAGGCCCACCTGATCAAGTGCGAGATCGCCCTGGTGAAGGGCAAGAAGGAATTCGACAAGCGCGCCACGGAGAAGGAACGCGACTCCGACCGCGAGATCGAGCGCGCCATGCGCACCAAAGGCAAGGAGTGATCCTCGCCAGACAGAAACGCCGGGCATTGCCCGGCGTTTTCGTTTGCGCGCACTGACGACTCAGATGCCCTGGCGCCGCTGCGCCCGCTCCAGGCGCACCGCTTCCAGCCGCCCCTCGGCCAGCACTTCCTGCACGTAGTCGATGTGGCGATGGGACACCTCCCGCGCCTCCTCCGCACGCCGCTCGATGATCGCCTCGTACAGCGCCCGGTGCTGCGTCATCAGCATGTCGCGGGTCTCGCTGCGCTGCAGGTACATCCCGCCGATGTTGGTCACCACGTTGTGCTTGAGCAGATCGAACAACCCACGGATGGTGTGCAGCAGCACCGCATTGTGGCTGGCCTCGGCAATCGCCAGATGGAAGCGCGCATCGGCGGCGCCCTCCTCCTCCCGGGTCGCCTGGCTGCCCGGCGAATAGCAGGCCTGCAGCGCCTCGAAAGCCTCGCCCAGGCGCTCATGGTCGACCGCCGTCGCCCGCAACGCTGCGTAGTAGGCGCAGGAACCTTCCAGCGTATGGCGGAACTCCAGCAGATCGCGCTGCGCGTCGGGGTTGCCCTCCAGCAGCTTCAGCAGCGGATCGCTGAAGGTCGACCCCAGCTCCGCCGACACGTAGTTGCCGCCGCCCTGCCGGCTCACCAGCAGCCCCTTGGCCACCAGCTTCTGGATAGCCTCCCGCAGGGACGGACGCGATACCCCGAACTGCTCGGCCAGCACACGCTCCGCCGGCAGCCGCTCGCCTGCTTTCAGGGTCCCCTCGAGGATCATCGCCTCGAGGTGATCGACGATGTCATCCGACAGACGGCGCTGACGCACCTGACCGAATCCCATACCCCTCCCGAACCACCGTTCCGTTCCCGTTCCAGCCGCCTGCCATGGCAGCCCAGCTCATTCAGCGCGGCAGCCTAACCAGCGCCATCGCCATCCACAAGGCGCAGATGAGCCCCATGCGCTCGACCAAAGTTGTAGGACACGAAATTGACAGGTCAATAGGAGGGCTTTTACCCTGAGCCGTCGATTTTGTAAATTGGTAATACCAATTCGACGAAAACGCCGAACGGAGAGCAATTGCCTGCTGCTGCGCCACGAGCGCAACGACTCCGGAAGGCCAACAGGCACTCCAAAAACAATCAGGGAGCCACCCGAATGCAAGCTTGGCAACAGATCTACACCCCGCTCGGCAGCCTCGGCCTGTCCGCGCTGGTCGCCTTGATCCCCATCGTGTTCTTCTTCCTCGCCCTCGCCGTGTTCCGCATGAAGGGCTACATCGCAGGCACCATCACCCTGGCCCTGTCCCTCGCGGTCGCGATCTTCGCCTTCAAGATGCCGGTCGACATGGCCTTCGCCGCCGCCGGCTACGGCTTCGCCTACGGCCTCTGGCCGATCGCCTGGATCATCGTCGCCGCGGTGTTCCTCTACAAACTCACCGTCAAGAGCGGCCAGTTCGAAGTGATCCGCAGCTCCGTGCTGTCCATCACCGACGACCAGCGCCTGCAGGTGCTGCTGATCGGTTTCTCCTTCGGCGCCTTCCTCGAAGGAGCCGCCGGCTTCGGCGCCCCCGTAGCCATCACCGCCGCACTGCTGGTGGGCCTGGGCTTCAACCCGCTCTACGCCGCCGGCCTGTGCCTGATCGCCAACACCGCCCCGGTGGCCTTCGGCGCCCTCGGCATCCCGATCATCGTCGCGGGCCAGGTCACCGGCATCGACGCCTTCAAGATCGGCGCCATGACCGGCCGCCAACTGCCCTTCCTGTCGATCATCGTGCCGTTCTGGCTGGTGGCCATGATGGATGGCTGGCGCGGCATCAAGGAAACCTGGCCGGCCGCCCTCGTCGCCGGTGCCAGCTTCGCCATCACCCAGTACTTCACCTCCAACTTCATCGGCCCGGAACTGCCCGACATCACCTCTGCCCTGGTGAGCCTGGTGTCCCTGACCCTGTTCCTCAAGGTGTGGCAACCCAAGCGCGCCGAAGACCGCGAAGTGGTCGGCGTCTCTGGCGGTGCAGCCGTCATGGGCGGTTTCGGCGGCCCGCGCAGCACCACCCCGTCGCCCTACAGCTTCGGCGAGATCCTCAAGGCCTGGTCGCCCTTCCTGATCCTCACCGTCCTGGTCACCATCTGGACCCTGAAGCCGTTCAAGGCCCTGTTCGCCCCGGGTGGCGCGCTGGAGCACTTCGTCTTCATGTTCGCCATCCCGCACCTGGACCAGCTGGTGATGAAAGGCGCCCCCATCGTCGCCACCGCCACCGCGATTCCGGCCGTCTACAAGTTCGACCCGATCTCCGCCACCGGCACCGCGATCTTCCTCTCCGCCGTGGTTTCCATGCTGGTCCTGAAGATCAACTTTAAAAATGGTCTGACCAGTCTGAGTGAAACCTTCGTCGAGCTGAAACTGCCGATCCTCTCCATCGGCATGGTGCTGGCCTTCGCCTTCGTCACCAACTTCTCCGGCATGTCCACCACCCTGGCGCTGGTCCTGGCCGGCACTGGCGCGGCCTTCCCGTTCTTCTCGCCGTTCCTCGGCTGGCTGGGCGTGTTCCTCACCGGTTCCGACACCTCCTCCAACGCCCTGTTCGGCTCGCTGCAGGCCACCACCGCCCACCAGATCGGCGTCAACGACACCCTCCTGGTCGCCGCCAACACCAGCGGTGGCGTCACCGGCAAGATGATCTCCCCGCAGTCCATCGCCGTGGCCTGCGCCGCCACCGGTATGGTCGGCAAGGAGTCGGACCTGTTCCGCTTCACCCTGAAGCACAGCCTGCTGTTCGCCGCCATGGTCGGTCTGATCACCCTGGCGCAGGCCTATGTCTTCACCGGCATGCTGGTTCACTGACCAGGGCCGGCTGCGCGTCGGCGATGCAGCAAGGGAATGGCCTCGGGGAGGCTCGCCTACATAGGTAGGCTCGGCTCCCCCGGCCATTTCCGCCCTGTATCGCCCCAGCGCGCCCGATCCACGTTTTCTGCCAAAACGGAAGAGCCCATGATCATCTCCGCCTCCACCGACTACCGCGCCGCCGCCCAACGCAAGCTGCCGCCCTTCCTGTTCCACTACATCGACGGCGGCGCCTACGCCGAGCACACCCTACGCCGCAACGTGCAGGACCTGGCGGACATCGCCCTGCGCCAGCGCGTGCTGCGGAACATGTCCGAGCTGAGCCTCGAAACCCAGCTGTTCGGCGAAACCCTCGCCATGCCTGTCGCCCTCGCCCCCGTCGGCCTCACCGGCATGTACGCCCGGCGCGGCGAAGTGCAGGCCGCCAAGGCCGCAGCGGCCAAGGGCATCCCCTTCACCCTTTCCACCGTCTCGGTGTGCCCGATCGAAGAGGTCGCCCCGGCCATCGACCGGCCGATGTGGTTCCAGCTCTACGTGCTCAAGGACCGCGGCTTCATGCGCAACGCCCTGGAGCGCGCCAAGGCCGCCGGCGTCACTACCCTCGTCTTCACCGTCGACATGCCCGTGCCCGGCGCCCGCTACCGCGACGCCCACTCCGGCATGAGCGGCCCCAACGCACCGCTGCGCCGCGTGCTGCAAGCCATGACCCACCCCGCCTGGGCCTGGGACGTCGGCCTGCTGGGCAAGCCCCACGACCTCGGCAACATCTCCACCTACCGCGGCAACCCCACCGGCCTGGCCGACTACATCGGCTGGCTCGGCGCCAACTTCGACCCCTCCATCTCTTGGAAGGACCTCGAATGGATCCGCGACTTCTGGCAAGGCCCCATGGTCATCAAGGGCATCCTCGACCCCGAGGACGCCCGTGACGCCGTCACCTTCGGCGCCGACGGCATCATCGTCTCCAACCACGGCGGCCGGCAGCTCGACGGCGTGCTCTCCAGCGCCCGCGCCCTGCCCGCCATCGCCGACGCCGTCAAGGGCGAGCTGAAGATCCTCGCCGACTCAGGCATCCGCACCGGCCTCGACGTCGTGCGCATGCTCGCCCTCGGCGCCGACACCGTCATGCTCGGCCGCGCCTTCGTCTACGCCCTGGCCGCCGCCGGCGGCGCCGGCGTGAGCAACCTGCTGGACCTGATCGAAAAGGAAATGCGCGTGGCCATGGTGCTCACCGGCGCCAAGTCCATCGCCGAGATCAACGCCGACTCACTGGTGCGCGACCTGCCCCGCTGAACGGCGCCCATCCAAGACGAGGCCGCCCAAGCGGCCCGCACCCCACCGTTGATGACAGGACCTGACCGATGAGCCTGCCCGCCGCCTTCCTGCACACCGTCGAGCGCCTGATCCCCCGCGACCGGCGCTTCGACGATGCGCTCTCCACCCTCGCCTTCGGCACCGACGCCAGCTTCTACCGCCTCATCCCCAAGCTGGTGGTGCGGGTCGAGAGCGAAGCCGAAGTCATCGCCCTGCTCAAGGCCGCCCACGCCGAACAGGTGCCCGTCACCTTCCGTGCCGCCGGCACCAGCCTCTCCGGCCAGGCCATCAGCGACTCGGTGCTGATCGTCCTCGGTGACAACTGGAACGGCCGCGACATCCGCCAGGGCGGCGCGCAGATCCGCCTGCAGCCCGGCGTCATCGGTGCCCAGGCCAACGCCTGGCTCGCCCCCTACGGCCGCAAGATCGGGCCCGACCCGGCCTCCATCAACGCCTGCAAGATCGGCGGCATCGTCGCCAACAACGCCAGCGGCATGTGCTGCGGCACCGCCCAGAACAGCTACCACACCCTCGCCGGCCTGCGCCTGGTGCTGGCCGACGGCACCCTGCTGGACAGCGAAGACCCGGCCAGCGTCGCCGCCTTCCAGGCCAGCCACGGCGAGCTGCTGGAGCGCCTGGCCGAACTCGGCCGGCAGACCCGCGCCAACACCGAACTGGCCGCGAAGATCCGCCACAAGTACCGCCTGAAGAACACCACCGGCCTGTCCCTCAACGCCCTGGTGGACTACGACCAGCCGCTGGACATCCTCACCCACCTGCTGGTGGGCTCCGAAGGCACCCTCGGCTTCATCAGCGCCGTCACCTACGACACCGTGCCCGAGCACCCGCACAAGGCCTCCGCGCTGATCGTCTTCCCCGACGTGGAAACCTGCTGCCGCGCCGTCCCCGTGCTCAAGCAGCAACCGGTCTCCGCCGTCGAACTGCTGGACCGCCGCAGCCTGCGCTCCGTGCAGGACAAGCCCGGCATGCCCACCTGGGTCAAGGGCCTCTCCGCCAGCGCCTGCGCCCTGCTGATCGAATCCCGCGCCGCCAGCGCCAGCCTGCTGCACGAACAGCTCGCCCGCATCACCGCCTCCATCGCCGACTTCCCGGTGGAGCAGAAGGTCGACTTCAGCGAAGACCCGGTCGTCTACAACCAGCTGTGGAAGATCCGCAAGGACACCTTCCCCGCCGTAGGCGCCGTGCGCCAGACCGGCACCACGGTGATCATCGAAGACGTCACCTTCCCCGTGGAACAGCTCGCCGCCGGCGTCAACCGCCTCATCGAACTGTTCGACAAGCACCGCTACGACGAAGCGATCCTCTTCGGCCACGCCCTGGAAGGAAACCTGCACTTCGTCTTCACCCAGGGCTTCGACAGCCCCGAACAGGTCGCCCGCTACGACGCCTTCATGCAGGACGTCGCCCAACTGGTCGCCGTCGAATTCGGCGGTGCCCTCAAGGCCGAACACGGCACCGGACGCAACATGGCGCCCTTCGTCGAACTGGAATGGGGCCACGACGCCTACCAGCTGATGTGGCAGCTCAAGCGCCTGCTCGACCCCACCGGCATCCTCAACCCCGGCGTCATCCTCAGCGACGACCGCGAACTGCACCTGAAGAACCTCAAGCCACTGCCGGCCGCCGACGAGATCGTCGACAAGTGCATCGAATGCGGCTTCTGCGAGCCGGTCTGCCCCTCCAAGGGCCTGACCCTCAGCCCGCGCCAGCGCATCGTCATCTGGCGCGACATCCAGGCCCGCAAGCGCGCCGGCATCGACACCCGCGAGCTGGAAGAAGCCTTCGCCTACCAGGGCGTCGACACCTGCGCCGCTACCGGCCTCTGCGCCCAGCGCTGCCCCGTCGGCATCAACACCGGCGACCTGGTGCGCAAGCTGCGTGGCGAACACGCACACCGCCCCGGCACCGCCACCTGGCTCGCGCGCAACTTCGCCACCACCCTCAAGGGCGCCCGCCTGCTGCTGGCCACCGCCAACCTCACCCGAGCCGTGCTCGGCGCCCCACGCCTGGCGCGCCTCAGCGGAGCCCTGCACCGCGCCAGTGGCGAACGCCTGCCCCAGTGGACCCCGGCCATGCCGCAACCGGTGCGCTTCGACCCACCGGCGGCCGGCCCCGTGGGCGAGCGCCCGCGCGTGGTCTACCTCACCGCCTGCGTCTCCCGCGCCATGGGCCCGGCCGCCGGTGCCGACGAACAGATACCGCTGATGGACAAGACCCGCCAGCTGCTGGAGAAGGCCGGCTACCAGGTGGTCTTCCCCGACAACGCCGACAACCTCTGCTGCGGCCAGCCCTTCGCCTCCAAGGGCTACGCCCGCCAGGCCGACGACAAGCGCGACGAACTGCTGGCCGAACTGCTGCGCGCCAGCCGCGGCGGCCTCGACCCGATCTACTGCGACACCAGCCCCTGCACCCTGCGCCTGGTGCAGGACCTGGACGACCCCCGGTTGAAGATCCACGACCCGGTGAAGTTCATCCGCACCCACCTGCTCGACCGCCTGGAGTTCACCCCCCAGGAGCAGCCGGTGGCCGTCCACGTCACCTGCAGCACCCAGCACCTGGGCGAATCCCAGGCGCTGATCGACCTGGTCAGCCGCTGCACCCGCCAGGTGGTCGTCCCCGAGGGCATCCACTGCTGCGGCTTCGCCGGCGACAAGGGCTTCACCACCCCGGAACTCAACGGCCACGCCCTGCGCAGCCTGAAGGACGCCGTGCAGATCTGCGAGGAAGGCGTCTCCACCAGCCGCACTTGCGAGATCGGCCTCAGCCACCACAGCGGCATCGACTACCACGGCCTGGTCTACCTGGTGGACCGGGTCACCCGCCCCCGCGCGGACTGAACCTCAAGAGCCGTGCCCGGCACGGATTGCGCCCCGCCTCGAGCGGGGCATTTTTATGGTTCTTCACAGCCCTGCAACTGCGATTCCCGACAGCAACGTGCGTGCGCACGCTGCAGTGTTGCCAAGCGTGGGATGGTGGGGCGGCGACAGGTCTCCCAGCAGAAAACCTGAACCGCCCTCCCCGCCACCCTGTCCACCTTCATGAGCCCGCTTCGCGCCGGCTCGCCCATCTCGGACATCCGTGCTCCACCCGGCCTTCCCGCAAGGCCCCTCCGAGTGCCACAGAACGAAGAGAGGACCACCCCATGAAACGCACTGCCCTGCTGCTCGGCGCCACCCTGCTGGCGTCCCCCCTGGCCTTCGCCGACGACCTCTGCACCCTCAACCTGCAGAAGATCAGCGACCAGCTCGCCACCGCCACCACCCTCGGCGATCCGCTCAAGCAGGAAGTCCAGGACCTGCGCGCCAAGGCCGAACAGGCCAAGACCCACGGCGACACCGAAGGCTGCATCAGCGCCTCGAACATGGCCCTGCAACGCCTGCAGCGTCCCAACACCGACGGCGGCAGCGCCGGCGCGTCGCAGTAGCGGCAGGTAGAAGGATCGCGACAAGGCGGCCCGACAATAAGCCGGGCCGCAGAGACGGTAAGGCCCCGCCCGCGCGGGGCTTACTCGTTGGTGCGGGCGGCGCGTTCCAGCAGGGACACGGCGAGCTGCCGCAGCTGCTGCAGGTCCACCGGTTTGGTCATGCAGGCATCGGCGCCCCGGCGGCGCGCCTCGGCCAGCAGGGCGTCGTCGGCCGCAGCGCTGACCACCATCACCGGCATGCCCTGCAGGTGGGCGGAGCGGCGCACCTGGTCGAGCACCTGCAGGCCGTCGCCGTCGGGCAGGTCCAGGTCCAGCACCAGCAGCGCCGGGGTCATCTGGTCGAGGGTGGCGAGGGCGCGGCCGATGGAGCCGACCCCGCGCACGTCGGCCACTTCACGCAGCCCTTCCTTGAGCACCTTGAGGCAGGCCGGGTGGTCCTCGACGCAGAGCACTTCCGGCAGGGTGATCGCACCAATGTGCTCGTTGAGCGAGCCCTGGGGCTGGGGCGCGGCGGCGCTGGGCAGGTCGATCCAGAAGCGGCTGCCGACGCCGGGGGTGCTGCTGAAGCCGATCTGCCCGCCCATCAGCTCCGCCAATTCGCGGCACAGCACCAGGCCGATGCCGGTCCCGGGGATGGTTGAGTTCTCCCGGCCCAGGCGCTGGAACGGCTGGAACAGCATGGCCTGCTGCTCTTCGCTGAGGCCCGAGCCGGTGTCGGCCACCCACAGGCGCACGCCGGTGGCGCGCACTTCGTAGCCGAGGCTGACCATGCCCTGGGGGCTGTTGTACTTGACCGCGTTGGACAGCAGGTTGAGCAGCACCTGGCGCAGGCGGCGGGCATCGGCCATGACGAACAGCGCCGATTCGGGCGCGGCCATCATCTGCAGTTGCAGCTGGCGTGACTGCAGCTCGGGCTGGATCAGCTCGGCGCAACTGGTCAGCAACGGGCCGATGTCCACCGGTTTGAGCTGCAGCTGCTGGCGACGGCTCTCGATGCTGGAGAGGTCGAGGATGTCGTCCACCAGCGAGGTGAGGTGCCGGCTGGCGTTGACGATCTCCTGGGCGTACTCGCCCTCCTCCCGGCGCTCCTCGCGGCCTTCCGCATCCAGGGTGATGAGCTGGGCGAAGCCGTGGATGGCGTTGAGCGGGGTGCGCAGCTCGTGGCTCATGCTGGAGAGGAAGCGGCTCTTGGCCTGGCTGGCGGCCTGGGCCTCGCGGGTGGCGCGGCGCAGCTCCTCTTCCACCTCCTTGAGGCGGGTGATGTCCACGTGGGTGCCGGCCACCAGCTTGGCGTGGCCGTCGGCATCCCGCTCCAGCACCTTGCCGCGGCTGAGCAGCCAGGCGTATTGCCCATTGGCGTCGGCGAAGCGGTACTCGGCGTCGAAGTTCTCCTGCTCACCGGCGGAGAACTGGGTGCGCAGCTGGCGCAGCCGCTCGATGTCGTCGGGGTGCACGCGCTTGTTGAAGTCGGCCAGGCTGAGGTGGTCGCTGGGCAGCCCAAAGCGCCGGGCAAAGCGCCCGCTGATGCGGATGGTGTGGGCCTGCGGGTCGGTCTCCCAGATGCTCTCGGTGGTGCTCTCCAGCACCAGCTCCAGGTTGCGCTGGGCCTGGAAGCGCTCCTGCTCGCTGGCCTGCAACTGGGCGCCGGTGTGCTGCACCGCCTCGGCCATGTCGGCCAGCTCCTGGATGCCGCTCTGCGGCGCGGCGGGGTGGTAATCGCCCCGGCCCAGGCTGCTCATCATCCCGACGATGCCGGACATGGGCACCGACAGCTCGTTGGACAGGCGCCGCGAGCGCGACCACATCCAGGCGAAGAACAGCGCGTAGAAGAAGGCCAGGCCGGCGATCAGCAGGTAGCCGATCTGCTGGTAGCGCTCGGCCAGGCGGTTGGTCTCGCTGAAGATGTTGGCCTCGTCCACCACCATCATCAGGCGCCAGCCGGTCTGCGGGATCTCGGCCCAGGCGACCATCTGCTTGCGCCCGCCCAGCACCACTTCCTGCACGTTGCCCTTCTCACCGCTCATGGCCGCCAGCAGCGGGCGCATCTCGGGGAAGCGGTCGAGCTTGAAGTCCTCGGGCTTGAGCATCTCGCGGCGCACCGCCTCCTCGTAGGAGTAGCTGGTGAGCTCGCGCAGGCGGAAGTCGCGCTCGCCGGCCTCGGGCAGCGCCATGATGCTGTTGTCGCGGCTCACCAGCATGGCGTAGCCCTGCCACGGCACCTTGAGGCCGCCGATCTCCTTGAGCATCTTGTCGACGGTGATGTCGAGGCCCACCACGCCATCGAGGAAGTCGCCGGTGTACACCGGGGCAATGGCGGACATCATCCAGCCCTGCCCGGCCGGGTCCAGGTAGACGTCGGTCCAGACCACGCGGCGCAGCGGGTTGTGGGTGGCGTCGGCGAGGTAATAGAAGTTGTAGTCGGGTATCACCATGTCATGGGGATACTGCTCGGGGGTCATGAAGAAGGGGTAGATGCGGTTGTAGCTGTCCCAGGTGTTGAAGTAGACCGCCGCCATCAGCGGGTCGGATTCGCGGATGGACTTCATCAGCGGGTCCAACTGCGACAGGCGCATCACCTTCTCGCGGTCCTGCTGCGCTGGCGGGGTGCTGTTGGCATAGAAGGAGGCAGCACGGCCGTCGTCGCTGCGGGTGTAGAACACCCCGTCCGGGGTCTGCGCGTGGCGCTGGCGCTCCAGGGCGTCGGGGCGGAAGTCCTCGTGGTGCAGCGCGCGGTAGGCGGCGTCGCGGTACATCCGCGTCAGCACCTCGATGCTGTGCAGGCGCCCGTCGATGATCTTGCCCTCGCGCACCACCGCGCTGCTCAGGTCCTCCAGCGCGCTGCGCTGCAGGTAGTCCACCTGCGCATCGCGGATGGCGCCGTTGGTCAGCAGGTAGACGGCGATCAGCACCGACTCCACGAGGATCAGCGGAATCAGCGCGCTCTGCACGAACGCCCGCCAGATCCACTGGCGAAGGGGATGACGTGAACGCAGCATGGGACGCTCTCTGTAAGGGACACCCTGACGATAGCTGGCAATCATATGTCATGCGGCCAGCCCGCCCCCAATTATCGCGGGACTGTCGACGTTGCCCGGGTTTTGGCGTACGATGCGCCCCTGCTCTAGAGCGAGCATCGGGGCCGATTAGGATTCGACGCCGGTAACAAAACTCTAGGGGCATGCCGAGCTGGCAGCAGACCTCGTAAATCAGTTGCTGCACTTTAATAGTTGCCAACGACGACAACTACGCTCTGGCTGCTTAATGCGCCAGCAGTCGCTAGGGGATGCCTGTAAACCCGAAACGACTGTCAGATAGAACAGGATCGCCGCCAAGTTCGCTGTAGACGTAACGGCTAAAACTTATACAGCTCGCTCAAAGCACCCTGCCTGTCGGGCGGCAATGAGCTAACTCAGTAGACCAGGCTAAGCATGTAGTCCCGAAAGCGGAGAACTGGCGGACGGGGGTTCAAATCCCCCCGGCTCCACCAAATAAACCCCTGATTTTCCTAGAGAAATTCAGGGGTTTTTCTTTGGGTGTCGAAAAAGTGTCGAAAACGGCATTGCCGTTCAGCCTTGGCAGCAGTAATTTCTACGAGCCGTGACCCGCACTGGGCCGGTGCTTGGCCAACTCGCGTACCGCAGTTGGTACCGTGATGATTCAGTACTTGAGCACGCGGACTTCCTTGTAAATACAGGAGGCCGATGTGCCCAAGAACGCCATCAAAAAACACCGTCAATCCGCCTTCGACCGCCAACATGGGAAATGCTGCTACTGCGGCTTTTCGATGTGGCAAGGCTCTCCAGAATCCTTTGCTAAAGCCCATGGAATCTCTGAGGCCCAGGCAAGGCACTTCCGCTGCACCGCTGAACACCTGCTCGCTCGACAGGACGGAGGGACTGACTCCGAATCCAATATCGCCGCAGCCTGTGCACGATGTAATGCGCTGCGCCACCAACGCAAATCACCCCCTGAGCCCGTCAAATACCAAGCCTTGGTGCAAAGCCGCCTGGATAAAGGTCGCTGGCACTGCATCCCACCGAAAGCAAAGCTGAAGAGAAGCAAACCCGTTCATCTCAGCCCGTGAGTGGACCAAGGCGAACAGCATCCTGCAGGTGATCCGGAGCAAGGTGCGCATACCGCATCGTCATCGCAACGGTGGAGTGCCCAAGGATTTTCTGCAGGGTGAGGATGTTGCCGCCGTTCTGGATGAAGTGGCTGGCGAAGGTGTGGCGCAGGACGTGGGCAGCCTGCCCTTTCGGGAGCTTGATGGTGGTTCGCTTCAAGGCCCGGCGGAAGGATGTGATGCACGACGTGAACTGCCCGTTTGTGCGCCAGTGCTTCCTGAGCCGATCCGCAAGCTCCCTGGATATAGGGACGGAACGGACCTTACCTGACTTGGTGCCGGCATAGGTGACGACATTCCCCTTCAGGCGGTTTGGGGGGAGCTTTTCGGCCTCCGACCATCTGGCACCGGTGGCGAGGCAAAGCAGTGTCACCAGTTCGGTGTGGGGGTTCTCGCAGCCGGTGCAGATGGCGTCGAGCAGTTCGCTTATCTGGTCCTGAGTGAGTCAGGACAGTTCACGCTCTTGCAGCTTGAGCGGCTTCACGCTTGCGAGTGGGTTGTCATAGTCGAGCTGGCCCAGGTCACGCAGTTCGTTGAACACGGCGCGGATGTAGCCAAGTTCGTTGTTCATCGTCTTCGGTGACACACCCGCATCGAGACGTTTACGCCACATGGCGGAGTAGTCTGAAGCGTCGAGAAACCTTGCAATCGGGTTACGCAGACGAACAGCCACCTGCTCCAGCTTGGAGAGACGACGCTTTCCGTCACGGAGTGAGTGCCCGTGCAGGTTGTACCAGAGGCTGATCAACTCAGAGAGCCGGCGACGGTCCTTCGGTTTGGGTGTCCACGAAGGGGCCTCGATAACCCTGGCACGGCAAGTTGCTTCGAAGCGCTGTGAATCGCCCCAGACCATGCAAGTCATACAGCTAGGCGAGGCGGGAAGTTGATCTATGAGCGTGTAGCGACTGGCTCGACTAGAAGCACCCAGGCGCCGCGGGCGCAGAGTTCACTGCTATTGGTTGCGGAATAGCATTGCCCTTGACCACCGATTGCATCGGATTTGACCACCACGCTCGGCGTGGTCATGACCGACAGAGAACGACTCGAACATGCTAATGATCAGTTGGAAGTGCATATCGAACAGCTCCGCAAATTGCACCTACAACCCCACAAAACCAGTAAATATTTGAAGCATTATTAAAGTCACTCAGCAGTAGTTTTGAAGCGATTGCCGCAGTGATCCCGGCTGCTCCCCCGAGGATCGCGCCCATCCCCCACCACATATAAGTGAGGCTGCTTAATCTGACTGTTATGGCTTGAAAAATAACAAAAATCACACCAGTTATAGCGGCCACCGGCCCTCCCATCATGAATGCCGCCATAAGAGTAAAAGGGAATACCAGAGCTTCAAGACTGCCTCGAAATAAGATCAACAGACCGATGATTGGGCCAACTATTGTGAATATTAGTATGGATAGGGCACCGGATTTCATGGTTGCATTCCTTGGCACGGCAGTGAACCGATCGAGCCTCAAACTATAGCGGCATAGGCAGGAGAAGGCACCAGCGTCAAAGGAGGATCGCGGTAGCCGAGTTCAAAGGATATGAGAACCCGGCTACGACTCATCAAAAACAGTTCGGAACCGTCGTGGTTTCATCAGGCAATTCTCTGGCACCTTTCACCACGGGTTATCTGAGTCACATAACTCGTGCAGCAACTTTTTACATCAGAGCATCCTTTACTGCGCTTGCACTGACCCGGCTTTTTCTTTGGACCCTCGACTGGCTTTTGCCATACTGCCGCTCCCAATTCCCAGGATGGAGAAGCCCCCATGACACTGACGTTGGATGCCGCCAAGGCCATACGGGACGGTGGGATCGATGCGCTGGCGGCGCTGAACGACCTGCTCCAGGAGGCACTCCCGCACCTGACGGAGGCGCAGCAGGACGACCTGACCCGGATCACCGGCAAAGCCATGGGCATGATCGTCATGGACCTCATCAACCCGGCGGTGAAGGCCTATCCCGAGCTGGAGCCGGAGCAGAAGACCTGGAAGGCCGTAGCCCGGGAGACGGCCTCAAGGCGCGCAGCCCAGGCACAAGCCTGACCACAGCCTCCCCTGCCCGCCCACAAAAAAAGACGTCCGAGGACGTCTTTTTTCATGCCCGCACCCGCCAGCACGGACGAGGCGCGGAGCCCCGCCCGCCGGCACTCAGTGCAGGGCCGCCTCGCCACGGGAAGTGACCATGCGGGTGAACAGGCGGTTGGCGTTGCCCAGGGACATCAGGTGGGCATAGATCCAGCCGAGGAAGCCGGTCTTGTGCAGCTCCAGCACCTGGGCATCGTTCAGGGCGAGGAACTTCGCCTCGTCCACCGCCAGGAAGTCCGACAGCACGAAGGTCTCGCCGCTGGAGTGGGTCAGCTGCAGGGTGCGCTTGGCCAGCAGCCCCAGTTCCTCGAGCTTGAGGACGAACAGCCGGGTGCGCTCCATCTCGGCGGAGAAGTTCTGCAGGAAGTCGATCATCTCGTCGAGGAACGCGCTGTTGCCGCCCTCCTCCACGAACAGCTCACGGCCCTCGCCCTCGTTCCAGCCTTCATAGGCCGCGTCGAAGCACACGGTGAAGTTGTGGGCATCGTCCTGGGCCAGCACGAACGGGTAGCGCCGCACGAAGGCCGGGATGTAGGTGTCCGCCTGCCAGCGCTGCTGCGCGTCGAGGTAGCTGTTGGTGCCTTCCTTCAGACCGAGCAGGGCAATGGGCACCAGGCGCTCGCCTTCGCCGATGAACAGGATCGGGTAGTGCGGCGCCGCCTGGAAGAATTCCAGGCCGGCCAGGGGGACCAGGTGGGTGGAACCGGCAAAGCCGCAATGCTCCATGGCACGCAGCTTGAGCGCCTTGTGCGCATCGCGGTTGAGGGCCTGGATGTCCTTGTAGAGCAGCAGGGTGGTCATGGGTATCTCCGTTGCATCACTCAATGCAGTGCCAACCGGGCCAGCGACTGCCCGCAGCCAGGTCCGGCACCACGTCCTTGAAGGGTGGCGACCACAGGGCCGGCACTGAAAGGCCGGCCCCGGTTGAAGCGGATAGCGACGCGTTGCAGGCCAACACCGGCAAGACCGAGCGCCACGGCCCGGCCGTGATCGAACAACGCGAACGGTTCGCCGACGCTCACCCTAGCGCCGAAGCATTGCAAGATTGCACGCCAAAACCCGAAGCGAAATACCCGCTCGAAAACTCTGCCTCAGCAAACGGCCTCTACCGATTGACCGATGGCCAAACCGAGGCCCCGCTCAAGCCCATGAAGGAAAAAGGCTTGCTGCAGCAACACGATCAACGTCGGCGCGCCTTCTACACACTCGGTCCGACTGCTGGAGCCTGATTGGCTTTTGGCTGTTTTTGGATGTTTTTGGATGTTTTTGGATGATCCAGCCCAAAACAGGGCGTCTCTGACGTCGGGTCATAGCCTCGACGAGCCCACATAAACCGAACCCCATAGCCGGCGGCGCCTGCCGCCGACTCCAGCGTCCGAGCCGCAGCCGCTCGCTTACAACTCCACCTGCCCGAAACGCTCTTTCAGCCGATCGACCGTCCAGCGCCATTTCGGCGTGGTGGGGCGGCAGATGGTGTTCTGGTTGCCGAACAGCCCCACCTCCTTGACCGCCTCGTTCAGCGGCAGGCTGTACAGCCACTGCACCGGCACGAAGTACTCGCAGCGCTCGGGGTCGTCGGCCTGGTCGCGGTGGTAGTCGGCTTGCAGCACGGCCAGGGCCGGGCGTTCCTCGCCGTTGACCGACAGGCAGAAATCCTTCGCCGGGGTGGCATGGCCGGTGACCGTGGCCACGCCGACATAGCCCGCGCCGGGCACGTTGACCCACAGGCGGTCGCCCGGGCCCACCAGCTTCAGGCTGTTGCTGTACCAGCTGCCGCCGCCCCCGCAGATGAAGCCGTAGCGCTGCGCCTCCGGCCAGGAACGGCTCGCACCGTGGCCGAAGGAGCAATAGAACTCGCCATTCCACGGCTCGGCCGGCATGCCCGGCTTGTGGGCGCTGCTGGCCTGCGGCGCCTCGGCCGGGTCCAGCAGCCAGGCGCGGCTGATCAATTGCTGCTCACCCAGCTGGAACACCTGAAAGCACAGCACGTTGATGGCGATGTCGCGCTCGCTCAGGTAGCCCACGATGCGCTCGCTGCTGGCATCCAGCTCGGCCGCCACGATGACGATCTGGTGGCTCTGGTTCAGCGCCTCGGCCTCCAGCGGCGTGCCGAAGCGCGCCTGGAAGTCCGCCGCCAGGTCCGCACCGGGCTTGAAGCGCTGGTAGATCGCCTCGATGTCGTTGGCCTGCAAGCGCTCCACCCACACCGCGTAGTCCAGCGCCTGGGCCACCACCTCGCGCGGGGTGCGCTCGCGCTTGAGTTCGATCAGCACCAGCGAAGCATCCGGCGCCAGCGCCAGCAGGTCGATGCGCCCGCCCTGGCCGGTACTTTCCTGGCGGCCGATCAACAGCCAGTCCTCGGAGAGCAGCGCCGGGGCGCTGACGATCATGTCTTCAAGAAACTGCTCACTGGCCAGCAGCGCGCTTTTCAGCGGCGCGGGCTGCGCGCCGACGGTCCAGATCTGGGTGCGAATGGGCATCCCTGCACTCCTGTTAGTTAAGTCACGGCCTGCTCTGCCATTTGAACGACCGAGGATTCCTCGGTAGTTGCGTCGCGGCTCAGCTCGCCATCCTCAAAGAAAATCTTCAGGTGCAGGCTGGCGTTGCCGGTGCTTACGTCGAAGAACCTCGTCAGCGCGAGCATCCCTGCACTCCTGTTGGTTTGGGTCTGTACGAAAAGTCGCCAAGCGAAGGCAAGAACAGAAGAAGAAGCGGAGCTTACTGCTGTGAGTGAGCATTTTTGAGTCTGTTTTTAACGCAGCATCAGCGAGCGCAGACACTGGTTGTATGCGAGACCGGCACTGAAATGCCGGCCCGATTGAAGCGAATACCGATGCATCACAAGCCGACATAGGCAAGACCGAGCGCCACGGCGCCCTGCCGTGATCGGACAACGCGAACGATTCGCCGAAGCTCATCCTTGCATACAGCCCAACAAACGCATTGCGGCGGAGAGGGTGGCCACTTATTTCGCTTGCCTCCCACGGAACTGACCAAGCACTCAAACCGGCTGAATTGCTAGACTTCGCCGCTTTGGCGCACCTGACGCGCCTGGCGTAGCTCGAAAGGAATTTCCCCGATGTCAGCCCTCTCCGCCCTCCTGAATGCGTACCGCTCCGCGTCTGTCACGGAACGTGAAAAAGGCACCTACTTCGAAGAACTGACCTGCACCTACCTGCGTAACGAGGCCACCTACAAAGACCTCTACGACAAGGTATGGACCTATGCCGAATGGGCGAAGGAACAGGGCCTCAGCGGCAAGGACACGGGCATCGACCTGGTAGCACGTACGCGCGGCACCGGCGAGTTCCATGCCATCCAGTGCAAGCTGTACGCCGAGGATTACCGCGTCCAGAAGAAAGACATCGACAGCTTCTTCACCGCCTCGGGCAAGGCACCGTTTTCGCACCGCCTCATCGTCACCACTACCAACAACTGGAGCGAGCACGCCGAGGACGCCTTGCAGGGCCAGCAGCCTCCGGTCAGCAAGATCGACCTGCAAGCCCTGGAAGACAGCCAGATCGACTGGGCCAAGTACCAGCCCAAACAAGCTATTGCCCTCAAAGCCAAGAAGCAGCTGCGCGAGCACCAGCAGAGCGCACTGAATGCGGTGGCCGCAGGGCTGAAGGAAGCAGAGCGCGGCAAGCTGATCATGGCCTGTGGCACCGGCAAGACCTTCACCGGCCTCAAGATCGCCGAGCGCCTGGCTGGGAAAGGCAAGCGCGTACTCTTCCTGGTACCCAGCCTGTCCCTGCTGTCGCAGACCCTGACCGAATGGACACAGGAAAGCGAAATTCCGCTTCACAGCTTCGCCGTCTGCTCCGACAGCGACGTGGGCAAGAGGCGCAAGGCCGAGGATGACGCCGTCCAGGTCTTCACCCACGAATTGCGCTACCCGGCTACCACCAAGGCCGACCGCCTCGCTGCAGAAATGCAGAAGCGCCATGACGACGAGCACATGAGCGTGGTGTTCTCCACCTACCACTCCATCGACGTGATCAGCCGTGCCCAGCACGAACAAGGCCTGGCCCCCTTCGACCTGGTCATCTGCGACGAGGCCCACCGCACCACGGGCGCCACCTTTGATGAAGAGGACGAAAGCACCTTCGTCCGCATTCACGATGCCGACTACATCCGCGCCACCAAACGCCTGTACATGACCGCCACGCCTCGCATCTATGGCGACAACGCCAAGATCAAGGCCGAGTCGGGCGAAGTCACCCTCTGCTCCATGGATGACGAAGCGCTGTACGGCAAAGAACTGTTCGTCATCAACTTCTCCGAAGCCGTCCAGCGCGGCCTGCTCACCGACTACAAGGTGCTGGTCCTCACCGTTGAGGAAAGCGTCATCAACCGTCGACTTCAGGAAATGCTGAAGGACGAGAACAACCAGCTGAAAGTCGACGACGCCGCCAAGATCGTCGGGTGCTGGAAGGCTCTGGCCAAGCAGGGCCTGCACGAACAGCTGATTGGTGATGACGAGCCGATGAAGCGCGCCGTGGCCTTCTGCCAAGTCATCTCGCCCAACTACAAAGGCACCAAGCACAAGGTCAGCTCCGTCAACATCGCCAACATGTTCCAGTCCGTGGTGGAGGCGTATCAGGAGTCCGAAGAGATCGACGAAGCGTCCCGGCTGATCTGCGAGGCCGAGCACGTCGACGGCGGCATGAATGCCAGTGCCAAAGAGGCCAAGCTCAAGTGGCTCAAGGATGAACCGCCCGCCAACACCTGCCGCATTCTCAGCAACGTGCGCTGCCTCTCGGAAGGGGTAGACGTACCGGCGCTGGACGCCGTGCTCTTCCTCACCCCGCGCAACTCCCAGGTGGACGTGGTGCAGTCCGTGGGCCGCGTGATGCGCAACGCACCGGGCAAGAAGCGGGGCTACGTCGTGCTGCCGGTGGTCATCCCGGCTGGCATGGAGCCCCACGAAGCGCTCAACGACAACCAAACCTACAAAGTGGTCTGGCAGGTGCTCCAGGCGCTGCGCTCACACGACGACAGCTTCGACGCCATGATCAACAAGCTCGATCTGAATGTCCCGAACCCGCGCAAGATGGAAGTCATCGCCATCACCGACAAGGCGGTGAAGAAGGCGAAGAAAGCCAGCGGCATCAGCAATGGCCTGGCCGGTAAAGGCCAGTACGGCATCGGCGAAAAGCGCTCCAAATACGATGTAGAAGGCCAAATGACGCAGCAGGCTGAACTGGCCTACGAAGTGGGTGAGATTGAGAAAGCCATCTACGCCAAGATCGTCGCCAAGTGCGGCAACCGCTACCACTGGGAAGACTGGGCCAACGACATCGCCAAGATCGCCCGCACCCACATCGACCGTATCCACGCCATCCTGGAAAACCCGGCCAACACCCAGGAGCAGGCCGCTTTCAACGCCTTCGCCGCCGAGCTGCGTGACGACCTCAACGACAGCATCAGCGATGGCGATATCGTCGAAATGCTTGCCCAGCACCTGGTAACCAAACCGGTATTCGACGCGCTGTTTAAGGAATACAGCTTTGCCAGCCACAACCCTATGTCCAAGGCCATGCAGGGTGTGCTGGACGCGCTTCATGAGCACCACCTAGCGAAAGAAGCCGACACCCTGGAGAAGTTCTACGCCAAAGTGCGCCAGCGTGCCGCCGACATCGACAATGCCCAAGGCAAACAAAAGATAATCGTCGAGCTGTACGACAAATTCTTCCGCAACGCCTTCCCCAAGATGACCGAGCGTCTGGGCATCGTTTATACCCCGGTCGAAGTGGTCGACTTCATCCTCCACAGCGTCAATCACCTGCTGCAACAGGAGTTCGGCCAAACCTTGGGCAGCAAGGGCGTTCACATCATTGACCCCTTCACCGGCACCGGCACCTTTATTACCCGCCTAATTCAATCGGGTCTAATCAAACCGGAAGAACTGCCCCACAAGTACAAGCACGAAATACACGCCAATGAGTTGGTACTGCTGGCCTATTACATTGCTGCCATCAATATCGAAGCGGCCTACCACGGCGAAGTGCTCGACGAATACACCCCGTTTGAAGGCATCTGCCTCACCGACACCTTTCAAATGTATGAGAAAGATGATTTGGTCGACGCCCTGCTTCAGGACAACAGCGCCCGACGTAAGCGGCAGAAAGCGCTGGATATAAGAGTGATTGTGGGCAATCCGCCCTACTCTGTCGGGCAGAAGAGCGAGAACGACAATAACGATAACGTCGAGTACCCCACGCTCGACGCGCGCATCCGTTCTACCTACGCGGCACGATCCCAAGCCATGCTCTCCAAAGGGCTATACGACAGCTATATCCGCGCCATTCGCTGGGCCAGCGACCGTATTGGTGATGCTGGCATCATTGGATTTGTAACCAACGCGGGCTTCCTGGACGCCAGCACCACAGATGGACTGCGCAAGTGCCTGGCGGATGAGTTCTCTAGCCTCTATGTGTTCCACCTGCGCGGCAACCAGCGCACCAGTGGTGATACGTCACGCAAGGAAGGCGGAAAGATCTTCGGCAGTGGCAGTCGAGCCCCTATCGCCATATCACTGCTGGTCAAGAATCCGGCTTTGCTAGATCACGGTCAGATCTACTTCCACGATATCGGTGACTATCTGAGTCGCGAAGACAAGCTGGAGAAGATCGCCGGTTACGCCAGCGTCGCGGGCATTGAGCAATGGCAGAGAATCACCCCGGACGAGCACGGCGACTGGTTGAAGCAACGTGACAACAGCTTCAATCAATTCATCGTCTTGGGTGACAAGAAGGGCGATGCGCCCAAGCTGTTTGAAAACTTCTCGCTGGGCGTAGTGACCAACCGCGATGCCTGGGCCTACAACGCTAGCCAGTCCAAGCTGGCAACCAACATGACCAGCATGATCGGCTTCTACAACGGCGAGGTGGCGCGTTTCAATGCGAAGTATCCGGGGTTGGATACCAAGACCCGTCAGGCACAGGTGGATGGTTTCATCGACACCGATCCGACCCGAATCAGCTGGACGCATAACGTCAAACAGGACCTTGTCAGAAATCACATCTATGCCTTTGAAAGCGGAAATATGGTTTCTAGCCTGTATCGCCCTTTCACCAAGCAATGGCTGTATTACAACCGCCGCTTCAACGAGAGGGTCTACCAGATGCCACGCATCTTCCCTGATGCCAGCGCGGAGAATTTGGTGATTGGGGTTTCTGCCGCTGGAGAGAAGGTAGCCTTTAGCGCTTTGATTTCACGTCATGTGCCCAGCCTTCACTTCGTGGATATCGAAGGCTCGCAATGCTTTCCGCTCTACCTCTACGACGAAGCAGCCCAAGCCTCAGATAACGACCTTTTTGCGGAGCCTGATGAAGGCGGACTGCGTCGCCGCGACGCCATCACAGATGCAGGTCTGGCGCACTTCAGAAACGCTTACCCAGACGAACAGATCAGCAAAGAAGACCTGTTCTACTACGTCTACGGCATCCTTCACTCCCCGGAATACCGTGAACGCTTTGCCGACAACCTCAGCAAGGAACTGCCGCGCATTCCAGCAGTGAAGAAGGCAACCGATTTCTGGGCATTCAGCAAGGCTGGCCGCGCCCTCGCCGACCTTCACCTGAACTACGAAACCGTCGCCCCCTACCCGCTGACCATCGAAGCCAAGGGCACGCTGTCCAACGCTGACTATCGTGTGGAAAGGATGAAGTTTGCCAAGAAAGGCGACAAGAGCACCGTCATCTATAACCACCGCATCACGATCAAGGGCATCCCCGAAGCCGCCTGGGATTACGTGGTCAACGGTAAGGCCGCGCTGGACTGGGTGATGGAGCGCCAGGCCGTGCGCCCTGACAAAGCCAGCGGCATCGTTAACGACGCCAACGACTGGGCCATCGAGACCATGGGCAACCCCAAATACCCACTGGAGTTGTTCCAGCGTGTGGTCACCGTCAGCCTGGAAACACAGAAGATCGTCGCCAGCCTGCCGCCCTTGGATATCTGATCCCCCCTGCACTGCTCGCAAAAAAGACGCCTTCGGGCGTCTTTTTTGTGGGTGGCCATATTCCACCATTGAGCGACGTTGAGAGCCGAAGCGTTGGCCTTGTGCAGTCAACAGGCGCCCCTAAATCGCCCCGCCCTACCTCAACTCCACCACCCTCGGCTCGGTATCCGGGTAGTAGATCGTCAGGGCGTTGTCGTTGGCGTCGGTGACCAGCCAGGGGTGGGTGAGGTAGGTGTCGAAGCGCTGGCGTTGGCCGGCGCGCAGTTCCTTGTAGAGGACGCGTTGGCCTTCGTAGTTGAGCCAGTACAGCTTGCGGGTGGCGCGGCTGTGGTTGATGAAGGTGATGACAGTCGTCTGCTCGCCGCTGATGGAGTAGGCGAGGTTCTTGGTTTCGGCTTCGTGCAGGGTGGCGGCCAGCAGGGGGTGGCTGGCCAGCATCAGCAGTGCGAGGCACCAGGCGCGTTTCATGGGGGCTGTCCTTGGGCGCGGGATGCGCTGGGTCGGGAGGGCAGGATATGCGCTCCTGCTTTCTCCCGGCGTGCAGGCCGCCACAAATGCGTGGGACGCCCGGTGCTTCAGTCGCTCGGGCTCAGGGGCAGCAGGGTGCGGATGGTGTCCCAGAAGATTTCGTCCGGGAAGTCGCCGCCGTTGACGGCGTCCATGACGAGGAAGTGGCCGCTCTCATACACCCCGGCCATCGGCACGACGAGCCCGAGCACGTGGTAGATGCCCCAGGTGGACGTCGACTCGGCGGCCCAGCGCAGTTCCATGACCACGGTCTGGCCGAGATAGTCCAGCGCGGCAGCGGCGTTGGACACGGGAAGTGCCTGCATCCGAGATCCCTCCTTGGGTACGCGCCCAGGCTGGCCTTCACCCGCAAGGGACGGGTTTACCTCCACAGCCCATGGCTTTTATTGCACTATGTTCAACTTTTCGGGGTACGCAGCTCCCGGCACAAGCCAGGAACCTGCGTACATTACAACGGATAATACATTTTGTACGGTATTTTTGTACAGTACAAATGACACGCTATAGATCGATATGGAATCAATAGACGATCGGATCAGAGCTCTCGTCGACATCACCGGCCTGGATGAGCTGGTGAGAACGACGGACATCAGCGGCACCCGCTGGAGAACGGTTCGCTACGACAAGCGCACCCGCATCAGTACCCAGGAAATGACGGCCCTCGTGCAGCTCTACCCGCAGTACGCGCTGTGGCTCGCCAGTGGCGAGATCATCCCCGAGAAGGGCCAGACCAGCCCGGCCTACGACGCGCAACAACAACCCAACGCACTCCATTGACCCGCTCCGCCGACCGGGCCCGTCTGCTCATCAAGCAGATCGGCCCCAAGAAACTCAGCGTGTTGAGCGGCACCGAGCACAGCCGTTGGCTCAACGTCAGCAAAGGCGCGGTGCGCGTCAGCAGCGAAGAGATCGACGTGCTGGTGCAGCTCTACCCGCAGTACGCGCTGTGGCTCGCCAGCGGCGAGATCATCCCCGAGAAGGGCCAGACCAGCCCGGCCCACGACGCCCAGGCCGCCGACCCCGCCGAGTAATCCCCCCTCCTCCCCCTGCGCCGTTGCGCCATCCGACAGGCTGCGCGCGGCGCTGGGTTACCATGCGCGCCTTTTCGTTCTGCTGGCGGCTGGCCCCTATGTCTTCCAACGCGCTCTACACCGACCTCTCCGCCTACTACGACCTGATGTGCGCGGACATCGACTACCAGGCCCAGAGCCATTGCGTGCGGCGCCTGCACCAGCTGTTCGGCACCTCGGGGCGGCGGCACCTGGACCTGGCCTGCGGGACGGGGCCCCATGTGCGGCACTTCCTCGATTTCGGCTACGCCAGCGCCGGCCTGGACATCAACCAGCCGATGCTGGACCTGGCCCGGCTGCGCTGCCCCGAGGCGCAGTTCAGCCGGCAGGACATGGCCAGCTTCACGGTGGACGCGCCCCAGGACCTGATCACCTGCTTCCTCTATTCCCTGCACTACAACCCGGGCCTGGCGCCGTTGCAGGCCTGCCTGGAGCGGGTGCACGGGGCGCTGGCGGCGGGCGGGGTGTTCTGCTTCAACACGGTGGACAAGCGGCAGATCGACAACCAGTCCTTCGTGCGCCATTCGGTGGAGCACGAGGGCAGCGCCTTCACCTTCGGCTCCGGCTGGTTCTACCGGGGCGAGGGGGAGCAGCAGGCGCTGCGCCTGTGCATCGAGAAGACCACCGACGGCGTCACCCAGCGCTGGGAGGACGAGCACCCGATGGTCGCCACCGGCTTCGACGAGCTGCAGCAGCTGCTGGCGCCGCACTTCGAGGTGCAGGTGTTCGAGCACGACTACGAGCGCATCACCCCCTGGGACGGCCGCTCCGGCAATGCGCTGTTCGTCTGCGTGAAGCGCTGAGCGCGCACCTCACCCCGCCGCGCTGACCACCCAGGCGACCCGGCACAGGGCGCGCTCCAGGGTCGCCAGGTCCACCGAGCCGAGGGCCACGCGCAGCGCGTGGGGCACGTGGGGCGCGGTGCAGAAGGGTTCGGCGGTGGAGACGGCAATGCCCTCCTCCAGCAGGGCCTGGGTGATGCGGTCGGCCCGTGCCGCTTCCGGCAACGGCAGCCAGCGAAAGTAGGAGGCCGGGTGGCCGAGGTGCTCGATGCCGGCCAACGCCTGGGCCGCGAGGGCCTGGCGGGCGCGGGCGTCGTCACGCTTCTGCGCCTCCAGGCGGGCCACGGTGCCGTCTTCCAGCCAGGCGCAGGCCAGGGCGGTGATCAGCCCCGGGGTATTCCAGGTGGTGGCGCGCAGGCTGCGCTCCAGGCTCGGCACCCAGTCTTCGGGGGCGGCGACGAAGCCGATGCGCAGCCCGGTGGCGAGGCTCTTGGACAGGCCCGAGACGTACAGGGTGCGCGCCGGGGCGAGCGTGGCCAGGGGCGGCGGCGGGTCCTCGGCGAGGTAGGCGTAGGCGGCGTCTTCGATCAGCAGCAGGTCATGGGCCTCGGCCAGGGCCACCAGGCGCTGCCGGGTAGCCAGCGGCAGCACCCAGCCCAGGGGGTTGTGCAGGGTCGGCATGCTGTAGAGCGCGCGCACCGGCCGGCGTCGGCACAGCTGCGCCAGGGCGTCCAGGTCCGGCCCGTCGGGCTTGGCGGGTACGGCCACCACCTCCAGGTGCAGGGCTTCGGCCAGCACCTTGAAGCCGGGGTAGGTCAGCGCATCCGCCGCCACCACGTCGCCGGGGCGCAGCCGGGCCATGAGGCTGATCGCCAGGCCGTGCTGGGCGCCGCTCACCAGCAGCACCTGGGCGGCCTCCACGCTCAGCCCACGCTGCTGCAGGTGCCGCGCCACCACCGCGCGTTCATGAGGGCGGCCGGCGTGGGGCTGGTAGCGCAGCAACGCCTCCAGGTCGCCGGAAAGCGCCAGCTGCCGCAGGGCGGTGCGCAGCAGTTCGGCCTGGCCGGGGAGCGTGGGGTAGTTGAAGTTGAGGTCGGCCACCCCGGCCGAGACGCCGGGCTGGTCCACCCCGTGTCCCGGCGGCAGGGCCAGCTCGCGGACGAAGGTGCCGCGCCCGGTCTCGCCGCTCACCAGGCCCATCTGTTCCAGCTCGGCGTAGATGCGCGTGGCGGTGGCCAGGGCGACGCCTTCGCGGCGGGCCAGCTCGCGGTGGGTGGGCAGGCGGGTGCCGGGGGGCAGTTCGCCGCTGCGGATCTGCCGGGCCAGGGCATCGACGACGGCCTTGTAGCGGGAGCGGGGCATGGGCGCTGTATCCATGACAATTATTTGAGCGTATCAACCGCCGGATCGTACGGTGACGGCGCCCAAACAGCGAGGAGCCCGTCGTGGAACGCACCGTCACCCCCTCTACCCCCACCCGTCCCCTGGCCGGCAGCGGCTGGCTGAACGGCCTGATCGGCGTGCTGATCTTCAGCGGTTCGCTGCCCGCCACCCGCGTGGCGGTGCTGGAGTTCGATCCGCTGTTCCTCACCGTGGCGCGAGCCAGCCTGGCCGGGCTGCTGGCGCTGGCGTTGCTGCTGGTGGCCGGGGCGCCGCGCCCTTCCCGTAGCCAGCTGCTGCCGCTGGCGGTGGTGGCGCTGGGCGTGGTGGTGGGCTTTCCGCTGCTCACGGCGCTGGCGCTGCAAACGGTGACCTCGGCGCACTCCATCGTCTTTCTCGGCCTGCTGCCGCTGGCCACGGCGGCCTTCGGCGTACTGCGCGGCGGCGAGCGGCCGCGCCCAGCGTTCTGGGGCTTCTCGGTGCTGGGCAGCCTGCTGGTGGTGGGCTTCGCCGTGGCCCAGGGGCTGACGGCCTCGCCCCGTGGCGACCTGCTGATGCTGCTGGCCATCGTGGTGTGCGGGCTGGGTTATGCCGAGGGCGCGCGGCTGTCGCGCAGCCTGGGCGGCTGGCAGGTGATCTGCTGGGCGCTGGTGCTGGCGCTGCCGGTGATGCTGGCGCTGGCCCTGTACCGCCTGCCGGCGGGCCTTGCCGGCATCACGCTGCCGGCCTGGCTGAGCCTGGGCTATGTGTCGCTGTTCAGCATGCTGATCGGCTTCGTGTTCTGGTACCGGGGCCTGGCCCAGGGCGGCATCGCGGCGGTGGGGCAGTTGCAGCTGCTGCAGCCCTTCTTCGGCCTGGCCCTGGCGGCTGGCCTGCTGGGGGAGGCGGTGAGCCCGGCGATGCTGGGGGTGACGGTGGCGGTGATCTTCTGTGTGGCCGGGGCGCGGCGCTTCGCCCGGTGAAAAACGGGCTGCTTGGCCGCTGCGGCGGCTTCGCTCACGTTTCTCGACAGCCGATTGGTAAGGCTCTATCTGCGTTAAGAGTTGCCAGGAGGTTTTTGGCCAAGCCGATTGCCGAGTTTTGCTGAGGGTTTCTGTTTCGCCTTGCCAGGCGAGTTTCTTTTTTCAGTCGCCAAAAAAGAAACCAAAAAGGCTTGCCCCTGCATACGGGTCTGGCTTCGCCAGACTTCCCTCACTCCATCATCGTTCCAGGGGCCCGCGCTGACGGGCCATCCATGGCCCGGCAGCGCTCTCGCGACATCCATGTCGCTCAACCCCCTCCACGATGACTCCGCTCGGCCTCCTGAAAGGGGCGTTTGGTCGCTGCTCCAACGTCTTCGCCAGAATCTTCATCGGTGTACGCATCACCTTCGGGGCACAGTGGCTTCCGTAGGGTGGCGAGCCGCAGTAGGCATCACAGGAAGCCTTAAATACCCAGGAAGCACCGTACTTGAGCCTTCGCATTGAGCTCACAACAGCAACGCAGACAGAGCCATTGGTAAAGGGCTCCCCAGGGCATGGCGGGCCTGCCAGACTGCGCACCTCTCCCCTCTTCAGGCCCAGCCATGTCCACCACCGCGACCCGCCGCTGGTTCGGCGACCGTTTCAGTGAGCTGCATCCCCAACTCCAGCACCTGCACAGCCACGGCGGGCGCCTGCTGGGCGAGGTGACCATCACCTACGGCCACGGGCTGGCGGGGGTGCTGGGGCGGCGTCTGGCGAAGAAGATGCGCTTCCCCGGCCCCGGCCCGCATCGCCTGGAGGTGACCATCGCCCACCAGGACGCGGCGCTGCTGTGGTCCCGCAGCTTCGACGGGCAGGCGCCGCTCACCTCCCACTTCGCGCCGGTGGGCTGCCTGGCCGAAGGCGGCCACTGGGTGGAGTCCACCGGGCCGCTGCGCCTGCTGCTGACGGTGGACGTGATCGACGGGGGCTGGTTCTGGCGCTGCCTGGGCATCCGCCTGTGGGGCCTGCCGGTGCCCCGCGCGCTGCTGCCGCGCACCGATGCCTACAAGCGCATCGAGGCCGGCCGCTACCGCTTCCATGTGGCCTTCTCGCTGCCGCTGCTGGGGCCGCTGGTGACCTACGAGGGACTGCTGGAGGCGGCGGGCTGAATCGCGGTTGAAACGGCGGGCCGGCGACCAGGGCCGGCCCGCCGGGCTCAGCCTGCCGGCAGCGCCAGCACGTGGCCGATGCGCGGGTCGGCGTGGCCGGCGAGCACGTCGCGGTAGACCTGTTCCACCGCCTCGGCGCCGGTGCCTTCCTGCACCTGCAGCCAGTGCCCGGCGAAGGTGAGGAACTGCGTCCAGCAATCCGCCAGGCGCGCCTGGAAGCCGGGGCCGCCCCATTCCTTGAGGCGCTTCTCGGCCTGGCTGGGGGCGAAGAACAGCGTCGGCCGGGGGCCGGGCAGTTCGCGGGGCAGGCCGCCGCGCTGGTCCCAGTGGGCGGCGCCCACCAGGCAGCTGTAGCGCAGCTGCTCGCCCAGCAGGCGGTGCAGGTGGCCGAGCAGTTCGCCGTTGCCGGCGAAGTCCACGGTCAGGGTGGGGACCTCGGCGCCCAGCTCGGCCACCTCGTCATAGCCGATGACCCGGTCGTAGCAGCCCAGGCCCTCGACGAAGGCGCGGTTGCCGGCGGAGGTCAGCCCCACCACTTCATAGCCGCCCCGGGCTTCGCGCTGGCGGTGCAGCAGTTCGGCCAGGCCGATGGCGGTCTTGCTGGAGGCGCTGGTGAGCACCACGCGACGGGCGCCGAACAGCTGGTTGTCGGCGAGGAAGTCGTCCAACAGGAAGGAGGTGGTGAACAGCGGGCGCAGCAGCATCTGCAGCGCTTCGCTGCCGGTGGCGTAGAGCGGGTCGCGGGCGCAGCGCAGGTACTGGTTGTAGATCACCGGCAGCGGCCGGCGGTGCTCGGCGCCGTCGAGGAAGCCGCCCTCGCGCACCTGGGCCGGCTCCACCACCAGGTGGCTGGACATGGGGAAGTAGCCGTAGACGCGCTCGCCCACGGCGATGCCGTCGCAGGCGCTGGCCTCCACCTCGGCGAAGCCCCACACCGGGACCTTGCCCCAGCCCTCGGGGGCGGGGAAGAAGCGCCAGTAGTGCAGGCTCTCGCCCATGGCGGCGTAGGTGACGTTGTTGGCGGTGAAGGCGAAGTGGTCGAGGCGCAGGCGCACCTGCCCCGGCGCCAGGGCTTCGGCCAGCGGGCTGGCCTGGCACTGGCAGCGGGTGAGGTCGTGGCGGTCGACGAGGAAGTCGAGTTGCTCGGCCATGGTCAGTCCTCGAGGCGGAAGGTGAGGCCGGCGTGGGCGGTGAGCCGCTGGATCAGCGCCTCGCCCATGGCCGGGGCGGTGGTCCAGATGCCGCCGGGGGTCTGGGTGGCGTCGCGCAGCAGGCACAGGGCGCTCTCGGTGATCATCCGCGAGGTGGAGCCGTAGCCGGGGTCGCGCTGGCCGGTGACGCCGGCGCGCAGGGTGCGTCCGTCCGCCGTTTCGCCGACGAACAGCAGGTCGTAATGGCCGCTCTCGCGCTCCTCGCGGGTCGGGCCTTCGCCGGGTTTGGGTGCACTGTCGCTGGCCAGGGAGCGGTCCGCCGCCACGGCTTCGGCGATGGCCTTGCCCTTGTCGCCGGGGCCGGTGAGGAGCATTTCGTCGTAGACGAAGTCAGCGCCGTAGGCGTGCCCGAGGAGGAAGTTGGAGCGGTGCACGTTGCGGGTGTTGATGGCCGCCATGATGAAGGGCGCGGCCCAGCTGCCGAGGGCTTCGTCGTAGGCGGGGCGGTCCCCGGCCGGTTGTGCCGGGCCGTTGAAGCCGGGGGCCAGGGCGAAGGGGTTGACCAGCAGCTGCAGCACCGAGGGGTCGGCCTTGGCGGCGGCCAGGGTGGCCTTGAGGCTGGCGGCGGTGCCGCCGGAGAAGGTGCCCTTGAGCTGGCGCACGCGGCCCTTGATGCGCTGCAGCGGAACGCCGAAGCGCGCCTTGGCGGCCTGCTGGAGGAAGAACACGCCGAGGTCGAAGGGGATGGAGTCGAACCCGCAGGAGAACACGATGCGCGCCCCGCTCTGCTGCGCGGCGGCGCTATGGGCGTCGATCATGCGGCGCATCCAGGCCGGCTCGCCGCAGAGGTCGACGTAGTCCACCCCGGCCTCGGCACAGGCCGCCACCAGAGGCTCGCCGTAGAGCTGGTAGGGGCCGACGGTGGTGAGCACGGCGCGGGTGCGCGCCACCAGGGCGCGCAGGCTGGCGGCGTCGTTGGTGTCGGCCACCACCAGGGGGGTGTCGGCCGGGGCGCCGATCTCGTCCCGCACCGCCGCCAGCTTGGCCAGGTCACGCCCGGCCATGGCCCAGCGCAGGGCGCGGTCGTTGCCGTAGGCCTGCACGAGGTATTCGGCCACCAGCCGGCCGGTGTAGCCGGAGGCGCCGAAGACAATCAGGTCGAACTCAGCCGTCTTTTTCATCGCGGTGTCCTTGCACGGGAGGGAAACCCCAGACGCTAGGCGCGGCCCCGAGTGCCGTCAATTTCAAGGAACGCGGGGAATCACGGGGCATAAGCGCGGGCGAGCACGACGGGTATTGCGGGATACATATGGATTTCCATATATTCGCCTTCCCATATATCCGGACCCTGCCGCCATGATCGCCCCACCCGACCTGTTCAAGTGCCTGGCCGACCCGACGCGGGCACGCGCGACGCTGCTCATCGCCCAGGAGGGCGAGCTGTGCGTGTGCGAGCTGGTGTGCGCGCTGGGGGACAGCCAGCCGAAGATCAGCCGCCACCTGGCGCAACTGCGCGCCGCCGGGCTGCTGCTGGATCGCCGCCAGGGCCAGTGGGTGTACTACCGGCTGAACCCGGCCCTGCCCGCCTGGGTGGGCGAGCTGCTGCAGGTGGCGCTGCGCGGCGCGGCCGAGTGGCTGGCGGCGGACGCGGTGCGGCTGCACGGCATGGAAGGGCGTCCGGGGCAGGCCGCCGCCTGCTGCCCGGCGTGCTGAGGAGGTGGCCATGCTGATTGCCTTGGCGGTCTTTCTCTTCACCCTGCTGCTGGTCATCTGGCAGCCGCGCGGGCTGGGCGTGGGCTGGAGCGCGAGCCTGGGGGCGCTGATCGCCCTGGCGGTGGGCGTGGTGTCGCTGCAGGACATTCCCACCGTGTGGGCCATCGTCTGGAACGCCACGGCCACCTTCATCGCGGTGATCGTCATCAGCCTGCTGCTGGACGAGGCCGGCTTCTTCGAGTGGGCGGCGCTGCACGTGGCGCGCTGGGCCAAGGGCAGCGGGGCGCGGCTGTTCGCCTACTGCATCCTGCTGGGGGCGGCGGTGTCGGCGCTGTTCGCCAACGACGGCGCGGCGCTGATCCTCACCCCCATCGTCATGTCGATGCTGCTGGCGCTGCGCTTCTCCCCGGCCACCACCCTGGCCTTCGTGATGGCGGCGGGCTTCATCGCCGACACCGCGAGCCTGCCGCTGGTGGTGTCGAACCTGGTCAACATCGTCTCGGCCGACTACTTCGGCCTGGGCTTCGCCGAATACGCCTCGGTGATGGTGCCGGTGAACCTGGCCAGCGTGGCGGCGACCCTGGCGGTGCTGTACCTGTTCTTCCGCCGCGACATCCCCGCGCGCTACCCGGTGGAGGCGCTGAAGGCCCCCGAGGCGGCCATCCGCGACCGCGCCACCTTCGTCACCGGCGGCTGGATGCTGCTGGTGCTGCTGGTCGGGCTGTTCGCCCTGGAGCCGCTCGGCGTGCCCATCAGCGCGGTGGCGGCGGCCTGTGCGGTGCTGCTGTTCATCGTCGCCGCGCGAGGCCATGTGATCGCCACGCGCAAGGTGCTGCGCGAGGCGCCCTGGCAGGTGGTGGTGTTCTCCCTGGGCATGTACCTGGTGGTCTACGGGCTGAAGAATGCCGGCCTCACCGACGGCCTCACCGCCCTGCTCGACCGCTTCGCCGAACACGGCGTGTGGGGCGCGGCGCTGGGCACCGGGCTGCTCTCGGCGGGCTTGTCGTCGGTGATGAACAACATGCCCAGCGTGCTGGTGGGGGCGCTGTCGATCCAGGCCAGCGCCAGCGAGGGCGTGGTGCGCGAGGCGATGATCTACGCCAACGTCATCGGCTGCGACCTGGGGCCGAAGATCACCCCCATCGGCAGCCTCGCCACCCTGCTCTGGCTCCACGTGCTGGCGCGCAAGGGCGTGCGCATCACCTGGGGCTACTACTTCCGCGTGGGCATCCTGCTGACCCTGCCGGTGCTGCTCATCACTCTCTCCGCCCTGGCCCTGCGCCTGGGGCTCTGACCTTGCGAGAACCCACCATGCGCGTCCTGTTCATGTGCACCGCCAACAGCTGCCGCAGCATCCTCTCCGAGGCGCTGTTCAACCACCTCGCCCCGGACGGCTTCGAGGCGGTAAGCGCCGGCAGCCACCCCAAGGGCCAGGTCCTGCCGCGCAGCCTGACCACCCTCGCCCGCGCCGGCATCGCCACCGACGGCTTGAGCAGCAAGGGCAACGACGCCTTCGAGCACAACCCGCCGGACATCGTGGTGACCGTGTGCGACAACGCCGCCGGCGAAGCCTGCCCGGTCTACTTCGGCCCGGCGCTGAAGACCCACTGGGGCCTGGCCGACCCGTCCGACGTGCAGGGCAGCGACGCCGAGGTAGACGCCGCCTTCGACGCCACCCTGCAACGCATCGAAGCCCGCTGCCGCGCCTTCTTCGCCCTGCCCTTCGCCCAACTCGACCGCCCCGCCCTGCAAGCCGAACTCGACCGCATCGGCCGGCTTTGAAGCCGGCCGACCGCCGGGCTGGCGTAGGGTGGAGCATGCTTCATCGATCCACCGTTTCCCTGGGCTGAAGCCCAGGCTACGAGTCTGACGCGCGCAAACCGTAGGGTGGGCCGGGCGGCGCTCCGCTTCAGCCCACCATCGGACCGCCGGCAAAACTCTGGTGAGTCTCCACCGATGCACCGGCAGGGGATATCAGGCGGTGCGTTCGCTGCGGGGAGTGATGGCGCGGAGGATGCCGGCCAGCAGCACGCCGTACAGCGGTACGAACAGCAGCAGGCTGACGCCGAGCTTCACGCCGTAGTCGACGGTGGCGATCTCCACCCAGTGCTCGGCCATGAAGGGGTTGTCGCTCTGCCAGAAGGCGACGGAGAAGAAGGTGAAGGTGTCCAGCAGGTTGCCGGCGATGGTGGAGACCACCGGGGCGATCCACCACTGGCGCATCTTGCGCAGGCGGTCGAACACCTGGATGTCCAGCACCTGCCCGAGCACGTAGGCGAGGAAGCTCGCCAGGGAGATGCGGGCGACGAACAGGTTGAATTCGCCCAGGGCGCCGAAGCCCTGGAACGCTGCATCCTGGAACAGCACCGAGACGACGTAGGAGGCCGCCAGCGCCGGCACCATGACCCGGGCGATGACCCGCCGCGCTGCCTGCTTGCCCATCAGCCGCACCGTCAGGTCGGTGGCGAGGAAGATGAACGGGAAGCTGAAGGCGCCCCAGGTGGTCTGCCAGCCGAACAGGGTCATGGGCAGCTGCACCAGGTAGTTGCTGGCGATGATGATGAGGATGTGGAAAACGATCAGGCCGGCCAGCGCAGGGCGCCAGGCCGCGGGAAACGCGACGGACATGGAGGTCATCCTTTTTGGCTGATGGGGTGAGGGAACCCATGCCATGGCCCTATGCCACAGCGGCGCGCATTCTAACTTGACCCGCGCGTCAACAAAAGGCGCTTCGTCTGCTCAGCCGCCCTCCCCGGACAGCGCCTCCAGGGTCTGCCCACGGGTCTCCACACCGAACAGCGCCACCACCAGCGCGGCCAGGCCGAAGCACAGCGCCCCGAGGGCGAACACCCCGACCTGCCCCGCCAGCGGGATCAGCAGCCCACCCAGGGTCGGCCCCAGCAGCGAGCCGATGCGCCCCACGGCCGAGGCGAAGCCCGAGCCGGTGGCCCGTGCCGAGGTGGGGTACAGCTCCGGGGTCCAGGTGTAGAGCACCGCCCACATGCCGAAGAGGAAGAACTGCATGGCCAGGCCGGTGCCGATCAGCAGCGCCTGGTTGCCGCCGAACACCGCGCTCTGCCCGTAGCAGAAGGCCATGACACCGCCGCCCAGCAGCGTCATCACGCAGGTGGGCTTGCGCCCCCAGCGCTCCACCAGCCAGGCGGCGACGAGGAAGCCGGGGATGCCGCCGAGGGAGATCAGCACCGTGTAGTAGACCGACTGGGTCACCGCGAACCCCGATTGCTGCAGCAAGGCGCTGAGCCAGGAGGTGAGGCCGTAGAAGCCCAGCAGGGCGAGGAACCACAGGCTCCAGATCATCAGCGTGCGATGACGGAAGCGCGGCGACCACAACTCGCCGAAGGCCGCGAACAGGCTCGGCGCACGCACAGCCTGGCGCGGCAGCCGCGCGGGCTCGGGCAACTGCACCAGGCCCAGGGAAGCGGCCACCCGCCGCTCGACGTCGCGCAACACGCGGTCGGCGTCCTTGAGTCGGCCCACCTGCTCCAGCCAGCGGGGTGATTCGGGGATGAAGAAGCGGATCACCAGCACGAACACCGCCGGCAGGGCCAGCACCAGGAAGATGTCGCGCCAGCCGATGCGCTCCAGCAGCAGGTAGGAGAGCACCCCGGCGCTGACGAACCCCAGCGGCCAGAAGCCGTCCATGAGGGCGATGTAGCGACCCCGCCGCGAGGCCGGGATCATCTCCGAGAGCAGCGACTGGGCGATGGGGAACTCCATGCCCATGCCGATCCCCAGGAGGATGCGGAACAGCGTCAGGCTCTCCACGTCCTGGGCGGTGGAACACAGGTAGCTGGCCAGCCCCCAGAGCACGATGCTGCCCTGGAACACCGGCTTGCGGCCGAAGCGGTCGGCGAGCATCCCCGACAGCGAGGCCCCCACCACCATGCCGACGAAGCTGGCGCTGGCGAGCATCCCGGCCTGGGCGCTGCTGAGGCCGAACTCGGTGCGGATCGACCCGAGCAGGAAGGTCATCATCGCCAGGTCCATGGAGTCGAAGAAGAACGCCAGGGCGATGATCAGGAAGATGAGGCGGTGGTAACCGCTGATGGGCAAGCGCTCCAGGCGCTCGGCGGCGGTGTATCCGGGTGCGTGCATGCGGTGTCCCTCGCGGCTCGGTGCGGTGTCCGCCACGAGTATGGGAGGGAGGGTCGGCGCGGCGATTGGCTGGATGCGACCTGCGGGGGCCCGTCGCCGACCTGGCGGGCGTCAGTCGTGGGGCGCGCGGCGGCGGCCGGTGATCATCGACAGCGGCAGGTTCTCCCGCAGCCGCACGCTTTCCACCACGGCCGCCAGCAAGTGCACGCAGACCAGGCCGGCCAGGGTGTTGGCCATGAGCTCGTGGATCTCCTTGGGCAGGTCCTCGCCCCAGAAGTAGTCCACCTCCTCCATCAGGAAGCCGCTCACGCCCAGGCCGAACATCAGCAGCAGCATGAGCACCATCACCAGCGCGCCGATGGGCGAGTGCCCCAGGCGGTGGTAGGGACGCCCGCTGACCAGCGCCCGAGCGTGCTCGGCCAGCCGCGAGGGCCAGGGCCAGAAGTCCGACCAGCGTGCCGGCGTGGGGCCGACGAAGCCCCACACCAGGCGCACCAGCACCGCCACCAGGGCGCTGTAGCCGAGCCAGCGGTGCCAGTCCTCGCCCGCCTCGGTGAAGAAGTAGTTGGCCACGAAGGCGGTGACCAGGGTCCAGTGGCCGATGCGTACCAGCGGGTCCCAGAGGCGGATGCGGGCGTCGGTCATGTCAGCCTTCGACGTTTTCCTTCACGGCCTTGCCGGAGACCGGGTCGTAATAGATCTCGACCTTGCGCTTGTCCTTGTCCCAGCCATAGATCTCGTAGCAGTTGCCGCTGGTGACCTTGAACTTCTTGATCTCGTAGCCCTGGGCCTTGAGGGCCTCCTGGAACTTGGTCTGGTCCTGCCACTGGGCCTTGTCGGCGGTGGTGCACTGGGGCCCGGCGATGGCCAGGGGGCTGGCGAAGGCCAGGCAGAGCAGCAACGTGCGCATGGGAATGTCCTCGTGGTTCGGTTTGGGTCCAGCAGGTATAGGCCACGGCCGCCGTGGCTGCCAGGCGCGAAACCCTTGTAGCGCTTCGCGCCGGCCTCAGGCCCCCGCCGAGGACCCCGCGTGGATCGCCAAGCAGCCGCGCCCCGAGCGCTTGGCCTGGTAGCAGGCCGCGTCGGCCTGGCGCAGCAACTGCTCGGGGTCGCTGTTGCCCGACCGGATACGCGACAGGCCCAGGCTGGCGCCGACGCTGAAGGGCTGGTCCTCCCACTCGAAGGGCATCTGGGTGATGCCCTCGATCAGCCGGTTGCCCAGCAACTGGGCGCGATCCAGCGGGCAGTTGCGCAGGATCAGCGCGAACTCGTCGCCACCCAGTCGCGCCAGCACATCGCCGCTGCGTACCAGGGACTGCATCAGCCGGGCGATGCGCCGCAGCATCTCGTCGCCGGCGGCATGCCCGGCGGTATCGTTGACGTGCTTGAAGCGGTCCAGGTCGATGAAGCAGAGCACGCTGTGGCGGTCGTTCTGCTCGGCGTCTTGGCAGCTCTCGGCCAGGGCGCTCTCGAAGGCGGAGCGGTTGAGCAGCGCGGTGAGGGCGTCGTGGGTGGCGGCGTAGCGCAGGTGCTTCTGCATCGCCCGCGCCTCGCTGACGTCGGTGAACACCAGCACGCTGCCCAGCAGCTCGCCCTGGCCACTGCGGATCGGCGCAGCCTGGCCGCGCACCGCCACCAGGCCGCCGGCCGGGTGACGCAGGGAGGAAAGGCCGGGAATGCTGGCGTGGGTGCCCTGCTCCAGGCACTGCCGCACCGGGTTCTCCAGCACCTCGCCATGCTCGCCCTCCAGGGGCAGCACCGTCTCGATGGGCTGGCCCAGGGCACGCTCGTTGCTCCAGCCGCTGAGGCGCACCGCCACCGGGTTGAGGAAGTTGACCCGGCCCTGCAGGTCGGTGGTCACCACCCCGTCGCCGATGGAGTTCAGGGTCACCTGCAGGCGCTCGCGCTCGTCCCGCAGGCGCTCGGCCAGCTGGCGCAGCTCGGTCACGTCCCAGGCGGTGCCGACCATCCGCTCCGGCTCGCCCGAGGCGTCACGCACCAGGCTGCCGAGGGCACGCAGCACGCGCACCTGGCCGTCCGGGTGGATGACGCGGAACTCGATGTCCGCCTGCTCCTGGCCCTGGCGCACCTGCTGCAGCTGGCAGTGGACGCCGGGGGCATCCGCCGGGTGCAGGTAGCGCGCCCAGTCGCCGTAGCTGACCGCGCCGGGCCGGGGCGCCAGGCCGTAGAGGCGGAACAGGCTGTCGTCCCACATGATGCGGTCGCTGGCCAGGTACCACTCCCACACGCCCACGCCACTGCTTTCGGTGGCCAGGGAATAGCGCCGCAGCAGGTCGGCCTCGCGGGCTTCGGCGCGCTTGCGGCGGTCGATGTCCTCGATCTGGGCGATGAAGTATTGCGGCCGCCCTTCGTCGTCGCGCACCAGCGACACCGCCAGCAGCGCCCAGACTTCGCGGCCGTCGCGGCGCAGGTAGCGTTTCTCCAGGCGGTAGCTGGTGCGCTGCCCGGCCAGCAGCTCGTCCAGCAGCGCCAGGTCCCGGGGCAGGTCGTCGGGGTGGGAAATCTCGCGGAACGACAGCCGCAGCAGGTCGTCTCGGTTGTAGTCGAGCATCTCGCACAAGGCACGGTTGACGCGCTGCCAACGCCCGTCCAGGTCCACCAGGGCCATGCCGATGGCGGACTCGTCCATGGCCGAGCGGAAGCGCGCCTCGCTGGCCGCCAGGTCACGGCGACGCCGCCGGCCCTGCTCCACCGCCGCCGCCAGCAGCAGCGGCGGCAACAGCGACAGCAGCAACGGCAGGTAGATCGCCAGCTCGCGGGCCACGCCGTCGACCCGCGGCGCATCCAGCTCGCCGGCGGCGATCACCAGCCCGCCCAGCAGCGACATGCAGCCCACCAGCAGCGCGGTGCCACCGAAGCTCAGGCGCGCCGCCGCCAGCAGCAGCGGCAGGGACAGGTAGACGAAGGGGAACGGCACGTAGAGCAGCGTCACCGGTGTCATCACCAGCACCGCCAGGGAGTAGAGGCCGAACTCGCGGGGGCGGCGGCGGATATCCAGGGAGCGCAGGCCGTGGAGCTGCACCTGCACCATCAACGGCAGGATCGACACGGTGCCGAGCACCGCCCCCTCGAACCACGACAGCGCCGTGCGCCAGAAGCTGCCGTAATCGGCCCATTGCAGCAGGCCGGCCGCCAGCGGTGCGCTGAACAGCGGCGGCACCAGCACGCCGAGCAGGATGAAGCGCAGGAAGGCCAGGGGGCTGCGGTCCATGTACACCGCCACCCCGGTGCGCCGCAGCAGCCAGGCGGCCAGGCTCATCTCCAGCAGGTTGGCGGGGACGAAGCAGGCGGACATCTGCGGCGTATCGCCGATCAGGCTGCCGGCCAGCACGTTGGCGCCCGCCATCACCCCCAGCAGGGCGGGCCAGCGGCGCGGCGACTGGTTCCACAGGAAGGCGATGCCGAAGGCGTTGGCGTACCACAGGGTGGAGATGGTGCCCGGCTGGCGGGACAGCCACGCCGCCCCGAGGGCGAGCAGCAGGTAGCCGACGAAGAGCACCAGCAGGTGGAGGCCGAGCCGGGGTGGCGTCAGGTCGAGCGGGAAACCTCGCGAGGGCGGGCGGGGATCGGGGGGCAGCAAGGAGGTCTCCCTGGGTGCAGTCGCGGCGCTGCAGGGCGCCTTTGAAAAGGTAGGCGAGCCGGTCAGCGCAAGATCAAACAAGCGAAAGAGTGCAGTTTACGCGGTGTCGATGAGCATGTTGATCGGACTCGCGCACGAGGCCGTGCTTCACCCGGCAAGCCAGCACAGGTCGCGTCTGGAAGTGCCCTACAGGCGCCCACGATAGCCGAAGCCGGGCCATGAGCAACCCTGCGGGCGCGCTTTCCGTCAGCGCGTCCAGGGCGCGCGGCGCAGCAGCTCGTCGCAGCGCTCGCGGAGGAACTCCCGCAGCAGCTTCACCGGCTTGCCCAGCTGGTCGCGGTGCGCGCACACCAGGTTCAGCGGCGTGGGCTCGCCCCGGTAGCGCTCCAGGGCCAGTTGCAGGCGCCCGTCGGCCACGTCGCCGGCCACGTCCAGCCAGGACTTGTAGGTCAGCCCGCGCCCGGCCACCGCCCAGCGCCGCACCACGTCGGCGTCGTCGCAGAGGCGGTCGCCCGCCACGCTGACCAGGTGGGTGCGGCGCCCGTCCTCGAAGCTCCAGCGGTCGTGGGCGCGGCCGCCCAGCAGGTAGAGCAGGCAGGTGTGCCCGGTCAGGTCCTCGGGCTGGGCCGGGCGGCCGTGGCGGGCAAAGTATTCGGGGGCGGCGCAGAGCACCCGGCGGTTGTCCGGGGCGATGGGCAGCGCGACGAGGCTGGAGTCCTCCGGCTCGCCGTAGCGCAGGGCGATGTCCACCGGCTGGCGGAACAGGTCGGCGGTGCGGTCGCTCAGGTACAACCGCAGGGCCAGGCGCGGGTGCTCGGCCTGGAAGGCGTCGAGCCAGGGCAGCAGCACGTTGCGGCCGAAGTCCGAGGGTGCCGACAGCTGCAGGGTGCCGCTGATGCCCTCGCGGCCGCCGGCCAGCTGCCGCCGGCCCTCCTCCAGGCTGCGCAGCGCCTCGCGGGCGTGGACCAGGAACTGCTCGCCCTCCGGGGTCAGGCGCAGGCTGCGGGTGGAGCGGATCAGCAGGCGCGTCTCCAGCTTGGCCTCCAGGCGCTTCAGGGCGGCGCTGGCCACGGCCGGGGAGATGTCCAGCTCGCGGGCCGCAGCGGAGAGGCTGCCCCGGTCGGCAGTGCAGACGAACAGGCTGAGGTCGTCGAGGCGCAGCATTTTCAAAATTCCTTTGAAAGACTGTCGCCTTCTAGCGGATTTCTCCACGCCGCGAAATAGCCCAACCTATGCGCCATCGTTCCCGGAGAGCCACCATGACCTCGCCCCTGCACCTGATCGCCCACATCGACGCCCAACCCGGCCAGGCCGAGGCCGTGGAAGCCGCGCTGCGGGAGCTGGTCGCCGCCAGCCGCAGCGAACCCGGCTGCCTGCAGTACGACCTGCACCGGGACCGCGCCGACGCCCTGCGCTTCGTCATGCTGGAGACCTGGCGCGACGACGCCGCACTCGCTGCGCACCAGGCCACCGCCCACTACCGACACTTCGGCGATGCCCATGGCAGCCGCCTCAAGGGCGTCACCCTCACCCTTCTCGAACACCTCGCCTGAACCCAGGAGCCCCCGATGAAAGCCGTTGCCTATTTCCAGAACCTGCCCATCGACCACCCCGACGCCCTGCAGGACATCGACCTGCCCGAGCCGACCCCGGGCCCGCGCGACCTGCTGGTGGAGGTCCGCGCCATTTCGGTGAACCCGGTGGACACCAAGATCCGCCGCAACGCCGCCCCCGAGAACGGCCAGCCCCGCGTGCTGGGCTGGGACGTCTCCGGCGTGGTGAAGGCGGTGGGCCAGGACGTCAGCCTGTTCCAGCCCGGTGACGAGGTGTTCTACGCCGGCGCCCTGACCCGCCCCGGTGGCAACGCCGAGCTGCACCTGGTGGACGAGCGCATCGTCGGCAAGCGCCCGCAGAGCCTGGACTTCGCCAAGTCCGCCGCCCTGCCGCTGACCGCCATCACCGCCTGGGAGCTGCTGTTCGACCGCCTCGGCATCGCCGAGGGCCAGGCTGACCAGGGCCAGAGCCTGCTGGTGGTCGGCGCGGCCGGTGGCGTCGGTTCCATCCTCGTGCAGCTGGCTCGCCGGCTCACCGGGCTGACGGTCATCGGCACCGCCTCGCGCCCGGAAACCCAGGCGTGGGTCCGCGAGCTGGGCGCCCACCACGTCATCGACCACAGCCAGCCGCTGGCGGCCGAACTCAAGCGCATCGGCCTCGACAGCGTCACCCACGTCGCCAGCCTGACCCAGACCGACCAGCACTTGGAGCAACTGGTGGAAGCCCTGGCGCCCCAGGGCAAGCTGGCGCTGATCGACGACCCGGCCGGCCTCGATGTGCTCAAGCTCAAGCGCAAGAGCATCTCGCTGCACTGGGAGTTCATGTACACCCGCTCGATGTTCGAGACCGCCGACATGATCGAGCAGCACAAGCTGCTGAACCGCGTCAGCGAGCTGATCGACCAGGGCGTGCTGAAGACCACCTTCGGCGAGCACTACGGGCGCATCGAGGCGGCCAACCTCAAGCGCGCCCACGCCCTGCTGGAGAGCGGCAAGGCCAAGGGCAAGATCGTGCTCGAAGGCTTCTGAGGCCGCGCCGGGCACCCTGTCACCGGGGTGCCCGTCGGTCGCCTCGATGGGCAATGGCCCGACCGCCAGTCGGGCCATTGACCGATGTCATTTCCGGGCCATCTCCGCGCTCTACACTGGGTGCTCGAATTTTTCGAACCAGGGAGGTGACCACCATGAAAGTGCTCGTCCGTCCTACCCGTACCGCCCAGGGCCCCAGCTGGCAGGTGTGCATCGATCAGCACGCCGTCAGCTTCCGCACCGAGGCCGAGGCGCAACGCTTCGTCGCCGTGCTGGAGGCCCGCCTCAAGGCGCCCCACGTCCTGCCCGAACAGCCCCGACGAGCCGTCGGCTGACCCCTGACAGACTGCTAGCCCAGCACTGAAGGCTGCCCGCGCGTCCGCCACCAGGTGAAGGTGGACGCGCTCACCGCCCCCGTTGCGCAGAGCGCGATGACGGTCGCCATGGGCACCGCCGTGCCGTCGTGCAGCACGCCCACCAGTGCCGCGGCACCGGCGGCGACGCTGAACTGCAGGCTGCCCATCAGCGCCGAGGCGCTGCCGGCATGGCGCCCCTGGCCGGCCATGGCCGAGGCCGACGCGTTGGGGATGATGCAGCCCAGGCAGGCGGTGGCGCAGAACAGCGGCACCAGCAGCGGCCACAGCGCCTCGGTGTGGGCGTGGGCCACCACCAGCATCGCCACGGCGAAGCCCAGCAGCACCCAGACCATGCGCCGCAGCCAGTAGGCCGGGCCGTGGAAGCGCATCAGCCAGGCGTTCACCTGGGCCGCCAGGATGAAGCCCAGCGCGTTGCTGCCGAACAGCCAGCCGTAGTGCTCGGCCGGCACGCCATAGAGCTGGATGAAGACGAAGGGCGAACCGGCGATGTAGGCGAACATGCCGGCCATGGCCAGCCCGCCGGACAGCGCATAGCCGATGAACACCCCGTCCCCCAGCAGGCGCCGGTACTGCCCCAGGGCACCGCGCAACGGCGGGCGCTCGTCACCGTGGGTGAGGGTTTCCGGCAGCCAGGCGCAGACCCCGGCCAGCACCAGCGCGCTGAACAAGGTCAACGCGTAGAAGATCGACGGCCAGCCGAAACTCTCCAGCAGCAACCCGCCGCCCAGGGGCGCGAGGATCGGTGCCAGCCCCATCACCAGCATCAACTGGGAGAACACCTTGGCCGAGGACACCGGGTCGCACAGGTCACGCACCACCGCCCGCGACACCACCATCCCCGCACAACCACCCAGGGCCTGGATGAAGCGCGCGGTGATCAACCACTCCAGGCTCGGCGCCAGGGCGCAGGCCACCGAGGCCAGGGTGAACAGCGTCACCCCCGCCAGCAGCGGCGGCCGCCGGCCGAAGCGGTCGGCGATGGGGCCGTAGAGCAGTTGGCCGATGGCCAGGCCGACGAAGTAGGCCGCCAGGCTCAGCTGGACATGCTCGACGTCGGTCGCGAACGCCTTGGCCAGGGCCGGGAAGCTGGGCAGGTAGAAATCGATCGCCATGGGGCCGAAGGCACTCAGCGCCCCCAGGATCAGCAGGATGCGGAAATTCATGGATCACCTGAAAACAGGGCGCCGCCCCGAGGGCGGCGCCGTTGACTGCAAAAGAGACCGTGGAGCGGGCGTGCGGTTCGATGTCCGGTGGGCGCCGGACGTCACTCGGCGGCCGGTGCCTTCTTCTTGCGCCCCAACCTGTCGGCAGCGGATTCCACCAGCAGGTAGAACATCGGGATAAGGAAGGTTGCCAGCACCGTGGCCGCTAGCATACCGCCAATCACCCCGGTGCCGATGGAATGTCTGCTCGCCGAGCCCGCACCGCTGCTGATCGCCAGCGGCACGCAGCCGAGGATGAAGGCCAGGGAGGTCATCACGATGGGCCGGAAGCGCAGGCGCGCCGCCTCCAGGGACGACTCGAAGATGCCCATGCCCTGCTGCCGGCAAAGCACGGCGAACTCGATGATGAGGATGGCGTTCTTCGCCGCCAGGCCGATCAGCGTCACCAGCCCCACCTGGAAGTACACGTCGTTGGACAACCCGCGCAGCCACACCGCGAGGATGGCGCCGAACACCGCGAAGGGCACGGCGGTGACCACCGCGATGGGCAGCGTCCAGCGCTCGTACTGGGCGGCGAGGATGAGGAACACGATGATCAGCCCGAACAGGAAGGCGGTGCCCCCCGAGCCCTGGGTGGCCAGCTCCTGGTAGGCCGAGCCGACCCAGCCCAGGCTGTAGTCCTCGCCCAGCACCTCGTCCGCCACCGCCTGCATGGCCGCCAGGGCCTGCCCCGAGCTGTAGCCCGGCGCCGGGCCGCCGAGGATCTTGGCTGCCGGGTAGACGTTGAAGCGCGCGTAGGAGTCCGGCCCGAGGATGCGCTGCACCCGCACCAGGGACGACAGCGGCACCAGGTCGCCGGAGGCGGAGCGCACGTACACCTGGCTGAGGTCCTCGGGCTTGCGGCGGAAGTCCGCCTCGGCCTGCAGGCTCACCTGCCAGGTGCGCCCGTAGAGAGTGAAGTCGTTGACGTAGTAGCTGCCGAAGGTGGACTGCATGGCCGTGAACACATCGTTCACCGCCACCCCCAGGGCGCGGGCCTTGGTGCGGTCCAGGTCGAGGAAGTACTGCGGCACGTTGGCGTTGAAGGTGGTGCTCACGCCGGCCAGCTCGGGTCGCTTGGCGGCGGCGGCGACGAACTTGCCGACGATCGCCTGCAGCTGTGCGATGGAGCCGCCGGAGCGGTCCTGCAGGTAGGCCTCGAAGCCGCCGGTGGTGCTCATGCCGGTGATCGGCGGCGGGTTGAAGGTCATCACCACGCCGTCCTTCTGCCCGGCCCCCATGGCCATGAAGGCGCGCGGCAGGTTGCGCGCGTCGAGGTCCGCGGTGGTGCGCTCCTTCCAGTCCTTCAGCGGGATGAACGACACCCCGGCGTTGCTGCGGGTGCCGAAGGTGAGCACGTCGAAGCCGGCGAAGGTGACCACGTCCTGCACCGCCGGGTGCTTCATCAGCTGCTCGGTGACGGCGCTGGTGACTTCCTCGGTACGGGTGAGGGAGGCGGCCGGCGGCAGGAAGTAGGCGTTGATCACGTAGCCCTGGTCCTCGTCGGGCACCAGGGAGCCGGGCACCCGGCCGAACAGCATGACCATCAGCGCGATCATCCCGCCGAACAGCAGCAAGCCGATGGCACTGCGCTTGAGGAAGAAGCGCACCCCGGCGGCGTAGCCGTCGGTGGCACGGTCGAAGGCCCGGTTGAACCAGCGGAACGGCGCTGCCGGCTCCTCATGGGTGGGCTTGAGCAGCAGGGCGCAGAGCGCCGGCGAGAGGGTCAGCGCGACGATGCCGGAGATCACCACCGACACCGCGATGGTGATCGCGAACTGCTTGTACATCTGCCCCGCCAGGCCACCGAGGAAGCCCACCGGGACGAACACCGCGCAGAGCACCAGCACGATGGCGATGATCGGCCCGGTCACCTCCTCCATGGCCTTGATCGCCGCCTCGCGCGGGCCGAGCTTCTCGGTGCGCATCACCCGCTCGACGTTCTCCAGCACCACGATGGCGTCGTCCACCACGATGCCGATGGCCAGCACCATGCCGAACAGCGTCAGCAGGTTGATGGAAAAGCCCAGCAGGTACATGCCGGCGAAGGTGCCGATCAGCGACACCGGGATGGCCAGCACCGGGATCAGCGTGGCGCGCCAGTTCTGCAGGAACAGGTAGACCACCAGCATCACCAGCACCAGGGCCTCGACGAAGGTGTGGATCACCTCCTCGATGGAGACCTTGACGAACTTGGTGGTGTCGTAGGGGATCTTGTAGTCGATGCCCTGGGGGAAGCGCTTGGCCAGCCGGTCCATGGTCTGGCGCACGGCCTCGGCGGTGTCCAGGGCGTTGGCGCCGGGCTGCAGGTAGATGCCGAAGGCAGCGTTCTGCTGGCCGTTCAGCGAGGTCATCAGCGAGTAGTCCTGGGCCCCCAGCTCGACCCGCGCCACGTCCTTGAGCAGCAGGCTGGCGCCGGTGGCGTCGGTGCGCAGGATGACGCTCTCGAACTCCTTCGGGTCGGTGAAGCGGCCCTGGGTGGTGACGGTGTAGGTGAAGTCCTGGGGCTGGTTGAGCGGCTGCTTGCCGAAGCTGCCGGCGGCGAACTGGGAGTTCTGCTCCTGGATCGCCTTGACCACGTCGGTGGGCGTCAGGTTGTACTGGGCCAGCTTGTCCGGCCGCAGCCAGATGCGCATGGAGTAGTTCTTCGAGCCGAACTGGCTGGCATCACCGACGCCGGGGATGCGCTTGAGCTCGTCGATCACGTTGATCAGCGCGTAGTTGCTGATGTAGATCGGGTCGCGGGAATTGTCCGGGGAGAACAGCGTCACCACCTGGAGGATGTCGGAGGACTTCTTCTCCACCTTCACGCCCTGCCGGCGCACCTCCTCGGGCAGCTTCGCCAGCGCCGCCTGGACCTTGTTGTTGACGTCGATGGTGGCCTGGTCCGGGTCGGTGCCCACCTGGAAGTACACGGTCAGGCTCATGGCGCCGTTGCTGTCGGAGTTGGACAGCTGGTAGATCATCCCCTGCACGCCGTTGATGCCCTGCTCCAGCGGCGCAGCCACCGTCTCGGCGATCACCTGGGAGCTGGCGCCGGGGTAGCTGGCGGTCACCGCCACCTGCGGCGGGAGGATCTCCGGGTACTGGGCGATGGGCAGCGCGCGCATGGCGGCCAGGCCGCCGAGCATGATGACGATGGAGATGACCGCGGCGAACACCGGCCGGTCGATGAAGAATCGCGAGATCACGGCGCGCCCTCCTCAGGACTGCTTCGGCGGGGTGCCGTCGGCGGGGGCTTCCACCGCCTTCACCGGCGCGTCCGGGCGTACCCGGGGCAGGCCCTCGACGATCACCCGGTCCCCGGCGGAGACGCCGGAGAGGATCACCCAGCGGCCCTCGGTGGTGTCGCCGGTCTTCACCTCGCGCATGCGCGCCACGCCGTCCTTGTCCACCACGAACACGAAGGTGCCGCGCGGTCCCTGGGACAGCGCGCGCTCCGGCACGGTGATGGTGCCGGGGCGGGTGATCCCCTTGATCAGCACCCGCACGAACTGGCCCGGCAGCAGCTTCTGCTCGGGGTTGGGCACCACCGCGCGGGCGCTGACGGTGCCGGTGCCGGTGTTGACGAAGCTGTCGGTGAAGTCCACCCGGCCCTCCAGCGGGTAGGTGGAGCTGTCGCCGAACTTCAGCACGGCGGTCAGCTTGCCGTCGGCCGGCAGGGTCAGGCGGCCGCTCTGCACGCCCTCGCGCAGGCGCTCGGCCTCGGTGTCGGGGTAGCCGAAGTTGACGTACAGCGGGTCCAGCTGGGTGAGCTGGGTCAGCAGGCTGGAGTTGGGATCGCCGGCCACCACCAGGCTGCCCTCGGAGCGGGTCTCCTTGCTGGTGATGCCGCTGATGGGCGCCTTCACCGTGGTGTAGTCGAGGTCGATCTGCTTGGCCTGGACGTTGGCCTCGGCGGCCTGCACGTTGGCCTTGCTCTGCTCGAAGTTGGAGATGGCGTTGTCCAGCTCGCTCTCGCTGGCGAAGCCTTTCTTCTGCAGCTCGCGCACGCGCTTTAGGTCGCGCTCGGTCTGCCGGTAGCGCGCCTGCTCCTGGGCCAGCGCGCCCTTGGCGCTGCCCAGGGCGGCCTGGTAGGTGCGCGGGTCGATGCGGAACAGCACCTGGCCCTTCTGCACCCGTGCGCCCTCCTGGTAGGTGCGCTCCTGGAGGATGCCGCTGACCTGCGCGCGCACCTCCACCTCGCGGTAGCCGGCGGTACGCCCGGCGTACTCCAGCACCAGCGGCAGGGGCCCCTCGCGCACCGTCTCCACCAGTACCTCGGGCGCCGGTGCGCCCCCTCCGGCGGGAGCGTCCGCTGCGGCCAGGGGGCCGGACAGCAGGCAGGCGACGACCGGCAGGACGTGGCGCAAGGGCAGGCGGCGAGCGAGCGGCATGGCGATTCTCCACGGCCATTCCTGCCAGGACGGGTGGAATGGCATTTCGATTGAGAGGACGAAAAGAGGGGAAGCCGAAGCGCCGGGGCGGCAGCAATGTCGCTAGAATCCGACTCCCGAGAAGAAGCCTAGACACTATTCACCTGACTGCTATGCGCAGAACCAAAGAAGAAGCGGAGAAAACCCGCGCCGACATCCTGGCCGCCGCCGAGCTGCTGTTCCTCGAGAACGGCGTGGCCCATACCTCCCTGGAACAGATCGCCCGGGCTGCGGGCGTGACCCGGGGCGCCGTCTACTGGCACTTCCAGAACAAGGCCCACCTGTTCCACGAGATGCTCAACCAGGTGCGCCTGCCCCCGGAGCAGATGACCGAACGCCTCTGCGGCTACAGCGGCCGCGACGCGCTGCTGTCGCTGCGCAACCTGTCCATCGAGGCGATCACCTCACTGGCGGTGGACGCCCAGCGCAAGCGCATCTTCACCATCCTCCTGCACCGCTGCGAGTTCACCAAGGAACTGCGCGAGGCGGAGGACCGCCACAACGCCTTCGTCAACCAGTTCATCGACCTGTGCGAGGCACTGTTCGCCCTGCCCGGCTGCGTCGAACGCCTGCACCCGGGGCTCACCCCGCGCCTGGCCTCGCGCGGGCTGCATGCGCAGATCCTCGGCCTGTTCACCGACTGGACCCGCGACATCTCCCTGTTCGACCCGCAGCAGGACACCGCGCCGCTGCTGGACGCGGTGTTCCGTGGGCTGATCCGTGACTGGGATGAGGTGCTGCGCAGCGCGTCCTAGCGCCGTCACGGCTGGGGGGAGGATGCCTCCAGCGGGCTCGTCTGCCCGGCTTCAGGCACCGTTTCGCCGCTGATCAGCCAGAACGCGTAGTGCGGATACAGGCGCACCAGCACGGCCAGTTCCTCCGTGCCCATGCGGATGGCGCCCTTGCTGATGTTCTTCCAGCGCTCGTGGTTGGTCTCGCCTAGCTGGCTGAGCCTCTTCGGCCCAGCCAGGTGGAGGAGGTAGAGCGCTCTGTTTCTGATTTCGTCCATGTTTTCAAACGAATCTCTGGCGCCGTCAGGACTGGGAGGAGAATGCGTCCGTACATGCGTCGTCATGGGCCGGGCTCGTCTGCCCGGCTTCCGGAGCGACCGTCCCGGTCGCCAGCCATAGGCCATAGCGGGGGTACAGCCTGACCAGCACCTCCAGTTCCTCGGTGCTCATCCGAACCTTTCGATGACGGAGGTTCTTCCAGCGGCTGTAGTTGATCTCGGATGCTCGGACCAGATGGTCCAGGCCGGTCTTGTAGATCAGGGCTATTGCCCTTTCCTGAATGGATTCCATTTCTCAGTCACCCCAGAAGGGCCCGCAAGGAGGGCAAAACAGACGGCGTCCGCAGAACTCGGTCAGCAGCGTGTCACCACAATACGGAACAGGGACGTAGCCGCCCCTTCGACCATTCCAGCGTGGAGGCCGCTATTCCACACTCGGCGGGGCTCCATCGAAGTCGGGCGATACCTGCCCCTTGGCCGGGTCCACATCCCCCTTCAGAAGCCACAGCTCGTATTGGGGGAATGCCTTCAGCACCTCCTCCAGATCCTCAACACGCGCCTTCACCTTTCGGTTTGTGGCAACCGTCTGCCAACGCTGGCGCTCCTTGATAGCGGTCGTATCGGCAAGTCGAGTCGCACCGAGGTGGCGGACAAGCGTTCTAAGACGCTCCTCAATCATTCCTAAAAACTCTAATTATTAATAAATAATTTATTGATAAATTATTCATTACGGATACCATGCCCGTGGATGATGAATTATTTATCAATTGACTGTCCGGTAATCGCCGAATAGTGACGGAACGAGCCTGGAACGGAAAGGGCTGCGCGTGCCTGCCAGGAAGCCAACCCAGCGCGTTGAGTCACACCATGGAAACCGCTTGATAGGAGATCGAGCATGGCCGACTTCACCTTCGACGCCGCCTGCGCATTGATTGGCCGCACGGCCTGGATAGAGCTGAACTGGCCCGACGTCCCGGAGCCCACCTTCACCTGCGTGCATATCGTCGGCGTGGTGATGGCGCTGGAGGGCGTCTACGACGCCCCGCACTTCCTCACCTTCCAGTACCACGGCTCGGAAATGTTCCCGGAAGAACTCTTCTGGTCCGACATCCGCGCATTGCATCCGGTCAGGACGGTAAAGCGAGAAGGAATGGGGCGGAAGGCAGTGGACGTCGAACCCAGTAAGGAACGGCTGTCGTCCTCCACCGGGTTCGAAGCCCGGCCGCGACGCCGGGCGTGATGGCCTTCCAGGGGTGTGCTGGGCGCTAGGCCAGCTCGGCCGGGTAGCCCTCCTCGCGGATGGCCTCCAGTACCTGCTCGGCCGCCAGGCGGCTGGCCACCCGCACTTCACCGGCGCCCAGGTCCACCTGGACCTCCGCCGCCGCGTCGCGGGCCTGCACCGCCTCGGTGACAGCGCGTACGCAATGACCACAGGACATGCCCTGGACCTTGAACACTTGCATGATCGACTCCTCGTGATGGCTGGATGAACGGCCCGCAGTGTCCGCCTTGCCACCGTGGCAAGGTCAAGCCCCGCGCACCTACACTTGCTCCACTGCCCCTCCGGAGCCCTGCCATGAAAGCCCTCACCCTGTTGCTCGCGGCCCTGCTCGCCCTGCCCGGCCTGGCCCGCGCGGAAGCCCCGCTCAACTACGGCATGCTCGTGGTCTCCCGCGAGCGGATGCAGCTGGCCACCGGCTGCGACGTGGCCCTCTACGTTCAGGACCGTCTCATTGCGCGCCTTGTGCAGGGCCAGTCGGTGGAGCTGAACCTGCCTCCGGGCCGGGTCTCGGTGCGCCTCGGCCTGCTCGACGCCGCCCCCTGCCGTGCCGGCATGGGCGTGCAGGAGCCTCAGACCATCACCCTGCAGGCCGGGATGGTCAGCCGCTATGAACTGGGCATGAACGACCACGGGTTGTACCTGATTCCGTCGGTGCCGTTGCCCTGACACGTCTTTGAAAAGGGCACTCAACGACGTTCTGTTCCGCCGTTCTAGAACCAGACCTGCAGCCTGCTCTCGCTCGATGAGCAATTTTCGAGCGCACTCTGGATTCATGCCTGGTCGAGAAAGGTGAGGCGGGGAAAGCCGCCCCTTCAGGAGGCCGAGCGGAGTCATCGTGGAAGGGGTTGAGCGACATGGATGTCGCGAGAGCGCTGCCGGGCCAGGGATGGCCCGTCAGCGCGTGCCCCTGGAACGATGATGCAGCGAGGGGAGTCCCGCAACGCGGGACCCGTATGCAGGGGCAAGCCCTTTTGGCTCCTTTTGGGGCGACTGCCAAAAGGGGCTCGCCCGGGAGGGCGAAACAAGAAACATCCGCAGAACTCGATAACCAGCTTGGCGTTGAAACAGCGCACTGGAACATCGCCATCGAAGACCCACCGGCTTTTCCTCAGCAGCCCTCTCCCCTCTTGACCTTGCCACGGGGTCAAGGTTGATCCTGTGCCCCACGAGGAGGATCAGCCATGACCGTATCGTTCGACCTGCCCATCACTGGAATGACCTGCGCCAGCTGCGCCGGCCGCGTGGAGCGCGCGTTGGCCAAGGTGCCTGGCGTGGAGTCCGCCAGCGTCAACCTGGCCCGCGAGCAGGCCCGGGTCCAGGCCCCCGCCGATGCCCTGCCCGCCCTGCGCGAGGCGGTGCTGCGGGCCGGCTACGAGGTGCCCCAGGGGCGCCTGGAGCTGGAGATCGGCGGCATGACCTGCGCCAGCTGCGCCGGTCGTGTGGAGCGTGCCCTGGCCAAGGTGCCGGGGGTGCTGGAGGTGAGCGTCAACCTGGCCAGCGAGCGGGCCAGCGTGCAGCGGCTGGACGGGGTGGACGACCAGGCGCTGATCCAGGCCGTGACCCGCGCCGGCTACCAGGCGCGGCTGCACCAGGCCGAGCACGCCGATGACAGCGAGGCCCGCGCCCGACAGGCGCTGCAACGGGAGCGCCTGGCCCTGGCACTGGCCCTGCTGCTGGCGGCCCCGCTGGTGCTGCCGATGCTGGTGGAACCCTTCGGCCTGCACTGGATGCTGCCGGCCTGGGTGCAGTTCGCCCTGGCCACGCCGGTGCAGTTCATCCTCGGCGCGCGCTTCTACCGCGCCGCCTGGAAGGCCGTGCGCGCCGGCGCCGGCAACATGGACCTGCTGGTGGCCATCGGCACCAGCGCCGGCTACGGCCTGAGCCTCTACCAGTGGGCCACCGCCCACCCCGGCCACGTGCCGCACCTGTATTTCGAAGCCTCGGCGGTGGTCATCGCCCTGGTGCTGCTGGGCAAGTACCTGGAGAGCCGCGCCAAGCGCCAGACCAGCGCCGCCATCCGCGCCCTGGAAGCCCTGCGCCCGGAGCGGGCCATCCGCCTGCGCGACGGCCGCGAGGAAGACGTGGCCATCGCCGAACTCCAGCTGGGCGACGAGGTGCTGGTGAAACCCGGCGAACGCTTCCCGGTGGACGGCGAGGTGCTGGAGGGCCAGAGCCACGCCGACGAGGCGCTGATCAGCGGTGAGAGCCTGCCGGTGCCCAAGGCCCCGGGCGACCGTGTCACCGGCGGCGCCATCAACGGCGAGGGGCGCCTGCGGGTGCGCACCACCGCCCTCGGCGGCGAGACGGTGCTGGCACGGATCATCCGCCTGGTGGAAGACGCACAGGCGGCCAAGGCGCCGATCCAGAAGCTGGTGGACCGGGTCAGCCAGGTGTTCGTCCCGGCGGTGCTGCTGATCGCCCTGGCCACCCTCGGCGGCTGGCTGCTGGCCGGCGCGGCGCTGGAGACGGCGCTGATCAACGCCGTCGCCGTGCTGGTGATCGCCTGCCCTTGCGCCCTCGGCCTGGCCACGCCGACGGCGATCATGGCCGGCACCGGCGTCGCCGCCCGCCACGGCATCCTGATCAAGGACGCCGAAGCCCTGGAGGTGGCCCACGCCGTCACCGCCGTGGCCTTCGACAAGACCGGCACCCTCACCTCCGGCAGCCCGCGCATTACCCATCTCGCCGCTGCCGATAGCGACGACGCGCACCTGCTGGCCTGGGCCGGCGCCCTGCAGCGCGGCAGCGAGCACCCGCTGGCCAAGGCGGTGCTGGATGCCTGCGACGAACGCGGCCTGGCGGTGCCCGAGGTGGGCGACAGCCAGTCCCTCACCGGGCGTGGCATCCAGGGCGTGGTCGAGGGCCGCCTGCTGGCCCTGGGCAACCGCCGCCTGCTGGACGAGCACGGCCTCGACGGCGGCGCCCTGCTGGCCTCGGCGCAGGCCTGGGAAGCCGAGGGCCGTACCCTGTCCTGGCTGCTGGCGCTGCAACCCCAGGCACAGGTACTCGGCCTGTTCGCCTTCGGCGACAGCCTCAAGGAGGGTGCCCGCGATGCCGTGCAGGCCCTGCGCGGACGCCACATCGCCAGCCACCTGATCACCGGCGACAACCGCGGCAGCGCCCGGGTGGTGGCCGAAGCACTGGGCATCGACGACGTGCACGCCGAAGTGCTGCCCGCCGACAAGGCCGCCGAGGTGGCCCGGCTGAAGGCCGGCGGCGCGGTGGTGGCGATGGTCGGCGACGGCATCAACGACGCCCCCGCCCTGGCCGCCGCCGACGTGGGCATCGCCATGGGCGGCGGCACCGACGTGGCCATGCACGCCGCCGGCATCACCCTGATGCGCGGCGACCCGCGCCTGGTCCCCGCCGCCCTCGACATCGCCCGGCGCACCTACGGCAAGATCCGCCAGAACCTGTTCTGGGCCTTCATCTACAACCTGGTGGGCATCCCGCTCGCCGCCGCCGGCATGCTCAACCCGGTGGTCGCCGGCGCCGCGATGGCCCTCTCCAGCGTCAGCGTGGTGAGCAACGCCCTGCTGCTGAAGACCTGGAAACCGGCCGGGGAGAAACACACGGAAGACTGATGCCAGGACGCCGTTCTGGCAGGGGCGAACTCATTCACCAAGCGCCCCACAAGGGGCGCCCGGACACCTCAACCCAAGAGGACAGCTGCATGAACATCGGCCAGGCCGCGAAGAAGAGCGGGCTCACCGCGAAGATGATCCGCTACTACGAATCCATCGGCCTGCTCCCCGAGGCCGGCCGCAGCGACAGCGGCTACCGGCAGTACAGCGAGCAGGACCTGCACAGCCTCGCCTTCATCCGCCGCTCGCGGGACCTGGGCTTTTCGCTGGAGGAAGTGGGCCGCCTGCTCACCCTGTGGCGCGACCGGGGCCGTGCCAGCGCCGACGTGAAGGCCCTGGCCAATGCCCACATCGACGAACTGAACCAGCGCATCGCCGAGCTGGTGGGCCTGCGCGACACCCTGCAGGAGCTGGTGGATCACTGCCAGGGCGATCACCGCCCCGACTGCCCGATCCTCAAGGACCTGGCATCGGGCGGTTGCTGCGGGGCAACAGGCGCCCCAGCAGGTCCTTCGGCAACACGGTGATCGCCAGGCCGACGAACACCAGGGCACAGGCCGCCAGCGCCGACGGGCTGAGGGCCTCGCCCAGCAGCAGCCAGCCGGACAGCAGCCCGGAAATCGGCACCGCCAGGGCGAAGGGCGTCACCAGGCTCGCCGGGTGGCGACTGAGCAGGAAGCTCCACAGGGCGAACCCCAGGGTGGTGGCACCGAAGGCCACGAACGCCAGGGACAGGTAGCCGGTGAGGCTGGCGTGGGCAAAGGCCGCCGCCATCGCCTGCGGCCCCTCGAACACCCAGGACAGCGCCAGCAGCGGCAAGGGCGGCACCAGGCTCACCCAGCAGATCAGCCGCAGCATGTCGCGGGCACCGGCGCGCTTGGTGGCGATGTTGGCGAAGGCCCAGGCCAGGGCCGCCACCAGCACCAGCACGAAGGCCAGCAGGCTATCGCCCAGGGGCCGTTCCAGGCCGATCAGCACCAGCCCCGAAGCCGCCAACGCCAGGCCCGCCAACGCCCGCAACGTGGGCCGCTCGCCCAGCACCAGCGCGGCGATCAGCACGGTGAAGAACACCTGGCTCTGCAGCACCAGCGAGGTCAGCCCGGCCGGCATGCCCAGCTTCATGCCGATGAACAGCACCCCGAACTTGAACACCCCCAGCAGCAGCCCGATCTGCACGATCCGCCACAACGGCGCCGGCAGCGGCCCGCGCAGGAACAGCAAGGGCGTCGCCGCCAGGGCAAAACGCAGGGCGCAGAACAGCAGCGGCGGGAACTCGCCGAGCCCGAGCTTGATGACGACGAAGTTCACGCCCCAGACCAGAGTGACCAGCAGGGCAAGGAGGATGTGCGGCAACGGCATGGCAGGGACTCCGGGAGCGGGTGGGGCCACGCTAGCAGGTCACCGGGAGGCTGTATGGATACAGATTCCGGGGATTCGAGGGATACAGGGCCGCAACAGAAGACCGGCACGCCGCCACAAAAAAGCCCCCGGAGAGGCATCTCTCCGGGGGCTTTTACATGAACGGTCGCGAGGCCGATCAGCTCTGGGATTGCAGGTAGTTCTGCAGACCGACCCGGTCGATCAGCCCCAGTTGCTGTTCCAGCCAGTAGGCGTGGTCTTCCTCGGTGTCCTGCAGCTGCAGGGCGAGGATGTCGCGGCTGACGTAGTCGCCATGCTGCTCGCACAGGGTGATGCCCTTGCTCAGCGCGGCGCGCACTTCGTATTCGAGGTTGAGGTCCGAGCGCAGCATCTCCGGCACGGTGGCGCCGGGGTGGATGGCCTTGGGCGTCATGTCCGGGGTGCTTTCCAGGAAGAGGATGCGCTGCAACAAGGCATCGGCGTGCTCGGTCTCTTCCTCCATCTCGTGGTTGATGCGCTCGTAGAGCTTGGTGAAGCCCCAGTCGGCATACATGCGCGAGTGCAGGAAGTACTGGTCGCGTGCGGCCAGCTCACCTCGCAGCAGGTCCTTGAGGTATTCGACGACTTCCGCTTGCCCTTTCATCTGTGTTCTCCCCTGCAAACGCGGTGATCCGAGGGCGCAATGGTCGTCCTCGGGAACCGCCCGGTCAAGCAGCCCGATGCCACACCCTCATTCCTTCATCCAGGGCGGGGTCGGCGGTTCGTCGCTGGTGTCCTTCAGCAGCGCCTGGCGGCGCTCCTCCTCGGCGAGGGCGGCCTTGATCTCGCGCATCACCGCATCCACGTCGGCCGCTTCCTCGGGCTCGGTGAACTGGCCGGTGAGCCGGGTATCCGGGGTCAGCTTGCCGTCCTCGTAGAGCGCCCACATCTCCTTGGCGTAACGGGTGTAGCGCAGCTCGGGGGCGAACTGGCCGAAGTACGCGGCCATGTTGCCGACGTCGCGCTCGAGCATGCGGAAGGCGTGGTTGTTGCCGGCGGCGTCCACCGCCTGGGGCAGGTCGATGATCACCGGGCCGTAGGGGTCGAGCAGCACGTTGAACTCGGACAGGTCGCCATGGACCAGGCCGGCGCAGAGCATCTTGACGATCTCGCCGATCATGAAGGCGTGGAATTCGCGGGCGTCCTCGGGGGTCAGGTCGACGTCGTTGAGGCGCGGGGCGGCGTCGCCGTAGCCGTCGGTGACCAGCTCCATCAGCAGCACGCCGTCGAGGAAGTCGTAGGGCTTGGGCACCCGCACGCCGGCGTTGGCCAGGCGGAACAGGGCGGCCACTTCGGCGTTCTGCCAGTTCTCTTCCTGCTCCTTGCGCCCGTACTTGGAGCCCTTGGCCATGGCCCGGGCGTCGCGGCTGTTACGAACCTTGCGCCCTTCCTGGTACTCGGCCGCCTGGCGGAAGCCTCGCTTGTTGGCCTCCTTGTAGACCTTGGCGCAGCGCAACTCGCTGCCACAACGCACCACGTAGACGGATGCTTCCTTACCGCTCATCAGCGGCCTGACCACTTCGTCGATCAGGCCATCCTCCACCAGGGGTTCGATGCGCTTGGGTGTCTTCATGCCTTGCCGGCGTTCCTCGGGAAAATGGGTTGGGACTGGAATGGTCCGACTTTATACGGCATGCGCGCCGACAGGACCATCAGCGCCGCGACAGGCTGTGACGCAAGGCCTCGATGGCATAGCGCACCTTGGCCGGCTGCGCGTCGCGCCGTGGGGTGACGATGTACAGGCCGATCTCCGGCGGGCGCCAGTCGGGCAGCACCCGCAGCAGCCGGCCGCTGGCCAGCTCCTCGCGGATCTCCGGTTCCGGCTGCAGGGACAGGCCGGCGCCGGCGAGGGTGAAGCTGCGCGCGGAGAGGATGTTGTTGCAGCTGACGCGGCTCTCGATGCGCAGCCGCTGCACCTCGCCGCCGGGCCCGACCAGGGTGATCGGCCCCAGGGCGCGCTCGGCATGCAGGGTCACCCAGTCCAGCTCCAGCAGTTGCTCGGGACGGACGATGGCCGGCAGCCGGGCCAGGTAGCCGGGCGCGGCGCAGAGCAGCGACGGCCAGTCCCCCAGGTGCCGCGCCACCAGGCTGGAGTCGTCCTGGCGGCCGACGCGGATGGCCAGGTCGATGCGCCGCTCCACCAGGTCGATCTGCTCGTCGTCGAAGAACAGCCGCAGCGTCAGCCCGGGGTGGGCGGCCAGCAGGGGTGCCAGCGCCTCGGTGACCATGCGATCGGAGAAGCCCACCGGGGCGGCGATGCGCAGCTCCCCCACCGGCGCATCGCGCAGCTCCGCCAGGCGCTGTTCGGCCTGCTGCGCCAGCTCCAGCACCTGGGCGCAGTTGCGGTAGAACAGCGCGCCGGCCTCGGTGAGGGTGAGCTTGCGGGTGGTGCGGTGGAGCAGGCTGACCTGGGTAGCGTCCTCCAGCTTGCGGATCTGCTGGCTGACTGCGGACGCGCTCATGCCCAGGGCTTCGCCGGCGGCAACCATCGAACCCTTCTCCACCACTGTGGCGAACACCGCCATGCGCTTGAGCTGCTCCATTCGTAAGCCCTGCTTAATTGTGAAAGCGGTTTTTGCCACTTTTTCCGCTGATTATCCAGCTGCAAGATGGCGACCGTCGCAAACGATTCTCAACAGGAGACAGCCATGAAGATCGCCATCCTCGGTGCCACCGGTTTCGTCGGCAGCGCCGTCGTCCAGGAAGCCCTGCAAAGCGGCCACCAGGTCACCGCCCTGGTCCGCCACCCGGAAAAACTGCCGGCCCATGAACGCCTGACCGCCGTGAAGGGCGATATCCACGACGTGGCCGCCACCGCCGCCGTCCTCGCCGGGCACGACGCCGTGGTGCATGCCTTCAACCCCGGCTGGGGCAACCCCGACATCCGCGAGCAGTTCATCCAGGGCACCCGCGCCATCTTCGACGCCGTGCGCCAGGCCGGTGTCCGTCGCCTGCTGGTGGTGGGCGGGGCGGGCAGCCTGTACGTCGCGCCGGGCCTGCAACTGATCGACACCCCGCAGTTCCCCGCCGAGTACAAGGAAGGCGCCGAGGGCGCACGCCAGGCGCTGAACCTGATCCAGGCCGAGACCGACCTGGACTGGACCTTCCTCTCCCCGCCGGCGCTGCTGGAGCCGGGCGCACGCACGGGCCGCTTCCGCATTGGCGGCAACGAGTTGCTGATGGACGGCGACCACCCGGCGCGCATCACCGTGGCCGACCTGGCGGTGGCCATCGTCGACGAGCTGGAGAACCCCCAGCACCTGCACAAGCGCTTCACCGTCGGCTACTGAAGCCGGGTGCCCGCCCTGCGTTACCCAATCAGGTCGCCGGTTTTTCCGGCGGCCTGCTCCCGTTTCCACCGTTCAGGAGTCCCTCAATGACCCTCGTCGCCTCCACCCATGTCGTCACCGAAACCCCGGCCCGCTACATCAGCCGGCTGTGCAAGCACTTCGCCCACCGCATCCCCGTCAGCCATGACGAACAGCAGGGGCGCATCCAGTTCGACATCGGCCTCGGCCTGCTCCAGGCCGAGGCCGGCGGCCTGACGCTTCGGGTAGAAGCCGAAGACGCTGTCAGCCTGGAACGACTCAAGGAGGTGATGGCCAGCCACTTCGAACGCTTCGCCTGGCAGGAAGCGCTGCAGCTGAACTGGCACTGAGGCCGTCTGGGACGGGCATCGCACGCGCCTGACCGTGACCACGCCACCCGAAATTGACTGGGTGGCAATTTGCTGGCCCGTGAACCGGCACACGCAACGGCTTGTTACGAAACGCTATAGTCCCGTCCCTGCATGACCCATGCAGCACCTGCCAGCCATGTCCAAACGCCTGGCATCAATCGATATGAACAGCCGCCAGGCGGCGAAGAAAGGGAGTTCCGCAATGGAATGGTATTTGAAGTGCCTCAAGCAATATTTTGATTTCAACGGCCGTGCGCGTCGCAAGGAGTACTGGATGTTCACCCTGGTGAACCTCGTGATCTCCATCGCGCTGACCGTGATCTTCGGCGTGATCAGCGAGAAGCTGCTGCCGCTGGCCAACCTGTACAGCCTGGCCGTCCTGCTGCCGGCCCTGGGCGTCACCGCCCGCCGTCTGCACGACATCGGCAAGAGCGGCTGGTTCATGCTGATCGCCCTGATCCCGCTGGTCGGCCTGTACCTGATCTACCTGCTGGCCAAGGACAGCGACCCGGGCCAGAACGCCTACGGTCCCAACCCGAAGGCCTGATCCAGGCCGGGGTTCCCGCCTGAACGGGAACCCTCGGGCGACGCGACTGTCCCACGGCAGTCGCTGCAACGGGCGGGCAACCGCCCGTTTTGCTTTCTTGCTTTCAGAAACGGACGTTCAGGAACCCACAGGATGTCGGAACCCCAGGTATCCCTCTTCAAGGGCGGTCTCTTCGCCCTCCTCGGCCTGGCCCTGCTGGCCGCCATGGCCATCAACGCCTCTTCCCGCATGGGTTTCCTGCAGTCGGCCCTGATCGCCGACGGCGCCGTGGTCGCCCTGAACGCCGGCGGCTCGCACCCGGAGATCGCCTTTACCGACAGCACCGGCGCCCGGGTTTCCTACCCCCAGGGCGGGCTGATCTTCGGCTACCAGGTCGGCCAGCCGGTGAAGGTCCACTACCAGGCCAACGACCCCACCGGCAGTGCCGTGGTGGATGACTTCGGCGCGCTGTGGGGCACCGCCGCCCTGCTCGGCGTACTCGGTGCGGTGTTCACCGCCACCGGCCTGATGACCCTCTTCGGCCGCCGCCCCTGACCCACAAGGACGTACCCATGTCGCAGATGCCCATTCCCTTCCCCGCCAACCCCAGCCGCTGGCAGTACGTCACCGCCAGCGGCGGTGGCCTGACCATCGCCTTCGTTGCCGGGGGCGGCGGCTCCATCACCCTGCGCTCGCCCCAGGGCCAGGACCTGCCGTTCCGTTACGGCGGCATCGGCGCCGGCCTCGGTATCGGCGCCAAGCTGCCGCGCTTCGGCAAGGTGGACGTGAAGATCAAGGGCAAGAGCATCGGCGGTGCCGGGGCGGCGGAAGCCTTCCCCAGCGACGGCGCGGTGTTCGTCGCCGACGACATCAAGGACCGCGACCTGACCCGCGATGAGATCACCGGGCCCTGCCTGTACATGGAAGTGGGCGCCGGCGTGCTCGCCGGGGTCTCCGGCACGGCCATGCTGTTCGGCCTGGACGCCAAGCTGCTGGCGGCGGTGATGCTGATGAACGCCAGCCCGCTGACCAGCCTCTCGGTGTCGCCGATGCTGACCCAGCAACTGCTCAAGTCGGCCCGTGGCGCCCTGGTGATGGGCGGTGCCAACGTCGGCCTGCAGGCGGGCGCCGGCGGCGCGGCCTACCTCGGCGCGCTGTTCTGACGCGCCCTCAGCGCAACTGACTGTCCTTGCTGCCGCGCCGGTTGTAGCCGGCGTACGCGGCGTTCTCGCGGTCGTGTTCGGCCTGGCAGTTCACGCACAGGCGCACGCCCGGCACCGCCTCGCGGCGTGCCTGGGGAATCACGGCGTCGCATTCTTCGCAATGGGTAAGGCTCTCGCCCTTGGGCAACTGGCTGCGTGCCCGCTGCACGGCGTCTTCGATGGTGCTGTCGATCTGCTCTTGCACCGCGCCGTCTCCCGCCCAGCCACTGGCCATCCCGACCTCCCGTTCTCGCTGTCGATGACCCTGGAGTTATGCGGGCGGCCGGCGGCCTTTTGCAAGGCCGTGGGCCGATGGGCGACAAGTGGAGGTCGCTCCGGGCTATTCCTTCACGTTCATGTACTCCCGCGCCCAGACGATGTAGTCCTCGGGCAGCGTGTACTTGTGGGTCAGCTCGGTGGCGCTGAGTTCCGGTGCGCTGGTGTCGATGTGGCGCTGCTCGCGCAGGCAGTCGTAGGTGGCCTTGATGGCGGCGAAGTAGGCGGCGTGGCCGTTGACCACGATGCGCACGCCCAGGTCGGCCAGGCGCTGGTTGTCGCGCAGCTTGGGGTTGCCGTAGGTGACCAGCATCAGCGGCACGTGGAGCCCGGCGGCGATGGCCTCCAGGTGCTCGAAGTCCTCCACCCCGACCATGCAGATGCCGTCGGCACCGGCGGCCTGGTAGGCCTGGGTGCGGACGATCACCTCGTCGGTGCCGAGCACCCCGGCGTGGGTGCGGGCGATGATCGCCAGGTCCGGGTCGACCCGCGCCTCGAGGGCCGCGCGGATCTTGCCGACGCCTTCCTCGACGCTGATCAGGTCGGTGGACTTGCGGCCGAACTGGGCCGGCAGCAGCGTGTCCTCGATGGTCAGCGCGGCGATGCCGGCGCGCTCCAGCTCCACCACCGTGCGCATCACGTTGAGGGCGTTGCCGTAGCCGTGGTCGGCGTCGGCGATCACCGGCAGGCGGGACACGCGGCCGATGCGCACGGCCTGCTCGACGAACTCGCTGAGGGTGATGAGGGCGAAGTCCGGCGCTGCCAGCACCTGCAGCGAGGCGACGGAACCGCCGAGGATGCCCACCTCGAAACCGAGGTCGGCGGCGATGCGCGCGGACATGGGGTCGAACACCGAAGCGGTGTGGTAGCAGGCGGAGGAGTTCAGCAACGCACGGAACGCCGTGCGCAATTCATGGTGGGAGGCTCTTCTCATTGTGATGTCCAGACAGCAGGCAAGGTTGATCGACGAGAAGGATGCAAGTATCGCACCCCCAGGTCACACCGACCGGCGGATAGGCCGTGGGCGCATTCTACGCGCCTCCGTCTTTCAGCTTCCTTAACGGAAGCGATGCCCCCGCAGAAAGCAGTTCACCTGGGCCCCGCCGCTCCGCTAGATTGCGCATCCCAGCGAACGAATCGCCGGAGCCCAACCCAAGGAGATACCCGTGAAACACCGCATCAAGATGGCCGCAGGCCTGCTGTCCGCCCTGGTACTCGCCGGCTGCACCGGCACCCCGATGAAGACCCAGAACCTCGACAGCAGCCAGTACACCGTGATCGGCCATAGCCAGGCCAGCGCCACCGGCCTGCTGGTCGTGGGCTTCATCCCCGTGCAGCAGAACAACCGTTTCGTCCGCGCCCAGCAGGCCGCCATCAAGGCCAAGGGCGGCGACGCAATGATCAACACCCAGGTCCAGGAAGACTGGTTCTGGGCCTGGGTCCTGACCGGCTACACCACCACCGTTTCCGGTGACGTGGTGAAGCTGAACGGCACCCGCTGATCCCCCCGCGAGGGCCCGCCGGCCCTCGCTCCCCGCCCGCATGACCGACCTGCTCGCCTACACCAGCCTGTTCCTCGCCGCCTTCGGCGCCGCCACCCTGCTGCCCCTGCAGTCGGAGGCCGTGCTGCTCGGCCTGCTGCTCAACGGCGCGCAGCCGACCTGGGCGCTGCTGCTGGTGGCCACCGTCGGCAACGTGCTGGGTTCGCTGGTGAACTGGCTGCTGGGGCGCTACCTGGCGGATTTCCGCCAGAAGCGCTGGTTCCCCGTATCGGAATCCGCCATCGAGCGGGCCCGTCGGCACTACCTGCGCTACGGCCGCTGGACCCTGCTGCTGTCCTGGCTGCCGATCGTCGGCGACCCGCTCACCCTGGTGGCCGGGCTGATGCGCGAATCGCTCGGCGTGTTCCTGCTGCTGGTGCTGCTGGCCAAGGCCGGCCGCTACGCCGTGGTGGCGGCCCTGGCGCTGGGCTGGGGATAAGTCGTCGCGACGGGCCGTGAGCGGCCTACGGCTTCTTCAGGCATTCGCTCATGAAGGCCTTGCGTTCGTCCCCCTTGAGCGCCTTGTCCGAGGCCGTCTTGTTGCAATTGATCATGCGTTCCTGCTGGGTGATCTTCAGGCACTGCGACATGAACGCCTTGCGCTCGTCGCCCTTGAGCCCCTTGGCGGTGGCGTCGGCGTTGCAGGACTTCATCTTCTCCTGCGGGGTGGCGGCCAGGGTCGGCAGGCTGGCCAGCAGGGCGAGGACGAGCAGGGGCAGGCGGAGCGTCTTCATGGCGTGACTCCCAGGGCGGTGGTGCCGGCAAGTCTAGACGGTGCGACGGACTGCGCCGGGCCAGGCGCGCAACCCGCCCTCGCCTCGCGTATAGTGCGCGGCCGTTTTTCCACCCCCGGACCGTTCGTACCATGAGCACCACCCTCCCCGCCCGCGCCCTGGGCATCGACTTCGGCACCTCCAACTCCACCGTCGGCTGGTGGCGCCCGGACTGCGAGCCGCTGATCGTCCTGGAGGACGCCAAGGTCACCCTGCCGTCGGTGATCTTCTTCAACACCGAAGAGCGTCGCCCCGCCTTCGGCCGCCAGGCCCTGAACGAATACCTGGAAGGCTACGAAGGCCGCCTGATGCGCTCGCTCAAGAGCCTGCTGGGTTCGCCGCTGCTCAAGAGCGAGACCACCGTGCTGGGCAGCGCCCTGCCCTTCAAGGACCTGCTGGGCATCTTCATCGGCGAGCTGAAGAAGCGTGCCGAAGCCGCCGCCGACCGTCCCTTCGAGCAGGTGGTGCTGGGCCGCCCGGTGTTCTTCGTCGACGACGACCCCGAGGCCGACCGCGAGGCCCAGGACACCCTGGTGGCCGTCGCCCACAAGCTCGGCTTCAAGGACGTCTCCTTCCAGTACGAACCCATCGCCGCCGCCTTCGACTACGAGCGCGAGATCCAGCGCGAGGAGCTGGTGCTGATCGTCGACATCGGCGGTGGTACCTCCGACTTCTCCCTGGTGCGCCTGTCGCCTGCGCGCCGCGACGTGGCCGACCGCCAGGGCGACATCCTCGCCACCGGCGGCGTGCACATCGGCGGCACCGACTTCGACAAGCAGCTCTCCCTCGCCGGGGTGATGCCGCTGTTCGGCTACGGCAGCCGCATGAAGAGCGACGCGCTGATGCCCACCAGCGTGCACCTCAACCTGGCCACCTGGCACACCATCAACGCCGTCTACGCGCAGAAGTCCCAGCTGGCGCTGAAGAACATGCGCTACGACATCGTCGACACCACCGGCATCGACCGCCTGTTCCGCCTCATCGAGCAGCGCGCCGGCCACTGGCTGGCCATGCAGGTGGAAGACAGCAAGATCGAGCTGACCGAAGCCCTGGAACGCCCCATCGACCTCGGCCGCGTCGAGCCCGGGCTGGTGGCGCCGCTGGACCGCGCCGGCTTCGAGGAGGCCGTCGGTCCGCTGCTGGAGCGCATCCGCGCCAGCGTCACAGCCATGCTGGCCCAGGCCGGTGTCGCCCTGGAGCAGGTGGACACGCTGTTCTTCACCGGCGGCTCCAGCGGCATTCCCGCCCTGCGCCGCTGCGTCGCCGACCTGCTGCCCAACGCCCGCCATGTCGAAGGCAACGCCTTCGGCAGCATCGGCAGCGGCCTGGCCATCGAAGCGCGCAAACGCTACGGCTGACCGCAGGTCGGCCCCCGCGCCCATTCGCGCCGGCCCCGCTTGCCGGCGCCGGGCGGCGGGAGCACCGTGAGGGCCTCGTCACCGGAGACACCCTCATGCGCACACCGCTTCTCCTCACCCTGGCCGCCCTGCTGCTCAGCGGCTGCGGCCTCGGCGAAACCGCCGCCACCGGCGCGGCCCAGGCCAAGGCACAGGCCGACCAGGCCCGCCAGCTGCAACAGCAGGCCGACCAGCTCAAGCAGCAGATCGACCAGGCCAACGCCCAGAACCAGGCCCGCCTGGACGCCGCCGAAGACGCCGCCCGCTGAACCCGCGTCGCCCCTGCCGATCCGCCAGGGCGCCCTGCAAATATTCCTCGAACTCTCCAAGCGAGCCCGTGCTCGAAAGTCCCGTAGGCCCACCGCGCCCCATACGAGGACACCTTCATGTACAAGCACATCCTGCCCGCCGCCCTGGCCCTGGCCGCCGTGACCGGTTGCGCCACCAAGCTGGAAAACCCCACCGACTACGTCACCTACCGCAACGAGCCACTGGTGAAGCAGGTGGAAGACGGCATGGACCGCCAGCAGGTGCTCACCCTCGGCGGCCCGCCCTCCAGTGAAGTGCGTCGCGTGGTGCACCCCGGCACCTGCAACAACTACGTGCTCAACAAGGAAGGCCACCAGCAGCCCTACTACGTCAGCTTCGACGCCAACGGCCGGGTCGATGGCAAGGGCTTCATGACCTGCGAGCAGCACGAGCGCAACGAGGCCGAGGCCGCCAAGCGCTGATGCCACGCCTCCCGGGGCCCCGCCCCGGGATGGCCCCGTGCCGAATTTGCCGACTGACGCACACCCGCCGCCCCGATCCGGGCGAACCGCGGGCGCTCCCTGCTGTCCAAGCGCTGTTATCAACAGCCGAACATGACGGGGACTGTGCATGCATTCACGCGCGCTCCTGCTTGCAGCCGCTCTGGCCTCGGGGGCCGGCTGTGCGACGAAGATCGAGAACCCCACCGACTACCTCACCTTCCGCAACGAGCCCCTGGTGCGCCTGGTCAAGGAAGGCATGAGCAAGGAGCAGGTGCTGGCCATCGGCGGACGCCCGTCCTCCATCGTCCAGCGCAGCATCCACCCCGGCTCGTGCAACAACTACATCCTCAACCGCCAGGGCCACCAGCAGGCCTACCACGTCAGCTTCGGCGCCAATGGCCGCGTGCAGCACAGCGGCTTCATGACCTGCGGCCAGCGCGAGACGGTGGAACGCGACGGGCTGTTCTGAGGCACAGATTTCCTAAACTTTTCCCGCTTCGCCGCACTCACACACCAGGGAGGCCGCTGCGCCTGCGACCCCAGAGTCGCGCCACGGCCCGAGAACCCGTGAAGGAGAACCGTGATGAGTGACGTGCAACTGACCGATGTGAACACCCTGCGCCAGCGCGCCCGCCAGAACGTGCTGGATGGCGCCGTGACCGAGGGCTACAACGCCGACCGCCCCACCGTGCTGCGCCTGCTGAACGAAGCCCTGGCCACCGAGCTGGTCTGCCACCTGCGCTACAAGCGCCACTACTACATGGCCACCGGCCTCAAGGCGAGCATCGCCGCCGCCGAGTTCCTCGAACATGCCCAGCAGGAGCTGCAGCACGCCGACCAGCTGGCCGAGCGCATCGTGCAGCTGGGCGGCGAGCCCGACTTCAACCCCGCCGGGCTGGAAGCGCGCTCCCACGCCCAGTACGTGGCCGGCCGCAATCTGCGCGAGATGGTCACCGAGGACCTGATCGCCGAACGCATCGCCATCGACAGCTACCGCGAGATCGTGCAGTTCCTCGGCGACAAGGACCCGACCACCCGCCGCCTGTTCGAGGAGATCCTCGCCCAGGAGGAGGAACACGCCGACGACATGGCCGATATCCTCGAAGACCTCAAGGAATGATCGCCCGGGGCCATCATGCCCCTTGATCCCGGCGCGCGCTGGCCGCACAGTCTGCCGAGCAGACTGCCGAAGAGGACACGGCCATGCGCGCGCGCATCATCGAACGCCCCGCCTTTCAGGTCATCGGACTGGAACGTCCGGACGCCCCGCCCGAGGACATCGGCCAGCTGTGGGAGCGCTTCCTGCCCCGCAGCGAGGAAATCAGCGGCCGCGATGGCGTGCCCTGCGGGCTCTGCCTGCACCGCCCCAACGGCGAGCTGGGCTATCTGGCCGGCTACCCGGTCAAGCCCGGCACCCCGGTGCCGGACGGCATGACCCTGATCGAGGTCCCCGCCGGTCGCTACGCCGTGTTCACCCACGTCGGCAGCACGCCGGACATCGCCCTCAGCTTCCAGGTGATCCACGACTTCCTGCTCGCCGAGCGCGGGCTGGAGGCCAGCCCCGGCATCTGCTTCGAGGAATACGGCGACGGCTTCCACGGCCCCCACGACCCGAAGTCGGAAACCCTGCTCTGGGTGCCGGTGTTCTGACCCCGCCGCCCTCGCCTAGCGCGAGGGCTTGGCCAACAGGCCCTGGCAGGCGTTGCTGCCGCCCTCGCTGGGCGCCACCAGCGCCAGCAGCCCGGCCGCCGGAGCCACCACCGCCCCCAGCACCACCATGCCCGCACCCCGCGCCAGCAGCGGCACCGTCTTGACCCCGGCATCGGGCTTCCTGAAGGTGCCGCGCACGTAGAGCGGCGAGCGCAGGGAGAAGATGCGCAAGCCCTTGGACTCGGGGCTCACCGTCAGGTCCAGCCGTTCGCTGGCCAGGTTGGCGCTGCCGTCCACCTGCACCAGGGCGTTCTCGGTGTCCAGCAGGAACAGCCGGGGCGTCACCAGCCCTCGCGTCACCTGCAGGTCGGCGGCGGCGCAGTTGATCTTCACCTCGTCGTCACCGAACAGCTTGCCCACCAGGTAGTTGCCCAGGTTGAGGCCGGCGATCTCCATCAGCCCACGGCTGACCGCGCCGTCGTTCATCAACAGCTTGAGGTTGCCGTTGGCGCTGCCCAGCAACGCCGCCACGGAGTTGCCGCTGCCGGCCAGGTCGGCGTCGCCGTTCAGCTCGCCGAAGCTGGTGCGCATCGGCTCGAAGGTGGGGAACAGCTGCTTGAGCTTGAAGTGCCGCGCACTGAGGCGGGCGCGGCCTTGCAGGGGCACGCGGCCGCCCTCCAGGCGCACGGTGGACTCCAGGGTGCCGCCGGCCATGCCGAAGCGCAGGGGTTCAAGGCTCAGCGTGCCGTCGTCCAGCACCAGGTGGGCCTCGAGGTCGTTGAAGGGCAGCTTGTCGCTGTGGACGATGCGCTTGCCGGTGAAGCGCACATCGGCATCCATCACCCGCCAGCGCTCGGTGCGGAACTCCTCCACCGGCAGCACCTTGTCCGCCGGCTGCTGGCGGGTGACGCCACGGGCCTTCTTCTCGGCGTTGGAATCGGCGCCGATCAGCGGCGCCAAGTCGGCGAAGCGCAGCTGGTTGGAGGTGAGCGCGCCGGAGAGCTTCGGCCGGGGCTGGCCTGCCAGGTAATGCAGGTCGCCGTGGATGTCGCTGTCGCCGATGGCGCCGTTGAAGCCCTGGTAGTGGAACTGCGCCCCACCGGCGTCGCGCAACTGCGCCACCAGGCGGCCATCGGTGGAATAGGCCGGGGTGTCCGGCAGGGTCACGCCGGTGAGCGGGTAGAGATTGCCCAGGCTGTCGCCGGACAGCGCCAGGCGCAGGTCCAACGCCCCCAGGTGGGTCGGATCGGTGAGGGTGCCGGCCACCGCGATACGGGTCGCGCCAATGCGCACATCGGCCTGCAGCGGGAACGGCCGCCGGGCATCCTTCAGCGCCAGCAGGCCGCCGACCTTGCCGGTGCCCGTCAGGGCCTGGCCCTTGTAGCGCCCCTTGGCGCTCCAGCCGAAGGCGTAGTCCTGGGGCGTGGCGCCTTGCTCCGCCGCCTTGCCGGCGACCTGCTCGCCGACGATGTCGCTGAACGGAATGGGCTGGCCCAACGGGTCCACCTGCAGGGTGAGGCGGGTCTGGGTGGGGGCGTCGTCCACCTTCACCTCGCCCTGGTCGAAACCGATGGCGCCGATGTCCAGCGTCCACGCCGACGGCGCGTCGCCGTCCTGCTGCGGGGTGTCGAAGGTCCAGTTGTTGCGCCCGTCGGCCTGGCGCCGCAGGTCCGCTCGGGGTTCGGTGAGGTCGATGCGGGGAATGCTCACGGTCTTCCACAGCAGGGGCAGCGGCGACAGGCTCAGCTCCACCCGCGCCAGGCTGGCGAAGGGGCCTTCACCGGCCCACTCCGGGTTGCCCAGCACCAGGTCCTCGGCCTTCACGTGGGGCCAGGGCACCCAGGCGCGCAGGCCGGGCTCGGTGGGCTCGCGCTGCCAACTCACGCTCAGGTCCCCGCGAATGGCGAACGGCCGCCCAAGGGCTGCGGACACCCGCTCATTGAGGGGCGCCTTGATGCGGTTCCAGTCGAAGGTGGCGATGAACACCCCCAACCCGACCAGCACGGCCACCAGGCTGCCAACGGTCCAAGCGAGGATTCTGCGTCCGCGCGTCATGCCTATCTCCCGTGTTCGGTATCAGCGAGCCACTACCGGCCTTTCCCATCCGACTGGCAAACGCACCGGATGACTCCGCAAACGAGCCGCCCCGTCACTCGGATCACGCTCGCAGCGCGCCGCCCAAGGGGCGCAAGGCACTGATTCGACAAGGTATTTCCAACCATCAGCGATGTCGATGGCGACTATCGCGGTTGTTCACTTCCTGACCAGCGTGCCGCTGCGGAACATAGGCCCCGTCGCCACAACGGCCCCCCACTTCCAGGAGAACCACCATGAAAAGCCAAGCCCTCGCCGTCCTCTTCCTCGCCGGCCTGTTCGCTGTACCGGTCGTCCAATCCGCCGTGTCCTACACCGTTGCCGAAGATGGCTCGGCCCGTACTCAGGGCTTCCGCGTCGCTGAAGACGGTTCGGCTCGTACCCAAGGCTTCCGCGTTGCCGAAGACGGTTCGGCTCGTACCCAAGGCTTCCGCGTCGCTGAGGACGGTTCGGCCCGCACCCAGGGCTTCCGCGTCGCTGAAGACGGCTCGGCTCGCACCCAAGGCTTCCGCGTCGCCGAGGATGGTTCGGACCGTACCCAGGGCTTCCGCGTTGCCGAAGACGGTTCGGCTCGTACCCAAGGCTTCCGCGTCGCTGAAGACGGTTCGGACCGCACCCAGGGCTTCCGCGTCGCCGAGGACGGCTCGGCTCGCACCCAAGGCTTCCGCGTAGCTGAAGGCGGTGCTGATCGCTCCAACCGCGTGGCCTGATGCGAGCCAGCGGTCACTGCAGTCAAAGCCCGGCACAGGCCGGGCTTTTTGTTGGCTGTGCCCAATGAGGTGTTACGGGGCCAAGCTGGTTATCAGGATCAATGCCATCACCTCCATCAATGACCACCATCGCCCACCTTCACTTCTCCCCGGGCGCCCGATCCGTACCCTAGGCAACGTGTCTTTCACACCTTGCAGAGGAGTCCGATCATGAAAGCCCACGCCCTCGCCGCCCTCTTCCTCAGCGTCCTGTCCAGCGCCGCCTTTGCCCTGCCCGCCGAACACCCGCCCGTGCTCGGTGAAGCCCGCGATGGCGCGGCCGAACGGCCGGTGGTGGAGCCGCTGGCCGGCAACCGGGTTCAGCACGCCCCCGCCCAATGGCTGGCCGAAGGCGGCTCGGACCGCCTGCTGCGCGCCCACGGCGCCGCCTGAGGTCAGGCCGCCGGCAGCGCGGCTTCCGGCCGGCGGTAGACCCAGATGCGCCGCAGCACGGTGGCGAACTGCCGGGACAGGCGCCCGGTGTTGTACTCCTGCCCGTAGCGCCGGGCGATCTCCCGTACCTCCACCGCGAGCTGGCCGTAGCGGCGGGCCGGGAGGTCGGGGAACAGGTGGTGCTCGATCTGGTGGCTGAGGTTGCCGGTCATGAAGTGCAGCAGCGGGCCGCCCTCCAGGTTGCTGGAGCCCCGCAGCTGACGCAGGTACCACTGGCCACGGGTCTCCCCTTCCAGCACTTCCGGCGGGAACACTGCCGCCCGCTCGGTGAAATGCCCGCAGAAGATCACCGTGAAGGTCCACAGGTTGCGGATCAGGTTCGCCAGTGCATTGCCCGCCAGCACCGCCCAGGCATTGGCCCCCAGCAGCAGCGCCAGCAGCGGGAACACCCCGTAGTCCTTGACCAGCTGGCGCAGCACCTTGGCGTTGAAGGTGCGCAGGCGCGGGCGCAGTTCCTCCAGGGTCATGCGGCCCTTGAGGTACTTGTCCAGGCGCAGGTGCTGCACCGCCACGGCGAACTGGAACAACAGCGCCTGCAGCGTCACCCACAGCGGCTGCCAGCGGAAGAACGGTTTCCAGCGCTGCTCGGGGAACAGCCGCACCAGCCCGTAGCCGACATCGTCGTCGTGCCCCAGCACGTTGGTGTAGGTGTGGTGGATGTGGTTGTGGGTGTGCCGCCAGAAGTCGGCCGGCCCGACGATGTCCCACTCGTAGGTGCGCCCGGCGAATTCCGGGTCGTTCATCCAGTCGTACTGGCCATGCATGACGTTATGGCCCAGCTCCATGTTCTCGATGATCTTGCCCAGCCCCAGCAGCAGGCTGCCCAGCAGCCAGGTGGGCGGGAACCAGCCCAGCATCAGCAGGGCCCGGCCGCTCCAGCAGCAGGCCCGGGCGATGCTGCGCACGCGGCGGATGTAGCGTGCGTCGGTCTCGCCCAGGTCGGCCAGGGTGCGCTGGCGCAGGGCGTCCAGTTCTTCGCCGAAGGCACGGGCGGCCTCGGCATCGAGGGGGCGGTCGTGGCGCATGGCAGTCCTCGTCACAGGTCGAGCGTCACGTCGCCCACCGGGGCGCTGACGCAGAGGCGGATGGGTTGGTCGGGCTCGTGCTGGATGGCGCCGCTGCGCAGGTCACGCACCGCACCGCTGAGCAGCCGGCAGGTGCATTGCGCGCAGACGCCCTGGCGGCAGCCGTGGGCCGGCCGCAGGCCCAGGGCCTCGGCCTGTTCCAGCAGGCTGCCGTGGGTGTCGCCCTCACCGTCGATGCGGGAGCGGGCGAAGCCCAGGCGCACGGTCTGGCTGGCCGAAGACGGCGCCGTACGCGGCAGGCTGAAGGCCTCCAGTTGCAGGCGACCGGCGCGGGGCGCGGCCTGCCACCACTGGCGCACCGTGTCGACGAAGCCGTGGGGGCCGCAGACCAGCAGGTCCCGAGGTGCCAGGCCGGCCAGGTGCTCCGGCTGGAAGCGCCCGGCCAGTTCACCGGGCGCCGGCGCATCGCCGCTGAGGCCCCAGCGCACGTTGAAGTTCGGGTAGCGCCGGGCCAGGGCCAGCAGCTCATCGACGAAGGCCCGCTGGCCCCGTTCGCGCACGTAGTGCAGCAGCGTCACCGGCGTGGAGAAGCCCCGCGCCAGCGCCTCCCGCAGCAGGCCGAGCAGCGGCGTGATGCCGCTGCCGGCGGCCAGCAGGAGCACATCGCCCTGCCCCTCGGGCCAGCTCAGCTCGCCCTCGGCCTGGCTCAGCTCCAGCACCTGCCCCACCTCCACCCGCTCCAGCAGGTGGCCGGACAGGCGCCCACCCGGCTGGCGGCGCACCGCCAGCTCGACACGGCCATCGCCATGCACGGCCGTCAGGCTGTAGCTGCGCGCCAGGCGCACGCCGTCCAGCGCCAGGTGCAGCTGCACGTGCTGGCCGGCCCGCCAGTGGCGGGCGTTGCCGTTGCAGCGCAGGGTCAGCGCCAGCATGTCCTGGGCCACCCAGCGACGCCCCTCGACGCGGGCGAACACCCGGTTCAGGCGCAGCACCGGGTGCAGCCGGGCGAGAAAGAAATCCACCTCCGACTCGCGCAGCCAGGCCCGGCGCACCAGCGCACGCAACGGAGCCAGCCACGCGCCGAGTCGGCGGGCCAGGGAAAAGGGGATGAGGGCCATGGATCTATCCAGTGAACAGTCGTGCACTAGGCTGCCTGAAGGCGGGAATTCCAGTCAACAGTCGTTCACTGAAAAATCCGACGCCCGCCCTCCAGCCCCACCGGGCGCCGCGCAACTTGCACCAATGCGGTGACAGCCCCTAGAGTGCGGCCCATTCTTCGGCCTCGACTTCGCTCCATGTCCACGACGCCCCGCTCGGAACAGAAACAGCAGACCCGCCACGCTCTGATGGACGCGGCGCGCCAGCTGATGGACAGCGGACGCGGCTTCGGCAGCCTGAGCCTGCGGGAAGTCGCCCGCACCGCCGGCATCGTGCCCACCGGCTTCTACCGCCACTTCGCCGACATGGACCAGCTCGGCCTGGCCCTGGTGGAGGAAGTGGGCGAGACCTTCCGCGCCACCATCCGCGTGGTGCGCCACAACGAATTCGAGATGGGCGGGATCATCGACGCCTCGGTGCGCATCTTCCTCGACGCCGTCGCCGCCAACCGTGGCCAGTTCCTGTTCCTCGCCCGCGAGCAGTACGGCGGCTCGCAACCGGTGCGCCAGGCCATCGCCGCCCTGCGCGAGCGCATCACCGACGACCTGGCCGCCGACCTCAAGCTGATCAACCGCATGCCGCACCTGGACGACGACGCCCTCGACGTGGTCTCCGACCTGGTGGTGAAGACCGTCTTCGCCACCCTGCCCGAGCTGATCGACCCGCCCGCCCGCGACTTGCCGGCGCACCTCACCCCGGCGGCGAAGATCACCCAGCAACTGCGCTTCATCATGATCGGCGGCAAGCACTGGCACGGCCTCGGCCGGGCCTGAAGCTGACCGAAGCGTCAGCGCACCATTTCGACCCACGCCACGCACCAATAGCGCGCACCCGAGCGCCCCGTCCTTGCGCACCCACGCGCCACAGGCCCGCGCCCCGGGCGTTTCGCCGTCTTGGCAAGCCCCTTGCTGAGGCACCGGCATTGCACACTGCCGGAACTGCCCATGCTGGTCATCCAGGAACGCCTCCCGCCCCGCGAGCAGTGGGACGAAGAACTGCTGCTCACCTACGAAGCGCGAAGCAAGAGCCGCCTGCGCTGCTTCACCGTCGCCGGTGAAGACGTCGGGCTGTTTCTCGAACGGGGCCAGCCGCCCCTGCGCGACGGCGACTGCCTGCTGGCCGGGGATGGCCGCGTCGTGCGCGTCCGTGCCCGGCCCGAGGCCCTGCTCCACGTCACCTGCGCCAACGCCTTCGAACTGACCCGCGCCGCCTACCACCTGGGCAATCGCCACGTCGCCCTGCAGATCGGCGACGGCTGGCTGCGCCTGCTGGACGACTACGTGCTCAAGGCCATGCTCGAACAGCTCGGTGCCACGGTGACCGCCGTGGAGGCCGGCTTCCAGCCCGAGCACGGCGCCTACGGCGGCGGCCACCACCACTCCCACCAACTGGAAGCCGACTTCAACTACGCCCCGCGCCTGCACCAGTTCGGAGTGCGCCCGTGAGCGAAGCCGGCCCCTCCCTGGGCGCCTGGCAACTGCTGCGCCTGGCCAGCCCCCAGCTGCCCATCGGCGGCTACAGCTATTCCCAGGGGCTGGAGATGGCCGTGGACCAGGGCCAGGTGCACGACACCGAAAGCGCCCGGCGCTGGCTGGACGACCAGCTGCGCCTCAACCTCGCCCGCTTCGAAGCGCCCATGCTGCTCGACCTCTGCCAGGCCGCCGCCGACGAGGACTGGGCGCGCCTGCTGCAACTGGGCGCCGAGCAGCGCGCCAGCCGCGAGACCCGCGAACTGCACCTGGAATGCCGGCAGATGGGCTACTCCCTGCAACAGCTGCTGGAGGGCCTGCCCGAGCTGGATGCCCCGGCCCGCGACGCCCTGGCCCGCCAGGGCGAACCCACCCTCGGCGTCGCCTGGGCGCTGGCCGCCCGCGCCTGGCGCATCCGCCCCGACGAGGCCCTTGGCGCCTGGCTCTGGGGCTGGCTGGAGAACCAGCTGGCTGTGCTGATGAAGACCCTGCCCCTGGGCCAGCAGGCCGCCCAGCGCCTCACCTCGCACCTGCTGCCGAGCCTCCAGGCCGCGAGCCTGGCCGCCCGCACACCCCCTTCCCACCCACGGGGCAGCGCCGCTTTCGGCCTGGCCCTGGCGAGCATGGCGCACGAGCGCCAGTACAGCCGCCTGTTCCGTTCCTAGGAGAGCACCATGAACAGCCAACCCCTGCGCGTCGGCATCGGCGGCCCCGTCGGCTCCGGCAAGACCGCCCTCACCCTCGCCCTCTGCCGTGCCCTGCGCGAGCGCTACAACATCGCCGTGGTGACCAACGACATCTACACCCAGGAAGACGCCCAGTTCCTGGTGCGCAACGAGGCCCTGGAGCCCGAGCGCATCATCGGCGTGGAGACCGGCGGCTGCCCGCACACCGCCATCCGCGAGGACGCCTCCATCAACCTGGAGGCGGTGGACCAGCTCAACCGCCGCTTCCCGGGCCTGGACCTGATCCTGGTGGAATCCGGCGGCGACAACCTCTCCGCCACCTTCAGCCCCGAGCTATCGGACCTGACCCTCTACGTGATCGACGTCTCCGCCGGCGACAAGCTGCCGCGCAAGGGCGGCCCCGGCATCTGCAAGTCCGACCTGCTGGTGATCAACAAGATCGACCTGGCGCCCATGGTCGGTGCCTCGCTGGAGGTGATGGAACGCGACGCCCGCAAGATGCGCGGCGAGCGGCCCTTCGTGTTCAGCAACCAGAAGGTCGGCCAGGGCCTGGACGACATCATCGCCTTCATCGAAAAACAGGGCCTGCTCGGCGCAGCCTGACCCCCACAAGGAGCCCCCATGAACCTGCGCAAATCCCTCTTCGCCCTCGCCCTGTTCTGCACCCCGGCACTGGCCTTCGCCCACGCCGGGCATGACCACTCCGGGCTGATGGCCGGCGTCGCCCACCCGGTGACCGGCCTCGACCACCTGCTGGCCATGCTCGCCGTCGGCCTCTGGGCCGCCCAGCAACAGGGCCGTGCCCGCTGGGCCCTGCCGCTGACCTTCGTCGCCACCCTGCTGCTCGGCGGTCTGCTGGGCTTCCAGGGCCTGCAGCTGCCCTTCATGGAAACCGGCATCGCCGCCTCCGTGCTCGCCCTCGGCCTGCTGGTGGCCGTGGCCGTGCGCCCGCCGATGGCCGTCGCCGTGACCATGACCGCCCTGTTCGCCCTGGCCCACGGCGTCGCCCACGGCCTGGAGCTGCCGGAGCTGGCCAGCCCCTGGGGCTACGCCGCCGGCTTCGTCGCCGCTACCGCCGCCCTGCATGCCATCGGCTACGCCCTGGTGCGCACCCTGCCCCTGGCCGCCGCGCCCCTGGTACGCATCGCCGGCGGCGCCTCGGCCGTCGCCGGGGCCTGGTTGCTGGCGGGCTGAAAGGCTCGCCCCCAGGAAGTACAGGCCGGCCCCATCTCACCATTGCCATGAGCATGAGGAATTTTCTGAAACCGCTTTCCTGAGCTTGTTCCTGGCCCGCAGGGCTCCTAAGTTCGCCCGGTCGCGGCAAACGCCGCGACCGGGTTTGACGACCTGAAGCAAACGGCGCGATAGCGCCTACGGGACAAGTGGAGAGCGGCGTACGCTCTCCGCGAGTCCTGGCTGGCATGCAGTTTTTCTGGCTGCAGCCTGTAATGGCGGATCGCGTGGGGAGACCCTTGTGGTCTGCCGGCTCCGTTTGCCCGGTTCGTCAACCCCACGCGATCCTCCACCCTTTGACGACGACAAGGGATGGAGGCGGAGAACTGCAAACGGAGTCTTGCCATGGAAGATGCATACATCCCCATCACTTTCATCCGCCATAAGCGTCCATTGCGCGGCGTGATGATCGACAACCAGCCCTGGTTCAGCACCTACGACTTCGCCCGCTTGCTGGGCCTGCACCACCCGCATTCGTTGCACAGGCGTCTTCGTGCACATGAAACACAGCGCGTACGACTGACCTACCGAACAGGTAGCGAAGAGATTGTCGATGTCATGAACGAAGCCGGGCTCTACAAGGCACTTATCCGTTTTGGCCATCCGGAAACCCATCACCTCGATGAGTGGCTGACCCGTGAGGTAATCCCCACCCTCCGTGACCAAAACAACGCAGGGCTCTACGCGCCTCGACGCGTGATGATCGGTTGGCAGAACCAACGGCTATCGCTGCTGGAGTGGCAAGGCGAGCTGTGGATGCACTGGGAAGACGTACCTCGCCATCTGACCCAGTAGATGCCCCCAAGTTGCCCCGTGCGCACGGGGCAACTCCAAAGCTGAATAGCTTCTCCTGGCGAAAAATCGTCCGCCATTCGGCAGCCCACGGAACGCAAGGCCTGCAGCAATCTACCCAGAAGATACCCACAGGCTGGCCCACCGTTTATGTGGGCAGCCCCGGCCCCGCCCCCCACACGCGGGGCCCCTGGGACACCTCGCCACTCGCGGCGCTTTCATGTCTTTGTCATAGTCGCCGGGTCTGATTCGGCACGCCCGTCTTCATCGAAATGGAAGCCCCATGAAACGCTTTGCCCGGTTCTGCCTCGTTCCGCTCTGCCTCCTGGCCATCGCCCTGCTGGGCATGGCGCTGACCAGTCGCCCGGTGGAGCGGCCGGCGGTGCTCGCCGGGCTGGGGGACCACCCGCTGGTGATCGCCCATCGCGGCGGCCGAGGGTTGTGGCCGGAGAACACCCTGTTCGCCTTCGAGCGCGCGGCCGCGCTGGGGGTGGACATGCTGGAGATGGACCTGCGCCTGACCGCCGACGGCCAGGTGGTGGTGCTGCATGACGCCACCGTGGACCGTACCACCGAGGGCAGCGGCGCGGTGGCCGCCCTCAGCCTCGCGCAGGTGCAGGCGCTGGACGCCGGCTACCGCTGGACCGCCGACGGCGGCGAGAGCCACCCCTACCGGGGCCAGGGTGTGCGCATCCCCACCCTCGACGCGGTGCTGCAGGGCTTCCCGCAGGTGGCCAAGGTCATCGAGATCAAGGTGCCCGACGTGGGGCTGGAAGAACGCCTGTGCAGCGCCCTGCAGCAGGCCGGGCAGCGCGACCGGGTCATCGTCGGCAGCTTCTACGAGCGCAGCCTCACGCACTTCCGCAGCGTCTGCCCCGGTGTGGCCACCTCGGCTGGGCCGACCTCGGTGAAGCTGCTGGTGGTGCTGCAGAGCCTCGGCCTGGAACGCCTGCTGAGCCCCTCCTACGAGGCCCTGCAGATCCCCGAGGAACACGCCGGGATGCAGCTCGCCACGCCGTCGATGATGCGCAGCGCCCGCGAGCGCGGGCTGAGCGTGCAGATGTGGACCATCAACGAACAACCGGTGATGCAGCGCCTGCTGGACATGGGCGCCCAGGCGCTGATCACCGACTACCCCGACCGCGCCCTGCAGCTGCTGGGGCGGTCGACCCGCCTCACTTCGCTGAACGATCGATAGCGAAGCCGGCCCAGGTCTGGCTCACCGGCATCAGCTCCAGGGTGTTGATGTTGATGTGGGCCGGCTGGTTCATCACCCAGAAGATGGTCTCGGCGATGTCCTGCGGCTGGATCGGCTCGGCCCCGGCATAGGTGGCGTCATAGCGCGCCTGGTCGCCGCCGAAGCGCACCAGGGAGAACTCGCTCTCGCACAGGCCCGGCTCGATGTCGGTGACGCGCACCCCGGTGCCCACCAGGTCGTTGCGCAGGTTCAGCGAGAACTGCCGGACGAAGGCCTTGGTGCCGCCGTACACGTGGCTGCCCGGATAGGGGTAGGTGCCGGCGATGGAGCCGAGATTGACGATGCCGGCGCCCCGGCCGTGGGCGATCAGGCGCGGCAGCAGCAGGCGGGTGCTGTAGAGCAGGCCCTTGATGTTGGTGTCCACCATGGTGTCCCAGTCATCCAGGCTGCACTTGGGCGCCGGGTCGGTGCCCAGGGCCAGGCCGGCGTTGTTGATCAGCCCCTGCAGGCGGTCGAACTGGGCGGGCAGGCCGGCGATGGCGGCTTCCATGGCCTGGCGGTCGCGCACGTCCACGGTCAGCGGCAGCACCTCGGTGTGGGCCGAGAGTTCGGCGGCCAGGGCCTTCAGGCGGTCTTCGCGGCGACCGGTGATAACCAGCTTCCAGCCCGCCTGGGCGAAGCGACGGGCACAGGCTTCGCCGAACCCGGAGGTGGCGCCGGTGATGAACAGGGTGGATGTCATGGAATCTCTCCTCGCTGGGGCGGGCTATGTCACGGGGCGCCCACAGTGCCAGAAAGCGGGCGGGTTCTCCTAGCCCGTGGCGGATTTCCAGGCGGCCGCCAACGGGCCCTTGCAGGGCGTGGGATTGCGCCATCCGCCCCCAGGTTTTCCACAGGCAGGCCACAGGCTGTTCCACAGATCGTGGGGACAACTCCAGCGGGCCTGGACACGCCGGCCCGGCTGTTCGCCTTTATTCGTGAACGCCAGCAACCACGAGGCCTCCAGGGAATCCTTCCGGCGCTTCTGGTGATTTTTCGAGCAGCCTGCCCGGCGCCCCGACGGCAGGGGCTGCCGGCCAGGGCTCCAGAGCTTGCCCACACAGTTATCCACAGGTCACGGGGATAACTGCCAGGGCACTTCAAGGCCCGCGCGCAAGCAACTGTTCTGCTTAAAAAAAGCCTGGCTGTACGAATCCCGAGCAAGCGACGCGGGCGACCGCCGGTCGGGCCCGGCAGCCAGCTGCCCACATGTTTTCAACAGCCCGGCCCACAGATTTTGTGAGCAGCGCGAGGCGCCCGCCTGCCGCCGGTAGGGGTGCATTCATTCGTCCAGGAAGCGTGCGGTGCCGTAGGGAGGGCTTCAGCCCACACTGACCACCGCTGGTGGGCTGAAGCGGAACGCCGCCCGGCCACCCTACATGGCCGCCACGGACGGGCATCGATGCGGTTCGCTGAGCTCACCGCATCCTACGGACAGGCTCTGTGCGCCTTGGATGGCGCTCTTTCCATCCACCATTGGCGCTCGCCCTGACCCCGCCTGGTGGGCCGGTGGAGCGCCTGGCTCAGGCGCCGGCCAACAGCACCCGCGCGGCCACCAGGTCTTCCAGGGCATAGCCCACCGACTTGAACAGGGTGATCTCCGTGGCATCGCGTCGGGCGCCGCGTCCGGCGAGCAGGTCGCGCAGCTCGGTGTCGAGGCGGTCGGCGTCGAAGGCGCCGTCGGCCATGGCGAACAGCAGGTCGCCGGCTTCCTCCAGCGCGCCTTCGCGGGTGTCCACCACCACACGGGCGCGGCCCACGGCGGCGGAGTCGGTCTCCCGCATGCTCGGCAGGAAGGCGCCGACCAGGTCGAGGTGGGTGCCGGGGAGCAGCCATTCGCCCCGCACCAGCGGCTCGCGGGAGGTGGTGACGCAGCTGATGCAGTCCGCCGTGGCCACGGCGCTGGCCAGGTCGCCGACCGCCTGCACCGGGTAGCCCTCGTCGCGCAGTGCGGTGGCCAACGCCGCCGCCTTGCCCGCGTCACGGCCCCAGAGTTCGATGCGGCGGTAGCCGCGCACGCAGGCATGGGCCCGCACCATGTGCCGCGCCAGGGTGCCGGTGCCCACCACCAGCAGGCGCTCGGCGTCGGCGCGTACCAGGTGATCGGCCGCCAGGGCCGAGGTGCAGGCGGTGCGCCGGGCGGTGAGTTCGGAGGCTTCGAGCAGGGCCAGGGGCTGCCCGGTGACGTCGTCGAACAGGGCGAACACCGCCGCCACGGCGGGCAGGCCCTGGGCGCCGTTGCCGGGGAACACCGTCACCAGCTTCACGCCGACGCCCTGCCCGGCACGCCACACCGGCATGCACAGCAGCGAGGCGTCCTGCGGCAGGGCGTGGCAGGCGCGCACCGGCGCCTCGGCGGGCTGCGCCAGGCCCTGGCGCAAGGCTTCGATGAGTGCGGGATAGGCCAGGGTCGCCGCGACCTCGGCATTGGTGAAGAAACGGATGCTGGACATGACGCGCTCCTTTGCCGGCACGGCCACCCTGCCGGTGGCCGCGTTCCAGGGGCAGCCGCCCCCGGTGGCCCGGGTGGCGGCGTGGGTGACGGCGGGCTAGTGGCCGCCGAGGTAGGCGTTGCGCACCTCCTGGTTGCCCAGGAGTTCCTCGCCGGTGCCGCTCATGCGGATCTCCCCGGTGACCATCACGTAGGCGCGGTCGGAAAGCTTCAGCGCGTGGTTGGCGTTCTGCTCCACGAGGAAGATGGTCATGCCGCTCTTCGCCAGCTCCCGCAGGGTCTGGAAGATCTGCTTGACCACGATGGGCGCGAGCCCGAGGGAGGGCTCGTCCAGCAGCAGCAGCCTGGGGCGGCTCATCAGCGCACGGGCGATGGCGAGCATCTGCTGCTCGCCGCCGGACATGGTCATGGCCCGCTGGTTGCGCCGCTCCTTGAGCCGGGGGAAGAGGTCGAACATGCGCTGCATGTCCTCGTCGGCGTGGGCGGTGCCGATGGGGATGGTGCCCATCAGCAGGTTCTCCTCCACGCTCATGTCGGGGAACACGCGGCGCCCCTCGGGGGACTGGGCGATGCCGTTGGAGGCCACGTAGTGCGGCGATTTGCGGGTGATGTCGACGCCCTGGTAGAGGATCTGCCCGGCAGCCGCGCGGGGCTGGCCGAAGATCGACATCAGCAGGGTGGACTTGCCGGCCCCGTTGGCGCCGATGAGGCTCACCGTCTCCCCTTCGTTGATGTGCAGGCTGACCTGGCGCAGGGCCTGGATGGGCCCGTAGAAGACATCGACGTCCTTGAATTCGAGCAGGGGGGCACTCATGCGACCTCCTCCTCGTCGGCGCCCAGGTAGGCGGCGATCACCTTCGGGTCGTTGCGGATCGCATCGGGGCCGCCCTGGGCGATCACCACGCCGTGGTCCAGCACCACGATGTGGTCGGAAATGCTCATCACCATGCCCATGTCGTGCTCGATCAACAGTACGGTCAGTTGGTGTTCGTCGCGCAGCGTGCGGATGATCCGGCTGAGCGCCTCGGTTTCCGCCGGGTTGAGACCGGCGGCGGGTTCGTCCAGGCAGATCAGCTGCGGCCGGGTGCACATGGCGCGGGCGATCTCCAGGCGGCGCTGCTGGCCGTAGGAGAGTTCGCCGGCCAGGCGGTTGGCGCAGTCGGTGAGGTCCACCACCTCCAGCCAGTAGAAGGCGTGGTCCAGGGCCTCCTGCTCGGCGCGGCGGAAGCCCGGGGTGTTGAGCACGCCGGCCAGCAGGTTGCGGTTGACCCACATGTGCTGGGCCACCAGCAGGTTCTCCACCACCGACATCTCCCGGAACAGGCGGATGTTCTGGAAGGTGCGCGCGAGCCCGGCGCGGTTCACCAGGTGGGTGCCGCCGAACATCTTGTAGTAGAGGCGGCTGCCGAAGCGCGCCGGGTTGACGAAGTCGGTGGGCTGGAAGGGCTCGCCGAGCACCTGGATGACGTCGGTGGAGGTGCCCCGGGCGTCCAGCAGGATGCTGCCGCCGGTGGCCTTGTAGAAGCCGGTGAGGCAGTTGAACACCGTGGTCTTGCCGGCGCCGTTGGGGCCGATCAGCGCCGAGATGGAATGGCGCTGGATGTCCAGGCTGACGTCGTTGAGGGCCTTGATGCCGCCGAAGTGCATCATCAGGTTGCGCACGCTGAGGATGGTGTCCTGGCTCATGGCGCGACTCCTTTGCGCGGGGCGAAACCGGCACGGCTGATGCGGATCAGCCCGCGCGGCCGCCACATCATCATCACCACCATGAGGATGCCGAACATCAGCACCCGGTAGTCGGCGAAACTGCGCAGCATCTCCGGGGCGATGGTCAGCACGAACGCGGCGATCACCACGCCGACGGTGGAGCCCATGCCGCCGAGCACCACGATGGCGAGGATCAGCGCCGACTCGAAGAAGGTGAAGGACGAGGGGTTCACGAAGCCCTGGTAGCTGGCGAAGAACACCCCGGCCAGGCCCGCGGTGGAGGCGCCGAGCATGAAGGCGGAGAGCTTCACCAGCACGTGGTTGAGGCCCAGGGAGCGGCAGGCGATCTCATCCTCGCGCAGCGCCTCCCAGGCCCGCCCGACGGGCATGCGGGTGAGGCGGTGCTTGATGTAGAGCACCAGCAGCACCACCAGGAACAGCACCACGTAGATGAACAGGAACTTCAGGTTGGGGTTGTAGGCGATGCCGAGGAACTCGTGGATCGGCGTCCCCCCGTCCTTGGCCCGCCGGCCGAACTCCAGGCCGAAGAAGGTCGGCGACGGCACCGACATGCCGTTGGGACCGCCGGTGAAGCTCAGCCAGTTGTTCAGCACCAGGCGGATGATCTCGCCGAAGCCGAGGGTGACGATGGCCAGGTAGTCGCCGTGCATGCGCAACACCGGGAAGCCGAGGATGGCCCCGGCCAGGGCAGCGGCCAGGGCGGCCAGCGGCAGCACGCTCCAGAAGCCCAGCCCCAGGTGCTCGTAGCCCAGCGCCAGGCCGTAGGCGCCGATGGCGTAGAAGGCCACGTAGCCGAGGTCGAGCAGGCCGGCGAGGCCGACCACGATGTTCAGCCCCAGGCCCAGCAGCACGTAGATCAGCCCGAGGATGACCACGGTGAGCAGGTACTTGCTGGCGAAGAAGGGGAAGATCACCGCGGCGACGATCACCAGCGGCAGCACCCAGCGCATCGCGCTGCGGTGGTCCGGCGGCAGCACGTGGACGCCGGAGCCGCCGCGTTCGAAGCGCTCCAGCAGGCCGGAACCGCCGGCGCTCTGCAGGTACAGGCTGAGGAGGAAGCGGCCGACCACCACGGCGCCGACCATCCAGGCGACGCGCTCCGGCTGCAGGTTGAAGCTGTAGCCGTCGAGCACCACCCCGACGATGGGGCCGAACACGATCAGCGCCAGCAGGCCGGCGACGATGGCGTCCACCAGGCTCTTCTTGATATCGATCTTGGAGGCAGAAGACATGCTTACACCTTGGCGACGTGCGGGCGGCCGAGCAGGCCCTGGGGACGGAAGATCAGGATCAGCACCAGCAGGGAGAAGCTGAAGACGTCCTTGTAGTCGGTATTGACCATCCCGGAGAACTGCGCCTCCGCGACCCCGAGGATGATCCCGCCGAGCATCGCGCCGGGCAGCGAGCCGATGCCGCCGAGCACCGCGGCGGTGAACGCCTTGATGCCGATGATGAAGCCGGCATAGAAGTCGAAGGTGCCGTAGTTCATGGTGATCAGCACGCCGGCCAGCGCGGCCATGGCAGCGCCGATGACGAACACGTAGGAGATCACCCGGTCGGTGTTGATGCCGAGGATCGAGGCCATCTTGCGGTCCTGCTGGGTGGCGCGGCACATGCGCCCGAGCTTGGTGCGCTGGATCACGTAGGTGAGCACGCCCATGCCGATGAAGGCGGCCACCAGGATGAACACCTTGGTGTAGGTGAGCTGCACGAAGCCCTCGCCGACGTGGAACTTCAGCGCGCCGTCCAGCAGCGTGGGCACGCCCTGCTGGCGGGCGCCCTGGGCCAGCTGCACGTAGTTCTGCAGGATCAGCGACATGCCGATGGCGGAGATCAGCGGTGCCAGGCGCGTGGAGTTGCGCAGCGGCTTGTAGGCGATGCGCTCGATCACGAAGCCGTAGATGCCGGTCACCGCGATGGTGAACAGCAAGGTACCGAGGATCAGCAGCGGGAAGGATTCGAGCCCGAAGAAGGCCAGCAGCGCGAGGCCGATGGCCGAGAGGTAGGCGGAGATCATGTACACCTCGCCGTGGGCGAAGTTGATCATGCCGATGATGCCGTAAACCATGGTGTAGCCGATGGCGATGAGCCCGTAGACCGACCCGAGGGTCAGGCCGTTGATCAGCTGTTGCAGGAAGATGCCGTCCATTGATCAGTCTCGTCTTCTGGAGGACGGGCCTTGGGTTCGGCCAGCCCCCGCGAGTGAAATCGGACGGGTGCCACTGAATCGCCGTGTTACGTCGGGCAGTCGCCTGCGCGGCACAAGCAGGTGGGATTCGAGCGGGACCCGGAACACACCGGCCGGCCAGGTGCGGGTGGCGCCTGGCGGGCCGGCCGAGCCATTACGCCGGGGATCGGTCGCTCGAAGGCCGGGCGGCGTCGTGGACACCGCCGGGCCGGCGCGCGGCCGTTCCCGGCCGGCGCTTACTGCTGGTGGTACTTCCCTTGGTCATCCCACTCGTAGATCACGTAGTCGGATACCTTCAGGTCGCCCTTGGCATCCCACTCCTTCTTGCCCATCACGGTCTGCACCGGGTGCGACTTCAGCCAGGCGGACGCCTTGGCCGCATCGTTGGCACCGGCCCCGTTGAAGGCCGCGGCCAGGGCCTGCAGGGAGGCGTAGGAGTAGAGGGTGTAGCCTTCCGGCTCGAAGCCGTTGGCGCGGAACTTCTCGATCACGGCGGCACCGTCGGCGATCTTGCGCGGGTCGGCGCCGAAGGTCATCAGCACGCCCTTGACGTACTGCGGGCCGCCGGCGGTGGTGACCAGCTCGTCGGTGACGATGCCGTCGCCGGAGAGGAACTTGGCGGTCAGGCCCTGCTCGCGCATCTGCCGGACCAGCGGGCCGGCCTCGGGGTGCAGGCCGCCGAAGTAGACCACTTCCGCCCCGCTGGCGCGGATCTTGGTGACCAGGGCGTTGAAGTCCTTCTCGCCACGGGTCAGGCCCTCGTACAGCACCTCCTTCACGCCGCGCTTGGCCAGCTGCGCCTTGGTGGCGTCGGCCAGGCCCTGGCCGTAGGTGTCCTTGTCGTGGACGATCGCCACCTTGGTGGCCTTGAGCACGTCGACGATGTAGTCGCCGGCGACGATACCCTGCTGGTCGTCACGGCCGCACATGCGGAACATGCCGGACAGGCCGCGCTCGGTGACCTGCGGGTTGGTGGAGCCGGGGGTGATGGCGATGATGCCCGCCTCGTCGTAGACCTCCGACGCCGGGATGGTGGAGGAGGAGCAGAAGTGCCCGACCACGCCGATGGCCTTGTCCTGGTCCACCAGGCGGTTGGCCACGGCCACGGCCTGCTTCGGTTCGCAGGCGTCGTCCGCCTTGACCAGCTTGATCTTCTCGCCGTTGACCCCACCGGCGGCATTGATGTCCTCGGCGGCCTGGCTCGCGCCACGCCAGTACTGCTCGCCGAAGGAGGCGTTGGCGCCGGTGTGCGGACCGGCCACGCCGATCACCACGTCGGCGAACGCCAGGGAAGACAGACTCATAACACTGGAAACCGCAACAGCCAGAACACCTTTCTTGAAAGACTTGTGAGGCATGGGAGTTGTGCTCCTGAGGGGGGTTATGTGTTGGCAGCGGTTACTTCAGCAAGCGCCGTGCCACTCGTTTTTGCGCGTCCTGAAAAAACGTCGTACAGCCCTCCGAACCGTCTGGAACGGCAATGTGCAACCCGCCTCCGGACAAAGGTGCAACCCGGCAGCACCCCTCCTTCCGGGCACTCGCCAGGCAATAGCAACCCCCGGCGCCGCAAGCGCAACCCCTGGTAACTGCCACTGTCACCGAAGTGCACACGCCTGGTGCGCGGGCGGCGGGCTCGCGCACCAATACAGGCTAGTGCATGACCGCCCGGGCGGCGGTCCGGATTGCCGACAGTGTGATGGACACGGCGTCGCAGGCCGGGCGAAGGCCCGGCTCGGCGTGCCGCTGTCGCGAAGAGGCCGCACCGCGCCCGGCCGGGCGGTCGGGGCGGTGGCCCATCAGATGACCACCCGCAGGCACTGCCCGGCGTGGTAGAGGGAGAAGCCCAGCTCGTACAGGCCGCTGCGCAGGCCCACGGCGGCCACCGGCGTCATCGGCTGGAAGGGCATCGGCAGGGCATCCGGCGAGGCGCCCAGCAGGTAGTCGGCGAAGGCGCGCCCGACCACGGTGCCGGTGGTGACGCCCCGGCCGTTGTAGCCGGTGACCGCCACCAGCCCGGGGGCTGGCTCGAACAGGCGCATCAGGTGGTCCGGGGTGAAGGCGATGCAGCCGGTCCAGGTGTGGGTCCACTCCACCTTGCCCAGGTAGGGGAAGTAGTGGCCCTGGATGCGGTCGGCCCAGGCCTTGAGGAACCACAGCGGCTTCTGCGCGCCATTGCCCAGGCTGCCCAGCAGCAGGCGGCCCTCGGCGTCGCGGCGGATGCTGCTGAGCACCTGGCGGGTGTCCCAGGAGCCCTGCCCGCCCGGCAGGATGCGCGCGGCGGCCTCGCCGGTGAGCGGCGCCGAGGCCACCTGGTAATAGAAGCCGGGGAAGAAGTGGCGGCGCAGCTCGGTCCATTCCCCTTCGGTGTAGGCGTTGGAGGCGATGACCACCTGGGGCGCCATCACGGTGCCGCGCTCGGTGGCGACGCACCAGAGCGAGCCCTGGCGCTCCAGCCGGTTCACCGCGCTGTGGTGGAACAACTGGCCGCCCAGCCCCACCACCGCCCGCGCCAGCCCCCGGGTGTAGCCCATGGGGTTGAGGGTGCCGGCGCGGCGGTCCAGCAGGGCCGCCGCGATGCGGTCGGTGCCGGTGGCATCGCGGCAGGCCTGGCCGGTGAGCAGCTCCACCGGAGCGCCACGCCGCTGCCACTGGGCACAGCGGCTGGCGAGGTCGGCCTGGCCACGGGCGTTGTGGGCCATGTGCAGGGTGCCTTCGCGGCGCAGCTGGCAGTCGATGCCGTAGCGTTCGATCACCTCGAACACCTGGGCCGGGGCGCCGCCAAGGGTGCGGTTGAGGCGCTCGCCGACCGCCTCGCCGAGCCCGGCGACGATGTCGTCCGGCGGAATCCACAGGCCGGCGTTGACCAGCCCGACGTTGCGCCCGGAGCCGCCGTGGCCCGCTTCATGGGCCTCCAGCACGCACACCCGGCGCCCCGCCTCCAGCAGGCGCAGGGCGGCGTTCAGGCCGGTGATGCCGCCACCGATGACGCAGACGTCGGCCCGGACCTCGCCGGACAGCGCGGCGGCCTCGGGCAACGCCGGTGTCACGGACTCCCAGAGACAGGACGAACGCAGGGACATGCACGACTCCTCAGGGCCGGTGTAGCGACCCGCTCAATCGAAGGTGATGCCCTGGGCCAGCGGCAGCTCGTGGGAATAGTTCACGGTGTTGGTCTGCCGGCGCATGTAGGCCTTCCAGGCGTCGGAGCCGGATTCGCGGCCACCGCCGGTTTCCTTCTCGCCGCCGAAGGCGCCGCCGATCTCCGCCCCGCTGGGGCCGATGTTGACGTTGGCGATGCCGCAGTCGCTGCCCACCGCCGACTGGAAGCGTTCCGCCTCGCGCACGTCGGTGGTGAACAGGCAGGACGACAGGCCCTGGGGCACGGCGTTGTTCAGCGCCACCGCCTCGTCGAAGTCGCGGTAGCCGATGACGTAGAGGATCGGCGCGAAGGTCTCGTGGCACACCACCTCGGTCTGTCCCGGCATCTCGACGATGGCCGGCGACACGTAGTAGCCGCCTGGGTAGCGCTCGGCCAGCTGGCGCTCGCCGCCGAACACCGTGCCGCCTTCGGCGCGGGCCTTGTCCAGCGCGGCCTGCATGGCCTCGAAGCTGCCCCGGTCGATCAGCGGGCCGACCAGGTTGCCCTCCAGCGGGTGGCCGATGCGCACGCGGGCATAGGCGACCTTGAGGCGCTCGACGATCTCGGCCTTCACCGACTCGTGGGCGATCAGCCGGCGCAGGGTGGTGCAGCGCTGGCCGGCGGTGCCGACGGCGCTGAAGAGGATGGCCCGCACCGCCAGGTCGAGGTCGGCGCTGGGGGCGAGGATCATCGCGTTGTTGCCGCCCAGTTCGAGGATGCTGCGGCCGAAGCGCGCAGCCACCCGGGGCGCCACTTCGCGGCCCATGCGGGTGCTGCCGGTGGCGCTGACCAGCGCCACGCGACGGTCGTCCACCAGCGCCTCGCCGGCCTCGCGGGCACCCAGCAGGACCTGGCAGAGGTGCGCCGGGGCCTCGGTGAACTCAGCGGCCACGCGCTCGAACAGCGCCTGGCAGGCCAGGGCGGTGAGCGGGGTCTTCTCCGAGGGCTTCCACACCACGCTGTTGCCGCACACCAGCGCCAGCGCGGCGTTCCACGACCACACCGCCACCGGGAAGTTGAAGGCGCTGATCACCCCGACCACACCCAGCGGGTGCCAGGTCTCGCGCATGTGGTGGCCCGGCCGCTCGGAGGCGATGGTCAGGCCGTAGAGCTGGCGCGACAGGCCGACGGCGAAGTCGCAGATGTCGATCATCTCCTGCACCTCGCCCAGGCCTTCCTGGGCGATCTTGCCGGCCTCCCAGGAGACCAGCTCGCCGAGGTCCGCCTTGTGCGCCCGCAGCGCCTCGCCGAAGCGGCGCAGCAGCTCGCCCCGGCGCGGCGCCGGCACCTGGCGCCAGGCCTGGAAGGCGGCATCGGCCCGCTCGATGCAGGCCCGCGCCTCGTCACGGCCCTGCAGCCGCACCTGGCCGATGACACTGCCGTCGATGGGGGTGTGCACGGCGTGATCGCCCTGCTGGTAGAGGCCGGGGGCGACGCCCAGGCGATCGAGCAATGCGGCAACCATGGGAACTCCTGGAAAGCACGGGATGAAAGGTCGGCGCCAGTATTAGCCGCTCCGGGGGCTTGCCAACAAACGACCTTTGCTCCACATATCATTCCGTTTGCTCATGAACCCCAGCCGCCCGGACCCGCCCATGCTCAAGCGCCACATGCCCTCCCTCACCGCCCTGCAATGCTTCGAGGCCGTGGCCCGGCACCTGAGCTTCACCCGCGCTTCGGAAGAACTGGCACTGACCCAGAGCGCCGTGAGCAAGCAGGTGGCGCAGCTGGAGGACATGCTCCAGCACCTGCTGTTCCGCCGCGTGCGCCGGCGCCTGCAGCTGACCCCGGCGGGTGCGCTGTACCTGGCCGAGGTGCGCAAGATCCTCACCCAGGTAGAGATGTCGACCCACTACATGCTGTCCTACGGCGGCGAGACCGAGGTGCTGCGGGTGGCGACGCCGCCCACCTTCGGCGCGCGCTGGCTGATCCCGCGCCTGAAGGGCTGGCGCCTGCGCCACCCAAACATCCACCTGGACGTGCGCAACGAGCTGGAGCCGGATGCGCTGGTGCAGGGCCGCGCCGACGTGGCGCTGTTCTTCGGCCAGGGCGCACTGCCCGGTGCCGAGTGCATCCGCCTGTTCAGCGAGGAGGTGGTGCCGGTGTGCGCCCCCTCCACCCTGCCCGAGGCCCCCTTCACCGACCCCACCCAGCTCACCCGCCTGGTGCTGCTGCAGAACGCCACCCGCCCGGAAGCCTGGCACGAGTGGTTCCAGAGCCAGGGCCGGCACACCGAGCACAGCTACCACGGGCCGCGCTTCGACACCTCCTACATGTGCATCCGCGCCGCCCAGGCCGGCTGCGGCGTGGCCCTGCTGCCGCGCTTCCTGGTGGAAGAGGAACTGGCCGAGGGCAAGCTGGCGATCCCCTGGGACCACGCCATGCCCAGCCGCAACGCCTACTACCTGGCCTACCCCGAGCACACCGCCGAGGTACCCAAGGTGCGCGATTTCGTGCGCTGGATGCGCGAGCAGCTGGAACCGCCCCATCAGGAAAAAACGGAATGAATGCAGCGGTTTTTTTCGTTTGCCGCGCCCCCGCCCGGCTGCTTGGATAACGCCATCGTCCTCGCCGCTGGAAGCCGCCGATGTCCACCGACCGCCTGTTCGACCTGGTTGCCCATGTGATCGGCCCCGACGCCGCCCATTGGGTGCGCACCCACGTGGAAGTGCCCGAGGGCCTGGCCGCCTTCCCCTTCGATGACCGGCAGGTGCACCGCGCCTGGCTGGCCGAGGCGCTCAACCTGTGCCTGTTCCACAAGCTGGTGGAGGCGGTGCCCATCGGCCGCACCTACGTCGAGGAACAGCGCGCCGCCGGGCGCCAGGTGTGCTTCGACCACGGCGCCATCCGCACCGTCGACTGGCCGGACAACGGCGCGCTGCCGCGCGGTCGCCAGGCCTTCAACCGCCTGCTGGAGCCCCTGGGCTTCACTGACGTGCGCACCTACCCGCTGACCCGCCTGAACATGACCGGGCACGCCTACCGCCACCTCGACCTGCCGGAGGACATCGCCCAGTTCTTCGTCTCCGAACTGCACCCGGGACGTTTCAGCGAAGGCTTCCGCGAGGCCGTGAGCCGCGTGGTGGGCCAGAGCCGCGACCCGCTCTCGCCCACGCACCTGGCGGTGCTCGACCAGCTCTGGCGGGAGCGCCAGTGCAGCCCGGCCCAGGCCCGCGAACTGCTCCCGGCGCTCCACGCCGCCTTCGACCGCCAGCACCCGGCCCCGCACGAAGCGGACTACCTGCGCCTGCGGGAGGAAAGCGTGGAGATGGCCTGGATCGCCACCGAGGGCAACATGTTCAACCACCTGACCGACCGCGTCGCCGACCTGGAGGCCCTGGTGGCCGAGCAGAACGCCAAGGGCCGGCCGATGAAGCCGAGCATCGAGGTCTCCGCCTCCGGCCGCGTCCTGCAGACCGCCTACCGCGCCGTGCAGGTCCGGCGCGAACTGCTGGACGCCAGCGGCCGACCGGTGCAGCGGGAGGTGCCGGGGTCCTTCGTGGAGTTCATCCAGCGCCGGGTGGACGACAGCACCGGCCGCCTGGACCTGGCCTTCGACAGCAGCAACGCCCAGGGCATCTTCAAGATGACGGCGGGGCAGGTCGGGGCCTGATACGGGCTTCCCAACCCGGGAGTTCGCGAGCAGAGCGCGCTCCTGCACACAGGCACGTCGCCGGTCGGGGCGCAGGGTGGATGGCGCTCTTTCCATCCACCATTGGCGTTCGCCGTGTCCCCGTGTGGTGGACAAAAAACACCCATGAAAAAGGCCGCTTCGATGAGCGGCCTTCTTGCCTTGCCTGAGTGATCAGTCGACCAGGGCCAGGTTGCCCTTCATCATCGCCACGTGGCCGGGGAACGAGCAGAAGAACTCGTAGCTTTCACCCGCAGCCAGCTTGGACACGTCGAAGGAGACGCTGGTGCTCTCGCCGCCACCGATCAGCTTGGTGTGGGCGATGATGCGGGCGTCGTCGGCCTTCAGGTAGTCCTTGTCGACACCGGCGGCCATGCCTTCGGTGGCAACCGGCTGGGCGTCGGCGGTCTTGGTCAGCACCCAGTTGTGACCCATCACGTTCTTGGGCAGCTTGCCCACGTGTTTGAGGTTCACGGTGAAGCTCTTGCAGCTCTTGCTGACCTTGATTTCCTTGGTGTTGAAGGTCATCTGGTCGGTGGCCTCGACATCCACGGAGCATTCAGCAGCGAGCAGCGGAGCACTGGCCAGGGCCAGCACGGATGCAACGACGAGCTTGCGAATCATGGGTTTCTCCTTGGCAGGTTTGGGCAAAGCGCCCGACACGGAAGACTGCCTGACTCGAGCGCCAGTTCCCATAACCTGCGGCAACGGGCCGCACGATTGGCAACCGCCTATCAGGGCGATGCAAAGCCTTGTCGTGCAGGCCACGGCGGGCGCCCCTAGGCTGTGCACGTCATCCCAACGGAGCCTTGCCATGAACTTCCTGCAGAGCCTGCTCGCCGCCTACGCTGCCGGCGCCAGCGGCACCTGCGCCGACTGAACCCGGCGCGTCCCTACCGTTCGGAAGCTGCGCCCATGCGCCGCTTCCGGGACGGGTGCGAAGTCGGTAATCTTGCGCGCTTTTTTCGCCAGGAACCGATCATGACCTTGCGCTCCGTCTGCGTATTCTGCGGCGCCAGCCCCGGCGCCAACCCCATCTACCAACGCGCGGCCAGCGACCTGGGCCGTACCCTCGCCGAGCGCGGCATCACCCTGGTGTACGGCGGTGGCGCCGTGGGCCTGATGGGCACCGTGGCCGATGCAGCCCTGGCTGCTGGCGGCGAGGTGATCGGCATCATCCCGCGCAGCCTGGAAGAGGCGGAGATCGGCCACAAGGGCCTGAGCCGCCTGGAAGTTGTCGACGGCATGCACGCGCGCAAGGCCCGCATGGCCGAACTGGCCGACGCCTTCATCGCCCTGCCCGGCGGCCTGGGCACCCTGGAGGAACTGTTCGAGGTGTGGACCTGGGGCCAGCTCGGCTACCACAGCAAGCCCCTGGGCCTGCTGGAGGTGAACAGCTTCTACGGCAAGCTCACCGAGTTCCTCGACCACCTGGTGGAAGAGCGCTTCGTGCGTGACCAGCACCGCGGCATGCTGCAGGTCGGCGGCACCCCCGACCAGTTGCTCGGCCGCCTGGAAGCCTGGCAGCCCACCGTCGCGCCCAAGTGGGTGGACCGCAAGCCGCACTGACCGCTGGACAGCCCGAGGGGCGCTGCAGCACCCTGGCGCCCGGGCCGATCCGGCCCGCGCAGGGAGTGCCCCATGGCCGATGACCAGGACCGCATCAAGGTCTACTACAACAGCGCCTGCCCGGTGTGCCGGGCGGGCATCGAAGGGCAGAAGGACAAGACCACCGCCTGCCAGGTGCAATGGGCCGACATCCACCAGGACAACGACGCCGTCGCGGAGATCGGCGAATCGCTGGAATACGTGCGCGAACGCCTGCACGTGGTGGATGAGCAGGGCGTGAAGCGCATGGGCGTGGACGCCTTCATCGTGCTCTGGCGCCACTCGCCGAAGGAGCGCTGGAAGGCCCGCCTGTTGTCACTGCCTCTTGTCCATTCGCTGGCGCAGCTGGGCTACAAGGCCTTCGCCCGCCTGCTCTACCACTGGAACCGACGCAAAGGACACTGGTAACCCATGGACCTGGAAACCCTTTCCCCCCTCACCGACGCCGACCGCCAGCGCCTGGCAGCCATCTGGGAAGCCGCCGTGCGCGCCACCCATCACTTCCTTGGCGAAGACGACATCGACTTCTTCCGCCCCCTGGTGCGCGACACCTACCTGGATTGCGTACGGCTCACCGCCGCACGGGATGCGGCCAGCCAGTTGCACGGCTTCGTCGGCACCGCCGAGGGCAAGGTGGAGATGCTCTTCGTCGACCCGGCCTGCCACGGCCAGGGCCTGGGGCGCCGCCTGATGCAGCACGCCATCGACGTGGACGGCGCCCGCGCGGTGGATGTGAACGAACAGAACCCGCAGGCCGTGGGCTTCTACCACCACCTGGGCTTCGAGCTGGAGCAGCGCTCCGAGCTGGACGGCTCCGGTCGCCCCTTCCCCATCCTGCACCTGCGTCTGCCCGCCTGAACCGCCGGGCGGCAGGCTCCTGAAAGAACTGGTTACACATTGTTTTTAGCACTATAGTGCCAATTCAATAAAAACAATGACGGAGCCTGCCATGCGTATCGCCCCTCTCTCCCTTCTTGCGCTGTCACTCGTCCTGGCCGCCTGCGGCGAGCAGGACAAGGCACCCACCACCCACGCGGACTTCCAGAAGGACCTGCAGGCCAGGCTGATCAAGGCCAAGCCGGGCACCGTCATCGAGATTCCCGCCGGCACCTACCAGCTCGACCGCAGCCTCAGCCTCAAGGTCAGCGGCGTGACCCTCAAGGGCGCCGGGATGGACAAGACCATCCTCAACTTCAAGGGCCAGAAGGCCGGCGCCGAAGGGCTGCTGGTGGATGCCTCGGACTTCACCATCGAGGACCTGGCCCTGGAGGACACCAAGGGCGATGCGCTCAAGGTGGTGGGCGGCAAGAACATCGTCATCCGCAACGTGCGCACCGAATGGACCAACGGCCCGGCCACCGAGAACGGCGCCTACGGCATCTACCCGGTGCAGACCGAGAACACCCTGATCGAAGGCGCGGTGGCCATCGGCGCCTCCGACGCCGGCATCTACGTCGGCCAGTCGCGCAACGTGGTGGTGCGCAACAGCCGGGCCGAGCGCAACGTCGCCGGCATCGAGATCGAGAACACCATCGGCGCCGACGTCTACGACAACGTCGCCACCGGCAACACCGGCGGCATCCTCGTGTTCAACATGCCCAACCTGCAGCAGCCGGGGCACGGCACCCGGGTCTACCGCAACCAGGTCAAGGACAACGACCACGACAACTTCGGCCACAAGGGCACCCCGGTGGCCAGCGTGCCGGCGGGCTCCGGCGTGGTGATCAACTCCAACGACGACGTGGAGATCTTCGACAACGATATCGGCGGCCACCGTACCGCCAACGTCATCGTCAGCAGCTACTTCAGCACCGGCTACACCAACCTCTCCACCTCGGAGAGCTTCGACCCCTACCCCGAGCGCATCTACATCCACGGCAACCGCTTCGGACCGGGCGGCGACAGCCCCGACAACCTCGAACTCAAGGCCCTCAAGCTGGCCAAGTTCGGCCTCAACGGCCGCCTGCCGGACATCCTCTGGGACGGCTACGTGAACCCCGCCAAGCGGGTGGACGGCAAGCTGCCGGCGGAGCTGGGCATCTGCGTCGACAACGGCGAGGCCACGCTGATCAACGTCGACGGCCCCAACGGCTACAAGAACATCAGCACCGACATGAGCGCCCACCGCTGCACGCTGCCGCGCCTGCCGGAAATCGTCCTCGGCACCCCGGCCAAGGCGCCTGGCGCATGAAGGGGCGCGCGCTCCTGCTGGCGCTGCTGCTGCTCGCCGGTTGCGGCCGGGAGCAGGCGCCGCGCTTCATGCCCGAAGGCGATGCCTACCCGGAGACGCTCAGCCAGTGGGGCATGCTGCACCTGCGCGACGGGCACCTCACGCCCGCCGCCGAGGTGCTGCCCTACGACCTGAACACCCCGCTGTTCACCGACTACGCGCACAAGCTGCGCACCGTCTGGATGCCGGAGGGCCAGGCCGCGCAGTACGGCGAAGACCACTTCGACTACCCGGTGGGCACGGTGCTAACCAAGACCTTCTACTACCCGAAGGACGCCCAGGGTCGCCTGCTGAAGAACACCCGCGACGAACGCGACCCGACCAAGGGCCTGCCCCTGGACCAGGTGCGGCTGGTGGAGACGCGCATCCTGCTGCGCCAGAAGGACGGCTGGGTGGCCCTGCCCTACGTGTGGGACGAAGCCCAGCGCGAAGCCACCCTGGAATGGGCCGGCGCCAGCCTGGACCTGACCCTGCAGGACGACGCCGGGCAGCCCCTGGCGGTGGACTACCAGGTGCCCGACGCCAACCAGTGCGCCGGCTGCCACGAAGAGCACCACGGCGAGGGCGTACGCCCGCTCGGGCCCAAGGTTCGCCACCTGAACCGCGAGCTGGTGTACGCCGACGGCAACGCCAACCAGCTGGAGCGCTGGCAGGCCCGGGGCTTTCTCGCCGGTGTACCGGGGCCGGTCGCCGACCTGCCGCGCAACGCGCTGTTCGGCCACCCGCGCCCCGACGAGCCCCTGGAGCGGCAGGCCCGCAGCTACCTGGACGCCAACTGCGGCCACTGCCACAACCCCAAGGGGCCGGCACGCACCTCCGGGTTGTTCCTCGATGCGGCGGCTGCGATGGGCATCAACTACGGCCTGTGCAAGCAGCCGGTGGCGGCGGGCAAGGGCTCCGGCGACCGCCTGGTGGACATCCACCCCGGCCAGCCCGACGCCTCGGTGCTCACCTACCGCGTAGAAAGCACCGACCCCAGCGTGATGATGCCGGAGCTGGGCCGCTCCACCACCCACCGCGAGGGCCTGGACATCCTCCAGCGCTGGATCGCCAGCCTGCCGGGCAACTGCCAGGGCTAGGCCCCCACCGCAACGTCGATGGACGAGAGAGCAACGTCTGCCCTACCGGCTGGCTCGGCTCTCCCGGGCTGAAGCCCGGGCTACCTACGCCGCGCGCTGTGGGGGCAGGCTCATCGGCGATGGGTGGGCCGCGCTTCACCGGTCCACCAGCGGAGCACCCGCCGCACCGTCGGCGGACGTAGAGAGCGACGTCCGGCCTACCGACTGGCTCGGGCCTCCCGGGCTGAAGCCCGGGCTACCTATGCTGCGCCCTGTGGGAGCGGATTTATCCGCGATGGGGCGGGCACGGCTGCCTCCGCCTGCGCGCCGGTCATCTTCCCTGTCTAAGCTCACCCGCGGACCCGACCCGAGTGCGGCACGAACCATTTTCGTGCAGGCCGCTCGAAACGGTGCGGTTGCGGCCCCAATGCGGTGCCGCAAGCGCCGTCGACCACCCCAAAACAGGACCCTGGCCGCTGGCATGAGACTTGCGCAGCAGGCTCATCGCCCAGGCTCGCAGGAGGCACGCCGTGTCGATCCACGTCGCTCTGCATCACGTCACCCACTACCGCTACGACCGGGCCATTGCCCTCGGCCCGCAGGTGATCCGCCTGCGCCCGGCGCCCCACAGCCGCACCCGCATCCTCGGCTACAGCCTGAAGGTGCTGCCCGAGCAGCACTTCATCAACTGGCAGCAGGACCCCCAGGGCAACTACCTGGCGCGCCTGGTGTTCCCGGAGAAGACCGGCGAACTCAAGGTCGAGGTGGACCTGGTGGCCGAGATGGCGGTGTTCAACCCCTTCGACTTCTTCCTCGAGCCCTACGCCGAGCTGGCGCCCTTCGACTACACCGCCGACGAGGCCCGCGAACTGGCGCCCTACCTGATCCGCCTGCCGGCCACACCGCTGTTCGCCGACTACCTGGCCGGCGTGGACCGCACGCCCCGGGGCACGGTGGATTTCCTGGTGGAGCTGAACCAGCGCCTGGCCAACGACATCCGCTACCTGATCCGCCTGGAGCCGGGGGTGCAGAGCCCGGAGGAGAGCCTGGAGAAGGGCTCCGGCTCCTGCCGCGACTCCGCCTGGCTGCTGGTGCAGTTGCTGCGCCACCTGGGCCTGGCGGCGCGCTTCGTCTCCGGCTACCTGATCCAGCTCACCGCCGACCAGAAGGCCCTCGACGGCCCCAGCGGCACCGAGGTGGACTTCACCGACCTGCACGCCTGGTGCGAGGTGTACCTGCCCGGCGCCGGCTGGATCGGCCTGGACCCCACCTCCGGGCTGTTCGCCGGTGAAGGCCACATCCCGCTCGCCTGCAGCCCCGAGCCCTCCTCCGCCGCGCCCATCAGCGGGATGCTGGAGGAATGCGAGTGCGAGTTCAGCCACAGCATGCGCGTGGAGCGGGTCTGGGAAGCGCCCCGGGTCACCCGCCCCTACAGCGACGCGCAATGGCAGGCCATCCAGGACCTCGGCCGGCGCATCGACCGCGACCTGCAGGCCCGCGACGTGCGCCTGACCATGGGCGGCGAGCCGACCTTCGTCGCCATCGACTACCCCGACGACCCGGAGTGGAACACCGCCGCCCTCGGCCCCAACAAGCGGCGCCTGGCCGCCGAGCTGTTCCACCGCCTGCGCGACCACTACGCACCCCAGGGCCTGGTGCACTTCGGCCAGGGCAAGTGGTACCCCGGCGAGCAATTGCCGCGCTGGTCGCTGAACTGCTTCTGGCGCAAGGACGGCGAGCCGGTCTGGCAGGACCGCGCCCTGCTGGCCGACGAACGCCGCGACTACGGTGCCGACGCCGAGCTGGCGGCGCGCTTCCTGGCCGGCGTGGCGCAGCAGCTGGGCCTGCCGGACTCGGCGCTGTTCCCGGCCTATGAGGACGCCCTCTACTACCTGTGGCGCGAGCGCCGCCTGCCGATCAACGTCACCCCGGACGACCCGCGCCTGGCCGACCCGCTGGAGCGTGAACGCCTGCGCCGGGTGTTCGAGCGCGGCCTGGGCAGCGTGGTCGGGCAGGTGCTGCCACTGGCGCGCAGCCCAGCCGGCGACGCTTGGCAGACCGGCCCCTGGTTCCTGCGGGACGAACACTGCCGGCTGATCCCCGGCGACTCGCCGCTGGGCTATCGCCTGCCGCTGGACTCGCAACCCTGGGTCAGCGAGGCGGACTACCCCTACGTGCAGGCCGCCGACCCCAGCCAGGCCTTCCCCCCGCTGCGCCGAGCCGCCGAGCTGCGCACCCAGCCGCGCCATGGAGCCGCCACGCCGGCACAGCAGCCGCCCGGCCCGCACCAGTCCGCCGGCGGCATCACCCGCACCGCGCTCTGCGCCGAGCCCCGCGAGGGCCGGCTGTACCTGTTCATGCCACCGCTGGGGGAGCTGGAGGCCTACCTGGAACTGGTGGCGGCCATCGAGGCCACCGCCGGGGCCCTGGCCTGCCCGGTGCTGCTGGAGGGCTACGAGCCGCCGCGCGACCCGCGCCTGGAATGCTTCCGCGTCACCCCGGATCCGGGCGTGATCGAGGTGAACATCCACCCGGCCAGCAACTGGGACGAGCTGGAGGAGCGCACCGAGTTCCTCTACGAGGCAGCCCGGCAGACGCGGCTGGCCAGCGAGAAGTTCATGGTCGACGGCCGCCACGTCGGCACCGGCGGCGGCAACCATTTCGTCCTCGGCGGCGCCACCCCGGCGGACTCGCCCTTCCTGCGCCGCCCGGACCTGCTGCGCAGCCTGGTGAGCTACTGGCACAACCACCCGTCGCTGTCGTACCTGTTCTCCGGCCTGTTCATCGGCCCCACCTCCCAGGCACCCCGGGTGGACGAGGCGCGCAACGATGCGCTCTACGAGCTGGAAGTGGCCTTCTCGCAGATGCCCGCACCCGGCAGCGACTGCCCGCCCTGGCGGGTGGACCGGCTGCTGCGCAACCTGCTGGTGGACGTGACCGGCAACACCCACCGCGCCGAGTTCTGCATCGACAAGCTCTATTCACCCGACAGCGCCAGCGGCCGCCTGGGCCTGCTGGAGCTGCGCGCCTTCGAGATGCCGCCCCACGCACGCATGAGCCTGGCCCAGCAGCTGCTGCTGCGCGGGCTGGTGGCACGCTTCTGGGAGGCGCCCTACGCGCCGCCGAAGCTGGCCCGCTGGGGCACCGACCTGCATGACCGCTTCATGCTGCCGCACGTCGTCCGCCAGGACTTCGAGGACGTGGTGCAGGAGCTGAACGAGGCCGGCTACCCGGTGCGCAGCGACTGGTTCGACCCGCACTTCGAGTTCCGCTTCCCGCGGTACGGCGACTTCGCCGTGAAGGGCATCGAGCTGGAGCTGCGCCAGGCCCTGGAGCCCTGGCACGTGCTCGGCGAGGAAGGCACCATCGGCGGCACCGTGCGCTACGTCGACTCCTCCCTGGAGCGGGTGCAGGTGCGCCTCGGCGGCCTGGCCCCGGACCGCTACGTGCTGACCTGCAACGGCGAACCGGTGCCGCTGCAGAACACCGGCCGGGTCGGCGAGTACATCGGCGCCGTGCGCTACCGCGCCTGGCAGCCGGCCGCGTGCCTGCAGCCCACCATCGGCGTGCACGCGCCCTTGGTGTTCGACTTGGTGGACACCTGGATGCAGCGCTCCCTGGGCGGCTGCCAGTACCATGTGGCCCACCCGGGCGGGCGCAACTACGAGCGCGTGCCGGTCAACGCCTACGAGGCGGAAAGCCGGCGCCTGGCGCGGTTCTTCCGCCACGGGCACACCCCCGGCACGCTGGAGGTCACCGCCCCGGCGAGGAGCGACGAACTGCCCATGACCCTGGACCTGCGCCGCCGCTGATCCGGGCCACCCTGAACCGAGTCCCCGATGCCTGACCTGCTCGCCCACTACCCCTACAGCCCCACCGCCTACCACGAGCTGCTGGAGGCGGAGGGCCGTGTGCGTCCCCACTGGCAGCGCCTGCACCAGCAACTGGCGCGCAGCGGCGCGGCCCAGCTGCGCCAGCGCCAGGAGCTGCTGGTGCGGCAGATCCAGGAGAACGGCGTCACCTACAACGTCTACGCCGACCCCAAGGGCACCGACCGCCCCTGGGAGCTGGACCTGCTGCCGAACCTGCTCAGCGCGGCGGAATGGGCGCCCATCGCCGCCGGCGTGGCCCAGCGCGCACGCCTGCTGGACGCGGTGCTGGCCGACCTCTACGGCGAGCAGCGCCTGGTGGGCGAGGGTCTGCTGCCCAGCGAGCTGGTGTTCGGTCACACCAGCTTCCTCTGGCCCTGCCAGGGCATCCGCCCGGCGGGCGGGCGCTTCCTGCACAGCTACGCGGTGGACCTGGCGCGCGATGCCGACGGCCAGTGGCACGTGCTGGCCGACCGCACCCAGGCCCCCTCCGGCGCGGGCTATGCGCTGGAGAACCGGCAGATCGTCTCCCGCGCCCTGCCGGAGCTGTACCGCGACCTGCGGGTGCAGTACCTGGCCGGCTACTTCCGCGCCCTGCAGGACACCCTGCTGCGCCAGGCCCCCAGCGATGGCGAGACGCCGCTGGTGGTGCTGCTGACCCCCGGACGCTTCAACGAGACCTACTTCGAGCACCTGTACCTGGCCCGCCAGCTGGGCTTCCCCCTGGTGGAAGGCAGCGACCTGACTGTGCGCGACGCCACCCTCTACCTGAAGACCTTGGGCGGCCTGAAGCGCGTGCACGCCGTACTGCGCCGCCTGGACGACGACTTCTGCGACCCGCTGGAACTGCGCACCGACTCGGCCCTGGGCGTGCCCGGCCTGCTGGAGGCGGTGCGCCAGGGCCGGGTGCTGGTGGCCAATGCCCTGGGCAGCGGCGTGCTGGAATCACCGGGGCTGCTGGGCTTCCTCCCGGGGGTGAACCGCCGCCTGTTCGGCGAGGAGCTGCTGCTGCCCACCGTGGGCACCCGCTGGTGCGGCGAGCCGGGCGCGCTGGGGGACATCCTCACCGGGCTGGAGGGGCTGGTGATCAAGCCGGCCTTCCCTTCCCAGAGTTTCGAACCGGTCTTCGGCCACACCCTCTCGGCCCCCGAGCGCGAAGCCCTGCACCAGCGCCTGCGGACACGCCCCCACGCCTACGTGGCGCAGCACCAGGCGCAGCTGTCGCTGGCCCCGGTGTGGCAGCCGGACCACGGCGGCACCCTGCAGGCCCGCGCCATCGGCATGCGGGTGTTCGCGGTGGCCACGGCCGACGGCGGCTACTGGGTGATGCCCGGCGGGCTGACGCGGGTGGCCTCGGAGGCGGATGCCGAGGTGGTGTCCATGCAGCGCGGCGGCGCCAGCAAGGACACCTGGGTGCTGGCCGACCGCCCGGTGACCGGGGAACCGCTGCGCCCGCGCGAACTGGGGGTGCGCGACCTGGTGCGCCAGGACCCGTACCTGCCCTCGCGGCTGGTGGAGAACCTGTTCTGGTTCGGCCGCTACGCCGAGCGCTGCGACGACTCGGCGCGCTTGCTGCGGGTGGTGCTGACCCGCTACGTGGACGCCGACGGCGACGAGCAGGCGCTGCACAGCGCATTGCACCTGGCCGGCCAGCTGGGGCAGTTGCCGGCCGGCGACGCGCCCCTGGAGCGGCGCCTGCTGGACGCTTTGCTGAGCGAGGACTGGCCCTTCAGCCTGCGCGCCAACCTGCGCCGGCTGCACTGGTCCGCCGCACAGGTGCGCGGGCGCCTGTCGCGGGAGAACTGGCACGCGCTGCTGGAGCTGCAACGCGAGGTGAATGCCCTCGACCCGCGCCAGGTGGACCTGGGCGATGCCCTGGACTTCCTCGGGCGGCTGCTGATGTCGATGGCGGCGCTGTCGGGCTTCGCCCTGGACGACATGACCCGCGACGACGGCTGGCGCTTCCTGATGATCGGCCGGCGCATCGAGCGGGTGCAGTTCTTCGCCGAGGCCATCGCCGGCGTCCTGCGCGGTGGCGCGGCCTGGGAGGCCGGCACCCTGGACTGGCTGCTGGAGCTGGGCAACAGCACCATCACCTACCGCTCGCGCTACCTGGCCTCGCCGCAGCTGATCCCGGTGCTGGACCTGCTGCTGCTGCACGAACAGAACCCCCACGCCCTGCGCTTCCAGCTGCAGGCGCTGGAACGCTCGCTGGCGCGCGTGCACGAGACCTTCGGGGCGCCCCAGGAGCTGGTGCTCAGCGGGCTGATCGGGCGCCTGCTGGCCTTCGACCTGGGCAGCCTGGAGAACCCGCTGTTCGGCGCCGACAGCGTCGACGAGGTGCTGGAAGGGCTGGCCGGCCTGCTGCAGGAGATCGCCACCCTCGCCGGCCAGCTCTCCGACCGCCTCGGGCTGCGCTATTTTGCCCATGTCGATGACGTCAGCCAGCAAACGGTGTCCACCTGATGCACGCCCCCGCCCTCTCCATCGCGCCCCAGGGCGCGCGCTACCAGGTGTTCCACGACACCCTCTACCGCTATGCCTCGCCGGTGTCGCTGTCGCAGCAGCAGGTGCACCTGTGGCCCCGGGAATGCCCCTGGCAGCGCTGCCATGGCCAGTCCCTGGAGATCCACCCCGCACCCTCGACCCGCAGCGACGGGCTGGACGTGTTCGGCAACCCGCTGACCCGGCTGGCCTTCGAGCGCCCCCACGACGAACTGCAGGTCAACGCGCGGCTGCTGGTGGAGGTGCTGCCCCGCGGCCCCTTCGACCTCGACGCCTCGCCAGCCTGGGAACAGGTGCTGGCCGGCCTGGCCTACACCGGGCGGCCGCTGCCGGCGGACACACTGGAGGCCTGCCGCTTCCGCAGCGAGTCGCCCTACGTGCGCCTGAAGCGCCAGTTCGCCGACTACGCCGAGGACTGCTTCCCCCTCGGCCGACCGCTGCTGCGGGGCGTGGCGGCACTGATGGAGAAGATCTTCCGCGAGTTCGACTTCGACGCCGACGCGACCCAGGTGGCGACGCCCCTGGTGGAAGTGCTGGAGCGCCGCCGTGGCGTGTGTCAGGACTTCGCCCACCTGATGCTGGCCTGCCTGCGCTCGCGGGGCCTGGCCGCACGCTACGTCAGCGGCTACCTGCTGACCCAGCCCCCACCGGGGCAACCCCGGCTGATCGGCGCCGACGCCTCCCACGCCTGGGTGTCGGTGTACTGCCCCCGGCACGGCTGGGTGGACTTCGACCCGACCAACAACATGCTGCCGGACCTGGAGCACATCACCCTCGGCTGGGGCCGGGACTTCTCGGACGTCTCCCCACTGCGGGGGGTGATCCTCGGGGGCGGCAGCCATGACCCGGAGGTGCGGGTGACGGTGATGCCGTTGTGGGAGATGGCGGTCTAGTCTCTACGCCCGGCAGCCGGGAGGCTCATCCGCTGGAGCGCACACACAAAAACGCCAGCCCGAAGGCTGGCGTTTTCATTTAGCGCGGCGCGACGGGGCGCTTTGCGGGCTTCTTGCCACCGCCCTTGCCGGGCCCGGCGGCCTTCTCCTCGGCGCGCTTGCGGGCCTGGGCTGCCGCCTTGGCCTGCTCGCGCTTGTCCCAGGGCTTGCTGCCATCGCTGCCGCGGGGCGGCAGGCCGGTGTGCTGGGTGAGCACCTTGCCGGTGCTGCCGGCCTTGCGTGTGCCGGCCGTGGTGGAGTTCTTGCGGCGGGCGCTGTGGTACTCGTCGGCCTGGGGCTGGAAGGTGGGGATCAGCTGGTGCTTGGCGTTACCGATCAGGTCGGCGCGGCCCATGCGCTGCAGGGCCTCGCGCAGCAGCGGCCAGTTCTTCGGGTCGTGGTAGCGCAGGAAGGCCTTGTGCAGGCGACGCTGCTCCTCGCTCTTGACGATGGTGACGCCGTCGCTCTTGTAGGTGACCTTGCGCAGGGGGTTCTTGCCCGAGTGGTACATGGCCGTGGCGGTGGCCATGGGCGAGGGGTAGAAGGCCTGCACCTGGTCGGCGCGGAAGCCGTTGCGCTTGAGCCACAGGGCGAGGTTCATCATGTCTTCGTCGGTGGTGCCGGGGTGGGCGGCGATGAAGTACGGGATGAGGTACTGCTCCTTGCCCGCTTCCTTCGAGTACTTCTCGAACATCTGCTTGAAGCGGTCGTAGCTGCCGATGCCGGGCTTCATCATCTTGTCCAGCGGGCCGCGCTCGGTGTGCTCCGGGGCGATCTTGAGGTAGCCGCCGACGTGGTGGGTCACCAGCTCCTTGACGTACTCGGGGGACTCCACGGCCAGGTCGTAGCGCAGGCCGGAGGCGATGAGGATCTTCTTCACGCCGGGCAGTGCGCGCGCCTTCCGGTACAGCTCGATGAGCGAGCTGTGGTCGGTGTTGAGGTTCTCGCAGATGCCGGGGAAGACGCAGGACGGTTTGCGGCAGTGACGCTCGATCTCCGGGTCCTTGCAGGCGATGCGGTACATGTTGGCGGTCGGGCCGCCGAGGTCGGAGACCACGCCGGTGAAGCCCGGCACCTTGTCACGCATTTCCTCGATCTCGCGGATGATCGAGTCGTGGGAGCGGTTCTGGATGATGCGGCCTTCGTGCTCGGTGATGGAGCAGAAGGTGCAGCCACCGAAGCAGCCACGCATGATGTTCACCGAGAAACGGATCATCTCGTAGGCGGGGATCTTCTCCTTGCCATAGGCCGGGTGCGGCACGCGCGCGTAGGGCATGCCGAACACGTAGTCCATTTCCTCGGTGGTCATGGGGATGGGTGGCGGGTTGAACCACACGTCCACCTCGCCATGCTTCTGCACCAGTGCGCGGGCGTTGCCCGGGTTGGTCTCCAGGTGCAGCACGCGGTTGGCGTGGGCGTAGAGGACCGGGTCGTTACGCACCTTCTCGAAGGACGGCAGGCGGATCACCGTCTTGTCGCGGGTCATGCGCGGGCTGTCGAGGATCTGCACGACCTTGGCTTCGTTCGGGTCCTCGACCTCCCCTTTGGCCTGCTCGATGGCGCAGGCTTCGGTGTCCTGGGTGTTGACGTAGGGGTTGATGATCTTGTCGACGCGGCCCGGGCGGTCGATGCGGGTGGAGTCCACCTCGTACCAGCCTTCGGGGGTGTCGCGGCGGACGAAGGCGGTGCCGCGCACGTCGGTGATGCGTTCGATGGCTTCGCCACGGGACAGGCGCTGGGCGATCTCGACCACGGCGCGCTCGGCGTTGCCGTAGAGGAGGATGTCGGCGGTGGCGTCCATGAGGATGGAGCGGCGCACCTTGTCCTGCCAGTAGTCGTAGTGGGCGATGCGGCGCAGGGAGGCTTCGATGCCACCGAGCACCACCGGGACGTGGGTGTAGGCTTCCTTGCAGCGCTGGCTGTAGACCAGGCTGGCGCGGTCGGGGCGCTTGCCGGCGACGCCGCCGGGGGTGTAGGCGTCGTCGGATCGGATCTTACGGTCGGCGGTGTAGCGGTTGATCATGGAGTCCATGTTGCCGGCGGCGACCCCGAAGAACAGGTTCGGCTCGCCGAGCTTCATGAAGTCGTCCTTCGAGCGCCAGTCGGGCTGGGCGATGATCCCCACGCGGAAGCCCTGGGCCTCCAGCAGACGGCCGATGATGGCCATGCCGAACGAAGGATGATCGACGTAGGCATCGCCGGTGACGATGATGATGTCGCAGGAATCCCAGCCCAGCTGATCCATCTCTTCCCGGCTCATGGGCAGGAAGGGGGCGGGCCCGAAGCACTCGGCCCAGTACTTGGGGTAGTCGAACAGCGGCTTGGCGGCTTGCATGTTTTTTGATCAGCTGGCTTTCACGGGGGCGCGGAATATAGCACAAAAAATGTACAAGCCCGACTCCCACGCTTGGTTTTTTGAGGGTGCTTCGGACAGATGACGGCACGATTCGTGCTCCTGTCATGAAGCGTTGATGTCCAATGGCTATACTCCCGCCGATAACAAGATCGCCCGCTTCCACCGGTAACGGGCACACAGGAGCGTGCGGTGTTATCTCGACTCATCCCCCTGATGGCTCTGCTGGGTGTTCTTGGTCTGTGCACGTACGCCGGCGCAGCCCCCTTCACCCTGCAACCCGATAGCAGCGGCCGCACCCTCAACGGCTCCATCGAACTCCTCGAAGACCCCAGCGGCCAATTGACCATCGCCGACATGGCCGACCCGGCGGTGCAGGCGCGCTTCGTGCCGGCCGAGGGGCGTGCTTCGGTGGGGCAGAGCCGCAGCCAGTGGTGGGTGAAGGTGCAACTGGCCCGCGCGCCGGGGGCTCCGGCGCAGTGGTGGCTGGAGAACTCGGGCATCACCGTGTACCGGGTGAGCCTGTTCCTGCCGGACGGCCAGGGCGGCTGGCAGGAGCGCATCACCAGCGAGAGCGTGCCCTTCGCCGAGGGCCGCGACCATGACTACCGGCGCATGGTGTTCCGCCTGCCGCCCATCGACGAGCAGGGGCTGACCTTCTACTTCCGCAGCTACGACCCGGCCGGCAACTCCTTCCCGCTGAAGGTCTGGCAGCTGCAGGACCTGCAGGACCTGCGTGCCACCGAGAACATGGGCTTCGGCATCATCTACGGGGTGATCCTGGCGCTGTTCCTCTACAACCTGTTCATCCTCGTGGCGCTGCGGGACAAGGCCTACTTCTGGTACGTGCTGGCCACCGGCTGCGCGCTGGTGTTCATCCTCAGCATGACCGGTCACGGCTTCCAGTACTTCTGGGGAGACTGGCCGGTGCCGTTCTGGCTGGACCGCATCACCCTGCCCTCGCTGTGGGGCATCTTCGTCATGCGCTTCACCCAGGAGCTGCTCTACACCCGGCGCGGGCTGGTGTGGGCGGATCGGGCGTTCAACACCGGCTGCGTGCTCTATGCCATCGCCATCCTGATCAACGCCTTCGGCTACCGCGCCGAGGGCGCCCTGCTGATCGCCCTGACGCCCATCGTCACGGTGCCCACTGCGCTGGTCAGCGCGGGGGTGCGCTGTTACCAGGGCTTCTTCCCGGCGCGCTTCTACCTGGTGGGCTACGGCACGGTGCTGATCAGCACCGCCGTGCTGGTGATGCGTGCGGCGGGAATCGTGCAGCCCACCAACTTCACGGCCTACATGTTCCCCATCGCGGTGGCGGCCGAGTCCATCCTGTTCTCCTTCGCCCTGGCCTACCGCATCCAGATGCTCAAGCAGGAGAAGGCGGCCGCGCTGGAGCTGGCCGACCGCGAGAAGACTGCGCGGCTGGCGCAGATGCAGGCCAGCTCGGACGAGCTGCAGGCGGCGGTGACCCGGCGCACGGCGGAACTGGCGGCGGCCAACCAGCGCCTCAGCGAGCGGGAGCGCGAGCTGGAGCACGCGGCCTTCCACGACAGCCTCACGGACCTGCCCAACCGTCGCCACCTGATCGACCGCGCCGAGCAGGCCCTGGCCAATGCGGGACGCCGCGAGGAAACGGTGGCGCTGATGCTGATCGACCTGGACCACTTCAAGCCGATCAACGACCGCCATGGCCACGACGCCGGGGACGCGATGCTGCGGGCCATCGGCCACCGCCTGCGCGAGCACGTGCGCGGCGGCGACAGCGTGGCGCGGCTGGGCGGGGACGAGTTCGCGGTGCTGATCTGCGGGCCGGATGCCGAACCCCACGCGCGCGAGATCGCTGAGCGCCTGCTGGCGGAGCTGTCCAAGCCGGTGAGCTACGGCCAGCACGAGCTGACGGTGACCATCAGCATCGGCGTGGCGCTCTACCCGAACCACGCCCGGCAGTTCGCCGGCCTGTACAAGACGGCGGACCAGGCGCTCTACCAGGTGAAGGACCGGGGACGTTCGGGCTTCGCCATATTCGGCGACAACGGCGAGCTGTCCGGCGAGGCCTGCCTGCGCCTGGACGTGCTGAAGGTGCCCACCGGGCTGACCTGAGCCTGTGTGCCCTCCCCGTCAGCTGAGGTAGCGACGGGGAACGCGGGCAGTGACCTTGGTCAGCAGCTCGTAGCCGATGGTGCCGCAGGCGGCGGCCACTTCATCCACCGGCAATTGCGCCCCCCAGAGTTCCACGGCATCCCCTTCGCGGGCCTCCGGCAGGTCGGTGAGGTCCACCGCGAGCATGTCCATCGACACCCGCCCGGCCAGCGGGACGCGCTGGCCGTGGATCACCACGGGGGTGCCGCTGGGGGCGTGGCGCGGGTAGCCGTCGGCGTAGCCGCAGCTGACGGTGCCGATCCGCGAAGGGCGCTGGGCGACCCAGGTGGCGCCGTAGCCAACGCTCTCGCCGGCAGCCACGTCGCGCACGGCGATCAGTTCGGCGGTCAGGCTCATGGCCGGCTTGAGCCCCAGTTCGCGGGCGCTGAGGTCGCTGATGGCGCTGGCGCCGTAGAGCATGATGCCGGGGCGGACCCAGTCCATGTGAGCGGCCGGGACGCTGAGCACGGCGGCCGAGTTGGCCAGGCTGCGCTGGTGGAAATCCAGGTCGAGGACGTCGAGGAAGCGCTCCAGTTGCACCTCGGTGAGGCTGTGGCCGCGCTCGTCGGCACAGGCGAAGTGGCTGATTAGGTTGAGCTCGGCGATGCGTGCGTCGCCCTGCAGGTGGGCATGCCAGGCACGCAGGCTGTCACCGTCGAAACCCAGGCGGTGCATGCCGGTGTCGAGCTTGAGCCAGACGTTCAGCGGACGGCCGATGTCAGACGCCAGCAGGGCGCGGGCCTGGCGCTCGCTCTGGATCACCAGGTCGAGGCCGAGCTGGGCGGCGATCATCACTTCACGCGCTTCGAAGCAGCCTTCCAGCAGCAGGATGCGGGCGCGGTCGTCCAGGGCGCGGACTTCGGCAGCCTCCTCCAGGCAGGCGACGGCGAAACCGTCGGCAACGCCACGCAGCACGCTCACCACTTCGCGTACACCGTGGCCGTAGGCATTGGCCTTGACCACCGCGAACACCTGGCGTCCGGGCGCGCAGCGCTGGGCGACGGCGAGGTTGTGGCGGATGGCGGAAAGGTCGACGGCGGCGATCAGCGGGCGCATGGGCGTGGCTCATGAACGAAAACGGGCGCCCATGATACCTGCAGGGCGCCCGTGTTCATTGATCCACGACGGATGTTGCGAGCCGGTCTACTCGTCTTCGAAGTTGTAGCTGCCGGGGGCGAGGTTCTCGAAGCGCGAGTACTTGCCGAGGAAGGCCAGGCGCACGGTGCCGATGGGGCCGTTACGCTGCTTGCCGATGATGATCTCGGCGACGCCCTTGTACTCGGTCTCGGGGTGATACACCTCGTCGCGGTACACGAACATGATGATGTCGGCGTCCTGCTCGATGGCCCCGGATTCGCGGAGGTCGGAGTTGACCGGACGCTTGTTGGGGCGCTGTTCCAGGGAGCGGTTGAGCTGGGACAGGGCGATCACCGGGCAGTTGAATTCCTTGGCCAGGGCCTTGAGCGAGCGGGAGATCTCGGAGATCTCGTTCACCCGGCTGTCGCCGCTGGAACCCGGGATCTGCATGAGCTGCAGGTAGTCGACCATGATCAGGCCGATCTCGCCGTGCTCGCGGGCCAGGCGGCGGGTACGGGCGCGCATTTCCGAGGGGGAGATGCCGGCGGTGTCGTCGATGAACAGCTTGCGGTCGTTGAGCAGGTTCACCGCGGAGGTGAGCCGCGGCCAGTCGTCGTCGTCCAGCCGGCCGGCACGGACCTTGGTCTGGTCGATGCGGCCGAGGGAGGCGAGCATACGGATCACGATGGATTCCGAGGGCATCTCCAGGGAGTACACCAGGATCGCCTTGTCGCTGCGCATCAGGGCGTTCTCCACCAGGTTCATGGCGAAGGTGGTCTTACCCATAGAGGGACGGCCGGCGACGATGATCAGGTCTGCCGGCTGCAGGCCGCTGGTCTGCTGGTCGAGGTCGTCGAAGCCGGTGGTCAGGCCGGTGATGGCATCGCCGTTGTTGAACAGTTCGTCGATGCGGTCGATGGCCCTGACCAGGATGTCGTTGATGCCTACCGGGCCGCCGGTCTTGGGACGGGCTTCGGCGATCTCGAAGATCTTGCGCTCGGCCTCGTCGAGGATCTCCTCGCCGGTACGGCCCTGGGGGGCGTAGGCGCTGTCGGCGATCTCGTTGCTGATGCCGATCAGCTGCCGCAGGGTGGCGCGCTCGCGGATGATCTGCGCGTAGGCCTTGATGTTGGCCACCGAGGGGGTGTTCTTGGCCAGTTCGCCGAGGTACGCCAGGCCACCGACCTGGGACAGCTGCCCTTCCTTGTCCAGTTGCTCGGACAGGGTGACGACGTCGAAGGGCATGTTGCGCTCGGCGAGCTTGAAGATGGAGCGGAAGATCAGTCGGTGGTCGTGGCGGTAGAAGTCGCCATCGGACACCTGGTCCAGCACCCGCTCCCAGGCGTTGTTGTCCAGCATGAGGCCACCCAGAACCGCCTGCTCGGCCTCGATGGAGTGCGGCGGCACCTTGAGGGCTGAGGTTTCCAGGTCGAACTGCTCGGGAATGCTGATCTCGTTCATGGGCTCGGAATGGAAGGGGGTAGAAAGACAACGGGCACGTCACCGCTTGCGCAATGACGTGCCCGATTGTTGAGCCGGCCGCACCGGAGTGCAAGCCTGCTCCGCCTGGATGGCCCTCAAGCGAGGACCCACCGGGCGCGTCGCTTAGGCGGCTACGACGATCAGCTTGACCGCGGCTTCGACGTCGGTGTGCAGGTGCACGGCCACGTCGTATTCGCCGGTCTGGCGGATGGTGCCGTTCGGCAGGCGGACTTCGGCCTTGGCAACCGGAACGCCAGCGGCGGTCAGGGCGTCAGCGATGTCGTGGGTACCGATGGAACCGAACAGCTTGCCTTCGTCACCAGCGGTGGCAGTGATGGTCACTTCCAGCTCGGACAGTTGGGCAGCGCGGGCTTCGGCAGAAGCCTTCTTGTCGGCAGCCAGTTTTTCCAGTTCAGCGCGGCGGGCTTCGAACGCAGCAACGTTCTCGGCGGTAGCAGCGGTGGCCTTGCCCTGCGGCAGCAGGTAGTTACGGCCGTAACCGGACTTTACGTTCACCTTGTCGCCCAGGTTGCCCAGGTTGGCGATTTTTTCCAGCAGGATGACTTCCATTTGGCATTAACCTCTTAACTTTTAACCTTCACCGTTCGCGGGGCCGGCGCCGTTCTTGCGCGCAAGGCGGCCGCGAAAATCAAACAGGCTGTCGATCACAGCCAACAGACAGATCAAGTTCCCGAGCATCAGCACGGCGGCGTACAACACCACCAGCCAACCGCCCGACAGCTGTTTCTGGGCGATCAGGCCATGCCCCAATGCGATACCGGCGACCAGCAGCGGCACGCTGCACAGCGGGCCGAACATCGCCGCCTCGGGCGACAGTTGCGGTGCCAGCATGGCACCCAGCAACAGCAACACCGCGACGACGGGCGACAGGCGCAGACTCCGGAATTCGCGGCCGAAACCGCCCGGGTTGTACAGCGCCGCCTGCCAGTAACGCGCAAGCACCAGGCAGAGCAGGCTGGTCATCTGCAGCGAGGAGGCCATCACTCCGGTAAGGAGCGGCAACATCATCGCCTGCAACGCGTCGGCCTCTTCGCCCGACGCGGGACTGCCACTCTTGAACTGCGCCATGACCTTGGAAATCTCGGTCGAGAGGGCGCTGATCAATTCGCCATGGGTATGGCCCAGCACCAGGGCGAACACCACCCCGATCACCAGGCTGCCCAGCAGTACATGGTTCCAGGAGGTGGTGGCGCGCAGGATCTGCGCCAGCACCAGCGTCCCGAGCAGGACCAGAAGGGTGCTCGGTTCGCCCAGGTACCACCAGCAGAACGCCGGCAGGACCGCCCAGGCCAGGATGCCGAAGGCATCGCTGAAGCCGCGCCGCAGCAGCACGAGGCCACCTGCGGCCGCACTCAGCCAGAACAACAGTGGAACAGCGGCGGAACCGGCTACGGCCAGTGTCGCCTGCATGCGGCCCCGCATGGTGAATTCAGCCAGTGCGCGCATGCGATCTATCTCTCAGCTTGCCGGCAGTCCGGGATCAACGGCCGTGGCTGTCGGTGTAGGGCAGCAGGGCCAGGTAGCGGGCGCGCTTGATAGCGGTGGCCAGCTGACGCTGGTACTTGGCCTTGGTACCGGTGATACGGCTGGGAACGATCTTGCCAGTTTCGGAGATGTAGGCCTTCAGGGTGTTGAGATCCTTGAAGTCGATCTCTTTCACGCCTTCAGCGGTGAAACGGCAGAACTTACGACGACGGAAGAAACGTGCCATGAACTTGGCTCCTCAATAAGGTCCGGGGATTACTCGTCAGCGTTGTCGCTGTCGTTGTCGCTGTCATCGCCTTCAGCGGCGCTTTCAGTCTCAACGCGCTCACGACGCTCACGGCGCTCGTTGCGGTTTTCCTCGGCCTTGAGCATCTCGGACTGGCCGGTAACGGCTTCATCGCGACGGATGACCAGGTTGCGCAGGACGGCGTCGTTGTAGCGGAAGTTGTCTTCCAGCTCGGCCAGGGCCTTGCCGCTGCACTCGACGTTCAGCATCACGTAGTGAGCCTTGTGAACGTTGTTGATGGCGTAGGCCAGTTGACGACGGCCCCAATCTTCCAGACGGTGGATCTTGCCGCCGTCTTCTTCGATCAGCTTGGTGTAGCGCTCGACCATGCCACCAACCTGCTCGCTCTGGTCCGGGTGAACCAGGAAGATGATTTCGTAATGACGCATAAATGCTCCTTACGGGTTGTAGCCTGCCAACATCGTGGTCAGGCAAGGAGTGAATGTTTCGTTTTGGCTTGCTGGACATCGGGCGTACGAACGCCTGCCGTCGCGGCAAGGGGCGCCATTCTAGAGAAGGGCGCAGGGCCACGCAAGAAAAACTGGTGAATATTTGAACAGCCGCGAAGGACGCGCCGGGACGGCCGAAGTGGCACGCCCCGGCGCGGTTTGCTAGCGGCCGCTGGCGGCGGAAGGCTTGCCGGCGGTGCGCTGGCGTACGGCCTCGAACAGGCAGATGCCGGTGGCGACGGAGACGTTGAGGCTGCTGACGCTGCCGCCCATGGGCAGCTTGACGAGGTAGTCGCAATGCTCGCGGGTCAGGCGGCGCATGCCCTTGCCTTCGGCCCCCATGATCAGCACGGTGGGGCCGGTGAGGTCCTGCTGGTAGATGACCTGCTCGGCCTCGCCGGCAGTGCCGACCGTCCACAGGCCCTTCTTCTGCAGTTTCTCCAGGGTGCGGGCCAGGTTGGTGACGGCCACCAGGGGCACCACCTCCGCTGCACCGCAGGCGACCTTGCGCACCGTAGCGTTGAGGGTGGCGGACTTGTCCTTCGGCACGATGACCGCCTGTACGCCGGCGGCATCGGCGGTGCGCAGGCAGGCGCCGAGGTTGTGCGGATCGGTGACGCCGTCCAGTACCAGCAGCAAGGGCGGGCCCTCGCTGCGCTCCAGCAGTTCGTCGAGCATGTTCTCGCCCCACACCTGGCTGGGGCTGACTTCGGCGACGACGCCCTGGTGGACACCCTCGGCCCATTCATCCAGCTCACGCCGATCCTTGTTGCCGACCGGTACGCGGGCCTGCCCGGCCAGGCCCAGCAGGGCCTGGATGCGCGGGTCCTGCCGGCTCTCGGCCAGCCACAACTGCTTCACGCGCTTGGGGTGGTGACGCAACAACGCTTCCACGGCGTGCACGCCGTAGACCTTTTCCAACTCACTCATGACTTGACCTTGTTCTTGCCGCTACCGGCGGCCTTGGGCTTGGGCGGCCCCTTGCGATGCTTGCCTGGCTTGCTCGCCTTGGCGGCGGGCTTGGCCTTCTTCGACTTGTCACCCCCCGCCTTGGCAGGCCGGGCCTTGCCGGCCGGGTCCTGGCCGTCGGCGCCGAAGGGCGCGGCGCGGGACGAACCCTTGCCGGCCTTGCCCTTGCCTTCGCGCGGCTTCTCGCCGCCCTGTCGGGCCTCGCTGAGCAACGCCTGCTTCAGGGCGCGACTGCGCTTGACGTCGGTATTGCCAAGCATCTCCTCGGCCTGGGCAAGGATTTCGGGCGCCACCGGCGGCAGCGCCTGGACCCTGCCGGCCTTGGCACGACGGGGTGCCACGGCGACGCCGGGAGCCATCTGCTCGGGCTGAAGCGCTCGCGCGGCCTTCTTCGCCTGGGCAGAGGGCTTGCTTCCGCGGCTGCGGGTCTTGGCCCCCTTGGCGGTACGAGGCTCAGCAACCGGCGCGGCCTTGTCGGCCCCGCGTTTCTTGCGGCCGACCGGCGCAGTCAGCACGTTCTCGGACAGCTCGAAGTCGATCTTGCGCTCGTCCAGGTCGACCCGGGCGATGACCACTTCCACCTGATCCCCCAGACGGAAGCTGCGGCCGCTGCGCTCACCGGCGAGGCGGTGATGGATTGCGTCGAAGTGGTAGTAGTCGCCAGGCAGGGCGGTGACGTGCACCAGGCCTTCCACATAGATGTCGGTGAGTTCGACGAACAGGCCGAAGCCGGTGACGGCAGAGATGACGCCGGGGAAGGTCTCGCCCACCCGCTCGCGCATGTACTCGCACTTCAGCCAGTTGGTGACATCGCGGGTGGCTTCGTCGGCACGGCGCTCGGTCATGGAGCACTGCTCGCCGAGGCGCTCAAGAGCCGCTTCGTCGTACGGGTAGATGCGTGCCTTGGGCATGGCGGCGGCGCCGGCACGGCGGACGTGCTCGGTTTCGCGCTTGGAGCGGATCACGCTGCGGATGGCGCGGTGCACCAGCAGGTCCGGGTAGCGACGGATCGGCGAGGTGAAGTGGGTGTAGGCGTCGTAGTTGAGGCCGAAGTGGCCCTGGTTGTCGGCGCTGTACACCGCCTGGCTGAGGGAACGCAGCATGACCGTCTGGATCAGGTGATAGTCCGGACGATCGCGGATGGTTTCCAGCAGCGCCTGGTAGTCGCTCGGCGTCGGTTCGCCCTTGCCTTTATTGAGGGTCAGGCCCAGTTCGCCGAGGAACAGGCGCAGCTTCTCCAGGCGCTCGGCCGGCGGGCCATCGTGCACGCGGTAGAGCGAGGGGATGTCATGGTCCTGCATGAAACGCGCGGTGGCGACGTTCGCGCAGAGCATGCATTCCTCGATCAGCTTGTGGGCATCGTTGCGCTGGGTCGGACGGATCTCGGCGATCTTGCGATCGGCGCCGAAGACGATGCGCGTCTCCTGGGTCTCGAAGTCGATGGCGCCACGCTTGTGGCGTGCGGCCAGGAGCACCTTGTAGAGCTTGTAGAGCTGCTGCAGGTGCGGGACCAGGTGCGGCATCTGCTCGGCGAGTTGCTGCCCTTCCGGGGAGTCGGGCGTCTCCAGCAACTGGCTGACCTTGGTGTAGGTGAGCCGTGCATGGGAGTGGATGACGGCTTCGTAGAACTCGTAGCCGGTCATCTTGCCAGCCCGGGACAGGGTGACCTCGCAGACCATGGCCAGCCGGTCGACCTGGGGGTTCAGCGAACAGAGGCCGTTGGAGAGGACCTCCGGCAGCATCGGCACGACCTTCTCGGGGAAGTAGACGGAGTTGCCGCGCTTGGCGGCTTCTTCATCCAGCGCCGAACCGACCTTCACATAGTGGGAAACGTCGGCGATGGCGACGAACAGGCGCCAGCCGCCGCCCTTGCGAGCCTCGGCGTAGACCGCATCGTCGAAGTCGCGGGCGTCCTCGCCGTCGATGGTGACCAGGGGCAGGTCGCGCAGGTCGACGCGCTTCTGCTTGTCCTTCTCGGCCACTTCGGGCTTGAGCTTGGCGGCCTCCTTCTCGACGGCCTCGGGCCACTCGTGGGGGATGTCGTAGCTGCGCAGGGCGACTTCGATCTCCATGCCGGGCGCCATGTAGTCGCCCAGTACGTCCACCACTTCACCCTGGGCCAGGCGGAAGGCGCTCGGCCATTGCTCGATGCGCACCTGGACGAACTGGCCGTGGCGTGCACCGCCCCGCTTGTCGGGAGCCACCAGCACTTCCTGCTGGATCTTGGGATTGTCGGCGACCACGCGGCCGATGCCGCTCTCTTCGAAGAAGCGGCCCACCAGGGTCTCGTGGGCGCGCTCGATGACTTCCACCAGCGCACCTTCACGGCGGCCACGGCGGTCGTGGCCGGAAACACGCGCGAGGGCGCGGTCGCCGTCAAACACGAGGCGCATCTGGGCGGGGCTGAGGAAGAGGTCGTCGCTGCCATCATCGGGGATCAGGAAGCCGAAGCCGTCCCGGTGGCCGCTGATGCGGCCGCGTATGAGGTCGAGCTTGTCCACCGGTGCATAGGCACCACGGCGCGTATAGATAAGCTGGCCATCACGTTCCATGGCACGCAGCCGGCGCCGCAGGGCTTCCAGCTCGTCGTCCGTGGTCAGGCCGAACTCTTCCACCAGCTGCTCGCGGCTGGCGGGCGCGCCACGTTCGTCGAGGCGCTGCAGGATGAGTTCACGGCTGGGAATGGGGTTGTCGTATTTTTCCGCTTCGCGTGCGGCCTCGGGATCGAGGTTTTGCCAATCGGCCATCAGTTGGGAATCACCTTTTCATTCATAGGTCGGCTTGTCATGTAGCTATTGAAGCGCGAAATCCAATCGTCGGTCAGCTTTCGCCAGAGAATAATTTTTTTCGGGGTCAGGGGTTTACAAGCAAAAACCCGAACCGTATAGTTCGCGCCCACAACGTTGCTGACGTTGTAGTGTGAAGACGGTGAGCAATCATCGCACGCAGTGCCCAGGTGGCGGAATTGGTAGACGCACTAGGTTCAGGTCCTAGCGGTGGCAACACCGTGGAAGTTCGAGTCTTCTCCTGGGCACCACTCTTCAGAAACACGACAATGCGTCGGATTTCAAAATAGGGACGCAGCACTCCCTGTCGACACAGTCGATCAAGTGCAGCAAAAGTCGATGAGTAATCATCGCAAAGTGCCCAGGTGGCGGAATTGGTAGACGCACTAGGTTCAGGTCCTAGCGGTGGCAACACCGTGGAAGTTCGAGTCTTCTCCTGGGCACCACTCTTCAAGACAAAGCCGAGCAATGCTCGGCTTTGTGCTTTCTGGCATTCCCTCATCACGCCTTGAACTGCCCGAGACTGGACTTGAGCTGGGCCGCCAGGCCATCCAGCACGCGCCCGCTGCTGGCCGTGGCCGCGACAGCCTCGGCTGCAAGGCGCGCCTCGGCGTGGATGACATCGACCCGCCCGCGTACCGCCCCCGCTCCCTCGGCCTGATGCTCAGCCGCGCGCGCCGCAGTCCGTACCGCCTCGTGCACACCTTCGACCGCCTGCTGGACGCTCTGCTGCAGGCGCTCGCTGTCCCGCAGAGCGTCGATCCCCTCGGCAGCCCGCGCTCGGGCCTGGGAGATGGCAGCCACCGCCTCCTGCGCACCTTTTTGCAGCGCACCGATATGAGCCTGGATGTCACCGGTGGATTGCTGGGTCTTGCTGGCCAGCGCCCGGACCTCATCGGCGACCACGGCGAATCCGCGACCGCTCTCCCCTGCGCGCGCCGCCTCGATTGCAGCGTTGAGCGCGAGCAGGTTGGTCTGCTCGGCAATACCGTGGATCACCGAGAGCACGACTTCGATCTGCTCGCTTTGCCGCGCCAGGCGCTCGATGACTTCGGAACCGTTCTGGACCCGCTCCTCCAGGGTTTCGATCAGCCCACCTACCTTGCGAGCGATCGCTGCACTGTCCTGGGTGGCTTGGCGAATCTCGCCGACCTGCTGGAGCGCGGTCTGCATGGCATGGCTCTCGGCCTGGGCCTCGGCCGCCATCTGGCCCAGAGCCTCCAGGCTGCCGGCGACTTCGTTGCGCTGCCGATCAGCGGCAGCCTCGGCCACCCTACTGCGCTCCGCCAGGGAGCGGATCTCCGAACCGGTGCGCACCGCCACCTCGCCCGCCTCACGGACGATCGGCTGGAGCTTGTCGATGAAGCGGTTAACCGCACCCGCCATCTCCCCCACCTCGTCACGGCTGTCGATCTGCACGCGCCGGGTCAGGTCGCCCTCGCCTGCCGCCAGGTCATTCAACGCGGATATGAGCAGGCGCAGGCGATTGACCACCCGATGCCCCAGCACCACCGCTAGGACCAGCAGCACGCCAAGACCGACCAGCACAAGCGCCAGACCGATGCGCCAGCGCAACTCATGGGCGGCGCCCTCGACGGTGTTCTGGGCACCGGTGCTCATGCTGCTGGCTGCATCCTGGGCAGACTTCAAGCGCGCCGTGAGTACGGCGGTACTGCCGGTAGCCGCCCCCGCGAGACTCTGGGCCACGAGGTCGCCGCTGCTGGCGATGAGGGCACTGAAGCGACTGTCCAGGGCTTTCAACTGGGTTTCGACGGAGGCGGTGGAAACGCCGAGGCGCACCTTGCCGATCTCCACTCCGTTGGGACTGATGGAGGCCTCGACCAGATAGACAGAAGGGTCGTGGGCCGCTGCATCCAGGACCTTGTCCAGCGCGCGCTCACCCTGACCTTTGTCCAGCAGGGCCTTGATGACTTCGTTCTCGCGATTGAGGTAGCGGGTCAGGTGCTGACCCTGGGCATCGTCGTAGATCACGAACAGCACATTGGGGTTGCGCTGGGCGCGCCGAGCGAATTCGGAAAGGGTGGGGATATCGCTGTCCCACATGGCGCGAGGTGCTACGGCCGCCAGCAGTTGGGCCAGGTCGTTGGCGGATGCCTTCAGGCTCTGCTCGAGGGATTCGCGCAGCTGCCCCTGCTCGGCCTTCAACCGCTCGGAAAGGGAGGCGCTCAGGCGCTCGCGGGTCTGGGTGGAGAGACTGGAAAGGCTTCCCGACACCTCCTGCCCCGCCTGGGCCAGTTCTCCGGACAGGCGCTGGGTGTCATCCCCCAGGCGCTTGCCAAGGTCCGTGACCAAGGCATCGACCGTGCCCCGAGTCAGTGCAACAGCCACCACCACCTGCACCAGCAGGGCGATTCCGAGGGCGATAAATACAGGCCGCAACAGGCGGCTCTGCAGGAGGGAAAGGATGGCGGACACGACGATTACTCCTCAACGACCGTTCTGGGTTAACGGCGACTTCCGGGATTTATATAGGTCCTCAGCAAGGGGCATGCCGCAAATTTTTGAAACCCGGCCCATGGAGTGTGGCTGCGACGGGGCGGACGCGCGGAGGGGAAGGAGAAGGGGTCGACGAACGGTCGCTGTCTCGCAAAGAAAAAGGGCCGCATCAGCGGCCCTTTCTCGTTCATCGCACTCAGGCGTAGGGATGGCGCAGGACGATGGTCTCGTTGCGATCCGGGCCAGTGGAGATGATGTCGATGGGCGCCCCCACCAGCTCTTCCACGCGCTTGATGTAGGCGCGGGCGTTGGCGGGCAGCTCTTCGAGGGACTTGGCCCCGACGGTGGACTCGGTCCAGCCCGGCATTTCCTCGTACAGCGGCTGCAGGCCGATGTAGCTGTCGGCATCGGTCGGCGCGTCGTCCAGCAGGTTGCCGTTCTGGTCCTTGTAGCCAGTGCAGATGCGGATGGTTTCGAGGCCATCCAGCACATCCAGCTTGGTCAGGCACAGGCCGGAGATGCTGTTGATCTCGATGGCGCGGCGCAGGATGACGGCATCGAACCAGCCACAACGACGGGCACGACCGGTGGTGGAACCGAACTCGTGGCCACGCTTGGCCAGGTATGCACCGGTGTCGTCGAACAGCTCGGTGGGGAACGGGCCGGAGCCGACACGGGTGGTGTAGGCCTTGGTGATACCGAGGATGTAGTCCAGGTACAGCGGGCCGAAGCCGGAGCCGGTGGCGGTACCGCCAGCGGTGGTGCTGGAACTGGTCACGTAGGGGTAGGTGCCGTGGTCGATGTCCAGCAGGGAGCCCTGGGCGCCCTCGAACATGATGTAGGCGCCCTGCTTGCGCAGTTCGTGCAGGCGGGCGGCGACGTCGGTGATCATCGGCTTCAGCAGCTCGGCATAGCCCAGGGCTTCGTCGAGGGTCTTCTGGAAGTCGACGGCCGGCTCCTTGTAGTAGTTCTGCAGGACGAAGTTGTGGTAGTCCAGCAGCTCGCCCAACTTGGCGGCGAAACGCTCGCGGTGGAACAGGTCGCCGATCCGCAGGCCACGGCGGGCAACCTTGTCCTCGTAGGCCGGGCCGATGCCACGACCGGTGGTGCCGATCTTGGCGTCACCACGCGCCTTCTCGCGCGCCTGGTCGAGGGCCACGTGGTACGGGAGGATCAGGGTGCAGGAGGGGCTGATGCGCAGGCGCTCGCGAACCGGTACGCCTTTCTCCTCGAGCTTGGTGATCTCGCGCATCAGCGCGTCCGGCGCCACAACCACGCCGTTGCCGATCATGCACTGCACGTTCTCGCGCAGGATGCCGGACGGAATCAGGTGCAGGACGGTCTTCTCGCCATCGATCACCAGGGTGTGACCTGCGTTGTGGCCGCCCTGGTAGCGCACGACAGCTGCAGCCTGGTCGGTCAGCAGGTCGACGATCTTGCCTTTGCCCTCATCACCCCACTGGGTGCCCAGGACCACGACATTCTTACCCATAACACTTGTCCTCTTCGGAAGCTCGATGCCGGCGCGCGCCGGCGGGAAAACCTTAAACCAGGGGCGCAACCTGCCAGCGCCCATCCTGCAGGATCAGCTGGCGATCGCATGCCACTTCCTGCGCACTGCCCACATCCTGGCCCGGCAGCGCCTGAACGACACGCTGGCCTTCGCCACGCAGGCGCTTGATTGCCTGCCAGAGGTAGACGTCATGGACATCCGGTGCCCAGATTCCGGCGGGCGCATCATCCAGCTGCATGCGCCCCAGGGTCACCAGGGTCTTCAGATCGGTGGAGAAGCCCGTTGCGGGGCGCGCACGCCCGAAGTCGGCGCCGATGTCGTCGTAGCGACCACCCTGGGCAATGGACTGCCCTTCACCTGGTACGAACGCCGCGAAGACCACGCCCGTGTGGTAGTGGTAGCCACGCAGCTCACCCAGGTCGAAGTACAGCGGAAGCTCCGGATAACGTAGCTCCAGCTCATCCGCGATGGCGACGAGTTCATCGAGCGCGACATGGACCTCTTCGGGCGCATCCACCAGGACGCCTTGGGCAAGCTCAAGAACCTGGCGATCACCGCAGAGCTCGGCGAGGGAGCGAAGCATCCCGGCCAGGTGCGCAGGGAGGCCTTCGGTCAGCTCGGCCACCTCATCGACCGCCTTGCGTTGCAGGGCGTCGAAAAGACGCTGCTCAGCTTCGCCCGACAGCTCGGCAGCACGGGCAAGACCACGGTAGATACCGACATGACCAAGGTCCATGTGCACGTCCGGCACATCGGCCAGCTCGAGCATCTCCAGCATCAGGCTGATGACTTCGACATCGCTGGCCGGGCTGGCATCGCCATACAGCTCGGCACCCAGCTGGATCGGGCTGCGGGAGGTGGAAAGTGCGCGCGGCTTGGCATGCAGGACACTGCCCGCATAGCACAGCCGGTTGGGCCCTTCGCGACGCAGGGTATGGGCGTCCAGGCGCGCAACCTGGGGCGTGATGTCGGCGCGGAAGCCCATCTGCCGTCCCGATTGCGGGTCCGTGACCTTGAACGTACGCAATTCAAGATCCTGCCCGGCGCCCGTGAGCAGGGATTCGAGAAATTCGATGTGCGGGGTTACCACGAAGTCGTAGCCCCAGCGCTGGAACAGGTCCAGTACCTGGCGGCGGGCTGCCTCGATGCGCGCCGCGTCGGGCGGCAGTACTTCTTCGATTCCGTCTGGCAGCAGCCAGCGATCTACCGTTGCCATTTCGCCACTCCCCTCTTAGCTGGGCGGCAAGCCTTCAGTGAAGCAGATACAGGAGGCCGGTCCCCAGCAACATGCTGGCGAGGCCCATGAGGCGGAGATGGCGATCCTTCAGACTCGCCAACCCAAGCACCGCGGCACGCCAACGGCGCGGATAGAGGAAGGGCAGGATGCCTTCCAGCACCAGCACAAAACAGATCGCTATGCCGATTTCCTGCCACATGATTCCCGCGGACGCAAAAAAGCCGGGATTTCCCGGCTGGCCCATCATAACACGTTTTCCCGGAGGGTCACCCCGGCGGTCAGGTTCGTCCGCCGGGGTGCATCCTCACTTGGCCTTGTTCAGGAACTGGAAGAACTCGCTGTGCGGGTCCAGCACCATCACATCGCTCTTCTTGGCGAAGCTCTCGCGGTAAGCCTGCAGGCTCCGGTAGAAGGAATAGAACTCCGGGTCCTGGCTGTAGGCCTTGGCATAGATGGCAGCCGCCTGGGCATCACCATCACCGCGAAGCTCTTCGGACTCCCGGTAGGCCTCGGCCAGCAGTACACGGCGCTGACGGTCGGCATCCGCGCGGATACCTTCTGCCAGCTCGCTACCCTTGGCACGATGCTCACGTGCTTCCCGCTCGCGCTCGGTACTCATGCGCTCGAAAACGCTGCGGTTCACCTCGCGAGGCAGGTCAATGGCCTTCACGCGGACGTCCACGACCTCGATACCCAACTCCTTGCTGGCCATGGTGTTCAGCGAACGCGTGATATCGGCCATCAGGCCATCGCGCTCACCGGACACCACTTCATGCAGGGTGCGCTTGCCAAACTGGTCGCGCAGGCCGGCCTCGAGACGACGGGAGAGTCGCTCGTCCGCAATCTGCTTGAGGCCGGATGTGGCGGTGTAGAAGCGCTCGGCATCGGAGACCCGCCACTTGGCATAGGCATCCACCATCACCGCTTTCTTCTCCTGGGTCAGGAAACGCTGGGTGGGTGAATCCAGGGTCAGCAGGCGCGCATCGAACTTACGCACCTGGTTGACGTAGGGGATCTTCACGTGAAGGCCGGGCTGGACATCCGCCTCGACGATACGGCCGAACTGGAGGAGAACCGCTCGTTCGGTCTGGGCCACGATGTAGAAGCTGCTCCAGGCTACCAGCCCGAGCACGACAGCCCCGATCAGGGCGATCAGCGACTTGTTACCCATCAGCGACTCTCCCTAGAACGCAGATCGCGCTGCTGCAGATCGGTGGTGACACGCGAACCCAGGTCGCTGGCCGCGCCGCTCGATGGGGCTGGGGCCGGCATCGCCGCACTGGCACCACCGCGGTTGTCGATCATCTTATCCAGCGGCAGATACAGCAGGTTGTTCTGCCCCTTATCACCCGTTACCAGGACCTTGCTGGTGTTGCTGAAGACTTCCTGCATGGTGTCGAGGTAAAGGCGCTGGCGCGTGACATCGGGCGCCTTGCGGTATTCAGCCACGAGTTTGGTGAAGCGATCAGCCTCACCCTTGGCACGGGAGATGACCTCTTCACGGTAACCGTTGGCCTCTTCGATGATGCGCTGGGCCTGACCACGGGCTTCAGGGATCACGCCATTGGCGTAGGCCTCTGCCTGGTTCTTGGCACGCTGTTCATCTTCACGGGCACGGATCACGTCATCGAATGCTTCCTGCACCTCACGGGGCGCAGCCGCACTCTGGACGTTGACCTGGGTGACGGTGATGCCGGTGCCATAGGTGTCGAGGAAGCGCTGCAGGCGCTCCTTGATCTCACTGGCCATCAGCTCACGGCCTTCGGTCAGCACCTGGTCCATCTCGGTCGAGCCCACCACATGACGGAGGGCGCTCTCGGTGGCGTGCTGCAAGCTCACTTCAGGCTGATCGACGTTCAGCACGAACTTCTGCAGGTCACTGATCTTGTACTGCACAGTGAGCGGCACTTCGACGATGTTCTCGTCCTCGGTGAGCATCTGCCCCTGCTTGCTATAGGCGCGCTCGCGGGTGACGTTCTCCTGGAACTTGCGATCGATCGGCGGGAAATAGATGTTCAGGCCAGGCCCAACGGTGTCGTAGTACTTGCCGAAGCGAAGTACCACCGCCTGCTCCTGTTCATCGACCACGTACACCGCGCTGTAGAGCCAGCCCAGTACAAGGATGAACAGGGCGATACCCAGCAAACCGAAGCCACCGCCACGGTTTTCATCGCCGCCTCGTTTCTTGCCGCCCCCGAACAGGCCATTAAGGCTGTCCTGCAGCTTGCGGAAGGCTTCGTCCAGATCCGGCGGTCCCTTGCGGTCACCGCCACGGCGGCCACCCCAGGGATCCTGATTGTTCGAGTTGCCACCCGGCTCGTTCCAAGCCATAGCGCTCTCCATACTGATAAAGCAAAGACGCGCCCAAGGCACGTCCGCCAATGCTACCGAAAGCCCGCTATCTGCGGCAAAAAGCCATTCCGCGGCCTTATTGCAAAGTGTGTTGCTCGATGAACGCCTGAGGTTGCCAGCCTTCGCGACTGACAAGCCGGTTCAGCTCGACACGCGGCAACCTGACTGCCAGCAATGTATCGCCAGCCTCGTCGTGCTGCTCGCTCTGCACGGCCCCCAGTGCGAAGAACTGCGCCCGCAGGCGCCCCAAACGCTGCGGTAGCTTCAGGGTCCCTACGAAGAGGTCCTCCCCCAACAACTCGGCAATCGCTTGCTCAAGCAGCTCAAGCCCTTTGCCCTCGCGGGCAGACAACCAGACACGCTCGGGCTTGCCATTCTCGTCTCGCTGGATCTGCGGCTCCATGGATTCCAGCAGGTCGATCTTGTTGTAGACCTCCAGCATCGGCAATCCATCGGCACCGATCTCCCCCAGTACCGCCAGCACTTGTTCGATCTGCGCCATCCGCTCAGGCTCATGAGCATCGATAACGTGCAGCAGCAGGTCGGAGTTGCTGGACTCCTCAAGGGTAGCCCGGAAAGCCTCGACGAGCTTGTGCGGAAGATGGCGGATAAAACCCACGGTATCTGCCAGCACGATCGGCCCCAGATCGGCCAGTTCGAGCCGGCGCAGCGTGGGATCCAGCGTGGCGAACAGTTGGTCTGCCGCATAGACCTCGGACGTGGTCAGGGCATTGAAAAGCGTGGATTTACCCGCGTTGGTATACCCCACGAGTGACACGGAAGGGATATCCGCTCGCTTGCGGCCACGCCGGGCCTGCTCACGCTGGCTGCGGACCTTTTCGAGGCGCTGCTTGATCTGGCGGATGCGCACGCGCAGGAGGCGACGGTCCGTTTCCAGCTGGGTTTCACCGGGACCACGCAGGCCAATACCGCCCTTCTGGCGCTCCAGGTGGGTCCAGCCGCGAACCAGGCGGGTGCTCATGTGTTCGAGCTGCGCGAGCTCCACCTGCAGCTTGCCTTCATGGGTCCTGGCGCGCTGGGCGAAGATATCGAGGATCAGACCGGTGCGGTCCAGCACCCGGCATTCGAAGGCGCGCTCGAGGTTGCGCTCCTGGCTGGGTGTAAGGGTGTGATTGAAGATGACGAGTTCAGCCTGCTCAGCCTTGACCAGATCGTGAAGCTCCTCGACCTTGCCGCTGCCGATCAGGTATTTGGCGGTCGGCTGGTGACGGGAAACGGAGATGAAGGCCACCGTATCCGCACCAGCCGATCGAGCCAGCTCCTGGAATTCCTGCGGGTCTTCTCGCGCCTCAGGATCATGGCCTTCCAAATGAACAAGGACGGCACGTTCACCACCACCTGGGCGTTCGAAAAACAAAGCAGACTCCTATCAGGCGTTACCGGGCTCAGGCTGCTCTTGTTCGCTGGCGCTGGGCAGGCGGACGGGGCGGCTCGGTACAACGGTGGAAATGGCGTGTTTGTAGACCATCTGGCTGACGGTGTTCTTCAGCAGGATCACGAACTGGTCGAAGGATTCGATCTGGCCCTGCAGCTTGATGCCGTTGACCAGGTAGATGGAAACCGGTACGCGTTCCTTACGCAAGGTATTCAGGTAAGGGTCTTGTAGCGAATGCCCTTTTGACATATGCCGCACTCCTGTAGGGATCTAATTCGTATGAGTTGTCAAATGACGAGAAAGTTGGCCGCCCTACCCCCAAGGATAGACGGTAACTGGCGAGGTCTTAGCCCAATATGGAGACCGACTCCAGGTATTTCAAGGCGCGCGGCAGATTGTCGCAAGCCAGGCTATCGAGCCAGTGCAAATCGGCCCAACTGCGTAACCAGGTGAACTGTCGCTTGGCCAACTGGCGCGTGGCAATGATGCCTCGCTCCTCCATTTCGGCCCGGGTCAGGTTGCCCCCGAGGTATTCCCATACCTGGCGGTAACCCACAGCCCTTATAGACGGCAATCCTGCGTGCAAGTCACGTCTTTCGCGCAGGTTTTCGACCTCTTGGACGAACCCCTGTTCCAGCATCAGACGAAATCGTTGCGCAATTCGTGCATGCAAAACCTGGCGATCCGCAGGAGCAATCGCCAGCTGCGCGACAGTATAAGGCAAATGCCCCGCCCCAGCAGGGCCGGCGTCGTGATTTTGCGACGCCTGTCGACGCCGCAGCTCACTCATGGAAACACCGCCAGAGAGGTACACCTCCAGCGCCCGGGTCAGGCGCTGGGGATCATTGGGGTGTATGCGCGCCGCCGACTCGGGATCGACCGTTGCCAGCTCCTGATGCAAGACTTCCCATCCCTCCCGCGCGGCACGGGCTTCCAGCTCAGCCCGTATGGCCGGATCCGCGCTGGGCATATCTGCCAACCCCTCCAGCAACGCCTTGTAGTAGAGCATCGTGCCGCCAACCAGCAACGGTATGCGGCCCCGGGCGGTGGCATCCGCCATGGCGGCCAGCGCATCCGCGCGAAAATCCGCAGCTGAATAGGCGTCGGCAGGGTCGAGGATATCGATCAATTGATGCGGGTAGGCTTCCAGCGTGGCGCGATCCGGCTTGGCGGTGCCGATATCCATGCCGCGATACACCAGGGCGGAATCAACGCTGATCAACTCGCAGGGCAGCGCCTGGGCCAACTCGATGGCCAGATCGGTCTTCCCCGCAGCAGTCGGCCCCATCAGGAAGATGGCAGGCGGCAAACGCTCCCCCATCTCAACGGCCCCGCAGGAAGAGCTTGTCGAGGTCGTCCATGCCCAACTGGGTCCAGGTGGGGCGCCCGTGGTTGCACTGGCCGCTGCGCTCGGTCTGCTCCATGTCGCGGAGCAGGCCATTCATCTCCGGCACGGTCAGCCGGCGATTGGCACGCACCGCGCCATGGCAGGCCATGGTCGCCAGCAGCTCGTTCAGGTGCGCCTGAATGCGGTCGCTGGTCCCGTATTCGAGCAGATCCGACAGCACGTCGCGCACCAGCTGGGAGACTTCGGCCTGCTTCAGCAATGCCGGTGTCTGGCGGATCGCCAGGGTCTCCGGCCCCAGTCGCTGCAGCTCAAAGCCAAGCCGCTGGAACCAGGCCGCGTGCTCTTCAGCGCAGTCTGCTTCGCGCTGGCTCACCGCCAGGGATTCCGGCACCAGCAACGGCTGTCCTTTGAGCCCCTCGCTAGCCATGGCGATTTTCAGGCGCTCATAGGTGATGCGCTCGTGAGCCGCATGCATATCGACCAGCACAAGCCCCTGGGCGTTTTCCGCGAGGATGTAGATGCCCTTTAGCTGTGCCAGCGCATAGCCCAGCGGCGGAATATCGCCCTGGCTTTCCGGCAGGCTCACGGGCGCCGAATCCGGCAACGGCGCGAAATATTCGCGGTAAGCCGCCTGGGCCTCGGCCGTCCCTACAGGGCCGGCAGGCCGGGACGGCAGCGCATAACCGCCAGACGAGGCTGTCGGTCGCCAGGCAGGCTCGGCCACAGGACGCTCCAGCACACTGGCGGCCAGGCTCATCTCCCCCTGGGGACCGAACTCGCCCGCTTCCAGCCCGGTAGGGCGAACCACGGGCGCGACCGCCGCAGGCGCGGCGAGCTGGTCTTCGGGCCGCACCTCGCCCAGGGCGCGATGCAAGGTTCCGTAGAGAAAGTCATGGACGGTGCGCCCCTCGCGGAAACGCACCTCGTGCTTGGTGGGGTGCACGTTCACGTCCACCGCCGCAGGGTCCAGCTCCAGAAACAGCACGAAGGTCGGATGGCGACCGTTGTACAACACATCGCGATACGCCTGGCGCACCGCATGCACCACCAGCTTGTCCCGCACCATCCGACCGTTCACGTAGAAATACTGCAGGTCCGCCTGGCTGCGGGAGAACGTAGGCAGCCCCACCCACCCCCACAAGTGCAGACCGTTGCGCTCCACCTGGATGGGCAGCGCCTGCTCCAGGAAAGCCGAGCCGCACACGCTGGCAACGCGCCGCGCGCGGGAAATCTCGTCACGGGCCTCATGCAGCGCGAATACCGTTTTGCCGTTGTGGCGAAGGTGGAAGGCCACATCGAACCGCGCCAGGGCGAGGCGCCGGATGACCTCCTGCAGATGCTCGAACTCGGTCTTCTCGGCCCGCAGGAACTTGCGCCGCGCCGGCGTGTTGAAGAACAGGTCGCGCACCTCCACCGAGGTTCCCACCGGGTGGGCGGCAGGCTGAACGCGCGCTTCCATGTCACGCCCTTCGGTCTCCACCTGCCAGGCCTGGTCGGCATCCGCCGTGCGCGAGGTCATGGTCAGCCGTGCCACGGAGCTGATGGAAGCCAGTGCTTCGCCCCGGAACCCCAGGCTCATGACCCGTTCCAGATCATCCAGATCACGGATTTTGCTGGTGGCGTGGCGCGCCAGGGCCAGGGGGAGGTCATCGGAGGGGATGCCGCAACCGTCATCACGAACCCGCAGCAGCTTCACACCGCCCTGTTCGACCTCCACGTCGATCCGACGCGCACCGGCATCCAGGCTGTTTTCCAGCAGCTCCTTGATTACCGAAGCCGGGCGCTCGACCACCTCGCCGGCGGCGATCTGGTTGGCCAGGCGCGGGCTGAGCAGGTGGATGCGGCGCAGTTCTGCCATGTCGCTCATGGCTGGGCCGCCAGAGCCGTGGTGGCCGGGATGTTCAGGGTCTGGCCGACCTTGATGGTGTCGCTCTTCAAACCGTTGGCGTTGCGCAACGCCACCAGGCTGACCTGATAGCGCTGGGCGATGAGCGCGAGGCTCTCGCCGGACGCGACGATGTGCTCACGCGGGCCGGCGGCGATCTTGCCCGCATCACGCAAGGAGGCGATGTAGGTCCCCGGCGGCGGGTTCTGCACGAAGAACTGCTTGATGCCGCTCTGGATGGAGCGCGCCAGCGCCTGCTGGTGCCCGGCGGAGGCCAGCTTCTGGGATTCCTGGTGGTTGGAGATGAAACCGGTCTCCACCAGGATCGACGGGATGTCCGGGGACTTCAGCACCATGAAGCCCGCCTGCTCGACCCGGCGCTTGTGCAGCGGCGTGACGCGCCCGATGTTGGTCAGCACCTTGTGCCCGACGTTCAGGCTGGAGGACAACGTAGCCGTCATCGACAGGTCCAGCAGCACGCCAGCCAGCATACGGTCCTTGTCATCCAGGCTGACGCTGCCCACACCGCCAATGAGGTCGGAACGGTTTTCGTTGTCCGCCAGCCAGCGGGCCGTCTCGGACGTGGCGCCCCGGTCGGACAAGGCAAAGACAGAGGCACCGAACGCGCTGCGGCTCGGCGCCGCGTCGGCGTGGATCGAGACGAACAGGTCGGCGCCCTTCTTGCGGGCGATCTCGGTGCGCTTGCGCAGCGGAATGAAGTAATCGCCGGTACGCACCAGCTCGGCGCGGAAGCCCCGCTCCTGGTTGATCTGGCGCTGCAACTCCTTGGCGATGGCCAGCGTCACATCCTTCTCGTGCTGCCCCTTGGGCCCGAGGGCGCCCGGGTCCTCGCCGCCGTGACCGGCGTCGATGGCAACGATGATGTCGCGCTTGCCACCGGAAACCGGCGGCAGCTTGCCGGTGGACGGCTGAGTGGGGGAAACCGGCGGCTGCGGCGTGCTGGGCGCCGTCGCTACCTGCGGGGCGCTGGCCTCTTCGGCGGCAGAGGGCTGGTCGTACAGGTCGACCACCAGGCGATTGCCATACTGCTGGTTGGGCGCCAGGGTGAAGCTCTTGGGCGTGACGCCGGGCGCCACGTCGATCACCACCCGCAGGTCGGTCGGCGAGCGCTGGGCCGAGCGGACGCTCTTGATCGGCGTGTTGGCGATGGACAGCTTGTCCAGCTGAGTGCCCAACTGGGCGCCATTGATGTCGATGACGATGCGATCCGGCGCGGTCAGCGTGAACACGCTGTGCTGCACCGGGCCGGACAGGTCGAAGACCAGGCGGGTGTTGTCGGGAGCACGCCAGAGCCGCACACTGCGGACCTCGGTGGCAGCCAGGATATTGGTGGCAAAGGCTGCCAGCAGCAGACCGATCCCGGCAAACAGTGCGCGCGAGCGCATACTCCACCCCATACTCGTCTTCATTCTCCCGTGGCCAAGGCGGCACACCAGGCTTCGCCGCGCGCGGTATGCGGCGAGAAATGCAGCGAGCGGCCGCCTGCATGGGCGCTAATGGTAATGTCAAGGTCCGCCTTTGGCAAAACGCCCTGACCCCGCTCGGGCCACTCGATCAGGCACAACGCATCGCCCTCGAAATAGTCGCGGATACCGAGGAATTCCAGCTCCTCGGGGTCGACCAGGCGGTACAGGTCGAAGTGATAGACCGCGACCCCATCGATCTCATAGGGCTCCACCAGGGTGAAGGTCGGGCTCTTGACCGCACCGGCATGCCCAAGTCCCCGCAGCAAGCCGCGCGAAAGGGTCGTCTTGCCCGCGCCCAGGTCGCCATGAAGGTAGATCACCCCCCGCCCACCGCTGACATGCCCCAACCGGGCCCCAAGGGCGGTCATGGCGTCTTCTCCCTGGGCGAACAGCTTCAGCTCAGGCACGGCGAATACTCCTCGATCAACTGACGAATGGTAGGTATCAGATCGCTGGCCGCCAGGCCGCGTCCTTTGAGCCCCTGGCGTTCCCCGGCCACGGCATGCAGCCAGGTGGCCAGGGCAGCGGCCTCGAAGGGTGACAGGTGCTGTGCCAGCAAGGCGCCAACCAGCCCCGCCAGGACATCCCCGAGCCCGGCGGTGGCCATGGCCGGATGCCCCCGGTCACAGAGCGCCAGGCGGCCATCGGGCGAGGCCACCAGGCTGCCAGCCCCCTTGAGCACCACCACGGCGCTGTAACGCCGGGCCAACGCCAAGGCAGCGGCGGGTCGATCAGCCTGAACCTGGCCGACCTCTACACCCAGCAGGCGCGCCGCCTCGCCGGGGTGGGGCGTGATCACGCAATCGGACGGCAGTTGAACAGCACCCGCAGCCAGCAGATTCAGTGCGTCGGCATCCCAGACCTGGGGCAGTGCAGCGGCCGACGCAACGCTCAGCAAGGCCCACCCCCAGGGGCCCTGCCCGAGCCCCGGCCCCACCACCAGCACATCGGCACGTTCCACAAGCGGCCGCAGCGTACCCGTCGACTCGACGGCCACGCTCATCACTTCAGGCACCCGCGCCAGGGCAGCGGCCAGGTGTTCGCCCCGGGTCGCCAGGGAGACCATCCCCGCCCCGCTGCGCAAAGCACTCTCGGCACTGAGCAACGCTGCACCGCCGGTACCACGCTCGCCGCCCACGACCAGCACCTGCCCGTAGCGCCCCTTGTGAGCTGTGCGCGGCCTCGGCAGCAGGGATGGGAGGCCGCCGAGCGCCAGCCTGCGGGCCAGGACCGGATGAGCGGCGACCACTTCCGGATCCGCCTTGAGGTCATCGAAAACCAACGCCCCCACATGATCAGGAGCCTGGCCGGTAAACAGGCCGAGCTTGAGGCCGATGAACGTCACCGTCATCGTCGCGACAACCGCCACCCCAAGCACCTGGCCGGTGTCCGCACTGAGTCCCGAGGGAATATCAACGGCCAGCACCGGCAGGCCGCTGCCATTGATCTGGCGGATGGCTACGTCATAAGGCGCGCGCACCGGTCCGGAGAGGCCAGTGCCGAGCAACGCATCCACCAGCACGCCGCGCAGGGGCTCCTCGGCGTGCCAGGCAATGATCGGAACACCTGCTGCCTGGGCCTCATCCCGGGCCAGCGCCGCATCACCCGCCAGCGCTTGGGGCTCCCCAACCGCCAGGACGCGCACCTGCCAACCTGCACGAGCCGCCAGGGCCGCCAGCAGGTAGCCATCCCCGGCGTTGTTGCCGCGACCGGCCAGTACAGTCACTTCGCCAGCCTCTGGCCAATGGCGACGCAGGGCCCGCCAGGCGGCATGGGCAGCCCGCTGCATCAGTTCGAAGCCGGGGGTACCCGCGGCGATCAGGCGGGCATCGAGTGCGCGCACCTGCTCGGAGGAATAAAGCGACAGCGGCAGATCATCGACAGGATCGGACATGCGATTCGGTAGTTCAGGCAGGGGTCTGGCAGAATTATACGCACCTCGCCACTGTTTCCCTCTCTCCCAATGCCCCTTTCCCCGCAGCAACTCGACGAACTGGCCGACGCCATCAAGACATGGGGGCGCGAGCTCGGCTTCCAGCAAGTGGGCATCAGCGATGTCGACCTCGGCGAGCACGAGGCGCACCTGCAACGCTGGCTGGAGGCAGGCCACCACGGCGAGATGGACTACATGGCCGCCCACGGCAGCAAACGCTCGCACCCGGACGAACTGGTGCCCGGCACCCTGCGGGTGGTGTCGTTGCGCATGGACTACCTGCCCGGCGACACGCGCATGACCCAGGTACTGGCCGAGCCCGAAAAGGCCTACGTCTCCCGCTACGCCCTGGGCCGGGACTACCACAAGCTGATCCGCAAGCGCCTGCAGCAACTGGCCGACCGCATCCAGGCGGCCATCGGCCCCTTCGGTCATCGCGCCTTCGTCGACAGCGCCCCCGTGCTGGAGAAAGCCATCGCCGAGCAGGCAGGCCTCGGCTGGATCGGCAAGAACACCCTGGTGCTCAACCGCAAGGCCGGCAGCTACTTCTTTCTCGGCGAACTGTTCGTCGACCTGCCGCTGCCCGTGGACGCGCCCCACGGCAGCGAACATTGCGGTCGCTGCACGGCCTGCATGGACATCTGCCCCACCGCCGCCTTCGTCGCGCCCTACCAGCTGGACGCGCGCCGCTGCATCTCCTACCTGACCATCGAGCTGAAAGGCTCCATCCCGGAAGCGTTGCGCCCGCTGATCGGCAACCGCGTGTTCGGCTGCGACGACTGCCAGATCGTCTGCCCCTGGAACCGCTTCGCCCGCCCCAGCGACCAGGGCGACTTCCAGCCGCGGCACAACCTGGACAACACCGAACTGGCCAGCCTGTTCGCCTGGACGGAAGAGGAGTTCCTCAGCCGTACGGAAGGCTCCCCGCTACGCCGGGCCGGCTACGAGCGCTGGCTGCGCAACCTGGCCGTGGGCCTGGGCAATGCCCCGAGCACCGTGCCGGTCCTGGAGGCGTTGCGCGCCCGGCGGGATCACCCGTCCGAGCTGGTGCGCGAGCACGTGAGGTGGGCCCTCGCCCGCCACGGTGCGAGCGAGGCCTGAGGGATCACAGCTTGATGAAGTGATCGCGGTAGTGACGCAGCTCCGCGATGGAGTCGCGGATATCGTCCAGGGCCAGGTGGCTGCTGCTCTTCTTCACCCCATCGCGAACGTGAGGCGCCCAGCGCGCGGCCAGCTCCTTGAGGGTGGACACGTCGAGGTTGCGGTAGTGGAAGTAGGCCTCCAGGCTCGGCATCTGCCGATAGAGGAAGCGGCGATCCTGGCAGATGCTGTTGCCGCAGATCGGCGACTTGCCCTTGGGCACCCAGTGTTCGAGGAAGGCCAGGGTCTGCGCCTCCGCCTCGGCGGTGCTGATGCGGCTCTCGCGAACCCGCTGGGTGAGGCCGCTCTGGCCGTGCTGACGGGTGTTCCACTCGTCCATGCCGGCAAGGATCTCGTCGCTCTGGTGAATGGCCAGCACCGGCCCCTCGGCCAGCACATTGAGGTGGCTGTCGGTGACGATGGTGGCCATTTCGATGATGACGTCGTTGTCCGGATCCAGCCCGGTCATTTCCAGGTCGATCCAGATGAGGTTCTGAGGGTTCTGCATGTCGGAAATGCTCTCTAGGGACAGAGCGCAATTCTAGCGGATTACGCACGCCCCATCGGCCAGAAAAGCAGCGCCGTCTGGCGCCCGACCATCACGGGCAGGGAATGCTGCGGCGCCACGCCCGGCACCTCGAAGGTGTTGCTGACCAGCCAGCTGCCACTGCGCATCTCCCCAAGGGCCTTCTCCCACAGACGTGGCATGGGCTCTGGCGAGAGAAAGCAGTAGGCCAGGTCAAATGCCGCCAGGTCGATGCGCCACAGGCTCTGGTAGCGCACGCTGCAATTGCGCAGCGGCAGGCAGCGCAGCCAGGCGAGCAGGAACAGCAGCGGCGCGGTCTCCACGCCGACGAAGTGCCGCTCCGGGAAGCGCTGCGCCAAGCGCACCAGCAGGCCGCCGGTGCCACAGCCCAGGTCGACGAAGCGCAGTGCCTGTGGCTGCCCATCCAGCCAATCGCCCAACAGCTGAACAGCCCGGTCGCCACTGAGGTAGAGCGGCACGCGCTCGAACACGCTATTCCAGTTCACCAGCGCCACCAGAACGAAACCCAGCAGGAACAGCCAGGGCGGCAGCGCCAGGTGCTGGACCAGCAACAGCGCCGGCAGGAACGCCAGATTGATCCACACCCACCAGCGGGACAACCCGAGCCTTTGGCCAATGCCCGCCGCCAGGCCACCTTCCAGCAGCGCCAGCGCCCACAAAGGCAGGCGCTGCCCCAACAGCCAGGCGAGCGCATACACCAGCAGCGCCAGCAGCATGACCGCCGCCCCGTGTGCCAGGAGCGCACGCCCCAACGGCCGACCGAACAGGCCCAACCCCGACTTCATCCACCTCTCCCAACCGTGTTCAGCAGCCGCCCATGCTAGACTCGCCGCGCCCAACCCGCACGAAACTCTACCGACCCGGAAGCCCATGGCCAAACGCCACCTCAGCCGCCGTCAAAGCTGGCGCATCGAAAAAATCCAGGAAGAACGCGCCGCCCGCGCTGCCAAGCGCGAATCGCGCCTGGTCGATGAATTGGAAGGCGGCGACCTCGGCCCCGAGCAGACCGGATTGGTCATCGCCCACTTCGGCGTCCAGGTAGAAGTCGAAGCCCTGGAAGGCGAACTCGCCGGCCAGGTCGTCCGCTGCCACCTGCGCGCCAACCTGCCCGCTCTGGTTACCGGCGACCGCGTGGTCTGGCGCCCCGGCAACCAGGGCAGCGGTGTGATCGTCGCGCAACTGCCGCGCACCAGCGAGCTGTGCCGTCCGGATATGCGTGGCCTGCTCAAACCGGTGGCGGCCAACGTCGACCTGATCGTCATCGTCTTCGCACCGCTGCCCACGCCCCACGCCAATCTGATCGACCGCTACCTGGTGGCTGCCGAGCACGCCGGCATCCAGCCGCTGCTGCTGCTGAACAAGTGCGACCTGGTGGATGACCAGAACGGCGCGATGCTCGACAGCCTGCTGGAGGCCTATCGGCAACTGGGCTATGCGTTGCTGGAGGTCTCGGCCCATGGCGGAGGCGGCATGGATGACCTGCGTGCGCGCCTGGATGGCCACACCAGCGTCTTCGTCGGCCAGTCCGGCGTGGGTAAATCGTCCCTGGTGAACAGCCTGCTGCCCGGCGTGGATACCCGCGTCGGCGCGCTGTCGGAACTCACCGGCAAGGGCACCCACACCACCACCACCGCCCGGCTGTTCCACTTCCCCGGAGGCGGCAACCTCATCGACTCCCCCGGCATCCGCGAGTTCGGCCTCGGCCATGTCAGCCGTGATGACGTGGAAGCCGGCTTCATCGAATTCCGCGACCTGCTCGGCCATTGCCGCTTCCGTGACTGCAAGCACGACCGCGAGCCGGGCTGCGCCCTGCTCCAGGCACTGGAGGAAGGCCGCATCCATCCACAGCGGATGGGCAGCTACCGGCACATCATCGCCAGCCTCCCCGAGCCGGAGTACTGATGCAGAAAGGCCACGCAATGCGTGGCCTTTCTCATTCAAGCGGCGAGCCCAGTCAGGGCTGCTTCTGCGAGTCCATCTTCAGCACCCCATCCTCGAAGATGTTCAGCTTCTGCTGCAGCTCCTTGGGCTGCATGGGTTCCGTCCCTGAAGCCGGCTGCCCACCGGCGGGTGCAGCAGCGCCGGGCGCTGATGTCGGGGCATTGGCGGGCGCGCCCTCCTTGCTTTGCTGGGGTTCGCCCTCGATGTCGCGCTGTGCACGCTTGGTCAGGACGATGATGTCGATGCGACGGTTCACCGGGTTGAGCGGGTCCTTGCGGTCGAACAGGGCCGACGAGGCATAGCCCACCACGCGCGCCACCTGCTCATCCGGGTAACCGCCCGCAACCAGAGTGCGCCGCGCCGCATTGGCACGGTTGGCGGACAGCTCCCAGTTGCCGAACTCGCCATTGCCGGCGAACGGCTTGGCGTCGGTGTGGCCGCTGACGCTGATCTTGTTCGGCACGGCCTTGATGGTCTCGGCCAGGATCAACAGGATGTCCTCGAAATACGGCTGCAACCGCGCGCTGCCCAGGTCGAACATCGGCCGGTTGGCGGCGTCCATGATCTGGATGCGCAGGCCGTCCTGGGTGATCTCGAAGAGGATCTGGTCCTTGAACTTGCGCAGTTCGGGGTTCTCCTCGACCTTGTTCTGCAGCTCCTGCAGCAGCATCTCGAGGCGCTCGCGCTCAACCTGCTCGGCCAGGTTCTCTGCCTGGGTCGGGTCGACCTGGCGGGTCTGGATCTGCTCGTTGCTGGAGGAGTCGACGGACTGTTCCTGGGCGTCGGGGGCGTCCTTCAGCTCGGGGTTCAGGGTGCGGTCGGGTGCGGGAGTCGGGGTACCGCCCAGATCGATGACATAGGGGCTGGCGCTCTCAGTGAAACCGATCGGGTCCTGGAAGTAGCCGGAGATCGCCTTCTTCTGTTCAGGCGTGGCTGACGACATCAGCCAGAGCACCAGGAAGAACGCCATCATCGCCGTGGCGAAGTCGGCGAAGGCGATCTTCCAGGCGCCCCCATGGTGGCCGGCTGCGCTCTTCTTGACGCGCTTGACGATGATCGGCTGGTTGTTGTCCATGCTCGGTCTTCAATCAGCTGCCGCGGACGGCCTGTTCGAGCTCGCTGAAGCTCGGGCGGTGCGCCGGGAACAGGACCTTGCGCCCGAACTCGACAGCCAGGGACGGCGGCATCCCCGACGCGGAAGCCACCAGGGTGGCCTTGATGGCCTCGTACAGGTTCAGCTCTTCCTTCGCGTCGTGCTCAAGGCTGACCGCCAGCGGACCGAAGAAGCCGTACGCCGCGAGAATACCGAGGAAGGTCCCCACCAGGGCCGCCGCCACGTGCTTACCGAGTTCTGCCTGGGCAACCTGCCCCAACAACGCCATGGTCACCACGATGCCGAGCACCGCCGCCACGATGCCGAAGCCCGGGAGGCCGTCGGCGATCCGGTTGACAGCATGGGCCGGATGCTCCAGCTCTTCCTTGAGGCTGTTCAGTTCCATGTCGAATAGGCCTTCCAGCTCGTGGGGCGCCATGTTCCCGGAAGACATGATGCGCAGGTAGTCGCTGATGTAGGCCACCATCCCCGCATCCTTGAGGATGGCCGGGTACTTGCTGAAGATCGGGCTCGCGTTGGGGTCTTCGATGTCGGCCTCGATGGCCATCATCCCTTCACGGCGGCTCTTGTTGAGGATTTCGTAGAGCAGGCGCAACACTTCGAGGTAGAACGCATGGGTGAAGCGCGAGCTGAACATCTTCAGCGACTTCTTCAGCACGTGCATGAAGGTGCTGCCAGGGTTGGCCTGGAGGAAAGCCCCCAGCGCCGCACCGCCGATGATCAGCACCTCGAACGGCTGGATCAACGCGGCGATCTGGCCGTGTGAAAGGACATAGCCACCGAGCACGGCGGCGAAGACGACGATGATGCCGATTATCTTTGCCATAGAGAGAAGGGAGTTTCCGGGTGAAAACAGGGCCGCGAATACAGCCCTTCTAATTATCGGAACTTATGCGCCAGACTATAGCCAGTTAAGGCGAAAAGCCAGTTCGGCACAAACCTCATGAAGACCTCAAAGCCCGTCCCCACAAGCCTCGAAGGCTGGATCAAGCAGCTCGACGGTGTTCGCCTGCCGATCCCTGCCGCCAGCCACGAGCGGGTGCGTCGGGCCCTGGGGGACAGCCGCCGTTCGTTGCGCGACATCGCCGACATGATCCAGGACAGCCCCGCCCTTGCCCTCAGCCTGATGCGCGAGGCGAACCGCACGGCGACAGCACTGGGCGGCCCGGCGGAAAGCCTCGAGGTAGCCCTGACCCGCCTCGGCCTGAAGCGCTCCGAAGAGTTGCTCAATCGCCTGCCCGCCGTTGCCGAACACGACATTCCCCTGCCCCTCCGCCAGATCCTGTTGATCAGTCAGCACGCATCCCAGCAGGCCAACGGCCTGTTCGCCGCCCGACTGGCCAGGCTGTGGCAGGAGATCCACTGGAACAGCCTGCTCTTCCTCTCGCCGCTCTGGCCGCTGCTGGCGCTCTATCCCGAGCTGTTCAGCGCCTGGGAAAAGCGCGTACTGGTGCGCGGCGAACCCGCCCGCAAGGTCGAGCGCGACCTGCTAGGCGTTCCCGTCCTGCGCCTGTGCCAGGCCCTTGCAGAGCATTGGCGACTGCCCGAGTGGATCACTGAAGGCTACCGCCTGCTGAATGCTCAGCAGAGAATGCTGGTCAAAGCACTGCACATTGCCCGCGACAACGAACATCCGCTGCACCAGCAACAGCTGCTGGATGCCGATACCGACCTGCGCCGCTGGCTGACCCAGCCCGCCAACACCGTGCTGCTGGCCAACGGTCTGGCCATCTCGGCCCACAACTCCTGGACCTGCGACCACAGCCTGCGCTGGCAGCGCCTGACAGGGCTCTACATGCAACTGCCCCTGGCAGACGTGCAGCAGCTCGTCCACCAGCAGGCCGTGGAAAGCGCCCGCCACCACGCCACGCCCGAGCTCTGGCATCCGGCGCAAGGCCTCATCTGGCCGTGGGGCACCAGCCGCTGGCCGGCCGACGCGGCCAAACCGGCACCGCCGCCCCCGGCCGCCCTGCAGGAATGGCGCACCCTCTGCACCCAGCTGCTGCAAGAGCCGAGTACCTTCGCCAATATCGTCCAGCTCACCGCCTGTGCCCGCGATGCGCTTGCCGCCTGCGGCATGCGCCGCAGCCTGCTCCTGCTGGTGGACAAGACCCAGACGCGCCTGATGGTCCAGCAGAGCGGCGGCCTGCCCAAGGAGGCAGCCGGCCTGCAGCTGGACCCGGCCCAGAGCCAGGTCCTCAAGCGCCTGCTTGCCCAGCCGGGTCAGCTGCGCCTGAGCCCGGAGAACGCGGCGCAGTACTCCGCCTTCATCCCCGGCAACCTCAAGGCCCTGTTCCCGGCCGATCACCTGTTGCTGCGCTCCGTGGCGGCCAATGGCCGGGTGGTGCTGCTGGTGGTCGCCGACCAGGGCGGCCAGCCGTTCTCCGACATCGGGTTGCAGGCCTTCGGAAAGACCATGCAATGCATCGAGCGCGCCCTGCTTGGCTTTGCCAGTCGCGGGCGCTGACCTTTCCGCTACAATCTCCCGCTTTCCGCCCTTACCGGAGCCCGTCATGCCTGCCTTTGCCGGCCTGCCATTGGTCATCGAGCCCGCCGACCTGGCCGCACGCCTGGATGCCCCTGAACTGATCCTGGTGGACCTCACCAGCGCCGCTCGCTATGCCGAGGGCCACATCCCCGGCGCCCGCTTCGTCGACCCCAAGCGCACCCAGTTGGGCCAGCCACCTGCCCCCGGCCTGCTGCCGGCCAAGGCTGACCTCGAGGCACTGTTCGGTGAACTGGGCCATCGTCCCGACGCGGTCTACGTGGTCTATGACGACGAAGGCGGCGGCTGGGCCGGGCGCTTCATCTGGTTGCTGGATGTGATCGGCCACCCGCATTACCACTACGTAGATGGTGGCCTGCATGCCTGGCTCGCCGACGGCCACGCCACATCCGGCGATACCCCCACACCCGCCGGCGGCCCGCTGCCCCTGGTGCTGCACGACGCCCCGACCGCCACCCGCGAGTACCTGCAGAGCCGCCTCGGCGCAGCCGACCTGGCGATCTGGGATGCCCGCAACCCCGCCGAGTACGCCGGCACCAAGGTGCTGGCTGCCAAGGGCGGACACATCCCCGGCGCGGTCAATTTCGAATGGACCGCCGGCATGGACCCGTCGCGCGCGCTGCGTATTCGCCGCGACATGCCTGAAATCCTCAACCGGCTGGGCATCACCCCCGACAAGGAAGTGATCACCCACTGCCAGACCCACCACCGCTCCGGCTTCACCTACCTGGTGGCCAAGGCGCTCGGCTACCCCCGCGTGAAGGGCTACGCCGGCTCCTGGTCGGAGTGGGGCAACCACCCGGACACGCCCGTCGAGGCCTGAGGCCCCGGAACCCAAGGAAAGACCATGAAAGAACGCCTGTTCATCATCAGCCAGTACCTGCTTCCCCATCACCTGCTCTCGCGCCTGGCCGGGTGCGTGGCAGAATGCCGCATCCGCTGGTTCAAGAACGCCTTCACCGCCTGGTTCGCCCGCCGCTACCAGGTGAATATGAACGAAGCGCTGGTCGAGGACCTCACCGCCTACGAGCATTTCAACGCCTTCTTCACCCGCGCACTCAAGGACGGCGCCCGCCCGCTGGACAGCACCCCCGGCGCCATCCTCTGCCCCGCCGACGGCGCGGTCAGCCAGCTCGGCCCGATTGAGCACGGCCGCATCTTCCAGGCCAAGGGCCACAGCTTCAGCGTGCTGGAGCTGCTGGGCGGCGATGCCGAACGCGCTGCGCCCTTCATGGGCGGTGACTTCGCCACCATCTACCTGTCGCCCCGCGACTACCACCGCGTGCACGCCCCGCTGGCCGGCACCCTCCGCGAAATGGTCTACGTGCCGGGGCGCCTGTTCTCTGTGAACCAGAGCACCGCCGAGAACGTGCCGGAGCTGTTCGCCCGCAACGAGCGCGTGGTCTGCCTGTTCGACACCGAGCGCGGGCCGATGGCCGTGGTACTGGTGGGCGCGATGATCGTCGCCTCCATCGAAACCGTCTGGGCCGGCCTGGTGACACCGCCCAAGCGTGAACTCAAGACCTTCCGCTACGACGAAGCCGCACGCGCCCCGATCAGCCTGGAGAAAGGCGCCGAACTGGGTCGCTTCAAGCTCGGCTCCACCGCCATCGTGCTCTTCGGGCCCGAGCAGATCCGCTGGGCCGAAGGCCTGGCCGCCGGTAGCGCGGTGAGCATGGGCCAGCTCCTGGCACTGCCGAAGGAAGCCTGACCGCAAGGCCCTGGGACGTTGAACGCGCGGCCACCCGGCCAGGTCCAACGTCCCATAAGCCCGCTCGACACGCCTGTCCGCGCGATACCGCCACCGGCCTCTCGTTAGGCTGCGGCGACCCGATGATGCTGCTAGAGTGCGAGAGACCGTTCCCACACGCCTGGCCCGTTGCTGTTGGAGTACCCGAGTTACATGGACAAGCAGAGTCCCCACCTGTTATTGCGTGTTCCGACTCCGAGCAAGCAGAGCCTGTCCCTCTGTGAAGCTACGCCCCGCGATATCAAGCGCTGGATCTCACTGCTGCCCAAGGCCAACATCGGCGAGACTGCCCGTCAGCTCTACCAGGCGCTGGTGGAGCTGAACCAGCTCATCACCCCCAGCGACAACCGCCTGCACCTGCTGGAACTGATCCGCCCCGAGGTGTACTTCGTCTGCCAGCACCTCGAACGCCACTTCCTCAACCAGGCCATCGTCCTCGACGAACGTCCGCGCAAGGTGGCCAACCTGTGCCAGGCCCTGCAGAACCACCTGGCCATCGGCTACAAGCAGATAGTCGTGCAGGAAGCCCAGCGCCAGGCCCGTGACGGCCAGCAACTGCTGACCATCGCCCTGCAGCGCGCCATGCACAGCCTCAACTCCGCCCTCATCCGCGCCAGCCAGCTGTACTGCCCGGTGCCGGAAGGCCTGTGGCTGGAACTGCACCAGCTCTACCAACTGGCTAGCAGCCGGCAGGTTCACCGCGTCGTCGTGCGCGACGGCCTAGCCCGCCACACCGAAGGCCTGAGCGTCGAACAGAACTACCTGGTCGCCCTGCTGCTGGGCTGCGCCCGCTGCAACCAGATGCGCCAGAACAACATCGCAAAGCTCGCCGAAGTGCTGGAGCCCTGGAGCGCACTGGTCCGCCTGCAAGGCGCCGAACTGGCCTCCAGCCTGTTCGCCGTCGCGCCGCAGGTCGACGGTCCGCCCCGCTACAAATCGCTGTTCCAGGCCAGTGAAATGGCAGGCCTGCTGGGCATCGACCCGCTGCCGCTGGTAGATGCGATCAAGCACTACCTGACCCTCGCCACCGAAGACCGCGCCCAGGCGCGTCTGCTGGTACCGGAAGGCATCAGCGTCGACCTCCTGCAGCACCTCAGCTCCGCCTGGGGCGACATCTCCGAGCGCACCTTCCAGCGCACGCCCGGGCGCGGCGCGCTGACCCTCTGCATCGGCATGAGCGCCCTGCACTTCTTCCTCTCCGGCAAGCAGCCGTTCGGCGCGATCCTGAAGATCAAGGAAGCTGGCCAAGCGGTCTTCAAGCCGATCAACAAGGACGAAGGTGACGTCTGGAACACCGCCTTCGACGCCCAGCCGCAGAACTGGGACGAAGGCCTGCCCTACGAGGAAATCCAGTACAGCAAGCCGGTCACGCCCGGCGATACCAGCCCCCAGCCAGAGCCCCCGGCCAGCGGCGAGAACTACCCGACCTTCGAACTGACCATCGTCAACCACAGCCCCGGCGGCTACTGCCTCAGCTGGCCCAAGGAAGTCCCCAGCCAGCTCCAGGCCGGCGAACTGCTCGGCGTGCAGGACGCCCCCAGCCAGGGCTGGAGTGTCGCCGTGGTGCGCTGGATCCGCCAGGTACGTGGCGGCGGCACCCAGATGGGCATCGAGCTGATCGCTCCCCACGCCCAGCCGTGCGGCCTGCAGCTGCTGCGCAAGGCCGACCAGCACAGCCAGTACCTGCGGGCACTGCTGCTCCCCGAGATCTCGGCCATCTCCCGCCCGGCGACCCTGATCACGCCGCGCCTGCCGTTCCAGGAAGGCAACAAGGTGCAGATCAACATCCACGGCGACGAACGCCGTGCCGTCCTCACCAGCCGACAGACCTCGACCGGCAGCTTCAGCCAATTCGAATACCGTCCGTTCGAGCAGCCGACGGAGCAGCACGGGAAGCCTGTCACAGCTTCGGGAGAGCGCGGATCGGGTGGGGACGAAGACTTTGACTCGCTCTGGAAGTCGCTGTAGATTCCCCAGCCACTCCCATTTGTCGCCATTTAGCGCCCGTTCGGCGCGGTCTAAGCACACGCCATGGCAATCGAGAAGAAAACCATCCGTCTGCTGATCCTGGAAGACTCGCAGAACGAAGCCGAGCGCCTGGTCAGCCTTTTCCGTAACGCCGGACGCGCCACCCGCGTCCATCGCCTGGTGTCCAGCGAAGACCTCGCCGAAGCCCTCCAGCAGACCTGGGACCTGCTCATCGCAGCCCCCGAGAGCGAGAACCTCTCCCCCGGCGAAGCCCTCGGCGCGATCCGCCGTCAGTCCAAGGACATCCCCTTCATCCAGCTGGTGCAGGACAACGACCCGGACCTCGTCACCGAAGCCCTGGCCCTCGGCGCCCAGGATGCGGTGCCCCAGGGCGAGGATGAGCGCCTGGTGCTGGTGGCCAATCGCGAACTGGCCAACCTCGAGGAACGTCGCGCCCGCCGCGCCGCCGAGGTGAGCCTGCGCGAAGCCGAGAAGCGCTGCCAGCTGCTGCTGGACAGCTCCGTGGACGCCATCACCTACGTCCACGACGGCATGCACATCTATGCCAACCGCGCCTACGTCGAGATGTTCGGCTATGAAGATGCCGACGAACTCGAAGGCATGCCGATGATCGACCTGATCACCGGCGACGACCAGGCCGCGTTCAAGGACTTCCTCAAGAACTACCGAGACGGCGAAGGCAACAGCGAACTCACCTGCTCCGGCTGCAAGGTCGACGGCCAGGCGTTCCAGGCCCGCATGAGCTTCTCCCCCGCCACATACGATGGTGAGCCCTGCATCCAGGTGGTGATCCGCGCTGAAGTCGCCAGCGCCGAACTGGAAGAGAAGCTGCGCGAGATCAGCAGCCAGGACCTGGTCACCGGCCTGTTCAACCGCAACCACTTCACCGAGCTGATGGATGCCGCCGCCGAGCGCGCCGTCAACGCCGGGCAGCCCGCGAGCCTCGCCTACATCCGTGTCGACCGCTACTCCGCCCTGCAGGCGGACATCGGCATCGGCGGCAGCGACCTGGTGCTGACCGACCTGGCCAACCTGCTGCGCACCCACTTCCCCGCCGACGCCCAGCTCGCCCGCTTCAGCGACGACGTCTTCAGCGTGCTTCAACCCGGCCTCAACCCGGAGCAGGCTCGCGATGGCCTCCAGGCCTTGCGCAAGAAGGTCGAAGGCCACCTGTTCGACGTGAGCGGCCGCACCGCCCAGCTGACCCTGTCCATCGGCGTCGCCGGCCTCAACGAGACCACGCCACGGGCGGAAGAAGTCATCGACCGCGCCCACCGGTGTGCCGACGAGATCACCGACGGCAACGACGTGCGCCTGTACGACCCCGCCAGCGAACTGGCCGCCGCCGCCAGCCGCGGCAACCTGGTGGCCATGGTCCAGCAGGCGCTGGAAACCAACAGCTTCCGCCTGCTGTTCCAGCCCATCATCAGCCTGCGTGGCGACAGCCACGAGCACTACGAAGTGCTGCTGCGCCTGCTCAGCCCCCAGGGCGAGGAAGTGCCGCCGGCCGAGTTCCTCGGCGCCGCGCGGGAAGCCGGCCTGGCCGAGAAGATCGACCGCTGGGTGATCCTCAACTCGGTCAAGCTGCTGTCCGAGCACCGCGCCAAGGGTCACAGCACCCGCCTGTTCGTGCACCTGTCCGGCTCCAGCCTGCAGGACCAGACCCTGCTCCCCTGGCTGAGCGTCGCCCTCAAGGCCGCGCGCCTGCCTTCCGACGCGCTGATCTTCCAGTTCAGCGAGCCCGACGCCATCGCCTACCTGAAGCAGGCCAAGGCCCTTACCCAGGGTCTGGCAGAGCTGCACTGCAAGGTGGCGCTAAGCCAGTTCGGCTGTGCGCTGAACCCCTTCAACACCCTCAAGCACCTGAACATCGACTTCGTGAAGGTCGACGGCTCCTTCACCCAGGACCTGGGCAAGGCCGAGAACCAGGAAGCGCTGAAGACCCTGCTGGCCAGCCTGCACGCCCAGGCCAAGCTGACCATCGTGCCCTTCGTCGAGAGCGCCAGCGTGCTGGCCACCCTCTGGCAGGCCGGGGTCAACTACATCCAGGGCTACTACCTGCAGGGCCCCAGCCAGTCGATGGACTACGACTTCTCCTCTGGAGACGAGTAAGCCTTCAGCCACACACGAAAAAGCCGCCCTCGGGCGGCTTTTTCATGCCTGGATAGCGAGGCTCAGTCCTGGCCGTCGCGGTCGCGGAACCCCAGCAGGTAGAGGATGCCGTCCAGCCCCAGGGTGGAGATGGCCTGCTTGGCCGACTGCTTGACCAGCGGCTTGGCACGGAAGGCCACGCCCAGGCCGGCCAGGCCCAGCATCGGCAGGTCGTTGGCGCCGTCGCCCACGGCGATGGTCTGCTCCAGGCGCAACCCCTCGCGCTCGGCCAGCTCGCGCAGCAGGTCGGCCTTGCGCTGGGCGTCGACGATGGGCTCCACCGCCATGCCGGTCAGCTTGCCGTCGACGATCTGCAGCTCGTTGGCGAACACGTAGTCGATGCCCAGCTTGGCCTGCAGCTGCTTGGCGAAATAGGTGAAGCCCCCGGAGAGGATCGCGGTCTTGTAGCCCAGGCGCTTGAGCTCGGCGAACAGCGTCTCGGCCCCCTCGGTCAGTCGCAGGGAGGCACCGATTTCCTGCAGCACGTCTTCGGAAAGCCCCTTGAGCAGCCCCAGGCGTTCCTTGAAGCTGGCGCGGAAATCCAGCTCGCCGCGCATCGCACGCTCGGTGATCTCGGCCACCTGATCGCCCACCCCGGCCGCCTTGGCCAGTTCGTCGATGACCTCCGCCTCGATCAGCGTCGAGTCCATGTCGAACACCGCCAGGCGGCGGTTGCGGCGGAACACCGAATCCCGCTGGAAGGCGATGTCGACGTTCAGCTCCTGGGCCACGCTGAGGAACTCGGCCCGCAGCGCTGCCGGGTCGGCCGGCTCACCGCGCACGGAGAACTCGATGCAGCCCTTGCCCTGGCTGTCGGGCATGTCCAGCGGCATGCGCCCGGACAGGCGGTCGATGTGGTCGATGTTCAGGCCGTACTTCGCGGTGATGGCGCTGACACGCTGCAGCTGTTCGGCGGTGACCTTGCGGGTCAGCAGGGTGACGATGTGGCGGGCCTTGCCCTGGCCTCCGACCCAGGTCTGGTAGTCGGCTTCCGACACCGGCGTGAAGCGCACCTGCTGGTCCAGCTTGTAGGCGGTGAACAGCACGTCCTTCAGCACCGACGAGCCCTGCTCGGTACCGGGGATCTCCACCAGGATGCCGAACGACAGGGTGTCGTGGATGACGGCCTGGCCGATGTCGAGGATGTTGACGCCGCCCTGCGCCAGGACGCCGGTGATCGCCGCGGTCAGACCGGGCCGATCCTCACCGGTGATGTTGATCAGGACTATTTCGCGCAAGGCGCACCTCCTGCAGTGGAAAAGGCGCACATTCTACCCACTTTCCCGGCCCGGCGAGCATGCCGGCCGCTTTGCCCTGCGGGGGGCGCTCGCTATACTGCGCCCCAATTCCGTCCGAGAAGAGCCGAGCTCTGTGAACCGGCCCACGTCCGTCAAACCCGACAACTTCTTCCTGCTGATCTTCAACGCCCTGCGCCAGCGCCGTGTGCCGATCGCCTTGCGCATCGCCAGCCACAGCCTGCTCCTGGTTGCCCTGGCGCTGGTGATCTACGCCTGGGTGATGGGCATGCAGTTCCGCCAGGCCATGCAGCAGCAGGCCGACGCCCTCGGCCAGAGCCTCACCGCGCAGACGGCCGCGTCCGCCACCGAGCTGCTGGTGTCCAACGACATCCTCAGCCTCAACGTCCTGCTCAACAACCTGGTGAAGAACCCGCTGGTGGCCCATGCCGCCATCTACAGCGTGGACAACCGCATCCTCGCCGAGGCCGGCTCGCGGCCCAAGCAGGGCCTGCTGGGCGAAACCACCGGGCTGTACTCCACCCCCATCACCTTCCAGGAAGTCATCGCCGGGCACCTGCGCCTGAGCCTGGACATGCAGCAGTTCCAGCAGCCGATGACCATCAGCCTGCAGAGCATGGGCCTGTTGAGCCTCATCCTGCTGGCCCTGACGCTGTCCCTCAGCCTGCGCCTGGGTCGCCACCTATCCACGCCGCTGCTGCAACTGCGGGTATGGCTGCGTGACCCGGACGACCCCGCCCCCGGTGCCGGCCGCCAGGATGAGCTGGGCGACCTCGCCCGCCAGCTCCAGGCCCGCCTGGTGCCGGAGAAGCCCGAGCCGGAACCCGAGCCCGAACCGGACTACCCGGAACTCGAAGACGACGACCTCCAGCCCGAACCGGGCCTGGAAGACGAAGAAGACGTCTTCGAAGTCCGCGACCTGCGCGACACCCGTTACGACGTCGAGGATGAGCTGCCCAGCCGCCTGTTCACCCCGGACGATGACGACCCCTTCGCCGAGCTGCGTCCGGTGGAGGAGCCGCCCCGTGCGCCGGCCATTGAGCCCCCAGCACCGGTCCAACCCAGCGTGCCCCAGCGCAGCGCCGTGCTCGCCGTGCAACTGGGCGCCCAGGACCAGCTGCGCCGCCTGCCGCGCTCGCGCCTGCTGGACCTGCTGCAACGCTACCGCGACTGCCTCGACCAAGCCGCCACCCTCTACCAGGGCGAGCTGCACACCCTCAACGACGGCAGCAGCCTGATGCTGTTCCACAGCCTCGACAGCGGCGAGGACCACCTCACCCATGCGCTGTGCTGCGGCGAGCTGCTGCGTGCCCTGGGCCACGCCCTGCAGATCGAGGTGGCCGACAGCGGCATCACCCTCCAGCTGCAGCTGGGCCTGACCCTCGGCGACAGCCTGGCCGGCATGAGCCAAGGCGACCTGCTGCTGGACGACGTGACCCAGGCCGCCCTCGCGCTCAGCCAGCACAGCCGCAACCTGCTGCTGGTGGACCGCGCCATCGCCGATGACCCGCTGGTGCGCCAGCGGGCGCGTGTGCGTGCCATCGCCAGCCCCGAAGGCGCCTGCTGCGTTGAACGCCTGCTGGAACCCTACCCCTCGCTGCTGGAACGCCAGCTGGCCCGCATGCACGAAGCCCGGCACTGAGCCGGGCGCCACGGAACGGCGACATGACCACACTGATCACCCATCCCCTGCCGGTGCTTGCCGTGGGCATCGCCCTGGGCAGCCGGGTCATTCCCCCGCGCCTGCTGCTAGCCGGCCTGATTGCCGCCTGCCTGCCGGACGCCGACGTGCTCGCCTTCAAGCTGGGCATCGCCTATGCCGATGCCTTCGGCCACCGGGGATTCAGCCATTCGCTGCTGTTCGCCGCGCTCTGCGCCGCACTGGCCGCCCTGCTCTGTCGCCCGCTGCGCTGCGGCCCTCTGAAGGCGGGCCTGTTCGTCGGCCTGGCGGCCCTCAGCCACAGCGCCCTGGACGCACTCACCAACGGCGGCCTGGGTGTCGCCTGGTTCTGGCCATGGAGCCAGGAGCGCTACTTCCTGCCCTGGCGCCCCATCGAGGTCTCGCCCTTCATCAAGGGCTTCTTCAGCGCCCGCGGCCTGGCCGTGCTGGCTTCGGAAGCCCGCTGGGTCTGGTTGCCCTGCCTGGCTGTCGCGCTGTCCGGCTTCACCCTGCGCCACCTGCTGCTGCGCTCGCCGCAACGAGACCACGCCTGAACGCCTGGCTGAAATGAAAACGCCGCGCTCCCTGGGGATGCGCGGCGTTTTCACAGGTGGAACGGCACACCGCTAGAAGCGGAACACCTCCACATCGGTACGCACCGGAGCCGCCATCGGGATCTTCGGTTGCGCCGGCTCCCGGCTGTTGCGCGCGGGCGCGGGACTGGGCTTGCGCGTCTCCCCGGCAGCGGGCGCGGAGGCCTGGCCCTCCAGGGGTTTCACGGCGCCCGCGAGTTGCTCGGCCAGTTGCTGCAGCAACTGGCTCTGGGCGCGAACCTGATCGCCCGCCGAACCGTCATGGGGCTGCTCCAGGCGCACCAAGCGGCTGTCACGCAGTTGGCCGGCCTTGTCCAGCACCCGCCACTGGGCTTCCAGCACCGCCGGGCGCTGGGGGCCGGAGTCCAGGCGGTTGATGCTCAGCAGCACCTGGGCGTCCGGGGTGAAACCCGGGTTGGCAGGGGCCAGCACCAGGCGCTGACTGTCCAGGCGCCAGGCCAGTTGGCGCAGCAGGAGCTGGTCGATGTCGCCGGCCAGGCTGCCGGCCCAGCGCCCCTCGGTGGAGGCGGTCAGGCTGCCGTCGGGCTGGCGTTGCAAGAGGGTTTCGCGCTGCAGGTAGTCCGCCACGGACACTGGGCCCAGCAGCACGGCCATGCCGGCAGCCTGGGAGGGCAGCTCGGAGTTGCCGGTCTCCAGCTGGTAGAGCGGCGCGGGTGGGGTGTGGACGCAACCCGCCAGCCCCAGGAGGCTGGTCAGCAGCGCCAGGAGTGGAAGTCGTACGACGTTCATCTGTCTGCTCTTCCGGGCCACACGCGGCGGCCCTGTTCGAATTCATCTCGGGGCGCCCGCCATGGCGGGGCCGTCAGGGGGCACTATCATCCGCCAATGCGGCGGACGACTCCAGCCTCGCGCGTCGAATGGCAGGCGCCAAGGCGCCGCCGGGCGGTCAACCCGGCAGCTCCACCTGCAGTGCATCGACCCGCTGGAATCCACGGGGCAGCTTGTTGCCACGCCGTCCGCGCTCGCCCTTGTAGTGCTCAAGGTCGTCAGCCTTGAGCGACAGCGTGCGCTTGCCGGCCTGCAACACCAGGGTGGCGCCGGCGGGCAGCACGGCCAGGTCGGCCAGGTATTCCTCGCGGCTGGCAACGCGCTCGCCGGGGATGCCGATGATCTTGTTGCCCTTGCCCTTGGCCAGCTGCGGCAGGTCCGCAACCTTGAACAGCAACAGGCGCCCTTCGGTGGTCACAGCGGCGAGGCAGTCCTCCTCCAGGCTGCCGAGGGGACGCGGCGCCATCACCCGCGAACCTTCCGGCAGGCTGACCAACGCCTTGCCGGCCTTGTTCTTGGCCTGCAGGTCGGCGCCCTTGACCACGAAGCCGTAGCCCGCGTCCGAGGCGATCACGTAGAGCGCGTCGTCGTCCGGCAGCAGCACGCATTCGAAGGTGGCCCCCGGCGGCGGCGTCAGGCGGCCGGTGAGCGGCTCGCCCTGGCCACGGGCGGACGGCAGCGAATGGGCCGCCAGGGAGTAGCTGCGGCCGGTGGAGTCGATGAACACCGCGAACTGGTTGGAGCGGCCCGGCGCAGAGGCCTTGAAGCCGTCGCCCGCCTTGTAGGAAAGCCCAGTGGCGTCGATGTCGTGGCCCTTGGCGCAGCGCACCCAGCCCTTCTCCGAGAGCACCACGGTGACCGGCTCGGTGGGCATCAGCTCGGTTTCCGACAGGGCACGGGCCTCGGCGCGGGCGACGATCGGCGAGCGGCGCGCATCGCCGTAGGTCTCGGCATCCTTGATCAGCTCCTCGCGCACCAGCTTCTTCAGCTTGGCGTCGCTGCCCAGCAGGGCCAGCAGCTTCTTCTGTTCCTTCAGCAGCTCGTCCTGTTCGCCACGGATCTTCATCTCTTCCAGGCGGGCCAGTTGGCGCAGGCGAGTGTCGAGGATGTAGTCGGCCTGGGCTTCGCTGAGCTGGAAGCGCTCCATCAGTACCGGCTTGGGCTGGTCCTCGGTGCGGATGATGTGGATCACCTCGTCGAGGTTGAGGAAGGCGATCAGCAAGCCATCCAACAGGTGCAGGCGCTTCTCCACCTTGTCCAGGCGAAACTGCAGGCGGCGGCGCACGGTACCGACGCGGTAGGTCAGCCACTCGGTGAGCAGGGTGCGCAGGTCCTTGACCTGGGGACGCCCGTCGAGGCCGATGACGTTCATGTTGACCCGGTAGCTGGACTCCAGGTCGGTGGTGGCGAACAGGTGCTGCATCAGCTCGTCGGCATCCACGCGGTTGGAGCGCGGGATGATGACGATGCGGGTGGGGTTCTCGTGGTCCGACTCGTCGCGCAGGTCGGCCACCATGGGCAGCTTCTTGGCCTGCATCTGGGCAGCGATCTGCTCCAGCACCTTGGCGCCGGAGACCTGGTGGGGCAGCGCGGTGACGACGATGTCGCCGTCCTCGACGCGGTACACGGCGCGCATGCGCACCGAGCCACGGCCCGTTTCGTAGATCTTCAGCAGGTCGGCACGCGGGGTGATGACCTCCGCCTCGGTGGGGAAGTCCGGGCCGAGCACGTGTTCGCAGAGCTGCTCGACCGTGGCCGAGGGCTCGTCCAGCAGGTGCACGCAGGCACTGGCCACTTCCCGCAGGTTATGCGGCGGCACGTCGGTGGCCATGCCCACGGCGATGCCGGTGGTGCCGTTGAGCAGCAGGTTGGGCAGGCGCGCCGGCAGGGTCAGGGGCTCCTGCATGGTGCCGTCGAAGTTGGGGCCCCAGTCCACGGTGCCCTGGCCCAGTTCGGAGAGCAGCACCTCGGCATAACGGGACAGCCGCGCTTCGGTGTAGCGCATGGCGGCGAAGGACTTGGGATCGTCCGGCGCACCCCAGTTGCCCTGGCCGTCCACCAGCGTGTAGCGGTAGCTGAAGGGCTGTGCCATCAGCACCATGGCTTCGTAGCAGGCGGAGTCGCCGTGGGGGTGGTACTTGCCGAGCACGTCGCCCACGGTACGGGCGGACTTCTTGTGCTTGGAGTCGGCATCCAGGCCCAGCTCGCTCATGGCATAGATGATGCGCCGCTGCACGGGCTTCAGGCCGTCGCCGATGTGCGGCAGGGCGCGGTCCATGATCACGTACATGGAGTAGTTCAGGTAGGCCTGCTCGGTGAACTCGGCCAGGGAACGGCGTTCCACGCCTTCCAGGGAGAGATCGAGGGTTTCGCTCATGCGTGCCTCACGGTGTCAGGTGTTGGCGCAGCACCAGGGTGCCGTCGCGCTGTGTGAATTCGAGTTGCTTGAGGGCGCTCATGCCGAGCAGCACCTCGTCGCCATCCATGCCGGGAGCGATGATGGCGGGCACCTGGGCAAGGTGGATGTCGCCCAGTTGCAGCTCGTCCAGATGGGTGCGATGACCGGTGGTGCGGCCATTCGCGGTACTCAGGGTGATGGGCTCGCCGCGCTTGAGCGCCAGGCGCCGGGCCAGCGCTTCAGGCACGGCAACGGCGGTGGCGCCGGTGTCCAGCAGGAAGGTCACGGCCTGCCCATCGATACGGCCATTGGCGAGGTAATGCCCCTGGCTGCCACTGGCCAGGCGCACTTCCACATAGCCATCGCCACGGGTGGAGGTGGGCGCCTGGTTGGGATTGCGCTTGCCGTCTTCCCAGCGTCCGAAGAAGTGTGTGGCCAGGAGCATGGCAATGCCCCAGGCGAGCACCAGCATCACCCGGCCCACACGCTTGCCCGGCGCCTGCTGGGTCATGGTGCTTCCCAGCCTCCGGTCGGCTTGGCAAAGCGCCACACGATCGGGCGCGACTCGCCGTCGGCGCGCACGCTGGAGCCGTTGTCGACGCCGATCCAGGCGCCGTCGGCGTCGACCACCAGTGCCTCGGCCATGCCCCAGTCCACGTCGTAGCGACGGGGCTCGGTGAGGGCTTCGGCGGCGAACGACCAGCAACGCTCCACCAGGCCCTTGGCCGGATCGCGGCGACAGACCTTGTGGGCATGGCGCTCCAGGGTGAACAGCTTGCCCTTGTACAACGACAGGTCGGCGAAATCCTTGGCCATCGGCACCGCACGCCCCAGGGTCGGCGGCGGGGTGTCCTCGCCGGCCTCGCTGAAGATCACGCAGCCCCCGGAGCACGACCAGGTGGACTGCTTGCGGTGCACCACCATCAGCCCACGGCGCTCGCGTTCGGCGGCCAGCCACAGGCGCTCCCCGGCGGGGTCGATGGCGATCCCTTCGAGCAGCGCATTGAAGTGCAGCAGCATGCCGCTGGCGCGGGCCTGGCGGACCAGGCTGTCCGGCAGGCGCAGCCAGTCGGCGGTGCCCTCCGGGCGAACCTGCAGCACGGCGGCATGGGCTTCGCTGAGCAGGTAGCGGTTGCCGGCGGCATCACAGGTGATGCCTTCCAGGTCCAGTTCATTGCCACGGAACAGGTTCATGAACCAGGTGCGCGTGCGCACGCCCCAGGGCAGGCCGCTGGGCGGCGGCGGCGGTGCCTCGAAGGCTTCCGCACGCGCCTGCAGGACGCCATCCACCGGCTCCAGCACGAACAGACGGTCATCGACCCGGTCGGACACGCTCTGCAGCGCCTTGCCGCACAGCGCCAGGCCGGACAGGTTGCCGCCGTCCATGCCCGCCACAGGGTACTCGGCCACCAGCCGCAGTTCTTCCACCAGGGCAGCAGCCCATAGCGACGGGGCGGACAGCAGCAGGGCGAGGAACAGGCCCGCCCTCACACCTGGACCTCGACCAGGTTGCCCTTGGATTCGAGCCAGCTCTTGCGGTCGCTGGCGCGTTTCTTGGCCAGCAGCATGTCCATCATCTCGTGGGTCAGGCTGCCGTCATCGAGGGTCAGCTGCACCAGGCGCCGGGTGTTCGGGTCCATAGTGGTCTCGCGCAGCTGCAGCGGGTTCATCTCGCCCAGGCCCTTGAAGCGGGTGACCTGGGGCTTGCCGCGCTTCTTCTCGGCCGCCATGCGGTCGAGGATGCCGTCGCGCTCGGCGTCGTCGAGGGCGTAGTGGACCTCCTTGCCCAGGTCGATGCGGTACAGCGGCGGCATGGCGACGTAGACATGGCCGGCTTCCACCAGCGGGCGGAAGTGACGCACGAACAGGGCGCAGAGCAGCGTGGCGATGTGCAGGCCATCGGAGTCGGCGTCTGCGAGGATGCAGATCTTGCCGTAGCGCAGCTGGGACAGGTCGCTGGAGCCGGGGTCGATGCCGATGGCCACGGCAATGTCGTGGACCTCCTGGCTGGCGAGCACTTCGCCGCCGTCGACTTCCCAGGTGTTCAGGATCTTCCCGCGCAGCGGCATGATCGCCTGGAATTCCTTGTCCCGTGCCTGCTTGGCGGAGCCGCCGGCGGAGTCACCTTCCACCAGGAACAGCTCGGCGCGCATCGGGTCCTGGCCGGCGCAGTCGGCCAGCTTGCCGGGCAGCGCCGGGCCCTGGGTGATCTTCTTGCGCTCGACCTTCTTGCCCGCCTTGAGGCGGCGGCCGGCGTTGCTGATGGCCAGTTCGGCCAGTTGCAGGCCCAGCTCGGGGTGGGCGTTGAGCCAGAGGCTGAAGGCATCCTTGGCGACGCCGGAGACGAAGGCGGCCGCCTCGCGGGAAGACAGGCGCTCCTTGGTCTGCCCGGAGAACTGCGGGTCCTGCATCTTCATCGAGAGGACGAAGGCGATGCGCTCCCAGATGTCCTCGGGGGCCAGCTTGACCCCGCGCGGCAGCAGGTTGCGGAATTCGCAGAACTCGCGCATGGCGTCCAGCAGGCCCTGGCGCAGGCCGTTGACGTGGGTGCCGCCCTGGGCCGTGGGGATCAGGTTGACGTAGCTCTCCTGCAGCGACTCGCCGCCCTCGGGCAGCCACAGCAGGGCCCAGTCCACCGCCTCCTTGTCACCGGCCAGGCTGCCGACGAACGGCTCGTCGGGCAGGCGCAGGTATTCGCTGACGGCGTCCACCAGGTAGGAGCGCAGGCCGTCCTCGTAGTGCCATTCGACGCGCTCGCCAGCGGCCTTGTCCTCGAAGGTGACCAACAGGCCCGGGCAGAGCACGGCCTTGGCCTTGAGCACGTGCTTCAGCCGGCTGACGGAGAAGCGGTGGGAGTCGAAGTACTTGGCGTCCGGCCAGAAGTGCACGCTGGTGCCGGTGTTGCGCTTGCCGACGGTGCCAATGACTTCCAGGTCGCTGGCCTTGAAGCCATCGGCGAAGGCCATGCGGTATTCGTTGCCCTCGCGCTTGACGCGCACCTCCACACGGGTGGACAGGGCGTTCACCACCGAGATGCCCACGCCGTGGAGGCCGCCGGAGAACTGGTAGTTCTTGTTGCTGAACTTGCCGCCGGCATGGAGCTTGGTGAGGATCAGCTCGACGCCGGGCACCCCTTCCTCGGGGTGGATGTCGACGGGCATGCCGCGGCCGTCGTCGATCACTTCCAGGGAGTTGTCCTCGTGGAGGATCACCTGGACGCTCTTGGCATGGCCGGCCAGGGCTTCGTCGACGCTGTTGTCGATGACTTCCTGGGCCAGGTGGTTGGGCCGGCTGGTGTCGGTGTACATGCCCGGGCGCTTGCGCACCGGGTCCAGGCCGGAGAGGACTTCAATGGCATCCGCGTTGTAAGTGGCCATGGATTCCCTTTCGTTCAAAGGTCGGAAAAATCGATGTCCCGCCACTGCTGGGCGGGGAAACCGGCATACGCCAGCAGGGCCGGCAAATGGGCGGGGAAGCGCTGGAACCCGTGGTCGCCGCCGGCCTCGATGCGCAGGGCACAGGCACGGTAGAAGCGCTCGGCTTCGCGGTAGTCCAGGGTTTCGTCGGCGGTCTGCAGCCAGACCTGGTAGCGGCTGGCGTCCTGCGGGGGTGCCACTTCCAGCGCTGCCAGGGCGTCCACATGGGCCTGGGTCAGCTCCCATTCCTCGCCGCTGTAATAGTTCTTCTGCGGCCCGAGGCGGCCCTCGAACAGCCGGTGCGGGTTCACCGCCGGGTTGATCAGGATGGCCTTGAGCCCGTGCCGCTCCGCAAGGTGGGTCGCATAGTAGCCGCCCAGTGAGCTGCCGACCAGCACCGGCCGGCCCAGCTCGGCGAGGGCCGCCTCCAGCTGCTCAATGGCCTGGCGCGGGTCATGGTGCAGGGCCGGCACGCGCAGCCGCTCGGCCTGCCCCATGCGCTGCATCAGGGCAGTGAGCTGGAGGGCCTTGCGGGAGTCGGGTGAGCTGTTGAAGCCGTGGATATAGAGGATGGCGGGGGCGGCGGTGGGCACGTGGCGTCCTGGGGTGTGTGGCTGGCAGTCGTACTTCTTGCCGTGCCTCGGCGCCAAGGTCAATAACCTTTGACGCTGTAGTCCACTTCGAAATCGATTCCGGTGACCCGCGACACGCCGGTCTCCAGGCGGCCATCGCCGTGCAGCCTGAGCCAGCGGTAGCCCGGGGCCTCGCCGCCGACCTGGAACTCCTCGCTCCCCGGCGCGAACTGCACGCAGGTGGAGGGCGAGGCCAGCAGGCGCACACCGTCGCGCAGCTGGTCGAACTCCTGGTGCACATGGCCCCAGAGCACGCCGCGCACATTGCTGAAGCGCGCCAGCACCTCGAACAGGGCGTCCGGGTTACGGATGCCGATCGGGTCCATCCAGCGGCAGCCGATGGGCACCGGGTGGTGGTGGAAGCTCACCAGCACATGACGATCACCGGCTTCGCTCAGCGCCTGCTCCAGCAGGGCCAGCTGGGCGGGCGGGAAATGCCCGGGCACGGCACCGCCGATGGTGGAATCCAGCAGCACCACGCGCCAGGCGGGGAAGTCGATCACCGGTTGCAGCAGGTCGCTGTCGCGGCACACCTGCTCCATCACCTGGACCTCGTCGTGATTGCCGGGGAACCAGCGGCACGGCGCGGGAATGCGGGCACAGAGATCACGGAAATGGACGTAGGACTCGGGACTGCCGTCCTGGGACAGGTCACCCGTGGCCAGCACCAGGTCGATGGCGGGCTGCTCCTCCAGCACCTGGTCGATGACGCGGCTCAGGCTGTCGTGCGTATTCATGCCCAGCAGCCGTCCTTCTTCTTCGGCGAAGAGGTGGCTGTCGGACAACTGCACGAGCAGGACCGAAGGAGCAGCGGCGTGGCGGTTCGCGCTGGACAAGACAGTCTCCTGGGGGTGAATGCCACGAATTATGGTGGCACAAGCGTGACGCGGTAAACCCGAGAACCGGGAATGGTTCACAGTTAGCGCGCCCCGGGAGATGGGCGGAAAGAAGTTTCCTACAAGACGACGGGTTCGACTTCGTGACCACAGGCCAGGCAGTGGGACAGCCACTCACCCAGGAAGAGGTTCAGCTGGCTCTTCTCGTCCGGCTGGTGCATGTCGACATTGGGGTAGGGATAGAAGCTGCGCAGGCGCCGTGCGTTCTCGGCGGCGACCACCTCGGCCATGCGCGCATCGTGGTACACGCGGACCTCCAGCTGCGGGGACGGCAGCCAGGGCAGCGGCAGCTCCTGGCGCACCTTCAGCGTGGTGGTGTAGGGGCATGCCTCCACCACGTCCAGCGCCAGCACCCCAAGCAGGTGCTCGCCCTGGCTCAGGGCCACGCGGCGCGAGGCCTGGGCCTCACGCATCTGGGGCAGCAACCGCATCAGCCGGGCGTAGTTGGCCTCACAGGCGGCTTGCAGCCCGGCCAGGTCCACCCGGTAGCGGTCGCGCAACAGGTTCACGTCCACATCCCCCGTACTTCGTCGCGGTTCAGCGCCAGCCATTGCAGGGCAATGATGGCAGCAGCGTTGATGATGCGCCCCTCGCGCAGGGCGGCCAGAGCATCGGCGAAGGACAGCACGTGGACACGGATGTCCTCCCCCTCCTCCGCCAGCCCGTGTACGCCACCGGCGCCCTCTGCGATGCAACGGCCTACGTACAAATGCACGAATTCGTCGGAGCCACCGGGTGAAGGATAGTAGGCGGTGATGGGCCAGAGGGAAGTCAATGTCAGGTCAGCCTCTTCGACGGCTTCGCGTCGGGCCACCTCTTCCGGTTCCTCGGCCTTGTCGATGAGGCCGGCCACCAGTTCGAGCATCCAGGGATTCTGGCTCTTCTCCATGGCGCCGACACGGAACTGCTCGATGAGCACCACCTCGTCGCGTTGCGGATCGTAGGGCAGCACGCAGACGGCATCGTGGCGCACGAACAGCTCGCGGCTGAGCTCCGGGCCCATCTGCCCGGAGAACTGCCGATGACGCAGGCGCAGGCGGTCCAGGCGGTAGAAGCCGCGGAAACACACCTCGCGCTCAATCACGTCGATCGCATCTGGGCCGGGTTTGAAGGTGTCTGTCATTGCATCTCGCTCTTTCGGGTGGTTCTGCGTCCGCGCATCCTACTCCGCCGTTTCGGCTTTGCGCAGCCTCTTTGCAGGCGGGCCGGGGACTGGGATCATGCGTCCCCTCCTGCCCGGCGCCGCGAACTCATGGCGCCGGGAACAGTCGAAAACCGCACCGTCCAGCAGACAGCCGATCCGATGACCGATTCCCTCTCCCTGCGCAAAAAACTGGCGCTCGCCGCCTTCACCCTCCTGCTCGGCGCCTGCCAGAGCCTTGCGCCCGACACCGGCCTGAAGGTCGAACGCCAGGCCTGGGAACACCTCAAGCCCGGTTGCCAGGGCGAGAGCTGCCCGCTGGTGAACATCGACGTGGTGCACTTCCCCGACGCACCGGCGCTGGAAAGCCTGGTAACCCGCCGCCTGCTGCAGATGACCCAGGACGCACCCGGCACGCCGCTGCCGGCCTCGCTGGCCTCCTACGAACGGGACTTCCTCGCCCGCGCCGAGCCCGGCTGGGCCAGCTACCTGCAGGCCAAGGTACGCGAGCAGCATGACCAACTGACGATCATCGAGCTCTCCAGCTACCTGGCCACCGGCGGTGCCCATGGCATGCCGGGGCGCGGCCTCATCACCTACGACCGCAAGCGCGAGCAGGCGCTGACCCTGCGCGACATGCTGCTGCCCGGCCAGGAGGAAGCCTTCTGGAAGCTGGCGGAAGCGGCGCACCAGCGCTGGCTGGTGGCCAACAAGCTGGACCAGGATGCCGACTTCGCCAGCACCTGGCCCTTCCAGCGCACCGAGCACGTGGCCCTGGCCCGTGGCGCGATGCTGCTGAAGTACGACGTCTACAGCATCGCCCCCTACGCCAGCGGGCACCCGGAGCTGACCATCCCCTACCCGCAGCTCAACGGCATCCTCAAGCCGGAGTATTTCCCCGGCCGAGGCTGATCCGCCCGAGCCCCCACTGCAGCACGCCGGCCGCCAGCAGCGCCGGCAGGGTCGCCCCCAGCTCCGGCCAGCGGGCGGCCAGCAGGTGGTACAGCGCCACACCGCAGCCCCAGGCCACCAGGGTGTCCCAGCGCAGCACACGGCGCGGCGCCAGCTCCGCACGGCGCTGGCGCAGGATGAAGTGATCCACCAGCACCACGCCGAACAGCGGCGCGAACACCGAGCCGATCAGCAGCAGGAAGTTCTGGTACTCCGCCAGCGGCGCGAAGGCCGCGATCAGGGTGCACAGCACACCGATGGCCAGGGCTAGCTGCTCCACCTTCAGCGGCAGCAGGATGCCCGCCGAAACGGCCGCCGAATGGATATCGGCAAAGGCCTTCTCCGACTCGTCCAGCAGCACCAGCAACAGCGGAATGCCCATCCCGGCACCGGCCAGGGCCAGCAGCAGGGCGTTGGCATCGCTGCCCTCGGCGAACGCCAGGGTGTAGGCCACGCCCAGGCTCATCAGCCACAGGCAGCCGACGAAGAAGCCCAGGGCCGAACCGACAAACACCCCCGAGCCCCGCCGCCCGAAGCGCGTGTAGTCGGCTATCAGCGGCAGCCAGGAGAGCGGCATGGCGATGGCGATGTCGAAGCCCAGGGCAAAGCCCATCGAACCGTCGCCAGCCTTGGCCAGGATGGCGCCCAGGTCCGCACGACGCAGCAGGTCCCAGGTCAGCCACAGGCAGGCCCCCAGCAGCAGCCAGATGCCCCAGCGCCGCAGGATGCGCCGCACGAAAGCCAGCGGGCCGGCCACTGCCAGCAGGGTCGCCAGGCCGCCGAAGACCAGCGTCCAGAGCAGCGGCGAGGTCCAGGCGCCCTGCTCGCCGAAGCTGCGGCTGGCCAGCAGGCTCGCGGCATCGCGCATGACGATGATCTCGAAGGCACCCCAGCCCACCAGTTGCAGCAGGTTGAGCAACGCCGGCAGGGACGCGCCGGCCGAGCCGAGGCTGAGCTTCATCGCCGCCATGCTCGACAGCCCGGTGTCGCTGCCGATCAGTGCCGCAGCTCCCAGCAGCAGTACGCCGACGCCGGTGCCCAGGAGGATCGCCAGCAGCGCATCGCCCCCACCCAGGCCGGGTGCCAGCAGCGCACCGGTCTGCAGCACCATCAGGCCGAGGCCCAGGGAGAACCAGAAGGAAAACAGGTCGCGCGTGCCGAGAACGCGCTGGTCGAAAGCGACCGGGATGGACGGCGAGTAGCGAGGCGAGGTGTTCACGTGGCGGAAGCCCTGGTTGGACGGTGGCAAGGATTGGCCCACAAACCGCGAAGCCGGGCATCAGGCCCGGCTTGCGAAAGAGGGTGGATCGGGGCGCCGGCGATGCCTGGGGCACGCCGGGCCCGGCTCGGTCAGACCTGCTTGTAGATCACCGAGCCTTCTTCGCGGAACCGCCCGGACTGCTCGGCGAACCCGGCCTGGATGGCCTTCTGTTCGTCGGTCAGCCCGTTCTCCTTGGCGTAGTCGCGCACTTCCTGGGTGATCTTCATGGAACAGAACTTCGGCCCGCACATGGAGCAGAAATGCGCCACCTTGGCCGACTCCTTGGGCAGCGTCTCGTCGTGGAAGGCGCGGGCGGTGTCCGGGTCCAGGCCGAGGTTGAACTGGTCCTCCCAGCGGAACTCGAAGCGCGCCTTGCTCAGGGCGTTGTCGCGGATCTGCGCCCCGGGGTGGCCCTTGGCGAGGTCGGCGGCGTGGGCGGCGATCTTGTAGGTGATGATCCCGGTCTTCACGTCATCCTTGTTCGGCAGGCCCAGGTGCTCCTTGGGCGTGACGTAGCAGAGCATGGCGCAACCGAACCAGCCGATCATCGCGGCGCCGATGCCGCTGGTGATGTGGTCGTAGCCGGGGGCGATGTCGGTGGTCAGCGGGCCGAGGGTGTAGAACGGCGCCTCGTCGCAGCATTCCAGCTGCTTGTCCATGTTCTCCTTGATCAGGTGCATGGGCACGTGGCCGGGGCCTTCGATCATGGTCTGCACGTCGTGCTTCCAGGCCACCTTGGTCAGCTCGCCGAGGGTCTCCAGCTCACCGAACTGGGCCGCGTCGTTGGCGTCGGCGATGGAGCCGGGGCGCAGGCCGTCGCCCAGCGAGAAGGACACGTCGTAGGCCTTCATGATTTCGCAGATTTCCTCGAAGTGGGTGTAGAGGAAATTCTCCTGGTGATGCGCCAGGCACCACTTGGCCATGATCGAACCGCCACGGGAGACGATGCCAGTGACCCGCTTGGCGGTCAGCGGCACATAGCGCAGCAGCACGCCGGCGTGGATGGTGAAGTAGTCCACGCCCTGCTCCGCCTGCTCGATCAGGGTGTCGCGGAACAGCTCCCAGGTCAGGTCCTCGGCGATGCCGCCGACCTTCTCCAGGGCCTGGTAGATCGGCACGGTGCCGATGGGCACCGGCGAGTTGCGGATGATCCACTCGCGGGTCTCGTGGATGTGCTTGCCGGTGGACAGGTCCATCACCGTGTCCGAGCCCCAGCGGATGCCCCAGGTCAGCTTGGCCACCTCTTCCTCGATGGAGGAGCCCAGGGCCGAGTTGCCGATGTTGCCGTTGATCTTCACCAGGAAGTTGCGGCCGATGATCATCGGCTCCAGCTCCACGTGGTTGATGTTGGCGGGGATGATGGCGCGTCCGCGGGCGACCTCCTCGCGGACGAACTCGGGGGTGATCTCCTTCGGGATGGCGGCGCCGAAGCTGTGCCCCGGGTGCTGCTCCTTCAGCAGGCCGGCCTCGCGGGCCTCGGCCAGCTTCATGTTCTCGCGGATGGCGACGAACTCCATCTCCGGCGTGATGATGCCCTTCTTCGCGTAGTGCATCTGCGTGACGTTGTGCCCGGCCTTGGCCCGGCGCGGATTGCGCACGTGGGCGAAGCGCATGGCCGACAGCTCGGCGTCCGCCAGGCGGCGCTGGCCGAACTCGGAGGTCAGGCCCGGCAGGCGCTCGGTGTCGTTGCGGTCATCGATCCAGGGGCTGCGGATGTCCGCCAGGCCCTTGCGCACGTCGATCTGCACGGCGGGGTCGGTGTAGGGGCCGGAGGTGTCGTAGACGGTCACCGGCGCGTTGATCTCGCCACCGAAGGCGGTGGGGGTCACGTCCAGGGCGATCTCGCGCATGGGCACGCGGATATCGGGGCGCGAGCCCTGAACATAGACCTTGTGGGAACGGGGAAACGGCTGGACGGATTGCTGATCGACCTGGGCGCTCTCGCTCAGGTTTCGTTGTTGTTTTGCGGTCATCGGCAGGCTCCTGGGTGATGTCGGAGCGAACCTGAAAGGCAGAGTGCACCGGGGCCGGTGCCGAGAGGGACCTCTCCGGAGTGCAAGGCGGGAGAGGCACATCTTGTTCCCTACGCAGGCCTTAACCTGATCAGGTTCAACGGGATCCGGAACTTTCCGATCTCAGCCTCCGATTCGAGGCACCCCGACAAGAACTCGCGCAGTCTAATCAAGCCCGCCGCCACAAACCAAGCCCGCACCGGTAAATAAATGACCCGCGCGTCAGGAAATCCGCTGAAAACAGTATTGTTCCGGGCAGGCAACATAACGTCCGGCAAACTACACTCAGCCCGCCTGGCGGTTGTCTTGACCGCGTACCACGGCACCCGTAGCCTTGCCCGACCCCACTGAATCCAGGATTGATCATGCTGCGCAGACTCTCACTGGCTGTTGCCGTGGCCTCCGCATTCGCCGGAACCGCCTGGGCAGCCAACGCCCCGCTGTCAGCCAAGACGGACCTTGTAACCGTGTACAAGGATGCGGTCGACAACAACGCCGACCTCGCCGCCGCCCGCGCCAACTTCGAAGCCCAGCGCGAGGCCGTGCCCCAGGCACGTGCCGGCCTGCTGCCGCAGATCAATGGCGGCGCCAGCGCCAACGACACCCGCACCAAGCTGGACCAGCCCTCGGCCACCAGCTCGCGCAGCGGCATCGTCTACCAGGCCAGCCTCAGCCAGCCGATCTTCCGCGCTGACCGCTGGTTCCAGCTCAAGGCCGCCGAGGCCAGTACCGAGCAGGCCTCCCTGGAGTTCTCCGCGACCCAGCAGAACCTGATCCTGCAGACTGCCGAAGGCTACTTCGCCGTGCTCCGCGCCCAGGACAACCTCGCCTCCACCAAGGCCGAGGAAGCTGCCTTCAAGCGCCAGCTCGACCAGGCCAACGAGCGCTTCGACGTGGGCCTCTCGGACAAGACCGACGTGCTCGAAGCCCAGGCCGGCTACGACACCGCCCGCGCCAACCGGATGATCGCCGAGCGCAACGTGGAAGACGCCTTCCAGGCGCTGACCACCCTGACCAACCGTGAATACGGCGCCATCGAAGGCATCCAGCACACCCTGCCGGTGGTGGTGCCCAGCCCGAACGACGCCAAGGCCTGGGTCGACACCGCCGCCCAGCAGAACCTCAACCTGCAGGCCAGCAACCACGCCGTGGACGCCGCCGAGGAAACCCTGCGCCAGCGCAAGTCCGGCCACGCCCCGACCCTGGATGCCGTCGCCCAGTACCAGAAGGGTGACAACGACAGCCTCGGCTTCACCAACAGCGGCACCAGCCCCGTGCGCTACGGCAGCGATGTCGAGCAGCGCACCATCGGCCTGCAGCTGAACATCCCGATCTACAGCGGCGGCCTGACCAGCTCCCAGGTGCGCGAGTCCTACCAGCGCCTGAGCCAGACCGAGCAGCAGCGCGAAAGCCTGCGCCGCCAGGTGGTGCAGAACACCCGCAACTACCACCGCGCGGTGAACACCGACGTCGAGCAGGTCAAGGCCCGCAAGCAGTCGATCATCTCCAACCAGAGCGCCCTGGAAGCCACCGAAATCGGCTACCAGGTCGGCACCCGCAACATCGTCGACGTGCTGGACGCCCAGCGCCAGCTGTACAGCTCGGTGCGCGACTACAACAACGCCCGCTACGACTACATCCTCGACAACCTGCGCCTGAAGCAGGCCGCCGGCACCTTGAGCCCGGCCGACCTGGAAGCCCTGGCCGGCTTCCTCAAAGCGGACTACGACCCGGACAAGGACTTCCTGCCCCCGGACCTGGCCAAGGCGGCGGAAGCCAGCCTGCGCAACAAGGCCAACTGACAGGCCCCATGAAAAAGCCCGGCACATGCCGGGCTTTTTCGTTCCTGGGCCGTTCAGCCCTCTGCGGGCAACGGGTACAGCCGCGCGTCGAACTGGTCGAGACGGGGGAAGACCAGCGGTGTGTCCTGCTCGATCCCGGCGAGCCGCGCCTGGTACGCCTGCAGGTAGCCGCCCCGCACGTCGTCGCTCACATAGGGCACGTGCCAGGCGACGAACGGCGGCAGCACCGTCATGCCGGTGTAGGCCAGCGTCCCGCGCAGGACCGGTCGCAGCATGTCCTCCAGCGGGCCGTGGATCGCCCCCGGGCCGAACATGTGGTCGCGCCCGCCCAGGGTCAGGGTCAGCAAGGCGCGCTTGCCCGCCAGCCCGCCCTGGTCGTAGAAGCGCTTGCCGCCGTAGCAGATGCCGGAGACCAGCACCCGGTCGAACCAGCCCTTGAGGATGGCCGGCACGGAGAACCAGTAGACCGGGAAGTTGAAGATCACCAGGTCCGCCCACAGCAGCTTGTCCAGCTCCTCGCGGATGTCGGCGGCCAGGGTCTGGGCCGTCACCGCCTCGCGCTGCTCCAGGGCGTACACCAGGTAGTCCGGGTTGCGCCGTTCGAGGAAGTCCGCCTCGCTGGCCACCGGGTTCCAGTTCATCCCATAAAGGTCCGACACCTTCACCGCGTGCCCCTGCTCCCGCAGCGTCTGCTCGGCGAGCCGGCACAGCGCGGTGCAGAAGGAGCGCGGTTCGTTGTGGGCGTGGACGATCAATACATTCATGCGAACTCCCGTCGCGCTGGGTCATTGGAAGAGGACGCGCCCTGCTCCAGCACCTCGGCCGCGCACCGTGCGATGCGGCGGCAGGCCTCGCGCAGGGGCTCGGCGCCCAGCACCAGGCCCAGGCGGATGTGTCCGGCCGCACTGGGGCCGAAGGCTTCGCCGGCCAGCACCGAGACCCCGTGGCCGTCCAGCAGCCGGTCGGCGAAAGCCTGGGCGGAGAGCCCGGTGGCGCGGATGTCCACCATCACGAACATGCCCCCGTCCGGCCGCAGGGCGCGCACGCCGGGGCAGTCGGCCAGGCAATCGAGCACCAGGTCGCGGCGCTGGCGGTAGGCCTCGCGCATGGCCTCCAGCTCCGGCAAGCGCGCCTCAAGCGCGGTGCAGGCAGCGTCCTGGATGAAGTCCGGCGAGCCGTAGAGCATGCACAGCGCCAGATTCTCCAGGTGCCCGCAGAGCGCGCGCGGGCCCACCACCCAACCCACGCGCCAGCCGGTCATGGCGTGTGACTTAGACAGGCTGTTGAGGGTCGCCGTGCGCTCGGCCATGCCCGGCAGGCTGGCGGGGCTGATGTGCTCGCCCTCGAACAGCAGCTCGCTGTAGACCTCGTCGGAGATCATCCACAGGTCATTTTTCACGCACAGCGCGGCCAGCTTTTCCCAGGTGGCACGCGGCAGGCTGGCGCCGGAGGGGTTGTGCGGGCTGTTGATCGCCAGGGCGCGGGTACGCGGGGTGATCCGCGCGGCCACGTCCTCGGCCTGCACGCGGAAGCCGTGCTCGGAGCGCACCGGGACCGGCACGACGGTGGCGCCACAGGCCCCGAACACCGCCTCGTAGGTGACGTACATCGGCTCGGCGACGATCACTTCATCGCCGGGGTTGAGCACGCATTGCGCCACGGCGTAGAGCGCGCACTGAGCACCGGCCAGCACCACCACGTCATCGCCGGTGACGGCCTGGCCGCTGCGCTGGCTGTGACGACGGGCGATGGCTTCGCGCAGCGAACGCTTGCCGCGCACGTCGGCGTAATGGGTGTTGCCGGCCAGCAGGCTGTCGATGGCCGACTGCACGATGGGCACCGGCGTGTCGAAGTCCGGATCGCCCACCGACAGCAGCAGGATGTCGTCGCCCTGCTCCATACGCGCCAGGGCGCGGTAGTGGATGTCCCAGGCGGCAGCACCGTCGCCGGCGATGCGTTGGGTGAAGTTCGAGTAGCGCATGGGCAGCTCCTTGGGTCAGCGGGCCTGTTGGGCGCAGGCGTGTTTCAGCTCGATCAGGGTCACCCCTGGATGGCGGAAGCCCTCGCGCAGGTCCTGCTCCAGCGCATCCAGGCTCTGCGGCTGGCGCACCTCGCAGCCGTAGGCTCGGCCGAGCAAGGCGAAATCCGGGTTGCGCGGCAGCACGCCGATGGGCTCGATGTCCAGGTCGAGCATGTCGTCGCGGATCTGCCCCAGCGCATCGTTGTTCCACAGCAGCACCACCAGCGGGCTGTCCAGCTCCTCGGTGGCGGTGGCCAGCTCCTGGGCGGTGTAGAGGAAGCCGCCGTCGCCCACCAGCACCAGGCCGGGGCGCTCCGGCGCACCGAACTTGGCGCCGATGCCGGCCGGCACGCCGTAGCCGAGGGTGCCGTAGCCGGTGGGGTGCAGCCAGCTGCGCGGCGCCCGGCTGGGGAACAGGTAGTTGCCGCTGTAGGCCAGCTGGGTCATGTCGCTGGCGATGAAGGCGGTGTCCGGAAGGGCCTGGGCAATGCGTTCGAGGATCGCCTGGTGGATGCGCTGCAGCGGGGCGTGACTGGCCTCCAGTTGCTCACGCAGCCGGCCGATGCGTTCACGGGCGCTGGCCGCATCCCGCGCGGCAGCCGGCAGCGCGGCGAGCAACGCCTCGGCGGTGGCCTTCGCATCCCCCAGCAGCGCCACGGCGCAGGGGTAGAAGTCGTTGAACTTGCGCGAATCGACGTCGACGCGGATCACCTCGCCGGTGAGCGGCAAGCGCTCGCGCCAGTAATCGGTGTCGGCCATCTCGGTGCCGATGGCGAGCACCACATCGGCCTCGGCGATCATGTCCCAACCGGCCTGGGTGCACAGGGTGGCGCCAGCGGCGAGCGGCGCCTCCGGCGCCAGCAGGCCCTTGCCGGCGACGCTGGTGAACAGCGGTGCGGCCAGGCGCTCGCTCAGCGCGGCCAGGGCATCGGCGGCCTGCAGCGCGCCGCCGCCAGCGATGATCATCGGGCGCCGGGCGACCTGGAGTTTATCCACAGCCTGCCGGAGCGCGATGGCGCAGGGCTGGCCACGGCCGGCACGGCGCACCACCTCATGGGTCCAGTCGCGGGCGACCGGGTTGGCCAGCACGTCCAGCGGCACGGAGATATGCACCGGGCGCGGGCGCTCGCTGTCGAACACGGCAAAGGCGCGGGCGATCAGCTCGGGCAAATCCTCGGCACTCAGGGCGACGGCGGAAAACGCGGTGATCGGCGCGGTCATCGCGCGCTGGTCCTGGGTCTCGTGCAGGCAGCCCCAGCCTTTGCCGAGGCTGGCGGTGTGGTTGACGCTGGAGATCACCAGCAGCGGGATGGAGTCGGCGTAGGCCTGGCCGATGGCGGTGGCAGCGTTGGTCACCCCCGGCCCGGTGATGATGAAGGCCACGCCCGGCTTGCCGCTGACCCGCGCGTAACCATCGGCCATGAAGCCGGCGCCCTGCTCGTGGCGGGTCAGCACGTGGCGGATGCCGCTGCCGGGCAGGCCCCGGTACAGCTCCAGGGTGTGTACACCGGGAATGCCGAACACGGTGTCGACCCCGTAGTTGGCCAGCAGGCGGACCAGGGCCTGGCCGCCGGTGAGAGGTGTGGTCTGTTGCATGGGTCGTCTCCCCAAGGGCTGAAGCGTGACGGTCATTCGGCGAGGCGGATCAGTGCATCCACCGCCACGGCGCCTTCGGCGTCCGCAAGCAGCGGGTTCACATCAAGCTCCAGCAGGCTGTCCACGTGTTCGCAGGCGTAGTCGGCGACGGCGCGGATGGCCTCCACCAGTGCCTCCAGGTCCACCGCCGGGCGGCCACGGAAGCCGGTGAGCAGCGGCGCACTGCGCAGGCTGAGCAAGGCATCGCGGATCGCCGCATCGGTGGTGGGCAGCAGCAGGCTGCGGCTGTCCTTGAGCAACTCGACGAGGATGCCGCCGGCCCCCAGCACCAGCGCCAGGCCGAAGCCGTTCTCGCGCTTGATGCCGACGATCAGCTCGGCCAACGGCGGGTTGGCCATGCGCTCCAGCAGCACCTGCTCGAAGGGCACGCCGGGCACGTGGCGGGCGATGTTCGCGCGCATGTCGAACAGCGCCGCTTCCAGCGCCGCCTCGTTGCGCAGGTGGAGCGCCACGCCGCCGGCTTCGGTCTTGTGCGGCAGCTGCGCGCTGACCACTTTCAGCGCCAATGGAAAACCGACATCGGCGGCCGCTTCGCGGGCTTGCGCCGGCGTGCTCAACGCCGCGCGCGGCAGCGGCAGGCCGAAGGCTTTCAGCGCCTGCTTGGATTGCCACTCGTCCAGCAGGCGGCCTTCGCCTTCCAGCGCCTGCGGGCAGAGTGGCACCAGCGCCGCTTCGCCACGGGCCAGCAGCGCGTCGCGGCGCTGGCGGTAGTGGGCGATGCGCCCCCAGGCGGCGAGGCCGTCTTCCACGCCTTGCAGCGCGGCGACGCCGTGGGCATGCAGCCGTTCACGGGCCTGCCTGGGCAGCAGCTCCGGCAACGCAGAAGCAATGAAGCCCACCTTGCCGTGGCGCTCCAGCGCCGCGCAGTACAGCGCCAGCAGCAGGTCGCACTGCGGGCGCTCGCCGGTTTCCTCGCCGGGGTAGTCCAGCACCAGCAGGGCGGCATCGGCGTCGGTCTGCAGGGCGCTGTCGAGCATGCGCTCCAGCGCCGGGCCGTCGCCCCAGATGGCGGTGGTGAAGTCCAGCGGGTTGGCGATGTTGGCGTAGTCCGGCAGCACCTGGGCCAGCTCGGCGCGCTGGGCGTCGACCAGCTTGGGCAGGGCCAGACCGTTGCGTTCGGCGTAGTCGGCGATCAGCCCCGCGTCGCCACCGGAGCAGGCCAGCGCCGCCAGGCGCGGACCGGCCGGCAGGTTGCCGCAGGCGGCCGCCTTGAGGGTTTCGATGAAGCTCACCGGGCCGCTGACGCGGATCACCCCGAGGCGCTCGAACAGCGCGTCGTACAGCGCGTCGGAGCCGGCCAGGGAGCTGGTGTGGCTGAGCGCCAGTTCGGCGCCGATCTGCGACACGCCGGTCTTCAGGGCGATCACTGGGATGCCTTTCTGCAACGCCTTGTAGGCCGCGCGGGCGAAGCCGGGAACGTTCCTCAGCCCTTCCAGGTGCAGGCCGATGGCGGTCACGCGCGGCTCGTCGAGCAGCACGTCCATCAGTTCGGCCACGCCCAGCTGCGCCTGGTTGCCCACCGAGGCCATGTAGGCGATGGGCAGCGAGCGGTCGCTCATGGACAGGTTGTAGGCGAAGTTGCCGCTCTGGGTGAGCACCGCCACGCCCTTCTCCACCAGGTGCCCGCCGTGGGCCACCGGCCACAGCGCGGCGCCGTGCAGGTAGTCGAGCAGGCCGTAGCAGTTGGGGCCCAGCAGGGCCATGTCACCGGCGCTGGCAAGCAGGCGGCGTTGCAGGGCTTCGCCTTCGGCGCCGGTCTCGGCAAAGCCGGAGGCGTAGCAGATGACGCCACCGGCCTCCTTGGCGGCCAGCTCGGCGACGGCCTGCAGGGTCAGCTCGCGGTGGGTGGCGACGAATACTGCGTCCGGCCCTTCGGGCAGGTCGGCGATGGTGCGCACGCAGGGCACGCCTTCGAGTTCGTCGTATTGCGGGTTGACCAGCCACATCGGCCCGGCGAAGCCGCCTTCGGCGCAGCGCTTGAGCGCGCGCGCCATGCTGCGGCCACCGATGAAGGCCAGGTGACGGGGCGCCAGCAGGCGCTGGAGGTTTTCGCGTTTCATGGCACGGGCCTCAGCGCAGCAGCGGACGCAGCAGTTCGCGGGAAATGATGTGGCGCTGGATCTCCGAGGTGCCTTCCCAGATGCGCTCGATGCGCGCGTTGCGCCAGATGCGCTCCACCGGCCCTTCGTCCATCAGGCCCATGCCGCCGAAGATCTGCACCGTCTCGTCGGCGACCTTGCCGAGCACTTCACTGGCGAACAGCTTGGCCATGCCGGCCTCGCCGTCGCTCATGGTGCCGCGGTCCATCTTCCAGGCGGTGTGCAGGGTCATCAGCTCGGCAGCGCGGATCTGCGTGGCCATGTCGGCGAGCTTGAACGAGATGCCCTGGTAGCTGCCGATGGGCTGGCCGAACTGCTTGCGGTCGGCGGACCACTGCAGCGCCAGGTCCAGCGCGCGCTGGGCCTGGCCGACGCAGTTGGCGGCCACCATCACGCGGCCGGCGGTGAGCCAGGCGTTGGCCACTTCCCAGCCCTTGTCCACTTCACCCAGCACCTTGGAGGCCGGCACGCGGCAGTCGTCGAAGAAGATCTCGTAGGTGTGGTAGCCCTTGTTGCTCACGCACTTCGGCCCCCGGCGCACGGTCATGCCGGCGGTGCCCTTGTCCACCAGGAAGGCGGTCACGGCGTTGCGCTTCTTGCCGTTGCGCTCGAAGGTGTCAGTCACCGCGAAGACGATGGCGAAATCGGCATGCCCGGCGTGGCTGATGAAGTGCTTGGCACCGTTGATGATGAAGTCGTCACCGTCACGCACGGCGCGGGTCTTGATGGCGTTGGCGTCGGAGCCGGCGCCCGGCTCGGTGAGGGCGAAGCAATCGATCTTCTCGCCCTGCACGCACGGCAGCAGGTAATCGCCGATCTGCGCGCCGGTGCAGGCCATGAGGATCTTCGACGGGCGCGCAACGAACACGTGCAGCGCCCAGGACACCTTGGACAGCTCGCGCTCGACCAGCGCCTGGGACAGGTAGTCCAGGCCACCGCCGCCGACGTCCTCGGGCATGTTGAAGGCGTAGAAACCAGCGGCGATGGCTTTGCCGCGAATCTGCGCGGCCAGCTCCGGGGATACGGCGTCGGCGCGGTCCACTGCTTCTTCGTGGGGCAGCAGCTCTTTCTCGACGAAGGCTTTTACCGCCTCGACGAGCATGTCCTGTTCCTGGGTCAGTTGAAAATCCATGGCATCACCTGCAGCCGTCAGCGGCCGTTGAATTGGGGGGAACGTTTCTCGGCCACGGCGCGCAGCGCCTCGGCGGCATCGTCACTGCGGCCGCAGAGCAGGCCGGCGGCCTGTTCGGCCTCCAGTTGCTGGGCCAGGGTGCGGGAGGCGCCGTCGCGCATCAGGCGCTTGGTCTGGGCGAAGGCGAAGGTCGGGCCGGCGGCCAGGCGCGCGGCGAATTCTCCGACCTGTGCCAGCAGGAGTTCATCGGCAACCACCTCGCCGACCAGGCCGGCGCTCAGCGCGCGCTCGGCGTTCCAAAGCTCGTCGAGGAACAGCAGGCGCTTGGCCGCTTCGCTGCCGATCAGGCGCGGCAGGTGCCAGCTGGCGCCGGCGTCCGGGCAGTAGGCCATGCCGGTGTAGCCGGCCTTGAAGCGCGCGGAGGCGCCAGCTATGCGGAAGTCGCAGCACAGCGCCAGGTCCATCCCCGCGCCCACGGCGGTGCCGTTGACGGCGGCGATGGTCGGCTTGTCCAGGCCATGCAGGCGGCGCATCAGGGCGTGGGCGGCTTCGGTCCAGCCGTAGGTTTCCAGCTCGCCCCGGGCTTCGGCCTCGGCCCATTCGGCGAGGTCGGCACCGGCGCAGAAGCTGCGGCCTTCACCGGTGAGCACGATGACGCGCACCGCCGGGTCGGCCTCATGGGCGTCCAGCAGGGCCAGCAGGTGCTTGATCGTGGGGATGTCCAGCGCGTTGCGCTGCGCAGGGCGGTTCAGGGTGATCCAGGCGATACCGCCCTGGACCCGGCTGAGCGGGGATAGCTGTGTCATGCGGCCCTCGTTCTTGTCGTTGATTGTGCGGAGGCGAATGCGTGGCCTCATGCTAAACAGTCGTTCAACAAGACCACAATCCACCCCGGCAGCCGCCTGTAACGAAGCGTGCAAAGCCGCCGGAACGCGCCAGCCCTGGCGCCGAAGGGCGCGCAGGCGGCGCTGGCCTCCGGCAGCGTTACAACTTCGAACAAAGATCCCTACGCCATGAAAAAGGCCCCGCAGTGCGGGGCCTTGGTCGTGACACGGGGATCAGCCGATGCTGGGGACGATCTCCTCTCCCACATCACCGCCACGCCTGCGGCGGATCAGGAAGTAGGCGCCGTAGCACACAGCGATGAAGCCGAAGCCCCAGTACAGCGACGGCCGCTGGGTGGGGTCCAGGGCGAGGAAGACGAACAGCGAGCAGCAGATGGCGATGCAGGCCAGCGGCACCAGCGGGAACAACGGCGCCGAGTACTTCAGGTCGGCCCGGGTACCGCCCTTGGCCATGTGCTCGCGGCGGAAGCGGTACTGGGCGTAGGCGATGACGATCCAGGTCACGGTGCCGGCCATGCCGCTCACCGCCATCAGCACCATGAACAGGGTGTCGGCGGCGACGATGCTGGTCAGCAGCGACAGCAGGGCGAAGCACAGGGTGATCAGCAGCGCATACAGCGGCACGCCCCGGGCGCTCAGTTTCGACAGCTGGCGCGGCGCCATGCCGGTCTTGGACATGGCCCAGAGGATGCGGGTGGAGGCGTAGAGCCCGGAGTTGCCCACGGAAAGGATCGCCGTGAGGATCACGAAGTTCATCAGGTCGGCGGCATAGGGAATGCCCACCTTGTCGAACACCTGGACGAACGGGCTCTCCATCAACCCCGCCTCCCGCCAGGGGACGATGGCGGCCAGCACGCCGATGGCCAGCACGTAGAAGATCAGCACGCGGAAGACCACGTTGCGCACCGCCTGGGGGATGCTCTTCTCCGGCTGGTCGGTCTCGCCGGCGGCGACGCCCATGATCTCGCAGCCCTGGAAGGCGTAGACCACCGTCATCATCACCGCGAACACGGCGGCCAGCCCGTTGGGGAACAGGCCATCCCCAACCAGGTTGGCCAGGCCCGGCGCCGCTGACTGGCCTTCGAGGGGAATGGCGCCGAACACCGCCAGCAGCCCCACCAGGATGAACACCAGGATGGCCGCCACCTTGATGCCGGAGAACCAGTACTCGGCCTCGCCGAAAGCCCGGGTCGCCAGGGCGTTGAGGGAGAACAGCACCACCACGAACAGCCCTGACCACACCCAGATGGGGACATCCGGGAACCAGCGCGTCATCAGCATCCCGGCGGCGGTGAACTCCAGGCCCACCGTGGAGGCCCAGCTCATCCAGTAGACCCAGCCGATCATGAAGCCGGTGGCCGGGCCGATGAAGCGCGTGGCGTGGGCCTGGAACGAGCCGGAGACCGGCATCTGCACCGACAGTTCGCCGAGGCAGACCATCACCAGGTACATGAGCAAGCCGGCGACCAGGTAGGCGAGGATGGCGCCCATCGGGCCGCCGGAGCCGATGGTGACGCCCGAGCCCATGAACAGGCCGGTGCCGATCACCCCACCGAGCGAGAGCATGAAGATGTGCCGGCTCTTGAGCGCCCGGGTGAGCTGGATTTTCTCGCCGCTGCCGGCGTGATGGGTCTCAGACATGGCGCACCTCCGGAGAGCGGCGGGTGCGGGTGAGCGGAACTCTACGTTGGGTCATTGTTGTTATCTCCAATCGATCAGAGGCCGTGGCTCGAGCACGGATACCGCTGGATTATTCGAAGGAGATGTAAGGCGCCGTTGATCGCCGGGATCGAAGTTGTAAAAAGCTGTAATGAAGCTGTCTCGCTTCAGGGCGCTTTTAAAAACGTAGGCGAGGCAGTCAGCGCAAGGCAAAAACAGGCGAAAAAGCGCAGTTTACGTGCGGTAAATGAGCATTTTGAGCCTGTTTTTAACGCCGCGATGACAACGCAGGTAGTTTTTATAAGTGTCCTTCAGGCGGGCTGTTGCATCTGCGCCTCGGCCGCCGCCCATTCCCGGTCCAGGCGCTCGCTCCAGCCCTGAAGCACCTCGCCCGCCAGGGCGGCGGCTTCCAGGGCCGCCAGGCAGTTCCCCAGGCCACGCCAGCCCAGCGACCGGCAACTGCCGGCAAGGCGGTGGGCCAGGCCGGCGACTTCGTCCCGGTCGTCGGCGCGGATGGCTTCGTGCAGCAGCGGCATCTGCTCGGCCAGCAGTTGGCGCAGGGCGCCGACCAGCGCGGCGAGGCGGTTCTCCCCCAGCAGTTCGCGGTGGGTGGCCAGCAGACGGGGGTCGAGCGCGGTTCCGTCGTCCGCCTCGTCCGGCGGGGGGCTGCCGGGCACGGCCAGTGCACGACGCAGGGCGTCCAGGCGCAGGGGCTTGGCCAGCACGCCCTGCATGCCCGCCTCGAAGTAGCGGCGGACGCTGGCCGGTTCGACGCTGGCGGTGAAGGCGAGGATGGTGGTCGCCCGGTTGACCCCGTCCGCCTGCTGGCGGATCGCCCGGCACAGCTCGATGCCGTCCATTCCCGGCAGGTGCATGTCCAGCAGGATGAGGTCGAACGCCTGCTGGCGGCAGGCGTCCAGCGCGGGCTGGGCATCGTCCACGGCCTGCACGTGGTGGCCGTCCCGTTCCAGCAGCCCCAGGGCCACGTCGCGGTTCAGCGCCACGTCTTCCACCAGCAGCACCTGCAGGGCACGACCCGCAGGTGCGTTGCCCACCGGCCGGGCAGCCGGGAGCGCCGCCGGTTGCAGTTCGATGTCGAACCAGAAGCGGCTGCCCTCGCCTTCCCGGCTGTGCAGGCCGATCTGCCCGCCCATGGCGTCCACCAGCCGCTTGCTGATGGCCAGCCCCAGGCCGCTGCCGCCGTAGCGGCGGGTGACGGCGTCGCTGGCCTGGACGAAGCGCTCGAAGATCCGCGCCTGGGCCGCCTCGGGAATGCCGATGCCGTTGTCGCTGACCACGAAGCGCACGCGCTGGGCCGCGCCCTGGGCCGGGGTGGCGGTCACCTCCACCCGCACGTCGCCGTCGGCGGTGAACTTCACGGCATTGGCCACCAGGTTGCTCAGCACCTGGCGGAGGAACTGCTCGGCCCCTCGGCAGCGGCGGTTCACCGACGGGTCCAGGCGCAGCGAGAGCACGGTGCCGTTGTCCTCGGCGCGGGGCTCCAGCAGCGTCAGCACTTCGTCCAGCAGCTCGCTCAGATCGAACTCGATGGCTTCCGGCAGGCTCACCCCGTCTTCCAGCCGGGCGAACAGCAGGACTTCGTCGAGCACCGCCAGCAGGCCTTCCCCGGCCTTGTGCAGGGCGTGCAGGCGCTTGCGCTCCAGCGTGCCCAGGGCGGCGTCGCGCAGCAGTTCGGCCATGCCGAGGATGCCGTTGAGCGGGGTGCGGATCTCGTGGCTCATGGTCGCCAGGAAGCGCATCTTCGCCTCGTTCGCGGCCTCGGCCTCCTCCTTGGCCCGCTGCAGGCTGGCGGTACGCCGTTCGACCTGGCGCTGCAGCTCGCTGCGCTCGCGCCCCAGGGCCTGGCGCATGGTGTCCAGGGCCTGGGCCACGGTGTCGAGCTCGTCCGGCCGGGGCCGGGCGCGCTTGTCCAGGTGCAGCGGCTGCTGCAGGTCGCCTTCGGCCATGCGCTGGGCAAAGCCGGCCATGCGCTCCAGGTGCCGCGTCACCAGGCTGTGGAACAGCAGGCTCAGGGCCACCGCCAGGCCGCAGAGGAAGGCGCCCATCCACAGCAGGCCGTCCAGCCCGCTCTGCCAGAGGCGCCGATGAACGGCCCCGAGGTCGATGGCCAGGGTCAGTTCACCGAGGGCGCGCCGCTCGCCGTCGGGCGGCTGGTAGCCGAGGGGGAAATGCTCGACCCGCACCGGGCCGGGCACCTGGATGTCGCCCTGGACCAGGGTGAAGTCTTCGCTGGCGAGGCTCGCCCAGGCGACGTCTGGGAAGTCCACCAGGCCGTGCAGCTGCACCCGCAACTGGGCCTGGTCGAGGTCCCAGAGGCTGCGCTCGAAGCTGGCCAGGTAACCGCTGCGGATCAGCTCCAGGCGCTGTTCGATGGCCTGCATCTCGCGCCGGTACTCCAGGCCCAGCTGCACCGCGCCGGCCAGCAGGGTGACGCACAAGCTGAAGCCGAGGACCCGCTGCAGCAGGCGCCGGGCCAGTGGCCCGGGGGCGTGCAGGGCCTTCATGGTGACTCCAGGGGGCGCCCCTGGGTGCGGTAGTCGCGCTCGCTCTCCTCCAGCCAGCGCTGCAGGCTGCCGTCGGCCTGCAACGCCAGCAGGATGCGGTCGATGTCGTCGAGGCGCGCCAGGAGCGGTGAGCGCCGCGACACGGCCAGCCGCAGGGAGTCCACCGCCAGGGGTTCGGGCGCGTCGACGATGGCCTCGCCTCCCGGCATGCCCGCCACGAATAGCCGCCCGGTGCGCCGCTCGTAGGGGATGAAATCGATGCGCTGGCGGATCAGCTTGCCGAAGTTCTGCCGGCTGTCCGAGACGTATTCGATGCGCCCCTGGCGGGTGACGAAGCGGTCGAACTCGGTGCCGTAGCTTTCCCCGAACAGCAGCCCGCCACGGTAGCCGGCGAGGTCGGCCAGGTGCTTTACCGCCAGGGGCTTGTGGCGGTTGTAGAAGAGCGCGACCTCCTCCCGCAGCACCGGCGCCTCGGCGAACGCCAGGTATTGCTGGCGCTCCCCGGTGCGGTAGGCCAGCACCAGGTCGACGCGGCCGCTGGCGGCATCCATCAGGCAGCGTTTCCAGTTGCCGAGCACCACCACCTGCATCTCGTAGCCCAGCTCCTGGAGCACCCGCTTCACCACCTGGGGCGCCAGGCCGCGTACGGCCTGGCCATCGCTCCAGGACACGGGCGGGTACACCGGGTAGTCGCAATAGCGCATGGTCTCGGCCGCCAGCCCGAGGCTGCACCAGCCCCAGGCCAGGAGTGCCAGCCAGCGCATGTTCAGGCCTCGCTGGGGGTGGCGGTGAACAGGTAGCCGGCGCCGTGGATGGTGATGATCAGCTGCGGGTCGGCGGGGTCGTCGCGCAACTTGCGGCGCAGGCGCCCGACCAGCACGTCGATGGAGCGGTCGTTGGGCAGCCATTCGCGGTTGCGGATCTGGTCCATCAACTGGTCACGGCTGAGGGTGTGGCCGCTGTTGCGCAGGAAGGTGCTGAGCAACTGGAACTCGCCCTGGGTGAGCAGCGTTTCATGGCCGGTGGAATCGATGATGCGGCGCCGGTCGGTGTCCAGCAGCCAGTCGCCGAACTGCTTGAGCACCTGGCGCACGGGGCCGGGCTCGGCCTGGGCATGGCGGACCCGGCGCACCAGGTTCTTCGCCCGGGACACCAGCTCGCGGGGGTTGAGAGGCTTGATCACGTAGTCGTCGGCGCCGCATTCGAGGCCGACGATGCGGTCGATCTCGTCGTTGCGCCCGGTGATCAAGATGATCCCGATCTCGGAGCGCACCCGCAGCTCACGGGTCAGGGTCAGGCCGTCCTTGCCGGGCAGGCGGACGTCCAGCAACACCAGCTCCACGGGCTGGCCGAGGTGGGAGGTCTTGGCCAGCACGGCTTCGGCCTGCTCGGCATCGGCCGCGCAGAACACCTCGTAGCCCTCATCGCCCAGGTAGCTCTGCAGCAGCTCACGAATCACCGGATCGTCATCGACGACCAATACGCGGGGAACCATCGCCATCACCTTTCACCTCCGGCGTGCCGGGGCGTTTCTTGTTCTGGTTGTCGGACGGTGACACCCGGGCGGAGGCTCGGGTGGAAGCAGCAGCCTAGCCACTACTGAACGGCCGATCAACAAGCAGGCACGCAGGCCCGGCTGCCACCGGTCAGCCAGGCCCCGGGCCGGCGCCAGCCTCAGCGGCTGCCGAGCAAGGGACGGGGCACCAGCTGGCGCAAGGCCTGGCCACGGATCAGCACTTCGCCGATGAGCAGCGCCAGGCCGACGCCACAGAGGATCTTGCTGGCCTTGCCCCAGTCCATCGGCTCGCCTGGGGTGACCACGAAGAGCACGATGCCGGCGACCACGTGCAAGCCGACCAGGCCCGCCCAGGCGCAGGCAGCGGTATTGCCCAGCGGCAGGCGGAAGGCACGCGGCGTGGGGTCGGCCAGGCGCAGGCGGATGAAGGCCAGGCACATCAGCACGTACGGCATCATGAAAATCATTGCGAAGATGGACAGCAGGGTCCAGAACAGCTCCTCGGCGCTGTGGGCGACCAGGCCGTACACCAGCATCACCAGGATGCTCACGCCGGAGGCCAGCAACGCCGGGCCGATGGGCGTGCGGTAGCGCGGGTGGACCACGCCGAACACTGCCGGCAGTTCCCCGGCCGTGGCCGCCGCCACCGCCGCCCGGTTGGTGCCCATGCTCCAGGTGACCATGTTGGTGAACAGGGTGAAGAGCACGAAGCAGGCCACCAGGGTGGCGAAGGCGCCGCCGAGGCCTTCATGGCCGTACATCTGGTAGAGCGACTCGGAGAAGATCCGCGTGACGTCGGTCTGCTCCGGCGGCAACGCGGCCAGCACGCCAAGGGTGCCGAACACGTTGAAGGCGGCGATCAGCAGGCCCGAGACCAGTACCGCACGGGGAATGTCACGGTGCGGGTTGCGCATCTCCGGGGCGCTGCAGCAGGCCAGCTCGGTGCCCATGATGCCGTAGACCATCACCCCCAGCGCCGCGAACTGCACCCCGGAAGACGGCAGGATCGCCTCCAGGCTGAACGCGTTGGCAAAGCCGTGCTCCAGGCCGTAGCGGATGCCGCCGATGCCCAGCGCGAGCACCGCCACCAGCTTCATCAGCGCCCCCAGGTTCGGCAGCCATTTGCCGATGCGCAGGTTGATGGCGTTGAACAGCGCGGTGAGCAGCGCCAGGAACACGCCGATGGCGATCTTGCTCCACAGCCCCAGCCCGGGCAGGAAGAACTCGCTGAGCATGGCGGCGAAGAGGATGTAGACCGAGGGCATCCACAGGGCGTTGTTGGCCCAGTACATCCACGACAGCCGGGCGCCCCAGCGCGGTCCGAAGGCCAGGCGCACCCAGTGGTAGACACCGCCGCTGCCGGGGAAGGTGGTGCCCAGCTCGGCGGTCATCAGCCCCATGGGGATGAACAGCAGCAGGAGCACGTAGCCCCACCAGAACAGGCTGGTGGAACCGAGCGCCGCGGCCAGGGCGATCTGGTCCATGAACAGCATGGCCGAGACGGTGAACAGCGTGACATCACGAAAGCGCAGGACCTTGTTCTTGTTGTCGTCCATCGGGGGGCTTTCCTCTGTGGGGGAATGGGCGGCGCGGGGCGCCGCGTCGGCGCTACCAGTGACCGGCCTGCTTCAGGTCCTCCTGGGTCTCGATGATGCTTTCGCGCAGCACGCGCACGATGAAGTCGACCTGCTCGCGGGTGAGGATCAGCGGCGGCGACATGACGTTCAGGTGCACCATCGGCCGCACCAGCAGGCCGCGCTTCTGCGCCCGCAGGTGGACCCACTCGCCGATGTTCAGCGCCTCGGGGAACAGGGTCTTGCTGGCCTTGTCGGCCACGAACTCGACGCAGGCCATGAAGCGGATGCCGCGCACGTCCCCCACCATGGGCAGGTCCAGCAAGGTGCGCAGCTGCGCTTCGAAATAGCGGCCGACGTCCTCGACGTGGGCCAACAGGCCTTCCCGCTCGATGATCTCGATGTTCTTCAGCGCCGCCGCGCAGGCCACAGGGTGGCCGGAGTAGGTGAAGCCGTGGGTGAAGCAGCGGCCCTGGTCAGGCGCGGCGATCACCGACCAGATGCGCTCGGAGAACAGGCAGGCCCCCAGCGGCTGGTAGCCCGAGGTCAGGCCCTTGGCGGTGGTGATGATGTCCGGCTGGATGCCGAACACCGCCTCGCTGGCGAAGAAGTGCCCGAGGCGGCCGAAGGAGGTGACCACCTCGTCGGCGATGTAGAGGATGTCGTAGCGCTGGCACAGCGCCCAGATGCGGGCGTGGTAGCCCTCCGGCGGCACCATCACGCCGCCGGAGCCGAACACCGGCTCGGCGATGAAGGCCGCGACCTTGTCTGCCCCCACTGCACGCACGGCGTCGTCGAACTCGGCCACCAGGCTTTCCAGGTAGTCGGCCTCGCTCATGCCCTCGGGGGCGCGGTAGGGGTAGGGCCCGCTGAGGTGGTGGATGCCGTCCTGGATGAAGTCGAAGCCGCTCTCGCGGTCCACCTGCTTGCCGCCGAGGGACATGCCCAGGTAGGTGGAGCCGTGATAGGCGTGGCGACGGCTGAGGATGTGCTTCTTCTGCGGCAGGCCCCGGCAGTTCTGGTAGTAGTGCACCAGGCGGATGGCGGTATCGACGGCGGTGGAGCCGCCGGTGGTGAGGAAGACATGGTCGATGTCTCCGGGCGCCAGCTCCGCCAGCTTGGCGCACAGCTCCACCGCACGAGGGTTGGCCATGTCGCAGAAGGGGTTGGAGTAGGCGAGCTGGCGCGCCTGCTCGGCGATGGCCTCGACCATCTCCTCGCGCCCCAGGCCGATGTTGGTGCACCACATGCCGCCCACCGCATCCAGATAGCGGTTGCCGGCCAGGTCGTGGATGTAGGCGCCCTCCCCTCCGGCGATCTGCAGGGAATCGAGCACGCGGTGCTCGTCGAACAGGTGGTAACCGTGCAGGTAGTGGGCACGGTCCAGGGCCGCCAGGCGGGCCTGTTCACGGGTGGGCGGCGGCAATGGGACGGACACGGACATCGGGGTTCTCCTGCTGGTTGATGCCCGGAGCCTATGCACCCGTCCCGACCACGGACATACCCCATTTGAGGGTAGGGGCCGACGCTCGGCGTCACCTTTTCCCTGGGGTATGCTGCCGCGAACTCAGCGAGCCGGGCGGTGATACAGGTGCAGCAGGTGGAACTGGACAGGTTGCAGGACTGGCACCGACACCTCGCCGGCGCCATCGCCAGCTGCGGCACCGAGGCGTTCCCCGGCCGCCTGCTGGACGCCCTCGCCAGCCTGGTGCCGATCGAGTCGGTGATGATCAGCCTGGAGCGCATCGGCAGCGCCCCCACCCTGCTCCACGAACGCGGCATACCACCCGGCAGCCGCGAGCTGCTGCTCGAGCGCTACTTCTCCCGTGGCTACCTGCTGGACCCGTTCTGCCTGGCGGTGGACCAGGGCCTGGCCGAAGGCTTCTACACCCTCGGCGAGATCGCCCCGGACGACTTCTTCAGCAGCCAGTACTACAAGACCTACTACCTGGGCGCCGGCTCGGTGGAGGACTGCTACTTCATGCTCGAACTGGGTCCGCGGGAGCGGGTGTCCGTCAGCCTCTACAACGGCCTCAGCGCCCGCCCCTTCGAGCCCGGGCAACTGGCCCTGCTGCGCGCCCTCGCCCCCACGGTGCTGGAACTGGGCCGCCGCCACTGGGCGCAGACCGCGCCCCCGGCCCAGGCGGAGCCCAGCTTCGCTGCGCAGTTGCAGCAGGCGTTCCGACATTTCGGCGACGGCCGCCTCACGGCCCGCGAACTGGAGGTGTGCCACCTGCTGCTGCGCGGTCACTCGGCCAAGTCCAGCGCCAAGGCCCTGGCGATCTCTCCCGAGACGGTGCGCATGCACCGCAAGAACCTCTACATCAAGCTGGGGATCGGCTCCCAGGCAGAGCTGTTCTCGCTGTTCATCGAATGGCTGAGCCGAACGGGCGACTGAGGGCCTGTACAGCCGGCTCGATCACACGCCCTGAAAGCGCCGGTAGGCGCCGGCCTGCAGGCCATCGACCCAGGCTTCGCAGATCACCACGCCCTGCTCGGGGGTGAAGGTGGCGGGGTTGAGGCCGGACTCCAGCCACAGCCCGTCCAGCAGCGCGCTGAGGCTGATGGCTGCGAGGCCGGTGTCGAAGGCGACCCAGCCCTCCTCGTCCGCCAGCAGGGCGAGGGCGTCGGCCAGCAGGCTGCGGTAGTTGCCGTAGGACTGGTCATGGACCCGGCGGATGGATTCGATGTGGGTCACCGCGCCCCAGAACACCAGCCAGGCGTCGAGCAGCTGGGGGTCGAGCATCTCGGCCGAGAACGAGGCCTGGAAGAAGGCCGAGAGGCGCCGCCGGGCAGGCCCCGGGGCGGACTCCACGGCGCAGCGCAGCAGGCCCATGACCCGCTCGCTGACCGCCAGGTAGGCCTCGGCCACCAGCGCATCCTTGCCCTCGTAGTGGTGGTTGATGAGGCCGACGGAGACACCCGCCTCGGCGCAGATCTTGCGCACGGAGGCGCCCTGGAAACCGTAGCGCTTGAGGCAGACCAGGGTGGCGTCCACCAGCAGGGCCTTGCGCTGCTCCGGCTCCAGCCGGGAAAACCGCACTTCCGTATTCATCACCACGCTCCTGTTCGTTCAACCGTGGGGCCGGGAAGCGGCCTCACTCCTCGCTGTGCACCACCACCAGCAACTCGGCCTGCTCCTCGCCCAGGGAGCGCAGGCGGTGCGGCTTCTGGGCGTTGAAGTGCAGCGCGTCGCCGGTTTCCAGGGTCAGGCGCTCGGACAGGAAGTCGACCTCCACCCGCCCCCGGTGGACGAAGATGAACTCCTCGCCCAGGTGCTCCTTGAAGGTCGAATGGCTGAAGTCCCGGGGGGGATGGACGATGAACGGCAGCAGCGCGCGGTCGCCGATCTGCCGGGCGAGGGAGGCGTAGGCCGGGCCCTCGTCGTCCCGCGCCAGCGGCTGCCGCTCGTCGTGGCGCACCAGGCTGTAGCCCTCGCTGGCGGCACCCTCCTCGGCGAACAGTTCCTCCACCGGCACGCTGAGCGCCTTCGACAGCTTCAGCGCGGTGGCGATGGAGGGCGTGCTCAGGCCCCGCTCCACCTTGGACAGGTAGCTCTTGGTCATGCCGGTCTTCTCGGCCAGCGTTTCCAGGGTCATCCCCAGTTTTTTTCTCAACAATTTCAATCGCATGGACATGCAGAACGCCCCTTTGGCGTCGGTGCGGGAAACTTTTCTCTTGCCAATGACACTTTGTGTCATTTAGCTTTATTTGTGTCATTCGCTTCGACATGACCGCGAGCCCCACTCGCGTCACCCGGCTAAGGATGCTCACATGGCAACTACCATGCACCTCCCCAAGGACCAACTGATCCAGCATGCCGAACGGCAGATGCAGACCAGCCTGCTGGATAATACGTGGACGGCCCGGCAAAAACTGGCCCTGACCTGCCGAATCCTCTTCGAGGGCGGCCATGATTCCGGCCTGGCCGGGCAGATCACCTGCCGTGCCGAGGAGCCCGGCACCTACTACACCCAGCAACTGGGGCTGGGCTTCGACGAGATTTCCGCCAGCAACCTGCTGCGGGTCGACGAGGACCTCAAGGTGCTCCAGGGCCAGGGCATGGCCAACCCGGCCAACCGTTTCCACAGCTGGGTGTACCGCGCCCGCCCGGACGTGAACTGCATCATCCACACCCACCCGCTGCACGCCGCCGCCCTGTCGATGCTGGAAGTACCGCTGGCGGTCTCGCACATGGACCTCTGCCCGCTGTACGACGACTGCGCCTTCCTCAAGGAGTGGCCGGGGGTGCCGGTGGGTAACGAAGAGGGCGAGATCATCTCCGCCGCCCTGGGCGACAAGCGCGCCATCCTGCTCTCCCACCACGGCCTGCTGGTGACCGGTGCCAGCATCGAGGAAGCCTGCGTGCTGGCGCTGCTGTTCGAACGCGCCGCGAAGATGCAGCTGCTGGCCATGTCCGCCGGCGAGATCCGCCCCATCCCGCCGGCCCTCGGCCGCGAGGCCCATGACTGGATCTCCACGCCCAAGCGCCACGGCGCGGCCTTCAGCTACTACGCACGGCGCAGCCTGCGTCAGCACGGCGATTGCCTGAGCTGACCGCGCGCCACCACACAAGACCTTTCGCCCATTGCCCCAGGTGCACCCATGTCCTCTTCCATCCTCCACGGCATCATCGGCTACACCATCACCCCCTTCGGCGCGGACGGCGCCCTCGACCTGCCGGCCCTCGGCCGCTCCATCGAACGCCTGCTGGACGGCGGCGTGCACGCCATCGCGCCCCTGGGCAGCACCGGCGAAGGCGCCTACCTCAGCGACCCGGAATGGGACGCGGTGGCGGAGTTCAGCCTGAGCACCGTCGCCGGCCGCGTGCCGAGCATCGTCAGCGTGTCCGACCTGACCACCGCGCGCACCGTGCGCCGCGCCCGCCTGGCCGAGCAGTTGGGCGCCAGCGCGGTGATGGTGCTGCCGGTGTCCTACTGGAAGCTCAGCGAGGCGGAGATCCTCGCCCACTACCGCGCTGTGGGCGAGGCCATCGGCATCCCGGTGATGCTCTACAACAACCCGGGCACCAGCGGCACGGACCTGCCGGTGGAGCTGATCCTGCGGATCGTCCGGGAGGTGGAGAACGTCACGATGGTCAAGGAGAGCACCGGCGACATCCAGCGCATGCACCGGCTGCACCTGCTCTCCGACGGCCAGGTGGCCTTCTACAACGGCTGCAACCCGCTGGCGCTGGAGGCCCTGGTGGCTGGGGCGAAAGGCTGGTGCACCGCCGCGCCCAACCTCATCCCCCGGCACAACCTGGCGCTCTACGAGGCGGTGCGCGAGGGGCGCCTGGACGAGGCGCGGGAGTCCTTCTATCGCCAGCTGGCGCTGCTGGACTACATCACCCGCCGGGGCCTGCCCACCACCGTCAAGGCCGGCCTGCGCCTGACCGGGCTGGACGTGGGCGTCCCGCGCCTGCCCCTGCAGGCGCTGGATGACGAAGGGCAGCGCTACCTGAGCGGCCTGCTGGCCGAGCTGCGCTGACCGGCGGCCCCGCCCGTCGCACGGCGGGCGGGGCGGCTCAGTCGCGGTAGTCCGGTGCCACCCGGTCCAGCAGGCGCAGCAGCGCCTGCCAGGCCAGCTCGTTGGCATCCGGGTCGCTCAACTCGCCGTCCGCCAGCGGGCGCGCGGGTTCGTTGAACTGGCGCTGGGTGTGTTCGCAGACCTCGTGGGACGGCAACAGCAGCTCGCCACCGGCCTGGGCGGCCAGCTGGATGTCGCAGGCCTTCTCCAGGTAGTACATGCGCAGGAAGGCCTGGGCCACCGTCTCCCCCACCGTCAGCAGGCCGTGGTTGCGCAGGATCATCACCGGCTTGTCGGCAAGGTCGGCCACCAGGCGCTTCTGCTCGTCGAGGTTCAGCGCCACGCCCTCGTAGCCGTGGTAGGCCACGCGGCCATAGAACTCCATGGATATCTGGTTCACCGGCAGCAGCCCGGCCGGCTGGGCGGCCACCGCGCACCCGGCGCGGGTGTGGGTGTGCAGCACGCAGCGGGCGTCCTCGCGGGCGGCATGGATGGCGCTGTGGATGACGAAGCCCGCCGGGTTGACCTTGTGGCGGGTCGGCTCCACCGGGCGGCCCTGCAGGTCGATCTTCACCAGGTCGCTGGCGCGGATCTCGTCGAACATCAGCCCGTAGGGGTTGATCAGGAAATGGTGCTCGGGCCCCGGCAGGCGCACCGAAATGTGGGTGAAGATCAGGTCGGTCATGCGGAAGTGCGCCACCAGCCGGTAGCAGGCGGCCAGCTCCTGGCGCAGGGTGCGCTCCTCGGGGGAGCAGGACGAAGGGGGCAGCGGGGCGTGCAGCGGCGTCATGGAAGGCTCCGGGGTCGGTGGAAGGTGAAGGGGCCCACCACGAGGGCGGGCCGGGTAGCGGCACCCTATCAGCGCACCGCCCAGGCGTTGAAGCGCTCCTCCAGCTCCTCGCCGTGGTCGACCCAGAACTCCACGTCCATGGGCAGGGCGTCCGCCAGGGCCTGGGGCGTGGCCGGAATCCAGCGCGCCTGCTCGGCGTCCAGCGCGGCGGCAGCCTCACGGTTGGTCGGGCCGTAGGGGATGCGGCCGATGTAGTCCAGCTGCGGCGCCTTGCGGTTCATGTAGGCGATCAGCCGTTCGGCTTGGGGCAGGTGCCGGGAGCCCTTGATCACCGCCCAGTAGTCCATGCCGTAGAGGCTGCCGGGCAGCACCAGGGCGAAGTTGCGCCCGCCCTGGTGCGCGGCGGCCACGCGCCCGGAGTAGGAGGACGTCATCACCACATCGCCTGCCGCCAGCCACTGGGTGGGCTGGGCACCGGCCTCCCACCACTGGATCTGCGGCTTGATCTGGTCGAGCTTGGCGAAGGCGCGGTCCACCCCGGCCGGCGTGGCCAGCACCTTGTACACCTCGCCGACCGGCACGCCGTCGGCCAGCAGGGCGAACTCCAGGTTGTACACGGCGCGCTTGCGCAGGCCGCGCTTGCCGGGGAATTTCTCCAGGTCCCAGAAATCCGCCCAGGAGGTGGGCGCCGTCTTCAGGCGGTCGGCGTCGTAGCTCAGGGCCACACCCCACACCATCGCGGCCGAGCCGCAGTCCTGGGCGGCCTGGTCGATCAGTGCCTCGCGGCCCCCAAGGCGCGACCAGTCCAGCGTCTCGAACAGGCCGCTCTCGCAGCCGCGCACCAGGTCGGGCCCCTCGATCTGCACCAGGTCCCAGTCCACGTGGCCGGTCTCGGCCATCACCCGGATGCGCGCCATCTCGCCGTTGTATTCGGTCTGGATCAGGCGGTGGCCATCCTCGGCCGCGAAGGGTTTGAAGAAGGCTTCGTCCTGGGCCTTCTGGCCGTCGCCACCGTAGCCGACCACCACCATGTCGGGCGCCGCCTGGGCACCCAGGGCGGGCAGCAGCAGGGCCAGGCAGGTGAGCAGGCGGGGCAGGAACGGCGCGCTGCGCCGGTGGAACGGAGATGAGGTGTGGTTTCGCATGAACGTGCTCCCAGTCTTGTTGTTGTTCAGGGATGCCCCGTCGAGGGGGCTTTCACGCTAGGGCCACGCCATTAAAAAAACAAGTTGATTTTTTACTGAAAACAAACAAGTAATGAATTTATAAGAAACGACCTCGCCGAGGCCCCCATGTCTGCCTTCCCCCACCTGTTCGAGCCCCTGCACCTGCGCGGCAAGCGCCTGAAGAACCGCATCATGTCCAGCGGGCACGACACCAGCATGCCCACCGACAACCGCGTCAACGACACCCTCATCGCCTACCAGCGCGCCCGCGCCGAAGGGGGCGTGGGGCTGATCGTGCTGCAGGTGGCCGGCGTCCACGACAGCGCGCGCTACACCTCCCACGTGCTGATGGCCACGGACGACTCCTGCATCGAGGGCTACCGCGAACTGGCCGAGGCCTGCCACGCCTACGACACCCTGGTGCTGTCGCAGCTGTTCCACCCCGGGCGGGAGATCATGGAGACCGCCAACGGCCTGCTGGCGGTGGCCTACGCGCCGTCCGTCACGCCCAACGAGCGCTTCCGGGTCATGCCCCGGGCCCTTGACCAGGTCATGATCGACGAGATCGTCGCCGGCTACGGCGCCGCCACCCGGCGCCTGCGCGAGGCCGGGCTGGATGGTGTGGAGGTGGTGGCCAGCCACGGCTACCTGCCGGCGCAGTTCCTCAACCCCCGGGTCAACCTGCGCGAGGACGGCTACAACGGCGATCTCGACGCCCGCCTGCGCTTCCTCCGCGAGGTGCTCGAGGCGGTGCGCGAAGCCGGCGGCGAAGACTTCATCGTCGGCCTGCGCATCTCCGCCGACGAGCGCGATCCCCAGGGGCTGACCGAGGACGAATCCCTCAGCGCCGTGCTCGCCCTGCAGCCGCAGCTGGACTACGTGCACCTGGTGGCCGGCACCTCCGCGTCCTTCGGCGGCGCGGTGCACATCGTGCCGCCGATGGCGGTGGCGCCGGCCTACCTGGCCGAAACCGCCGGGCATTTCAAGGCCCGGCTGGGCATCCCGCTGTTCGTCACCGGGCGCATCAACCAGCCCCAGGAAGCGGAGCAGATCATCGCCAGCGGCCAGGCGGACGTGTGCGGCATGACCCGGGCGCTGATCTGCGACCCGCAGATGCCGAAGAAGACCGCCAGCGGCCGGGTGGACGACGTGCGCGCCTGCATCGCCTGCAACCAGGCGTGCATCGGCCACTTCCACAAGGGCTACCCCATCTCCTGCATCCAGCACCCGGAAACCGGCCGCGAGCAGCAGTTCGGACGCCTCGTCCCCACCGATCGCCCGCAGCGGGTGATGGTGGTCGGCGGCGGTCCGGCCGGCATGAAGGCGGCCGCCGTGGCGGCCCGCCGTGGCCATCAGGTCACCCTCTACGAAGCCGGCGCCCAGCTCGGCGGACAGGTGTTGCTGGCCCAGCTGCTGCCCCGGCGCAGCGAATTCGGCGGCGCCGCCACCAACCTGCAGCGCGAGCTGGAGCTGGCCGGCGTGCAGGTGCAGCGCAACACCCGGGTGGACCTGGCCCTGGTGGAGCGGGAGCGCCCGGACCGGGTCATCCTCGCCACCGGCGCCCGCCCCTACTGGCCGGCGTTCGAACGCGGCGGCGACCTGCAGGTGGTGGATGCCTGGCAGGTGCTGCGCGGCGAGGTGAAGGTCGGTCGCTCGGTGCTGGTGGCCGACTGGCGCTGCGACTGGATCGGCCCCGGCATCGCCGAGCACCTGGTGCGCCAGGGGCATGCGGTGCGGCTGGCGGTGAACGGCACCCACTGCGGCGAGAGCCTGCCGCTGTACGTGCGCGACCAGATGGCCGGCGAGCTGCATCGCCTGGGCATCCCGGTCACGCCCTACGCGCGGCTGTATGGCTGCGACGACGACACGGTGTACATGCTGCACAGCGCCAGCGGCGAGCCGATGCTGTTCGAGCAGGTGGACACCCTGGTGCTGTGCCAGGGCCATGCGCCGTTCGATGAGCTGGGCAGTGCCCTGGAAGGCCGGGTGCCGTTCCAGCGCATTGGCGATTGCCTGGCGGCCCGCACAGCGGAAGAGGCGATCTTCGAGGGGCTTCAGGCAGCCTGGACGCTCTGAAGCCGGGGCGCGCGGCAAGGGTCGAACCTGCCTTACAATGCCGCGCCCGACACACCGGGCCGCCGGCCTACAAGGACAGCCAGACCATGAGCCCACTGCCGCCCTCGCCCCAGGCCGTACCGCCTGAAAGCCAGTTCCTCGGCACCCGCATCCGCGGCCTGCGCAAGCGCCGCGGCATGACCCTGAGCGAGCTGGCCGAGCAGAGTTCGCTCACCGCCGGCTACATCAGCCAGCTGGAACGCAACCTCGCCTACCCCTCGATCCCGGCGCTGTTCAACATCGCCCGCAGCCTGGGGGTGACCATCCAGTGGTTCTTCGGCAGCGAAGCCCCCGTGGCCGAGGCCGACCGGGGCTACGTGGTGCGGCGTAACGCCCGCATGAGCCTGCATTACGAGGACGGCATCACCGACGAGCTGCTCAACCCGCAACCCAGCCGCTCGCTGGAGGTCCTCCATTCGCGCTTTCCGCCCGGCACCTACAGCGAGGAGAGCTACAGCCACGAAGGCGAGGAAGCCGGCTACGTGCTGAGCGGGCAGTTCGAGCTGTGGGTCGGCGAACGCCACTTCCTGCTGAACGAAGGCGACAGCTTCGCCTTCTCCAGCCAGGAGCCGCACCGCTACGGCAACCCCGGCGAGCGGGATGCCCTGGTGCTGTGGATCGTGACCCCGCCGACCTTCTGATCCGGCGCCGCCTCGGCGACGCTCCTCACTTCTTGATTCGGGCAGCCAGGCCAGCCAACAGGCGCTCCAGCGCGCCCTGGTTCGCCCGCAGCACGCCGAGCCCGGCATCGCGCATGGCAGCGGCGCGTGCGGCGTCGGCCCAGAGCCCTTCGACGTCGCGGGCCAGGGCCTCGGCGCCGTCCACCTCCAGCAGGGCGCCGGCATCGCGCAGTTGCGCGGCGATTTCGAGGAAGTTGAACAGGTGCGGGCCGGACAGCACCGGCTTGCCCAGGGCCGCCGGCTCCAGCAGGTTGTGCCCGCCGTTGGGCACCAGGCTGCCACCGACGAAGGCGCTGTCGGCCAGGGCGTAGAGGAACAGCAGCTCACCCATGGTGTCGCCCACCAGCACCAGGGTCTGCGCCGCCACCGACTCGCCACTGGAGCGGCGCTGGCTGGCGAAGCCGGACTGGCGGCTCAGTTCGTACACCGAGGTGAAGCGCTCCGGGTGGCGCGGCACCAGGATCAGCAGGGCATCCGGACGCCGGGCCAGCACGGCGCGATGGGCCGCGAGGATGATCTCGTCCTCGCCGGCATGGGTGCTGGCGGCGATCCACACCGGTCGCCCGCTGGCGCCCCAGGCGGCGCGCAGCTCGGCGGCACGGGCCGGCAGGGCCGGGTCGATGGTGAGGTCGTACTTGATCGAGCCGGTCACCCCCACGCATTCCGGGCGCGCGCCCAGTTGGCGGAAGCGCTCGGCTTCGGCCTCGGTCTGCACGGCGATCCAGTCCAGCTCGGCCAGCATCGGCGCGGTGAGCCTGGCGAAGCGCGCATAGCCCCGGGCGGAGCGGGCCGACAACCGGGCGTTGGCCAGCACCACCGGGATCCGGCGCCGCGCGCACTGGTGGATGTGGTTGGGCCAGAGTTCGGTTTCCATGATCACCGCCAGCTTCGGCCGCACCCGGTCGAGGAAGCGCGACGCGGCCCAGGGCAGGTCGTAGGGCAGGTAGCAGTGCTGCACGCGATCGCCGAACAGCGCCTGGATGCGCTCGGAGCCGGTGGGGGTCATGCAGGTGAGGGTGATGGGCAGGTCCGGGTGGCGCGCCATCAGCTCGCGCACCATGGGCGCGGCGGCGATGCTCTCCCCCACCGACACGGCATGCACCCAGATGCCCCCCGGCTTGAGCGGCGGCAGGCCGAGGGCGAAACGCTCGCCGATGCGCCGGGCATAGGCCGGCGCCCGCCAGGCGCGCCAGGCCAGGCGCAGGGCCACCAAGGGCAGGCCGAGATGGAACAGCAGGGTGTAGAGGGTGCGATTCATGGTGAGGCCAGTGATGCGGACAGGGGGCGGATGATAACTGAGCGGTCCGCCAACCGAAGCGTTTTCGGGCGCCGGCGGCTGGGCCTCAGCCCAGGGCCTGCAGGTGCTCCGCCAGTTGGTCGGCCAGCCACAGCGCGGCGGGGCCGAGGGCTTCGTCGCGCCGGCAGACCAGCTCCACCACCAGCGAGGGCGGCGTCCAGTCGCTGCGCAGCTCCACCAGGTGGCCCTGGTAGGCCGGGTATTGGGCCACGTGCCGGGGCAGCCAGGCCCAGCCCAGCCCGCGCATCACCAGTTCGGCCATGACGTAGAAGCTGTCGGCGCGCCACACCTGGGGCCCGAGCTGCTCGCCGCCGGGGTAGTGGCTGTCCTGCGGGGCCATGAGGATCTGCCGGTGGCGCACCAGCTCGCGGCGGTCGGCGTAGCCGCTGGCGGCCAGGGCGTGAGTCGCGCCACAGACGGTGACCATCTCGATGGTGCCGAGGCGCTGGCGCTCCAGGGCGTCGGGCATGTGTTCGTGGTGGAACAGCAGGCCGAGGTCGGCGCGGCGCTCCAGCAGCTTGCGCGCCACGTCGCCCTGGGCGCTGCTGGCCAGTTGCACCTCCAGCAGCGGGAAGGCTGCCCCCAGCGCCTCCAGGCTGGCCAGCACCGGCTGGTAGGGCATGGCCTCGTCCTGGGCCAGGCGCAGGCGTGCCTCCTCGCCACGGGACAGCCCCTGGGCGCGGCCCTCCAGGCGCTGGCACTGGCGCAGCACTTCGCGGGCCTCCTCCAGCAGGGCCGCCCCTTCCAGCGTCAACCTGGGCTGGCGCCCGCTGCTGCGGTCGAACAGCGCCACCCCCAGGTCCTCTTCCAGCAGGGCAATGGCGGTGCTGACGGCGGACTGGGCGCGGCGCAGATCCCGTGCGACGGAGGAAAACGAGCGCCCCTCGGCCACGGCGACGAAGACGCGGATCTGTTCGAGGTTCCAGTGCATGGCGGCTCAACCTATCTCTGATTCAGATGGGTAATGACTTTATCCCATCACAGAAAACTCTAGAATCCGCCCACCTGACAGGAGGGCCCGACCATGACCGGCTACATCTACCTCGCCATCGCCATCGCCGCCGAAGTGGTCGCCACCACCTCGATGAAGGCCATCGACGGCTTCAACAAACCCCTGCCGCTGGTGCTGGTCATCGGCGGTTACGCCATCGCCTTCTGGATGCTGACGATGGTGGTGAAGAGCATCCCGGTGGGCATCGCCTACGCCATCTGGGCCGGCCTCGGCATCGTCCTGGTGAGCATCGCAGCGCTGGTGATCTACCAGCAGAAGCTCGACCTGCCGGCCGTGGTGGGCATGGGGATGATCGTCTCGGGGGTGGTGGTGATCCAGCTGTTCTCCAGCAGCACGGGGCACTGATCCAGCGGCGAACGGCCACGCACGGCACACTCGACAGGGGCGCTATACTGCGCCCCTGTTTTTTCCCAGGCGTCGTCTCCCATGGCCGAACCCCTCAGCACCGACATCCTCATCCTCGGCGGCGGCATCGCCGGCCTCTGGCTCAACGCCCGCCTGCGCCAGCTAGGCTACGCCACGCTGCTGGTGGAATCCGCCAGCCTGGGCGGCGCCCAGAGCGTGAAGTCCCAGGGCATCATCCATGGCGGCACCAAGTACGCCCTGCACGGCGCCCTCACCGGCGCCTCCGAAGCCATCTCCGACATGCCGCGCCGCTGGCGCGAAGCCGTGGCCGGCAGCGGCGAGCTGGACCTCTCCGGCGTGCGCCTGCTCTCCGACGCCCACTACCTGTGGTCGCCGGGCAGCCTGTTCGGCAACGTCACCAGCTTCTTCGCCAGCAAGGCCATGCGCGGCCGGGTCGACCCGGTCAGCGGCAGCGAGCTGCCCCCGGCGCTGCAACACCCGAAATTCAAGGGCAAGGTCTACCGCCTGGCCGAGCTGGTGCTGGACGTGCCCAGCGTGATCGCCCGCCTGGCCGAGCTGGCCGGTGACAGCCTGCTGGCCGGTCACCAGGTGGAGCCGCTGCGCGACGGCGAGGCCCTGGTGGGCCTGCGCGTGGACGGCCGCGAGATCCGCGCCCAGCGCATCGTGCTCAGCGCCGGCGCCGGTAACGAGGCGCTGCTGCAGGCGCTGGGCATCCAGCAGCCGGCCATGCAGCGCCGCCCGCTGCACATGGTCATGGCCAAGGGGCCGGGGCTGAAACCGCTGTATGCCCACTGCCTGGGCGGCGGGCCGAAGCCGCGGGTCACCGTCACCAGCCACCCGGCGGCCGATGGCCAGTGGGTCTGGTACCTGGGCGGCGACCTGGCGGAAGCCGATGGCGTGGCCCGCAACGAAGCCGAGCAGATCGCCGCTGCCGAGCAGGAGATGCAGCAGTTGCTGCCGTGGATCGACTACACCGGCACCCAGTGGGCGACCCTGCGGGTGGAACGCGCGGAGCCGGCGCAATCCGGCCTGGTGCGCCCGGACAACGCCTTCCTCGCCGAGCAGGGCAACCTGCTGGTGGGCTGGCCGACCAAGCTGGCCCTGGCGCCGGACTTCACCGACCGCGTGCTGGCCAGCCTGGACCGCGACGGCATCCGCCCCGGCCAGCACGCACCGCTGCCCACCCTGCCACGCCCGCCGGTGGCCCAACCGGCCTGGGAGGAACTGCTGGGATGAACAGCCTGCACCACCTGCACCGCCCTCTCGGCGACACCGGCCTGCGGGTCTCCCCCCTGGGGCTCGGCACCGTCAAGCTGGGCCGCGACCAGGGCGTGAAGTACCCCTCCGGCTTCACCATCCCCGACGATGCGGAAGCCCGCCAGTTGCTGGCGCTGGCCCGTGACCTGGGCATCAACCTGATCGACACCGCGCCGGCCTATGGCCGCAGCGAGGAGCGCCTCGGCCCGCTGCTGCGTGGCCAGCGCCAGGACTGGGTGATCGTCAGCAAGGTGGGCGAGGAGTTCGAAGCCGGCCAGTCGCACTTCGACTTCAGTCCGGCCCACACCCGCCGCTCCGTGGAGCGCAGCCTCCAGCGCCTGGAGACCGACGTGATCGACCTGGTGCTGGTGCATTCCGACGGCAACGACGTGGCGGTGCTACGGGACAGCGGCGTCTACGAGACCCTCGCTGAGCTGAAGCAGGCCGGCAAGATCCGCGCCTTCGGCCTCTCCGGCAAGACGGTGGAAGGCGGCCTGCTGGCGCTGGAGCACGGCGACTGCGCGATGGTCACCTACAACCTCAACGAACAGGGCGAGCGCCCGGTGCTGGACTATGCTGCCCAACACGCCAAGGGCCTGCTGGTGAAGAAGGGCCTGGCCAGCGGCCATGTCTGCCTGGCCCCCGGGGTGGACCCGGTGCGGGCCAGCTTCGAGCTGATCTTCGGTCACCCGGGGGTGACCAGCGCCATCATCGGAACCATCAATCCGCTGCACCTGTCCCATAATGTCGCGACGGCCGCCGCGGTACTGGGTGGGCCAGCCTGACGCCGCGCCCGCGGCCGACCCCGACGCAAGGAGGAGCCGCCATGCCGCGCACCCTGGCACGCAAGGACCCGACCCTCTTCAAGACCCTGCCCCTGCAGGTGGACGCCAGCCCGGACGGGCTGGCCTACCGCAGCCTCGGCCTGCCGATGAACTTCGCGCAGATGCTCGAACGGCGTCGCCAGCCCCTGGTGATCGACGACAACCAGCGCTTCTCGGTGCAACTGGCCAACCTCGGGGTTTCGGTGCGCCTGACCCTGACCCTGCACGGCCAGACCTACTGGGTGGTGGTGCGCCAGCGCCGCCAGGACCGGGGCGACACCGTGCTCAAGCTGATTTCCGGTTATGTGCCGGCCCATGAACTGAACCTGCCGCTGCTGACCGCCATCCAGGAAGTGGCCGAGGAATGCCTGATCGAGACGCCGGACGGCTGGCTCGCCGGCCGCTTCGCCGACACCTGGCTGCCGACGCCCTACCCCAAGGCCCTGCATTACCTGGAGCACGCCTACTTCCGCCTCAGCCCGCTGTCCGGCGCGGCACGGCCGGCGCAGAGCGGCAGCCTGACGCTGCTGGAGCGCCCCCACGCCTACGTGCACCTGCCCACCGCCTCCCTGCAGTTGGTCTACGACCTGGCCCTGGAGCTGCCCCGCGAGGCGCGCCAGCCGAGCCTGTTCCACGTCGATGAAGTGCTGCAGGGCGAGGCCCTGGTGGCCAGCCTGGAGCGCCGCCGGCCGGACATCTACCTGCTGCCCTGCCAGGACGGCCAGCCCACCGGCGAGCTGTTCACCCTGCTGGATGGCGAGCTGAAGCCGGCCAGCACCCGGGGACTGTGGCTGTCGGAAGGGTTTGCCGAGCAGGACGGCTGGCTGGTGCGGGACGAGCGGGTGCGCTGGAAGGACTGGCTGGCACGGGTCGGCACCGCGCCGATGAGCCGGCGGCGACTGGCGGGCTGAGCCCGCCAGCCGCACTCGCGGCCTACTTCAGCTCGCTGGAGCTTTTGCCCAGCAGGCGCCGGGCCACGATCAGCAACTGGATCTGCTGGGTGCCTTCGAAGATGTCGAGGATTTTCGAGTCCCGCGCCCATTTCTCCAGCAGTTCGTCTTCCCCGTAGCCCAGCGCGCCACACAACTCGACGCACTTGAGGGTGACCTCGTTGGCGACGCGCCCGGCCTTGGCCTTGGCGATGGAGGCTTCCTTGGAATTGGGCAGCTTGTTGTCGGCCATCCAGGCGGCCTTGAGGGTCAGCAGCCGCGCCGCTTCCCACTCGGCCTCCAGGCGATAGAGGGTGGCTTCGGCGTGGCTCACGCTGAGCAACGGCTTGCGGTAGTCGAAGCGGCAGCCGGCCTTCTTCAGCAGCTCGCGGGTCCTGTCCAGCGCGGCCTTGGCGACGCCGATGGCCATGCCTGCCACCAGGGGTCGGGTGTTGTCGAAGGTCTCCATCACCCCGGCAAAGCCCTTCTGCACGTCGATCTCAGGGTTGCCCAGCAGGTTGGCCGCTGGCACGCGGCAGTCGTTGAAGCTGATGGAGGCGGTGTCGGAGGCCTTGATGCCGAGCTTCTTCTCCAGGCGGGTGACGGTCATGCCCGGGGTGCCCTTCTCCACCACGAAGGACTTGATCGCGGCGCGGCCGAGGCTCCTGTCCAGGGTGGCCCAGACCACCACCGCATCGGCGCGCTCGCCGGAGGTGACGTAGATCTTCTCGCCGTTGAGCACATAGTGATCACCGTCCTTCACCGCCGTGGTGCGGATGGCGGCGGAGTCCGAGCCGCAGCCCGGTTCGGTGATGGCCATGGCCGCCCAGGTGCTGCCGAAGCGCTTGAGCTGCTCCTCGTTGGCCACGGCGGCGATGGCGGCGTTGCCCAGGCCCTGGCGGGGCATGCCCAGCAGCAGGCCGACGTCGCCCCAGCACAGCTCGATGACGCCCAGCAGGGCCGAGAGGTTGCCGCCGTTGCGCACGCCCTCCTCCGCCTGGCCACTGCCGCGCTTACTGGCGGAGGTGGCGCCGACGGCGTCGGGTGAGCCGGCGTTCATGCCGTCCAGCAGGGCGGCCAGCAGGTCCAGCTCCTTGGGGTAGGCGTGCTCGGCCTTGTCGTACTTGCGGGAAATGGGGCGGAAGTAGTTCGCCGCCACCTGGTGGGCCTGGTTGGCCAGGCCACGGAATTTCTTCGGGGTTTCCAGGTTCATCACAAAGTCCTCAGGACCGGATTTCGACCGCTCGAGCTAGACGCGCAATCGGTAGAAAACGGTTCTCACAAGTGCAGGCCGCCGGCCATGACGGCCACGGCACGCAGGTCGCGGTACCAGCGCTCGGCCGGGTGTTCCTTGGTGAAGCCGTGGCCACCGAGCAGCTGCACGGCGTCGGTGCCGATCTTCATGGCCTTCTCGGCGCACAGCAGGCGCGCCAGGTAGGCCTCGCGACGGAAGTCCTCGCCGCGCTCGGCACGGGCGCAGGCCCGCCAGACCATCAGGCGCATGGCATCCAGCTCGATGCCGATGTCGGCCACCATGAAGGCCACGCCCTGGCGATGGCTGATGGGTTCGCCGAAGGCGACGCGCTCGTTGCAGTAGGTCACCACGTAGTCCAGCGCGGCCTGGGCGGTGCCCACGGCGAGGGCGCACCAGGCCAGGGTGGTGTAGGCGAGAAAGCGCTCCAGATCGAAGGCACTGCCGGCCAGGCGGTCCTCCACCGGCACCCGTACGCCCTTCAGGCTCAGCCGGGCGGTGGCGCAGGCCTTGAGGCCCATGGCCGGTTCGGGGCGCAGGTTCAGGCCCTTGGCACCGACATCCACACGGAACAGTGCCGGGCCGTCGGCCGTCTGGGCAGCGACCAGGATGGCGCTGGCGTTGAGGCCTTCGAGCACCAGGCATTTCTCGCCGTCGAGCTGGTAGTGACGCCCCTTGCGCTTGGCCCGGGTGGCCAGGCGCAGCGGGTCGACCAGCAGGCCCGGCTCGCTGACGGCGATGGCCATGGCCGGCGGGCGCGCAGCCCCGACGAAGGCGGGCAGCCAGCGGGCCTGCTGCTCCTGGGAGGCCCAGCGGCGGATGCAGTTGGCCACCGACAGCGGCACCAGCAGCGAGGCCGCCAGGGACAGGTCGCCCCCGCCGAGGGCTTCGGCGATCAAGGCGTTGGTGACGACGGTGCGCTCGCCGGCCATGCCGCCCAGCGCTTCGCTGACGCCGTAGTGGGCCAGGCCCAGTTCCAGGGCCTGGTTGATCAGCTCGGCGGAAACGCAGCCCTGGGCATCCGCTGCTTCCGCAGCGGGTCGCAGGACCTCGCTGGCGAAGGCGCCGAGCATTTCCACGAGCATCTGCTGCTCGTCACTGAGAGACAGGTCGAAGAGGCCGTCCGGGTCCGCCGGGCGCGGGGCCTTGGCAGATTTGGCGGGCTTGGCCGCCATCCGGAAGCCGGCACGGCTGCCGGTGTACAGGAGGCGTTCGAAGGGTTTGCGCAGCTTGAACCGGTCCGGCCAGTCGGCCTGGGCCACGCGGTTCAGCACGGACAGGGCACGGCCCTGCACATCGGTACTCATGGCATCGCTCCACGCGGGGTGAGGATGCCGGGATGATGCGCGCGCGCCGCCAGGGGCGCCTATGACCGGGCCGACGTGCCGCTGTGGCGCATCGGCCAGTGGGAGCCCCGTTCAGGGGCTGCTGGGCGTCGGCCCTGCCGGACCGTGGGAAAGCTCAGCGAATCAGCGGCTGCGGATCTTCTCGACGATGGCGGTGGTGGAGCTGTTCTCCACCAGGCCGAGCACCCGCACCTCACCGCCGTAGGCACGGACCAGGTCGGCGCCGACCACCTGCTCGACGCCGTAGTCGCCACCCTTGACCAGGATGTCCGGCTTGACCTCGCCCAGCAGGCGCTCGGGGGTGTCTTCGCTGAAGCTCACCACCCAGTCCACGGCGCCGAGACCGGCGAGCACGGCCATGCGCCGGTCCACCGAGTTGATCGGCCGGCCGGGGCCCTTGAGGCGGCTGACGGAGGCGTCGTCGTTGATCGCCACCACCAGGCGGTCGCCCTGGGCGCGGGCCTGCTCCAGGTAGGTCACGTGGCCGGCGTGGAGGATGTCGAAGCAGCCGTTGGTGAAGACGATCTTCTCGCCGTGGGCGCGGGCGTCTTCGATGGCCAGCAGCAGTTGTTCCAGGCTCAGCACGCCGCGCTCGGAACCCTGCTCGCGCTGCACCGCGCGGCGCAGCTCGGGGGCACTGATGGCGGCGGTACCCAGCTTGCCGACCACGATGCCGGCGGCCAGGTTGGCCAGGGCGACGGCCTGGGGCAGGTCTTCACCGGCCGCCAGGCTGGCGGCCAGGGTGGAGATGACGGTGTCGCCGGCGCCGGTGACGTCGAACACTTCGCGGGCACGGGCCGGCAGGTGCAGGGCCGGGTGGCCGGGGCGCAGCAGGGTCATGCCGTGCTCGCCACGGGTCACCAGCAAGGCGCCGAGGTCCAGCTCCTGCATGAGCCGGGCGCCCTTGGCGACCAGCTCGGCCTCGTCGGCGCAGCGGCCGACGATGGTCTCGAATTCATTGAGGTTGGGGGTGATCAGGCTGGCGCCCCGGTAGATGCCGAAGTCCTTGCCCTTGGGATCGGCCAGCACCGGGATGCCCTTGCGACGGGCTGCCTGGATCAGCGCCTGGTGGTTCTTCAGGGCGCCCTTGCCGTAGTCGGACAGCACCAGCACCTTGACGCCGGTGAGCAGGCGTTCCACCTCGGCGGCCAGGGCCTCGGCGTCGGTGTCGAAGGGCTCTTCGAAGTCCATGCGCAGCAGTTGCTGGTGGCGGCTCATGACCCGCAGCTTGACGATGGTGGGCTGCCCGGCGATGCGCTGGAAGCGGGCATCCACGCCGGCGGCGCCGAGGCTGGCGAGCAGGCTCTCGGCGGCTTCGTCCTCACCGGTGACGCCGACCAGGGCCGCGGGTGCGCCCAGGGCGGCGATGTTCAGCGCCACGTTGGCGGCACCGCCCGGACGGTCTTCGATCTGGTCCACACGCACCACCGGAACCGGCGCCTCGGGGGAGATGCGCGAGGTGCCGCCATGCCAGTAACGGTCGAGCATGACATCGCCCACCACCAGAACGGGGGCCAGATCGAAACGGGGCATGGTGAGCTTCATGAAGACTCCAGGGCATGGAAAAACGGCGCGGATCATACCATAGCAGCCGATCCACCCCGGCGAAGGCGCCCGTCAATCGGAAAGCCGGCGGACCCAGAACAGCTCGTGGCGACGCACGGCCTTGCGGAAGAATTCGTCCTCGCCGGTGGCTGGCCAGCGGCGGCCTGCGAGGCAGCGCTGGATCAGCCGGCGCAGGCGTTTCTTGGTGGGCAGCGGCCCCTGCAGGTCATGCTGCATGGCCAGGGCCTGGGCCTTGTCACGCTGTTGCGCGGCATCCAGGCAGAGGCTCCACAGCGGGTCGGCCGGAAGCGGCTCGATGGCCGGCGGCAGCGCGATGCCCTGGCCGGCGGGGCCCATGGGCCAGCGGTCGTTGTCGTGCAGGTGGTTGGCGTAGAGCAGCAGGCTGGCGGGCTGCCAGTCGGCTTGCTGGATGGCCGCGAGCAATGCCTGGGTCGCGGCGACGTGGTCGCTGTGGGGGTCCAGCTCGGGATGGGGCGTGACCACCACCTCGGGGCGGAAATGCTCCAGCAGGTGCGCCAGGTCAGCCACCAGATTGGTCCAGCTGGGCACGCCGTCGGCGTCGCCTGGCAGCTCGATGGGGTTGTGCTGGCGCACGGTGCGGACGTCGGCATCCCTGGAAACCTTCGAGCCGAAGCCCTGGTCGGGTGCCTGGGCCATGGCCGGGAGCTGCAGGCAGTAGTAGCCGAGCTGCACACAGCGGGATTGCGGGACACCGCCCCAGAGCGGGATGGCCAGGCTGTCCCAGCTGCGCAGGCGCCCTTTGAGGCGGGCGGCATCGGCGGCATCCAGGCCGAGCCGCTGGTAGTGCTCGGCTTCGATCTCGCCCTGGGTGAGGGTGACGATGCTGGCCTCGGCGGCCTGGCTGTACAGCCCGAATGCGGCCAGTTCGGCGTCGTCGGCGTGGGGGGCGATGACCATCACCCGCTGCTGGCGGAAGTCCGGCTGGGCGAGGGCGTAAAGAGTGGCGTCGGCGGCGACCCGGCAGAAACGCCCACGAATGACGAGGGTGCCGGCCTGCAGCAGGTCGTGCTGGCCGGTCAGGTTGAGGTAGCGCCAGCCATCGACGCCGCGCTCGAAGTCCTGGCGGTCGTCACCCACGCAGACCGTCGGGTCCAGCCAGCGGCCCAGCCAGGACGCGCGCAGGCGCACCCGCAGGATCAGCGTATCCGCGGCGCCTGCGCCCTCGGGCAGGTGGACACGGCCGCTGGCCAGGTCGAGCTGCCACTCGGGCGTACCGGCCGGGAAGGCGTAGCGGTAGTCATCGCTCGGGGCGTAGAACAGGTGGTCGGCGAACCAGGCCTCATGGGCGATCCAGCCCAGCACCAGGGCCAGCGGCACCAGCCACCAGGCCACGCCGATGCCCAGGGCCACCAGCAGGACGAGGGCCACCAGCAGCGCGATGCGCTTCTGCCGGCGGTGGCGTTTCAGCAGTTGCTGCTTGCGTCCGCTCATGGGTTCACACCTGGTAGACGGGCACGCGGTGGCACCAGCGGTCCTTGTATTCGCGGTCGGCACGCCCGAAGGAGTAGCGCAGCGGCTTGTCCAGGGCGCGGGCCTCGGCCCAGGCGGCCTGGGTGTTGACGAAGCTGAGGACGCTGCCGGGGCTGAAGGCGCGCTCCTGGGGATCGACGCCACCGTTGATGTATTCGAGGCTGACCCAGCGCGGGGCCTCGACCCGGTAGAGCACCTGGATGGCCACGGGGCGGTCCTCCAGGTAGATCAGCGAGCCGGTCATGAACTCGCGCATCAGGCCGAACACCTCGGCCAGGTGCGCCTTGCCGGTGGCCTCGAAGCCCCAGCGACGGTGGAAGAGGTCGGCATAGATGGCCGCCTGCTCCGCCGGTTCCAGCTCCAGCATGGGGCGGATCACGCCGCCCGCCTCTTCCAGCAAGCGTTGCTCGCGGCGCTGGTTGTAGCGGAACTTCTTGCTGTAGTCCTCCGGCTCGCGGGCCAAGGCCAGACCCTCGGGCTGCTCGCGCAGGCCGGTGATGCCGCCGAGGTTGAGGGCCGAGACATAGCGGGCCCGATGACGCAGGGCTACGCCGGCCTGATCGGCGATGGGCAGGATGATTTCGGCGTTGCCCAGGTCGAACAGACCGCGTTTGCCCTGTTGCTTGAGCACGTCCTTGGACAGCGCCAGGTGTCGGCCCCAGGTGGGCAGCGCGGCGACCAGGCGGCCGCCCTGGTTCCAACCCAGGTAGCGCACGGGGATGCCGACCAGGCCGGCCAGGCGCTCGACCACCTCGGGGTGAGTGGCGACGCTGCCGCCGAACTCATGCCAGGCACGGGCATAGGTGGCGGCGTCGATGGGCTCCCAGCCCCGCTCACGCCAGGCGCGCAGGTAGCTGAGCATCAGGCGTCCTGCTCCACCACGTCCTTGCCGTCGTCCTCGAACTGCTTGGCGTGCAGGCGGGCGTAGTAGCCGTTGAGGGCCAGCAGTTCGCGGTGGGTGCCGCGCTCGACGATGCGGCCCTGGTCCATCACCAGGATCAGGTCGGCCTTCTCGATGGTGGAGAGGCGGTGGGCGATCACCAGGGTGGTGCGGCCCTTCATCACTTCGTCCAGCGCGGCCTGGATGTGCCGCTCGGACTCGGTGTCCAGCGCGGAGGTGGCCTCGTCGAGGATCAGCAGCGGGGCGTTCTTCAGCAGGGCGCGGGCAATGGCCAGGCGCTGGCGTTGGCCGCCGGACAGCAGCACACCGTTCTCGCCCACCAGGGTGTCGTAGCCCTGGGGCATCTTCTCGATGAACTCGGCGGCGAAGGCGGCTTCGGCAGCGGCCTTGACGTCTTCCAGCGGGGCGCTGGCGAGGTCGCCGTAGGCGATGTTGTTGGTGACCGTGTCGTTGAACAGGGTGACGTGCTGGGTGACCAGGGCGATGTGCCGGCGCAGGTTACGCAGGCGGTAGTCCTCGATCTCGACGCCATCCAGCAGGACCTCGCCGTTCTCGTGGTGGTAGAAGCGCGGAATGAGGTTCGCCAGGGTCGACTTGCCGCTGCCGGAGCGGCCCACCAGGGCCACCATCTGGCCGGGTTCGGCGACGAAGGAGATGTCGTCCAGCACGGGCTTCTCGCTGCCCGGGTACTGGAAGTTCAGGTGGCGGACCTCCAGGCGGCCTTCGACGCGCTCGCGCTCGACGGTGCCGCGGTCGATCTCGGGCTCCTCATCGAGCTGTTCGAAGATGCTCTCGGCACCGGCGACACCGCGCTGGATGGTGGAGCTGACTTCGGACAGCTGGCGGATCGGCTTGGGCAGCAGGCCGGCCAGGGTGATGTAGGCCACCAGGTCACCGGCCGAGGAATCACCACGCATGTAGAGGACGAGGAACATCAGCACAGCCATGGCGCTGTAGATCACCAGCTGCAGCATGGGGGTGTAGACCGCCGAGGTCTTGGTCATCTTCAGCTGGCGGTCGGTGTTGCTGGTGCTGGCGTCGAGGAAGCGGCTCGACTCGTAGGACTCGCCGCCGAAGCTGCGAACCACCCGGTAGCCCTGGATGGTCTCGGAGGCGACGTGGGTGACATCCCCCATGGCGACCTGGATCTTCTTGCTCTGCTTGCGGAACTTGCGGCTGGCGCTACTTACCATGAAGGCGATCAACGGCAGGATGGCCACCATCACGAGGGTCAGCTGCCAGTTCATCCAAAGCAGGGAGGCGAACAGGAAGACCACCGTCATGCCTTCGCGGATCACCACCTTGATGGCGTCGGTAGCGGCGCCGGTCACCATGGTGACGTTGAAGGTGATGCGGGAGATGAGGTGCCCCGAGTTGTGGTTGTCGAAGTAGCGGTTCGGCAGCACCAGCAGGTTGTTGAACAACGCCAGACGCAGGTCATGGACCAGACCGAGCGAGACCTTGGCCAGGAAGTAGTTGCCCAGGTAGGAGCCGATCCCCTGCCAGAGCGCGATGAACACGATCAGCAGCGGCACGGCCTGCAGCAGTTGCAGGCGCGCCAGCCAGGGGTGGTCCTGCACGAAGGGCACGCCAGCGAAGAAGCTGGCCTCGGGGTTGTTCAGCCCGTCGACGAAGTACTTCAGCACATAGCCGAACATGGGCTGGGTCGAGGCGAAGATCAGGAACCCGACGATGCTGATGAGGAAGAGGCCGATGTAGGGCTTTACGTAGGAGAGCAGCCGGAAATAGATCTTCAGGCTGGAGACGTTGCCCTGCTTGGGGGAATCGGACATCGGTGGACTCGACTGGACAAGGGGCAGCTATATTAGCACCGCCATGAAGCCATCATGGAACCGCAGGCCGCCCTTGGGGCATCATATGCCGCCCCCTGCCTGCCCGAGTATCGTCCGTGTCCACCTTCACGCCCCTGCCCGCCGCCGACCTTGAACAGATGATCCAGGGTGCGACCCTGGTGGAACAGGACAGCTTCGGCCCAAAAGTCTACCTATTGGCTAACGGCGATTACCTCAAGCTGTTCCGGCGCAAGCGCTGGCTGTCCTCGGCCTTGCTCTGCCCCCATTCGAGGCGTTTCCTCGCCAACGCGGCGGCTCTTGGAAAACTCGGCGTCCCGACCCTTGAACCCCGTCAACTGTTCCGCCTGGACAAGGCAGGCTGGACAGCCGTGACCTACCGACCACTCCCCGGGCAGACCCTGAACCAGTTGTTGAAAAGCGGAGAGGAGAGCTGGGAAAGCCTGGTGCAACCTCTAGCCTGGTTCATCAACCAACTGCACCTCCAAGGCATCTATTTCCGCTCGCTACACCTGGGGAACATCGTCAGGACTCCGGAAGGCACGCTGGGGCTTATCGACATTGCCGACATGCGCGTGCGCCGCGCCCCTCTGGGCCGCAGCCTCATACAGCGCAACCGGGAACACTTCGACAAATACATCCGCAAGGAAAAGTTGCCTTATCGCAGCGAAACGCTCTGGGCACTCTGCGATGAACTGAGCCCCACCTGAAGCAGGCGGGGCTGTCTCGGGTTCAGCGTGTCGCAACAGCAGGCCGCTGGGAGGGGTTTTCCAGCAGGGCCAACGGCAGGAGTATCAGCACCCAGAGTTCATCAGGGTTGCCGATCAACTGGCTGCCATCGAAGTTCAGGCAGGCCAGTGCCGAACACAGGTAGAGCCCCCAGGGATCGCGGAACTTCCAGGCCTTGGCCAGGGCCAGCAAGCTGATTGCCAGGAACAGCAGCAGCGCCGGCAACCCGTTGTAGACACCGAAGGCGATAAAGATGTTGTGGGGGTGCTGGATAGGCGTGCCGTTATTGATGGTAACGGCGGTATGGAACTCCACACCGCAGCCCCTCAAGATACCGCAGTTGTTCCACTCGTCCATCATGATGCGCCAGAGGTCGAGGCGGCCTGAATCGCCTCGTTCTAAAATGAGGGCATGATACTCTGGGTAAAGCCACCACACGGTCACGCCCACCCCGACAACGGCAACCAAAAGCCCGACCAGGCTGATGAGCAGACGCCCGCCTGAACGCACTGCCCACAGAAGCGCCAGCCCCATAACTAAACTCAATCCGACCAGGCCGGTACGGCTTTGCAGAACGAAGGAAACGCAGAACAGTGCCAGCGCAAGGGCTGCCCCCATTTCCAACCAGCGACGCCCAGTAACCCAGTAGGGCATGGCCAAGGCAAAGCAGCAGGAGATCCACATGCTGGTGTAGATCGGGCCGGACATGCGCGACGGGAGCCAGATGACCCGTTCACCCACTGCGTAACGTCCAGTGATCCAGTAGACGATGGCCGACCCGGTTACATAAAGAATAAGCACCCAGAACAATCCGCGTGCGAACAGTTCACTGCGAAAGAAGTCCGGTGATACCAGGCGACTCGCTGCTACCAGGAACAGCGCCACGTAGAGCACATGCTTGACATACTGGCCACCTCCATCGGAGACGCCGACGGCGAGACTCCAGATCAGAAGCAAGGCCCAGCACGCAACCGGCCAGCCCAGAGGTGGGAGTCGATCCCGTAACACCCACAACCCCGCGAACGTGGGTAATGCCAATGCTGCGTAATACAGATTGTTGACCATCTTCGCGGTGGGCAACAGTAAAAATGCAGCGACAAACGCTATGAGCGCAAGTGTCAGGTAGCCGGAAAAGCGCCCCTGGCCAAATACCTGCGTCTTGACATTCATATCAACCATCCCAGCAGAACTCCCAATCCAAACACTACAACCAGGCGCACCCGATCCATTTGTTTACGTTTCTTCTTCTTCCTACGCTCTTCGGGCACCCCAACGTGCTCACCGAAACCGGTATGCAGTACCGCATCGTTCTCCAGGATCAGGGCATAGCGCTGGTCGGCGGCATACAAGCGCGAAAGATCCTTTTCCCCGTCATGCTGCGCATAAGGCGCATGACGCTGGTAATCCTGCATCCGCCGCAACCCCGGATTGAAGGAGAACCCCTGCCACTCTGCCTTGGACGAGCGAACCTCATAGCTGACGACACCATCCACTACGCGGCGCTCCCCCAGGGAAACGTAGGGGCTGTGAATGGCCAGGTCATGAGCGGCACTGCGCAACCATACCTGCAGGGCCTGGGGATCGGCTTTCAGCAGCGCCATGGAGTCTTCGATGAACCCAGGCCGGTAGAACGCCCAGTCATCCTCGCAATGAAAAACCCAAGGGGTCTCGATATGGCTGTAGGCCAGGTCGACAGACGCCATCTGCCCCAGTCGAGGCCGGTTGACGAACACCGTAGTATGCGGACGCCAATGCTCCGGAATGCACTCGCGCACGGCCTCTTCACCCGAATCCTCGGTGATGAACACAGCACGGATCGGGTAGGTATTGAATCGATCCAGTGACTCCAGTGTGCGGCGCAGCAGATCGAACCGGCCACAACTGGTCACCATCACGCTGACATCGCTGTCCTCAGAAAAGATCACGGATCACTCCTCACGGAAACCTTCGGCGGTCACGCACCAGGACGCACGCTCAGCCAAGCCGGCAGGGCCACACAGGACCGGCTCTGCATGTGCCGGCCAGCGGTCGCACTTCCAGGCAATGAAATGGAAATAGGGAAAGCTTCGATCGCCATCCCGGTCGTTGGTCAGCACACCTTCCCGCCATACCCATTTCGACGGGAAATCGAATGAGCCATCGTGCCAGGGGATGCGTCCCCCCGGGGTGCTGAAGGCCTCTTGGAACAACGATTGACGGCGCCAGGGGTTCAGGCGGTCCAGCAGCCAGCGCAAGGCCGCAGGGCGATTCTTGTAGCGTACGAACAACCGGCTGAATGCTGCCTCGTCGAAGGCGTTATGCGTTGGACTGGCCAGGGCCTCACGCCATCCATCGACCTGCATGAAGGCCTCTCTCATCCTGGCGCTGTTGCGCATCATGCACAGATGCCCTGACACACGACGCACATGAGTCGAGACCAGCTCATAGCGTTGCAGTTGAAGGGCACTCAGGTAGCCACGCAGGTCGCCATAGATCAGGTCGATGTCGCTGAAACCCCAGTAGTCATAAGATGCAAGACGATCCGTATGGATGTATCCAAGGGCCGGTTTCAGGTCGCACAACTTATAAGGTGAGTCGGGCGTGAAGGCGATTCCGAGCCGATCGGACACGTGCTCGCAATAGGCCTCGAAGGCCAAGGTCTCGAAGCGGACGTTGGCGGGCGCCTGTTCGGGTACGCCGCAATCCGTGAAAAAGAGCCAGTCGATGTCTGGATTACCTGCACATCCACGCAAGAAGAACGGCATCCAGAACGGCCAGCGACCAAAGTAGGGAATCAGGAAGAGCAGCCGAGGCGACGCTTTCATAGACCCAACCGCAAACGCAATCGCTCAAGCAGGCCAGGCGGCGGCTGGTCTCTCAGGGCGGGCTGCATGGCTGCTACGACCTTATGGCCGATAGCCCCGAACCCATAGGCATCCTCCACGAGCCGCCGTCCGTTAACGGCGATCCGCTGAGCAAGCTCCGGATCGGCACGCAGGGCAGCCAGCTTTTCCTGCAGGGCCTCCACAGAACGGTAGAGCACGACGTTGTCCATGTCCTCGAACCCCAGCGCGCGATTCTCCTCATCCCCCTGGTCATAGGCCAGGAGTACACAACCGCAGGCCATCGCCTCGAAGTTCTTGATCATGTATTCGCCCATCCCCACATCCGCACTGACGAAGAAGCGGATGCGATTGAGCATCGACAGGTACTCGTCTCCTGAATTGGTGCGGGTGACGACGAGGTTCTCGACCTGGCTCAGCGACTCCAGCAACTGGCGACGACCGCTGTAAGCGACGCTCTTGATACTGCCGACGAAGCCCAGTTCGATATCCCGGGACTGCTCCAGATCCCGAAGGAGCGCCTGGTCGTACCCCTTGGGTACGAAGCAGGCATCGAACCCCTCTTCACGCAACCGCCGCGCGACTTGCGCGCCCGAGCTGATGACACGCACCCAGGGCATGCGGGCGTAGTGCCGACTGAAGGCGCCGGTGTATTTGCAGGGGATGTAGTTCTGATAGGCGTCATGCTCCAGAACGACGAGGTTCGGCACGCCACGCAGGAAGCGCCACTGGCGCATCTCCTTCTTGAAGCGCAGGAAGCACAGCACCCGGTCATAGCGGGAAAGGTCTACATTCCGCTTGAAGTAGCGACGCAGATTGGCCTGTTCGTCGCTGCTCAGCCAGCGGATGTCACAGGTGTCGCACGCCTCGACGATGCCGTCGTACAGACGATCCAGGATGGCCCTCTGCTCGGCCTGAACCAGAAACAAGACCCGCATCAGAACAAGCTCTCCTCATCCAGTGAACGGCAACCCGTGCTGGCAATATCCACGATGGAATAGGTTGCAGTCCCTCCATTCGAGGCCGCGAGCGCTGCACAAAAGCGCTCAGGCTGATCCAGAGGAAGTGAATGCAGTGCAGCGGGCGCAGCTGTCCACCAGCGGCTGTCCAGCAATTGCTCACGAAGGGGCTCGGGAAAGCGGAACCTGACGACACGAGCGGGCACGCCCGCAACTATCGCATAGGGTGGAACATCACGCGTCACCACCGAACGCGCCGCCACAACAGCACCAATGCCGATGGAAACGCCTTCAAAGACCATCGCCTCGCGACCAATCCAGACATCGTGCCCCAGGGTAGTGGCACGAACCCGTGCATCGTAACGGCGTGACTCAACCTCGTGTGCGATGGGATGGGTAGTCACCCAATCCAGCGGATGGCCCGCCTTGTCCTGCCCCAGCACCACACCGTTGCCGATCGAACAGAAACGGCCGATCTCGCTGACGTTGTGTAGCTCACACCCGCTGCGCAGATACGATTGGGCACCGATGCGGATTTCCCTGCAGCCGAATTGGACATTGCTGATGGCGACCCCTTCCTCGACAAGAATCCGGGTACGCGATGGAAGCCCTGCGAGGCTCGTGGCGAACTTGACGCCCCGACGGCGAAGCCATCGGCGGAAGTACCTGTCCCGGAGTGCGGCTAGCAGCTTCACAGGCGAACGCCTTCGCCAGTTACGGGCAACAACGGCAACGCCCAGAAAGCGCGGCGCACAGCGGCATCGGAATAGACACGCTGGAGCCGCTCTTGCGCGGCGCTGACATTCGGTGCTGCTGCAACGCGCTGCCCCAGTAAATGCGATAACGCGGCCGCATCGCCCATCGGGAACAGATCCTCAGCCGCCCCGACCACCTCGGGCGCTCCGCCACAATCGGTTGCGATCACAGGCAGTCCGGCCGCCATCGCCTCCAGCAGCACCATGCCGAAGGGCTCCTGATCGGACGAGAGCACGAACAGGTCGAACGCACGGAAATAACGCCGCCCCTCCGGGACCTGCCCAAGGAAGCGTACCCGTGCAGTAACGCCCAATTGCTCGGCCAGCGCTTTCAGGGAAGCCTCAAGCCGTCCACTGCCCATGATGGCCAGCAGGCTGCCAGTTGGCAGTTGCGGCAACGCTTCGGCGAATCCGCGGATCAGCGTGGCCTGGTCCTTGTCCGGGTGTAGGCGGCCGACATTACCGACCACCCAGGCATCCTGGGGCAGGCCCAGCGCCTCGCGCGCTTCTTCGCGAGACTTGAGGCCAGCCTGGACCGCCGCGATATCGATCCGGTTGTAGAGGGTCTCGATCCGCTCAGCAGGCCAGTCGGGCAGGCAACGGCGCATGTCGTCACGCACCGCGTTGGACACCCCCAGCAACGCCAGGCGCTTGCGGAAGAAGTTGGCGAACACCCGGCGCGACGACCGCTGGTAGTCACCGAAAGCATGGTGCACGCCGATCACAGGCAGCGATGTACCCAGCAAGGCGATGTAGATCGGCTTGAAACGGTGGGCAATGCAGAAACGGAAATCGCGACCTGCCACGATCTTGCGGATCGCACGGATCGCACCGAGCTTGAGCCCCCTCACGTCACGGCTGCTCTGGCCGAGGAAGATCACTTCATCGGAAGCCGATCCCTGCACCACCGCCTCACTCGGCTCGCCCGTGAGGTAGACGGTCGTCACCTTGTAAGGGGTGCCCTCGAACAGCACGGCGTACTGACGGGCGCAATCCAGAAAGGGCCCGTCATAGCCGTGGCAGAACTGCAGGACGCGCGGTTCAGAGCTGCTCATACCACTCGGCGCCTTCCTTGACCACGAGGATGTCTTCCATGATCAGGTACTGCAGGTCCGACCCGTAGAACATGTTCAGGGCATCGGTCGGCGAGCAGATCATCGGCTCGCCGCGACGGTTCAAGGAGGTGTTCAGCGACACGCCGTTGCCGGTCAGCTTCTCCAGCTCGAGCATCAGGTCGTACCAGCGCGGGTTGTGCCGACGCTCCAGCACCTGGGCCCGAGAGGTGCCGTCCTCGTGCACCACCTCTGAGACACGCTCCTTCCACTCCTCGTTGACCTCGAAGGTGAAGGTCATGAAGGGGCTCGGGTGGTCCACCTTGAGCATCTTCGGGGCAACGGTATCGAGCATCGACGGGCAGAAGGGCCTCCAGCGCTCGCGGAACTTGATCTGTTCGTTGATGCGATCGGCAACGCCCGGAACGCTCGGGCAACCGATGATGGAACGACCGCCCAGGGCACGCGGGCCGAACTCCATGCGTCCCTGGAACCAGGCCACCGGGTTGCCGTCGACCATGATGCGGGCGATGCGCTCCGGGGTGTTCTCGATACGCTTGAACACCGGCTTGTTCGGGTGCTTGGCGCAGGCGGCGATGACCTCCTCGTTGGAGTAGGACGGACCGAGGTAGACGTGCTCCATCCTCTCCACCGGCACGCCGCGCTTGTGGGAGACATAGGCCGCGGCGCCCACGGCGGTGCCTGCGTCGCCGGAGGCCGGCTGCACGAACAGCTCCTTCACCTCCGGGCGGGCGATGATCTTCTGGTTGAGCTTGACGTTGAGCGCGCAACCGCCGGCGAAAGCGATCTTGCCGGTGTCACGGATGATGTCGCCCAGGTAGTAGTCCATCATCTCCAGCGCCAGCTTCTCGAACAGCGCCTGCATGCTGGCGGCGTAGTGGATGTAGGGGTCGTCGGCGATGTCGCCCTGGCGCTTCGGTCCGAGCCACTCGATCAGCTTGGGCGAGAAGTAGTAGCCCTTGCCGTTTTCCTTGTAGCGGCGGAAGCCGATGACGTTGGCGTAGTCGGTGTTGATCACCAACTCGCCGTTCTCGAACTTGGCCAGGCGGGAGAAATCGTACTTGGCGGCGTCACCATAGGGCGCCATGCCCATGACCTTGAACTCGCCGTCGAGCATCTCGAAGCCAAGGTACTCGGTGATCGCGCCATAGAGGCCGCCGAGGGAGTCCGGGTCGAAGAATTCCTTGATCTTGTGGATCTTGCCGTTCTCGCCCCAGCCGAAGAAGGTGGTGGCGTACTCGCCCTTGCCGTCGATCCCGAGGATCGCGGTCTTCTCCTTGAAGCCGGAGCAGTGGTAGGCGCTGGAGGCGTGGGCCAGGTGGTGCTCCACCGGCTCGATCTTCACCTTCTTGGCGTCGAAGCCCAATTGCTCCAGGCACCAGACGATCTTGTTGCGGTAGCGCTTGTAGCGGCGGTTGCCCATGAGGATCGCGTCAAGGGCGCGATCCGGTGCGTACCAGTAGCGCTTGGCGTATTGCCAACGGGCCTTGCCGAAGAGGCTGATGGGGGCGAAGGGGATGGCTACCACGTCCACGTCGGACGGCTTGATGCCCGCCTGCTCCAGGCAGAACTTGGCCGACTCGTAGGGCATGCGATTCTTTGCGTGCTTGTCGCGCACGAAGCGCTCTTCTTCGGCGGCCGCGATCAGCTTGCCGTCGATGTAGAGCGCGGCTGAAGGATCATGGCTGAGGGCGCCGGAAAGGCCGAGGATCGTCAGTGCCACAGTGTTAAGCCTCTATCAAAGCGGCCGGGTGTCGTGACGCCCGGCAAGTTGTCCAGTACACAGCCCCTCGGGGCTCATTCCCAGCTTCAAGCCTCGGGCTTCAAGCTGGCCTTGGGTAAACGTTCATCCAGGTGGCGGTACAGCACCGAATCCGCCGGCCAGTTGCGCAGGAAGCGCTCGCGATCCCGGGCATAGGCCCTGGCGAAGCTGCGCTCGCTGCCGTGTTGCCGGACCGCATCCAGGTCGATCAAAGACCAGTGCCCGTCCTGCCAGAACAGGTTGTGCCCCTTCAGGTCGCCGTGGCTGATGCGCTCACGGATCAGCGCGGCAAACAGGCGATCCAAGGCTCCCAGCTCGGCTTCCGGCGGCAGCCCCTGGTTCGCAGCGTCCGCCTGGGCGTCTCGAAAACGGGCGATTATATCTTGACCCGGCAGATATTCGGTAATCAGGTACGCGCGTCCGCGCAGGCCCAGCCAACGGTGCTCCACCACCGCCAGCGGACGCGGCGTGGCGATGCCGAGGAAGGCCAGGCGATGACCCTCGCGCCAGCTATGCCAGGCACGGGACGGCCGCCAGAAGCGTTTTAGCCAGTGCAGCAGGTTCTTGATGTTGTAGCGTTTGACCAGCAGCGTCTCGCCGCCCTGCTCCACCCGTGCCACCGTTGCGGCACCGCCGTCCTTGAAGCGATGACCGGCGGCAATGGCGGCATCCGGCGCGGCCAGCAGCGGCGCCACGCGCGCCTCGGCATCCCGACGAACGGCACGCAGGCCGAACAGCGAGCGCCGGACGCTGAACAGGCTGCATTCGCGACCGACCTTCTCGAGGAAGTCACGCAGGCGCCAGCGGCGGACCCGGGCGATCTCCTTCTCCAGCATTTCCAGCGGCAAGGCGTGCTCGCCGTTGGCCAGCAGGTAATGCACCAACAACTCTTCCAGGTAGGGCGCAAGGGTGGCGGGCAACTGGGCGAAGAACACCCCGAGATTGGCCAGCACCTGCTCGCGGGGCAGGGGTTCGCCCTCGCAGACGGCACGCACGCCGCCACCATCGATCAGCTTGAGCTGCCCGTCATGCCGGAGGATGTTGTCCAGATGCAGGTCCTCTTGCACCAGGCCGCGAGCATGCAAGTGGGCGACCAGCTCCAGGGCTTCACCCACGACGCGCTGCTGGCCGTCGGAGAGCAACGGCTCGCCTTCGACCCGGCGCCACTCGTCCCACAGGCTGCTGGCGCCCTTGAGGAACTCGAACAACAGCCAGCCACCCTGCCCGGGCACCAGCCCGCTTTCCAGCAGGGCCGGAGTCGGCAGGCCCTGGCGCGCCATCAGCTCGGCGCCCTGGCGCTCGCGCTCGAAGTGGCGGGCTGCCTTGCCCCCCACCAGCAACTTGGCCAGCACCCGGCGCCCTTTCCACATCGCAGCACCTACATAGCGCTGGCCCGGCAACACACGCAACAGAGTCTCCAACTGCAGCCGTTCGCCGTTCAGCTCAAGCTGCAGGGGCAAGGCAGGGGAACGCCCCATGCCAGCAAGTTCAACGAGCCTCATGCGCGGCTCTCCTTGTCCCGCTGGCGCCGCATCAGGAGCTGTTCCCAATGCTCGACATCGGTGCTGCTTCCCAGGTAGGCAACCAGGAAGTGCCGGATATCAGCGGTGCTCCAGATACGCGCACGGCGCAACAGAGGCTCCAGGTCCTTGACCCGATCGCGACGACCGAACAGCAGCGGACGCGTCTTCTCCAGATCGATCAGGCACGCCTCGTAGCCGACGGCCGCAGGGCGCAGGAAGATGTGCTTGGGGTAGAAACAGCCATGCATCTGCCCGGCTCCGTGCAGCTGGCGCGCCAAGCGGCCGCAGGCGTCCAGCAGGGCCTCGCGCTGGCCGGCTTCGACCGCAGGCCATTGGTCGAGCCAGTGGTCAAGTTCGTGCCAACCATCCAGAGCACGGGTCAACAGGATGGCGCGGTGCTCGCCCGAGCAGCGCCGCTCAGCGAAGAAAGCCGCTTGCAATGCGGGAATGCCCAACTTGGCGTAACGGCGGATATTGCGGAACTCCCGAGCGAAGGTCGGCTCGCCGAAGGGATGCGCCAGGCTACGGGTCAGGTGATTCGACTGGCGCTTGAGGTAGTACGCACGCTCACCCAGCTCCAGGCGGAACACGCTGCTCCAGCCGCCGCGCTCGGTATTGGGGAGGTCCACGGCTTCGAGCTTGAGCGCCCACAAGGCATCGAAGTCGGCCAGGCCGTGGGCCTGCAGGCAGGCCAGGTCGTCAGAGGCCACGAAGTCGTTCATTCGCGCCCCTCGAAGTAACCCAGCACACGGCGGACCTGAGCCTTGCCACTGCGATCCAGGCGCGCGAGCCCACGGTATTGCAGGTAGAAGCGCATCCGCTGAACGCGGGACAGCTTGTACTTGGCCACCTTGTCGAGGCAGGCGAGATCCTTGACGATCCGTCGCTCCAGGAAGCGCCCCCACCAGAAGGCTCCCGTGGGGCAGTCGATGAAGAACAACTTCCCGGCCGGGTCCACCAGCAGGTTTCGCCATTTCAGGTCGTTGTGCGCAAACGCGTGATCGTGGAGGGTCCGGGTCGCCTTGGCCAGTTGCAGGCTGATGCCGTCCACCCAGCGCCGGTCGAGCAGACGCGGATCATCGGTGAGCGCCAAGTGCGCCAAGTCCTCGGTGTCCAGCAGCTCCCGAGTGATCAGCGCACCCCGCAGAAAAGCGCCCCCCCGGCGCTCCATGCCGTAGGCGACGATGGGCGCGGTGGGTATGCCCCACTTGGCGAACCAGCGAAGGTTCTGCCACTCCGCCTTGACCCGGGGCCGCCCGAGGTAGCGACGCAGGCCCTTGCCCGCCCCCCAGTAACGCTTCACGTAATAACGGATGCCGTTACGCTCCAGACGTACGACTTCGGACAGCGGATCGCTGGTGATGCGCTCCGCCTCCAGGGCAAAGACGCGATCCAGGCTGCCAAAGTCCTCCGCCAGCGCGGCGTAATCGGGGGCCAGTGTCCAAGCCGCCATCAGAGTGCATCTCCATAGCGCTGCTTGCGCGCATAGAGCTTCGCCGCCTTGCGAGCCAGGTGGGCCAGCAGGGGCCGCTCCTGGCGCAAGACCTCGCTCAATGGCCGGTCGAAATAGACCCGCAGGAAGCGAAGCCAGTCATGTCGGGTCAGCCCGATATCCAGGGCCGAGAAATAGAGCGCAGCCAGGTCCTTGTCGCGCCAGCGGCGCGGCAGGCTCGGGCGGACCTGGGCGCGGTGCAGGTCGATGACCGACAGGCGGAAGTCGCTCGGGGTCACCGGCCGGTCGGTGTGCAGCAGGAAGTGGCAGATGTAGCAGTCGCGGTGGTTGACGCCCGCACGATGCATCTCACGCACCATTCGCGCCACCTCGTCGATCAGCGCGCGCTTGAGCGCCAGGGGCGGCGGGTTGCGCGGCCAGTCGAGGGAGAAGTCCTCCAGGCTGACGGTTGGCGCCAGCTCCTCGGTGATGATGAAGGAGTGCTGCTGGGCCGGGTTGTCGCCGCGCTCGCCGAAGGCGACGGCGGTCATGGTCGGCACGCCCACCTCCTGCAGGCGATGGATCGCCCGCCACTCCTGGCCGGCGCCGAGCACCGGCAGCTTGGCGGTCACCAGGTTCTTGAGGATTTCGCCCCAGCCGATGCCGCGATGGATCTTGACGAAGTAGCCCCGCCCGTCGACTTCGGTACGCAACGTGCGGCGGCCGTCCAGCTCGCGATAGACCTGGCCCTGCAGGGCCTCTACCGCTTCGAAGGCGTCACGCCCGTGCCACAGCTGCTCGAAAGGCGCCCTCAGTTCCAGCTTCATGGACGCTCCTGGAGAATCAGGTCGGCCGCCCGCTGGGGCATGCTGTACAGGTCGGCATGATCGGCAAAGGCCAGGCCATTGGCCGACCAACGCTGGCGCGCCGCATCGTCGGTGAGCATCTCGGCGAGCATGCGATTGAGGGTGTCCTGCTCGAAGGGACTGGGCACCACACGGCCGGCCTCGGCCTCATCGATGTAGTGGGCATAGCCACAGACGTCGGTGACCAGGACCGGCAGGCCGGCCACCAGCGCCTCCAGCAGCACCGTGCCGGTGTTCTCGTTGTAGGCGGGGTGGATAAGCAGGTCGGCACCCAGCAGGAAGCGCGGGATGTCGCTACGCCCCTTGAGGATGTCCACCTGGTCGGAAATGCCCAGGGCCTTCACCTGCAGCAGGAACGGCTTGGGGTCGTCCTGGCCGATGACGATCAGCCGGGTGCGCTTGCGCAACTCCCGCGGCAGGGACGCCAGCGCCTTGAGAGAGCGGTCCAGCCCCTTGGTCTTGAACCCGGAGCCGATCTGCACCAGCAGCCGGTCGTCGTCGGACAGCTTGAACTCCCGGCGGAACTCGGCACGGATGTCCGCCGCATTGGCCGGAGCACGACGGTCACTGGCAATGCCCGGTGGCAGCAGATGGAAGCGCGACGCCGGGGTGGCGTAGTGCTTCACGAACAGCGGCTGCTGCACTTCGGAAATCATCAGCACGTCGGTCTTCGACTCGGGGGCGAACACGGCGCGCTCGTAGTCGGAGAAGTGCTTGTAGCGCCCCCAGCGACGGTACAGGCCGTTGCGCAGGGTCTGCGCCTTATCCTCGAAGCAGGGGTCGGCGGCGTAGTAGACGTCCAGCCCAGGCATCTTGTTGAAGCCGATCACCCGCTCCACCGGCTGGCGCGCCAGGTCGGCCTCGACCCAGGCGGTGAACTTCTCGTTGCGCTTGTGGTTGAACAGCGCCTTCACCGGCGCGACCCGCACGTCAAAGCCGTCCGGCACGTCGCCCTCCCAGATCATGGTGTAGACGCGGATAGCGTGGCCACGACGCTGGCATTCCTGGGCGATGCGCATGAAGTCGCGCTGCAGGCCGCCGAAAGGGAAGTACTTGTAGAGCACGAAGGCCAGTTGCATCAGTGGGAGTCCTCGGTCAGCAGCAGGGCCTCCAGCTGGGTGGCCACCCGCTGCGGGTTCAGCCGGGTGAAGCACAAGGGCTGCTCGCGCTTGAGGTCGAAGCGACGGCGCTCCTCTTCGCTCGGCTGGTAGGCGCACTGCTTCTTCAGGCAGGGCGCGCAGGGGAAGTCGCTGCCCAGGTGGACCTGCGAACGCCCGTAGGCACCGGTGAAGCCCGGGTTGGTCGGGCCATAGAGCGACAGGGTCGGCACATCCAGGGCGGCGGCCAGATGCCCCAGCCCGGTGTCCACGGCCACGCAGGCACGCGCGCCGGCGAGCACCTTGGCCATGCCGGCCAGGGACAGGCGCGGCAGTACGGCGGCGCCATCCAGGCCTTCGGCGAGGCGTTCGGCCCTGGCCTTCTCTGCGGCATTGCCCCACGGCAAGCGCAGGTTCCAGCCATGCTCGCAAACCCGCTCGGCCAGCTCGCGCCAGTAGGCTTCGGGCCAGTGCTTGGTGTCCCAGGTGGTGCCGTGGAGGAACAGCAGGTAAGGCGCGGCGCCCGGCGCATCGGCCAGTTGCGCGCGATTCAGGCCGTAGTCACCGGTGCTCTGTGGCAACGGGTAGTCGAGTGCCTTGGCAAACAGCTGGCGCACTCGCTCGACGGCGTGTTGCCCCCAGGCGACGGCATGGGGCTGGTCGTAGAAACGCGCGGCGATGGGCTCACGGGCGGACGCGCGATCGAGCCCGGCCACCGGGGCCTTGGCGTAGCGGGTCAGCCAGGCGCTCTTGAACAGCCCCTGGGCGTCGATCACCAGGTCGTAGCGGGTCTCCCGCAGGCGCCGCTTGAAGCGCCCCCATTCACCGCTGCGCAGGGTCTGGAACAGGTTCTTGCGCCAGCGGCGGATCGCCACCGGAATGACCTGGGCCACCGCCGGGTGCCAGGCGGGAATCTCGGCGAAGCCTTCCTCCACCACCCAGTCGAACTGGATGCCGGGGATGGCACGTGCCGCATCGGTGATGGCCGGCAGCGTGTGGATCACATCGCCAAGGGAAGAGGTTTTGACCAGCAGAACCCTCATCCGGCGACCTCGATCGGGTCCGCCACCAGGCGCTCGAGGGCCTCGATGACCGGGCGCGGCTTGAGCTGGCGCAGGCAGTTGTAGTGCCCGAAGCGGCAGGTGCGCTCGAAGCACGGACTGCACTCCAGCCCCAGGCGGACGATTTCGACGTTCTCGGCCAAGGGCGGCGTGAACTGCGGCGAGGTGGAGCCGTACACGGCCACCAGAGGGCGGTTCAGGGCGGCGGCGACGTGCATCAGGCCGGAGTCGTTGGAGACCACCGCCTCGGCACAGGAAAGCAGGTCGATGGCTTCGGCCAGGCTGGTCTGCCCGGCCAGGTTGACCACCTCTTCCCGCAGGCCGGGAATGAGGCGCATGCGGATGTCTTCGCCGCCGGGGTGGTCATTCTTCGAGCCGAACAGCCACACCTGCCAACCGGCGCGGATCTTCACTTCCGCCACCTTGGCATAGTGTTCGGCCGGCCAGCGCTTGGCCTCGCCGAACTCGGCACCGGGGCACAGGGCCAGGACCGGGCGATCCAGTCCGAGGCCGAAGCGGTCGAGGGCGGCGTCGCGGCTCTGTGCCTCGATGCGCAGGGACGGGCGTGGATACGGCTGGGGCAGCTCGGCACCAGGCTCGAATGCCAGCGCCATGAAGCGCTCGATCATCAGCGGGTAACGGGCCTTGTCCAGCGTGCGGATGTCATTGAGTAGGCCGTAGCGCATCTCGCCCTTCCAGCCCGTGCGCTTGGGAATCCCGGCGAAGAACGGAACCAAGGCCGACTTCAGCGAGTTGGGCAGCAGGATGGCCTGGTCGTACTGGCCGGCCAGGGATTTGCCGATGCGCCGGCGGGTGGCGAGTTCGAGCACGCCATGCCCAAGCGGGAAGCTCAGCGCCTGGCGGACTTCCGGCATGCGCTCGAGGATGGGGCGGCTCCACTCGGGGGCCAGGACGTCGATCTCGCAGTCGCCATGGCGCACCTTCAGACACTGGAAGAGCGTCTGGGCCATCACCATGTCACCGACCCACGAGGGGCCTACGATCAGAATTTTCATAAGCGGGCAGCTTCACGCCTCAAGCGACAAGCCGCAAGCTCCAAGCGGTCGCCCACTTGCAGCCTGCGGCTTGCGGTATGCAGCTCAGTCGGATTACTTGACCAGGGTGCGCCATTCACCGTGAGCGGCAGTCTTGCCGGTCACCAGGTCGAAGTAGGCCTTCTGCAGTTTCTCGGTCACCGGGCCGCGACGGCCGGCACCGATCTGACGGCCATCCACTTCACGGATCGGGGTCACTTCGGCGGCGGTACCGGTGAAGAATGCTTCGTCGGCGATGTACACCTCGTCGCGGGTGATGCGCTTCTCGACCACCTTGATGCCCAGCTCGCCGGCCAGGGTCAGGACGGTGTTGCGGGTGATGCCGTTGAGGCAGGAGGTCACTTCCGGGGTGTACACCACGCCATCCTTGACCAGGAAGATGTTCTCGCCCGAGCCCTCGGCCACGTAGCCTTCCGGGTCCAGCAGCATGGCCTCGTCGGCGCCACCGGAGATGGCTTCCTGCAGCGCCAGCATGGAGTTGATGTAGTTGCCATTGGCCTTGGCGCGGGTCATGGCGATGTTGACGTGGTGACGGGTGTAGGAGCTGGTGCGCACCTTGATACCCGCTTCCAGCGCGGCTTCGCCCATGTAGGCGCCCCAGTGCCAGGCGGCGACGATGACGTGCACCTTCAGGCCGGAGGCGCGCAGGCCCATGCCTTCGCTGCCGAAGAACACCATGGGGCGCAGGTAGGCGCTTTCCAGGCCGTTCTCGCGGACGGCGGCGCGCTGGGCTTCGTTGATCTCCTCCTTGGTGAAGGGGATCTGCATGTTGAAGATGTGGGCGGAGTCGAACAGGCGGTCGGTGTGGGCCTGCAGGCGGAAGATGGCAGTGCCGTCCGGGGTGTTGTAGGCGCGCACGCCTTCGAACACGCCCATGCCGTAGTGCAGGGTGTGGGTCAGGACGTGGGTGGTCGCATCGCGCCACGGCACCAGTTCGCCGTCATACCAGATCACGCCATCACGGTCGGCCATCGACATATTGCCAGCTCCTCAAGAGTTCGATTGATTCAGCACGGCGAGTTGGCAGGCAGTCAGCTCAAGCCCAACTCGCGCCAGATCCGCATCACGCCATGGCGTTCCGCCTGGAACTGGTCCCCACTCACCACGCCGGGCTGCTTCTGCAGGGCCAGGCGATGCGCTGCGGAACGATAGGCCTTGTAGGCCTCCTGCAGCAGGCTGACGGTCTCGGCGGTCAGCAGTCCCACCGCGCCGAGACCATCCAGAATGCGGATGTTGTCGGTGTAGCGAACCAGCTCTGGATGCCGTCGCGACCAGGCGAGGGCCGCATATTGCACCATAAATTCGATATCGACGATACCGCCGGCGTCCTGCTTCAGATCGAACGGCGATGCGGCTTCGAAGGCATTCTCGCCGGTGCCGGCAGCGGTCGAGCGGCTGCCCAGGCTGTCGCGCATCTTGGCGCGCATCTCGCTCACTTCGCGGCGCAGGGTGTCGATGTCGCGCTCGCGCCCGAGCACCGCCAGGCGGACCGCTTCGAAGGCCGACGCCACGCGCGGGCAGCCCACCAGCACCCGCGCCCGAACCAGGGCCTGGTGCTCCCAGGTCCAGGCTTCGCTCTCCTGGTAGCGCTGGAAGGCGCCCAGTGAACTCACCAGCAGCCCTGCCGCGCCGGAGGGACGCAGGCGCATGTCTACTTCGTACAGGTCGCCGGAGGTGGTCTGGGTAGTTAGCAGATGAATGATGCGCTGCCCCAGGCGGGTGAAGAACTGCGCGCCGTCGATGGGCTTGGCGCCGTCGGTCTCGGCCTGGGGGTCGCCGTCGTGGATGAACACCAGGTCCAGGTCGGAGCCGTGACCGAACTCGAGCCCGCCGACCTTGCCGTAGCCAACGATGATGAAGTCCGGGTCGCAGGCCGAGCCATCGGCCCGGCGCGGCGTGCCGTGGCGTGCCACGGTGTGACGCCAGGCCAGGGCCAGCACCTGGTCGAGGATCGCCTCGGCCAGCCAGGTCAGGTAGTCGCTCACCTTCATCAGGGGCAACGTGCCGGCGATTTCCGAGGCCGCGACCCGCAGGCTGTGGGCCAGCTTGAAGTGCCGCAGCGCTTCCATCTGCTGCTCCAGGTCGTCTTCCGGGATCCGCGTCAGGCGCTCACGCAGCTCGGCCGCCAGTTCGGGTGCCAGCGGCGGGTGATAGAGACGCCCTTCGTTCAGCAGCTCGTCCAGCAGCAACGGGTAGCGGGCGATCTGCTCGGCGATCCAGGGGCTGGCCGCGCAGAGGGTGATCAGGCGTTCCAGGGCGCCCGGATTCTCGGTCAAGAGGACCAGGTAGGCAGAGCGGCGCGCGACCTTTTCCACCAGCGGCAGTACCCGCTCCAGCACCAGGTCGGGGGTGGCATGCTCGACGGTCATTGCCAGCAGCCGGGGGATGAAGGCGTCCATCCGCTCGCGCCCCAGGCGCTGCATGGCACGCAGCTGGGGGCCGTTGCGCAGGTCGGTGAGGCGCTTGAAGGCAGCCGGGGCATCACGAAAGCCCGCTTCCTCCAGTTGGCGCTCGGCGCTTTCAGGGTCCAGCGCCTCCTCCCAGAGCGGCAGCCATTCGGCACCGATGCAGGCTTCACCGGCACCGCCGGCCTCGTCCTCATCGGGATCGGCAATCACCTGCTGGAAATGCCACCCCACCCGGCCCCGCCAATACATCAGGCGCTCATGGAACGCCGCCCAATCGTCGAAGCCCATGATGAAGGCAACGCGTGCGCGGTCCAGCTCGTCGTCCGGCAGCATCTGGGTCTGGCGATCAGCGATGGCCTGCAGGGCGTGCTCGGTGTAGCGCAGGAAGGCATAGCCTTCGCGCAACTCGTCGACCACCTTGCCAGGCAGATAGCCCTGGCCCGCGAGTGTGGCCAGGACCTTCAGCAACGGACGCTGCTGCAGGCTGAGGTCGCGCCCGCCATGGATGAGCTGGAAGGCCTGGGCGATGAACTCCACCTCGCGGATGCCACCCGAGCCGAGCTTGACGTTCTCGGTCATGCCCTTGCGGCGGACTTCCTGCTGGATCAGTTGCTTCATCGAGCGCAGCGCCTCGATGGCCGAGAAGTCCAGGTAGCGGCGGTAGACGAACGGCCGCAGCATCTCCAGCAGTTGCGCCCCGGCAACCGGGTCGCCCCCCACCACACGGGCCTTGATCATCGCGTAGCGCTCCCAGTCCCGCCCCTGGTCCTGGTAGTACTGCTCCAGCGCATTGAAGCTGAGCACCAGCGCGCCGGAGGAACCGTAGGGGCGCAGGCGCATGTCGACACGGAACACGAACCCATCGACGGTGATGGCATCCAACGCCTTGATCAGGCGCTGCCCGAGGCGGATGAAGAACTCCTGGTTGTCCAGCGCACGGCGCGCGCCTTCCGTCTCGCCGCCCTCCGGATAGCCGAAGATCAGGTCGATGTCGGAGGACAGGTTCAGCTCATGCGCCCCCAGCTTGCCCATGCCCAGGATGACCATGTGCTGCGGCTGCCCTGACCGTCGGCCCATGGGCGTACCGAACTGGGCGCAGTGGCGCGGGTAGAGCCAGTGGTAGGCACGATCGATACAGGCGTCGGCGAGGTCGGAGAGGTCGCGGCAGGTTTCGGCGAGATCGGCCTGGCGAGTCAGGTCGCGCCAGATGATGCGCACCTGCTGCTGGTTGCGAAAACGCCGCAGGCAGCGGCCTAGCGCCTCATCGTCTGCGCAATCGACAAGGAGTTCATCAATTTTTGTACACAATCCTCCAGATTCGAGTGTACATTCAAGCCCGCCCGACTCCACCAACTGCACCAGCAGGGCCGGATCGCGACGCACCTGTTCAGCCACGAAGTCACTGGCTGCACAGACCCGGCGAAACGCCTCCCAGCGTGCCTCGGGCCACTGCTCGAAGGTCGCGCGCAGCGATTCGGGGAGGTGCTCGAGCCCGGCAAGAAAGCTGGTGCGGGCGCGCTCGGCAAGGGGTTGCAGCAGGTGGGGCAGGGCGACAAGCGGGGGCAGGCTCATGGTCTATCCTGTGATCGGCGCGCGCCGGGCCTCGGTTCCAGAGGCCTCGCATCGTGGATCTGTAGTTTTACTACGAAAGATTGTGCCCAGAGAGCTGAATCCGCCGTCGATTTGTAGTAAAACTACACAAGGCCGGTTCGACCCCCCGGTTAATCCAAGAATTAGCTTCTGCCTGCCCAAAAGGCCGGCAGTGAACATAGGCATCCGATTCTGGAAGCCTTTCCGCCCTGGAGCAAGCCATGCAAGACCTCGATACCGTCGAAACCCAGGAATGGCTGGACGCCCTGGAGTCCGTACTCGACAAAGAAGGTGAAGACCGCGCGCACTACCTGCTGACCCGCATGGGTGAGCTGGCCGCCCGCAGCGGCACCAAGCTGCCCTACTCCACGACTACGCCGTACCGCAACACCATCCCGGTCTCCCACGAAGCACGCATGCCGGGTGACCTGTTCATGGAGCGCCGCATTCGCTCCCTGGTGCGCTGGAACGCACTGGCGATGGTGATGCGTACCAACCTCGAAGACCCGGACCTGGGCGGCCACATCTCCAGCTTCGCCTCCTCGGCGACCCTCTACGACATCGGCTTCAACTACTTCTTCCAGGCTCCCACCGAGGAGCACGGCGGCGACCTGATCTTCTACCAGGGCCACGCCAGCCCCGGCATCTACGCCCGCGCCTTCATGGAAGGCCGCCTGAGCGAAGAACAGATGCAGAACTTCCGTCGCGAAGTCGACGGCAAGGGCCTCTCCTCCTACCCGCACCCGTGGCTGATGCCGGACTTCTGGCAGTTCCCCACCGTGTCCATGGGCCTCGGCCCCATCCAGGCGATCTACCAGGCCCGCTTCATGAAGTACCTGGAAGCCCGCGGCTTCATCCCCGCTGGCAAGCAGAAGGTCTGGTGCTTCATGGGCGACGGCGAGTGCGACGAGCCCGAATCCCTCGGCGCCATCTCCCTGGCCGGCCGCGAGAAGCTGGACAACCTCATCTTCGTCATCAACTGCAACCTGCAGCGCCTCGACGGCCCGGTTCGCGGCAACGGCAAGATCATCCAGGAACTCGAAGGCGTTTTCCGTGGCGCCCAGTGGAACGTCAACAAGGTTGTCTGGGGTCGCTTCTGGGACCCGCTGTTCGCCAAGGACAAGGACGGCTCCCTGCAGCGCCGCATGGACGAAGTGGTCGACGGCGAATACCAGAACTACAAGGCGAAGGACGGTGCGTACGTCCGCGAGAACTTCTTCAACAGCCCCGAACTCAAGGAAATGGTCCAGGACCTTTCCGACGACGAGATCTGGAAGCTGAACCGTGGTGGCCACGACCCGTACAAGGTCTACGCGGCCTACCACCAGGCCGTGAACCACACCGGCCAGCCCACCGTCATCCTCGCCAAGACCATCAAGGGCTATGGCACCGGTGCCGGCGAAGCGCAGAACACCGCCCACAACACCAAGAAGGTGGACGTGGACAGCCTGCGCCAGTTCCGCGACCGCTTCGACATCCCGGTCCGCGACGAAGACCTGGAAAAACTACCCTTCGTACGCCCCGAGCCGGGCAGCGCCGAGCACAAATACCTGCATGAGCGCCGTGCCGCCCTGGGTGGCTACGTGCCCCAGCGCCGTGCCAACAGCTTCAGCATCCCGACTCCGCCGCTGGATACCCTCAAGGCCATCCTCGACGGCACCGGCGACCGCGAAATCTCCACCACCATGGCCTTCGTGCGCATCCTCGCGCAGCTGGTCAAGGACAAGGAGCTCGGCCAGCGCATCGTCCCGATCATCCCGGACGAAGCCCGTACCTTCGGTATGGAAGGCATGTTCCGCCAGCTGGGCATCTACTCCTCTGTCGGCCAGCTCTACGAGCCCGTCGATAAGGACCAGGTGATGTTCTACAAGGAGGACAAGAAGGGCCAGATCCTCGAAGAGGGCATCAACGAGGCGGGCGCCATGTCCTCGTTCATCGCGGCCGGTACCTCCTACAGCAACCACAACCAGCCGATGCTGCCGTTCTACATCTTCTATTCGATGTTCGGCTTCCAGCGCATCGGCGACCTGGCCTGGGCGGCCGGCGACAGCCGTGCCCGTGGCTTCCTGATCGGCGGCACCTCCGGCCGGACCACCCTCAACGGCGAAGGCCTGCAGCACGAGGACGGTCACAGCCACATCATGGCGGCCACCATCCCCAACTGCCGCACCTACGACCCCACCTACGGCTACGAGCTGGCGGTGATCGTGCGTGAAGGCATCCGCCAGATGACCGAAGAGCAGCAGAACGTCTTCTACTACATCACCGTGATGAACGAGGCCTACCAGCAGCCCGCGCTGCCCGAAGGCACCGAGGAAGGCATCATCAAGGGCATGTACCTCCTCGAAGAGGACAAGAAGGAAGCCGCGCACCACGTACAGCTGCTGGGCTCCGGCACCATCCTGCGCGAAGTCCGCGAAGCCGCGAAGATCCTGCGTGACGAGTACAACGTCGCCGCCGACGTCTGGAGCGTCACCAGCTTCAACGAACTGCGTCGCGACGGCCTGGCCGTGGAGCGTCGCAACCGCCTGCACCCGGAGCAGAAGCCGCAGCAGACCTACGTCGAGCAGTGCCTGACCGGCCGCAAAGGCCCGGTTGTCGCCTCCACCGACTACATGAAGCTGTTTGCCGACCAGATCCGCCAGTGGGTCCCGAGCAAGGAATACAAGGTGCTCGGCACCGACGGCTTCGGCCGCAGCGACAGCCGCAAGAAGCTGCGCCACTTCTTCGAAGTGGACCGCTACTGGGTTGTGCTGGCTGCCCTGGAGGCCCTGGCAGACCGTGGCGAGATCGAACCGCGCGTAGTGGCCGAGGCCATCGCCAAGTTCGGCATCGACCCCGAAAAACGTAACCCGCTGGACTGCTAAGGAGCGTAGCGATGAGTGAGTTGATTCGCGTACCCGACATCGGCAGCGGCGAAGGTGAAGTGATCGAACTGTTCGTCAAGGTCGGCGACCGCATCGAAGCCGACCAGAGCCTGCTGACCCTGGAGTCCGACAAGGCCTCCATGGAGATCCCCGCGCCCAAGGCCGGGGTGATCAAGAGCCTCAAGGTCAAGCTCGGCGACCGCCTCAAGGAAGGCGACGAACTGCTGGAACTGGAAGTCGAAGGTGCCGCCGCAGCCCCTGCTCCGGCTGCTGCCCCGGCCGCCAAGGCCGAGGAAAAGCCCGCCGCCGCACCGGCCCCTGCAGCAGCCCCGGCTGCTTCGGGCGCCAGCGTGCAGGACGTCCACGTGCCGGACATCGGCACCAGCGGCAAGGTCAAGGTCATCGAAGTCATGGTCAAGGCCGGTGACACCGTCGAGGCCGACCAGTCACTGATCACCCTGGAGTCCGACAAGGCCTCCATGGAAATCCCCTCCCCCGCCGCCGGCGTGGTGGAGAGCGTCATCGTCAAGCTGGACGACGAAGTCGGCACCGGCGACCTGATCATCAAGCTGAAGGTCGCGGGTGGCGCTGCTGCCCCGGCACCGGCACCGGCACCTGCCGCCGCGCCGGCACCGGCTGCCGCCCCCGCAGCAGCGCCGGCTGCCTCGGCCGCCAGCGTGCAGGACGTCCACGTGCCGGACATCGGCACCAGCGGCAAGGTCAAGGTCATCGAAGTCATGGTCAAGGCCGGCGACACCGTCGAAGCCGACCAGTCGCTGATCACCCTGGAGTCCGACAAGGCCTCCATGGAGATTCCCTCCCCCGCCGCCGGCGTTGTGGAAAGCGTCATCGTCAAGCTGGACGACGAAGTCGGCACCGGCGACCTGATCCTCAAGCTCAAGACCGCAGGCGCCGCCGCGGCTGCCGAGCCGGCCGCCCAGCAGCAACCGCTGCACCGCGTACCGGAAGGCGCCCACCCGGTGGCCGCCGCCGAGGTCTCGGCGATTGCCTCGCTGTCCGCCGCTGCCGCCAACACCACCGGCGTACCGGCCCGCTCCAGCGGTGCCAAGGTCCACGCCGGCCCGGCGGTTCGCCAGCTGGCCCGCGAGTTCGGCGTCGACCTGGCGGCCGTTCCGGCCACCGGCCCCCACGGCCGCGTGCTGAAGGAAGACGTGCAGGCCTACGTGAAGTCGGTCATGCAGAAGGCCAAGGACGCCCCGGCAGCTGCTGCCGCCGCGCCCACCGGTGGTGCCGGCATCCCGCCGATCCCCACCGTGGACTTCAGCAAGTTCGGTGAAATCGAAGAAGTGGCCATGACCCGCCTGATGCAGGTCGGTGCCGCCAACCTGCACCGCAGCTGGCTCAACGTGCCCCACGTCACCCAGTTCGACTCCGCCGACATCACCGAGCTGGAAGCTTTCCGCGTCGCCCAGAAAGCCGTGGCCGAGAAGGCGGGCGTCAAGCTCACCGTCCTGCCGCTGCTGCTCAAGGCCTGCGCCTACCTGCTCAAGGAACTGCCGGACTTCAACAGCTCCCTCGCCCCGAGTGGCAAGGCGCTGATCCGCAAGAAGTACGTGCACATCGGCTTTGCCGTGGACACCCCGGACGGCCTGCTGGTCCCGGTGATCCGCAACGTCGACCAGAAGAGCCTCCTGCAGCTTGCTGCCGAAGCCGCCGCCCTGGCCGAGAAAGCACGCACCAAGAAGCTCTCCGCAGACGACATGCAAGGCGCCTGCTTCACCATCTCCAGCCTCGGCCACATTGGCGGTACCGGCTTCACGCCGATCGTCAATGCGCCCGAGGTGGCGATCCTCGGCGTCTCCAAGGCCACCATGCAGCCGGTGTGGGACGGCAAGGCCTTCCAGCCTCGCCTGATGCTGCCGCTGTCGCTGTCCTACGATCACCGCGTGATCAACGGTGCCGCTGCCGCGCGCTTCACCAAGCGCCTTGGCGACGTGCTGGCGGACATCCGTACCATGCTGCTGTAACACCCTTTGCTTCATTGCGAGCACGTCAGGCTCGTACCTCAACCCCGCCGATTGGCGGGGTTTTTTTTGAGTGCGAAACAGAGGGGCAGACAACAACGACCCGCCGCGCAAATGCGCGGCAGGATGCAAGGCCAGGAAGAAGAAAGGAACGGGTGCCAAGGGCCGAGGAAGGCCCCGGAACTCAACCCTTCTGGACGTTGCGGATCAGGAAGCTCAGCGCCTTGGCCAGCTCGCCGGCGCCCTTCACGTCCCGCACGATGGTCAGCAGCGGCGCGTTACTGCCGGGCGCATTGAAGGTGCAGCTGATGCCGCCACGCGGGCACTCGTAGCTGATGCTCGGATCGACGCCGAACACCGGCAGCAAGCGGTTGTGCACCGCCACCCCGGTGCCATTGGCGGCACGGGTTTCCTCGCGCAGCATCAGCTCCCCCGGGCGCGCCAGGCTGAGCTGGTAGCGCAGGTCCCGGCGATCCGCCTGGCCAACCTGGTAGCCGGCGCTCAAGGCGTAGGTGCTGAGCAGCGAATTGGCGTGTGCGAACAGCGCCTTGCGCTCATCGGAGGTCATGTACAGGCGCTTCAGTTCGGACAGGTAGCGCGCCTGTTCCTCACTGCTCAGGGCCGGTTGCGTCTCCGCCGCGCGCGCCCCAACGGAAAAAAGCAGCCCGCACAGCAACAAAGCCCCACCCAGTTGTCTTGTCAGCCCCATCAGCATGATGCACCCTTGCCCGACGCCAAATTTTAGAAGTGGGCCGAGGCCCGAACTCGGCCAGCATACTGGAACCCACCCGCCCGATGAAAAGCCATCCCGATGCCGCCAGCCGTACGGTGGCCGAGGTTGTGACGCAGTTGCCAGTCCCTTCGCGGCTTGGCCTCATGCGTTTCGAGCGGCTGAACGAGGCCAGTTGGGCGATGCTCTTCCTCGATGCCAGTTGCGAACGCCACATCGGCCTGCCCGCCACCGAACTCTGCGCCCTGGTGGGCTCGCCCTACGCCAGCCTGATGAGCCCCGAGTCGCGCTACCGCCTGCATGACGACATCCAGCAGCAACTGGTCTCCAGCGCCAACTACCAGGTGCACTACCCGCTTCACGGCCCCGATGGCGTGCTCCAGCTGCTGGAGATCGGCGAAGCCTTCCAGCAGCACGGCCGGCAGCTGCTGCGGGGCTACCTGCTGCTGGTGGACACCCCGGCCGAGGAATCCGACCACGCCCAGCAGATCCAGGAGCTGGAAGCCCAGAACGCCCGCCTCAAGAGTTCCCTGGAGCTGTACCAGCGCTCCCAGGAAGACCACCTGCAACACCTCATCCGCTCCCGCGCCCAGCAAAGCCTCATCGTCCGCCTGGCCCGCCACCGCTACAGCGCGGGTGACCCGGCGCAGGAAGCCGCGCGGCTGATCACCCAGGCCGCCTGCGAAGCCTACGAAGTCGCCCGCGCCTCCCTGTGGATGCTCGAAGACACCACCCTGCGCCCGGTCAGCCGCTACCTGCGCGACCAGGGGCACCACGAGCTGCCGGCGGTGATGGACGTCAGCCGTTTCCCGCGCTACCTGGAGGCCCTGCACAGCGGCCGCGCCATCGACGCCCACAGCGCCCAGCGCGATCCCCGCACCAGCGAACTGCAGGAGGAATACCTCAAGCCCTCCGGCGTCGTCGCCCTGCTCGACGCCAGCGTGCGCATCGGCGGTGAAGTGGTCGGCGTGCTGTGCCTGGAACACACCGGCGCACCCCGCGTCTGGCAAAGCGACGAGATTGCCTTCGCCGGCGAACTGGCCGACCAGTTCGCCCAGGTGCTGGTCAACCAGCAGCGCCTCGACGCCACCACCGCCCTGCACCTGTTCCAGCGCGCGGTCGAACAGAGCGCCAGCGCCTTCCTGCTGGTGGACCGCGACGGCCTGGTGGAATACGTCAACCCCAGCTTCACCGCCATCACCCAGTACAGCGCCGACGAAGTCCATGGCCGCCGCCTCTCCGACCTGCCCGCCCTGGAGAACCTCAGCGACCTGCTGTTCGACGCCCGCTCCAGCCTCAGCACCTGCAACAGCTGGCAGGGCGAATTCCGCAGCCGCCGCAAGAACCTCGAGCCCTACTGGGGCCAGCTGTCCATCTCCAAGGTGTTCGGCGAGAACGGCGAGCTGACGCACTACATCGGCATCTACGAAGACATCACCCACAACAAGCTGGCCCAGCAGCGCATCGAAAAGCTGGCCTACACCGACAACCTCACCGGCCTCGGCAACCGCCCCTACTTCATCCGCAGCCTCGAAGAGCGCTTCCGCCACGAACAGGAGTCGCCCCTCTGCCTGCTGCTGGTGGACATCGACAACTTCAAGCGGATCAACGACAGCCTCGGCCACCAGACCGGCGACAAGCTCCTGGTCAGCCTCGCCCGGCGCCTGCGCAACACCCTGAGCCCCGGCGACATCCTCGCCCGCTTCGCCAGCAACGAATTCGCCGTACTGCTCGACGGCGCCGACCTGGAGACCGGCCAGAAGACCGCCGGCCAGATCCTCCGCACCCTGGACAAACCCCTGTTCGTCGACAACCAGCTGATCAGCGTCACCGGCTCCCTCGGCCTCGCCTGCGCCCCCCAGCACGGGCGTGACCCGCAGACCCTGATGAAGCACGCCGGCCTCGCCCTGCACAAGGCCAAGGCCAACGGCAAGCACCAGCTGCAGCTGTTCACCGAGACCCTCAACGCCGAGGCCAGCTACAAGCTCTTCGTCGAGAACAACCTGCGTCGCGCGCTGGCGCAGAACGAGCTGGAAGTCTTCTACCAGCCCAAGCTGTGCCTGCGCAGCGGCCAATTGCTCGGTATGGAAGCGCTGCTGCGCTGGCAGCATCCCGAGCGCGGCATGATCCGCCCGGACCAGTTCATCAGCGTCGCCGAAGAGACCGGGATGATCATCCCCATCGGCAAATGGGTGATCCGCGAAGCCTGCCGCATGAGCCGCCGCCTCAGCGCCGCCGGCCTCGGCCAGGTGCAGGTCGCCATCAACCTCTCGCCCAAGCAGTTCAGCGACCCCGACCTGGTGGGCTCCATCGCCGCCATCCTCCAGGAAGAGGAACTGCCCCCCGCACTGCTGGAACTGGAGCTGACCGAAGGCCTGCTGCTGGAAGCCACCGACGACACCCGCCTGCAGCTCAACCGCCTCAAGGCACTCGGGCTCACCCTGGCGATGGACGACTTCGGCACCGGTTACTCCTCCCTGAGCTACCTGAAGAAGTTCCCCATCGACGTCATCAAGATCGACCGCAGCTTCATCAACGACATCCCCGACAACTCCGACGACATGGAAATCACCGCCGCCGTGATCGCCATGGCCCACAAGCTCAAGCTCAAGGTCGTCGCCGAAGGCATCGAAACCGCCGCGCAGCTGGGCTTCCTGCGCCGCCAGCGCTGTGACGTCGGCCAGGGCTACCTGTTCGACAAGCCCATTCCCGGCGCCCAGCTCATCGAGAGCCTGCACCGCTACCCCTGCCGCACGGCTCACTGACGCCGCTGTAACATCAGGCCCCGAAGCGGGTCTATCGACCAGCCCCATCCTCAGGAGAACGCCATGGTCCTGCGCTCACAGATCCTCGCCCACAAGATCGAACTGCCCACCGCAGCCCAGGCGCTGCCCGGCCGTGAGACCCCGATGCCGGTGCCCGAAGCTCATTACGTCAACGGCCACCCGCTGCAAGCGCCCTTCCCCGCCGGCCTGGAACAGGCCGTGTTCGGCCTCGGCTGCTTCTGGGGCGCCGAGCGGCGCTTCTGGCAACAGGACGGGGTCTGGAGCACCGCCGTCGGCTACGCCGGGGGCCACACCCCCAACCCCACCTATGACGAAGTCTGCTCCGGCCTCACCGGGCACACCGAAGTGGTGCTGGTGGTGTTCGACCCGCGTGTGATCAGCTACGAACGGCTGCTCGCCGTGTTCTGGGAAGCCCACAACCCCACCCAGGGCATGCGCCAGGGCAACGACATCGGCACCCAGTACCGCTCCGCGATCTACTGCACCAGCGACGCCCAACTCCAGGCCGCCCGTGCCAGCGAAGCACGCTTCCAGGCCGAACTGGACAAGGCCGGCTTCGGCGCCATCACCACCGAGATCGCCGAAGCACCGGCCTTCTACTACGCCGAGGCCTACCACCAGCAGTACCTGGCCAAGAACCCCAACGGCTACTGCGGGCTGGGCGGCACCGGCGTCTGCCTGCCGGCCTGACCCTCAAGGGCTGATCGCCGGCGGGCCACCCTGAGCGCAACGCCACGGCGCTGCAGAGGTCTGCTAGCCCTCGGCGATCAGCCAGTCCAACCGCCAGTCGCCCTGGCTCTGGGCCAGTTCACCGGCCAGCCAGGGCAGCACCTCGCGCAGCTCCTCCTCCAGGCCCCACGGCGGGTTGGCGATGGCCAGCCCCGAACCGTTCAGGCCGATGCTGTTGTCCGTCGGGTGCACCATCAGCTCCGCCCGCAGCAGCTTGGGCGCACCGGACGCCGACAGCCCCTGGTAGAAGCGCTTCAGCTGGCGTTCGTCCTTGATCGGGTACCAGATCGCCACCACCGTCTGGCGCATCCGGCCAATCGCCTCCTTCAGCGCCGTCACGCAGCGCTCCAGGTCATCGGCCTGTTCGAACGGCGGATCGATCAGCATCAGCGCGCGCTTCTCCGCTGCCGGCAGCAGCGCCCGCGGCAGGTGCCAGCCATCACCGAGGCGCACCGTCACCCGGCGATCACCGGCCATGTTCTCCTTCAGCGCCTGGCCGTCTTCCGGGTGCATCTCGTTCAGCACCAGGCGGTCGTGGGGGCGCATCAGCCGGCGCGCCACCTCCGGCGAGCCCGGGTAGTAGCGCAGCGTACCCGACGGGTTCAGCGCGGCCACGGTGCCCAGGTAGTCCGCCAGCGGAGCCGGCAGGTCGTCGCGGCCCCACAGCCGGCCGATGCCCTCCTCCCATTCGCCGGTGCGGCTGGCCTGGTCGCCGGCCAGGTCATAGAGGCCGACCCCGGCATGGCTGTCCAGGTAGGCGAAGGGAGCGTCCTTGCGCGACAGCAGGGCGATCATCCGGGCCAGGGCCAGGTGTTTGAGCACGTCGGCGTGGTTGCCGGCGTGGAAGGCGTGACGGTAGTTCATGGCATGGTTTCCTCGCGAGGCGCGCAGTTTACCAGCCGCGACCCAGGCCGGGTTTGGCCGCTGCATCACCCTCATGGATGTTGCTAGGCGGCCTTCATTCACCAATCTAGACTCCGGGCATTCCACCGGAGACCGACCATGTCCGAGACCCTGCTCAGCTCCCGCAACCTGGCCTTCGAACTCTATGAAGTGCTCGATGCCGAAGCCCTGACCCAGCGCCCGCGCTTCGCCGACCACAACCGCGAGACCTTCGACGCCGCCCTCGCCACCGCGCGCGGCATCGCCGAAGAGCTCTTCGCCCCGCACAACCGCAAGAACGACGAGCACGAACCGCAGTACGTCGACGGCGCCGCCCAGTTGATCCCCGAGGTCAAGCCCGCGCTGGAAGCCTTCATCGAAGCCGGCTTCCTCAACGCCACCCGCGACTTCGAGGTGGGCGGCATGCAGCTGCCCAACCTGCTGTCCCAGGCCTGCTTCGCCCACTTCCAGTCCGCCAACGCCGGCACCGCGTCCTACGCCATGCTCACCATGGGCGCCAGCAACCTGATCGAAAGCTTCGGCAGCGAAGAGCAGAAGGCCCGCTTCCTCGCCCCCATGATCGAAGGCCGCTACTTCGGCACCATGGCGCTCACCGAGCCCCACGCCGGCTCCTCCCTGTCGGACATCCGCACCCGCGCCGAACCCCAGGCCGACGGCACCTACCGCCTCAAAGGCAACAAGATCTTCATCTCCGGCGGCGACCAGCCGATCTCCGAGAACATCGTGCACATGGTCCTGGCCAAGCTGCCGGACGCCCCGCCCGGGGTGAAAGGCATCAGCCTGTTCATCGTTCCCAAGTTCCTGGTCAACGACGACGGCAGCCTCGGCAAGCGCAACGACGTCATCCTCGCCGGCCTGTTCCACAAGATGGGCTGGCGCGGCACCACCTCCACCGCGCTCAACTTCGGCGACAACGGCGAATGCGTCGGCTACCTGGTGGGCAAGCCCCACCACGGCCTGTCCTACATGTTCCAGATGATGAACGAGGCCCGCATCGGCGTCGGCATGGGCGCCATCATGCTCGGCTACGCCGGCTACCTGTACTCACTGGACTACGCCCGCAACCGACCCCAGGGCCGCCACGCGGACGGCAAAGACCCGAGCAGCCCACAGATCCCGATCATCCAGCACACCGACGTACGCCGCCTGCTGCTCACCCAGAAGGCCTACGTCGAAGGCGCCTTCGACCTCGGCCTGTATGCCGCGCGCCTGTTCGACGACACCCAGACCCTCGCCGACGACAACGCCCGCCAGCAGGCCCACGAACTGCTCGACCTGCTCACCCCCATCGTCAAGTCCTGGCCCTCCGAGTTCTGCCTCAAGGCCAACGAACTGGCCATCCAGGTCCTCGGCGGCCACGGCTACACCCGCGAATACCCGGTGGAGCAGTACTACCGCGACAACCGCCTCAACCCCATCCACGAAGGCACCCACGGCATCCAGTCCCTCGACCTGCTCGGGCGCAAGCTGGCGCAGAACAACGGCGCCGGCCTCAAGCAGCTCAACCGCCTGATGAACGAGACCTGCCAGCGTGCCGCCGCCCACAGCGAACTGGACACCCTGCGCCAACCGCTGGAGCAACTGCTCGCCCGCCTCTCCACCGTCACCCTCGCCCTGCTCGGCGACCTGATGCAGGGCAAGGTCGCCCAGGCCCTGGCCAACTCCGCGCTCTACCTCAACAGCTTCGGACACGCCGTCATCGGCTGGCGCTGGCTGGAACAGGCCATCCGCGCGCAGGAAGGCCTGGCCAACGGCAACCCCGCCGACACCGAGTTCTACAAAGGCAAACTGCAGGCCGCCCGCTTCTTCCTCACCTGGGAAGTGCCCGGCGTCCACCACGCCCTGGCCATCCTCGAAGCCCGCGACGACACCTGCCTGGGCATGCAAGCCGACTGGTTCTGAGTCCAACCGGACCTTTCACGCCCCGCGCACATGCGGGGCTTTTTTATGGCTCGCGGTCAGTCTTCAGCCTTCAACAGCACATACGCCTCACCGCCAGCCCGGTCATGGGCGAGGATGAAAACCTGGCCATCCAGCGTGATCTTCGCAGGCGAGGTTTGCGCAACCGGCGTACTGGACAAATCACGAGCCGCGTCCAGCAATTGCCGGGTAAGGCTCTCGTCCCGCTGCGAAGGCGTGGTCACGAC
>NZ_FOJP01000003.1:0-202572 GCF_900111835.1 Metapseudomonas otitidis
GAGCGTGGCGAGAACCGCAACCAGAACTACCTGCTCGGCCCGGGCTTCGACCTGGCCCTGCCCGGCTTCGACTACTTCCAGCTGAACTTCTACTACCGCAAACCCGACGGCATCACCAAGAACCCGTCCGGCCAGTGGCAGGTCACCCCGGTGTGGTCCTACACCGTGCCGGTGGGCAAGTCCGACATCCTCATCGACGGCTTCATGGACTGGGTCTGGAACAACAAGGACGCCACCACCAACCGCCCCAACGACCTGCACGCCAACCTGCACTTCAACCCGCAGATCAAGTACGACCTGGGCAAGGCCCTGGACCTAGGCGCCAAGCAGCTCTACGTCGGTGTCGAGTACGACTACTGGAGCAACAAGTACGGCATCGACGACAACAGCTACCTGGGCGACACGATCCTCGGCGGCACCGACCAGAACACCGCCAGCCTGCTGGTCAAGGTGCACTTCTGATCGCGCCATGAAAAAGGGGACGGCGCCTGCGCGCCGTCCCCTCGCTTGAAACCGCTTCGATCAGCTGGCGCGAGCCAGGTTGCGCAGCGCCTTGATCTGGTCATGGTTGCGCTGGACGCCCAGCAGCTGCCGCTCGACCAAGGTGCGTGCCTCGGTCGGCAGCTCCTTGCCCAGCGCCTCGCGGTAATGCTTGAGCGCCACATCCTCGCCACGCTCGCACTCGTTGAGAATGGCCTCCTCGCTCTTGCCGGTCACCAGCGCCTTGAGGTCCACCCAGCGGCGGTGCAGGGCACCCGCCACGCTGGAGGACGACTCGGGCTCGCCCCCCAGGCTGCGTACCATCTGCTGAAGCTCGGCGGTGGCACGGCCGCACTCCCGCGAGCGCTCGGTCAGGGTGGCCTTGAGCTGTGGGGTCTTCACGTGCTCGGCGCATTCGAGGAAGCCCTTCTCACCGTCCTTGCTGGTCTCGATCAGTTCGTTCAGCGCATCAATGGCGTGCTCGTTGTTCATCGTGCAGTCCTCTTTCCGGTTGACGGGCGGCCGGCGGTCGCCCGGCCTTCGTATTGGTGGACAGGGCGACCCGAGGGACGGTTCAAGCTTTTCGCCCACCGGCGTTACTGCCCTTGCGCCTCCTTGCGCTTCTGCCGTTCGAGGAAGTCCACCTTCCACTGCTCCATGCCCATGTAGGCCGAGTCCAGGTTGGCCTCAACGCGATAGCGAGCCTTCAATGCCGCCACCTCCTGTGCGTGTTCGCCCAGGAAGCGATCGAAGCGCTGCACCAGTTCGGGGTGGCGTACGGACGACAGGTGGAAATGGCTGCGGGTGTGGGGCAGCGAAGGGTCGAACACCAGCGCACCCGGGCGGGCCCGGACGTTGTCCAGGTAATAGGTGGCGACCACCACATTGAAGTAGGCGCCATCCGTGTCCCGCCGCAGGGTCTGGTTGATCATCTGCCGCAGGTCACGGGCCTCCACCGGCTGGACCTGCCCCGCCTCGATACGCGACTGGTAGCCCCGGGGCGTCCAGCCCTTCACCAGGGCCAGCCGACGGATGCCGTCGAGCCCCTGGCCAGCATGTCGCGGGTCCACCAGCACGCCATCCACGTAGGCCACCACCGGCGTACTGTAGGTGGGCGCGTACCCGGGCGCCGCCGCACCAGCCCACTCGGGGTTGTCCGGGTAGCGCAGGTCCACCTCCCCCGCCGCCGCCCGCTGCGCCAGCTCGTTGACCGGTAATGGCCGGTACTCCAGCTGCAGGCCCTCGCTGCGGGCGAACAGGTCCAGCAGGTCGCGGCCGAAGCCGCGGTACTGCCCGCTCTCATCGAGCTGGTAGTGAGGTTGGAACGCCAGGTTCTCGACACCTACCACATAGCCCTGGGCCTGCGCCGCCAGCGGCAGCACGCCCACCAGCAAGCCCGCACAGGCGAGCCTGCCGGGAATCGACCTGCGGCGCCTCATTCACCGGTCACCAGTTGGCGGGCCAGGCGGTTGTGGCGCTCGAGCACCACGGGCAGGTCGACCGTCAGCAACTGGCCATCCCGCACCACCACCCGCCCGTTGATCACGCTGGTGGAGACCTGGGTCGGCGTGCAGAAGACCAGCGCAGCCAGCGGGTCGTGATGAGCCCCGGCATAGGCCACGTGCCCCAGGTCGAAGGCCACGAAGTCCGCCGCCATGCCCGGCGCCAGGGCGCCGATGTCGTCGCGGTTGAGCACCTTGGCACCGCCCAGGGTGGCGATTTCCAGCGCCTCGCGGGCGGTCATGGCGTCCGGACCGAAGCCGACCCGCTGCAGCAGCAGCGCCTGGCGCACCTCGCCGATCATGCTGGCGCCGTCGTTGGAGGCCGAGCCGTCCACACCGAGGCCCACCGGCACACCCGCATCGCGCATGCGGCGGATCGGCGCGATGCCCGAGGCCAGGCGCATGTTCGAGCACGGGCAATGGGCGACGCCGGTACCGGTGCGGGCGAACAGGTCGATGCCGTGCTGGTCCAGCTGCACGCAGTGGGCGTGCCACACGTCATGGCCGACCCAGCCCAGGTCCTCGGCGTACTCGGCGGGCGTCATGCCGAACTTCTCGCGGCTGTAGGCGATGTCGTTGACGTTCTCCGCCAGATGGGTGTGCAGGGAGACACCGTACTGGCGGGCCAGCACGGCGGCCTCGCGCATCAGGTCACGGCTCACCGAGAAGGGCGAGCACGGCGCCACCACGACCCGCAGCATCGAACCGTGGGAAGCGTCGTGGTAGTCCTCGATCAGGCGCTGGGACTCCTTGAGGATGTCCGCCTCCTTCTCCACCACCGAATCCGGCGGCAGGCCACCCTGGCTGCGACCGACGCTCATGCTGCCGCGGGCGGCGTGGAAGCGCATGCCGATCTCGCGGGCGGCGTGGATGCTGTCATCCAGCTTGCAGCCATTGGGATAGATGTAGAGGTGGTCGCTGGAGGTGGTGCAGCCGGAGAGGATCAGCTCGGCCATGGCCGTCTGGGTGGACACCCCGATCATCTCCGGCGTCAGCCGTGCCCAGATGGGGTAGAGGTTGGTCAGCCAGTTGAACAGCTCGCCGTCCTGGGCGGCCGGCACCACACGGGTGAGGCTCTGGTACATGTGGTGGTGGGTGTTGACCAGGCCAGGGATCACCACCTTGCCGGTCATGTCCAGCACCTCGTCGGCGCTCTGGGGCAGTTCGGCGCTCGGCCCCACCTGGCGGATGACGTTGTCCTCGATGAACAGGCCGCCCTGCCGGATCTCGCGGCGTTCGCCGTCCATGGTGACCAGCAGGTCGGCGTTCTTCACCAGCAATGTCTTGCCCATGCGTACTCTCCTCCGCCCTCGTGGGCGATCTTGTTGTTCAGGGAATGGTCAGTCGGCGAATCGAAAGGCCGGCCGCAGCCCAACCCAGCGCCCGACAGGGCACTCAGCGGTTCAGGGGGAATGCGGGAAGCGGTCCGGCGTCTCGATCAGCCGCCGGTGGCGCTCATGAAGCGGACCACCTGCACTTGCTGGTCGGCTTCGAAGTGGTGCCGTTCCGGCTTGAGCCGGAGCGCCTCCACCAGGGCCGAGCGCAGCCTGTCCGAATCGCCGGGGTGGCGACGGATCAATGCCTTCAGGTCGAGCGCGCCGTCACTGCCCAGGCACAGCACCAGCTTGCCCTCGGCGGTGACCCGCACCCGGTTGCAATCACCGCAGAAGTTGCGGCTGTGGGGTGAGATGAAGCCGACGTGGGTGTCGCTGCCGACCACCTGGTAGTAGCGCGACGGGCCGCCGGTGCGGTGGCTGCTGGGCAGCAGCTCGAAACGTTGCGCCACCCGCTCGCGCACCTCCTCCGAGGTGCACAGGGTGACCTTGCGCTCATGGCTGGAGATGCTGCCCAGGGGCATCTCTTCGATGAAGCTGATGTCCAGGCCGCGCTCGACGGCGAAGGCCACCAGGTCCTCCACCTCGTCATCGTTGCGGCCCTTCTGCACCACGCTGTTGAGCTTGATGCGCCGGAAGCCGGCCCCACGCGCCGCATCGATGCCCGCCAGCACCTGGTCGAGCCGATCACGCCGGGTGAAGGCGGCAAAGCGTTCGCGCTGTAGGGAATCGAGGCTCACGTTCAGCCGGGTGACGCCGGCACCGCGCAGGTCGGCGGCCATGTGCGCCAGCTGCGAACCGTTGGTGGTGATGGCCAGGTCGTCGAGCTCGCGACGCTGGCCCAGGCGGCCAAGCAACCCGGTGAGGCCCTTGCGCACCAGCGGCTCGCCGCCAGTGACGCGGATGCGCTTCACGCCCAGGCCGATGAAGGCATCGGCGACGGTGTACAGCTCTTCGAGGCTGAGGATCTGGGCGCGCGGCGCGAAGACCATGTCTTCGCTCATGCAGTAGGTGCAACGGAAATCGCACCGGTCGGTGACCGAAAGACGCAGGTAGGTGATGGAGCGACCGAAGGGGTCGCGCAAGGTGTGGTCTGGCATCTTGAAGCCTGCCGCAGCACGCGCCGGTCGGGACCCGGCGGCATGGACGGATCGGCAGATAAGAGCAGAAAAAACACTTTTTGTATACAGGAATGCGGGGCCGGAACCCGCCAAAAGGCTGCCCGTAGCTTGCTTGAGAGCGCGGGAAAGCCGGTGCTACCATGCCCGCCCGCTCGCCAGCCGACCGTGAGGGCCCTCGGCGAGTGAACCAAGGAGCAGATGTGAGCAGTATTCGCGAGCGCAATAGAGAGCTGATCCTGAGCGCGGCCAGCGAGGAGTTCGCCGACAAGGGATTCGCCGCGACCAAGACCAGTGACATCGCCGCCAAGGCAGGCTTGCCCAAGCCCAACGTCTACTACTACTTCAAGTCCAAGGAAAACCTCTACCGGGAAGTGCTCGAGAGCATCGTCGAGCCCCTGCTGGCAGCCTCCCACCCGTTCAACGAAGGCGGCCACCCGGACCAGGTCCTGCGGGCCTACATCCGCTCCAAGATCCGCATCTCCCGCGACCTGCCCCACGCCTCCAAGGTGTTCGCCAGCGAGATCATGCACGGCGCGCCGCACCTGTCCGCCGAGCGCACCGCGCAACTCAACGAACAGGCCCGCCACAACATCGCCTGCATCCAGGGCTGGATCGACCAGGGCCTGATGGCCCCCGTCGATCCCAACCATCTGATGTTCAGCATCTGGGCCGCGACCCAGACCTATGCCGACTTCGACTGGCAGATTTCCGTCGTCACCGGCAAGGCCAGCCTCAGCGACACCGACTACGACGCCGCCGCCGACACCATCATCCGCCTGGTGCTCAATGGCTGCGAGGTGAAGCCGGCGCCCGAACGGCAGAGCGCCTGACCACCCCTCAAGCCTTGAAGGTGAGGATCGGGCTGAAGCGGGCGATCACCGCGACCGTCTCCTCCTCCACCTGGGCACGCACCACCTCGCCGATCTCCTTGTAGGCGCCGGGCGCCTCCTCGATCAGCCGCTCCTCGCGACGGGTGATGCACTGCACCCGGTCCAGCCCCAGCCCATCCGGTGCGCGACGCGCCTGCAGGCGGACCTCGCTGCGGGACATCGAACGCCCCGCCCCGTGGCTGGCCGAGCGCAGCCACTGCGCGTTGCCCAGCCCCCTGAGCAGGTAGGAGTCGTGCCCCATGCTGCCGGGAATCAGCAGGTCCTGCCCGGCATAGGCTGGCGTCGCGCCCTTGCGATGAACGTTGCCCACCGACTCCCGCAGCACGATGTTGTGCGGCACGTCCACCAGCAGCGGCGCCTCGATGTCCGTGCCGAACACCTCGCGGGTGCGCTGGCGCACCATCTCGGCGATCAGCGCGCGATTGGCATCGGCGTAGTGGGCGGCCGCATGCATCGCCGCCAGGTACTCATCGGCCATGGGCCCGAGCAGGGCGAACACCCGCGACTCGGGGTGGCGGATGCCCTTCGGCCACAGCTCGCGGGCCTTGTCCATCCAGCGCCGCCCGACATGGAAGCCCACGTCGCGGGAGCCGGTGTGGATCATCAGCACCACCTGCCCCACCGACAGGCCGCGCTCGAAGCAGGCACGGCGGTCCACCAGCTCGGTCACCACCTGCACCTCGACGAAGTGGTTGCCGCCACCCACCGTGCCCAGGCCCGGATCGCGCAGGCGCGGGCGGGCCGGGTCCTGCAGGGCTGCGGGTGCATGGCGGGCTTCGCCGCGCTCGAACGACGACGGGTGCAACTGCGCCAGCTCCGCCATCACCTGGGCGTAGTCGAGGTGCCCGAACAGCCCCTCGCGCTCGCCCCGTTGGCGCAGCGACGCCCAAAAGTCGCCCAGCCCGCCGGCGAACAGCGCCGTCATGTCGCCCGGCGCCGTGGGAATGTTGCGGGTGCCGTCCAGCAGGTCGCCGCGGACGCGCTCCACCCAGTCGGCCTTGCGTGACAGGAAGCGCTCGTAGTCGAGGCCCAGCCGGTGCAGGCGCATGCCGCAGTTGATGTCGGTGCCGATGCTCTGCGGGATCACCATGTCCGGGCTGGTGACGATCACCGCACCGACCGGGATGCTGGTACCGGCATGGAAATCCGGTGTCGCACAGGCACAGCGCACCTCGCCACCCAACGGATGACGGACGCCTGCGAAGTCGAGCAGTTGCTGCACCGCCTTTTCCTCGATGGGCAGGGATTCGGGCAGCAGGATGCGCGCGTCGAGGCCGGCGCGGTTCAGGGAAGCGATCGAAAGGGTATTGCCGTTGACGCGGCTGATGGCCACGCCGCTGCGGGCCAGCTTCTGCTGGATCCGCTTGAAAGGGGTCTTGTTCATGACGCTGCTTTTTCGATGGACGAAAACAGGCACCGCCCGATCAGGGCGATGCAGCATGTCCGTCAGCAGCAGAAGGGACGGCGCGCATCCTAGGCTTGCGACGGCTTCGCCGCAAGCCCCGGCGCGCCAGAAGTCAGGCCGGCAGGCCGGCGTCGGCCCTCAGACCGACCGCCTCCACGCCCGAGACGGCGCACTGCTCGTCGATGTCGGAGGTGTCGCCGCTGATGCCCACCGCCCCGATCACCTCCCCCGCCGGGTCGCGGATCAGCACGCCCCCCGGTGCCGGCACCAGGTTGCCGTCGGCCAGGTGGTTGACGGCACCGATGAAGGCCGGGCGCTGCTGGGCGTCCGCCGCAATCAGCCGGGAGCCCTTGCCCAACGCCACCGCGCCCCAGGCCTTGCCGATGGCGATCTGCGGTCGAAGCATGCTGGCGCCGTCCTCGCGCTGCAGGGCGATCAGGTGCCCGCCGGCGTCGAGCACGGCAATGGTCAGCGGCGCGGCACGCAGGGCGCGCCCGGCCTCCAGCGCGCGGTGGGTGATGCTCATGGCGGTTTCCAGGGACAGGGTGCTCATGGCGAGGCTTCCTCGGTCAGATGATGGTCCGGTCGCTCCTAAGCGCACCCAAGGGGCATCAGGCCCTGCTCGTCAGGCGCTGCTGGAGGCATTCGCCGGAGTAAATCAGGCAATACAAAAAAATCAACACAAAAATACAATGATCGTGCTTTTTGTATACAAACAAGATGAGCGGTAGCCGATAGCCAGCCTGAACCCCGCGTCAAACGGGCGTTTTAAAGAAAGCGCTCCCTTCGTCCATCTCCCCTGGAAATCTTCTTGACCCGTTCTCGAACGCCTGAATAGAATCCGCCAACACGACTTGTATACAATTTTCACAATAAACGAGGCACAAAACATGGCCAAAATGAGAGCAATCGAGGCTGCCGTTCTGGTGATGCGCCGCGAAGGCGTCGACACTGCGTTCGGCGTACCCGGCGCCGCGATCAACCCGCTGTACGCCGCCCTGAACAAGATCGGCGGTGTTGACCATGTGCTGGCCCGCCACGTCGAAGGCGCCTCCCACATGGCCGAGGGCTACACCCGCACCAACCCGGGCAACATCGGCGTGTGCATCGGCACCTCCGGCCCGGCGGGCACCGACATGGTCACCGGCCTGTACTCCGCCTCCGCCGACTCCATCCCGATCCTCTGCATCACCGGCCAGGCACCTCGCGCCCGCCTGCACAAGGAGGACTTCCAGGCCGTCGACATCACCAACATCGTCAAGCCGGTGACCAAGTGGGCGACCACCGTCCTCGAGCCGGGCCAGGTGCCCTACGCCTTCCAGAAGGCCTTCTTCGAAATGCGCAGCGGCCGCCCCGGCCCGGTGCTGATCGACCTGCCGTTCGACGTGCAGATGGCCGAGATCGAATTCGACATCGAGGCCTACCAGCCGCTGGCCGTGAACAAGCCCAGCGCCAGCCGCATCCAGGCCGAGAAGGCCCTGGCGATGCTCAACGACGCCGAGCGCCCGGTGCTGGTGGCCGGTGGCGGCATCATCAACGCCGACGCCTCCGAGCGCCTGGTGGAGTTCGCCGAGCTGACCGGCGTGCCGGTCATCCCGACCCTGATGGGCTGGGGCACCATCCCCGACGACCACCCGCTGATGGCCGGCATGTGCGGCCTGCAGACCTCCCACCGCTACGGCAACGCCACCCTGCTGGAGTCCGACCTGGTGTTCGGCATCGGCAACCGCTGGGCCAACCGCCACACCGGCTCCGTGGACGTCTACACCCAGGGCCGCCGCTTCATCCACGTGGACATCGAACCGACCCAGATCGGCCGCGTGTTCACCCCCGACCTGGGCATCGTCTCCGACGCCGCCGCCGCCCTGGACGCCTTCCTCGAAGTCGCCCGCGAGTGGAAGGCCGCCGGCAAGCTGAAGGACCGTAGCGCCTGGGTCGAATCCTGCCGCGAGCGCAAGCGCACCCTGCTGCGCAAGACCCACTTCGACAACGTGCCGGTGAAGCCCCAGCGCGTGTACGAGGAGATGAACGAGTTCTTCGGCAAGGACACCTGCTACGTCAGCACCATCGGCCTGTCGCAGATCGCCGGTGCCCAGTTCCTGCACGTCTACAAGCCGCGCCACTGGATCAACTGCGGCCAGGCCGGCCCGCTGGGCTGGACCATCCCCGCCGCCCTCGGCGTGGTCAAGGCCGATCCGCAGCGCCAGGTGGTCGCCCTCTCCGGCGACTACGACTTCCAGTTCATGATCGTGGAGCTGGCCGCCGGCGCGCAGTTCAACCTGCCCTACATCCACGTGCTGGTGAACAACTCCTACCTGGGGCTGATCCGCCAGGCGCAGCGCGGCTTCGAGATCGACTACTGCGTGCAGCTGTCCTTCGAGAACGTCAACGCACCGGAGCTGAACGGCTACGGCGTGGACCACGTCGCCGTGGTCGAGGGCCTGGGTTGCAAGGCCATCCGCGTGTTCGACGCCAACGACCTGCAGGCCGCCTTCGCCCAGGCCCGCAAGCTGATGGCGGAGTTCCGCGTACCGGTGGTGGTGGAGGTCATCCTGGAGCGTGTCACCAACATCTCCATGGGCACCGAGATCAATGCCGTCAACGAGTTCGAAGAGCTGGCCCTGACCGGCGCCGACGCCCCCACTGCCATCTCGCTGCTGGACTGACGAGCCACCTCCCCTCTCCCGTTCGTGGCGGGAGAGGGGCGTCTACCGAGGAGAATCTTCATGCCCCGTTTCGCTGCCAACCTGTCCATGCTGTTCACCGAGGTGGACTTCTTGGACCGTTTCGCCGCCGCCGCCGAAGCCGGCTTCAGCGGCGTCGAGTACCTCTTCCCCTATGACTACCCGGCCGAGGAGATCAAGGCCCGCCTGGACGCCAACGGCCTGGAGCAGGTGCTGTTCAACCTGCCAGCCGGCGACTGGGCCAAGGGTGAGCGCGGCATCGCCTGCCACCCCGATCGCATCGAGGAATTCCGCGCCGGCGTCGACAAGGCCATCGCCTACGCCAAGGTCCTGGGCAACAAGCAGGTCAACTGCCTGGCCGGCATCCGCCCGCAGGGCCACAGCTGCGAGGTGATCGAGAACACCTTCCTCAACAACCTCGAATACGCCGCCGAGCGCCTCGAAGCCGCCGGCATCACGCTGGTGATGGAGATGATCAACACCCTCGACATCCCCGGCTTCTACCTGCAGACCACCCGCCAGGCGCTGGATGTCCGCGAGAAGGTAGGCAGCCCCAACCTGTTCCTGCAGTACGACATCTACCACATGCAAATCATGGAGGGAGACCTGGCCCGTACCCTGGAACGCAACCTCCCCGCTATCCACCACGTGCAGCTGGCCGACAACCCCGGCCGCCACGAACCGGGCACCGGCGAGATCAACTACCGCTTCCTCTTCCAGCACCTCGACCGCATCGGCTACCAGGGCTGGATCGGCTGCGAGTACAAGCCCGCCACCACGACCGCCGCCGGCCTGGGCTGGCTGAAAACCCACAACGCCATCTAATAACGAGGTATTCCACATGGCCAAGATCGGATTCATCGGCACCGGCATCATGGGCCTGCCCATGGCGCAGAACCTGCAGAAAGCCGGCCACCAGCTGTTCCTCTCCAACCACCATGACAAGGCCCCTGCCGCGCTCGTCGAGGCCGGCGCCATCGCCCTGGCCAACCCCCGCGAAGTGGCCCAGGAAGCCGAGTTCATCATCGTCATGGTGCCGGACACCCCGCAGGTCGAAGACGTACTGTTCCGCAAGGACGGCATCGCCGAAGGCGTGGGCCCGAACAAGGTGGTGATCGACATGAGCTCCATCTCCCCCACTGCCACCAAGGCCTTCGCCGAGAAGATCAAGGCCACCGGCGCCACCTACCTCGACGCCCCCGTCTCCGGCGGTGAAGTCGGCGCCAAGGCCGCGACCCTGAGCATCATGGTCGGCGGCTGTCCGAATGCCTTCGAACGCGCCCTGCCGCTGTTCCAGGCCATGGGCAAGAACATCACCCGCGTCGGCGGCAGCGGTGACGGCCAGACCGCCAAGGTGGCCAACCAGATCATCGTCGCGCTGAACATCCAGGCCGTTGCCGAGGCCCTGCTGTTCGCCGCCCGCAACGGTGCCGACCCGGCCAAGGTGCGTGAGGCGCTGATGGGCGGCTTCGCCGGCTCGAAGATCCTCGAAGTGCACGGCGAGCGCATGATCAAGGGCACCTTCGATCCGGGCTTCCGTATCAACCTGCACCAGAAGGACCTCAACCTGGCCCTCTCCGGCGCCCGCGAACTGGGCCTCAACCTGCCCAACACCGCCAACGCCCAGCAGGTGTTCAGCACCTGCGCCGCCCTGGGCGGCAGCGGCTGGGACCACTCCGCGCTGATCAAGGGCCTGGAGCACATGGCCAACTTCTCCATCCGCAAGGAGTAAGGCGTTTGCCGCCGGGTGCATGAGCCGGTCCACGGATCGGTTTATCCTCGGCGAACCCCAATCGACTGCCCTGGCCCGAGGTGACACGGCGCCAGAGGCCAGGGTGGTCGATCCCAGTCCCGAGCGGCCCCGCACCCCGGCCGCTCGGGACTGGGATCGGCCCGCCCGACGCCCCAGGCCGACGGTAGCCCCCGAACCACTGCCCTGCCCTGGAGCCCCCTCATGCCGCTCAATCCCGAAGCCCTGCTGCGCGACCTGTTCGCCACCGCCATCGCCGCCGCCCATCCCCGCCAGGTCCTCGCCGACCACCTGCCCACCGACCGTTCCGGCCGCGTCATCGTCATCGGTGCCGGCAAGGCCGCCGCCGCCATGGCCGAAGTGATCGAGCGCGAATGGCAGGGCGAGATCGCCGGCCTGGTGGTGACCCGCTACGGCCACGGCGCCGACTGCCGGCGCATCGAAGTGGTCGAAGCCGCCCACCCGGTGCCGGACGCCGCCGGCCTGGAAACGGCCCGGCGCGTACTGGAGCTGGTCAGCGGCCTCAGCGAAGCGGACCGGGTGATCTTCCTGCTTTCCGGCGGCGGCTCCTCCCTGCTGGCCCTGCCGGCCGAAGGGCTCACCCTCCAGGACAAGCAGCAGGTCAACAAGGCCCTGCTCCGGTCCGGCGCCTCCATCTCCGAGATGAACTGCGTGCGCAAGCACCTCTCGGCCATCAAGGGCGGCCGCCTGGCCAAGGCCTGCTGGCCGGCCACCGTCTACACCTATGCCATCTCCGACGTGCCCGGCGACGAGGCCACGGTGATCGCCTCCGGCCCCACCGTGGCCGACCCGACCACCTCCGCCGACGCCCTGGCGATCCTAGCCCGCTACCAGATCGAGGTACCCGCCCACGTCCGCGCCTGGCTGCAGGACCCGCGCTCGGAGACGGTCAAGCCCGGTGACCCGTGCCTGTCCCGCAGCCACTTCCAGCTCATTGCCACGCCCCAGCAATCCCTCGACGCCGCCGCCGACAAGGTCCGCGCCGCCGGCCTGACGCCGCTGATCCTCGGCGACCTGGAGGGCGAATCCCGCGAGGTGGCCAAGGTCCACGCCGGCATCGCCCGGCAGATCGCCCGCCACGGCCAGCCGATCAAGCCGCCGTGCGTGATCCTCTCCGGCGGCGAGACCACCGTCACCGTACGCGGCAACGGCCGTGGCGGGCGCAACGCCGAGTTCCTCCTCAGCCTGGCCCACGACCTCAAGGGCCACCCGGGCATCTACGCCCTGGCAGGCGACACTGACGGCATCGACGGTTCCGAGGACAATGCCGGCGCCCTGATGACCCCGGAGAGCCACGCCCGCGCCCAGACACTCGGCCTGTCCTCCCGCGACGCCCTCGACGACAACGACGGCTACGGCTATTTCGCCGCCCTCGACGGGCTGATCGTGACCGGCCCGACCCGTACCAACGTCAACGACTTCCGCGCCATCCTGATTCTTGAGAGCCCTGCACATGACGCCTGACAAGAAAGTGAAGATCCTCGCCACCCTCGGGCCGGCGATCAAAGGCATCGACGACATCCGCGACCTGGTGAAGGCCGGCGTCAACCTGTTCCGCCTGAACTTCAGCCACGGCGAGCACGCCGACCACGCCCAGCGCTACCAGTGGGTGCGCGAGGTGGAACGCGAGCTGGGCCACCCCATCGGCATCCTCATGGACCTGCAAGGGCCCAAGCTGCGGGTCGGCCGCTTCGCCGAAGGCAAGGTCCAGCTGGAGCGCGACCAGGCCTTCCGCCTCGACCTCGACGCCCGCCCCGGCGACAGCCAACGGGTCAACCTGCCCCACCCGGAGATCATCCAGGCCCTGGAGCCGGGCATGAGCCTGCTGCTGGACGACGGCCGCCTGCGCCTGCAGGTGACCGCCAAGCATGCCGACGCGGTGGAAACCCGCGTGATCGCCGGCGGCGAGCTGTCCGACCGCAAGGGCGTGAACGTGCCCGAGGCGGTGCTGCAGCTCTCCCCCCTGACCGCCAAGGACCGCCGTGACCTGGACTTCGGCCTGGAGCTGGGCGTGGACTGGGTGGCGCTGTCGTTCGTCCAGCGCCCCGAGGACATCGTCGAAGCCCGCGAGCTGATCCAGGGCCGCGCCGCGCTGATGGCCAAGATCGAGAAGCCCTCCGCCGTGCAGCACCTGGAGGCCATCGCCCGCCTGTGCGACGCCATCATGGTGGCCCGTGGCGACCTGGGGGTCGAAGTGCCGGCCGAGAACGTGCCGCGCATCCAGAAGGACATCATCCGCACCTGCCGCCAGCTCGGCCGGCCGGTGGTGGTGGCGACCCAGATGCTCGAGTCCATGCGCTTCTCCCCGGCGCCGACCCGCGCCGAAGTCACCGACGTGGCCCACGCCGTGGCCGAAGGCGCCGACACCGTGATGCTGTCGGCCGAGACCGCCTCCGGCGACTACCCGCTGGAAACGGTGCAGATGATGAGCAAGATCATCCGCCAGGTGGAGAACGGCCCGGACTTCCAGAGCCAGCTCGACGTGGCCCGCCCCCAGGCCGAAGCCACGGCCTCCGACGCCATCAGTTGCGCCATCCGCCGCATCAGCAGCATCCTCCCCGTGGCCGTGCTGGTGAACTACACCGAGTCCGGCGCCTCCAGCCTGCGCGCCTCCCGCGAACGGCCCAAGGCGCCGATCCTCAGCCTGACGCCGAACCTGGCCACGGCGCGGCGCCTGACCCTGGCCTGGGGTGTCTACTCGGTGGTCAACGCCCGCCTGCACCGCGTCGAGGAGATCACCGGCACCGCCCTGGAGATCGCCCGTGGCCAGAATATGGCCCGCACGGGAGACACCCTGGTGATCACCGCCGGCGTCCCCCTCGGCACGCCCGGCTCCACCAACCTGCTGCGTATCGAACAACTGTCCTGAGGTGAAGCGGGCCGGCACGTATCGGCCCGCCGCCTCCCAGCCCCGGCGCGGCCCGCCCATGCAGCGAGCCGCGCCTGACGTGCCCACGAGCCGTCCCACGCGTTCTTTCGACTGCCACCATGCGAAGCCCACACCCAACCCTCCGGGGCTGGTTCATCGGCCCCCTCAACGGGGTGAGCCAGGTATTCCTGCAACGTCATCCGGGCTGCGGCGCCGTGCTGCTGCTCGCCATCTTCCTCGGGGCACCCAGCCTGCTGCCCTACGCCGTGTTGGGTACCTGGAGTGCCTGGTTCATCGCCCGTTGCCTGGGCGCAGCCCCTGACGACCTCGACGCCGGCCTCTATGGCTACAACGGCTGCCTGCTGGGCCTGCTGCTCGGGTTGCGCCTGGAGGGCGAGGCGCTGCTGCCGCTGTTCGTCATCGCCGCAGCCGGGCTGTCGAGCCTGGTGATGCGCCCTCTGCTGCGTGCCTCGCGCCACCACGACGGCCTGCCGGTGTACACCAGCCCCTTCGTGGCGCTGGGCTGGATCAGCCTGTGGCTGGCCGGCCTGCTGCCGCCGCCCCAGCCGGACGACACGCCCTGGCCCCAGGTGACCCTGGCGGACGGTGGCCTCGCCCTGTTGCGCAGCTTCGGCCAGGTGATCTTCCTCGACAGCCCCGCTGCCGGGGCCTGCGTCCTCGCCGCCCTGGCCCTCGCCAGCTGGCGCGTGGCGGCCTGGGCCCTGCTGGGCGCCGGCTCGGCGCTACTGCTGGGCATGACCCTGGCGCTGCCGCACACGGCCGTGATGGGTGGGCTGTTCGGCCTCAACGGCGTACTCATCGCCATCGCCCTCGGCCAGGGTGTCCGCAGCCTGCCCCACGTGCTGCTGGGGGTGGGGCTGGGCCTGCTGCTGCAACCCGGCTTCGCCGCCCTGGGGCTGCCGGCCATGACCGCACCCTTCATCCTCGCCTGCTGGCTGGTGCTGGCCGGTGGGCGCCTGCTGCGGGACAGCGCCCGGCGCACTGCCGACAACGCCCATGCGCTGCGCCGTGCCCGCCGCCTTTGAAAGACCATTTCAAGAGAGGCTCAGAACATTGCACGACGGCCGCCGGCCGGGCATCGTGAGCCTCCCTGCCACTGCAACCGGGCCCACCATGAGCCGACTCGATCCGACCCGCTGGAACCGCCTCTGGCAGCAGCTGGGTGCCACAGCCCCCGCCGATAGCTTCGAGCACCTGCTGGCGGCCTATTCCGCACCGGACCGCGCCTACCACAGCGACGCCCACATCGCGGCCTGCCTGGCGCACTTCGACACCTGGCAACACCTGGCCGGGCACCCACACCTCGTCGAACTGGCGCTCTGGACCCACGACCTGGTCTACGACACCCGCCGCCAGGACAACGAAGCCGCCAGCGCCGAGCAGGCAGTGGCCTGGCTGGAGGCCGCCGGGCTCGGGCACCACGGCGAGGCCGTTCGCGCGCTCATTCTCGCCACCTGCCACCAGGCACCGCCGCAAGGTGCCGACGCCGGGCTGGTGGTCGACCTCGACCTGTCCATCCTCGCGGCCCCGCCGCCGGTGTACGACGCCTACGAAACCGCCATCCGCCAGGAGTACCACTGGGTGCCGGAGCCGCTGTTCCGGGCCGGGCGCAGCAAACTCCTGAAGCAGCTCCTGGCGCACCCGGCGCTCTACCACAACGCCCCGCTGGCCGAGCGCTGGGAGCAGCCGGCCCGGCAGAACCTGCAGCGGGCCCTGCTTGCCCTCGGCGCAGAATAAGCAAATTACTTTTCAGTTCTTTAAAGCATATGCAGCCAGCCGCTATAGTCCCGCTCCTCACTCCGCCAAGAAGGAACGCACAGTGAAACGACTGTTCTCCGCCTCGCTCCTCGCCGCAGGTCTCGCCCTGGCCGGTGCCGCCCATGCCGCACCGCCGCTGCTCAACGTCTCCTACGACGTGATGCGCGACTTCTACAAGGACTACAACGCCGCCTTCCAGAAGCACTGGAAAGCGGAAAAGGGCGAGAACGTCACCCTGCAGATGTCCCACGGCGGCTCCAGCAAGCAGGCCCGTGCCGTGATCGACGGCCTGCCGGCCGACGTCATCACCATGAACCAAGCCACCGACATCGACGCCCTCGCCGACAACGGCGGCCTGGTGCCGAAGAACTGGGCCGAGCGCCTGCCGAACAACAGCGCACCGTTCACCTCCGCCACCGTGTTCATCGTGCGCAAGGGCAACCCCAAGGGCCTGAAGGACTGGCCGGACCTGGTGAAGGACGGCGTGCAGGTGGTGGTGCCCAACCCCAAGACCTCGGGCAACGGCCGCTACACCTACCTCTCCGCCTGGGGCTACGTGCTGAAGAACGGGGGCGATGAAGAGAAGGCCAAGGCCTTCGTCGGCCAGCTGTTCAAGCACGTGCCGGTGCTGGACACCGGTGGCCGTGCCGCCACCACCACCTTCATGCAGAACCAGATCGGCGACGTGCTGGTGACCTTCGAGAACGAAGCCGAGATGATCGCCCGTGAATTCGGACGCGGTGGCTTCGAGGTGGTCTACCCCAGCGTTTCCGCCGAGGCCGAGCCGCCGGTGGCTGTGGTCGACAAGGTGGTGGACAAGAAAGGCACCCGCGAAACCGCCGAGGCCTACCTGAAGTACCTGTGGAGCGACGAGGGCCAGACCATCGCCGCCAACAACTACTTGCGCCCGCGCAACCCGGAGATCCTCGCCAAGTTCTCCGACCGCTTCCCGAAGGTGGACTTCTTCTCCGTGGAGAAGACCTTCGGCAGCTGGCGTGACGTGCAGAAGACCCACTTCCAGGACGGTGGCGTGTTCGACCAGGTCTACACCGCCCAGTGACCCAGCAGGGCCCGGCCAGCGCCGGGCCCTGTCGTTTCAGCCGCGCCAGCCCTGGGCGCGCAGCGCCTCCAGCAACACATCCCCTTCCAGCGCCGGCACCCGGCGCCCATCCGCCGTGACCATCGCCCGCCCGGCCAACAGTGCATTGACGATGGCCTCCTCCACCGCCTCTGCCGCCGCCGAGAACAGCGGGGAGATGTGGTCGTTATTGACCATTGCCAGCGGTGTGCTGAACGGCAGGTCCTTGCGCGCGTAGTCCGCCGGCGGCAGGTTGCGGTTGCCGGTGGCGAAGGCCAGGAAGATGTCGCCGCTGGAGTCCTCGGTGCCGCCGCCGGTCCGGGCGATACCGATGGAGGCGCGCTGGGCCAGGCGCTGGCACTGGTGCGGCAGCAGCGGCGCGTCGGTGGCGATGATCACCACGATCGAGCCCATGCCGGGGGTATCACGCTCGGCGAAGGGCGACTCGATCTCGGTCAGCACGCGTCCTACCGGGTAGCCGTCCACCCGCAGCTCACGGCGCACGCCGTGGTTGGCCTGCACCAGCGCCCCCACCGCCCAGCCACCCTGCTCCGCCGGCAGCTGCCGGGAGGCGGTGCCGATCCCGCCCTTGAATTCGTGACAGATCATCCCGGTGCCACCACCCACGGCGCCCTCCTCCACGGCACCGCTGCGCGCCTCGGCCAGGGCCTGGCGCACCTGCTCGGGGCCGACGTGCTGGCCCCAGATGTCGTTGAGCAAACCGTCGTAGGTCTCCATCACCACCGGCATGCACCAGTACACCGCCTGCCCGGCCTGCTCGCGCTCGGCCGCCACCAGGGCATCGCGCACCACGCCGACACTGTGGGTGTTGGTGATGGCCAGCGGCGTGGTCAGCAGGCCCGCCTCGCGGATCCACTCCAGGCCGGTGGCGTCACCGTTGCCATTGAGCACATGGCAACCGGCGAAGCAGGGTTGCTGGCGGGCCGAACCCTCGCGGGGCTGCACCAGGGTCACCCCGGTGCGCACCGGCTTGCCGTCGCGCACCTCCTCCAGCGTGCTGTGGCCGACCCGGACCCCGGGCACATCGGTGATGGCGTTGAGCGGGCCGGGCGTACCCAGGCCGATGCGGATTCCCAATTGACGCGCGCGCATGGCGACTCCTTGTGGTTCAAAGCTTCTGGAAGGCCGGGCTGAACTTGCCATAGGTGCAGTAGAAGATCACCGAGACGGCCAGCAGCCCGAGGATGATGAGCAGGTCCCGGCTGGAGGCCGCCAGGCCCAGGTTGACCAGCAGCGCCGCGGCACCACCGGCAGCCAACAGGGCCGGCAACGGCCAGAACGGCATGCGGTAGCTGTGTTCCAGGTCACGCCGCAGCACCCGGCTGAACAGGCCGCACAGCCCCACCACCAGGTAGACCAGGACGATCAGCAGCACCGTGAACGAAGTCAGTTCGGCCAGGTTGGAGCTGAAGCTGAGCAGCGCCGAGGGCACCGCCAAGAACAGCGTGGCCAGCCAGGGCGAATCCCAGCGCGGATGAATGCGGGTGAAGGTGCGGTTGAGGGTCGGCATCCACAGCTCGTCGCGGCCGCTGCTGAAGATGACCCGGCCGATCTGGATGACGATGGCGACGATGGCGTTGAACACCGAGAGGAAGATACCGGCGCTGACCCAGCGCGACAGCGTCTCGTTGCCCAGGCTGGCGAGCAGGTAGCCGATGGGGTCGGGGCTGGCGATCAGGGTCTCCAGCGAGGGCGCGCCGATGATCAACGCGGTGAGCGGCACCAGCTCGATCACCACCACCAGCACCAGGGACCACAGCACCGCCTTGTGCACGCCCCGGCCGCCGCATTTCATGTCCTCGGCCATCAGCACCGCGCTGCCGTAGCCGTTGTAGGAGAACAGCGCCGTGCCCACCGCGCCCAGCACCAGCGCCATGGGCGCCGCCTGGAGCACGCCGCCATCGAGGATCTGCGGGTGCAGCAGCACGCTGGCCGGCTGACTGGGGTTGCCGAAGCCCAGGCCGACGATCACCAGCAGCGCGGCCACCTCCAGCAACAGGCAGAGGCCGGTGACCCAGGCGTTGACCTTGATGTTGAGAATGCCCAGCGCGTAGCTGGCGACGACGATGGTCAGCGCCACCGTCTGGCTGTCGAACGCCGTGCCCAGCGCGCGGTTGAGGTAGGTGGCGGCACCGGTGGCCAGCACCGGCGGGATGAACAGCAGCATGGCCAGCACCGTGAGGAAGGTGGCGTAGCCGGCCAGCCCACCGAAGATGCGCTTGGCGTAGACGTACTCCCCGCCGGCCGAGCGGTGCGCACGGCCCAGTTCGGCGTAGCAGCAGGCGAACATCAGGGCCAGCACGCCGGCCAGGGCGAAGGCCATGAAGGCGCCGCTGCCGGCCTGCTGGATGGCGAAGGGGGCGATCACGAAGATGGAACTGGCGGGGGTGACCCCGGAGACGGTGATGGCGACGACATCGGCGGTGCCGAGACTGGGTTTGAGACGGCCGCCCGCAGGCGTGGAAGCGCTCATATCCTGATCCTCTGGTTGTTATTGGGATTGAGGCAGACATCAAGCAGTACGCAATGGCGCTTCTTGCGGCGCCGGTTGGTGGGCCGATTCTGGGCGGGGCCCGGCCGTGCGCCAATCACCCTATTGGCGTACGCCCCCTTGAGGCCGGGGGAGCGGATCGGACAAGCTGGCCTCCCCCTTTTCGATCTGGAGCACCGCATGGACAGCCTGTTCAGGGAGGTCGGCCTGCATGCCGGCCTGGGCCGTACCGTCGAGCACCTCGGCGGCGAGCGGTTCTGGAAGCAGCTGATCCTGCTGCTGCACCAGTGGCTGCCGTTCGACAACGCGCTGGCGGCCTACTACCCCGCCCAGGGCGCGCCGCAGCCCCTGGAGGAGTACGACGCCGAGCCGGAAGGCACACCCACCGCCATGCCGGCCTACCTCAGCGGGCCCTACCTGCTCGACCCCTTCTACCAGGCGTGCCGGGAAGGGCTGCCCAGCGGCTTCTACCGCCTGGAGGAAGTGGCGCCGGACCACTTCCGCCAGAGCGAGTACTACCTCAGCTACTTCCACGACAACGTGCTGGAAGACGAGGTGCAGTTCATCGCGCAGCTCCCCGGCGCGGGCAGCCTGTCCCTGTCACTGGGCATGCGAAAGCGGTTCGATGCGGCGGAATGCGGCCTTGCGGCCCTGGTGGCGCCCTGGGTGCTGGCGCTGATGCAGCAGCACTGGCGCCAGCGCCTGCAGGCTCGCGACCCGGCCAGCCAGGACCAGGTGGCCTCGCAGGTGCGCGATGCCCTCAGCCAGTTCGGCGCGGGGGTGTTGTCGGAGCGGGAGCTGGAGATCGCCCGGCTGATCCTGCGGGGCTATTCGAGCAAGGCGATGGCGGAGCGACTGGCCATCTCGCCGGACACGGTGAAGGTCCACCGCCGGCATCTCTACGCCAAGCTGGACATCTCCTCCCAGCCGGAGCTGTTCTCGCTGTTCATCCAGGCCCTGGGGCACGACCCGGAGAACCCATGAGGCAAGCCGTGAGTCCCGCCCCTCAGTCGAAGGCGTCGGCCCACTGGGCGAACTGCATGCACAGGCCGAAGCTGGTCACGTCACGGGTGTCGGCCATGCAGTTGACCGCCATGCGCGGCGTACCGCCCTTGACGTAGTCGGACACACAGGCCCGCTCGTTGCGCTTGAGCAGCTTGTAGGCGGTGTCGAACTTGTACATGGCCTCGTCCAGCTGGGCCTGGGTGATGCGCTTCTGGCGTACACGCTCACGCCCGAGCTGCTGGGCCTCACGGATCAGCGACGGCATGCGCGAGATGGCGGCCGCGCACTGCACCACGCCTTTCTGCTGGAGCTGGCCGGGGTTGAGGTCGTCCTCATCGTCCAGGTCCAGTCCACTGGAAGACTTCGAACGGGAGGTCAGCTCGCTGTCGTCGAGGCCCTGCATGGTGTTCACCTGCAGCCTCTCTTCATGGACGTTGCGGCTTTCCGGCGGCGGGGTGTCGGTGAAATGCACGCGGCCCTGCTCGTCTCGCCATTGGTAGACCTGAGCGCTGGCAGGCAGGGAAAGGACGATGGCCAAGGTGGCCAGGCAGGCGCGAGCGAACATCCATGTGCTCCGGAGATATCAAAACGCCAGCAACTTACCTAAGCGCCCGGATGCTGTCCATGGCCCTGCGAGCCGCCCTTTGTGACGCAGGTCACGGATGGCGACGACCCAGCCCGGCGGGCACGCCGGAGGCGTCGGTGGGCTGCCAGGGACCGTCGGCGCCGTTGGACCAGCTCCAGCCGCCATCCCAGCGGTAGTAGGTGCGTTCGCGGTAATAGAGCTCGCCCCGCCCTTCCAGCACATACACCCCGAGGGTGTTGTCCCAGTAGCAGGCCGCGCCGGGTGGCGGGGCATAGCGGGGGTGGGTCTTCATGCGGGTCACCCGCGGGGTTGGCGCAGGGGCCGGGGTGACGCGCGGCGGTGTTGCCGCGGGCCCCTGGGCAGGCGGCTGGCCTGCCGGGGCGGGAGGCCGGAGGGTACAGCCGGCCAGGGTGACGAGCAGGCAGGCCAGGGACAGTCGAAGGGTCGCGTGCATGGCCGCCGGCTCCGATGGGGTTGTCAGGGCTGATCCGGGCTGTCGATGGTCAACTGCTGCGGATCCTCGGTAGCACTAGACAACGCCGGGCCGCGTCCGATCCATTCACCGCTCTTGGCATTGCCTTCACGGGATACACGGGCGACCAGTTGCACCTGCGGGAAGTTGGAGATCTTCAGTTGCGGCATCATCGCGTCGGCGTCGCTGAGCACCACCTCGGCCGGCAGGTCCTTCACCGTCAGGCGCTTGACGGCCAGCGGCATGGGCGGACCTTCGGCGGCGCGGGCGAAGATGAACACCGTGTCGCCCGGCTGCACCTTGTCTTTCAGTGCGGCGGCCAGGTCGACGCGGACCTTCAGCTGCGGCATGGACTTGGTGAGCGTCTCGCGCTCGGGCAGGGTTTCGCCGTTCTCGGCCAGCCGCTCGCGGGCCCGGTCGATCCCACCTTGCAGGGCAGCGCGGGACGGGTCGTCCTGGGGCAGCACGGCGATCAGGCGTTCCCAGTAGCCGATGGCGTCCTTGAAGCGGCCTTCCTCGAAACCGGCGATGCCCAGCAGGCCCAGGCTGGTGACCTCGTTGGGGTCCGCCTTGAGGGCGTCTTCGGTCAGCGCCTGGACTTCAGGGGTGAAACGCTTCTGGCTGGCGAAGTACAGCGCCTGGGCCCACTGGCCGAGCAGCTCGGGCTGACGGCCGGCGATCTGCACCGCGCGCTCGTAGGCCTTGGCGGCATCGACCGGGCGCTCCTGGGCCATGTAGGTACGGCCGAGGAAGTACCAGCCTTCGGCGGAATCCGGCTGGGCCTGCACGGCCTTTTCCAGGCGCGCGGTCATTTCCTCGATGGTGCGCGGCTGTTCGCGCATTTCGCGGGCCAGCTGGACCTTGTCGCTGGAACCCCAGTGGGCATACAGGCCAAGGCCTAGGGCCGGCACCAGCAGTGCGGCGAGCAGCGGCAGCGCACGCCCCAGGCGAGCACTGCGGTCGGCGGCGGCGCCCTCGGTATCGGCCAGCAGTTCGCGGGCCGCTTCGGCGCGACCGGCCTCCAGCTGGGCCTCGGTAAGGGTGCCGGCCTCGTGCTGGGCCTGCAATTCGGCCAGGCGCTCCTGGTACAGGGCGACGTTGAGGGCGGTTCGGTCTTCCTCGGCCTGGGCCTTGCGGCCGCGCAGCACGGGAATCAGTAGGAATGCCAGGGCGACCAGCAACAGCAGGCCGGCGGCGAGCCAGAAATCGATCATCAGCGGTTCTTGTCCTGAGTCTCTTGATTGAGCAGCGCATCCAGACGGGCGCGCTCATCGCTGGAAAGCAGTGCATCACCCGGCGCGTTCTCGACGCGGCGACGGCGCAGCACGATCACCCCGAGCACCAGCAGGCCGCCGGCCAGCAGGCCAGCCGGGCCGTACCAGAGCAGCAGCGTGCGGCCGTTCACCGGGGGCTTGTAGCGCACGAAGTCGCCGTAGCGGGCCACCAGGAAGTCGACGATCTCGTCATTGCTCTTGCCCGCTTCGAGCATGCGGTAGATCTCGCGGCGCAGGTCGGTGGCGATAGGGGCGTTGGAGTCGGCGATGTTCTGGTTCTGGCACTTGGGGCAGCGCAGTTCTTCGGTGAGCACACGGAAGCGCTCGCGCTCGGCTTCGTCACGGAACTCGTAGGTGTCGATGGCCGCGCGGGCGACGCCGGTGAGGGCAAGGCCGAGGGCCAGGGTGGCGAGCAGGCGCTTCATTGGCCGGCCTCGTCGACCAGGGACTGGTACAGCGGCGCCAGCTGCTCGCGCCAGACGACCTCGTCGATCACACCGACGAACTTGTGGCGGATGATGCCGTCCTTGTCGATCAGGAAGGTCTCGGGGGCGCCGTAGACGCCCAGGTCCAGGCCGAGGCTGCCCTGCTCGTCGCGGATGTCCAGCTGATAGGGGTTGTGGAACTCCTTCAGCCACTTGAGGGCGGCGGCGTTGTCGTCCTTGTAGTTGACGCCGTAGATGGTCACGCCCATCTGCGACAGCTTGTTCAGCACCGGGTGCTCGACCCGGCAGGAGATGCACCAGGTGCCCCAGACGTTGACCAGCGCGGGCTTGCCCTTGAGGTCGGCCTCGGTCAGCGTGCGCGCGCCGTCCACGGCCGGCAGGCTGAACGCGGGGAAGGGCTTGCCGATCAGCGCCGAGGGCAGCTCGGCGGGGTCGAGGAACAACCCGCGGTAGAGGAACACCGCCACGCCGAGGAAGATCGCCAGCGGCAGCAACAGGATCAGGCGCTTCATGCTTGAGCTCCAGCCAGGCCCAGGGCGTCACGCACCCGGGTCTTCACCTTGACCCGGTAGCGCGGGTCGAATGCCGCCAGGACGCCGCCCAGGCCCATCAGCAGGCCACCGAGCCAGATCCAGCGGACGAACGGTTTGACGTGCACGCGCACGGCCCAGGCGCCATCACCCAGGGGCTCGCCGAGGGCGACGTAGAGGTCGCGGGTGAAGCCGGCGTCGATGCCGGCCTCGGTCATCATCGACTGCTGCACGGTGTACAGGCGCTTCTCCGGGTGCAGCACGGCGATCTGCCGATCACCGTCGAGGACACGGACGGTGCCCTTGTCGGAGGTGAAGTTGGGGCCTTCGTGGTGGGCTGCGCCCTCGAACACGAAGCGGTAGCCGCCCAGCTCCACCGACTCGCCGGGGGACAGGCGCAGGTCACGCTCGGCGCTGTACTGGCTGGAAAGCACGACGCCGAGGGCACACACGGCGATGCCGGCGTGGGCCAGCTGCATGCCCCAGTAGCTGCGGGTCAGGCTGCGGGCGCCCTTGAGCAGGCCCTTGTGGCGGGTCTTGTCGAGCAGGTCGCGGACGCCGGCCAGCAGCACCCAGGCGGACAGGCAGCCAACCGCCAGCACCGCCCAGTGGAAATCCCCCAGGACGAACGCTGCGAGCACGCCCAGCACCAGGCTGCCCACCAGCACCGGGCCGAGCATGCCCACCAGCCACTTCACCGGGGTGTCCTTCCAGCGCACCAGCACGCCCACGGCGATCACCACCATCAGCAGGGCCATCAGCGGCAGGAACAGGGCATTGAAGTACGGCGGGCCGACGGAGAGCTTGGCGCCGGACAGCGCGTCCAGCACCAGCGGGTAGAGGGTGCCCAGCAGGATCATGGCGGCGGTCACCACCAGCACCAGGTTGTTGACCAGCAGCAGCGTCTCGCGGGACCAGAGGGCGAAGCCCACCTGGCTCTTGACCACCGGCGCGCGGATGGCGAACAGGGTCAGCGAGCTGCCCACCACGGCCAGCAGGAAGCCGAGGATGAACACGCCCCGCTCCGGGTCGGCGGCAAAGGCGTGCACCGAAGTCAGCACGCCGGAACGGACCAAGAAGGTACCCAGCAGGCTGAGGGAGAAGGCGGCGATGGCCAGCAGCACGGTCCAGCTCTTGAATACGCCACGCTTCTCGGTGACGGCCAGGGAGTGGATCAGCGCGGTGCCGACCAGCCAGGGCATGAAGGAGGCGTTCTCCACCGGGTCCCAGAACCACCAGCCCCCCCAGCCGAGTTCGTAGTAGGCCCACCAGGAGCCGAGCACGATGCCGACGCTGAGGAAGGCCCAGGCGATGATGGTCCACGGACGCGACCAGCGCGCCCAGGCGGCGTCCAGGCGACCGCCGAGCAGCGCGGCGATGGCGAAGGCGAAGGCCACCGAGAAGCCGACGTAGCCCATGTAGAGCATCGGCGGGTGGACGATCAGGCCGAAGTCCTGCAGCAGCGGGTTCAGGTCGTTGCCGTCGGCCGGCATGTTCGGCAGCAGGCGCTTGAAGGGGTTGGAGGTGATGATCAGGAACGACAGGAAGCCGATGCTGATCATGCCCATCACGCCCAGGACGCGGGCCAGCATCACCTCGGGCAGTTGCCGGGAGAACACCGAGACGGCGAAGGTCCAACCGCCGAGGATCAGCGCCCAGAGCAGCAGCGAGCCCTCGTGGGCACCCCATACGGCGCTGAACTTGTAGTACCAGGGCAGCGCGCTGTTGGAGTTGCTGGCGACGTAGGCGACCGAGAAATCGTCGCTCATGAAGGCCCAGGTGAGGCAGCCGAAGGAGAACGCCAGGAAGGCGAACTGCCCCCAGGCGGCCGGTTGCGCCAGGCTCATCCACTGCCGGTCGCCGCGCCAGGCGCCGATCATCGGCAGGGTGGCCTGCACGGCAGCCATGCACAGGGCGAGGATCAGGGCCAGGTGGCCGAGTTCGGGAATCATCGATCAGCCCTCTTTCTTCTCAGGCAGGTTGCCGCTTTCCTTGAGGGCCTTGGTGACCTCCGGCGGCATGTACTTCTCGTCGTGCTTGGCCAGCACCTCGTCAGCCACCAGCACGCCCTGCCCGTCCAGCTTGCCCAGGGCGACGATGCCCTGCCCTTCGCGGAACAGGTCGGGGAGGATGCCGTGGTAGCGGATGGTGACGCTCTTGGCGAAGTCGGTGACCACGAACTCGACGTCGAGGGAGTCGCCGGTGCGCTTGACCGAGCCTTCGGCCACCATGCCGCCGGCGCGGATGCGAGTGTCCTGGGGGGCTTCGCCGTTGGCGATCTGGGTGGGGGTGTAGAACAGGTTGATGTTCTGCTGCAGCGCCGACAACGCCAGCGCCACGGCGATCCCCACCCCGGCGAGGATGGCCAGGATGATGAACAGGCGCTTCTTGCGGATCGGATTCACTTGCCTTCCTCCCGGCGCAGACGGCGCGCCTCTTCTTTCAGGTAGCGACGCCGGGCTGCGACCGGCAGCGCGACGTTGAGCGCCAGGACCAGCAGGCTGATGCCGTAGGCGCTCCAGACGTAAAGGCCGTGGTGGCCCATGGCGAGGAACTCGCCGAACGATGCAAAACTCACGATGCCTTCTCCACCAGGGCCTTCACCTCGTTGCGCACCCAGGCGGCGCGGGCCTCGCGACGCAGGACTTCAAGGCGCATGCGCATCAGCACCACGGCGCCGAAGAAGCAGTAGAAGCCCAGCACCATCAGCAGCAGCGGCACCCACATCTCGGCGGGCATGGCCGGCTTCTCGGTGACGGTGAAGGTGGCCGGCTGGTGCAGGGTGTTCCACCACTCCACCGAGTACTTGATGATCGGGATGTTGATGACCCCGACGATGGCCAGCACCGCGCAGGCCTTGGCGGCGCTGTCACGATTGCTGATGGCCTGGCCCAGTGCAATCACACCGAAGTACAGGAACAGGAGGATGAGCATCGACGTCAGTCGGGCATCCCACACCCACCAGGCCCCCCAGGTGGGCTTGCCCCACACGGCACCGGTCACCAGGGCGATGAAGGTCATCCAGGCGCCTACCGGCGCGGCGGCCTGCAGGGCGACGTCGGCCAGCTTCATCTTCCAGACCAGCCCGACCACACCACAGACGGCGAGCATGACGTAGCAGGACTGAGCCAGGAAGGCGGCCGGGACGTGGATGTAGATGATCCGGAAGCTGTTGCCCTGCTGGTAGTCCGGCGGTGCGAAGGCCAGGCCCCAGACGGTACCGACGGTGATCAGCAGGGCGGCGCCGACGGCGAACCAGGGGAGCCAGCGGCCACTGATCTCGTAGAACCATTTCGGCGAACCCAGCTTGTGGAACCAGGTCCAGTTCATCGGGCCCACCTGCTGGGCACGGAGGCCTGTGCGGACATCGGCAGTTCTCTCATCAAGGCAACTCTTGTTCGTTATTCGCCGACGCTGATGGTCAGGCCGGCGGCTATGGCAAAGGGAGTCAGGGTCACCGCCAGGGCGGTGAGGCAGCCCAGCCACAACAGGTGGCCGACAGCCGGCAATCCTTGCAGGGCCGCTTGCAGGGCCCCGCTGCCGAGAATCAGCACGGGGATGTACAGCGGCAGTATCAGCAGCGCGAGAAGCAGGCCGCCGCGCTTGAGACCAACGGTCAGCGCGGCACCCACCGCACCCAGCAGGCTCAACACCGGCGTGCCCAGCAGCAGGGAGCCGAGCAGCACCGGCAGGCAGCGGGCGGGCAGGCCCAGCATCAGCGCCAGCAGCGGCGCCAGCAGGACCAGCGCCAGTCCGGAGAAGAGCCAGTGTGCCAGCACCTTGGCCAGGACCAGAAGCGGCAGGGGGTGCGGCGAAACGACCCACTGTTCCAGCGAGCCGTCCTCGAAATCACTGCGGAAAAGCCCGTCCAGCGAGAGCAGGACGGCCAACAGGGCCGCTACCCAGACCAGCCCCGGTGAAAGGGTTTGCAACAATTGGCTCTCGGGACCGACCGCCAGGGGGAACAGGGCGATGACGATGGCGAAGAACACCAGGGGGTTGGCCAGCTCGGCAGGGCGACGGAACAGCAGGCGCGCTTCGCGGGCCATGACCAGGGTGAAGACCGATCTCATGCCGCACGTCGTCCCAGGTCCAGTTCACGGTAGCCCGCCGGCAGGTGGGCGGGGCTGTGGTGGGTGGTGAACACCACCAGGCCGCCACGCTCGCAGTGCCCGGCCAGGTGCGCCTCGAGCTGGGCGACGCCCTGCTTGTCGAGTGCGGTGTAGGGTTCGTCGAGGATCCACAACGGCGGCGGATCGAGGTAGAGCCGCGCCAGGGCGACACGACGCTGCTGGCCAGCGGAGAGGGTGTGGCTGGGAACGTCCTCGAATCCACGCAGCCCGACGGCGGCCAGCGCTTCCCAGATCGCCTCGCGCTCGGCGCTCTGGTGCAGGGCGCAGAGCCAGGTCAGGTTCTCTTCCGGGGTGAGCAGGCCCTTGATGCCGGCGGCATGGCCAATCCACAGCAGCTCGCGGGCCAGTTCGGCACGCTGCCGACCGAGGGCGACGCCTTTCAGCAGGATCTCGCCGGAGGTGGGTTGCATCAGGCCGCAGAGCAGGCGCAGCAGGCTGGTCTTGCCACTGCCGTTGGGTCCGCTGATCTGCAACATTTCCCCGGGTTCGAGCGCCAGGTCCAGCCCTTCGAAGAGCATCCGCCAATCACGCTCGCAGGCGAGGTCGAGGGTCTGGAGGTAGGGACTGGTCACGTCAGCGGATACCCTGCGGGGAACTCAAGTGATGGGGTCGCCGGCCGCTATACTGGAATCGCGCTCCACCGCCAGCCCGGACGGGGCGGCATTATACATGTCATCCCCAGCCCCGAAGGGGGCTTTTTCAACAGGTTGTAACCCTTTGATGACCGAGATCAGCACTTCGCGCCCCATCGCTTCCGTGCCCACCGCCAGCCGGGCGGCGCAGGCTGTAGCAGATGCCGCGCTGAAGCTGCTGCAACCATCCAATGGCCTGCTGGCGGCCGGCGACAGCGCCGAGGCCGAGGTCGTCAGCGTCAAGGAAACCGCACAGAACAGCTTCCAGGTGATGCTGCGCCTGAGCCTGGGCAGCGGCCAGCAGGCAACGCTGGAAGCCACCAGCACGCGCCCCCTGAGCCAGGGCTCGCTGGTGAACGTCACGGCCCTTTCGGACAGCCGCCTGATGGTAGCCCTGCAACCGACCGGTGCCCTGCCGCTGGACAGCCTGGACCTGGAGCAAGTGCCGGTCGGCACGCTGATCCAGGGCAAGGTGGTCGCCAGTGAACAGCTTGCCGAGGCAAAAGCGACCGTCTATCGCACCCTGATCAACCTGATCAACACGCCGCTGGCAGGCCGCCAGCTGGCTGTCGACAGCCCGCAACCGCTGCCGGTCGGCAGCCTGCTCAGCGCCCAGGTCCAGGGCGACCAGTCCCTGCGCTTCATCCCGCTGAGCAATCGCCTGGACCAGTTGGCCCTCAGCCAGCAGTTGAACAGCCAGGTGTCGCGCCAGGGTTCCCTGGAGGGCCTGTTCGGCGCCCTTGCCGAACTCGACCCGGACCTGCCACCGAACCTGCGCAACGCCGTGGAGCGCCTGCTGGGCTCACTGCCCGGCCCCGGCCAGCTGAGCGACGCCAAGCAACTGGCCAAGGCCATGGAGAACAGCGGTGCGCTGCTGGAGGCGCGCCTGCTGGCCGGTCATGGCGCCGCCACCGGGCAGGACCTGAAGGGCAACCTGCTGCGCCTGATCGCCCAATTGCTGCCTGAGCTGCCCAACGCACCGGCGGCGCTGCCCACCGCTGGCGCCAGCAACGCCATGGCCCAGGCCCTGCCGGCCTTCATCCGCAACGCACTGGGCTCCCTCGGCCAGGCCAGCTCGCGCCAGCAGGCACTGAGCTTCCCCCTCCCCTCCCGCCTGGCCCAGGCCGCACAGGAGGAAGGCGACCTGGAAACCCTGCTGAAGCTGGCGGCGGCAGCCGTCTCGCGCCTGCAGACCCACCAGCTCTCCAGCCTGGCGCAGTCGCAGATGACCCCGGAGGGCAACCTCGTCACCACCTGGCAGCTGGAGCTGCCGATGCGCAACCAGCAGGAAATCGTCCCGCTGCAGATCAAGATCCAGCAGGAAGAGCGTCAGGCCCAACAACAGCGGCGCAAGGACGAACAGAAGGAAAACCTCTGGCGTATCGAACTGGCGTTCGACATCGCCCCCTTGGGCCCTTTGCAGGTCCAGGCGCAGTTGCTGCGCGGTTCGATCTCCAGCCAACTGTGGGCGGAGCGAGCCGCCACGGCGCGCTTCATCGACAGCGAACTGGGCAATCTGCGGGAGCGGCTGGTGGCCGCCGGCCTGGAAGTGGGTGAACTGGCCTGCCAGCAAGGCACGCCGCCCCAAGGTCCACGCACGACCCTGCAGCAACGCTGGGTGGATGAGACGGCATGAAACAGACCGAACGCCGCCAAGCGATTGCCCTGTCCTATGACGGGGTCAGTGCACCGAACCTGACCGCCAAGGGTGACGACGAGCTGGCCGAGGCGATCCTCGCCATCGCCCGCGAGTACGAGGTGCCGATCTACGAGAACGCTGAGCTGGTGCGCCTGCTGGCGCGGATGGAACTGGGCGAGGCCATCCCCGAGGCGCTGTATCGCACGCTGGCCGAGATCATCGCCTTTGCCTGGTACCTGAAGGGCAAATGCCCGGCGGGCTTCGACCCCGACGCCACCCGGGACGTGACGCCCGGCCTGCCGCTGCTGGAGGGCCCTAAGGGCTGAGCGCCAGCACCTCACCCTCCATGCCCTTGCCTTGGGGGAAGTCCAGCAATTGCCAGGCGAAGTAGCCGTCACGGAAATAGAAGACCTGGCGATACCCCCATCCCACTGCCAGTTGCGCCGCCAGCGCCCCGCGCGGGCAGACGTCGCTGTCGCAGTAGATCACCAGCGGCACATGCCGCGGCCACTGGGGCATGGCCAGGCCGGCGAAGCGGTCGGCCAGGTCCAGGTGCACGGCACCGTGAACGTGGCCCCAGCTCCACTCCCGGTCCGGCCGGACGTCGATGAACAGGGCGCCGTAGTCGAACAGCCGCTTGGCCTGCAGCACGTTGACAGTCGTCGCTCCCGCAACATGCAAGGGTGCCTCTTCCGCCTGGGCCAGCGGCAAGAGGAGCAAGAGCAACAGGGGAGCCAGGCGCATGGGCAACTCCGCTCGGTGGGCCTGGTTAGAGCCTAGTCCGGGCAGAAGTGCCGACTTGGAGTGATTGGTTAGATGACAGGCGGGGCTTAGAACCGGGCGCGCATCAGCTCTGGGCCTGCTTGCGCGCGAGCTGGAGCTTGCTGACCAGTTCCGCCTCGGCCTTGCTGAGCCCACAGGAATGAGTGAGGTCGTCGACGCTCGCCCCCATGCCCGCCAGGCGCGCAGCCTGGGTGAAGGAGATGCTGCTGGGGTCGCGCTGCTCGATCTGACTGACCTTGTCGGGCAGCGGCGCCACCACCCGGCGCAGCTCGTGCAACTCCTCCCCCATGCGGATGCTGCCGCTGAGGTAGGCATCGAGACGGCGGGCCAGTTCCTTCAGCCGCTGGTCTCGAGCCGCTTCGCGCTTGGCCTGTTCCTGGGCGAGCTCCAGCTGCTGCCGGCGCAATCGCACGCAGGCGAAGGCGAGCGCCGCACAGGCGACCGCCAGGACCAGCAGCGCGATCTCGATCAGCACGTCAGATGCTCTCCAGCTCCGACCACTCTTCTTCGCTCATCATCTTGTCCAGCTCGACCAGGATCAGCAGCTCGCCGTTCTTGTTGCAGACGCCCTGGATGAACTTGGCCGACTCCTCGTTGCCCACGTTGGGCGCGGTCTCGACCTCGGACTGACGCAGGTAGACCACTTCGGCGACGCTGTCGACGAGGATGCCCACCACCTGCTTGTCCGCCTCGATGATGACGATGCGGGTGTTGTCGGTGACCGGCGCGGAATCCAGGCCAAAGCGCTGGCGGGTATCGATCACCGTCACCACGTTGCCACGCAGGTTGATGATGCCCAGGACGTAGCTGGGAGCCCCCGGCACCGGCGCGATCTCGGTGTAGCGCAGGACTTCCTGCACCTGCATCACGTTGATGCCGTAGGTTTCATTGTCCAGGCGGAAAGTCACCCACTGCAGGATGGGATCTTCGGAACCTTGCCCTGACGATTTCTTCATGTTCCCTAGCCTCTTCTTGTACCGCACGGGGCGGCGAATGCGGGTTGACCGCCTTGTTGCGAATCCGGCGCCCCGGCGTGCGGAGCCTGCCTCTTCATTGTTCAGTTAAGCGACATGTTCTTGACGGCGCCACTGGCAATCAATTCGGCCAGCGCGGCGACGTCCAGCAACGCACACATGTGCTCGATCACCGTGCCGGCCAGCCAGGGTCGCTGGCTGCGCTGGCTGCGCCACTTGATCTCGTTCGGGTCCAGGCGGATGGAGCGGCTCACCTGGTGCACGGCGAGACCCCATTCGTAGCCCTGGACGGAAATAACGTACTGCAGCCCCTCGCGGAAATCATCGCGGTAACGGTCCGGCATCACCCAGCGGGCCGTGTCCAGCACCTTCAGGTTGCCCGCCTGGCACGGCAGGATACCGAGGAACCAGTCCGGCTGGCCGAACAATGGCGTGAGTTCCTGGCCGGCAAGTGGGTAGATGGAGCCCAGGCAGACCAGAGGCACGGCCAGGGTCAGCCCGGCAACGTCGAACAGCAGGCATTCAAAAGGCTCTTCCGCCCATTGAGGGCGACCCTCGAAGCTGGGTGGCAAAGGCTCGCGGGGCTCGACGCTGGCAACCTGCAGTTCGGCAACCGGTTCCACCAGCGCAAGCTCCGGCTCTGGCTCCGGGATTGCCGGCACCAGCACCGGCTCGGCGATGACCGGCGCAAGCTGACGCACCGGGCGATCCTCCAGCTGGACCGCTACGGGAGCGGCACGCACCACGCGAGGAGCCGCCTCCGGCGCGGCGGCCAGGACTGGGCGCGCCTGGTTCAGCCGGGCATCGCGCACCTGCTCCTCGAGCACGGCAGCCTCGAATTCCTCCAGGCTTACGCTGTCGGCGAGTTCGATGGCTGCTTCCTGCAGCAGGGAGTCCAGGTAGGACTGCAACGCCAGTTGCGGTCGTGTGGTGGTGGCGAGGGTACGGCTCATGGGTGGGACCTGCGACGTTGGGCTCGACAGTCTATCGGCACAGGGCATGCCGGACTTGAGAGCACCTGTAGCTCAGCATAGACGCTCATATCAGGCGACCTGCGCGGCGAGCTGCTGGCTCAGCAGGTGCTTGAGCAGCGCGCGATAGGCGATCACACCACGGCTGTTGCCGTCGTACTGCGACGGGGTCACGCCGGCACGGCTGGCATCCCTCAGGCGGGTGTCCACCGGGATGTAGGCCGGCCAGAGGTGCTCGGGATAGGTGTTGCGCAGCACACGCAGAGTATTCAGGGACGCCTGGGTCCGACGGTCGAAAAGAGTCGGCACGATGGTGTAGGGCAGCGCCTGCTTGCGCGAGCGATTGACCATGTTGAGGGTGCTGACCATGCGTTCCAGGCCCTTCACTGCCAGGAATTCGGTCTGCACGGGGATCACCAGTTGTTGGCTGGCAGCCAGCGCATTGACCATCAACACGCCGAGAAGCGGCGGGCTGTCGATGATGGCGTGGTCGAATTCCTGCCACAGCTGCGCCAGGCTCTTGGCGATCACCAGGCCCAGCCCGTTCTGCCCGGGCGACTGGCGCTCGAGGGTGGCCAGGGCGGTGCTGGAAGGCAGCAGCGACATGCGCTCGTGGCTGGTCTGCAGCAGCAGTTGCCGGGGCAGCCCTTCCGGTACGCCGCCCTGGTGGAGGAACAGGTCGAAGCAGCTGTGCTCCAGGGTATCGGGGTCATGGCCGAAATAGCTGGTCATGGAACCGTGGGGGTCGAGATCCACGACCACGACGCGCTTGCCGGCGTCGGCCAGCAAGCCTGCCAGTGCAATGGAGGTGGTGGTCTTGCCGACACCACCCTTCTGATTGGCTACCGCCCAAACTCTCATGCTCTTCGTCCTCCCGGCGAAACCACAGCCTTGCCGAGGATCATTGTCCACCCGCTGGCGCGGGCGACGGGGAATTGACGGCCCCCGCTGCGGAGGGCCCCGGTGCAGGCGCTGGTGCAGTTTGCGTGCCAGCACGTCGCAACGCGTCATCCGGCTTGGCTTTGCCCGCCCCTACCCCACTCACCGCTCGCCGCACGTCGAGGTTTCGCGAAACCACCAATACCACACGGCGGTTGCGTGCGCGCCCTTCCGCCGTCGAGTTGTCCGCCACCGGCTGGAATTCGCCGTACCCGACCGCCGCGAGGCGCGCCGGATTGACCCCGTCCATGGAAAGCATCCTCACGATACTGGATGCACGGGAGGCGGAAAGCTCCCAGTTGGAAGGATAGGCGGCGGTACTGATGGGCAGGTTATCGGTGAAGCCTTCGACGTGCACGGGGTTTTCGTAGGGAGCGAGGATCTTCGCCACCTTCTCGATGATGGTGAACGCCTCATTGGTGGGGATGGCATCGCCACTGGGGAACAGCAGGCTGGAATTCAGCTCGATCTCCACCCAGAGCTCGTTGCCGCGAACCGTCATCTGCTCGTTGGAAATCAGGTCGCCGAACGCTGCCTGCATGCTCTCGGTGATGCTCTGCAAGGGGTCGGCCTGGGCATCGCCAGGCCCGCCCTGCTCTGCAGACGTCTGCTCTGCCTCGGTGGTACGAGGGCGCTCTTCGCCGATCGGGATCGGCTTGATCGAGCGATCCGGCTGGTTGAAGACGCCGGTCAGGGTGTCCGAGAGGATCTTGTACTTGCCCTCGTTGATCGAGGAGATGGAGTACATGACCACGAAGAACGCGAACAGCAGCGTAATGAAATCGGCGTATGAAACGAGCCAACGCTCGTGGTTCTCATGCTCTTCGTGCTGACGCCTGCGAGCCATGCCATGCCTCCATCAATCCACGAAGCCTTGCAGCTTCAGTTCGATGGAGCGGGGGTTCTCACCCTCGCCGATGGAGAGGATGCCCTCCAGCAGCATTTCCCGGTAGCGCGACTGGCGCATGGCGATAGCCTTCAGCTTGCTGCTCACCGGCAACAGGAGCAGGTTGGCGAAACTCACGCCGTAGATGGTGGCGACGAATGCTACCGCAATGCCGCCTCCCAGCTGACTCGGGTCGGCCAGGTTGCCCATGACGTGGATCAGCCCCATCACCGCACCGATGATGCCGATGGTGGGGGCGTAGCCGCCCATGCTCTCGAACACCTTGGCGGCCTGCAGATCGCGGGCCTCCTGGGTATAGAGGTCCACTTCGAGAATGCTGCGGATGGACTCCGGCTCGGCACCGTCGACCAGGAGCTGCAAACCCTTGCGGGCATAGGGGTCCGGCTCGGCGTCGGCTATGGGCTCCAGGCCCAGGAGCCCTTCCTTGCGTGCCGCCATGCTCCAGCCCACCACGCTGTTGATGCCGCCGGTGAGGTCGATCCTGGGCGGGAAGATGATCCAGCGAAGGATTGCCAGAGCCCGCTTGAGCACGCTCATGGGCGTCTGGAGCAAAGCGGCGCCCACGGTACCGCCAATCACGATCAGCGCAGCCGGGCCGTTCAGAAGGGCACCGGCGTGCCCTCCTTCGAGGTAGTTGCCCCCAACGATGGCGACCAGTGCAAGGATGATCCCTACGATGCTCAACGCATCCATTTACCGCACTACTCCCATCACAGGCATGCTTCGGCGATATGCCTGCCAATGTCGTCGAGGCCGTAGACCGCGTCTGCCAGGTTGGCCTTCACGATCGCCATCGGCATGCCATAGATCACGCAACTGGCTTCATCCTGCGCCCACACCTGGCTGCCGCTCTGTTTGAGCAGGCGTGCGCCCTCGCGGCCGTCCGCGCCCATGCCGGTCAGCACCACGGCCAGGACCTTGTCATTGAAGGCCTTGGCAGCGGAGCCGAAGGTGATGTCGACGCAGGGCTTGTAGTTGAGGCGCTCATCGCCGGGGAGGATGCGCACGGTCCCGCGCGGATCCACCATCATCTGCTTGCCGCCCGGTGCCAGCAGGGCGAGGCCAGGCCTGAGCTGGTCGCCATCCTCGGCCTCCTTGACGGAGATACGGCAGAGCTTGTCCAGGCGCTCGGCGAATGCCTTGGTGAACGCCGCCGGCATGTGCTGGATCAGCACCAGCGGCGCCGGGAAATTGGCGGGCAGCTGGGTCAGCACACGCTGAAGCGCAACAGGACCACCCGTCGAGGTGCCGATGGCCACCAGCCGGTAGGACTTGCGCTTGGGCGCAGGCCCGCTGCTGGAACTACCACTGGATGAGGAAGCCGGTGCTGGGGCAGGTGCAGCCGCAGGGCGAGACAGGCTCGACGGGCCGGAACTGCTGGGCGTCGGCGCGGCAGGCGGCGGGGTGTAGCTGCTGTAGCGACGGTTGCTCCGCGCGATGCTGTGCACCTTCTCGCAGAGCAGTTGCTTGACCTTCTCCGGATTGCGGGAGATGTCCTCGAAGTTCTTCGGCAGGAAGTCGACCGCACCGGCATCCAGCGCATCGAGGGTTACCCGGGCGCCTTCGTGAGTCAGGGAGGAGAACATCAGGACCGGAGTCGGGCAGCGCTGCATGATGTGCCGGACGGCGGTGATGCCGTCCATCATGGGCATTTCGTAATCCATGGTGATGACGTCAGGCTTGAGCGCCAGCGCCTGGTCGATGGCCTCCCGGCCATTCGTGGCGGTCCCTACCACCTGGATATTGGTGTCGGCGGACAGAATCTCCGAAACGCGACGACGGAAGAAGCCGGAGTCATCAACCACCAGAACCTTGACTGCCATAAACACTCCTAACAGGCGGCCCCCAACGGGCCGCCTAAACGATCAACCGCGGCGCGCGTAGCGCTTGAGCATGCTCGGCACGTCGAGGATGAGGGCGATTCGTCCATCGCCGGTAATGGTGGCACCGGACATGCCGGGCGTCCCCTGCAGCATCTTGCCAAGCGGCTTGATCACCACTTCTTCCTGGCCGACCAGTTGATCCACCACGAAGCCGATGCGCTGGGTACCCACGGAGAGGATCACCACGTGCCCTTCACCCTGCTCCTCGTATGAGGCGTCACGAACCAGCCAGCGCTTGAGGTAGAACAGCGGCAGGGCCTTGTCGCGGACGATCACCACTTCCTGGCCATCCACAACGTTGGTGCGGGACAGGTCGAGGTGGAAGATCTCGTTGACGTTAACCAGCGGGAAGGCGAAGGCCTGGTTGCCCAGCATCACCATGAGCGTCGGCATGATCGCCAGGGTCAGCGGCACCTTGATGACGATCTTGGAACCCTGCCCTTTCTGCGAGAACACGTTCACCGTGCCGTTGAGCTGGGAGATCTTGGTTTTCACCACGTCCATACCCACGCCACGACCGGATACGTCCGAGATCTCGGTCTTGGTCGAGAAGCCCGGGGCGAAGATCAGGTTGTAGCACTCCAGCTCGGTCAGGCGGTCGGCGGCATCCTTGTCCAGCAGCCCTTTCTCGACGGCCTTGGCACGGAGGATGTTCGCGTCCATGCCCTTGCCGTCGTCGGTGATCATCAGAAGGATGTGGTCACCCTCCTGCTCGGCGGACAGCACGACGCGACCGGTACGTGCCTTGCCGGCGGCCTCGCGCTCCTCGGGCGTCTCGATACCGTGGTCCACGGCGTTGCGCACCAGGTGGACCAGCGGGTCGGCAAGGGCCTCGACGAGGTTCTTGTCGAGGTCGGTCTCCTCCCCCACCAGCTCGAGGTTGATCTCTTTCTTCAGGTTGCGGGCTAGGTCGCGCACGAGGCGCGGGAAGCGGCCGAAGACCTTCTTGATGGGCTGCATGCGGGTCTTCATCACCGCGGTCTGCAGGTCGGCGGTCACCACATCGAGGTTCGACACGGCCTTGGCCATGGCCTCGTCACCGCTGTTGGCACCGAGACGCACCAGACGGTTACGCACCAGTACCAGCTCGCCCACCATGTTCATGATCTCGTCCAGGCGAGCGGTGTCCACCCGTACGGTGGTTTCCGTTTCGCTGGCTGCCGCAGGAGCAGCCTTGTCTCCGTTAGCCGTCGGCGCAGCCGGACGGGCAGCTGCCGGCGCAGGCTTGGCAGGTTCGGGTTTGGCGGCAGCAGGCTTCGCCGGCTCGGTCGCTTTCGCGGCGGGAGTGGCCGCAGGCTTGGCGGGTGCCGCAGCGGGCTTCGCAGGTGCCGCCGGCTTGGCCGGGGCTGACGAGGCGGGAGCTTCCGCGACGAACTTGCCCTTGCCATGAAGCTGGTCCAGCAGGGCTTCGAACTCGTCATCGGTGATGTTGTCGCCGCCCGGCGCAGCCGGTGCTGCGGTATCGGACGCAGACGCGACAGCAGCCGGTGCGGTGTCATCCACAGCGGGGGCGACAAACTTGCCCTTGCCGTGAAGCTGGTCAAGCAGCGCTTCGAACTCATCATCGGTGATGTCATCACCGCCCGGCGAGGCAGAAGGGGCAGCAACCGGCTCGGGCGCCTTGGGCGCACTGGCAGCTGGCGCTGCATCGCCGACGAACTTGCCCTTGCCATGGAGCTGGTCCAGCAGCGCTTCGAACTCGTCATCGGTAATTTCATCCGACGCGGCCGCTTCGTTGCCGGCTGCGGGTTCGGCATTGGGACCAGAAGGCTCGTCCAGCGCCGTCAGCAGTTGCTCGAACTCGCTGTCGGTGATGTCACCCGATGCCGGTGCGGCAGGCTCTTCGGCTTCCGGCTCGGGTTCAGGTTCGGGCTCAGGTTCAAAAACCTCGGCGACAGGCTCAGGCTCGGACGCACCTGCAGGCTCTGCCAGGCGCGACAATGCGGCCAGCAGCTCGGGCGTGGCGGGCGTCGGCTCGGCGCGCTCGCGTACCTGGCTGAACATCTCGTTGACGGTATCCAGTGCCTGGAGCACCACGTCCATCAGCTCGGCATCGACTCGACGCGCACCCTTGCGGAGGATGTCGAACACGTTTTCGGCGATGTGGCAGCATTCCACAAGGGCGTTTAGCTGGAGGAAACCAGCTCCGCCCTTGACCGTGTGGAAACCCCGGAAAATGGCATTGAGCAGATCCATATCGTCCGGACGGCTCTCCAGCTCAACGAGCTGCTCGGACAATTGCTCCAGTATTTCGCCGGCCTCTACCAGGAAGTCCTGGAGGATTTCTTCATCGGCGTCGAAGCTCATTAGGCGGCTCCCCTAGAAACCAAGGCTGGATAACAGATCATCGACGTCGACCTGATCGGCCACGACGTCATCACGCTTATCGGCATTGATCTGCGGACCTTCACCCCTAGATGGATCTTTTAGTTTTTCTTTCTCGACAACCATCGCTTCGCGGTCATGCTGGATGCCTGCGAAACGGTCTACGTCACTGGCCATCAGCACCAGTTTCACTAGGTTGTGCTCAACTTCGGTCACCAACTGGGTGACGCGTTTGATCACTTGCCCGGTCAGGTCCTGATAGTCCTGTGCCAGCAGGATGTCGTTCATATGGGAGGATAGCTGCTCGGTGTCGCGCTGGCTGCGCGCCAGGAACGATTCGATGCGCTTGGCCAGCTCCCGGAACGCATCCGCGCCGATCTCGCGCCGCATGAAGCGCCCCCACTCCTCGGAAAGGCTCTGGGCTTCATCGCCCAGGCCATTGAGCAGCGGTGCGCTCTCCTCCACCAGATCCATGGTGCGGTTGGCTGCCTTCTCCGTCATGTGCACGACGTAAGAGAGACGATCCGTCGCATCGGCGATCTGGGACATTTCCTTGGCGTGCGGCAGATGCGGATCGATCTGGAAGTTGACGATCGCATTGTGCAACTCGCGGGTGAGCTTGCCGACTTCCTGATAGAGGCCGCGGTCGCGAACCTTGTTCAGTTCGTGGATCAGTTGCACCGCATCGCCGAAGTTGCCCTTTTCAAGGGTTTCCACCAGCTCGCGTGCATGATTTTTCAGGGTCGACTCGAGGTCTCCCGACTGGGAATCTTTATCCATGGCGTCCTCGCGACTGGCATCAGCCGTTGACCCGCTCGAAGATCTTTTCAATCTTCTCTTTGAGAACCTGGGCCGTGAACGGCTTGACCACGTACCCGTTCACGCCGGCCTGGGCGGCTTCGATGATCTGATCGCGCTTGGCTTCAGCAGTCACCATCAGCACCGGCAGGTGCTTCAGGCGCTCGTCGGCGCGCACGGCACGCAGCAGGTCGATGCCGGTCATGCCGGGCATGTTCCAGTCGGTGACCAGGAAATCGAAATTGCCGCTGTGCAGCATCGGCAAGGCGGTCGTGCCGTCGTCGGCCTCTGCGGTGTTGGTGAAGCCCAAATCACGCAGGAGGTTCTTGATGATGCGTCTCATCGTCGAGAAATCGTCCACGATGAGGATTTTCATGTTCTTGTCCAAATCGACCTCCGTACAGTCCTGAACGCCCCCGGGTCACGGGGGCGTCGTTCAATCGAAAAACCGGTGTGCTTCAGGCACGCCACTCACCCAGCCGGGCCCGCAAACGCGCGGCGCACTGGCTGTGCAACTGGCTGACTCGGGATTCACTGACTCCCAGCACTTCACCGATTTCCTTCAAATTCAGCTCTTCGTCGTAATACAGCGCCAGCACCAGGCGCTCTCGTTCCGGCAGATTGGCGATGGCATCGGCCAGCGCCGCCTGGAAGCGCTCGTCTTCCAGGTCATTCGAAGGTTCGAGATGGGTGACTCCGGTGTCTTCGTGCGCCGTGCCATGCTCCCCGCCTTCCAGAAGGTCGTCGAAGCTGAACAGCCGGCTGCCCAAAGTGTCGCTCAGGATGCCGTAGTAATCTTCGAGACTCAATCCAAGTTCGGCCGCAACCTCCTGATCTTTAGCGTCACGTCCGGTTCTTGCCTCGACTTTGCGGATGGCGTCGCTGACCATCCGGGTATTGCGGTGGACCGAGCGCGGTGCCCAGTCGCCCTTGCGGACCTCGTCGAGCATCGCCCCGCGGATGCGGATCCCGGCGTAGGTCTCGAAACTCGCGCCCTTGCTGGAGTCGTACTTCTTCGATGCTTCCAGCAGGCCGATCATCCCCGCCTGCATGAGGTCTTCAACCTGCACGTTCGCCGGCAAGCGTGCCAGCAGGTGGTAGGCGATCCGCTTGACCAGGGGCGCGTAGCGCTCGATCAGCTGGTGCTGGGAATCCCCGGCCTGAGCCTTGTTGTACATGCGAAGTCCACTTGCGGGTGGTGTCATACGGTCGAATCCGCGATGGGTTGCTGCACCAGTCGCTCGACGAAGAACTCAAGGTGGCCGCGGGGGTTGGCCGGCAACGGCCAGCTGTCGACCTTCTGAGCAATCGCCTTGAACGCCAGGGCACATTTCGAACGCGGGAACGCTTCGTAGACCGCTCGCTGCTTCTGCACCGCCTTGCGCACGGACTCGTCGTAGGGGACGGCGCCGACGTACTGCAAGGCCACATCGAGGAAGCGATCGGTCACCTTGGTCAGCTTAGCAAAGAGGTTGCGACCTTCCTGCGGGCTGTGGGCCATATTGGCCAGGACCCGGAAACGGCTCATGCCGAAGTCGCGGTTGAGCAGCTTGATCAGCGCATAGGCGTCGGTGATGGACGTGGGCTCGTCGCAGACGACCACGATCACTTCCTGCGCCGCACGGACAAAGCTGACCACCGCATCGCCGATGCCGGCGGCGGTGTCGATCACCAGCACGTCCAGGTTGTCGCTGATCTCGCTGAAAGCCTGGATCAGGCCGGCATGCTGCATCGGCGAGAGCTGGACCATGCTCTGCGTGCCGGAAGCGGCCGGCACGATGCGGACGCCGCCCGGCCCTTGCAGCAGCACGTCACGCAGGTCGCACTCGCCTGCGATCACGTCCGCCAGGGTCCGCTTGGGCGTCAGCCCGAGCAGCACGTCGACGTTGGCCAGGCCGAGGTCGGCGTCGAGCAGCATCACGCGGCGCCCCAGGTCGGCCAGCGCCAGCGAGAGGTTCACGGATACGTTGGTCTTGCCGACACCGCCCTTGCCACCGGTTACAGCAATCACCTGTACGGGATGCAAACTACCCATTTATCACACACCTTGTTCACGTCGACTGGGCCACTTGGCGCATTCACGCCACCCATCCCGGGCGGCTCTGGGTTTCTATCCAACCTGGCGAGTGGGCGCCTGGTACAGACCTGCGAACAGGTCGGCCATGGCTTCCTCGCTGGGGTCCTCCGGTGCCTGAAGGCTCACCGCACGGCTCACCAGTTGGTGGCTGCGCGGAACCTGGAGATCATCCGGAATCCGAGGCCCATCAGCGAGATAGGCTACCGGCAGATGCTGGCCGATAGCCAGTCCCAACACTTCGCCCAGGCTCGCGGCTTCATCGAGCTTGGTCAGGATGCAGCCCGAAAGGCCACACCGCTTGTAACTATGGTAGGCCGCTTTCAGCACCTGGCTTTGACTGGTTGCAGCCAAAACGAGGAAATTGCGCGCTTTCACGCTGCGGCTGGCCAGTGTCTCGAGTTGCATTTTAAGCGCCGGATCGTTCGCCGGCAGCCCCGCCGTATCAATCAGCACCACACGCTTGCGTGCGAGGGGGGCGAGAGCCTGGGTCAGCGACTGGCCCGGATCGACGTGAGTGACGGACACACCGAGGATGCGGCCCAGGGTCTTCAGTTGTTCCTGGGCACCGATCCGGTAGCTGTCCATGCTCACCAGGGCGATCTGCTGGGCGCCGTACTTAAGCACGTAGCGGGCGGCCAGCTTGGCCAGGGTGGTGGTCTTGCCCATGCCGGCGGGACCGACCAGGGCGATCACGCCACCCTCCTCCAGCGGCTCCTCGGCAGGGGTACGGATGGCGTGGGCCAGGTGGGCCAGCACCATGCGCCAGGCCTGGCGCGGATCCTTGACGCTGCTGACGCGCTCCAGCAGCACACGGGACAGCTCCACCGGCAGCCCCATCCGCTGCAGGCGACGCCACAGATTGGCCTGCTGCGGGCGACGGTTCTGCATCTGGCTCCAGGCGATGGAGCCGAGCTGGACTTCGATCAGCTCGCGCAGCCCATTGAGCTCGAAACGCATGGCATCCAGCGCGCGCTGGTCGGCCATCGGCGCAGCAGCCGGGGTGACCGGAACGGCCGCGACGGCTGCCGGCGCCACGGCGGGACGGGTCGGGCGCATGGCGGCCTCAAGGGCCTCCGGCGAAGGCTCGGAGCGATCCGGAACCAGTTGCCGGTTGCGTCCGACATCCGCGCGAGCGGCGCGATTGGACAGCTCGGCATGGGCCTCGGCGATGCGTGCCTGGGTGCGGCGCAGCTCCGCTTCCAGGGCCGGGTTCGGCTTGCTGGGGGCCGGAGCAGGCATGGGGTAGTCGAGTGCCGCCGTGATCTCGACACCACCGGCCACGCGCCGGGTGCCGATGATGGAAGCATCGGCGCCCAGTTCGTCCCGCACCAGTTTCATGGCCTGGCGCATATCCGCAGCGAAGAAGCGTTTGACCTGCATGGCCTGTGACCTCGGTTAGTTCTGCCCCACAGTCGCAACTATGGTGACCTGCTTGTTGTCCGGTATTTCCTGGTAGGCCAGTACGTTCATGGTGGGTACGGCCAACCGGGCGAAGCGCGACATCATGGATCGGATCGGGCCTGCCACCAGGAGGATCGCCGGCTTGCCGAGCATCTCCTGGCGCTGCGCCGCGTCCACCAGGGAACGTTGCAGCTTCTCGGCCATGCCCGGTTCGAGGAGGATGCCGTCCTCCGCGCCCTGACCGGCCTTCTGCATACTGTTCAGCAAAATCTGTTCCAACCTGGGCTCCAGGGTGATCACAGGCAGCTCCGGCTCTAGTCCCACAATGCCTTGGACGATTGCGCGGGAAAGTGCGACGCGAACCGCCGCCACCATCGCGGCGGGATCTTGACTCTTCGGCGCCACGTTCGCGATGGCTTCGGCGATGGTGCGGATGTCGCGTACCGGCACCTGTTCCTGCAGCAGGTTCTGCAGCACCTTGAGCAGCGTCGACAGTGACACCAGCCCCGGCACCAGCTCCTCGGCCAGCTTCGGCGAGCTCTTGGCCAGCAGCTGCATCAGTTGCTGCACCTCCTCGTGCCCCAACAACTCGTGGGCATGCTTGTGCAGGATCTGGTTGAGGTGGGTGGCCACCACCGTGCTCGCATCCACCACCGTGTAGCCCAGGGACTGCGCCTGGTCGCGCTGACTGGCGTCGATCCAGACGGCTTCCAGGCCAAACGCCGGATCCTTGGCGGCGATGCCGTTGAGGGTGCCGAACACCTGGCCAGGGTTGATCGCCAACTCGCGATCCGGATACACCTCTGCCTCCGCCACGCTCACCCCCATCAGCGTCAGCCGATAGGCGTTGGGCAGCAGGTCGAGGTTGTCGCGGATGTGTACGGACGGCATGAGGAAGCCCATCTCCTGGGAGAGCTTCTTGCGCACGCCCTTGATCCGCGCCAGCAACTGGCCGCCCTGGTTGCGATCCACCAGCGGGATCAGCCGGTAGCCCACCTCCAGGCCCACCATGTCCACCGGAGTGACGTCGTCCCAACCCAGCTCCTTGGTTTCCTGGGGACGCTGGGCCGGCAGCAGCTCCTGCTGGCGCTGGACTTCCTGGGCGGCCGCTTCCTGGGCCTTCTTCGACTTGTGCCAGATCCACCAGGCGCCGCCGGCGGAAATCGCGCCCAGGCCGATGAAGGAGACATGCGGCATGCCCGGCACCAGCCCCATGGCGACCAGGATGGCAGCGGAAACGGCCAGCGCCTTGGGCGAGGTAAACATCTGGCGGTTGACCTGCTGGCCCATGTCCTCGGAGCTGGACACGCGGGTCACCATGATCGCGGCAGCGGTCGACAGCAGCAGCGAGGGAATCTGTGCCACCAGGCCGTCACCGATGGTCAGCAGCGAGTAGATGCGCCCGGCATCGCCGAAGGTCAGGCCGTGCTGGACGATACCGATGGCCATGCCGCCAATGAGGTTGATGAACAGGATCAGCAGGCCGGCGATGGCGTCACCGCGCACGAACTTGCTGGCACCGTCCATGGAACCGTAGAAATCCGCCTCCTGGGACACCTCGGCACGGCGCTTCTTGGCCTCGTTCTGGTCGATCAGACCGGCGTTGAGGTCGGCGTCGATGGCCATCTGCTTGCCGGGCATCGCGTCCAGGGTGAAACGCGCGCTCACTTCGGAAATACGCCCGGCACCCTTGGTGACAACCACGAAGTTGATGATCATCAAGATCGCGAAGATCACCGCACCGACTACGTAGTTGCCGCCGATCACCACCTCGCCGAAGGCCTGGATCACCTTGCCCGCCGCGTCATGCCCATCCTGGCCGTGCAGCAGTACCACGCGGCTGGAGGCCACGTTCAGCGCCAGGCGCAGCAAGGTGGAAACCAGCAGGATGGTGGGGAACACCGCGAAATCCAGCGGGCGCAGCGCATAGACGCTGACCAGCAGGACGACGATGGACAGCGCGATGTTGAACGTGAAGAACACGTCCAGCAGGAAGGGCGGCACCGGCAGGGTCATCATCCCCAGCATCACCAGCACCAGCAGCGGCACCCCCAGGTTGCCCCGGGAGAGGCTGGCGAAGTTGCCGCGCAGGTTGCCCATCAGTTGCGTGCGATCCACATCGAGGTCCTCGAGCACTGGCGGGCAAGCCTGCCCAACCATTCAAAATCTTGACGCGCGAAACCGCGCACAAGCTCTGGTGCAAGAACCCTTCCAACTTCGTGAAACCCTGGCAGAACAGCGCGTTATGTCGACCCGGGCGGGTCCGCGCCCTACTCGTCGCGCCGCAGATCGGCGGGGATGGGCGGCTCGGAAAGCGGCGGCGGTCGCTTGGCCTTGCCGGCACGGAACTGCTTGAGCTGATAGACGTAGGCCAGCACCTGGGCCACCGCCAGGTAGAGGCCGGCCGGAATCTCGTGGTCCAGCTCGGTGGAATAGAACACCGCCCGCGCCAGTGCCGGCGACTCCAGCACGGTGACCTTGTGCTCCTGGGCGATCTCGCGAATCTTCAGCGCGGTGAAGTCGTTGCCCTTGGCCAGCAGCACCGGGGCGGTGCCCTTGGCCGGGTCGTACTTGAGCGCCACGGCGAAGTGGGTCGGGTTGGTGATGACCACGTCGGCCTGGGGCACGGCAGCCATCATGCGGCGCTCGGCCATCTCCCGCTGCATGCGGCGGATGCGCGCCTTGACCTCGGGCTTGCCCTCGGAGTCCTTGTACTCGTCGCGCACTTCCTGCTTGGTCATCATCAGCTTCTGCTTGTTGTCCCAGAGCTGGTAGGGCACGTCGATCCCTGCGATGAGGATCAGCCCGCAGGCCAGCCAGACCGCACTCCAGCCCACCACCTGGACGCTGTGCAGGATGGCCCGGTCCAGCGGCTCATGGGCGATAGCCAGCAGATCATCGGCATCGGCAGAGAGCACCATGAGCGCCACTATCAGCACCAGCGCGAACTTGCCCAGAGCCTTGAGCAACTCCACCAGCGCATGGGTGGAAAACATGCGCTTGAGGCCGGAAAGCGGATTCATCCGGCTGAACTTGGGTGCCATCGCCTCCGGGGAGAACAGCCAGCCCCCAAGCGCCGTAGGCGCCGCAAGGGAGATGATCAGCAGGGTCACCATCAGCGGCATCGTCGCTGAGAGCGCCATCTGCCCGGCATGCAGGAGGAACAGACCCATGCTGCGCTCGTCCAGCAACACCTCGCGGGAGAAGTCGAAGCTGCTGCGCATCATCTTCATCATCATGTCCGCCAGCCCCCCACCAGTGGCCAGCAGCCCGCCTGCCCCACCCAGGGTGATGGCCAGGGTGTTCAGCTCCCGGGATCGAGCGATCTGCCCCTTCTCGCGTGCCTCCTGCTGGCGTTTCGCTGTGGGTTCTTCGCTCTTGTCCGCCCCGCTCTCACTCTCCGCCATGGCGCACCTCGGCAGCAGGCCCGGTTGACCGACCGGGACGGGTAAGGGGTTGAAGGAACATCAGCGCGCCCTCACCAGCTCGCGCAGCAGTTGCAGCGCATCGGTGGCCAGTATCTGGTACTGGGAGAGGATGTCGGCCATGCCGATCCAGATGATCACCAAGCCCATGGCCACGGTGAGCGGGAAACCGATGGAGAAGATATTCAGCTGCGGCGCTGCACGGGTCATCACACCAAAGGCGATGTTCACCACCAACAACGCCGTGATCGCCGGTAACGCCAGCAACAGGCCGGCCCCCAGCACCCAGCCCAGGCGGGTGGCCAGTTCCCAGAAGTGAGCGGCCATCAGCCCCCCTCCCACCGGCAGGGTCACGAAACTCTCGGCCAGCACCTCGAACACCACCAGGTGGCCGTTCATGGCCAGGAACAGCAGCGTCACCAGCATGGTGAAGAACTGGCCGATCACCGGCACCGACACACCGTTGGTGGGGTCCACCATGGACGCGAAGCCCAGGCCCATCTGTACCGCCAGGATCTGGCCGGCCACCACGAAGGCGTGGAAGAACAACTGCAGCGCAAACCCCATCACAGCCCCGATCAGCACCTGCTCCAGCACCAGCAGGAAGGCCCGCAGGCTCACGGCGTCCACTTCAGGCATGGGTGGCAGATTGGGCGCCAGCACCACGGTGATGGCGAGGGCGAGGTAGAGCCGCACGCGATTCGGCACCAGCTGGGTCCCGAACAGCGGCATGGTCATCAGCAAGGAAGCAATGCGGAACAGCGGCAGCACCAGGCTGGCGACCCAGCCACCGATCTGCGAGGAGGTCAGCTCCAGCATCTCAGCCGATCAGCATGGGGATGTTGTGGTACAGCGTGGTGATGTACTCCATCAGCTCACGGGTCAGCCAGGGGCCGGCCACCATCAGCGTCAACAGCATCACCAGCAGGCGCGGCAGGAAGCTCAGGGTCTGCTCGTTGATCTGGGTCGCGGCCTGGAACATCGCCACGATCAGGCCCACCACCAGGCTCGGCACCACCAGGATCCCGACGATGACGCAGGTCAGCCACAGCGCCTCGCGGAACAGGTCGACGGCAATCTCGGGTGTCATCGCTAGACGCCTCCGAAGCTTCCGGCCAGGGTGCCGATGATCAGCGCCCAGCCATCCACCAGCACGAACAGCATGATCTTGAACGGCAATGAAATGATCAACGGCGAGAGCATCATCATGCCCATCGCCATCAGTACGCTCGCCACCACCAGGTCGATGATCAGGAACGGGATGAAGATCATGAAGCCGATCTGGAAGGCGGTCTTCAGCTCGGACGTGACGAAGGCCGGCACCAGGATGGTCAACGGCGTGGCGTCGGCACTGGGAATGTCGGTGCGCTTGGACAACCGCACGAACAGCTCCAGGTCACTGGAGCGGGTCTGCGCCAGCATGAAGTTCTTGACCGGTCCCTCGGCCCGCTTGATCGCCTCCTGGGCCGGCAACTGCCCGTTCAGGTAGGGCTGCAGGGCATCGCGGTTCACCTGGTCGAACACCGGCCCCATGATGAACATCGTCAGGAACAGCGCCATCCCGGTGAGGATCTGGTTCGACGGGGTCTGCTGCAGGCCCAGCGCCTGGCGGAGGATGGAGAAGACGATGATGATCCGGGTGAAGCTGGTCATCAGCATGACGAACGCCGGGATGAAGCTCAGCGCCGTCATGATCAGCAGAATCTGCAGGCTGACCGAATACTCCTGCTGACCCTGTGCGTCGGTGGTCAGGGTGATGGCGGAGACCGACAACGGGTCGTCGGCGCCCAGCGCCAGGGGGGCCGCCACCGCCAGCAGCAGGGCGATCAGGATGCGCCAGAAGGCCATCAGTGCTTGTCCTTGTCCTTGCCCAGCAACTCCATCAGGCGCTGGGCGAATTCGGGTTGGGCGGGTTGCGAATCGGGCAGGTGCACCGGCTCCTTGAGCACGTGCAGCGGGGTGATCCGGCCTGGCGTGAGCCCGAGCAGGACCTGCTCGTTACCCACCTGGACCAGCACCAGCCGGTCCCGCGGGCTGAGGGCCTGGCTGGCGATCAGGCGGATCGCCCGGTCACTGCCACGCGGCCCCATCTGCTGCACCCGGCGCAGCAGCCAAGCGAGCAGGAAGATCACCCCCACCACCAGCAAAAGGCCCAGGGTGAGCTGGCCCAGCTGGGCGGCCACACCGCTGCCGCCAGTCACCGCAGCCGCAGCCGCAGCCGTGGCGCTCGCCGCAGCAGGCGCCGAGGCGACCGCTGCCGGCTCGGCGGCCATGGCCGCCAGCGGGGCGAAGATGAGGGCGAACAGGAGGCGGCTCATGGTCAGCGCAGCTTCTTGATGCGTTCGCTGGGGCTGATCACGTCGGTCAGGCGGATGCCGAACTTCTCGTTCACCACCACCACTTCCCCGTGAGCGATCAGGGTGCCGTTGACCAGCACGTCCAGCGGCTCGCCGGCCAGGCGGTCCAGCTCGATCACCGAGCCCTGGTTCAGCTGCAACAGGTTGCGGATGGTGATGTCGGTATTACCCACTTCCATGGAGATGGACACGGGAATGTCGAGGATCACATCCAGGTTCGGGCCATCCAGGCTCACCGGCGCGTTGGAGCGCGGCACGCTGCCGAACTCTTCCATGGGCGCACGGGGGTTGGCGGCAGGGGCCTCGGGGGCAGCGCCCTGGTTCATCAGCGCGTCGATATCGTCCTGACCGGGGCTCTCGCCGGCCTCCGCCAGCGCGGCCGCCCACTCGTCGGCAAGCGCCTGCTCCTCGGGCGTGGTGTTTTCTTCTTCGTCTGCCATCTCGACCTCTTGGGCTTACGTAATGAGAGCGACCGTCAGCGGGGACGGTCGATGGGATCCAGTATCTGCAGCGACAGGTTGCCCTTGTGGGCCCCCAGCTTGACCTTGAAGGCCGGCACGCCGTTGGCGCGCATGATCATGTACTCGGGCATGTCCACCGGGATCACATCTCCGGGCTGCATGTGCAGAATGTCCCGCAGGCGCAGCTGGCGGCGGACCACGGTGGCGCCCACCGGCACGCTGACGTCGAGGATGTCCTCGCGCAGGGCCTTGATCCAGCGCTCGTCCTGGTCATCGACATCGGACTGGAAGCCGGCATCGAGCATCTCGCGGATCGGCTCGATCATCGAATAGGGCATGGTGATGTGCAGGTCGCCGCCACCGCCGTCCAGCTCGATGTGGAAGGTGGAAACCACCACCACCTCACTGGGGCTGACAATGTTGGCGAGTGCCGGGTTCACCTCCGAGTTGATGTACTCGAAGTGCACGTCCATCACCGCGTGCCAGGCCTCTTTCAGGTCGATGAAAGCCTGGTCGAGGACCATGCGCACCACCCGCAGCTCGGTGGGGGTGAATTCGCGGCCTTCGATCTTGGCGTGGCGGCCATCGCCCCCGAAGAAGTTGTCCACCAGTTTGAACACCAGCTTGGCGTCGAGGATGAACAGCCCGGTGCCGCGCAGCGGCTTCATCTTTACCAGGTTGAGGCTGGTGGGAACGTAGAGGGAATGCACGTACTCGCCGAACTTCATCACCTGCACACCGCCCACCGCGACGTCCGCGGAGCGGCGCAACAGGTTGAACATGCTGATGCGGGTGTAGCGGGCGAAGCGCTCGTTGATCATCTCGAGGGTGGGCATGCGCCCACGGACGATGCGGTCCTGGCTGGTCAGGTCATAGCTTTTGACACTGCCAGGCTCGACATCACTTTCGGTCTCAACGAGGCCATCGTCGACGCCGTGCAGCAGGGCATCGATCTCGTCCTGGGAAAGGAGGTCTTGTACGGCCATGGTTGAACCCGCCTACTGCAATACGAAGTTGGTGAACAGGACCTGCTCGATCACGACCTTGCCGGTTTCCTGCTTGGCCAGTTCCTGGACGGTCGCCGTGGCCTGCTGGCGCAGCATTTCCTTGCCCACGGCAGTCACGAGGTTGTCGAAGTTCTGGCCGGAGAACAGCATGACGAGCTTGTTGCGCAGCACCGGCATGTGGACTTTCAGGGCATCCATCTCGCCCTTGTCACGGGCCATCAGCGCCACGCTGACCTGCATGTAGCGCTGCCGCCCGTTCTGGTTGAAGTTGACCACGAAGGCAGGGGCAAGCGGCTCGTAGATGGCCGGCTGCTTGACCGGAGCGGCGTGCTCGGCGGCCGCCTCCTCCTTCTTGCCCTCTTCCTTCTTGTCCCCGCCCTTGCTGAGGAAGAACCAGGTGGCCCCGACGGAAAGCCCGATCGCCAGCAACAGCGCCACCACGATCAGGATGATCAGTTTGAGCTTGCTCTTGCCCGCCGGTTTCTCTTCCCCGGCCGCTGCTTCTTTCTTCGCCATGCCAATATTCCGTCGCTGAGCGGCTTTCCGTCCGCATTCAATGGGTTGTGAGCAAGTGCTATGCCAGGCTCTCAACAATCGCGCTGGGTATACCAGTGTCGCCCGCGCCTGTCATCCAAGAAAAAGCGCCCGGTACGTTCTCGTACCGGGCGCTCTAAGTCTAGAACAGGACGGCGTCGGCTCGACGGATCAGGCGTAGTAGTCCACCAGACCCCGGGCGACGCCGGCCGCAGCAGGTCGCAGTTCACTGACACCTGCCAGCGTCTCGTCATCGCCGGAACCGCCCAGCAAGCCGCCATTGCCACTGCCGCCGCCACGACGCTCACCCTCGCCGCCCTGCTGGCCTTGCCAGCTGCGCGCCAGGGACTGGTCGGAGACGTTGACGTCGAGCTGGGTCATGCCCTGCTGGTTGAACATGTCGCGCAGGCGGTGCATCTGCCCTTCCAGCGCATCCCGCACGCCGGCGTTGGGGCTGGCGAAGGTGACCTGGGTCTGGTCCTGGTTCATGTGGATGCGCACCTCCAGCCGTCCCAGCTCCTGCGGGTCGAGCTGGATCTCGGCGGACTTCAGGTTCTGACTGGACAACCACATCACCCGGTCCACCACCGCCTCGCTCCAGCCGTTCTGGTTGATGGCCACCGGCTGGCCGGGCACCACGGCCGGGGCACGCTGGGCCATGGCCGATTGCTGGGTCACGGCCTGGTTGAGGGCATTCAGGCGGCTGTCCAGCACCTCGCTGCGGATCTCCGCCTTGTTCTCGCCCAGCCCCTGGACCAGTTGTTCGGAGAACTCGCCGGCCGGCAACTCGACCTCGGGCGGCGTCTCGCTCACGTCGGCGTTCTTCTCGGAGAAGGCTGCCATGGCGCTGGCGAAGTTATGACTGCCGCTGGCGGAATTCTGGCTGTTCACCGTGGTAGTGGTGGCCGTCTGGACCGGGTCGCCCTCATTGCTGGCCTGCAGTGTCTGGGGCAGACCGACGACACCCTGGAGCGGGTCGGTTTCCTCTGCCCTGGGCTGGGTTGCCTGGGTCTGGGGCGTCGTGGCCAGTGGCGTGGTGACCACCAGCGCCGGCACCTCGGGCTGCACATCCGCCGGCTGTACCTGCGGTTCGGTGGGCACCGGCGGCGTCTGGCCGTTCATGGCCATCAGCAGCAGCGGATCGAGCGTCGAACTGCCGTCGCTGGACGTGGTATCCGTCGAATCGTCGCTGGTGGTGGTGGCGGCTGCATCCGACGGCAAGGCGTTGCCGCTATCGGCAACGGTGGTCGGCTTGTCTGCCGGTGCGGCAGCCGGTTTGTCGGCCGGCTCGTCACTCTTGCGGTTGTCGGCAGGCTTGTCCCGGGCCTGCTTGGGCGCGGGTTCACTTCGTTCTGCAGGCTTGGCTTGCCGTTCCTTCGCATACATCTGGGCGAAGCTGGGAGCCCCGCTGTTGCTGGGCTCGGGCGTCCGCACCTGGGACTTTGCCGCCTGAAAGTTCGGCTTCACCTCAGGCTTGGCCTGCAGAAGCATATCGGGGGCAACGGGCATGGGCACTCTCCGCTGGGGGTTGGATTCGTGCCAGGGAGATTGCAAGTGACGGGCCAAGTCCGCCGTCAGAGGCGATAACGCTGCCGCTCGGAGCGCATGAGGATGCGCACGATGGCGAATTCACGCTCGATCTGTTCCACCAGCGAGGGCGCCTCGTCGAGTTGCTCACGACGTCCGGCTTCTTCCAATTGCTTGCACAGCGACGACAGCAAAGGCGCCCCCATGTTGCTGCAGCTGCCCTTGAAGCTGTGGGCAGCCAGGCGCAGCCCCTGGGCATCGCCCTGGTCGCAGGCCTGGTGCAACAGGCGCAGACGCTCCTCGGAGTCCACCAGGAAGGTGTCCAGCAGGACGGGATACTCGTCCTCCATCACCTCCTGCAAGGCAGCGAGCACAGTGGTATCGATATGCAGATCGGACAACCCGGTTACCCCCGGCAGAACACAATGAACATCAGGATGGGCGCGGCCAGACGAACTCCACGCGAATGCCCTTGCCATCCTCCGGCAAGTCGCAGCGTGCGGCAAGCTGCCTGACGAGATTCAGGCCGCGCCCGCTGAGCAGCACCTTGCCGTCCTGGACGGCAGGCAGTTGCCGCGCATCGAATCCCTTGCCGCTGTCCTCGACCTGGATACGCAGGCGCCCTCCCTCCCCCTCAGGCATCAGCGCGAGGTGGATGCGTACATGCCCCTCCTCCAGCCGCTCCAGGCGCGCGCTGCGCTCGCGGTAGTACTCGGCGAACCCCTTGGCATCTCGCTTGAGGGAGGAGTCCAACCCCAGCACGCCGTGCTCCAGGGCATTGGAATACAGCTCCGCCAGCACGGTGTAGAGCGCACCGCCCTGCTCCCTCAGCCCCTGCACCTCCAACAGCAACTGCAACAGGAACGGCAACGGGTTGAAGCGCTTGAGCGTCTGGGCACGGAACTCGAAGCTGGCCGACCAGTCCAGGGGGCTGAGCTGGCCACTGTCGGTGAAGTCCAGTTGCGGCCATTGCTCCAGGCCATCCACCACGCCCACTTCGATCATGCTGACGTCGTCCTGGGCTTCGCCACGGAACGCCGTGAGGGATTGCTGGATGGCATCGAACAGGTGCTCGGAACGCCCACAGCGGGCGAACACCTCCTTCAGCCGCTCGTCGCCGTACAGCTCTCCGGCTTCGTTGCGCGTTTCCAGCACCCCATCGGACCAGAGGAAGATGCGATCCCCCAGCTCCACCGGGTAGACCTCGTAGGTGGCATCGAACACCGCCGGGTCCAGGACCCCCAACGGCAGGTGCCGGGACACCAGCGGCACCACGCTGCCATCGGCGCCGCGATGCAGGTAACCCTCCGGCAGGCCGCCATTCCACACCTCCAGCAGCCGCTGCTGGAAATTGAGGTTGAGCAGCGTGGCGCAACAGAACACGCCCACCGGCAGGATGCGTTTCAGCTTGGCGTTCATCTCCCGGAGGATGTCGGACATGGCATAGCCCTTGGCCGTCATGCCGTAGAACACCTCGGCCAGGGGCATCGCCCCGATGGCCGCTGGCAGGCCATGGCCGGTGAAGTCCCCCAGCAGCACATGCATGCCGCCCGAGGGCTTGAAGGCGGCCAGCAACAGGTCACCGTTGAACAGCGCATAGGGCGACTGCAGGTAGCGGATGTTGGAGGCCTTGAGGCAGCCGGAGTGAGCCACCTTGTCGAACACCGCCTTGGCCACTCGCTGCTCGGTGAGCAGGTGCTCATGGTGCCGTGCGATCAGGTCGCGCTGGTGCAGCACCGTCTCCTGGAGGCGGCGCAGGCGGTCCATGGCATTGATCTTGGCTTCGAGGATGACCCGGTTGTAGGGCTTGGCGAGGAAGTCGTCGCCGCCGGCCTCCAGGCAGCGTACGAGGGCTTCGTTCTCGGTCAGGGAGGTGAGGAAGATGATCGGGACCAGTTCCTCCCCTGCCATTTCCTTGATGCGCCGTGCGGCTTCGAAGCCATCCATCTCCGGCATCAGCGCGTCCATCAGCACCAGGTTCGGCCGTTCCTGCTGGAACAACGCCACCGCCTCCACGCCGTTGCCGGCAGTCAGGGCGCGGTGCCCCTGGCGACTGACGATGGTGGACAGCAGCATGCGGTCGGCCGCGTTGTCCTCGGCGATGAGGATCGACAGACGGCCGGGCACGGGCACCTCAGGCAATCTGGAACAACTGCTCGAAGTTGGAGATGGCGAGGATCTTGCGGACGTCCGGGTTGCAGTTGGCCAGGCGGATCTGGGCGCTGTCGCCCCCCGCATGGTCACGCAGCAACAGGAGCATGCCGAGGGCAGAGCTGTCGAGGTAGGTGGTGCCCTTCAGGTCGACGACATAGCGCTTGGGGGAAATGTTGACGCGCTCGTAGGCGTCGCGAAATTCCTGGTGGGCCCCGAAATCGAAACGTCCCTGAATGACGATGGTCAACTCTTGCCCGTCGCTCGAAGGCAGCGAGGTGATGGCCATGCAAGACTCCTTGGTCAGATGAAAAGGCGCGTGCTGAGAAGATTTAGCACCCGCCAGGGACCTCGGCAACCTGCGTCTTACTCCTGTCCGGGACGATTCAGACGCTGGGAGAGTTCATCCAGCAGGCGTTGCTCACGCTTGTCCTCTGCCAGCCGGGCCTCGTCACGGTAGCGCTGCACCAGCTTTTTCAGGCCCTCCAGCCGCGCGTAGCGTTGCTGCCAGGTGTCCCGCGCACGGTTCAGGTTCTCCCGGTGCCAGGCCACGCTCTGGTTCTGCTGGCTCACCGCCGCCTCCAATTGCGAAAGGAAACGCTGGTAGTTGGTCAGCCACTGGCCACTGACGCCCTGGCTGCCCTGGGTGATCCACTGCTGCTGGTAGTCGCCCCGGTAGCGCTCGAGGTCGCCAAGCTTGCCCTCGGCCTGGGCCAGCTGGGCCTGGCACTGGCCCATCAGCCGCGCGGCTTCGCGCTCGGCCTTCTGGGCCATCTCCACCACCGGCGCAAGGCGCGCCGCCCGGTCATTGGCCATCGTTCATCAACCCGCGTTGCCGTTGGCCAGTACGCCCCCCAGGCGCATGACGCTGCTGGCCAGCGGCTCGCTCTCGTCCAGGCCCTGCTGGAGGAAGGCCGCCATGGCGGGCTGGCGGGCGATGGCCAGGTCGGTGTCCGGGTCGCCACCGGCGACGTAGGCGCCGACGCTGATGAGATCGCGGCTCTGCTGGTAGCGCGACCACAGCTGCTTGAAGCGCTGGGCCATCTTCAGGTGCTCGGGGCTGACCACCTGGGGCATGACCCGGCTGATGGACGCCTCGATGTCGATGGCCGGGTAGTGACCCTCCTCCGCCAGCCGGCGTGAGAGCACGAAGTGCCCGTCGAGCACGCCCCGCGCCGAGTCGGCGATGGGGTCCTGCTGGTCGTCGCCCTCGGAGAGCACGGTGTAGAAGGCGGTGATGGAACCGCCGCCCTTCTCGCCATTGCCGGCGCGCTCCACCAGCTTGGGCAGCTTGGCGAAGACCGACGGCGGATAGCCCTTGGTCGCCGGCGGCTCGCCGATGGCCAGGGCGATCTCCCGCTGGGCCTGGGCGAAGCGGGTCAGGGAATCCATCAGCAGCAGGACATTCTTGCCCTTGTCGCGGAAGTATTCGGCGATGCGGGTGCAATACATGGCGGCACGAAGACGCATCAGCGGCGCGTCGTCGGCAGGTGATGCCACCACCACCGAGCGCTTGAGCCCCTCCTCGCCGAGGATGTGCTCGATGAACTCCTTCACCTCGCGGCCCCGTTCGCCGATCAGGCCGACCACGATGATCTCCGCCTCGGTGAAGCGGGTCATCATGCCCAGCAGCACCGACTTGCCGACGCCGGTGCCGGCGAACAGGCCCAGCCGCTGGCCGCGACCGACGGTGAGCAGGCCGTTGATGGAGCGGATGCCGACATCCAGGGGAACGGAAATGGGGTCGCGGTTCAGCGGGTTGATCACCGGGCCGTCCATCGCCACCCAGTCCTCGGCCTTCATCCCGCCCTTGCCGTCCAGCGCACGGCCGGCGCCATCCAGCACTCGACCGAGCATGGACATGCCCATGGGCAGGCGGCCGGTATCCGGCAGGGGCACGACCCGCGCACCGGGCGCGATGCCGGCCAGGCTGCCCACCGGCATCAGGTACAGCTTGCCGCTGGCGAAGCCCATGACTTCGGCCTCGACCTGTACGGGGTGGTAGCTGTCGTCGTTGATCACCAGGCAGCGGCTGCCGATGGCCGCACGCAGGCCCTCGGCCTCCAGGGTCAGGCCGACCATGCGCAGCAGGCGCCCCTCCACCACGGGCTGGTTGGGCAGGCTGACCGCGTCGGCATACCCGGCCAGGCGGCGGGCAAAGCTGACCCGATCAAGACGCATGGCCATCCTCGAGGTCGATGGACAGGTCAGCAGCCGGTGGATGCACCTTCTGGTCCCGCTGCTGGTCGAAGAGCTGCTTGAGGGCCTGGGCCAGGCGGGTTTCCACGCTGGCATCGATGCGGCTGTGCTCGGTCTCGATCCGGCAACCGCCGGGCAGCAGGCCATCGTCTTCGAGGATGCGCCAGGATTCCTCATGGCGCTCGCGCAGGGCCTTCACCAGTTCGAAGTCCTGCGGGTTGACGTGGATGCGCACGTTGCTCGCGCCCATGGGCAGCAGCTTGAGGGCTTCCCGCAGGATGTGGCGCAGCTGGGAGGAGTCGGTGGACAGCTCGCGCTGCACCACCTGCCGGGCCATGTGCCCCACCAGGTGGATGACGGCCTCTTCCAGTTGCTGATCCTGCTCGGCGATGGGGTCCATCAGTTGCCCCATCAACTGTTCCAGCGCGTCGAGGCGGGCATTGAGCGCGACCTCCGCCTCCTGCTTGGCCTTGAGCTGGCCGGCGTGGAAGCCGTCCTTCTCGCCGGTGGCGAAGCCTTCGTTGTAGGCGTCCTGGCGGATGGCCTCCAGCTCCTCCAGCGTCAGCGGCTTGACGTCTTCCGGCGGGACCTCTTCGATCGTCTCCAGCCCCGGCTCCGGCGCTGCCTCGTCGACGGGCGCAGCAGGCTCCTCGCTCGGCACCGGTTCCGGCTCGACCACGGGTGCCGGCACCTCCGGGTCGAAGCTGGGCAGCGACCAGCGGTCGAAGGCATTGACATCCTTGGCGCGGATCAGCTCGCTCTGCGCATCCTTGTTGGCCATGGAATGCGCCTCAGATCATTTCTTCGCCGCCCTTGCCACCGAGGACGATCTCCCCGGCTTCGGCCATCCGGCGGGCGATGGTGAGGATTTCCTTCTGTGCCGCTTCCACGTCGCTGACGCGCACCGGGCCCTTGGCCTCGAGGTCGTCGCGCAGCAGTTCGGCGGCACGCTTGGACATGTTCTTGAAGACCTTTTCCTTGATCGCGTCGTCGGCGCCCTTGAGCGCCACCACCAGCACCTCGGAGGACACTTCGCGCATGAGCGCCTGGATGCCCCGGTCGTCCACGTCGGCCAGGTTGTCGAAGACGAACATGAGGTCTTCGATCTGTCCGGACAGGTCGGCGTCCACTTCGCGGATGGAGTCCATCAGCGCGCCTTCGACCGAGCTGTCGAGGTAGTTCATGATGTCCGCCGCACGCTTGACGCCACCCATGGTGGTGCGGGTCGAACTGGCGTTGCCGGCGAACTGCTTCTCGAGGATCAGGTTCAGTTCCTTCAACGCGGACGGCTGCACGGTGTTGAGGGACGACACCCGCAGGATGATGTCGAGGCGGACCTTGTGGTCGAAGTGGCTGAGCACTTCACCGGCCTGGTCGGGGTCGAGGTAGGCGACGACGATGGCCTGGATCTGCGGGTGCTCGTAGCGGATCACGTCGGCCACGGCGCGCGGCTCCATCCACTTCAGGCTGTCCAGGCCGCTGGTGCTGCCGCCCAGCAGGATGCGGTCGATGAGGTTGTTCGCCTTGTCCTCGCCCAGGGCCTGGGTGAGCATCTTGCGGATGTAGCCGTCGGCACCGACGCCCAGGCTGGTCTGGTCGCCGACGATCTCGACGAACTCGCCCATCACCTGCTCCACCTGCTCGCGGTGGACGTTGCGCATCTGCGCCATGGCCACGCCGACCTTCTGGACCTCCTTCGGGCCCATGTGGCGCAGCACTTGTGCGGCATCGGTCTCGCCAAGGGACAGGAGCAGGATGGCTGCCTTGTCCACCTTGGTCAGCTTGGCTGGGGGGCGATTGTCACTCATCGGAGTTGATCCACTCTTTGACTACCAGGGCCACGCGACCCGGGTCTTCAGCCACCAGGCTCTTGATCGCGTTCAGTTGCGCATCATACCCCTCGCTCGGGCTGGGCAGGAGGATGCTCTGCGGTCCGCCGAGGCTGACCCGATCATCGGCCAGCTCACCGGACAGCCCACCACCCAATTCGCCCAGCTCGCGCTCGGCCGCCAGGGCTGCCTCGCGTTCCTTGTCCTTGGCGCCGGAGATGTTGTTCAGCACCGGACGCAGCACGAACCACACCAGGATCAGGATCAGCAGCGCCGGGAACAGCTGCTTCAGCGCGGACGTCAGCATCTGGAACCAGACCTGCTCGTACCACGGCAGTTCGATCACATCGTCCTGGCCGCCGAGGAACGGCGTGTTGATCACGCTGACGCTGTCGCCACGACTGGCGTCGAAGCCCACTGCGTCCTGCACCAGGCGGGTGAAGCGGGCCAGCTCGTCAGCGGTCCAGGGCACGTGGGTGGTCTCGCCCTGAGCGTTGACCTTGACCTGGTCGTCCAGCACCACCGCCACGGACAGGCGGCGCAGGCGGCCTTGCTGCTGCTTGGTGTAGCTCACCGAGCGGTCCAGCTCGTAGTTGCGGGTGCTCTGGTCGCGCTTGTCGGTCGGGTACGGCGCCAGCAGCGGCTTGCCGGTGGCCTGGTCGATGATCTGCTGGCCGTTGTCGTCGAGGATCGGCTGGCCGGGCTGCACGCCGGGGGCTGCAGCGGCGGTGGCCTGTTGCGGGGCATTGGCCGGGCCGGGGGGCTGGTTGGACAGCGCACCGGGCACACCCTGGGGCCCGGAACCCGCCTGGCGCTCCTCGGCGAGCTTCTGCTCACTGCGCAGGGCCGGCTGGTCGGGGTTGAACATTTCGGAGGTGGACTCGACGGCGCTGAAGTCGACGTCTGCCGACACCTCGGCCTTGTAGCGGCCGCTGCCGAGCACTGGCTGCAGGATGCTGTGCACGCGCTGGGTGAACAGGCTCTCCATCCGGCGGGTGTAGTCGTACTGCTTGCCCGCCATGGTCAGCTCGGACAGCTCCTGCTGGTCGGACAGCAGGGTGCCCTTCTGGTCGACCACGGTGACCTGGCCTTTCTCCAGTTCGGGAACACTGGTGGCCACCAGGTTGACGATGGCCATCACCTGGCTCGGCTCGAGATTGCGGCCCGGGTACAGCTCAACCAGTACGGAGGCGCTGGGCTTGCGCTCATCACGGACGAATACCGAGCTTTTCGGGATGGCCAGATGGACGCGCGCGCCCTTGACGTTGTTCAGGCTGGAGATGGTGCGAGCCAGCTCGCCTTCCAGGCCCCGGCGGTAGCGGGTGGCCTCCATGAACTGGCTGGTGCCCAGGCCCTGGTCCTTGTCGAGGATTTCGAAACCGACGTTGCCGTCGCTGGGGGCGAGGCCGGCGCCAGCGAGCTTGATGCGCGCGCGCGCCACATCGTCCGCCTTGACCAGCAGCGCGCCGGAGTTGGGCTCGATCTTGTAGGGAATGTCGGCGCCGTTCAGCGTCTCCATCACCTGGTTCGCGTCCATGCCGGTGAGGCTGCCGTACAGCGGGCGGTAGTCCGGCTGCTGAGACCAGAGCACCACGGCGAAGCCGATGGCGACACTGGCGGCCAGGCCGACCATGAGGCCGATCTGGCGCAGCATGGTCATCTGCGACAGGTTTTCCAGGAAGGCCAGTCCGAACAGGGGCTTCTTCTCACCCGGCTCGGTGGAGGGTGCCGGTACGTTGGCGGTTGCTGCGTCTGCCATTTCTCACCTCCCCCCTTAAACCGGCATCTGCATGATGTCTTGGTAGGCCTGGACCAGCTTGTTGCGCACCTGGGTCAAAGCCTGGAAGGAAACGCTGGCCTTCTGCGAAGCGATCATCACATCCGTGATGTCGACGCCGCTCTTGCCCATCTCGAAAGCGGTGGCCAACTGACTGGACGCCTGCTGAACTTCGCTCACTTTGTTGACGGCCTGACCGAGCATCTCGGAAAAGCTCGGCACAGCAGCAGCCTCGGGCGCAGCTTGGGTGGTGGGTTTGGGTCGTGCCATCGCCTCCATTTGCATGGAGCGCATTTCCAGCATCAGGCGATTGAATTCGACACCCTGGCTCATCACATTCCTCCGCGGCCGCAGATTTTTGACGCAGGAGCGGCCTTTGAAAGGGTATTTGCAAAAAGGGTGCCAGAAGTGGCGAAGGCGCTTGGGAAGGGGCTGAAACGCAGGCAGAACAAAGGGTTGGCGCTGCCCTTGCAGGCCGGCCAACCCGGTGTTCAATGCTCAGACAGGCACGGGGCTCTCGTCAGCTGGCGTAGAGGTAAGCCTCGACGTCCATGCCGGCATCGCGCATCTGCGCCAGCTTGTAGCGCAGGGTCCGGGGGCTGATGCCGAGCCGCTCGGCCGCCTCCTTGCGACGCCCCCGCTCCAGGCGCAGTGTCTCGATGATCATCTGGAACTCATGGCGGCGCAGGTCCTCACCCAGCGCGCTGGCAGCGTCGACCACAACCGGCGGAGTAGCGACTGGCGGCGCAGCGGAGACCGGTACGGACGACACAATCGGCTGCGGCGCCAAAGAACCGACACTCATGCCGATGGGTGCATCCAGGCACAGGTCGTGGGGTTGGACGATGCCGCCCTGCTGGAGAATCAGCGCCCGCTGGATGGCGTTGTCCAGCTCCCGCACGTTGCCCGGCCAGGGATGGCGCAACAGCGCATCGCGTGCCTCGCGGGAGAGGCTGACAGGGGCGTGGTTCATCTTGCGTACGTGCTTGGCCAGCAGGCGCTCGGCCAGGGGCAGGATGTCCGCCGGGCGCTCGCGCAAGGCGCGCCAGGCCAGGGGGAAGACCGAGAGCCGGTAGTAGAGGTCTTCACGGAAACGTCCGGCCGCCACCTCTCCCGCCAGGTCGCGGTTGGTGGTGGCGAGCACGCGAATATCCAGCTCGATGGGCTTGCGCGCACCGACGCGCTCCACCTCACGCTCCTGCAGCACCCGCAGGAGCTTGGCCTGCAGCGCCAGCGGCATTTCGGAAATCTCGTCCAGCAGGATGGTGCCGCCATTGGCCAGTTCGAACTTGCCGGGCTGGGCGGCGATGGCGCCGGTGAATGCCCCTTTCTCGTGACCGAAAAGCGTGGCTTCCAGCATGTTGTCCGGGATGGCCGCGCAGTTGATGGCGATGAAAGGCTTGTCCGCACGGGACGACTGCAGATGGATGTAGCGCGCCAGGACCTCCTTGCCGGTACCGGACTCGCCGGAGATCAGCACGGTGGAGTCGCTGCGGGCGACCCGGGCCGCCAGCTCCAGCAGCTGACGGCTGGCCGGGTCCTCGGCGATAGGGCCTTCGGCTTCGCCACGGGGGACATGGCCCAGGGCATGGCGCCCGACAAGGTCCAGCAGCACGCGAGGCTCGAAAGGCTTGACCAGGTAATCCGCCGCGCCCTGGCGGATCGCATCCACGGCACGTTCGACGGCGCCGTAGGCGGTCATCAGCAGGACGGGGAGCTGCGGATACCGCGTGCGGATCAGGGCCAGCAACTGGTGCCCATCCATGCCCGGCATGTTCACGTCGCTGATGACCATGCCGAAGTGCTCTTCGCCCAGGGCCACCAAGGCGGCCTCGGCGCAATCGGCCTCACGGTAGGTGTAGCCGCCGAGGGCCAAGGTATCGGCCAGGGCTTCGCGCAGGGCGCGGTCGTCTTCGACCAGCAGGATCTTGACGGTCATGGAATCACTCCTGTTTAGCCGGCTGTGCCGCCAGCAGCGGCAGAACCAGGGTGGCGCAGGTACCCAGCCCCACGCGCGAGCGCAACGTCAGCTCGCCCTGGTGGGCACGTGCCACGGCCTTGACCACGGCCAGGCCGAGGCCGGTTCCGGTGGTCTTGGTGGTGAAGAAAGGCTCGCCCAGACGCGCCAGGGTGGCGGGCTCGATGCCGGGGCCGTTATCGCTGACGGACAGGTGCAGGGCGTTGCCACGGGCAAAGAGGTGCACCTTCAGGCGCAGCCGCGGGCCGGCGGCCTGGGTGGCGTTTTCGATCAGGTTCAACAGTGCACCGACGAGGGTGTCGCGGTTGCACAGCACCTCTCCCCCACTGATGTCGCACTGCCAACGCACCTGGGCGCCGGCGAGGTGGGGTTCAGCGGCCGAGCGCAACGCGGCGAACAGCATCACCGGCGCAAGGCGATCCGGCAGCGGCAGGTCGCCCCGGGCGAACACCAGCATGTCGCGCACCTGGTGCTCCAACTCATGGAGGCGTTCCTTGAGGCGGCTGGCAAAGCGCTGCTGCTGCTCGGTCGGCAGCACCTGCTCAGCCAGGTGGCTGGCATAGAGCAAGGCGGCGGAAAGCGGGGTGCGGATCTGATGGGCCAGGGAAGCGACCATGCGCCCCAGCGAGGACAGGCGCTCATGGCGGGCCAATTCGTCCTGCAAGCGGCGGGTTTCCGTCAGGTCGGCCAGCAGCACCAGTTGACCAGGCTCACCGTCGAGGGATCGGGTGGCGATGGAGACGCGACGGCCATCCTTGAGGGATATCTCATGGCCGTCGTCCTTGCGGGGAGCGAAATTGCGCGCGATGACCTCGCGCCAGAGCATGCCGACCAGGGGGCGCCCGAGCAGGCTGCAGGCCACCGGGTTGGCCTCGCGGACGACACCCTGCCCATCGAGGACGATGACGCCACCGGGCAGCAGGTCCAACAGGCTCTGCAGGCGCTGGGCCAGGCGCTCCTTTTCAGCCAGCTCCTGCATGCGCTGGGCACTGACCAATGCCAATTGCCCCTTGAGCTCGGTGACACGCGCTTCGAGCACGTTGTACGACTCACTGAGCTGAGACGACATCTGGCTGAACATGGCAAACGTCTTTTCGAGGCTGGCACGGCCGGCCTCTTCGACATTCACCCAGGTGTTCTCGTCGTCTTGCTGTGCGGGGTTGGCTCTTGCGGTCATTTCAGTCTCTCGCTCGGCAAACCGTCATCCAACGGTCGTTTCACAAGAGACTTAGCAATACCCGTGCCTAAAAATTAATCCATTTAAATCAGCTAGTTAGCAAAAGGACGTCAATCTTCCGCCATATCTTCGTCGCGGCGGCTCATACCGTACTTGCGCATCTTCTCCACCAAGGTGGTGCGTCGGATACGCAGGCGCTCGGCGGCACGGGCCACCACACCGGCCGCATCGTCCAGCGCCTGCTGGATCAGCTCCTGCTCGAGGTTGCCCAGGTAATCCTTCAGGTCCAGGCCTTCGGGCGGCAGCATCGCCGGAGCACTGACGCCGGGCAGGCCGGCGCCGATGGCGGAACGCTCCTCCAGCTCTTCGCGCAGGCTGGCGGCGAGTTGCTCGTCCTCGTCGTCCACGTGGCGGAACTTCTTCGGCAGTTCGCTGACGCCGATGACGCCGTAGGGGTGCATGATCGCCATGCGCTCCACCAGGTTGGCCAGCTCACGGACGTTGCCCGGCCAGTCGTGGTTGCACAGCGACATGATGGCGGCGGAATTGAAGCGGATGGAGCCGCGCTTTTCGTGCTCCATGCGGGAGATAAGTTCATTCATCAGCAGCGGGATGTCCTCCACGCGCTCACGCAGCGGGGCCATCTCGATGGGGAAGACGTTCAGGCGGTAATAGAGGTCTTCACGGAAGCTGCCGATCTCGATCATCTGCTCGAGGTTCTTGTGGGTCGCGGCGATGATGCGCACGTCGACGTTCTGGGTCTTGTTGCTGCCAACCCGCTCGAAGGTGCGCTCCTGCAGCACGCGCAGCAGCTTGACCTGCATGGGCAGCGGCATGTCGCCGATCTCGTCGAGGAACAACGTGCCGCCGTTGGCCAGCTCGAAGCGGCCGGCACGGCTGGTGATGGCGCCGGTGAAGGCGCCCTTCTCATGGCCGAAGAGCTCGCTCTCGAGCAACTCGGCGGGGATTGCGCCGCAGTTGACCGGCACGAAAGGCGCTTCGCGGCGCTTGGAATGGTAGTGAAGGTTGCGCGCCACCACTTCCTTGCCGGTGCCGGACTCGCCGAGGATCAGCACGCTGGCATCGGTATCGGCCACCTGCTGCATCATCTGCCGCACCTGCTGGATCGCGCGGCTGGTGCCCACCAGACTGCGGAACAGGTTGGGCTCGCGCTGGCGACCACGCTCGCGGGCCTGGTCGTACATCTCGCGGTAGACCTGGGCACGGTGCAGGGAGTCGAGGAGTTTGTTGTAGCTGGGCGGCATCTCCAGGGATGCCAGCACGCGACGACGGATGTCTTCCGACCACTCGACTGGAGCCACCTGGTCGATCAGCAACACCGGCAGGAATTCGTCCCAGTTGCCGACCTGCTTGAGCAGCTCCAGCACACCGCCCTTGGACTGGACCTCACCCAGCAGTACACAGAGCACGTCGCGGCTGGCACTGCTGGCATCCGCCATGGCACGCCAGTCGGCGCTGCCGCAGGCCAGGTGGTCTTCACCGAGGAAGTTCAGAATGACTGTCAGGTCTCGACGCCGATCAGCGTTGTCATCGATCAGCAGAATCTTGGTTTCACGCCACATCGGTCTGTTCTTACTCGAAAGCGGGCGCCACTGGAACGCGGCAAGAAAAACCGACGTACCTCAAGGAGTTCCGCCGGCAATTGGCCAGTAGTAAAGTCAAAAACACCGACTGAGTCAAATTTATGGCGTGTATTTTTCAGAAGCCCCGATGACCTCGCGAAAGGCCATGAAAGCTGCACCGAGGGGCATCGGTGCAGCCTGGATTCCACTCAACCGAAGAGCTGGTAGACCTTGGCGCCCTGGCTGGCACGAACGATCTGGCTGAGCTCAGCCGCTACCTCGTCACGCTGTCGCGCGCAGGATTCAGTCAGTTGGCGATAGACCTCGATCAGTGCCTCGAGCTGGGCACGCAACCCTTCTTCGATATCGCCGCAGTCCAGCATCGCCACATTCACCTGTTCACGGCACTGGAGGTCCAGGCGCCCAACGGCCTCCCAGTCCTGGATTTCGAAGGCGGAGACGAGCGCCTCCCGGGTCTCTTCGATCTGCTTGAGCATGGTCTGGCTCATGGTGCTTTCCTCAAACGGGCGCGATGGCGTCCCAGCCGGATTTCACTTCGCGCAGCAGCCCTGCCACTTCGTTGACGAGCGCAGGGTCGTTGACCTTATTGGCCTCGATCAGGCGAGCGATCATGTATTCGTAGAGGCGGTCGAGGTTCATGGCGATCTCGCCACCCTGGGTGGGATCGAGCGCTTCTCGCAACCCGCCGATGATGGCAATGGACTTGCTGATCAGTTCGCCCTTGAGCGGCGCCTGGTCGCGCATCATCGCACCCTGGGCCTGTGCCATGCGCTCCAGACCACCTTCCATGAGCATCTGGATAAGGCGGTGGGGGCTGGCTTCGGCAACCTGGGCCTGGACATTGACCCGCTGATACTGCTGCATGGCCATCATCGCGTTCATTTGCGCAACTCCTCGTGAACCGGTGTTTCGTCGATGTTCATCTTATCGGCCGGTCCTACCAGAGCTTAAGCCTCCATCCATCTTTTTTCGCGATCAGGAGGCTCGCGCGTCAAACTCAAGATCAGCTGCTGGACGTGCCGGGAAGTTTCTTGAGTTGCTCGGTCAGGTTCGTGCTGGTGCTCTGCATCTGGCTCAGCAAGCTGTCTAGGGTCGTGAACTGCTTGTAGAGACGGGTTTGCAACACGGTCATGCGCACATCCAGTGCAGCCTTCTGCTTGTCAACGCTCTTGATGGTGTCGCGCAAGACCGTACTGCGCTGTTCAAGCACCCCACCTGAAGCCGTGAACGGCTTGGCTCGATTGGTCAAGCGATTGGCCAATCCGTTGTCACCAGTGAAGAAGTCGGAAATACCCTGCACATCCTTCGCAATCGCTTTGTCGAGCTTGGTGTTGTCCAGCTCGAGGGTGCCGTCTGTCTTGGTCGCGATCCCCAGGCTTGCAAGCGCCTTGACGGTACCGCCATCACTACTCTGGGTGACCAGCTCCGTGCGCAAGTTCGCCAGCAGACCACGAGCAGTGGAGTCACCAGCAAGAGCCGCCACAACAGGCTTGCTGCCTTCTACTGCAGTCACTTTGGTCAGACTGTTGATGGTGGAAACCATCTTGTTATAGGCCGTAACGAAGTTCTGGACGTTGGTTTTCACTGCGCTGGTGTTCTGTGACACCGTGAGCGTCAACGGCTTGCCGACCTCGGTCGCGGCGGTGAGATTCAGGGTCAGCCCTTCGATCGCGGTGGACACGCTGTTGGAGTCGCTGACCACATTCAGGCCATCAACGGTCAACTTGGCGCTTTGTGCGGTGTTGAGGGTCTTTCCGGCGGCTGCAACGGCAGCATTGTACTCGGCAGGCGTGGCGAAGTCGGAGGCGTTGAGGGCTGCGCCAGGGAAGGTCAGCTTGCCCAGTTCAGTGGCGCTGCCCGAGGTACTGGTACCGGTCATGGTGATGTCCTTGCCATCACCCATCTTGCTGCTGCTCAAGACAAGGCGCGAACCCTGGCTGTCGGTCACGATAGTCGCGCTGAGCCCCTTGGCGGCACCCTGCTTGTTGATCGCATCTCGGATGCCGGTCAGCGTGTTGTTGGTGCTGTCGACGGAAATGTTGAGGGCATCCTCACCGCCGATCTTGATATCAAGCGTTCCGGAGTTGAATGTGGTCGTTGCGCCATCGGCGAAAGCTGCCGAGGCGATCTTGCTGCCTTGAGCGAGCTGAGTGACGTTGATGCTGTAGGTGCCTGCCACAGCGCTTGCAGTAGCGGTAGCGTTAAGTGCAGCCGTATTGGAAGAGACGACACTACGGGACAAGAAGCTGCTCGGACTGTTGAGCAAGGCCATCGCAGTCTGAAAATCGCTGACGGCGCTCTTGAGGCTACCCAGGGCGGTGAGCTTGGTGGTGGTCTTGGACTCAAGCGAATCCAGCTGGTTCTGTTTCGGCGCCCTGGCGTTGTTCACCAGTGCCTTGACCGTCGCGTCGATGTCGAGCAGTCCCGAACCCACTGTGCCGATCGTTGTGGCCATTTCACACCTCCGTCAAAAAAACGTCCCGAATCCCCTTCCTGGAAGGATTGGCAGAGCAGCAAACAAGAATCGCGCCAACTCAAGCCTTTGCTTCGAACATCAGACTGCGGATGTCGTCAAGCCGTTCAGCAAGCTTGAGAAGCTCCTCCGACGGAATCTGGCGAATCAGCTTGCCCGAGTCGGTGTCGATGACCTTCACCACCACATCGCCAGTGGAGTCATCCACGCTGAACTCCAACCCGCGCTTGACGGCCTGCACGAAAGACTGAATGTCGGACACCGCCGACTCCAGATCGGCGCCCTGGCCTTTACGGGCATCCTTGTCGTCCTGGGCGGCCGTGCCGCTGGCTACCGGAACCGCAGTGGGCGTATTCGGGGTGACGCCATTTTGGGAAGGCGTCGTACCGCTGGTGTCCTTCACCAACCGAGGGATGGCGTTGACCGACGTTATGCTTGAGATATCCATGTTTTACATACCTCACAATGGCCAAATGGGAGGAAGGGTAAGTCCCTTCCTCCCATCAGTGACTAGGCGCTCCGCCTCACTTACCTCAGCAGGCTGAGGACCGACTGCGGCAACTGGTTGGCCTGGGCCAGGATCGCCGTACCAGCCTGTTGCAGAACTTGGTTCTTGGACAGCGTAGCGGTTTCGGCCGCGAAGTCAGTGTCCTTGATCCGGCTCCGAGCGGCAGATGCGTTCTCGGAGATGTTCTGCAGGTTGGAGATGGTGTTGTCGAAGCGGTTCTGCACAGCACCGAGGTCGGCACGCTGGGAGTCGATCGCCGCCAGGGCGCTATCGATTACCGCAATCGCGCGCTGGGCACCATCGGCGGTGGAGATGTCCACGTTGGCCACCGTGTTCAGAGTCGAGGAACTCTGCGAGAACACCTCGGTGGTAGAGCCGGTTACCGCGAAGGAAGTCGGGGAGTCCAGCTGCACGTAACCGAAGGCCTTACCGCCGGCAGCCTTGACGTCTGCCGCTGCCCCGAAGGTTCCATCGTTACCTTGGACAGCCACATCAATCGTGCCCGCCGAAGAACCGGTCGCAGTGCCGAACTCAATCGTTTCACCAGTAGACGAGGTGATGGTGATCTTGTCGCTCTGCTTGTCGTAGTTGGCAGTCAGGCCCAACTTACCGGCGTTGGAGTTGATCTGGTTGGTCAGGTCCTCGTTGGAGGTCACACCCACCATCTGCACGGTGTTGCTGCCCACGGTGATGTTGAAGGTAGCGGCACCGGAGGTGAAGTTCACGTCTGCCTGAACCACGGTACGGGCAGTGGCGGACAGACCAGAGATGGAGCCGTCGAACTTCTGGGCGATGCTCTTCGCGCTGTCAGTTGCAGTGATGTCGATGTCTTTGGTCTGGCCGTTACCAACCACGGTCACAGTGCCGGAGCTGAAGGCGCCGCCGCTACCGGTGATCAGGGTACCGGTCTTGGTGGTGGCTGCAGCGGAAGCACCGGCCGAGTTGGTGGAGGCACCACCGCCGACCTGGTAGGAGCCCAGCTTGCTGGAGGAAGCATCGCGCAGGGTCACGTCGATGGTCTCGTAGGCTTTGGAACCTACCTGGAAGCTGGTGGTACCGAAGGAGCCATCCAGCAGCTTGCGACCACCGAAGGTAGTGGTTTCGGCGATACGGGACAGTTCGGCCTGCTGGGCGGTCACTTCTTTCTGCAGGGCGGCACGGTCGTCGGCGCTGTTGGAGCCAGTGGCGGCCTGGATGGACAGGTCACGGATACGCTGGAGGATCGCGGTGGACTGCTGCAGGGCACCTTCAGCGGTTTGCGCCAGGGAGATACCGTCGTTGGCGTTACGAGTCGCCTGGTTCAGGCCGCTGATCTGGTTGGTCAGACGGTTGGAGATCTGCAGGCCGGCGGCATCGTCCTTGGCGCTGTTGATGCGGGCACCGGTGGAGAGACGTTGCAGCGAGGTGTTCAGCGAGTTGGACGATGCGTTCAGGTTACGCTGAGTGTTGAGCGAAGCGATGTTTGTGTTGACTGTAAGTGCCATGGTGGCGTCTCCCGAAGTACCTAGTATTTGCCTGAGCCTGCGACCTTCAGGACCTGCTGCTCAGGTGCCCCTAGAATTCGCATTCGAACTGTTTATCGGCGCTTGTCGGAGGACCTTTAGGGGAGATTCGAAATTTTTTCTCCCGGGGCTTGCTCAACAAGCACGAACTGTGTCCGTACCAGGGTTATCGGCGGGTATGACGAAGCTTTAGGATTTCGCCATACCGTTCGTCGGCTCCTGAAAAACTCAGTCCGGCAGCCACGCCGAACGCCAGCGCTGCAGATTCTCGCCCTTCAGCATCCACTCGCCGAGCACACGCTCACGCAGCGCATCGCCCTGCCGGGCAGTGGCGTCCAGATCGGCCAGGTGCATGCGCACTGCATCCAGCCAGTCCTTGAAGCGGTTCTTAACCCGGGTCACCGGCAGGTCGCCGCGGTAGCAGACGGCGTCAGTGCAGATCACCGGGAAGCCGCAGGCACCGTACTCCAGCAGCCGCAGGTTGCTCTTGCACTCGTTGAACAGGTTCGGCTCCAGCGGCGCCAACGCCAGGTCCAGGTCCAGGCTCGCCAGCAGCGCCGGGTACTGCTCGATGGGCACGCCGCCGTGGAATTCGTGGATATAGGGCCGGATACGCTCCGGGCACATGCCGAAGAAGACCCACTCCACCTCGTCCTTCAGGGCCTTGACCAGGTCGGTGATCAACTCCAGGTCGCCCAGGTGGCTGCTCCCCCCCGCCCAGCCGACACGCGGCTTGCGGCCTCGACGGCGCTGGCTGCGCAGGTTGCCCCACCAGTGTTCGGGGAGGAAGTTGGGCACCACCCGAATGTCCCCGTGCAGGTCGCGCAAAGCCTCGGCCAGCGGCTCGGTGGACACCACGAAGCGATCGGTCAGCGCCACCGCCTGCCTGAGCGAGCGCAGGATGTCCTTCGGCATGGTGTCGCGGTGCACGCTCTTCAGCGGCAGGTTGGGCAGGTAGTCGTCCAGCTCGTAGACCTTGAATACCGAAGACAACGCCTTCACCTCGCGCATGCCCTCGATCTGCGGCTCCATGATCTGCCGCTGGAAGACGATGCTGGTGGCCTGGAAGCGTTCCAGTTCCACCGGGGACAGGTGCACCCCACTGGCCATGCCCTCCGCCCAACCGGCTGCCTTCAGTGCCGCGAGCGGCTGGCGTACACGGTAATGTCCGCAGCCGGTGATGTCCGCCGGGTAGCACAGCACCTGCGGCAGCAGCGGATCGCTCACGCGGCGCTCGCCGTACTCGAAGCTGAAGCCCGACCCGGCCAGCGACAGGTTGCGGTTATAGGACGGATCGTTCGCCAGCACCGGTAGCCAACGCTGCAGCATCTCCTCGCGCTCGGCCTTCAGTGCCGCCTGCCTTGGCAGCGCGCCTTCAATGGCAAGAATCGGCAGGTCGATGCCATCGCGCCGAACCACGCTGTGGGGCGTCCACACGTTGAGCAGACCCGAAGCGCGGATGCGCAGGCACAGGTCCACGTCGCCATAGAAAGCCGACAGCTTCGCCTCGTCCATCCCGCCAACGGCCACATAGGCTTCGCGACGCACCATCAGGCAGGCGCTGCCAACGGCGCTGTAGTTCTGCGTCACCTGCAGGCGATTGAGGTAGCCCGGAGCCTCGAAAGGTTCACCCACAAAGGCACGCCCCGCGACGTCATGGAGCCCCAGCACGATGCCGGCCTGCTCGACGCTGTTCATCGCATCCAGCACCTTGGCCCCTACCACCCCCACTTCCGGGCGCTGGGCCTGGTTGACCAGCTCATCCAGCCATTCGGGCTGGACGATTTCCACGTCGTGGCCCAGCAGCAGCAGGTACTCGCTCTCCACCGTCATCGCCACCGCGTTGACCATGGCCGAGAAATTGAAGGGGCCGGCAAACCGCCACACCTTCACCTGCTCGCTCTGCAAGCCCTCGACCCCCTCCAGCCAACTGAGGGTCGCCGCATCCTGGCTTTCGCAATCCACCAGCAGCAACTCGTAATTCGGGTAGCGGGTGTGCTCCAGCAGGGTTTCCACGCAGCGCTGCAGCAAGGGAAGGTGATCGCGTACCGCCACCACGATGGAGACCCGCGGCTGCTGCGGGTGCCCATAGTGGATGTGGTAGCGCCTCGGCATCGGGCTCTCGACCCGCGCCTGGAAGCCGCGCTTCTCCAGGTGCCGTTCGATGGCCACCTGCTCGTAGGGGTTGGCCTGCAATACCGGAACGGGAGCACTCAGCAGCACCTCGTCGACGTGCTCCAGCCCTTGCAGACCATCGCGTTCCACCAGGCGCAACAGCAACTCCAGCTCGGGAGCCTCGACGAAGATCGGGTCGAACCCGCCCTCGGCCAGGAACACCTCCCGCCGGAAGAACCAGCGCGGCGCCAGGCTCAGGGGGAAGCTGAGCAGCAGGTCGAGGTTGAAGTCCGGCTTGAAGCACGCCCCGCGAGCACCGGAGGGCGCGCGCTGGAATTCATCGCCATACACCGCCCGGCACCCTTCCAGCCGCTCCAGGCGTCGCACCATCGCCAGCAGGCCGCCCGCCGTGAACGTCACGCCCGCCTCCACCACCTGCAACCAGTCCACATCGGCTTCGGCGGCCCAGGCGTTGATCGCCTGCAATTGCTCACCCTCGGACACGCACAGGCCCATGACGCCGGCTGGGGCCGGCAGCCCAGCCGTGCTCAGCAGCACCGGGACGACATGGGGATAGAGATTGGCTGCCAGGCTGTCCAGCGTGGCGGAGACCGCATCGGCATCGCCATGGCGATCCAGCACCACCACTGCCAAGCGGGGCGGCCGCGGCTGTTGGGTCGCCAGGCTGTCGAGGATGCGCGCCAGCGCCGGCCCTTTCGGCGTACCGGAATCCAGCCAGTCCTGCAGCTGGTCGCTGGCCAGCAAGCGACGGGGTTCCGGCAGCGCCATGCGGCCCATGAACGCAGCAATGGCCGCCGTCGAGTTGCGCGGCAGGGCCTCCACACAGGCCTTCGCGCGCGCCTGCATCGTTTCGCGGTGAACGTCATCCGTCAGCAGCCGGCGGATGGCGTCGGCCAGTTCGTCCGCCCCCACGGTGTCGACGCCCTGAGCCGGCACCAGGCCGGGCCCATAGAAGAATCCGGTCTCGGTCATCAGGTTGAGGGCCGGTGTGCCGACCAGCATGGCCTCCACCTGCAGGCCCGAATCCACGGCCACCAGCACATCGGCGCTGAGCAGGAAGGGCAACGGTGCGCCGTCGGCGTAGCGGTAGTCATTGGCACCCAGACCGTACTGGGCCGCCAGCAACTGGACCTGCTCAGGCCCGAAGCGCCCCTGCGGACGCCGGCCCTTGATGATCACCTGGGCTTCACCACCCAGGGCCCGCACAGCCTCCAGGTAGGCCCGCAGCACCTGCTCGTCGATGGCCAGCTCCGGCGGCAGGCTGTGCTCGGCCAGCAGCGTGGTGCCCAGCACCACGATGGGCCGCGCGGTATCCAGCCCCAGTTCCTGGCACAAGGCCGCACGGGCACTGGCCCGTTCTTCGCGGGCGTCGAACAGCGAGTCGAACTGCGGCAGACCCAGCACATGCAGACGCTCCGGGTCGAAGCCGGCGTCGCCGTAGAGGCGGCGGCTGTCCTCGCTCCACACCACCATCAGGTCGGAGTTCTGCTGGTCGTGCACGGTATAGGGGTAGCAGAGCGTCGGGTTGTGCTCGATGTGCAGAGAGGGGATGCCCCGCGCCTTGGCCCACGCCACCAAGGTCTTGGAACCGAACATCCAGTCCTCGTTGACGGCGACCAGTTCCACCTCGTAGGTCGCCGCCATCCGGTCCAGCGCATCCACCAGGGCAAAGGACACCGGCAGGGTTCGCGCGGCCACATCCTTCAGGGTGGTCTCCCAGCCGTCCCACTCCAGGCCGGCGGCCTCCAGGTCGGGGCGCAGGTCCTGGCGCACGGTGTCGCTGAAGGCCAGCGCCTGGCGCTGGTCGAATTCTGCCTGGGCCGAGGGCATCGCCTGGTCCAGCAAGGGGTCGATCACCACCAGCTCGCCGCCATGGCGCTGGACCATGGCCTCCAGCTCCGGGGTCAGGCAGCCCTGGAAGGTGATCAGCGTCCGCGGCTCGTTCTCGCTCAGGTAGCGTTCCAGCAGTGGAATGTTCTTCGGCCAGAGCTGGGTGATGAGGGCACGTACAGGTTGGGACATGGGGTTCACTCGGCCGAGAAAGCGTTGAACAGCGAATCGAGCATGCGCGGGAAGGCCTGGTAGTCCAGGGCGCCGCTGAGGTCCACGCCCCGGTACTGGTAAGCGGCCTTCACTTCCGGCTGACGCTCCCAGGCCTGCAGGCACTGCAGGGCCACGAAGTCGGTGTGGTACTTGCGATGCCAGCGGCGGAAGGTCGCCCAGTGCTGCTCGCCCAGCAGGGCCGACAGGTCCGGCAGGCTGGCCAGCGGTGTGGGCTGCGCGCCTTCACGGAAGAACCAGACCACGAAGAGAAAGAAGCGATTGCGCGGACGTGCCAGGTGCGCGGCCAACTGTTCGGCGAGGGCTTCGCGGCTCAGCTCCGGCTGGCCGGGCAGCGACTCCAGGAAGGCCAGGAAGGCCGCGAATGCCGGGTCGCTGTCGCGATAGCCCAGCCAACGTCGCCAAAGCGATGGCCAGTAGCCGCAGGGTTGTTCGGGGTCGAAGCCGTTGAAGCCCGCCGGCAGCAGCTGCCGCCAGGCCGGCCGGCCCTGCATCGAAGAAGGAAGAACGAGTCCGACCATAGCGCTACCTGCCTTATCGCAGGCCCGACCATCCGGGCGGGCCTTGTACGGAAAATTGACGTTGCAGCCCGTGGAGCAAGATTCACACCAGCAACTGGATGCCACGCGGTTGGGTCAGCCGCTGCACGGGCTCGGGGAAGCTGAACCCGTCCATGAACAGGTAGCCGCTGCGCCCGCGGATGAAGTCGATGTACTGGCGGGCATGGGCGTTGTTGCGCGAGGCCATGAAGAACACCGCGTACTTCTCATGCTCCACCGGCACCGGCCCGGTGGGCCAGCAGGCCTTGTGGTCCAGGCGGGTGTTGAAGATCACCAGGTCGCCGGCCTCGCTGGGAACGCGGTAGCCCTTCTGGCTCTCCTCGTACCAGCGCATGTCCACGCGGTGGGAACCGGGGATCACCTCCAGCCCGCCGCCGTATTCCGGCGTATTGGCCTGGAGGTAGAACGCGATCTGCACGATGTCGCAATCCGGCTCCCAGTGAAAACGATGCCCGGCCTTCTGCTGCGAATCGGTGTCCTTGTGCCAGGTGCCGTAGCCGCGGTGATGCAGGGCGGACTCGGGCAGCAGGACGAAATCCTCGCCCAGCAGCATTTGCAGCACCGTCAGGAACTCGGAGTCGAAGATGGCTTTCCACACCGCCGGGTAGCGGTTGAACACGTCGATGCGAATGCTGCCCAGGCTGGGGTTGTCGTAGATGTCGCCGGGGTAGCGGGTCTCGCTGGCGAAGGCCTTCACCAGTTCCTCGCGCAGATGGCGGGTGGTCTCGGGGGCGAGCAACTGCTTGACCAAGGCGAAGCCGTTGTCCTGGTAGCTCTGGCGCAGCGCCTTGGCGAAGGCTTCGTACTCAGACACGGGCGCCCTCCTCCGGCTTGCGGGCCATCACCCACATGTGGGACGACATCCCCGACTCCGCCAGGAAGCGCTGGAAGGCCGGGCCCAGCTCGTCCCAGCGGTTGAACAGCACGTCCTGCAGGAAGGGGTCCAGCTCCGCCTCGCGGCCTTGTGCCTGGACGCCCTTGCGCACCAGCTCGGCATCGAGCTTGCCGGGGGTGAAGCAGGCCAGGGTCTCCAGCCCGTGGCGCTGCAGCAGCAGCGGCAGCGAGCGGGTGTTGAAGTAGTTCAGGTGCTCATGGTCCACGCAGGGGCTCTCCGGCCCCAGTTGCTGGACATCGAACCCGGCACCGTTCGGGCAGGTGAGGATCAGCGCGCCCCCCGGACGCAGCAGCGCCGACAGGCTGGCCACCACCTGACCGGGGTCGAACAGGTGCTCGATCACCTCGAAGGCTGCGATCAGGTCGAAACGCTGGGCAGTCGAGGCGGCATAGACCTCCACCGGTTGCTCCACCACCTCGAAACCCTGCTCGCGGCAGATCGCCGCCAGGTCCGGCGTCGGCTCGATGCCGACGATGCGCTGCCACAGCCCGCGCTGCTGCATCTCGCGGCAGAAGGAGCCGTAGCCCGCCCCCACCTCCAGCAGGTCGCCACAGGGCAGGCCGATGCGCTGGCACAGCTCCAGCACCCGCTCCACCCGTGGCACGATCACCGACTGGTGGCGCGCCTCGGCCGAGGCCGGGTAGATGTGCCGCGCCCAGTAGGCGTAGTTCTCGCTCTGGCGGTAGAAGTCCGCCAGCAGGCGCTCGCCGGGCCGGGGATTGACGTAGAAGCTGGTGCAGTCCAGGCAGTCCACGTAGCGGAAGCCGTTCTTCTCGAAGCGTGGCCGGGCGCGCTCGCTGCCGCAGGCCGGGCACGCGCACTGGACGAACTCTTCATTGCGGGCCAGCAGGAAGGCGATGTCATGCAGCAGGGCCACACGCTGACCGGCCTGCAGGCGCGAAGGGCGGATGTCGTCTTCTTTCACCGTCGCACTCCTCAACCGGCACGCCGGTATTTCTGCTGCTGCGCCTCGGGCAGGTGCACCGGCCCGTAGGCGCTCGGCTCACCCCAGATGTTGTCCTTCCACCACTGGCCATCCTCGATCCACCAGACACGCGGCGAGCGGAAGGTGTCGGCCGTCTCCCAGAAGGCCTGCTCGGTCATGCCCACGTAGTCCAGCCAGTGCTGCAGGTCGCTGGACACCACAGAGTCCATGCGGCGGACGATCTCGATGCCCTCCTCCCGGGTCAGGTAGCCGGCGCGGATGTCTTTGGAGGCATGGTCGGAGGCGCGGCCGTAGCCGAACTTGATGAACTTGAGCAGGTCGTGCACGCCGTTCTCGTAACGGTCGTCCAGGTTGGACATCTGCCGGTAGGTGCGCTCGAAGGGCTTGTCGGCCATCTTCCAGCCGTAGCGTTCCTGCACCAGGCGGGTGTGCTGGTTCGGGTCCCAGGGGAAGAAGTTGCCGATGTAGATGCCCCGCACCCCCGTCTTGAGGATGTCGGCATCGCTGGGGTAGCGCGCCCACAGCAGGTCCTTCTCGCGCAGCGGCTCCTCGGGGTCGTCCAGCATGTCGCTCCACTCGAAGCCGCGCAGGGCGTGCTCGTGGCGGACGCGCGCGCTGAATTCCACGTAGTCGTCCGGGTCGAACATCCCGGAGATGTCCCAGGCCGTCTCGCCCCAGATGATCAGCGGAATGTCGAACTTCACCGCCACCTGGATCGGGTAGGTCATGATCCCGCAGTGGGCGTGCCAGTTCATGTCGCCCATCTTGCGGAAGCACAGGCGGTTGAGGCGCTTGAGCACCTCCACGCTGGGGCCGAAGACCATGTGGTCGGCATCGAATACATGGCGCATGCGGTCGCGGTTGTAGTCCCCCTCGGGCAGGTAGTTGTTGCCGTGGTAGGTCACCAGCAGCGGCTTGAGGCCGTACTGGGCGGCGATCACATGGGCCTGGTAGTAGCTGTCCTTGCCACCGCTGACCGGGATGATGCAGTCGTAGTTGTCGTTGCGCTTGCCGGCCCCGGTCTCCTCCAGCACCCGCTCGAAGCGCTTGCGGCGCTCGTCCCAGAAGGTGGGCGGCAGCTGGGCGAACTGCTCGGCGACCTGGCAGGCCGAGCAGACACCGTGCTCGTCCAGCATCAGGTTGACGCTGGCCCGGGGGTACACGCAGCGGCTGCAATATTCCATGAAGAGGCTCCTAGAGACTGAGTAGCTGGGGGCTGCGAACGTTCAGCCCCTGCTCGAACAGGTACTTGCGCGCCAGGTAGACGCTCTGGTCGGTGTAATGAAAGATGTTGGCCGCCGCCACCGCGTCGACGCCGGTCTGCTCCAGGGCCTGGGCCATGTGCGACCACTCCCCCACGCCCCCGAGGGCGATCACCGGGATGTGCACGCTGGCGCAGACCCGGTCCAGCAGGGCCAGGTCGTAGCCCTGGCGCGCGCCGTCCCGGTCGATGGCATTCACCATCACCTCGCCGGCGCCCCGCTCCTGGGCCTCGCGCACCCAGTCCTCGACACGGCGGCCGGTGTCGCGACGCCCGCCTTCGGCGAACACGCGGTAGTCGTCACCCTGCTGCAGGACATCCACCGAGAGCACGATGCACTGCGAGCCGTATTCGCGGCTGGCCGCCTCGATCAGGTTTGGGTCGTCCAGGGCAGCAGTGTTCAGCGTGACCTTGTCTGCCCCCGTGGCCAGGCGCCGGGCGATATCGTCCAGCGAGCGGATGCGCCCGCCCAGGGTGATCGGCATGAAGGACGCCCGGGCGACTTCGGCGACGATGGCGTCAATGTCCTGCAGGTTGCGGCTGCCCAGGTCATCACGGCCCAGGTCGTAGTGGTCGTCGCGGCTGATGTCCAGATAGACCAGCTCGTCGGCGGCCCAGTCGCTGAGCCGGCGGACGGCAGCGGAGGGATTACCCAGCACCTGGTGGCGGGAAAAGCGCTTGCTCTGCACCAGCTGGCCGTTCTTCAGCAGCAGGACCGGGATGATGCGTTTCTTCTTCATGCCAGCTCCAGGAAGTTCTTCAGCAGCTGGGCGCCGGCCCGCTGGCTCTTCTCGGGGTGGAACTGCACGCCCAGCACGTTCTCCCGCCCGACCACCGCCGGGAAGCGGCTGCCGTACTCGACGGTGGCGATGACGTCATCGGCCGAGGCCGTGGCGAAGGCGTAGCTGTGCACGAAATAGAAGTCCGGCGTGGCTTCCAACCCCTGCAACAGGGGGTGGGGCAGCTCCCCCCGGATGTCGTTCCAGCCCACGTGGGGCAGCGGCAGGCCGGCACTGTCCAGCGCCAGCACGCGACCGGGTATCCAGCCGAGCCCGGCATGCTGGCCGAATTCATGACCCTCGTCGCTGAGCACCTGCATGCCCACGCAGATGCCGAGGAAGGGCTTGCCCTGTTCGAAGACCGCACGGCGCACACCGTCCAGCGGCAATTGCTGGACGATTCGCGCCATCGCCGCGCCGTAGGCCCCCACGCCGGGCAACACCAGGTGGGTGGCGTCGGCGATCACCTGGGGATCGTTGGAAACCCGGGTTTCCCCAAGGGTGGCGAACAGGTTCGCCACCGAGCGGACGTTGCCGGAGCCGTAGTCGAGGATGCACACCCGGCTCATCGACCGCCTCCCGACAGGTGCCGCCAGGCCAGCGCCTGGCCGCGCTTGAGCGGCTCGCTGGCAACGCAGCGCAGCACCTCGTCCAGGTGCTTGGGCGGCAGGCCGAGGCCCGGACGGATGGCGCGCACGTTGTCGGCCGTGAAGGGCTCGCCGGCGGCGATGTCACGCACCACGTAGAGGGAACGACGAAACACCAGGGACTTGCGCTCGGCCGGCGTGGGCCCGTAGTGGACCTGCCCGAGGGCCTGCCAGGCCCGCTCGGTTTCGCTCACCAGGGCCGCCAGCTCGGCCGGCTCCAGGGAGAAGGCGGAATCCACCCCGCCCTCGGCACGGGACAGGGTGAAGTGTTTTTCGATCACGCTGGCGCCCAGGGCGACGGCCGCCACCGAGGCGCCGACGCCGAGGGTGTGGTCGCTCAGCCCCACTTCGCAGCCGAACAGCTCGCGCATGTGGGGAATGCTGCGCAGGTGGGTGTTGGCCGGGCTGGCCGGGTAGGTGCTGGTGCATTTGAGCAGCACCAGGTCACGGCAACCGGCGCCGCGTGCCGCGTCGACGCAGTCCTGGATCTCGCCGACGCTGGCCATGCCGGTGGAGATGATCAGCGGCTTGCCGGTGGCGGCCACGCGACGGATCAGCGGCAGGTCGACGTTCTCGAAACTGGCGATCTTGTAGGCGGGCACGCCGAGGGATTCGAGGAAGTCCACCGATGTGGCGTCGAACGGCGTGGAGAAGGCCTCCAGACCGCGCTCGCGGGCGCGGCGGAAGATCGGCTCGTGCCATTCCCAGGGGGTGTAGGCCTCACCGTACAGACGATAGAGCGAGGTGCCGCTCCACAGGCTGTCGGGGTCGCCGATGTGGAACTCGCCCTCGTCCAGGTCGAGGGTCATGGTGTCCGGGGTGTAGGTCTGCAGCTTCAGCGCGTGGGCGCCGGCATCGGCGGCGGCATCCACCAGCGCCAGGGCACGCTCCAGGGACTGGTTGTGGTTGCCGCTCATCTCGGCGATGACGAAGGGCGCCGCATCACGCCCGATGGCTCTGGCGCCGATCCGAAAGGTGCTCATCGGCTCTCTCCCTGCAGGGTTCGTTGAAACACACAGTGACGCTGGGTGAAACCGGCGCGCTCGAAGAGTAACAGCGAGGCGAGGTTGTCAGGGCGTACCCGTGCCTCCACCCCGCTCACCTCCGGCCAGTGAAGGGCCAGGGCCGCCTCGCCGGCCTGCAGCATGTACAGGCCCCAGCCGGCCGAATCGCGGCCGGGCAGCAGGTAGAGCGAGACCTCGACCCGCGCCGTCTCGATGCGGTCGTAGCGCAGCACGCCAACCGGGCCGTCCGCCGCCTCGGCCAGCCACAGCAGGTGCTGGTCCGGGCTGGCGAGCACACGCTCCAGCCAGCGCACATGGGACGACCACTCCACCGGCTCGGTGTTGAGCGACGCCCGTCGCACCGGCTCGGCGTTGCGCCCTTCGAACAGCAGCTGGGCGTCGTCCAGGGTTGCCGCGCGCATGCGCAGGTCACGGGCCAGCAGGGCCGCGACCACGCGCCGGACGCCACGCCCGTCCACGGTCTCCCGCCCCCGCGCCGCCAGGCTGCGGCGCAGGCCCGGGTTGCCGAGCAGGATCCGTAGCGCCGCACGGTAATCATCGACCGCCAGGTCGGCAGCCTCTCCCAGGTAGAGGTGCAGGCCCGCCTCGGCCAGCCGCTCGGCATTGGGGCGCTGGTTGGGCGCCAGGGCCACGCAGAGCGTCGGCAGGCCCAGCGCAGCGCGCTCCCAGGTGGTGCCGCCGCCGGCGCCGATGCACAGGTCGGCCTGGCGCATCAGCCCGGCAAAGTCGTCGACGTGGCGATGCAGGGTCCAGCGGGGGTGCTGGCTTACCCGCTGCTCCAGTTCGCCCCACGCCGGGTTGGCAGCGCCGGCGACCACGTCGACCGCCACGTCGGGAAAGGTTTCCAGCGCGGCCAGGGCCTTCAGGGTCTCGCCGCCGATGTCCACGCCGCCGAAGCTCACCAGTACCCGCTCCACCCGCTCGGCAACAGCGATCGGCGCGCCCTGGAAAGCCTCGCGCAGGAGCGCGAAGTGAGGCCCGAGCAGCGGTTGACGGACAGTCGCCAGCGAGTCGTCGTCCAGGCGCTGGCGTGCGGTGGCGTTCTGATCCAGCAGCAGGTCGACCTCATGGGGGCGGTGCAGCAGGTCGTCGATGGCCATGACCCAGCGGGCACGCAGGCGAACGCCCCGCTCCCACTCGGCGCCGAGGCCGTAGTGGTCCACCACGCACCAGTCGAACGTCGTGCCAGCGGGCAGCGCCTGCCACAAGGCGGCCAGGTCCTCTGCCCAGGGCAAGGGGGACTCTACGCAGGCGCGCTCATCCTCGACGCCTTCCAGGCGGTGCACCGGGAACCCCCGGGCGGCGATCAGCGCCAGCCCGTCACCCAGGCCTGGCCGGCAGGCGAACTGCACGTCGCAGCCGGCCTGGCGCAGCGCCTCGGCCAGGGTCAGGCAGCGCATCACATGGCCGGAGCCGATGCGCAGGGACGCATCCGCCCGCACCAGCACCCGCATTCAGATGTCCCCTTCCAGCAGCAGCGCGGTGTACATCTGCTCGGCCCGGTGCCAATCGTCGGGGGTGTCGATGTCCTGTACCAGGAAGCGCGGCAGTACCAACGGCCGCGAATGCGCGGCGTGGATCGGCTCGCCACGGGTCCAGGCCTCGGTACGCCCCCAGTAGAACTGACCGGCATCGTGGTAGGCCGGCTCCAGGTCCTGGGAGCGGGTTTCGCGGAACTGCGGGTAGAGCGACTCCACGCCGCCCTCGGCGGTGAGGCGCAGGGCGCGCTGCACCGGCGAAGCGAAATCGGTGACGGTGAAGGCGTAGTGCGCATCGGGGTGTTGCAGCAGCAGATCCAGCCCGGCCTGCAGGCTGTCGGCCTGGACGAAGGGCGCGGTGGCGTAAAGGCAGCAGACCAGCTCCGGCTGTTGGCCGGCGGCCGCCAGCTCGGCAACGGCATGCTGGATGACTGCGACCGTGCCGGCATGGTCGTCGGCCAGGGCCGCCGGGCGCATGAAGGGCACCTCGGCACCCAGTTCGCGGGCCACGCCGGCGATCTCCTCGTCGTCGGTGCTGACGATCACCCGGTCGAACAGCCCGGACAGCAGGGCCGCGCGGATCGGGTAGGCGATCATCGGCTGGCCCTGGAAGAGCTTGATGTTCTTGCGCGGGATGCGCTTGCTGCCGCCTCGGGCAGGGATGATGGCGACGCGGCTCATGGGCGCTTCTCCAGCAGGAACCAGGTGATGTCGTCGGTGGGGAAGCTCGGGTCACGGCGGTAGACGAAGCCGTAGTCCACCAGGCGCAGGTCCTCGTAGCGGTCGAGCAGCTCGCCGGCGAAGTCGCGCTTGAACAGCTTGCCCGCGTGCCCCCGGTAGCTCACCTCCACCGGTGAGGGGTTGTAGTACTCGGCGACGAGTACATAGCGCCGGCTGGCCTCGTACAGCTTGGCGTAGGCCTTGGGCAGCAGCTCGGGCGGCAGGTGGATGAGCACACCACGGGTGAACGCCAGGTCCACCGGCTGGCGCACCGGGTAATCGAACAGCGAGCCGTGCCAGACCTCGGCGATGCCCAGCCCCTGGGCGATGGCGTGGGCCTTGGCATTCAGCTCGACGCCATGCAGGGCAGCGTCCGGCAGCAGCCGGTGCAGCGCCTGGAGGTTGAGCCCGCGGTTGGTGCCCAGCTCCAGCAGGCTGTCGAGCCGCCCGGCACGGCGCAGGGCCTGGGCGAAGAAGGCGGTGGCGCTGGCCACGTGGCGCTCGCCGTCGTTGCGGTCGACGTAGTCGTCACCGAACTCGCCCTGCCAGAAACGTTCCTGCTCGGTCAGTTCGCGCATGGCGCGTCTCCTTCAGCGCAGGAGGGGGGTCAATGCCTGCACCACCCGCTCCTGCTGGTCATCGGTCATGCCGTGGAAGAGCGGCAGGCTCAGGGCCTCGGCGTAATAGCGCTCGGCTTCGGGGAAGTCGCCCGGGGCGAAGCCCAGCCGCTGGTAATGAGGCTGCAGGTGCACCGGGATGTAGTGCAGGTTGACGCCGATGCCGGCGGCCCGCAGCCCCTCGAATACTTCGCAGTGGCTGCGGCGGATGGCGTCCAGGCGCAGGCGCACCGGGTAGAGGTGCCAGGCCGAGTCGGCCCCCTCCTGGCGCCCCGGCAGGCGCAGCGGCAGGTCGGCGAGCAACTCGTCGTAGCGCTCGGCCAGGGCACGACGACGGGCGACGAAGGCCTCCAGGCGCTGCAACTGGGAGAAGCCGAGGGCGGCCTGCAGGTCGGTCATGCGGTAGTTGAAGCCCAGTTCCAGCTGCTGGTAGTACCAGGGGCCGTGGCTGGCTTCAGTCATCGCGGCCGGGTCGCGGGTGATGCCGTGGCTGCGCAGGCGCCGCAGGCGCTCCGCCAGGTGCGGGTCCTGGGTGGTGAGCATGCCGCCCTCGCCGGTGGTGATGATCTTCACCGGGTGGAAGCTGAACACGCTGATGTCGGCATGGGCGCCGCAGCCCACCGGGCGCCCGAGGTAGGCGGCGCCGACGGCGTGGGAGGCGTCCTCGATCACGCGGAAGCCGTAGCGCCGGGCCAGCGCGGCGATGCGCGCCATGTCGCAGCTCTGCCCGGCGAAGGCCACCGGCACCAGCACCTTGGGCAACCGGCCGCGCTGCTCGGCCTGGGCGAGGCGAACCTCCAGCAGGTCCACGTCAAGGTTGAGGGTGCGCGGGTCGATGTCGACGAAGTCCACCCGGGCGCCGCAGTAGAGCGCGCAATTGGCGCTGGCGACAAAGGTGTTGGGGCTGGTCCAGAGCCAGTCCCCCGGGCCCAGGTCGAGGGCCAGGCAGGCGATGTGCAGGGCTGCCGTGGCGTTGCTGACGGCGATGCCGTGGGCGGCCTCGCAGCGGGCGGCGAAGGTGCCCTCGAAACGCTCGATGGCCGGCCCCTGGGTCAGCCAGTCGGAGTTGAGGGTCTCGACGACGGCGTCGATGTCCGCCTGGGAAATGCTCTGGCGTCCGTAGGGAATCATGCTCAGGACCAGGCCTCGGCCAGCTCGCGCAGTTCGGCGACGCTGAGGTAGTGGGGATTGCTGTCTGAGACGTACTCGAAGCCCTCCTCCACGGCCCGCCCGATCCCTCCCAGGCCGTCACAGGCGTAGTCGTACTGCATGTTGAAGTTGATGGAGGGGGCGATGACGAAGTGGCTGTCGAATTCCCAGGTGTGGGAGCTGTCATCGCGGGAAATCATCATCTCGTGCAGCTTCTCGCCGGGGCGGATGCCCACCAGGCGATGGGGCAGGCCCGGTGCGAGGGCCTCGGCCAGGTCGGTGATGCGTGCGGAGGGGATCTTCGGCACGAACAGCTCGCCGCCCTGCATGCGCTCGAAGCTGCGCATGACGAAGTCGACGCCCTGGTCGAGGGTGATCCAGAAGCGGGTCATGCGCGCATCGGTGATCGGCAGCTCGCGGGCGCCGTCGGCCAGCAGCTTGCGGAAGAACGGCAGCACCGAGCCCCGCGAGCCGACCACGTTGCCGTAGCGGACGACGGCGAAACGGGTCTGGTGATCGCCGGTGATGTTGTTGGCGGCAACGAACAGCTTGTCGCTCAGCAGCTTGGTGGCGCCGTAGAGGTTGATGGGGCTGGAGGCCTTGTCGGTGGAGAGCGCCACCACCTTCTGCACGCCGTTGGCGATGGCGCCGTTGATGATGTTCTCGGCGCCACCGACGTTGGTGCGGATGCATTCGGTGGGGTTGTATTCGGCGGCCGGCACCTGCTTGAGGGCTGCGGCGTGGACTACCAGGTCGATGCCGCGCAGGGCCTGCTGGACGCGGTCGGCGTCGCGCACGTCGCCCAGGAAGTAGCGCATGCAGGGGGCATTGAACTCCTGCTGCATCTCGTACTGCTTGAGCTCGTCCCGCGAGAACACCACCACGCGCTTGGGCTGGTAGCGCTTGAGCAGGCTGCGGATGAAGGAGCGACCGAACGAGCCGGTGCCTCCGGATACGAATACGGACTTGCCATCGAACATGCGTGTTCTCCCCTGCCCTGCCGCCACCGGCTTCGCCGACGGCCCTGCGCCTGTCGTGCTGACGGAATTATGGCGTTCTATTCGGTTTTCAGGTCACGAAGCAAGCATGGTGCCAACCCACCGGAATGCAAGGCGGCGCCGTGTCCCAGGGACAGGGCGCCACCAGCGGTGCAAAGAAGGTCGATCAGTTGAGGAAGTTGAATAGGCTCAGGCCGTTGATCTTGACGAAGCTCTGCTGGGCCGCCTGCAGGATGGTGGACTGCATGGTGAGGCGCGAGATGGCCTCGGCATAGTCCAGGTCCTCCAGCTCGGATTGCACGGCCTTGTTCACCAGACTGACGTCGTCGACGAACCCTTCGGTGGTCTCCAGGGTGTTCAGGCGCGCACCGATGGAGCCCTGCACGGCAAGTACCTTGGTATTCACTGCTTCGAGGTTGGACAGTGCCACCGCCACCGAATCACGAATCTGCAGGTTCCCAACCGGGCCATCAGAGGAGGATTGAAGGGCCTTGCGCAGGTCGGAGACCACGTTCAGCAGCCCACGCTTCTCCTGGGAAGGGTTGCGGTTGATGCTGAAGTCGTCGCCGGTGGCAGGCTTGCCGTCGATCTGCACCTTGACGCCACCGTAGGTGACGAAATTAGGGGTGGCGGTATTGGTATCGAACGCCCCGGTGGCCAGTTGGCCGGTGGGCGGCGTGGCCGGGTTGTAGGTGGCCCAGTTGTAGCCCGGTGGCAGAGTGGCCGGGTTGTAGACCACATAGTTCTGCGAGTCGAGGAAATGGATGCCGATGGCATCGGTGGCCGCTGGCGGGTTGCTGGCGGGGAAGATGGTGTCGTAATCGACCTTGTCCACCACCAGGCCCTGGGCGATGCGCGCGGTACTGCCGGTACCGACGGTCCCCTGGGAGGTGGTAACGCGGTTGGCGTTGAACACGTCCTCGAACAGCGCCTTGCCGTTGTCACCTAGGGCGAGGAAGGTGCTGCTGGCCACCTGCACTTCGCGCCGCCCCTCGTCACCCAGGTAGCTGTAGGTGCCGTCGGCATTGCGGACGAACGGCGCGGTGTCGGCCTGGGAGCCGCCAAACAGGTACTTGCCGCTGGAGTCACGGCTGTTGAGCAGGCTGAGCAACTCGTCCTCGCGCTGTTGCAGCTCGGTGCCCAGAGCTGCCTTGTCGGTGGAGTCCTGGCCACCGTCGCCCGCCTGTACGGCAATCTCGCGGATGCGCTGCAGCACGTTGCCCACCGAGGTCAGGACGGCCTCTTCGGCATTGAGGCTGTTCTTGGCGGCGGTGATGTTCGACTTGTACTGGCCGTTCAGCGACTCCTCCTGGCTGAGCTGCAGGAGGCGCACGGACGCCACCGGGTCGTCAGCCGGCGTGAGGAGGCGCTTGCCGGTGCTGATCTGTTCCTGGGTGCGGGTGACGTTGGAGTAGTTTCGCTGCAGGCCGGCAACCTGGTTGTTGAAGGCCTGGATGGTGGAGATTCTCATATCGCATCAGCCTCAGTTGAAGGCGCCGATCAGGGTATCGAACAGCGCCCGCGCAACTTGAATGACCTGGGCATTGGCATTGTAGTACTGCTGAAACCGGATGAGGCTGGCGGCCTCTTCGTCCAGGCTCACGCCCGACAGGGAGTCACGGCTGTCCTGAGCCTGCTTCTGTACCGCCTCGGAAGAAGCCGCATTGACCCGTACCTGGGACGTGAGCGCACCGACCTTCTCCACCAGGGCGCTGTAGGAGTCGTTGTAGGTGGCGCTGGTGGCACCGATGTTGACCGTCTGCTTGGTCTGCAACCCCACCAGGGCGAGGCCGTTGCGGTTGTCTGCGGTGCCCTTGGTGTTGAAGGCCAGGGTGAAGCTGTCGCCGCCCTGGGGAATGCCCGAGACGGTGAACTCGTAGGTATAGCTGTTGTTGGTGGACGGGTCGGTGTAGTTCAGCCGCAGGGTGTTGTTCTGCCCGGGCGTCAGCGCCGTGGTGGACGGCGAGACGTAGCTCAGGGTCGCGCCGGGCGGCAAGGTGCCGGTCAGGGTGTTGGTGGTCGAATCGAACGTCAGCTTGCGACCGGTGGTGCCGAACAGGTCCTGCAGGTCGGTGAGGTCGATGGGCGACGGGCCGTTCACCAGCGCCGGCTGCCCGATGGCGCCGGTACCCCGGTTGTTGGTGGTGGCTTCGGCGCGGGCCGAACCGGCGAACGCCAACTGGTCGGCGGACTGCAGCGTCGCGCCGAAGTCGGCAGCGCCGCGACGGGTCGGCTGCAGGGTGAAACGGTCACCGGCGGCCGGCAGTGCGTTCAACTGCACCTGGAAACCCTGGTTGACGCCCGAGGCGTCGGCGAAGCTCAGGGTGTAGGGGCCGGTGCCGGTGACCGTGACGGTCATGCTGGCGTTGTCGGACAGGCGCAGCGCGGTGAAGTTGGTGCCGTCGAAGTCCAGCCGGTAGTCGCTGGAGGTCATCTGGCTGGTGTTGGTGATGTTGAGGACACCACTGGCCGTACCGGTGTTGGTGGTAGCCGCCAGTACACGCAGGGATGCCGCCTGGGCCGAGTTGATATTGGCGAAGAGCGGGCTGCCGGCCCGACCAACCAGGTCCAGGCCCTGGCCCAGTTGCTTGTTGACCGTGTCGCTGATGGTGATGGCGAGCTGGCCCAGGGCGTTGTAGGACTGGTCCAGCGCGGTATCACGGTAGGCAATCAGCCCGCCCATCTCGCCGCCGGTCACCTGGTCGGTGACGATCTGCGAGACGCCGCCGGTGATGAGCTCGATCTGGTAGCGCGACGGATCGTTGACGCCCGGCGAGGCTTTCAAGGTGGAGGCGGAGTTGCCCACCACCAGCGGCTGGCCGGTGCCGATGAACAGGCTGAGGGTGCCGTCCTTCTGCTCAAGGGTCTTCACGCCGACCATCTCGGAGATCTGCCGGATCGCCTCTTCGCGAGCGTCCAGCAGGTCGTTGGGCTCGGCGCCGTTGGCACGCGCCTTGGCGATGGCGTCGTTGTAGGAGGCGACGTTGGCGGCCAGTGAGTTGATCTGGGTGGTCAGCGCACCGAGCTGGCTGTTGATCTGTTCGTTCTGCTTGTCGAACTGGCTGTAGAGCGTGTTGAAGGTGTCCGAGAGGCTCTTGGCCTGGGACAGCACGGCCTCGCGCCCGGCCAGGGAAGCCGGGTCCTGGGAGGCGGTCTGCAGCGAGGTGAAGAAGCTCTTCAGCGCCGGGCTGATGCCGGTGGTGGTGCTGGACAGCAGCGAGTCGAGCTGTTCGATCTGGCTCTTGAATGCCTGCAGCTCGCTGTTCTGGCTGGTGGCGGTGCGCAGCTGCGAGGTGAGGAACTCGCTGGCCAGGCGGCGCACATCCGTCACCTGGCTGCCGGAACCGATGTAGCCGCCGCCGGTGAACTGCGGGAGGTTGGTCTGCTGCACCGTCTGCTGGCGTGAAAAGCCGGGCGTGTTGACGTTGCTGATGTTGTGTCCGGTCGTGGTCAGCGAGGTCTGCGTGCTGCGCAGGCCGGACAGGCCGATGTAGAGAAGGTCAGCCATTGCTCATCCTCATGAGTTGGGCACCGAACCGACCGATGCGACGGCCTGGTAGGTCTGCATCTGGCGCGCGATCTGCGTGACCTTGCGGGCGTACTGCGGGTCGGTGGCGTAGCCGGCCTGCTGCAGTTCGCGCACGAAGCGCTCGGGTTTGTCGGTCACGGCCAGTGCGTCCTGGTAACGGTCATTCCCCTGCAGGAAGCTCACGTAGTCACGGAAGCTCTGCCGGTACGAGTCGTAGGCGCGGAACGAGGCCGCTTCCTTGACGGCTTCGCCGTCCTTGTATTCGGTGGTCACGGCGCGGGCCGACTGGCCGTCCCAACCGTGGGACTTGATGCCGAACAGGTTGTGGCTGCTGCTGCCGTCCTGCTGGCGGATGATGGATTTGCCCCAGCCGGTCTCCAGTGCAGCCTGGGCCACCAGGAAGCGCGGATCGACGCCGATGCTCTTCGCCGCTTCCTGGGCCATGGGCATCATGGTGTCGATGAATTCCTGAGGCGAACTGAAGGCAGGCTTGCCCGGTGCCAGCGGCGTTTGGGCGATGCGCCGGCCAATCACCGCGTTGTCGCCGTCCACCGAGGCCACGCCACGCTCGGGCGCGCCATAGGACTTGGCCGGCAACCAGTCGGAACCGGCCAGGGCCTGCTTGCCGTCTGCGGCACCCGCGGGCGGGACGATGCCGGCCAACAGGCGGTCGGTGAAACGGCTGGGCAGGCTGATACGGCGCTGGGCCAGCAGTTTGGAATCGTCCCGGCCCGCCTCCGGCGCAGCCACCGGGCTGCTGCCCTTCTGCGGCCACTGGGCTCCGGCGGTCTCGGCCACCTGGGCGAAGGGGTTGGCCTTGCCGGTGGACTTGGTCTTGCTCAACTGGCGGGTCAGCACATCGGCCAGGCCGATGCCGTGGCCCTTGGAGATGGTGACCGCAAGCTGCTGGTCGTACATGTCGCGGTAGGTCTTGCTCTCGTTGCTGTTGAGGAAGTTGCCTTCGGCGAAGACGTCGCCAGCGGCACGCATGGACTTCAGCATCTCGTTGACGAACAGCGACTCGAACTCCTGGGCGACCTTCTTGACGTTTTCCTCGCCGTCGCGCCCCTTGCCCACCTTGAACTGGGCCATGCGGTTCAGGTCGGTGAAGGCACCGGAGTCGATGGCCCCGCGCGTGGCGAGGCCCGTAGTGAGCCTGGAGTCCATGATCGCTACCTCAGATCACGATCAGGTCAGCCTGGAGAGCGCCGGCTTGCTTGAGCGCCTCGAGGATGGCCATCAGGTCGGAAGGAGACGCCCCCACCTGGTTGACCGCGCGGACGATCTCGTCCAGCGAGGTACCGGGAGCGAACTTGAACATCGGCTTCGCCTCCTGGTCGGCCTTGACCTTGGAACGCGGTACGACGGCCGTCTGCCCGCCGGACAAGGCGCCCGGCTGGCTGACGATGGGGTCTTCGGTGATGGTGACGGTGAGGCTGCCGTGGGTGACGGCGGCCGGCTGCACGCGCACGTCCTGGCCGATGACGATGGTGCCGGTGCGCGAGTTGATGATGACCTTGGCCACGGCCTTGCCGGATTCGATTTCCAGGTTCTCGATCACCGAGAGGTAGTCCACGCGCTGGTTCGGATCCAGCGGGGCGCTGACCCGTACCGAACCGCCGTCGATGGCCTGGGCAACGCCTGGGCCAAGCAGTTCGTTGAGCTTGTCGACGATGTTCTTGGCGGTGGTGAAGTCCGGGCGGTTGAGGTTCAGGGTCAGGGTGTTGCCCTGGTCGAAGCCGCTCGGCACCGGGCGCTCGACAGTGGCACCGGCGGGAATCCGGCCGGACGACGGGACGTTGACGGTGATCTTGGAGCCGTCGCTGCCCTGGGCGTCGAAGCCCCCCACCACCAGGTTGCCCTGGGCGATGGCGTAGACGTTGCCGTCGATGCCCTTCAGCGGGGTCATCAGCAGGCTGCCGCCGCGCAGGCTCTTGGCGTTGCCGATGGAGGAGATGGTCACGTCCAGGGTCTGGCCGGGCTTGGCGAAGGGCGGCAGGTCGGCATGGATGGAGACGGCGGCGACGTTCTTCAGCTGCACGTTGCCCGAACCCGCCGGCACCTTGATGCCGAACTGGGCCAGCATGTTGTTGAAGGTCTGCAGGGTGAAGGGCGTCTGGGTGGTCTGGTCGCCGGTGCCGTTGAGGCCCACCACCAGGCCGTAGCCGATCAGCTGGTTGTTACGCACGCCCTGAATACTGGCCAGGTCCTTCAGCCGCTCGGCATGAGCGAGGGTGCTGGCAAGCAACAGGCAAAGGGCTGCGGTGAATCGTTTCATGTCGCGCTACCTGCTCAGAACGGCCACAGCGGGCTCATGAAGAAGCGGTCGAACCAGCCCGGCTGGCTGGCGTCGGCGAAGGCGCCGGTGCCCGAGTAGGTGATACGGGCGTCGGCCACGCGGGTGGAAGACACGGTGTTGTCGGTGCCGATGTCGTCCGCACGCACCAGGCCGGCGATGCGCACCAGTTCGTCGCCGGTGTTCAGGGTCAGCCACTTCTCGCCGCGTACTGCGAGGATGCCGTTGGGCATCACCTCGGAGACCGTGACGGTGATGGAACCGGTCAGGCTGTTGCTCTGCCCTACCTTGGAGGTGCCGTTGGCGTCACGGGTGCCGTTGTAGCCGGCGGACAGCGTGAGGTCTTCGGCTTCCAGGGGGTTCAGCTTGGTGCTGGGGTTGCTGATCGAGACGCCGCCGCCGAACAGGGAGGTCAGGCCGATGTTGGCCTTGCTGTTCTTCTGGATCTGCGAGTTGGCGTTCTTGCTGGCCTGGGTCCGCTCGTTGAGGGTGATGGTGATGATGTCACCCACGCGGTAGGCCTTGCGGTCGTTGTAGAGGTTGGTCTCGAACCCGGGCTGGTAGATGGCGCCGTTGTTCTGCGCGGCCGGCATTGGGGTGCGGGGCAGCACCGGCGCGTAGTACGGGTCGTTCGGCTTGGGCGGCGGCGCGACGCACCCGGCGAGGAGCTGGGTGGCGAGCAACGGGGCGATGATGAGCAGCCGGTTCATGACAACTTACCTCGGGGCGTTACAGGTTCTGCGAGATGTAGCCGAGCATGGAGTCGGCGGTGGAGATGACCTTGGAGTTCATCTCGTAGGCACGCTGGGTGGTAATCATGTCCACCAGCTCCTCCACCACGCTGACGTTGGAGTTCTCCAGGGTGTTCTGCAGGACGTTGCCGAGGCCGGTGAGGCCCGGGGTGCCGACCTGCGGCGCACCGCTGGCGGCGGTCTCCAGGAACAGGTTGTTGCCGATGGCCTGCAGGCCGCTGTAGTTGACGAAGTCGGCGGTCTGGATGTTGCCGATCACCTGGGGCGTGGGGTTGCCGAAGGTGGTCACCGAGGCGGTGCCGTCCTCGCCGACGGTGAAGGTCTGGACCTGGGCGGGCAGGACGATGGCCGGCTCCAGGGGGTAGCCCTGGCTGGTGACGATCTGCCCGTCGGAGTTCAGGTGGAAGCTGCCGTCGCGGGTGTAGGAGACGGTGCCGTCCGGCATGAGGATCTGAAAGAAGCCGCGCCCATTGATGGCCAGGTCCAGCGGCTGCTCGGTGGTCTGCAGGCTGCCCTGGGTGAAGATCTTCTGGGTGCCGGCGATGCGCACACCGGTACCCAGCTGCAAGCCGCTGGGCAGTTGGCTGTCCTGGGTGCTCTGGGCGCCGGGCTGGCGGCGGATCTGGTAGAGCAGGTCCTGGAATTCGGCGCGGTCGCGCTTGAAGCCGGTGGTGGAGACGTTGGCCAGGTTGTTGGAGATGGTGGTCAGGTTCATGTCCTGAGCCGCCAAACCCGTCTTGCTGACCCAAAGTGCCGGAATCATCGTCATTCTCCTCGGGCGCCGAAGTCATGGCGCCGCGTACTGGTTGTTAGCTGAGCTGCATGACCCGTGCCATCGCCGCGGCGTCGTCCTCGGCGGTGCGCATCATCTTCACGTGCAGTTCGAATTGACGGGACAGGGAGAGGATCGCAGTCATCTCCTCGACGGCATTGACGTTGCTCGCCTCGAGGAAGCCCGAGGTGAGCTTGACCGTGCCATCCACGTCCGCCGGCTGTTTGTTCTTGGTGTGGATCAGGCCATCGAGGCCCTTCTCCAGCTGCTTGGGATCGGGGTTGACCAGCTTGATGCGGTCCACCTCGGCCATCACGTTGGGGGCCTCGCCCAGGGCGCGGATGCTGATGGTGCCGTCGGAACCGATCTCCACCTTCTGCTCCGGCGGGATGGCGATCGGCCCGGCGTTGCCGATAACCGGCAACCCATTGCCGGCTCGCAGCTGGCCGTTGGCGTCCACCTGGAGGCTGGCGGTGCGCACGTAGCCTTCGCTGCCGTCCGGCGCCTGCACGGCGATCCAGCCCTCCCCGCCGATGGCGATGTCCATGTCGCGCCCGGTCTCCTGCAGGGCACCGGGGGTGAAGTCGGTCCCGGGACGTTCGCTCATGGCGAACACGCGCGCCGGGAAGGTGTCGCCGAACACGGGCATGGAACGCGCCTGTTCGAAGTCGCGACGGAACCCGGTGGTGGACACGTTCGCCAGATTGTTGGCATGAGCGCGCTGGGCCAGGGTGTTCTGGCTGGCACCGGTCATGGAGATGTAGAGCATCTTGTCCATGGAGGTCTCCAAGGTGGGCTTTTGACGCCCGCATTGCTTTGCAGGGTCTACAGCAATTGCTGTGCCAGGCCTGCAAAATCGAGACAACTCATTGACGAATAAGGAAAAAGCAAAAAGAAAAAGGCCTCACATGGAGGCCTTGGAATGCCGTGGCGGCGAGGGGATGCCGCCAGCGGCAAGGTCGCCGCCACCCTTTTGACGGGCGGCGGCCACTCACTCAACGCAGGTTGATGATGGTCTGGGTCACCGCGTTCTCGGTCTCGATGGTCTTGGCGTTGGCCTGGTAGTTGCGCTGCGCCACGATCAGGTCGACCAGCTCGGTGGAGATGTCCACGTTGGAGGACTCCAGGGCACCGGACTGGAGAGCCCCCAGGGTGCCGGCACGCGGGGTGCCAATCACCGGCGCACCGGATTCGGAGGATTCGACCCAGGAGGTCTTGCCCACCGGGGTCAGGCCCTGGACGTTGGCGAAGTTCGCCAGGACGACCTGGCCCTGGAGCTGGGTCTGACCGTTGGTGTAGCGGGCGTAGATCATGCCCTTGTCATCGATCTGCAGACCGGCCAGCTGGCCGGTGGTGTAGCCATCCTGGGCCACGCTGGCAACAGCGAAGGCGCTGGAGAACTGGGTGGAGCCGCGGATATCGAAGGTGATGCTCGGGGCGGCAGCGGCACCGTTGGCACTCCACACCGGCGGGGTGGCGCCGTTGGACACGGCCGGCACCCAGCCGTTGATGCCCAGGGTGCCGTCGGCGTTGACGGCAAAGCCGCCGGTGTTGGCGAAGGTGGAGGTGTCCAGCTGGCCGGAGGTGGTGAAGCCCACCGGCGTGCTCATGGGCGTGGTGGAGGCCGGGTTGGTGGGATTACGGCCATCGATCAGCACGTTCATGGTCCAGGTGTTCGCCGGTGTGGCCGATTTGACGAAGTACTGGGTCATGACGTGGGGGTTGCCCTGGGAGTCATAGATGTTGACCGAGGTCGAAGAGTTGTAGCTCTTCGGGTCGGCCGGGTTGAACGGCGACACCGTCGGCGGGGTGTTGCTGGAGTTCAGGTTGAACGGCTGGGTGATGGTGGCGGTGGCCTTGGGCTGCTGGTTGTTGGTCTTGATGGTGAGGTCACCCACCACACCGCTTTGCAGCGCACCACTGGCATCTACCGTGTAACCCTGGAGACGGTAGCCGTTGTTGTCGACGATGAAGCCGTTCTTGTCGGTACCGAAGTAGCCGGCACGGGTGTAGCTGATGGCGCCGTTGTTGCTGGTGACGAAGAAACCGTTGCCGTTGATGGCCAGGTCGAGGGCGTTTTCGGTGTAGTCGATGGTGCCCTGGTTATAGAGCTGGGCGACGTTGGCCAGCAGCACGCCGCTGCCGATGGTCTTGCTGCCGGAGCCCAGCACGGACGCCGAGTACAGGTCCTGGAACTCACCACGGGACTGCTTGAAGCCCACGGTCCCGGCGTTGGCGATGTTGTTGCCAGTGATATTGAGGTCACTGGAGGCGGCGCGGATGCCGCTGAGGCCGATGTTGAACGACATGGGATGCTCCTGTTGCGCCGACAGCGTCGACGATTACTTACCGATGACCTGGACCTTGGAAAGCGCGATGCTGCCGAGCCCTGCGAGGTTGAGCGTCATTTCCCCGCCGTTCTGGCCCAGGGTGACGCTGTCGACGTTGGCCGGGAGGACAGTGCCCATGGCGACTGTCTTGCCATCGACCCCGGCCTCGGCCTTGAAGGTGTAGGTGCCCTTGGCAACGGCGTTGCCGCTGGAGTCCTTGCCATCCCAGGTGAAGCTGACCGCACCGGCCTTCTGTGCACCCAGGTTGACGCGGTTGACGGTGTTGCCCTTCTCGTCCAGCACGTTGACGTAGAGGTTGGACGTGGAACTGGTGAGGCTGACGGTGCCGGTGAGCCCTTCGGCAGGATCGACCACGGCCTTGCTGGAGGGGACCATGACCTTGCGCCCGACCAGAGAGGACGCCTGCAGCGCCTGGGAAGACTGGGTGCTGGAGAGGATGGTGTTGACGCTCTTGTTCAGGTTGTCCAGGCCTTCGACGGTACTGAACTGGGCAAGCTGCGCCACGAACTCGCTGTTGGTCTGCGGGTCCAGCGGGTTCTGGTTGTTCATCTGTGCCACCAGCAACTGGAGGAACTGGTCCTTGCCCAGCTCCTTCGACTTGGTGGTTTCCTTGAGCTTGTATTGATCCAGTACCGAAGAACTGGTGGTGGCGCCTACGTCAACGCTCATCTTGTCGCTCCCTCACGCACTCACTGACCCAGGGTCAGCACGCGCTGCATCATCTGCTTGGCGGTGTTCATCATTTCGACGTTGGTCTGGAAGGCTCGGCTGGCGGAGATCATGTCCGCCATTTCCTCGACCACGTTGACGTTGGGGTAGTACACGTAGCCGTCCGCGTTGGCGGCGGGATGGTTCGGCTCGTAGCGCGGCACCAGCGCGCTCTGGTCTTCGACCACGCCCAGCACCTGGACACCACGACCGGACTCGTCTTCGGGGGCGAACAGGGAGCCCTGGTCGTTGCCCTGGCCGTTGAGCTGGCTCTGGTACATGGTGGCGAACACCGGGTGGCGGGCGCGGTAGGTCTTGTCGATGCTGGAGGACACGGTCTCGGCGTTGGCGATGTTGCTGGAGACGGTGTTCAGCCGGGTGCTCTGGGCACTCATGCCGGTGCCGGCAATGTTGAAGACGCTGGACAGGGACATGGTCGTTCTCCTTACTCGCCGCGCAGTGCGCTGACGAGCCCTTTGAACTTGCTGTTGAGCAGGGTGAAGCTGGCCTGGAACTGCACGGAGTTCTCGGTGTAGCTGGACTGTTCCTGCTGCAGGTCGACGGTGTTCTGGTCGATCGAGGGCTGGAACGGGGTGCGGTACTTGAGGGACTCATCCAGCATGCCGGTGCCTTCGGCCGCGATATGGCGCGCGTTGGTCAGCGTGGCCTGGAAGGTGCCCTTGGAAGCCTTCTCCGCCTGCTCGGCGAGCACGGAGGAGAAGTCCAGGTCACGCGCCTTGTAGTTGGGCGTGTCGGCGTTGGCGATGTTGTTGGCCAGCACTTCGGCACGCTGGGTGCGGAACCGCAGGGCCGACTCGTGGATGCCAAGGGCGCTTTCGAAACTGATGCTCATCTCTTCCAACCTTTGCCGTGCGGCAATGACGGTTTGTCTGCCGGACATTCAGCAAGGGCTGTGCCAATTTTTAAAATCCTTTTAAAACAAAGGGTTGAGATGAATTCAGGACGACAGAACGGAGATCAGCGGTAAGGGCTTGCCGCTTTGCCAAGGTCAGGGTGGCAAGGCGGCAGAGGCGATTGCCGCCCAGCGGCAAAAGGCGGCACGACCGAATGGCAGGCACAAAAAAGGAGGCTTGCGCCTCCTTTCAGGATCACCACCGGTCACTTCACCTTGTAGATGATGCCCGGGTTGCACTGGACCATCTGGTAGAGGTCCGGCAGGCCGTTCAGCGCCTCGGAGGCCCCGAGGAACAGGTAGCCACCGGGTTTCAGGGTCGCGTGGATGCGGGTGAGGATGTCCTTCTTCACATCGGCGGAGAAGTAGATCAGCACGTTGCGGCAGAACACGATGTCGAACTTGCCGAGGGAGGCGTAGCTGTCCAGCAGGTTCAGGGCACGGAATTCCACGCGATTGCGAATCGCCGGCTTGACCACCCAGCGTCCCGGCCCTTTCGGGTCGAAGAAGCGGGTGAGCCGCTCCTGGGACAAGCCACGCCCCATCGCCAGGCTGTCGTATTCGCCAGCACGGCAGGCCGCGAGCATCGCCGTGGACAGGTCGGTGGCGACGATGCGCACACCGGCCTTGAGCTGGCCCAGGTTGGTCCGCTCGAACTCGTCGATGGCCATGGAGATGGAGAACGGCTCCTGCCCGGAGGAGCTCGCCGCCGACCAGATCCGCAGGGGCTGGTTCGGGTTGGCCTTGATCAGCTCGGGCAGGATGCGGCCCTTGAGCACTTCGAAGGGGTAGGTATCCCGGAACCAGAGCGTTTCGTTGGTGGTCATCGCATCCACGACCTGCTCTCGCAGGCCGCTGCGCGGGGCGTTCTGGATCTTCTGAACCAGTTCGCTCAGCGTCTTGATGCCGTTCTGTTCCATCAGCTTGTTCAGACGGCTGGAAACCAGGTACTGCTTATTGCTTCCCAGCAATATGCCGCAGGTTTTTTCCAGGAAAGTCCGGAACTGCTCGAAATCCAAGTTACCTGAAGACACTAGGGCCGCCTCATTCATATCTGTACCTGGGGAAGGAATCCCCCTCACGCCCCGTCCGCAATCCTGATCCGCTCGATCACCCTCGAAGCCAGCTCGTCAGGTCGGAACTTGGCGAGGAAGTCATCCGCGCCAACTTTCTTCACCATCGCCTGGTTGAATACGCCGGAGAGCGAAGTATGCAGGAGGATGTGCAGCTTCTGCATTCTCGGATCGCCACGGATCTCCGCCGTCAGGGTGTAGCCGTCCATCTCCGGCATCTCGATGTCGGAAATGATCATCAGGAGTTCTTTCTCCGGCGCCTTGCCCTGCTCGACCAGGTCATGCAGGTAGTTGTACGCCTGGCGGCCATCGTTCAACGAGACCACCTCCACCCCGACCGTCTCCAGGCAGCGGACCAGCTGCTTGCGCGCCACGGACGAGTCATCGACGATCAGCACGCGCTTGGTGACGGCACTGGCCTGGGTCTCGTGATCGATCACGCCTTCGGAGATGACCTCCGAGGTCGGCGCGACTTCGGCGAGGATTTTCTCCACGTCGATGATCTCTACCAGGTTCTTGTCGACGCGCGTGACCGCGGTCAGGTAATGCTCACGCCCGGTGCCCTTGGGTGGCGGATGGATTTCTTCCCAGTTCATGTTGATGATGCGCTCCACCGAGCGCACCAGGAACCCCTGAACCTTGCTGTTGTACTCCGTGATGATCACGAAGCTGTTCTTGAGATCACTCAGCGGCCTGCGCCCCGTCGCCATGGACAGGTCGAGGATGGGGATGGTCCCCCCGCGGATATTCGCCACGCCCCGAACCACCGGGCTGGACTTGGGCATGATGGTGAGCTTGGGGCACTGGAGCACCTCCTTCACCTTGAACACGTTGATCCCGTAGAGCTGGGGTCCATCCAGCCGGAACAACAGCAACTCCAGGCGGTTCTGCCCCACCAGTTGCGTACGCTGGTTAACCGAATCCAATACACCGGCCATGCCAGGACTCTCCCCTTTTGAGCTTCAGGACGCTTCGCCATAGATTAGCAGGCGGCACGAGCCTTGCTTTTTTGAATTGCATGAATCCGATAACGACGCTTTTCCGACACTTGATAGCACATCGCCGCCACCGGTCATGGGCCTTTTTACCCGTTTTGTTCTGCCTGAGCCACAACGGCGCACAGGCAGAAGGACTCACGCCGCCCGAAGTCCTTATCGGCTCCACCGAAGGGTTTCTTGAGTTCAAGGTAGAGGAATATCTCCAGAATAGCGGCATCGAGGGACGCTATGAGATCCAGGTGAGCCGATTGGACCCACGCCTGCGCCTCGCCACTTGCGACAGGGATTTGACGGTCAGCCTGGAGAGCCCGGCACAGCCGGTCGGACGGGTGACGGTCAAGGTTCGCTGCGAAGGCAGCACTCCTTGGTCGGTCTTCGTCCCTACCCAGGTCCGGCTTTTCCGCAATGTAATAGTCGCAGCGCGCCCGATGCGCAAAGGGGAAGAACTGTCCTCCCGTGATTACAACCTGGTCGAACGTGATGTGGGGCTGCTCTCCCAGGGCTACCTTACGGCGCCTTCCCAAGCGGAAGGCTACAAGCTCACGCGCCCTGTCCTGGTCGATCAGATCCTGACGCCGACCCACGTAGAAATGGCCGAGGTAGTCCACAAGGGTGATCAGGTGGTAATCAGTGCCGGAAGTTCCACCGTCCAGGTCAAGATGCCGGGCGAGGCACTTTCCGCGGGGGCCATAGGTGACCAGATACGCGTACGCAACCTCAACTCCAAACGCGTGGTCAAAGCCCGCGTAACCGGCCCTGGGCAAGTGGAAGTCGCCATGTAGGCACGACTCTTGTATGGCATGGAGTCAATTCGTGTAGAGTGCCGTTTTTCCAGCGCCACACCGCATCCGGGAATTTTTTCGGAAGTTGCCCTAAAGTTAGTTTGGGCCTGGTCGATAAGGTCGGTAAGCGTCCATAACACCCAGAGGTTCTGCATCATGGTCATCGACTTCAACCGGCTCAATAATGCCAACACGCCCGCCAGCGCGGGACGTACCGGCAACGCCGGCAAGAACGAAGGCGTTACCGCCAACCAGACCAGCGCCAGCCAGACCACCAGCGAGCCGGCTGCCACGTCCCCCCGTAGCGGTGAAAACGTGCAACTGAGCAGCGATGCCCAGCAACTGCAGAAGGTCACCGACAAGCTGCGCGACCTGCCCACCGTCGACCGGGAGCGGGTCGACAAGATCAAGCAAGCCATCGCCAACGGCACCTACCAGGTAGACAGCCAGCGCGTGGCGAGCAAGTTGCTCGATTTCGAATCCCAGCGCTAGTCCAAGGGCAGCGCTGGGGATGTTGGACGCCCGATCCCCAGAGCCCGAAATGCACGACACCGAACTGCTCGACCTGCTCAACCACGATATCGACCACGCACAGCGCCTACTTGAGCTGATCGATAACGAATTCAAGGCACTGACCGAACGTGACCTGCCGCAACTCGAGCAGATCCTTTCGGACAAGCAACCCCTGCTCGCCCTCCTCGACCAGCACGGCCGCCTTCGCGCCGACGCATTGCATGCGCTCGGACTGAGTGTCGATCGCGCCGGACTGGCCGCCCTGGCCGAACGCTCCCCGGTCGGAGCCGACCTGCTGACACGCAGTGCAACGCTGAGCGATGTACTTGAACAGTGCCAGGCGGGCAACCTGCGCAACGGCCGTCTGATTCGCGCCAGCCAGACCAGTGTCGACAACACCCTGGCCATCCTCCGCGGCCAGGAAACCCCCAGCCTCTATGACAGCCGAGGGGGCGCCGCTAAAATCCCGCGTCAGCGCCCGCTCAGCCAGGCCTGAAACAATAAGAAGCGCCAGGACATCGGGGCACATTGCCAGTATGCTGGCGCCCCGAGCCCCATGTGTTTGGAGAGACCTGGACCGTGTCCAACGCATTCAACGAAGATGATGGCCCACAACCCCCCAAGGTGTTGAAGGCACCTGTGGAGATCCAGGCCAATCTTCGCCTCCTGCTGCAAAGCCATGACCCCTTGGTCGTCACCTTCCATGAGCGCAGCCAGCGTTTCCAGAGCTTCCTGGTGGAAGTCGACAAGGATCGCAAACGCATCGCCCTTGACGAGATGGTTCCCAACGACGGCGAACGATTCATTCGCGCGGGGGAGTACTTCCGCGTGGAAGGCTTCCATGATGGCGTCAGAATCGCCTGGGAATGCCGCCAGCCCGTGCAGGTAGGCGAGCATCAGGGAGCCCCCTGCTACTGGTGCCCCCTGCCGGAAGAAGTCACCTATCACCAACGCCGCAACGCCTTCCGCGCGCCCTTGCTGAAAGGGCAGCCCGTCCCCATCGAGCTGGCCGGAGACCGACTGCCCACTGGGATCAACGGCGAGATGCTGGATATTTCCGCCACCGGCTGCAAGTTGCGCTTCGCCGGTGACGCCACCCAACAGCTGCAGACAGGCCAGGTCTACGAGCGCTTCAGCGCTCGCCTGCCATTCGGCACCTTGCTCACCCCCGTTGAGCTACGCCACCTCAGCTACAACGACAAGCTGAACATCACCCTGGCGGGCGTTCGCTTCTACCGCATGAACGGCCCCGAGCAACGCCTCGTGGAGCGTTTCGTCTACCAGCTCCAACGCGAAGCCCGGCGCTTCGACAAGGACGATCTCTTCTAGCCGTTCTCCGCCCGAGCATTCAGCTCGGGCGGGGCGCCTCAGGCTCCTCGGGAACTGGGGGTGGCGTGAAAGCCTCCCCAGTCATCTGCTCCTGCACCACCTGCTCATCCACGCGAGGATCAAGCGCGGCCACCAGCGGCGAGCTGACTTCCGGTGTTGCCACGTGCTGCAACGGAGCCTCGTCCACCCGGTGCAGGCCGGTGACCTTGTCGGGACGCACACGCACCACCAGGATCAACGCGCAGACACTGACGAACGCATAGAACATGTTCGGCCCCAGCTGCTTCATCAACGCGCCGGTCAGCAGCGGGCCGATGCTCGCCCCCACCCCGAAGGTGATCAGCAACATCGCCGTCAGCGACACCCGGCGCTCCGCCTCGATGTGGTCATTGGAGAAGGCCACCGCCAGCGGGTAGAGCGTGAATTGCAGCATGCAGACCAGGAACCCCATGGGGAACAGCATCTCCATCGGCACGCTGGGCATCAGCGCCAGCGGCAGGGCCGCCAGCACCAGCAGCACCGACGCACCACGGATCAGCATGGCGCGGTCGTTACGGTCCGACAGCCAGCCCAAAGGCCATTGCACGAGCAGGCCCGCAAGGATGCAGCAGCCCATGAAGAGACCGACCTGCTCGGTGGTCAATCCCTGCCGCGTGGCGTAGAGGGGCGCCAGACCATAGAACGAACCCAGCATCAGGCCCGATACCAGCACCGTGGTCATCGACTGCGGCACCCGCCGTATGAAGAAGCGTGGCTCCAGCGGTGCCGGATGCAGAGGCGCCGGGTGGATCTTGCGGGTCACCGCCACCGGCACCAGGCACAGCGCAAAGCACATCGCCACCAGCATCAGCAACTCCGGACCAAGGCCGGGGTGCAGCACCAGCACAAGTTGCCCCAGCACCAGGCCGAGGTAGGAGGCCACCATGTAGCCGGCGAACACCTTGCCGCGCTGACCAGGCTCCGCCTGTTCGGTCAACCAGCTCTCGATCACCATGTACTGGCACATCATCCCCAGGCCGACCAGCATCCGCAGGAACAGCCAGCCAGGCACCCAGCTCAGCAGGCCGTGCCCCAGCACGGCGGCTGTCACCAGCCCCGCACAGGCGACATACGCACGGATGTGCCCGACCCGGGCGATCAGCCGGTGTCCCAGCTTGCCGCCGATGATGAGGCCCAGGTAGTTGGCCGCCATCAGCGCACCGACCCACAGGCCGTCGACCTTGTCCGCCGCCAGGCGCAGGCCGAGGTAGGTACTGAGCAGGCCGGAGCCGATCAGCATGAGCAACGTTGCGAAATACAGGGCCCGGAAGGACTTCAGGACTCGACCCATCGGCTTTCCATGCGCTCCTTGAGCAAGGGCGGGCCGCTTGAGTGCGGCCCGCGATGAGGGGTAATGCTAGGGCCTGGCAGATAGGCCGTCGAACGCTGGAACTCTACATTGCCGGATCAAGCCTGGGCTGCCAGAACACGACGCTCCCAGGGCGTGATCTGATCGAAAAAGCTCGCCAGCTCCATCGTCTTGGTGGCGATGTAGCCTTCGATGAACTCCTCCCCGAACAGTTCCCGTGCCAGGTCGCTGCGCTTCAGACGCTCCAGGGCCGCATGCAAGGTACAGGGCAACGACAGAGAATCCGCCACCTCGAACTCCCCCTGGATCGGCGGGCTCGGCTCGATCCCCTGCTCCAGGCCATGAAGCCCCGCCGCCAGGCTGGCGGCAATCGCCAGGTAGGGATTGGTGTCCGCACCCGGCAAGCGATTCTCCACCCGCCGCGCAACGGGCGCACTGGCCGGGATACGCAGCCCAGCGGCACGGTTGTCGTGGGACCAGCACGCATTGTTCGGCGACGCGTAAGGGTGGCACAAGCGCTGGTAGGAGTTCACGTTGGGCGCGAACAGGGCGGTGAAATCCGCCATCGCCGCCTGCTGCCCCCCGATGAAGTGATAGAACGCCGGCGACGGATCGCCATTCGCCTCGGAAAAGATGTTCCGCCCATCCGCACTGGACACCACGCTCTGGTGGATATGCATCGAGCTGCCCGGCGTATGCGCCAGCGGCTTGGCCATGCACACCACGGTCAACCCATGTTTCAGGGCGACCTCCTTCAGCAGGTGCTTAAACAGGAAGGTCTGGTCGGCCAGCAGCATCGCATCGCCATGCAGGAGATTGATCTCGAACTGGCTGACTCCCATCTCGTGCATGAAGGTGTCACGCGGCATCCCCAGCAGCGCCATGCAGCGGTAGACCTCCTCGAAGAAGGGACGCAGGCCGCTGTTGGAGCTCACGCTGAACGCCGAACAACCGTCCTCGCGGCGACCATCAAGCCCAACCGGTGGCTGGAACGGCTGGTGGGGATCGGGATTGGGCGCGAACACGAAGAACTCCAGCTCGGTGGCCACCACCGGCGACCAGCCGCGCTCGGCATAGCGATCCAGTACACGGCGCAGCAAGCCACGGGTGGACAGGCCCGACGCGCGGCCATCCAGCTCCCGGGCATCGCAGATCGCCAGGGCACGCGGGCTGTCACTCCACGGCAGGTGATGGACCTGTCCGGGGTCGGGCACCAGGGCCAGGTCACCATCGTCACTGCCGTAGAAGCGTGCCGGCGGATAGCCGCCCATGATGCACTGCAGCAGCACGCCACGCGCCAGCTGCAGACGCCGCCCGGAGAGGAAGCCCTCGCCGGTCATCACCTTGCCCCGCATCACGCCATTCAGGTCAGGCGTCACGCACTCGATCTCATCGACTCCAGCCAGGCGCTCTGCCAGCTCGGCCGGGATTCCCGTGTTCATGTTGTTTTCCTTGTAGACATGGACCGCTGCGAATAGCGGCGCGAACAAAATACTCATCACCTGTTCAATATTTCAAGCACATATGAAAACCCCCGCAGATGCGGGGGCTCGGTGATGCAAGGAGGCTGCGGCGAGGTCAGCGCCAGTCCTTGAGCGCCTGGGTGGCTGCCTGGTTCATCGGCTGTGCCAGAAGCCCCGTAGGGGACAGGTTGACCGCGTAGACCGCCCCATCCGCCATCGGCAGGAAGGTGACGCGCTGCGCCTGGGCGTCGAACAGGAAGAGGTCATGCTGTCCCACCCGCAGCCAGCGCCACAGGTCGATGCCGTAAGGGCTGCTGGCCAGTGTCGCCTCGGGGTGTTGCGCCAGCTGCTGGTCCTCGATGGCGAGGAAGCGGCCCGACAGCTTCTCCAGGCGGTAGCCGGACTGCAGGCCGATCAGGCGCGCCAACCCCTTCAGGTGCAGCAGCCGGGCATCCAGTTGCCACAGGTCGCCATCCAGCAGCACGCTGCGCTCGCGACCGCCCTCCAGCAGCATCACCTCGTAGCGCTGGGGTCCGAGCGCCTTGAAGCTGAGCGTCACGATGGGCTTGCTGGCGTCCAGATGGTCGTAGCGGGTCAGGTCCCAGGCAACCGTCCCCACCAGGGCGGCTAAGGCGACAAAGGCAAGGCCCACGGTGCCGCGTAGCCAGCCGAGGAACCAGCTGCGGTCGAACAGGATGCGTGCGGCCACCACGACCGCGAGCAGGGCCAGCAGGGCAATGCCCCAGGCCAGGCCGTCATACTGCATGGAACCCTTTCCTTCTCCACAAAAGAGCCGGCATTATGCGCACCTCCCGACGCAGCGACCAGTTGCCGCGCTGCGCAGTCCGCCACAGATCGAGCATTTATGCCCTTCCCCATCGAACTCGCGGTTGATCCGGCCACCCTGCTGGTGCTCGCCGGCGTCGCGTTCCTGGCCGGTTTCATCGACGCCATCGCGGGCGGTGGCGGCCTGTTGACCATTCCGGCGCTGCTCACGGCCGGCCTGCCGCCACATCTGGTGCTGGGTACCAACAAGCTCTGCGCCACCTTCGGCTCCGCTACCGCCAGCTACACCTTCTACCGACGCAAGCTGTTCGAACCGCGCCGCTGGAAGAATGCCCTGCTGGCCACAGCGGTGGGTGCTGCCCTTGGCGCGACCATCGCCCACTGGCTGCCGGCGCATTGGCTCAACCAGATGCTGCCGGCCGTGGTGTTCGGCTGTGGCCTGTACCTGTTGTTCGGCCGTACCCCCGACGTGCAGCACGCTGCCGACGCGGCCATTCCCCATGGCCGGCAATGGCCCCAGGGGCTGGGCCTGGGCTTCTACGACGGTGTTGCCGGCCCCGGCACAGGGGCCTTCTGGACCGTGAGCAGCCTGCTGCTCTACCCGCTCGACCTGGTGCGGGCCAGCGGCGTGGCGCGCACCATGAACTTCGTCAGCAACGGCGTGGCGCTGGCGGTGTTCATCATCGGCGGCCAGGTGGCCTGGGTACTGGGCATCTGCATGGGGCTGGCGCTGATGGCCGGCGCCTTCTTCGGCGCCCGCACCGCCATCAGCGGCGGGGCGAAGCTGATCCGCCCGGTGTTCATCTGCGTGGTACTGGCGCTGACTGCGCGACTAGCCTGGCAGCACTGGTTCTGACAAGCCCAGGCGGCGCGCCACGTAGAGGTCGATGAGGTAGCGGGCAATGGACTTGCTGGCCGGCAGTGGCGGTAGCGCATGGATGGAGAACCAGCGCGCATCCTCGATTTCGCCCGGCTGAGGGACGATCTCACCGGAGCGGTATTCGGCGTGGTAGCCCAGCATCAACGAGTGCGGGAACGGCCAGTTCTGGCTGGCAATGTAGCGAGGCTCGCCGATCTCGACCCCGACCTCCTCGCGCACTTCGCGGGCCACGCACTCCTCCACCGTCTCGCCAGGTTCGACGAAGCCCGCCAGCGTGCTGTAGACGCCGCTGACAAAGCGCGGCGAGCGCGCCAGCAGCAGCTCATCACCACGGGTCACCAGCACGATCATGCTGGGCGACAGGCGCGGGTAGTGGTGCACACCACAGCTTTCGCAGTGCATCGCCCGCTCGCTGGCCACCTGGACCATGCGTGCGCCGCAGCTGCCGCAGAAACGGTGGTGGTCGGCCCAGGTCCCGATCTGGGTGGCGAAACCCAGCATGCGGAAGATCTCGGCATCACCTTGCATCATCAGTTGGCGCAGGCCGACCCAGGCCGCGCCGGGTACGTCGGCGGGGCGCGCCAGTTCGAGGAGAAAGACTTCGTCATCACCGAAGTGACCGATGCCATGCTCGGCGAGGATGGGCAGGTCCTGGCGCTTCAGCCAGTCACGGGGGAACAGCACGCCATTGCCGTCCGCCAGGAAAGTCTGGCGGCAGTGCGCCAGCGCCCAGCCACCCGGCCGGGCCGCATCCAGAAAGCTCGAACGCCAGCGCGGATCGGCCATCTCAGGCTGCCACCTGCAGGCCCAGGGCCCGCACGCTGTCAGCGGCCAGGTCGAGCACATCGGGCTGGGCATCCGGGCGCAGCACCGCGCCGCCTTCGAGGTAGTACTCGAGGCTGGTCAGGGCGTCGGCCAGGGTCTCCAGCATCTGCTCGGAGGGCATCTGCGCGGCCTCCAGCATCTGCTTCTGGATGAACTCGCCACAAGCGCCCACCAGGTTGCCGGCGCGCTCCTGCCCGAGGAACCACAGGCCACCGCGCACGGCCTGCAAGGTGCTGGGCACGTTGGCCAGGTGCAGCTTGTCGCCGTTGGACTCGAGGTAGGCGGTAATGGCCCGCTTGGCCATCGCCAGGCCGCCCTGGGCCTCGTCGATGACCACGATGCGCGCCTCGGTCAGTTGGTGCTGGGCGAAGGACTCCGCCTCGGTCATCACCGGGGTGGCCGCTTGGCGGGTATCACGGCGCTCGCCGCGCTCCAGGTCCGCCACCATGCTCTCGACATACAGCACGGCGTCGGCAAGCCGGTTGAGCGACTCCGGCGATACCGCTTCGCCTTCGGCCCAGCTGCCAACGGCAGGCAGCTGCGCATGCAGCGCATTGGCGGCAGAAGTCAGGCCGACCATGCCGAGGGTCTTGGCCAGCTTGCCCAGCAGGGCGTGCAGGCTGCCGAGGCTTTCGGGCTGGGCGGTGCCACGCTCGATCAGGTCGAGCACGTCCTTCACGCTGGCCAGCTCCTCGCGGATCGCCGAGGACAGCGAGCGCATGACGGCCTGGCCGGGGCCGGCCAGGCGCTGGTATTCCTCTTCCAGCAGGTGGTCGGTGAACGGCATCGCCGTCATCCCGAACACGCTGCGGACCTCGGTGGCACGCGGGCCCTGGCTGTCCGCCAGGGCCACCAGGTAGAGCAGCTCCTTCTGCAGGCTGCGCGGCGCTTCGTAGTGCTCGTTGGCCAGCAGCTGCTTGAGTTCACGGTCGATGCGGGCGAACAGCTGCTTGCGCGACTTACGCGCGATCAACTGCCCGTCCACCATCGCCTCCAGCGCCGCAGCGCCGATCCAGCACAGGCGCGCACGCGGGTCGATGGCGTAGAGGCTGTCCAGGCGTGCCAACGCGCGCCCCATGAGCTTCAGGCTGGGTTGGGGGCTCTGCTCGCGGATGAAGCCCAGCAGGCCCACCTGGTACATCTGCCGCAAGCGCCGCGCCATCAGGTACTGGGCGCTGACCTCAGGCAGGCTGGAGGCGGACGGCACGCGAGCCTGGTCCAGGCGCACGCTGAAGAAGAAGCTCTCCGGCAGCGGCTGTTGCCCGGCGGACTGGCGCAATTCGTTGATCGCCGGCAGCAGCAGCTCGGGCATTTCCTGCCGGTGGGCATCGACGTTTTCCAGGTAGCGGCGCAGCACGTAGAGTGCGTTGCTCAGGGCGGCCAACTGGTTGTCACGCTCCTCCCCCACGCCGGCCGGGATGTCGGTGGCCTGCTGGAGGATCTCCTGCGCCAGCAGCTCGGCGCCGGTCAGTTCGATGAGGTTGAGGGTGCCGCGCACCTGCTGCAGGCTTTCAACCGCCTGTTGCAGCAGGCTGCCGTTGTGGCGGTCGACAATGAACTGTTCGAGGCTCTGTTCGGCCTGCTCGATCGTGGCGAACAGCTCGTCGCGCACCAGGCTGAGGGAAGTGGCTCCGGTGACCATGGGTCTAGCGCGCCTCCCGCGCGAAATACTGGTACGGCATCAGTCGGCGAATTCCGGTTTCTGTTTGTTCATGTGGGCGGCCATGGCCACACGCAGGTCGTTGGACTGGAGCATGGCGGCGTTCCAGGTGGCGATGTACTCAAGGCCATCGTCCACGCGGTGGTCACGCATGTAGCGGATCATTTCCTTGGTGCCGCGGATCGCCACCGGCGACTTGGCGGCGATGTCCCGGGCCAGGGCGAATACGCCTTCCATGAGTGCGTCGCGGTCGGCGTAGGTGCGATTGACCAGGCCGATGTTGCGCGCTTCCTCACCGTCTACGGTGCGGCCGGTGTAGGCCAGTTCGCGCATCATGCCGTCGCCGATGATGTGCGGCAGGCGCTGCAGGGTGCCGACGTCGGCGGCCATGCCGATGTCGATCTCCTTGATGGAGAACTGAGCATCGACGGTGGAATAGCGCATGTCGCAGGCGGACACCAGGTCGATCGCCCCGCCCAGGCAATAGCCCTGGATCGCAGCGATCACCGGCTTGCTGCAGAGGTCGACGGCATTGAAGGAGGCTTGCAGTTCGAGGATCTTGCGCCGCAGCACCAGGGCATTGCGGCCCACGTCCTTGCCCAGCTGGGCGCCGACGGATGCCAGCAGCATCAGGTCGATGCCGGAGGAGAAATGCTTGCCGGCACCACTGAGGATTACGACCCGGACCTCGTCCGTTTCATCGATCCAGCGGAAGATCTCGACGATCTCGGCCCAGAAATCGGCGTTCATCGCGTTGATCTTCTCGGGGCGGTTGATCTCCACGTGGGCGATCTTGTCCGTCAGCTCAACGCGAAAGGCTTTGTAGTCGGGCACGAAAATTATCCTCGCCAGTTCTGCTGCTGGGCTATGAAAAGTGCGGAATTCCAAACCCGGCAACTATAACAAGCGGCCACCGAAAGTCGAAGACGACCACTGTGATGCAGGCCACGCCATCGGCCTTCAACCGCTCGCCCGCGCGTCTTCCACGCGGTTTCGCCACTGCCGCCAGCTGTACAGCGGAATCCCCGCCATCAACACCAGGAAGCCCCAGAAGATCGCCTGCTCGCCGGTGCCGTACAGCGCCCAGATGGCGTACACGAACCCCAGCGAGCCGAGGAGCAGCGCCCAGCCCCGCTCACGTTCGGTGAACGCCTCGGGCTTGACTGCCAGCCACTGCAGCAGCGCGGCGGTGCAGAAGGCGTAGGGCACGACGCCGGTCATGGTGCCGAGCAGGATGATCACGTTGAACACATCCACCAGCTCGCCCTGGCCATCGACGAACACCAGGGCGGTCACCAGCACCGCCGAGACCAGCAGCCCATTGGCCGGCGCGCCCCAGCGGTTGGTTTGTCCGAGCGAATGGGGCAGCAGCCCGTCGCGGGCGGTGGCCATGGGGATCTGCCCCTGCAACAGCACCCAGCCATTGAGCGCCCCCAGGCAGGCGATCACCGCCCCGGCCGCGACCAGGTGGTAGCCCCACTCCCCTACCAGCACCCGCGCCGCATCGGCGAACGGCGCGCTGGAGCGCGCCAGCTCCTCAGGCGGCAACACGCCCTGCACGGCGGTGATGGAGAGGATGTACACGGCCGCCGCTACCAGGGTGCCGAACACCGTGGCACGGGGAATGGTGCGGCGCGGGTCGCGCACGTCGTCCGCCGGAACGGTGGCCGACTCCAGGCCGATGAAGGACCACAGCGTCAGCGCCGCCGTGGTGGCAATGGCCTTGGCGTAGCCGCCGGTTCCCGGCGGCAGCTCCTCCGGTGCGGGGATGCGCAGGTACTCGGGGTGGAACGAGAACCAGCCGAGAATGCCCACCAGCAGCAGCGGGATCAGCTTCAGCGCGGTGAGGATGTTCTGCGCCACGCCGAAGGCGCCGATGCCCCGCAGGTTGATCAGGGTGCACAGCCAGATGGCACCGATGGCCACCAGCACAGTGAGCACCGGGTCGCGCAAGGCCGGGAAGAACACCTGCAGGTAGCCCACCAACGTCACGGCGATAGCCGCGTTGCCGATCCAGGCCGCCTTCCAGTAGGTCCAGGCGCAGAGGTAGCCGGCGAACGGACCGAAGCCATCACGGGTGTAGGCGTAGGGGCCGCCCGCCCCGGGCGCGAGCCGCGCCAGCCGGGCGAAGGTGAGCGCGAGGATGACCGCGCCGGTGCTGGAGATCAGCCAGCCGAACAGGCTGAGCCCGCCATAGGCCGCCAGGCTGGAGGGCAACAGGAAAACGCCCGACCCGATCATGTTCCCCACCACCAGGGCGGTGCAGGTCCAGAACCCCATGCCACCGCCCCGGCGCACCGCCGCTCGCTCGTCGCTCATCGCGCCCCCAGGCCGAGTCACTCCTTGATGCAATCAACGGTATAGCAGCGGCCCTGCGGGGTGTCCTGCTGCTGCAGGCCGTGCACATCGGAGTCGAAACCGGGGAAGGACTCGTCGAATGTCCGGGCGAAGGCCAGGTAGTCGATGATCGAGCGGGCCTCTTCGGTGAAGCGCTCCCCCGGCATGATCAGCGGGATGCCCGGCGGATAGGGCACCAGCATCACCGCCGCGATGCGCCCTTGCAGCGCATCCAGCGGCACCGCCTCCACGTCGCCGCGCACCAGCTTGTCGTAGGCGTCCGCCGGTTTCATGGCGGCCACCGGCAGGGTGGTGTACATGCGCCGCATCGCCCGCGCGGTGCCGTTGTCGCGGTAGCAGCCGTGGAGTTCGTCGCACAGGTCACGCAGGCCGAGCCCCTGGTAGCGGGCACCGCCGGCACGGGCGATGGACGGCAAGGCGGTGATCAGCGGCGCGTTGGCGTCGTAGAGCCGTTTGAACTCCAGCAACTCGGTGAGCAACGTACTCCACTTGCCCTTGGTAATGCCCATGGAGAACAGCACCAGGAAGGAATACAGGCCGGTCTTCTCCACCACCAGCCCGCGCTCCCAGAGGAACTTGCCGACCACCGCCGCCGGAATGCCGCGTTCGCCCAAACGCCCGTCGGCAGTCAGGCCCGGCATCACCAGGGTGACCTTGATCGGGTCGAGCAGCACATAGTCGTCGGCTACCTCGCCGAAGCCGTGCCAATCGGCCTGGGGCTGCAACAGCCAATCGGGGGTGCTGACCTGGTCGCGCCCTTCCACCTTCGGTGGCTGCCAGATGCTGAACCACCAGTCGTCCTCGGCCAGGTTCTGCCCGACGTTGGCCAGGGCACGGCGGAAGCTCAGGGCCTCGTCGAAGGTTTCCTGGATCAGCGAGCGCCCGGCGGGGCCTTCCATCATGGCGGAGGCCACGTCCAGCGAGGCGATGATCCCGTACTGGGGCGAGGTGGAGATGTGCATCATGAACGCCTCGTTGAAGCGATCACGGTCCAGCTGGCGGGTCTCGCCGTCCTGCACGTGGATCATCGAGGCCTGGCTGAAGGCCGCCAGCAGCTTGTGGGTGGAGTGGGTGGTGAATACCAGCGGGCCGCCCGCCCCTCGCGCGGTACCCATGCCATAGCGGCCGGCGTAGAACTCGTGGAAGGCCGCGTAGGCGTACCAGGCCTCGTCGAAGTGCAGTACCTCGACGCTGTCGCCCAAGGTCTGCTTGATCAGCTCGGCGTTGTAGCAGAGCCCGTCGTAGGTGGAGTTGGTCACCACCGCCAGGCGCACCTTCGGCTCGCGCCCACGGGCCAGCGGGCTGGCGTCGATCTTCGCCTGGATCGATTCGCGGCTGAATTCGCTCAGGGGGATCGGGCCGATGATGCCCAGCTCGTTGCGCTCCGGCATCAGGTACAGCGGGATCGCGCCGGTCATGATGATCGAGTGGAGGATCGACTTGTGGCAGTTGCGGTCCACCAGTACCAGGTCATCGCGGCCGACCATGGAGTGCCAGACGATCTTGTTGGCAGTGGAAGTGCCGTTGATGACGAAGAAGGTGTGGTCCGCGCCGAAGTTCCGCGCCGCCCGCGCCTCTGCCTCGGCCAGCGGCCCGGTGTGATCCAGCAGCGAGCCCAGCTCGGGCACCGACACCGAGAGGTCGGAACGCAGGGTGTTCTCGCCGAAGAACTGGTGGAAGGCCTGCCCCACCGGGCTCTTGCGGTAGGCCACGCCACCGCCGTGGCCGGGCGTATGCCAGGAATAGTTGGACTGCGCGGTGTGCTCCACCAGCGCGCGGAAGAACGGCGGCAGCAACCCCTCCAGGTAGGTGCGCGCAGCCCGTGCCACCTGGCGCGCGAGGAACGGCACGGTGTCTTCGAACAGGTACAGCAAGCCGCGCAGCTGGTTGAGGTCGGCCATCGCCTCGGCGGGGGCGTTCTCGATGGTGACCTGTTCACCCAGGGCGAAGATCGGCAATTGCGGCGCTCGCACCCGGGCGACGCGGATCAGTTCGACCACGTCATGCAGCAGGCGCTGGTTCTCCCCGGCGCCCTCCGCGGCCACCAGGATGCAGGCCAGCCCGTGGTGGGTGGAGGCGACGATGCGCCCCTCGGCGGAACTGGCGGTGGAGAGGATGACGAAACCGTCCCGCTCCAGTTCGTGGGCGATGCCGCGCACGCGCTCCCCCGCGACGGTATCGGCCTTGATATCGCGGTGGACGATGAGGATGGGGAACTTCAGGTCTTTGTACATGAGGACGTCCCGGTACGGCGGGTCCATCCCGCCCAGGACGCCAGGGTAGAAGCTCGCCGGGAGTCGCGTAACCCCCGGCGCTAGCACCTGTAAGAAAAGGTCGCGCCGGTGAAATCGGCGCGGGTCACGCCTCGGGCGTGGCCGGTGCTTCCAGTTTGGCCCACAGGGCCGGACCGCCCGAGGCCTTCTCGATCACTGCCAGCCGCTCCAGGTGGGCCGCCAGTTCCGCTTCGCTGGCCCGCAGCACGCGGCCGGGCACACGGCCCTGGATGCGGCGGATGGGCGAGGCCTGGGGCCGGCCGCCCTCATCACCGCCCTCGCCCGCCAGGGACAGGTTGGTCTGGCCGCCGGTCATCGCCAGGTAGACGTCGGCGAGGATCTCGGCGTCGAGCAGTGCGCCGTGGAGGTCACGGCCGGAGTTGTCGACGTCGTAGCGCTTGCACAGGGCGTCGAGGTTGTTGCGCTGACCCGGATGGCGCTCGCGCGCCATCATCAGGGTGTCGATCACGCCGCAGTGCTCGGCGATGTCGGAACGGTCGCTCTGCCCCAGCAGGGCGAACTCGTTGTTGATGAAGCCGATGTCGAACGCCGCGTTGTGGATGATCAGCTCGGCGCCCTTGATGAATTCGAAGAATTCGTCGGCGACGTCCTTGAAGCGCGGCTTGCCCACCAGGAACTCGTTGGTGATGCCGTGGACGGCGATGGCGCCTTCGTCCACTTCGCGGTCGGGCTGCAGGTATTGGTGGAAGTGGCGACCGGTGAGGCGGCGCCCTTCAAGCTCGACGCAACCGATCTCGATGATGCGGTGGCCATCGGTCACCGGCATGCCGGTGGTTTCGGTATCCAGTACTACGTAACGCATGTTCGATGCCCGTGGGGTGGAGGGTCTGGATCAGGAGGCGGTATTGCGATGGCGCATTCTAACGGGGGCCCAGCTCGCTGACACCCCGGTTCGCCAACTGGTCGGCACGCTCGTTGCCAGGATGGCCGGTGTGCCCGCGCACCCACTGCCATTCCACCTGGTGACGGCTGACCTGCTCGTCCAGCAACTGCCACAGGTCGGCGTTCTTCACCGGTTGCTTGGCGGCCGTCTTCCAGCCGCGCTTCTTCCAGTTGGGGAGCCACTCCTGGATACCGCGCATCACGTATTCGGAGTCGGTGACCAGACGCACCTGGCACGGCCGCTTGAGCGCCACCAGGCCGGCAATCGCGGCCATCAGCTCCATGCGGTTGTTGGTGGTGTCGTGCTCGCCCCCCCAGAGCTCCTTCTCGGCGCCCTTGTAGACGAGCAATACGCCCCAGCCACCGGGACCGGGGTTACCCTTGCAGGCCCCGTCGGTGTACATCTCGACCCGTTCTGTCACTTATGCCTCGTGTTTCGAATCGCGCCGGCTGACCTTCGCCACCGGCATGGGAATCAGCTTGCCCATGGGCTCGCGTCGACTCTGGCGCAACGGGCGCAGGCCGACCACCAGCTTGCGCGCCACCAGCAGATAGAAGCCGGCACCGAACCACTGCCCGGCGCCGCCCCAGCGCTCCAGCCAGGCCAGGCGCGATTGCCAGGCCGGTGAAGCGAGCGGCGGACGATAGCACCCGAAGCGGCGTTTCTCCAGCGCGAAGCCCAGCAGGTTGAGCCAGTCGGCGACCCGGCTCGGCGCGATGCAGCGGGCCTTGCCCAGGGCGTCCCCGGCGAAGTAATGACGCACGCCCCAGGCGCTCCAGGGGTTGACCCCGACGATCAGCAGGTGCCCGCCAGGGCGCACACTGCGCGCGGCTTCACGCAGCAGGCCATGGGGCGAGAGGCTGAAATCCAGCCCATGCTGCAGCACCACCACATCGGCGGCATGTTCGGAGAGGGGCCAGGCGTTCTCGTCGCAGGCGATCTCCACCCCCGGCAACGGTGCGCCGAGATGGACGCTGCGCTGGATCTGCCGCGCACCCGGCGGCAGTTCGGCACGGGGGCCGTAGTGAACCAGGTAGCCGCCGAAATAACGCCCCAGTTCGTCCTCGAGCAGGCGCTGCTCCTCGAACAGCATCAGCCCACCCAGCGGGCCGGAGAACCAGGTGCGGGCGTCCTCGATCAACTCGAGCCAGGCGGGATCGGCCTGGGCGATGGGTGGCCTGTTCACGGAAACCTCCTGGTGATGGACACGGGGCCGCCGATCCGGGCAGCACGACGGGCACTGCCCACACCGGCTCGACGCCCCGGGGCACGGCCCCTAAGATGCGCTTTTGCTGACAGACAGGCGAGCGGCCCATGATACAGATCGACCCCATCCGTGCCTTCTCCGACAACTATATCTGGCTGTTGCAGGATGCGACCGAACGACGCTGTGCGGTGGTCGACCCCGGCGATGCCGCCCCCGTGCTGGCCTGGTTGGAGGCACACCCCGGCTGGACCCTCAGCGACATCCTGATCACCCACCACCACGGCGACCACGTGGGTGGGGTGGCCGAGCTGAAGGCTCGCACCGGTGCCACGGTGTACGGGCCGGCCCACGAGACCATCCCGGCGCGGGACCGGGCGCTGGAAGACGGCGAGCGCATCGAGGTGCTCGGCCTGACGTTCGAGGTGTTCCACGTCCCCGGCCACACCCTGGGCCATATCGCCTACTTCCACGACGATGCCACCGCACCGGTCCTGTTCAGCGGCGACACCCTGTTCGCCGCCGGTTGCGGTCGGCTCTTCGAGGGCACCGCCGAACAGATGCACACGGCCCTGTCTCGCCTCGCCGCCCTCCCCGCCCCGACCCGCGTCTACTGCACCCACGAATACACCCTCGGCAACCTGCGCTTCGCCTGCGCCGTCGAGCCGGGCAACCCGGCGATCGAACAACGCTTCGAGGCGGTAAGCCGCCTGCGCGAGGAAGACGGCGTCAGCCTGCCCTCCAGCATTGCACTGGAACGCGAGACCAATCCGTTCCTGCGGGTCGGGGAAGCCTCGGTGATCGCCGCAGCCGACAAGCGGAGCGGCAGCCGCCACACCGCCCCGGCAGCGGTGTTCGCCACCCTGAGGAGCTGGAAGGACACGTTCTGAAACGCCCTTCAGGTCACATTCGAGCTGGTGAAAACTTGACCACCCCCGGGTCGGTTCCTAGAATCGCCCGACCTTTTTTCCCGGAAAAGCCCAGCGACCAATGCCGTCTACGCCGCCGAAAACCCTTGATCTAGACGCATTGGCAAGAGCCGTAAGGGCTGTATTGCTGGTCTCCGCCGCCGCCCTCACCGGCTGCCAGAGCATGGGTCATCGCCCCGAGGACGACAGCCAGGAGAAGGCGCTGGCCGCCAAGCTGCACCAGCAGACCCAGTGGCAGGAAGAGGTGCAAGTCGAGCAGGAACCGCAGGACATCTGGGAGCGCATGCGCAAAGGCTTCGCCCTGCAGGACGAGATCGGCGTCAACCCGCGAATCGAACAGCAACGCCTCTGGTTCGTCAGCAACTCGTCCTTCGTCGAGAAGGCCTCGCAACGCAGCAACCCCTACATCCACTACATCGTCGAGCGCCTCGAAGAACGCGAGATGCCGCTGGAGTTGGCGCTGCTGCCGGTCATCGAGAGCGCCTACAACCCCTTCGCTTACTCCCGTGCGGACGCGGTGGGCCTGTGGCAGTTCATTCCCTCCACCGGTCGTCACTTCAACCTGCGCCAGACCAACTGGTACGACGGCCGTCGCGACATCACCGCCTCGACCAACGCCGCCCTCGATTACCTCGGGCGCCTGCACGAGATGTTCAACGGCGACTGGCTGCTGGCCCTGGCCGCCTACAACGCCGGCGAAGGCACGGTGAGCCGCGCCATCGAGCGCAACCAGAAAGTGGGTCTGCCCACCGACTACTGGAACCTGCCGCTGCCCCAGGAAACCCGCGACTACGTGCCCAAGCTGCTGGCCCTGTCGCAAGTGGTCCTGGCCCCCGACGCCTACGGCATCGCCCTGAGCCCCGTGGCCAACGAGCCCTATTTCGAGGTGGTGGAACTCAAGCAGCGCATGGACCTGTCCCGCGTGGCGGCGATGGCCGACCTGGACGCGGACGAGCTCTACCAGCTCAACCCCGCCTTCAAGCGCCGCATCACCATGGACGGCCCGCAGCAACTGCTGGTGCCGACCCAGAAGGCCGAGCAACTGGTGGCCAGCCTGTCCAGCCTCGCCCCCCAGGACCTGGTGGAGTGGCAGGAGTACCGGGTGCGCAACGGCGACAACCTGCAGGCCATCGCCAACCGCTACCAGGTGAGCGTCGCCAGCATCAAGGAAATCAATGGCCTCTCCGGGAACCGCCTGCGGGTGGGCCAGAGCCTCAGCATCCCCGTGGAAGCCGGCCGCGCCCCGACCCAGCCGGTGTTCCAGAACCTGGCCCGCAACGAGCCGGCCGCCAAGGCGCGTACCTACAAGGTCCGCAACGGCGACAACCTCTGGCAGATCGCCAAGCAGACCGGCGTCGATGTGAATGACCTCAAGCGCTGGAACCGCCTGAACGGTACCCACCTGAAGGTCGGCCAGACCCTCGCCCTGCAGGGCGCCAGCAGCACCCGCACTACAACCCGTACCGTGGCGATGGCCGACAAGGCCGGCCGCGACGCGGTGACCTACTACAAGGTGAAGGAAGGGGATTCGCTGTACGTCATCGCCAAGCGCTTCAACGTGGAGATGAAGCATATCCAGCGCTGGAATCCCCGCAGCGGCCACGCGCTCAAGCCGGGCCAGACCCTGACCCTCTACCTCCCCTGAGGCTTGCCGATCGCCGCCAGGCATCGCCCGGACAACTGGGCGAAGCGCTGGAAGGCGACGAACTGCTCGTGCTTCAGCGCACGCCCCGAGGGCCGGCAATCGGCGTAGATCACCCCGATCGGGCGTGCCCCGGCGAACAACGGGGCAATGAAGAACATTCCCTGGCCGAACCAGCGGCGCATGGGCTGGGTCATCAGGTCGTTCAGGGTGCACGTGGCAGGAATGCCCATCCACAGAGGCTCGCGGCTGCGCAGCACATAGCTGAACAGGTGGGGCTGCTCCGGCTGCTCGACCGGTAGCTCGAAGCCCTGTTGCCAGTCCGCCGTCCCCTCGCCGGCCACCCGCTTGATGCGGAAGCAGGTCTGGCGGTCGGCCAGCACCGCCACCATCACACGCTCCAACCCCACGCCAAGGTGCAGGCCGCGCGTCAGCGTGTCGAGAATCAGGCCGACATCCGCCTGGCGGGACACCATCATGCCCAGGTCCTGCAGGGCCTGTTGCATCAGCAGCAGGTCGGGCTGGAGCTGGCGTGCCTTGCGCTGGGCTTGCTGCACCAGCAGTTGCTCGGGGTCGGTGGGCGGGATGAGCGCGCACAGGCGGCTGGCACCGAAGGTCGCCGCCACCTTCACCGACTCGTCGGCACTGGCCAGCACCTGCTGCATCGCCTCCTCGGGGGACACACCGATGAACTGCGCCATCTGCTGGACCAGCGTCGCCATCTGCGGCGAGTCCCAGCCCTCCAGCGCCGCCTCGCTGACCTGCACCCCAAGCGTCACGGCCCTGACGGCCGGATCGGCCTGAGCACCACCACCGCGGGCCAGCGCCGCCACCTCGCCCAGGTTCCAGCTCTTGATCAGCCCGGTGGTGAGGTGGCGGAAGCTGGTACCCAGTACCTCGCGCACCGTCTGTTCCTCATCCGCACCGGGCTGAGCAAGGGCCTGGGCCAGCTCGTCGGCCTGGTCTCCGGCGCAACCCCAGAACGCAAGCTCCCCAAGGCGATAGAGCAGCGCGGCGATGAACACCTCTTCCTGGTCACGGCTGATCACGTAGCCGGCGATGTTGCGCGCCTGCACGGCGGCATGGAAGGAGCGCGCCAGCAGCTCCTGCAACTGCTCACGAGGGGCACGGGTCAGCAGGCCATCGATCAGGCTCAGGGACAGGCCGATGAGGCGAACGTTCTCGAAACCCACCAGCACGATGGCGCGGGAGATCGTACGAATCGGCTCCTGGGAAGGGTTGTAGTAGGCGCTGTTACCGACCCGAAGGACCTTGGAGGTCAGCGCGGCATCGCGCAACAGCACGTCGGCCAGTTGCTGGACGGACGCGTGATCGCGCTGGGCGAGGCTGTGGAGGTCGAACACGACCGCCGCGAGAGCAGGCAGATCCGCCTGAGTGAGCCTGTCGATCCATGACTGCAAACCATGGCTGCGTAAACCCAAGATGAGGAACCCCCGCACGTTTTGGAAAAGTGTAGTCAAAATGCTGGCCAGCCCCACTCGGGACGGACCTTTTTCCAGTGGATACAAGCTGTTACTGTACCGGCCAGAACGCCCGTCCCGCAGCCCTTTCGGCGATGCGAGACGGCTGATACCGCCCGAGGTTTTCATGCCCCGCACGGCTCACGGCACGCCCCCTTCCCAGCGCACCACGGACCGGATTCCCACCTGATGCGTCACCTCATACTCCTGCTGATCGGCCTGTTCGCCAGCGCCGCCGCGAGCGCGACAATCAGCGAGAGCCATGGCTATGCCCAGTTCGGCGGCCTCAAATACCCCGCCAATTTCAGCCATTTCGACTGGGTGAACCCCGACGCCCCCAAGGGCGGAACCCTGCGGCTGATGGCATTCGGCACCTTCGACACCCTCAACCCCTACACCTTCAAGGGCACCAGCCCGGTAGCCACGCCGAACTTCCTGCAGTACGGCATCTCCGAGCTGAACGAGCCGCTGATGGTCGGCACCGGCATCTATGACCCTTCGGGGGACGAGCCCGCCTCCAGCTATGGCCTGATCGCCTCCAGCGTCGAGTACAGCGAGGACCGCAGCTGGGTGGTCTTCAACCTGCGCCCGGAAGCACGCTTTCACGACGGCAAGCCGATCACGGCCTACGACGTGGCCTTCTCCTACCGCACGCTGGTCGGCAGCGGCCACCCCCAGTACCGCACCAGCCTGCAAGAGGTGGAGCGGGTCGACATCCTCAACCGCCACCGCATCCGCTTCGTCCTCAAGCGCGCTGGCAACCCGCTGCTGATCCTGCGCCTCGGCGAGCTGCCGGTACTGCCGCAGCACTACTGGAAGGATCGTGATTTCAAGGCCACCACCTTCGAGCCCCCGCTGGGCAGCGGCCCCTATCGCATCATCCAGGTCCGCCCCGGACGCGGGCTGGTGTTCGAACGGGTCAAGGACTGGTGGGGCAAGGACCTGCCGGTGAACCGGGGCAAGTACAACTTCGATCGGATCGAAGTGGAGTTCTACCGCGACGCCAACGTCGCCTTCGAAGCCTTCAAGGCCGGCGAGTTCGACTTCTACATCGAGCACCAGGCGAAGAACTGGGCCAACAGCTACCGCTTCCCGGCCGTGGCCCGAGGCGATGTGATCCGCGCCGAGATTCCGCACCAGATCCCCACCCAGACCCAGGCCCTGTTCATGAACACCCGCCACAAGGTGTTCCAGGACCGCCGCGTGCGCGAGGCCATGGGGCTGATGTTCGACTTCGAATGGACCAACCGCGCCCTGTTCAACAACGCCTACCTGCGGGCCGCCAGCTACTACCCCAACAGCGAATTCACCGCCACCGGCAAGCCCGAGGGACAGGAATGGCTGCTGCTCTCGCCGTATCGGGGGCAGCTGCCGGCCCAATTGTTCACCGAGCCGTTCAAGGTGCCGACAACCGACGGGCGCGGCATCCCGCGTGAAACCCTGCGCCGGGCGCTGGGTCTACTGGGCGATGCCGGCTGGAAGCTCTCCGGCCAGCGCCTGTTGAACACACGCGGCGAGCCGCTGCGCTTCGAGATCCTGCTGGTCAACCCCAACCTCGAGCGCATCCTCCAGCCCTACGCCGAGAACCTGGCGGGCATCGGCATCGACGTCACCCTGCGAACCGTCGACCGCGCCCAGTACAAGCAGCGCCTGGACCACTTCGACTACGACATGATCCTCATGACCCTGCCCCAGAGCCTCAGCCCCGGACTGGAACAGTCGCTGTACTTCCATTCCAGCCAGGTCGGCGTGAAGGGCAGCAAGAACTACGCCGGCGTCGCCGATCCGGTGGTGGACGCCCTGCTGGAGCGCCTGCTGGGCGCCCGCACCCGCGACGAGCAGGTGGCCGCCGGCCGCGCACTGGACCGCACGCTGCTGTGGCAGCACTACAGCATTCCCAACTGGTACCTCAACTACCATCGCCTGGCGTACCGCAACCGGTTCGCCTTCGTCACCACGCCGCCCTACACCCTGGGCCTGCGTGCGTGGTGGCAGAAGCCCACGGAGAACACCCGATGAGCACGAACCCCCTGCGCACCTGGTGCCTGGCCGGCTGCGGCGCCCTGCTGCTCGGCCTCGCCGGCCTGGCCCACTGCGAACCTCGGCACGCCATCACGCTGTATGACGAAGCCCCCAAGTACCCGGCGGGCTTCAAGCACTTCGAGTGGGTCAACCCGGACGCCCCCAAGGGCGGCACCCTGCGTCTGGCCAGCTACGGTGGCTTCGACAGCCTCAACGACTTCATCCCCAAGGGCACGTCGGCCAGCCAGTTGGGCCTGATCTACGACTCCCTGACCTTCCACTCCCCGGACGAGCCGTTCACCGAGTACGGCCTGCTGGCGGAGAAGATCGAGAAAGCGCCGGACAACAGCTTCGTGCGCTTCTACCTCAACCCCAAAGCCCGCTTCAACGACGGCACTCCGGTGACCAGCGAGGACGTGGTCTTCACCTTCCAGACCCTGCTGCAGCACGGCGACCCGATGTACCGCCACTACTATTCCGACGTGGACAAGGTGGTGGCCGAAGACGCCCAGCGCGTGCGCTTCGACTTCAAGCACCCGGGCAACCGCGAGCTACCGCTGATCCTCGGGCAGATACAGGTCCTACCCAAGCATTGGTGGAGCACCCGCGACTTCGCCAAGGCCTCCCTGGAGCCGCCCCTGGGCAGTGGCCCCTACCGCATCGCCCAGGTGGAAGCCGGGCGCTCGATCCGTTTCGAGCGGGTCAAGGACTGGTGGGGCAAGGACCTGCCGGTGGTCCGCGGCTACTACAACTTCGACGTCATCAGCGTCGACTACTACCGCGACATGTCCGTCGCCCTGGAAGCCTTCAAGGCCGGGCAGTTCGACTTCAACCTGGAGTACTCCGCCAAGGACTGGGCCACCGGCTACGACTGCCCGGCCTTGCGCAAGGGGCACATCACCCAGACGGCCATCCCCAACCACAACCCGGTGGGCATGCAGGCCTTCGCCTTCAACATCCGCCGGCCGGTGTTCCAGGACCGCCGCGTGCGCGAGGCCATCGCCTCGCTGTTCGACTTCGAGTGGACCAACCGCCAGCTGTTCTTCGGCGCCTACAAGCGCACCCGCAGCTATTTCGAAAACTCCGAGATGGCCTCCAGCGGTCTGCCGACCGAAGCCGAGCTGAAGATCCTCGAGCCCTTGCGCGGCAAGATCCCCGACGAGGTCTTCACCCAGCCCTTCCAGCTACCGGTCAGCGACGGCAGCGGCATCATCCGCGACCAGAAGCGCCACGCCTACAAGCTGCTCACCGAGGCCGGCTACCGCATCGAGAACGACCGCATGGTGGGGCCGGACGGCAAGCCGCTGAGCTTCGAAATCATGATTGCCCAGGCCAACCTGGAGCGGGTGATCCTGCCGTTCAAGCGCAACCTGGCCGAGCTGGGTATCGAACTGGTGATCCGCCGTGTCGATGTCTCCCAGTACATGACCCGCCTGCGCTCGCGGGACTACGACATGATTCCCGCCACCTGGGGCCAGTCGAACTCGCCGGGCAACGAACAGATGGAGTTCTGGCACTCCCGCAGCGCCGAGAGCCCGGGCAGTCGCAACTTCATCGGCCTGCGCGATCCAGCCGTGGACACCCTGGTGGAAGGCCTGATCCGCGCCGACTCCCGGCAGAGCCTGATCGACCATGCGCGGGCGCTGGACCGCGTCCTGCTGTGGGGGCACTACGCCATTCCCAACTATTACGTCGACACCTGGCGCGTCGCCTACTGGGACCAGCTCCAGCGCCCCGCTGCAACGCCGCAGTACGACCTCGGCCTGTTCACCTGGTGGCAGAAGCCCGGTGCCACGCCTGCCGCTGAGGCAACGGACACGCCCGAAGCCCAGGCCACCGAACCGCAACAGGACACCCGCTGATGCTCGCCTACATCCTGCGGCGCCTGCTGCTGATCATCCCCACCCTGTTCGGCATCCTGCTGATCAACTTCATCATCATCCAGGCCGCCCCCGGCGGACCGGTGGAGCAGATGATCGCCAAGCTGGAAGGCTTCGACGCGGCCTCCGGTGGCGCCACCGGGCGCATCTCCGGAGGCGGCGGCGAGGTCTCCGTGGCCGGCTCCAACTACCGCGGTGCCCAGGGCCTGGACCCGGAGCTGATCAAGGAAATCGAGAAGATGTACGGCTTCGACAAGCCGGCACCGGAACGTTTCTGGCTGATGGTGAAGAACTACCTGCATTTCGATTTCGGCAACAGCTTCTTCCGTGATGCCAAGGTCACCGACCTGATCCTGGAGAAGATGCCGGTGTCCATCTCCCTCGGGCTCTGGAGCACCCTGATCATGTACCTGGTCTCGGTGCCCCTGGGCATCGCCAAGGCTGTGCGGCACGGCAGCGTGTTCGACGTCTGGACCAGCACCGCGATCATCGTCGGCTACGCGATTCCCGCCTTCCTGTTCGCCATCCTGCTGATCGTGCTGTTCGCCGGCGGCAGCTACTACGACTGGTTCCCGTTGCGCGGGCTGACCTCCAACCACTTCGACGAACTGAGCCTGGGCGGCAAGGTGCTCGACTACTTCTGGCACCTGGCCCTGCCGGTGACGGCGCTGGTGATCGGCAACTTCGCCACCCTCACCTTCCTCACCAAGAACAGCTTCCTCGACGAGATCAACAAGCAGTACGTGATCACCGCGCGCGCCAAGGGCCTTTCGGAGAACCGCGTGCTGTACGGCCATGTGTTCCGCAACGCCATGCTGCTGATCATCGCCGGCTTCCCGGCGGCCTTCATCGGCATGTTCTTCACCGGTTCGCTGCTGATCGAGGTGATCTTCTCCCTCGACGGCCTGGGCCTGCTGAGCTTCGAGTCGGCGGTCAACCGCGACTACCCGGTGGTGTTCGGCACGCTGTTCATCTTCACGTTGCTGGGCCTCCTGGTGAAGCTCATCGGCGACGTCACCTACACCCTGGTCGATCCGCGCATCGACTTCGAAAGCCGGGAGGGCTGACATGCGCCTATCGCCCATCAACCGCCGTCGCTTCGAGCGCTTCAAGGCCAACAAGCGTGGCTGGTGGTCCCTCTGGCTGTTCCTCACGCTGTTCGTCCTCAGCCTGGGCGCGGAGCTGATCGCCAACGACAAGCCCCTGGCCATCCGCTACGACGGGGAGTGGTACTTCCCCGCCTTCAAGCGCTACCCGGAAACCACCTTCGGCGGCGAATTCCCGCTGGAGGCCAACTACCGCAGCCCGTACATGAAGGAACTGATCGCCGCGCGCGACGGCGAGATGTACTGGCCGCCGATCCCCTTCAGCTACGACACCATCAACTACGACCTGAAGGTTCCCGCTCCCGCGCCGCCGTCCGCCGACAACCTGCTGGGCACCGATGACCAGGCACGCGACGTGCTCGCCCGGGTCATCTACGGCTTCCGCGTCTCGGTGCTGTTCGCCCTGACCCTGACCCTGCTGAGCGCGGTGATCGGCGTCACCGCGGGCGCCCTGCAGGGCTTCTACGGCGGCTGGGTGGACCTGGCCGGGCAGCGCTTCCTGGAGATCTGGTCCGGGCTGCCGGTGCTCTACCTGCTGATCATCCTGGCCAGCTTCGTGCAGCCGAACTTCTGGTGGCTGCTGGGCATCATGCTGCTGTTCTCCTGGATGAGCCTGGTGGACGTTGTGCGTGCCGAGTTCCTGCGCGGCCGCAACCTGGAGTACGTGCGCGCTGCGCGGGCGCTGGGCATGCAGAACGGCGCGATCATGTTCCGCCACATCCTGCCCAACGCCATGGTCTCCACCATGACCTTCCTGCCCTTCATCCTCACCGGCGCCATCGGCACCCTGACGGCACTGGACTTCCTCGGCTTCGGCCTGCCCCCCGGCGCACCGTCCCTGGGTGAGCTGGTGTCCCAGGGCAAGTCCAACCTGCAGGCGCCCTGGCTGGGCATCAGCGCGTTCGCCGTGCTGGGCCTGATGCTGACGCTGCTGGTGTTCATCGGCGAAGCCGCCCGCGATGCCTTCGACCCGAGGAAGTGAGATGAGCGAGAACCTGATCGAAATCCGCGACCTCTCCGTCGCCTTCAGTGCCGGCAACACGACCCAGACGGTGGTGGAAGGGGTGAGCTTCGACATCCGCAAGGGCGAAACACTGGCCCTGGTGGGCGAGAGTGGCTCCGGCAAGTCGGTGACAGCGCACTCCATCCTGCGCCTGCTCCCCTACCCGCTGGCCAGCCACCCGAGCGGGCATATCCGCTATGGCGGCGACGACCTGCTCCGGCTCCCGGAGGCGCGCCTGCGCGGCATCCGTGGCAACCGCATCGCCATGGTGTTCCAGGAGCCGATGACCTCACTGAACCCGCTGCACTGCATCGAGAAGCAGATCAACGAGGTGCTGGCCCTGCACAAGGGCCTGACCGGCAAGGCGGCCACCCGACGGACCCTGGAGCTGCTGGAGCTGGTGGGCATTCCCGAGCCGGCGAAGCGCCTGCGTGCCCTCCCCCACGAGCTGTCAGGCGGGCAGCGCCAGCGGGTGATGATCGCCATGGCCCTGGCCAACGAGCCGGAACTGCTGATTGCCGACGAACCCACCACCGCTCTAGACGTGACCGTGCAATTGAAGATCCTTGACCTGCTCAAGGACCTTCAGGCACGCCTGGGCATGGCAATGCTGATCATCAGTCACGACCTCAACCTGGTGCGCCGCGTGGCCCACCGGGTGTGCGTGATGCAGCGCGGGCGCATCGTCGAGCAGGCCGATTGCCAGGCGCTGTTCAAGGCCCCCCAGCACCCCTACACCTGCGAGCTGCTGGCAGCCGAACCCAGCGGCGGCCCCGTGCCGGCCAGCGAAGGACCGGCCATGCTGGAAGTGGACGACCTCAAGGTGTGGTTCCCGATCCGCAAGGGCCTGCTGCGCCGGACCGTGGACCATGTGAAGGCAGTGGACGGCATCGGCTTCACCCTGCGCCAGGGGCAGACCCTGGGCATCGTCGGCGAGAGCGGCTCCGGCAAGTCGACCCTGGGCCTGGCCATCCTCCGCCTGCTGGGCAGCCAAGGCGCGATCCGCTTCCAGGGGCAGGCGCTCGAAGGGCTCTCGCAGAAGGAGGTGCGACCACTGCGCCGGCAGATGCAGGTGGTCTTCCAGGACCCCTTCGGCAGCCTCAGCCCGCGCATGTGCGTGGGCCAGATCGTCGGCGAGGGGCTGCGCATCCACGGCATCGGCAGCGAGGCGGAGCAGGAAGCAGCGATCATCGAAGCCCTGCGCGAGGTGGGCCTCGACCCCGAGACCCGGCACCGCTACCCCCATGAATTCTCCGGCGGCCAGCGCCAGCGCATCGCCATCGCCCGCGCCCTGGTGCTCAAGCCCGCACTGATCCTGCTGGACGAACCCACCTCGGCGCTGGACCGCACCGTGCAGCGCCAGGTGGTCGACCTGCTGCGCAACCTGCAGGCCAAGTACAACCTGACCTACCTGTTCATCAGCCACGACCTGGCCGTGGTGCGCGCCCTCAGCCACCACCTGATGGTGGTCAAGCACGGCGAGGTGGTGGAGCAAGGGCCGGCAGAGGCCATCTTCTCCGCCCCCCAGCACAGCTACACCCAGCAACTGCTGGAAGCCGCCTTCCTGGCGCCGTCTACCGCTCACTGAACCCAGGAGAACCGCCACATGGGATTCCTCACCGGCAAGCGCGTCCTCATCGTCGGGGTGGCCAGCAAGCTGTCCATCGCCTCGGGCATCGCCGCCGCCATGCACCGGGAAGGCGCCGAGCTGGCCTTCACCTACCAGAACGACAAGCTGCGCAGCCGGGTCGAGGAATTCGCCCAGGAGTGGGGCTCCGGCCCGGATCTGTGCTTCCCGTGCGACGTCACCCGCGACGAGGAGATCGCCGCCGTGTTCGAGGCATTGGGCCAACGCTGGGATGGGCTCGATGTGATCGTTCACTCCGTGGGCTTCGCCCCCGGCGACCAACTGGATGGCGACTTCACCGAGGTCACCACCCGCGACGGCTTCCGCATCGCCCACGACATCAGCGCCTACAGTTTCATCGCCCTGGCCAAGGCTGGCCGCACGCTGATGAAAGGCCGCCACGGCAGCCTGCTCACCCTCTCCTACCTCGGCGCCGAGCGCACCCTGCCCAACTACAACGTGATGGGCATGGCCAAGGCGAGCCTTGAGGCCGGCGTGCGCTACCTGGCCGGCAGCCTGGGCCCTGAAGGCACCCGGGTGAACTCCATCTCCGCCGGCCCGATCCGCACCCTGGCGGCTTCGGGGATCAAGCATTTCCGCAAGATGCTGGCAGAAAGCGAGCGCCAGACGCCCCTGCGACGCAACGTGACCATCGAGGAAGTGGGCAATGCAGCGGCCTTCCTCTGTTCGGACCTGGCCTCAGGCATCAGCGGCGAGACCCTCTACGTGGACGGCGGCTTCAACACCACCGCCATGGGGCCGCTGGAGGACTGACTCCTCACTGCCCGAACGAGCCCGCCTTGTGCGGGCTTTTCATTTCCTGCGGGCAAGAAAAAACCGCCCGAAGGCGGTTTCTTCATCAGCCCACGCGGATCAGTAACGCTCGATCTTCGCGTCGGCTTCCAGCTGGCGACGGTATGCCGCGAAGTCCTGCTGGCCACTGCGGGACGCCAGGAAGCGGCTGTACATGGCCTTGTCCTGCTCGGACAGGGTCTCGTCGGGCTGGCTGACACCGTTCAGGCGTACCAGCACGTAGTCACCGTTCTTCAGCGCCACGGAGGTGAAGCTGGGCTTGTCGGCGGCAGCCGGCTTGGGCATGCGGAACACGGCCTGCAGCAGGGAAGGATCGACGCCCTCCTGGCCACGGGTCGCGGCTTCCACCACGTTCCAGGTCTGGCCGTCCTGAGCCTGGTCGACCGGAGTCTTGCCTTCGCGCAGGCTGGCCAGCAGGGCATCACCCTTGGCCTTGACGGCCTCGGTGGCTTTCTCCTGCTGCAGGTGCTGGCGAATGCTGTCCTGCACGGAAGCCAGCTCAAGTTGCTCAGGCTTCTTGTGCTCCTTCACGCGCAGGGCGACGACGGTTTCCGGGTCCAGCTCGATGGCCGAGCTGTTGGCGCCGTCTTCCAGCACTTCGGTGCTGAAAGCAGCCTGAAGCACCTGACGGTTGGCCGCGAGGCCTTCGCCGCCTTCACGACCGAACGGGGCGCTGGTCTTCACCTCGAGCCCCAGTTCCTGGGCCGGCTGGCTCAGGTCGGACGCTTCGAAGGCGGAGTCTTCCAGCTGCTTGGTCGCCTCGACGAAACGCTGCTCGACGCGTTGCGCCTTGAGATCGCGCTCCATCTTGTCCTTCAGGCTGGCGAAGCTGGGCACCTCGGGCGCCTGCACGGCCAGCAGCTTGATCAGGTGGAGGCCGTAGGGCGTGCGCACCGGAGCGGAGACTTCACCTTGCTTGAGGGCGTAGAGGGCGTCCTCGAAGGCGGGCTCGTAGACACCACGGCCGGCAAAGCCGAGATCACCGCCGTTGGTGGCCGAACCGGGGTCCTGGGAGAACTCCTTGGCCAGGGCGGCGAAGTCTTCACCCTTGTCCAGGCGCTGCTTGATCTCGTCGATCTTCGCCTTGGCCTGTTCCTCGGTCTGCTTGTCGTTGACCTCCACCAGGATATGAGCGGCATCACGCTGCTCGGACAGGTTGGAGATCTCCTTCTCGTACTGGGCCTTGAGCTCGTCGTCGCTCACGGAGACCTGGCTGAAGAATGCATCCTTCTTCAGCTCGACGTACTCCAGCACGACCTGCTCGGGGCTCATGAACTGGGCCTTGTGCTCGTCGTAGTAGGCCTTGACCTCGTCGTCGCTGACCTGGGTGGCCTTGGGATCGGCCTTGAAGGTCAGGGTGGCGAAATCGCGGGTCTGCTTCTCCAGACGGGCAAAGGCACGAACCTCGTCATCGGTCACGAAACCGCTACCAGCAAGACCGGCACGCAGTTGACCGATGAGCATCTCGCGCTCCAGCTCCTGGCGATACTGCAGACGGGTGTAGCCCATCTGGCGCAGGACCATGTCGAAGCGGTCGGCACTGAACTTGCCGTTGTCCTGGAACTCGGGCGTCTGGACGATCAGTTGGTCGATGGCCTGCTGGGAGAACGCAAAATGCGCGCTCTTGGTGCCCTGCAGCAGCAGGCTGCGGTCGATCAGGCCCTTGAGCGCAGCTTCACGCAGCAGCTTGTCATCCAGCATGGAGGCATCGAAATCCTTGCCGAGCTGCTGCATCAACTGGCGACGCTGCATGTCCACGGCTTGCGACAGCTGGTTCTGGGAGATTTCCTCACCATTCACCTCGGCCGCCGTCTGACGATGGCTGGTGGCATTGAAAATGGCATCGAAACCGGTCAGCGCCAGCAGAGCGATGATGACGCCGATGATGGTCTTGGCAATCCACCCCTGTGAATTGTCCCTGATGTTCTGCAGCATGGGTCCCCCAGAAACGACTGTACTGACTCAAACAGCCGTGCAGAGCGGGTAGAAGATTGGGTCCGGATAAAAGAAAGGCGCATCCGAGGATGCGCCTTCTCTTAACTGTCGGGGTAGCCGGAGGGTTGCCCCTCGGCAGGCTGACTGCCTTGCTTCCCCGAGCCGCCTCCGAGCTAGTCCGGAGGCGGATGGGCAAAGCCAGAGGGACGCTTAGTTGACGGCGTCTTTCAGAGCTTTACCAGCCTTGAAACCGGGGATCTTGGCAGCGTCGATCTTGATCGGCTTGCCAGTCTGCGGGTTGCGGCCAGTGCGAGCAGCGCGCTCTTTGACAGCGAAGGTACCGAAACCTACCAGCACCACGGAATCACCAGCCTTCAGAGCGCCAGTGACGGATTCGATCACTGCGTCCAGCGCACGGCCAGCGACAGCTTTCGGGATATCAGCGGATGCGGCGATGGCATCAATCAGTTCCGACTTGTTCACTCTTAAGTCCCCTTATATCTGTTGAGTTTGTTTCTTAGTTCTTCGGTGTAAGCAAAGCGGGTGCTGGATGGCCTGCTGACACATAGGAGCCGCTTTATAACAAGGGCTCGAAAAATGTGTCAAGAAAGCCCCCCGGCTAATGCGTGCTGATTCGCTCCTTGGAATCAGGCTCGCGCTTTTCATCCTTTGCAACCATCTCGGGAGCCGCATCGGGCAAGGGCTCCGGCGCGTATTGCAGCGCAATTTGCAGGACCTCGTCAATCCATTTAACGGGTTTAATATTCAGATCCTGCTTGATGTTTTCAGGGATTTCTTTCAAATCACGGACGTTTTCTTCGGGAATGATCACAGTTTTGATACCGCCCCGATGAGCCGCCAGCAATTTCTCTTTCAAACCACCGATTGCGAGCACTTGGCCACGCAAGGTGATTTCCCCGGTCATGGCGACATCGGCGCGCACAGGGATTTGCGTCATGGCCGACACGAGAGCCGTGCACATGCCGATGCCCGCGCTGGGCCCATCCTTCGGCGTAGCCCCTTCGGGCATGTGGATATGGATGTCGCGCTTCTCGTGGAAATCGGCCGGAATGCCGAGACTCTTGGCACGACTGCGCACCACGGTGAGTGCAGCCGTGATGGATTCCACCATCACATCACCGAGCGAGCCGGTCTTGGTCAGCTGCCCCTTGCCCGGCACGACAGCCGCCTCGATGGTCAGTAGCTCACCACCGACCTGGGTCCATGCCAGGCCTGTTACCTGGCCAATCTGGTCCTGCAGTTCAGCCAGCCCGTAACGGAACTTGCGCACGCCCAGGAAGTGCTCCAGCGAGTCAGCCGTCACGACCACACTGAAACGCTTCTCGCGGGCGTGTTCCTTGACGGCCTTGCGGCATACCTTGGCGATCTGGCGCTCCAGGCTGCGCACGCCGGCTTCCCGGGTGTAGTAGCGGATGATGTCGCGGATCGCCGCCTCTTCGAACGCCAGCTCCCCTTTCTTCAGGCCATTGGCCTGGGTCTGCTTCGGAGCCAGGTACTTGGTCGCGATATTGACCTTCTCGTCCTCGGTGTAGCCAGGCAGGCGAATCACCTCCATACGATCCAGCAGGGGCGCCGGAATGTTCATGGAGTTCGCGGTGCAGAGGAACATCACATCCGAGAGGTCGTAGTCGACCTCAAGGTAATGGTCGTTGAAATTGTGGTTCTGCTCCGGGTCAAGCACCTCAAGCAGCGCAGAAGCCGGGTCGCCACGCATGTCGCTGCCCATCTTGTCGATCTCGTCGAGCAGGAAGAGCGGGTTGCGGACCCCGACTTTGGTCATCTTCTGGATGAGACGGCCCGGCATGGAACCGATGTAGGTACGGCGGTGGCCACGGATTTCGGCTTCGTCACGCACGCCACCCAAGGCCATGCGGATGAACTTGCGGTTGGTGGCACGGGCGATGGACTCGGCCAGCGAGGTCTTGCCCACGCCGGGCGGCCCGACCAGGCAAAGGACAGGGCCTTTCACCTTCTTGACGCGCTTTTGCACAGCGAGGTACTCGAGGATCCGCTCCTTAACCTCTTCGAGGCCATAGTGATCGGCATCCAGGATGTCTTCTGCCTTCGCCAGGTCCAGACGGACCTTGCTCTCGGCCTTCCACGGCACGTTCACCAGCCAGTCGATGTAGGAGCGGACGACCGTAGCTTCCGCCGACATGGGCGACATCTGCTTGAGCTTGTTCAGCTCGGCATTGGCCTTGGTGAGGGCTTCCTTGGTGAGACCCGCATTGTCGATGCGCTTCTTCAGCTCCTCGATCTCGTTGTGGCCTTCATCGATGTCACCGAGCTCCTTCTGAATGGCCTTCATCTGCTCATTCAGGTAGTACTCGCGCTGGCTGCGCTCCATCTGCTTCTTGACGCGCCCACGGATACGCTTCTCGACCTGCAACAGGTCAATCTCGGCATCCAGGAGAGCCAGTACGTGCTCAACGCGCTCGGACAGATCGGTGATCTCGAGGATCTCCTGCTTCTGCTCGATCTTGAGAGCCATGTGCGCAGCCATGGTATCCACCAGGCGACCCGGTTCATCGATGCTGTTCAGCGAGGAGAGCACCTCGGCAGGCACTTTCTTGCCCAGTTGAACGTACTGTTCGAACTGGCTAAGCAGGCTGCGAACGAACACTTCGGACTCACGCTCACCCGCGTCAACCTCATCGATCAGGGCAACCTCGGCCCGGCAATGACCTTCTACTTCGAAGAAGCGCTCGATGGCGCCACGCTGCTCGCCCTCGACCAACACCTTCACGGTGCCGTCAGGCAGCTTGAGCAATTGGAGGACGGTTGCGACCGTACCGACACGGTACAGGGCGTCTTCGCCCGGATCGTCGTCCGCCGGGTTCCTCTGCGCCAACAGAAGAATTTGCTTGTCCCCGGTCATCGCGGCCTCCAGGGCCTCGATGGATTTCTCACGCCCCACGAACAGCGGGATGACCATGTGCGGATAGACCACGACATCACGCAATGGCAGGAGAGGCAATTCTACGGTTGTCTTCATGATTTCAGCTCTACAGCGGCCATGGGCCGTTAACAGATAGGGTGACCCTGAGGGCCTAAGATGGGGGCACGTCTGGGAAAAAACAAGCGCTGTAGTGGGAAAGACAAAGGGGCCCGAGGGCCCCTTTGGTGATCACGCGTCGGGCGCAGCTTTCGCCGGCTGTTCGCTGTTCTCGTAGATCAGCAGCGGCTTGGAGGTCCCTTCGATAACACTTTCATCGATGACCACCTTGCTGACCTCGTTCTGCGAGGGGATTTCGTACATGGTGTCGAGCAGCACGCCTTCGAGGATAGAGCGCAGGCCCCGGGCACCGGTTTTGCGCTCGAGCGCACGGCGAGCCACAGCCTTGAGTGCGTCCGGACGGAACTCCAGATCCACCCCTTCCATTTCGAAGAGCTTGCCGTACTGCTTGGTCAGGGCGTTCTTCGGCTCGGTGAGGATCTGGATCAATGCAGCCTCGTCGAGTTCGTCCAGGGTGGCGATCACCGGCAGACGACCTACGAACTCGGGGATCAGCCCGAATTTGACCAAGTCCTCCGGCTCCGCATCGCGCAGGGTTTCACCCACCTTCTTGCCCAGATCAACACTGCGGACCTCGGCATTGAAGCCAATGCCGCCACGAGCAGAGCGGTTCTGGATGACCTTCTCCAACCCGGCGAACGCACCGCCGCATATGAAGAGGATGTTGCGTGTATCCACCTGCAGGAACTCCTGCTGGGGATGCTTGCGACCACCTTGCGGCGGCACGGACGCAACGGTGCCCTCGATCAGCTTCAGCAGCGCTTGCTGGACGCCCTCACCCGACACATCACGGGTGATGGAGGGGTTATCGGACTTACGGGAAATCTTGTCGATCTCATCAATGTAGACAATGCCCATCTGGGCCTTTTCCACGTCGTAATCGCACTTCTGCAGCAGCTTCTGGATGATGTTCTCGACATCCTCCCCCACATAACCCGCCTCGGTGAGCGTAGTTGCGTCGGCGATGGTGAAGGGAACATTCAGCAGGCGAGCGAGCGTTTCGGCCAACAGCGTCTTGCCGGAACCCGTAGGGCCGATCAGGAGGATGTTGCTCTTGCCGAGCTCGATGTCATCCTTCTTGTCGCGCTGATTGAGACGCTTGTAGTGGTTGTAGACGGCGACCGCGAGGACCTTCTTCGCGCGCTCCTGACCAATCACATACTGATCCAGGATGGTGCGGATTTCCTTGGGCGCCGGCAGCTTGTGCGCATTGCTCTCGGCCTGGGCTTCCTGCACCTCCTCACGGATGATGTCGTTGCACAGGTCGACGCACTCGTCGCAGATAAAGACGGAAGGGCCAGCAATCAACTTGCGCACTTCGTGCTGGCTTTTGCCGCAGAAGGAGCAATAAAGCAGTTTGCCGTTGTCCTCGCCATTGCGGGTGTCAGTCATTCGATCAATCCAGTCGGGATAGGCATGAAACACAAGATGAAGGCAAATGCGGGCATTTTCAAGCCCGCGGAGTGGCCGGCGGGAGCCGGCCACGGTGCTGCGGATGGTGTTAGCTGGCGAGCTGACGCTTGCTGAGGACCTGATCGATCAGTCCGTATTTGACAGCCTCATCGCCACTCATGAAGTTGTCGCGATCAGTATCACGGGCAATCACATCGATCGGCTGTCCGGTGTGATCGGCCAGGATCTTGTTCAGGCGCTCACGAATCGTGAGGATCTCACGCGCGTGAATCTCGATGTCCGAAGCCTGCCCCTGGAAACCACCCAGAGGCTGGTGGATCATCATGCGCGAGTGCGGCAGGCAGTAACGCTTGCCAGCTGCACCACCCGCCAGCAGCAACGCACCCATGCTGCAGGCTTGGCCGATGCAGATGGTGGATACGTCAGGCTTGATGAACTGCATGGTGTCGTAGATCGACATCCCGGCAGTCACCGAACCACCCGGAGAGTTGATGTAGAGGTGAATGTCCTTGTCGGGGTTCTCGGCTTCGAGGAAGAGCAACTGGGCAACCACCAGGTTGGCCATGTAGTCCTCGACCTGACCCACCAGGAAGATCACCCGCTCCTTCAGCAGGCGGGAATAGATGTCGTAGGCGCGCTCGCCACGGGCAGACTGCTCCACCACCATAGGCACGAGGCCGCCAGCAGCCTGGATATCAGGGACTTGTTGCTGCATAAAAGAATTGCGGGACATGTCCAGCGATCGCTCCCTAACTAATGTCATGTCTCAAAGACGCATAAGCCAGCTCGGAGGCTGGCTTATGGTGTGCTCGAACGAGGCGAAACGATCAGGCGGCTTGCGGAGCTTCTACCGGCTTGACTGCATCTTCGTAGGAGACCGCTTTGTCAGTCACGTTGGCCTTCTGCAGGACAGTATCTACAACTTGTTCTTCCAGCACAACAGAACGGACTTCGTTCAGCTGCTGGTCGTTCTTGTAGTACCAGGCCACGACCTGCTCAGGCTCCTGGTAAGCGGAGGCCATTTCCTCGATCAGTTCGCGAACGCGGGCATCATCCGGCTTCAGCTCGAATTGCTTGACCACTTCAGCCACGATCAGACCCAGAACCACGCGGCGCTTGGCTTGCTCTTCGAACAGCTCAGCCGGCAGTTGATCAGGGTTGATGTTGCCGCCGAACTGCTGAACAGCCTGAACGCGCAGACGGTTCACCTCGTTGCCGATCAGCGCCTTCGGCACTTCGATCGGGTTGGCAGCCAGCAGGCCGTCCATTACCTGATTCTTGACCTTGGACTTGATGGCCTGACGCAGCTCACGCTCCATGTTCTTGCGAACTTCGGCGCGGAAGCCTTCCAGACCGCCTTCCTTGATGCCGAACAGCGCGAAGAACTCGTCGTTCAGCTCCGGCAGGATGGGGGCGGAGACGCTGTTCACGGTCACGGTGAACTCGGCAGTCTTACCGGCCAGATCCAGGTTCTGGTAGTCCTCGGGGAAAGTCGGGTTGATGACGCGCTCTTCGCCCGCCTTGACGCCAACCAGGGCATCTTCGAAGCCCGGGATCATGCGACCGGAGCCCAGCACCAGGCTGGTGCCCTTGGCAGAACCGCCCGCGAAGGCTTCGCCGTCGATCTTGCCGACGAAATCGATGCTCAGCTGATCGCCATTCTCGGCAGCACGATCCACAGCTTCGAAGCGGGTGTTCTGCTTGCGCAGGATCTCCAGCATGTTGTCCACGTCAGCGTCGCCGACTTCAGCCTGCAGGCGCTCGACCGCAATGGACTCGAGACCAGCGACCTGGAACTCCGGGAACACTTCGAAGGTGGCGATGAACTCGAGGTCCTTGCCCTTCTCGAACACTTTCGGCTCGACGGAAGGCTGGCCAGCCGGGTTCAGCTTCTGCTCAACCACAGCCTCATAGAAGGAAGACTGGATCAGATCGCCCAGGACTTCCTGGCGAGCAGCGTCCTCGTAACGCTGACGGATGACGCTCATGGGCACCTTGCCCGGACGGAAGCCAGCGACCTTGGCGCGGCGAGCAGTCTGCTGAAGACGCTTGTTGACTTCAGTCTCGATCCGCTCGGCCGGCACACCAACGGTCATACGGCGCTCGAGAGCGGAGGTGCTTTCAACAGAAACTTGCATGGATATTCCTCGTTGCAGACATTTGCCGGCCGGACCGGCCCCATAATCAAGGGTCGGCATTCTATTAGAGGAAAATGCAGAAGTCACCCCGCCAACCCATCGCTCTTCGCGCCTCTGCCTACAAGCGCCGACACCAATGGATTCGCACCTTATATAAGGAAGGACCGCCCTACCCGGCCAACATCCCTGCCCGATGCCTACGGCCGGGCGGGCAGCGCTCCGGCAGTACAGCACGCCCAAGGCCGGACGGCACTGCGGCCGGATGCCGCAAATGCAGCCCCGGAACGACGAAAGGCAGCCCGAAGACTGCCTTTTCATTCCCTACCCGGTTCTTGCAAGCAAACCCAGGTTCAAGGGTCATCGAATAATGGTGCGGACGGAGGGAACCAATACAGAAGCACAACCGGTTGAATTTAAAGTGTTTATCCTTAAAACATTTAAATTTATGTACTAACCACTGTACTAACTCATCTGCGCTGGATTCGGCGGCTACGCAGAGCACCCCGGCGATTCCGGCTCGGCCTCGGCAGGACGTTCACCGCATCCGCTGGTCTACCCTTCCAGAACCTGCCAGAGAGAGCGCGCGTCATGTGCGGCCGAGTCGTCCAGGCCATGAGCTGGGCCGAGATCCACCACCTGCTGAACATCCACAGTGAGCCGCCGACCCAGGCGGAGCCTCGCTACAACGTCGCGCCCACCACCCAGGTGCAGATGGTGCTGCCGCTCGAAGCAAGCGGACGGCTGGCGCCGGTGCGCTGGGGGTGGCGGCCCCACTGGGCGCAGGACCGCGCAGCACCGATCAACGCCCGCGCCGAGAAGGTGGCACATAGTCCGTTCTTCAGGGCCATCTGGCCCAACCGCATGCTGTGCCCCATCTCCGGCTGGTATGAGTGGGTGGACGAGGGAGGCCCGAAGAAACAGCCCTACTACATCAGGCGCCGCGATGGCGCCCCGACGTTCTGCGCCTCCATCGGCCAGGTGCACGAAGAGCCTCAGGATGACGATGGCTTCGTGATCATCACTGCCGACGCCCTGGGCGGCATGGTTGATGTCCACGACCGCAGGCCGGTTGCGCTAGCCCCGGAGCTGGCCCGGGAGTGGCTGGACCCGGCCACACCCCGCGAGCGCGCCGAGCAGATGCTGCAGCACGGCGAGGCGCCGGAGGCGTTCGAGTGGTACCGCGTCGACCGTACGGTGGGCAACGTGCGCAACCAGGGGCCGCAACTGATCGAGCCCCTGCCCTCGCCTCTCATCTGAGGCATCTGGCGGGCCGCGTGACGCTGGCGGCATACTGGATATCCATCCAGATAAATCGCCAACATCATGCACCTCCAGATCGACCAGCGGTTGCGCCTCTACCAGGCCGCCTTCCATTACCCCGCCCACATCTACGGCGACCCGGAGCGCTGGCGGCGCGAGCAGTTGCAGGCGGCAGACGAGCTGCTGCGCGCTCGCGTGATCGAGGCGGCCGAGTACCTGGACATGCGCGACGAGGTGCTGGCCGTTCACGCCTACGCAGTTGAGCGCACTGCCGAGGATGCGCTGGAGATCACTGGGGTTTACGCGGTGCTGGATGCATCCAATGGCGGACCAGTCGGCCGCCTGGAACGGCGGTACCTCAGTGCCGGTACCCGACCCGAACTGGACCGCCTCACGGCGATGCACGATGCGGATGGTCAGCTGCAGATGATGCGCGACCGCCGCGACCCGGTAGGCCCGGTGCACGGCCTGGAGTTTCACCACCAGAACGGCAGCCGCTACCGGTTCCAGCCGCTCGGTTTTTTCCACCTGGGCCGCATCATTCCGATCATCACTGACCCAGACCACCACCAGATCCTGGCAGCGCTGTTGCAGGCGGCAACAGAAGCGGGCGACCACGCCCTGGCGGAGCTGTACCGGAAACGCCTCCACTGGTCCGAGTTCAGGTGCTGCCCGATCTGTCGCAGTCGGTTCGCCCATCGAGACGACTGCAGTAGATGCGAAGGCCTGGGCCTCGTCCGGGACCTGCCTCAGTCCTGAAGGATGGTCACCTCGGCGGTACCCAGGTCGATCCAGCTATCTCGCTCGCCTCGCGGGTTGCAGACGTAGGCCTGAGCGGTAGTACCGTGCTTCGGCTCGGCAGGGATAACGGCAATGTGGCGCAGCAGCTGCTTGCCGTCGTAGTAGGTGCTGGCTGAGCGGTGAAACTCCCAGATACCCGCCTTGTCTCGTTCGGTCACCAGTCGATCCAGAAGAATCGACCGCGTCGGGAACCGTAGTCGCATCGTAGCCATTGCCCACCTCAAGGAGCGGAAGAAGGCGGCCATTCTACGTCACATCCCCGCGAACAGGCCGCCCAGGGCGTCGGGTGCCCAATTCATGATCACCAGTTCGCCGGTAACCTCGGCCAGGCCCTGCCGTTGGTTTGTGTTTGAGTATCGGATGTCGAGCCGCTCCATGTGGAAGCCGTCGAACACACGCCGGATGTCCGGGTGATCGTTGATGCTCACCATCACCCGCCCTTTGCAGCACCGCATAAACTCGGCCATCCGCTCATAGTTGGCGAACGGGAAGTCGACGCCGTATCCCTCGGTCTGCCAGTAGGGAGGGTCCATATAAAGGAAGGAGTGCGGCCTGTCGTAGCGCTCGGCGCAGTCGAGCCAGGCCAGGTTTTCCACGTAGACGCCCGACAGGCGCTGCCACGCGGCCGAAAGGTTCTCCTCGATGCGCATGAGATTAATGGCCGGGCCCGTGGTAGCGGTGCCGAAGGTCTGCCCGGCCACCTTCCCCCCGAACGCATGGTGCTGCAGGTAGAAGAACCGGGCGGCACGCTGGATATCAGTCAGCGTCTCCGGCCTGGTCATCTTCTGCCACTCGAAGATCTGGCGGCTGGACAGCGCCCATTTGAACTGGCGCACGAACTCCTCGATGTGGTTCTGCACCACCCGGTACAGGCATACCAAGTCGCCGTTGATGTCGTTTAGCACCTCCACGGGAGCGGGCTGGGGCCGCAAGAAGAACAGCGCAGCTCCGCCAGCGAAGACCTCGACGTAGCACTCATGCGGAGGGAACAGCGGGATAAGACGGTCAGCAAGACGGCGCTTGCCGCCCATCCAGGGAACAATTGGGTTAGTCATATATGCAAGCCTTTACTGTATAAATAAACAGGTGTTAGCCTGCCTCCGCTTCGTCGACGAGGCGGAGGGCCTAGGCTGGGCTTGCAGGCGTGCTCTGCAGTTCGGTGACCGCTGCCAGTGCTGGAACACCGGCAGCGGTCGCCCTTCTTGATGAGGCCGCTAGACCTCGTGTGACATGGAAGAGTCTATTGACCTTCCGCAATGAACTGGATTGATGCCAGCTGCGGGTAAAAAGAGAAAAGCAGATGGAGCAGCAGTCTGGAGTCCATACCAGCTCCTGCTATGCCAATATCTCTTGAAACTTGCTATGAAATGGGATCTACAGGAACAGAAAGCAACATCTCTTCAAGCACTGTCTGCCGTTTAAGCCTGTCCTCTGTGATCTCACCCATCGACACAAGTATCTCAACCGCCCTCTCAAAGGGCGCTAGTGCCTTTGGACCTGGACTGACCAAGCGATCAATGATCTTTTGGCAATATTTCTCCATTTTCTTTGATTTCATGTTTGGCATATTCTTACCAGCGATAAGAGCTCGAACCAACACAAGAATATGCCACTTGAATTTCCGCATATTTTGCGGGATCTGGCCACCCGCCACGTAAAGATGCAAGCGATACAGTGTTAGACAGGAAGAATAGAAAACCGCTTCTTTGTTTTCAGAATCTAGAATATTTTCAGAAAGAAGTTCGTACATTCTATTCTGATAGCGATACGCCAAATCGGGACGCTCACAAAACATGGAAGCAACGCACTTTATAAGTGTATTCACATTGAACACACGTATTGCCGGAACATCCTTACCAGCATACTGTTTCTCTCGACGCTCCAGATAAAGCCTGCCATCTTGCCCTTCAAAAGAATTAAAATACTGCTCAACCCTCCTAATAATAGGACGCAAACTAAGAAATTGCGTCTCGTCCACCTTAGACTGACTATTAGTCGCCCGGACCAACTCCGAGAAAACATCCTCACTGGACGTCTCAATAACCTTGAGAGTAACTGCCACTTCGTCACCATATTTCCCTTGATACTCATAAAGAGTATTAGAAGTCTGGCAACCATTTACAATCTGATAGTTCTCCAGATGAAGAACGCTTCCCTGCAACCTCACATCAGGACTAACAATAGTTATCCCGTTATTCAAGACTGGAAAGCGAGACGAGTTCTCCTTATCACACAGCGTCTTGGCTATAGACTCATTTACAGGGTTATCGGAACCGAGATAGGAGCGGACATTTTCCTCAAAAACCTGATTCCTCAAACCACCATCTGAGGCCACTAACAAATTCTTAACAAACTGCTTTGCCTGGACAACAACTAGGTAAGCTTCTTCAACACCTGAGATAGGTGGCAGTGGCGCTGAGTGTATCAACGGTAGTTGTGCAGACACGCCAGAGTAAGTAGACACCCAAAGATCAGTAATTTCAGAGCGTCCCAAACATCGCACATCGACCTCAGAGAAATACCCCAAATCGTCAAGCGCTTTGGCCATGGCAGCAAGAGCTTGTTCAAATTCCTTTGGCGCCAAATAATTTCCGGTCGCTACAAATCTTGCCGTCAGCTTTGGCTTACCACCCCTTATCTTGTGCACATTTCGAATGCACAGATCAAAAACCTCACGTGCGTTTCGCTGAACACTATCCGGAGCGGTATAGACGTCCTCTTTAACAAACCGCACAACAGATTCCTTAAACTTCAAGAAATCACCCAACTCAAAGCCTTCAGATGTTTTAGCCTGCACAAAAACAAGCTCAACATCGTGATTTTTCCTTCCCCCTTCGAAATTCCGCGCAGCCTCTTCCTCTGAAATTACAAGCTCTTCATTTATGATAACAGCCACACCATCCATACCATCATCACCAACCCCGGTGGTGACGTTGTCCAAGTCGAAAGCTGTCGCGCACTTTGTATAGAGAATAGAGAAATTGCAGAAGTACTCGAACTGTTGATCTTGGCTATACGTGCCATAGCCGTAGTTAGATGCGAAACTTCTTAAATGGGACATAACAATTCGATGCACACTAACCTCCATGTGTGTTTTGGATTCAGTTCGCCATCAAATTGACATCGTCGCAACTGGGCAGTCAACCCCGACCTTTTGTTGAACTCGCGCCAGATAGACTCTTGATCTTTTCAACCGCCCTCACCCACTCCTGCAGCCCGCTCAGTCGGCGGGCGCAGGTGTCGGCGTCTCCGGCGAGACGGGCAAGATCCGCTGCAGCCGCTGGCTGAAGCTCGGCGCGGTAGGCTCCATCATCCAGGCCGGTGGCGCCGGGGGTGGGGGGCAGTTGCTGGCAACTGGCTGCAGTGACGGGGACGTACATGCGGCGAGCACTGGCAGCCAGATCAGCACGCAGGCGGTTCTGTTGTTCCTGAGCATGGGTGAGTTCCTGGTAACGCTGTTGATCGAGCAGGGCGAGCCGTTGCTGCAGCTCGGCCTGTTGTTGCTGGGCGGCCTGCAGCTGGTCGGCAGCGGCGCGGCTGATCTCGCCCAGGGTTGAGGCGTGCAGCCTGTCGGCGTCGGCCAGCCGGGCTTCCCAGCGCCATCCGTTGACCCACCACCCCGCCACCACACCGAGTGCCAGCACGGCACCGAGCAGAATCAGCCGGCGGGCCAGGTCCCCCGGCACCACATTGAGCATCGTCATGGCCACCCCCTACCCGGCCAGCACGGCGCGGGCGCGCTGCCAGATCTGCAGGCGTTCCTGCTGGCCGTTGAGCCCGCCGTTTATGCGCTTGGTGATCTCGATGAACTGGCCGGCATCGGCCAGGGTGTTCAGCCCCTTGGACCACCAGAACCAGCCGGCCGAGGCGGTGGCCGCTTCGGGCTCCTCCAGCAGCTCGGGCGCCTGCACCAGGCGGTCGTCGCGGTACAGGGCGAGGCTGCATTTCATGTAGTTGGCCCGGCCGGTGATCTGGATCAGGCCACGCCCCATGTAGCGGCGGCCGTCGCCGTCACGCTCGGGGGTGTTGCCCAGGTCCTCGCGCACGTCGTAGCGGTCCTGCGCCGGGGTCGGCCCCCAGATCTCGCGGGTGCGGCGCAAGTGCATGGACTCATGGCCCACCTGGGCAATGAACGCGGCGAACCGCTTGGGCCGGTCGAACTGCCAGCGCTCGGCGGCGGCGTTGAGGTGCGGAACGAAAACGCCCGCAACAGTGCGGGCGTTTGGGAGGATCTGCAGCAGCTGCTGCTCGGTGATGATGGGCATGCTCAGCTCCCGGCGTAGATGATGAAGTTGGCGGCGAAGAAGGAGGGGCGGATGTCCACGGCCTCACCACTCCCGGCGCTGGTGGTGTTGCCGCTCAGCCCGGTCTGCAGCGCGGCAGCGTTGAGGTCGGCAGCGGCATGCCAGATGTTGGCAGCGGCAGCCGAACCACCCGCCGCCGCGCCGATACAGCCGCCATCAATAGGCGCAGCGGCGCCAGGCGTCAGCGTGGAAACCCGCAGACCGGCCCCATCCCCTGCCAGCCCATGGGTATGCGCCGGCATCTGGCTGGCGGACAGCGTGACGCTGTCTGCACCGCCCGTGCTGCCGAGGGCGTTGCCGGGCCCCGCCCCACGCATCACGCGGCCGGAGCTGTTCGGCAGGGCGAACGTGTTGATGCCGTCGCCCCCGTAGGCGTTGCCGATCACCTCGAACAGCTGCTGGTGCTCGGCGATGCTCAGCACCTGGCCCTGACACAGCAGCCAGCCGGCCGGCGCGGTGGCACCGGCAAAGCCCCGGATCTCGCCGACGTTGGGCATCGCTGTCAGCAGCTGCTTGATATCGGCGCCGATGGCTACCGCCAGTTGGAGGATTCCGCTGGATAGGGTCATGTGATCAGGCCTTCGCGGTGTTGTAGGCGGCAGCGAAATCGGCCTCGGGGTCACCGATGCCGATGTTCTGGCAGGCCTGCAGGCGCTGGGCCGTGGTCAGCGTCTGCGCGGCGTCGTAGCGGACTCGGTTGGAGATCTGCGTGGCGATGGTGGCCGCGAAATTCGGGTCGTTGTTCAGGGCGTCCGCCAGCTCTTTCAGCGTATCGAGCGCGGCGCCGGCACCACCCAGGATGCTGTCCTTCACGGCCTGCTTGGCCTGCTCGATGGAATCGAAAATCTTGTCCGCCGACCAGGTGACGCCGGTATCGCCGTTGCCGGCGCCGTCGTCGATCTGCACGCCGCCGGCCCCGACCAGGCCGACGACTTCGTTGATGGCCGCCACTAGGTTGCCCTTGGCGGTGGTGGACAGGCTGGTCAGGTCGCCCTGCGCGGCGCGCAGGCTTTTGACGTCGGCGCCGATGGCCTGAGCCAGGGCGATGAGGCGGGTTTCCATGGTCATTTTCTAGCCCTTTGCGAGGATGTAATAGGCGAGCGGGTCCGGCGTCAGGTCGTCGCTGACGTAGAGCCCGTCCGGTTTCAATTCGAGGCGGTTGTCGGGGGCCTGGCTGATCTGGGCGCCGTCGACGCCATTGCGGCCAGGCGGCCCCTGGCCACCGGCGGCGATGGCCACCCCGGCGACCCGGGTCGGCTCCACCACCAGGGCCACCGCTTCGGCAACGGCAACGACGACGGGGGTATCAGCAGCCATGGGCGCACCCTCCTCCGCTGTTCACCAGCACCTGGCCGGCCACCCAGCGGTTCACGGTGCCGTCGGGGTGGGTGATGGTCAGGTCCCATTCACCGCGCGCCCAGGTGATGGCGGCGGTCTGCTCGGCGGTGAGGATCAGCAGCACCTGGCCCAGTCCCTGGAGCTGCACGCCGCCGTTGCCCTGGGTCAGCAGGATGGGGGCGGCGCCCTCGCCCCGGATCTCGGCGCGGATCTCGCTGCCGGCCAGGTCCACCGGGAGGCGGTAGACCAGCAGACCGCTGGCGGCGCCGCGGCCCTGGCCGGCCAGGTCGTTGAACTCCAGGGTGTCGGGGTCCACGACGCGGGCCAGGCGGCCGGGGCTGCGCGCTTTGTCTTGGTTGAGGTCGGGCCAGTTGGGCACGCCCTCGCACCACACCAACCAGTCCCCGGGCAGGCCGTGGGCGGGCACCTGCAGGCGCACCGGGGCGGTGCCAGCCAGGGCGGTGATGGGTCGGTACTGGTAGACGGGCTGCATCAGCAGCAGGGGCTGGTTGAGGGTGGCGCCCGGGATGACGGGCAGGTCTAGGCGGGCCGGCTGCATGGCTGGCTACTCCAGGGCTAGGGGTGGAATCAGGTGTCGAACGAGCGTTCGTGCAGGACGAGCAGATGGCAGGTGCCGGCGTTGGGGTTGACGTACAGCCGGCCCCAGACGATGCCGTTGAGGTTCTCGATGATCAGGTCGGTGCCGCTGCTGGTGTACCAGCTGCCCGTGCTGCCCTCGACGGTGGGGGTGTTGCCCGGGGTGCTGATGGTGAACGGCGGCGAGCCGGTGCTGCTGCGGATGAACACGTCCACCTGGCGCGGGGCGTTGGGGATGACCAGGCTGGCGGGGCTCTCCATCTGGTTCAGGCGCATTTCCACCAGGCCGTGGTCGTCGGTGAGGGTGTAGGTGCCATCGAACGTCACGTCGAGGATCTGCTGGCCGTACCCGCCGGCACCGCCTCCCCCGCCCGCTGCGGCCAGCGCCTGGAGGGTGGCGGCGGTACAGGAGCAGATCACCCGGGCGCCGGCCAGCCAGTCCTGGGCCGGGCGGTCTTCGACACCGCGCTCGGCGAGGGTCAGCACGCCGCCGCTGGCAGCGGTGACCCGCACCACCTCATAGGCGGTGGAGCCCGGCGTGGTGTCCAGCAGGGTCAGCAGGTAGTGGTCGCCGGCGCCGAACTCCAGCCGTGCGGCCAGATCCGGGGCGACCTCCAACTGCAGGGCGTTGGAGGCCAGCGGCTGCAGCAGCTCGGCCGACCAGTTGTTGATGAATCTGAGCATGGTTTCTCCTACACCCAGCCATGGGAAATGATGTCTGCCCGGTGGCGCTCCACCTGGCCGGTAACGATGTTGAGGCTGCACCGGTTGACCGGGCGCATGTCGGTTCGGTCGAACCCGTCCTCCAGCTGGACGATGTTGGTTATCGGGACGGTGATGCTCACCGGGTCGGGGTACAGGCCCCGGGAGGTGATCAGCGGGCCGTAGCGCACCTGGTAGGGTCCGCCACCGTTCTCGATGTTGCGCTGCAGGCGGGCCAGGCACACGGTGCGGTTGGAGGCGTAGATGACGCTGTGGTCCAGCCGCCACTGTTGCCAGAGGCCGTTCTGGGCGCTGTAGCCAACGCCCACGCGGGTGAGGTTGTAGCCCCAGGGGTTGCGGCCCCAGTTGGTCTCCTTGGGCGGGTCGGTCGCGCGGTGGCGCTCCTCGCCGTTCTCCAGCACCTCGTACGAGACCTGGACCACGCTGGCCTCCACGTCCCGCCCGTCGGTGGTGAGGCGCCAGCGGTCGTGCAGGTGCTCGCGCCGCTCCAGCTGCAGGGTGTCGACGGTCTCGCCGTCCGGGCCGCGCAGCACCAGGTTGTAGCGCTGCACTTCCTCCCGCTGCCCGACCAGTTCGTAGACCGAATCGTCCTCGATGGTGGTGTCGCCGCCCACGCACTGGGACCCGTTGTTGCGGTAGGTGGAGGTGATCACCCGGGCGCCGCTGGAATTGTCGGTGATGGTGGAGGTGGCTGTGACCTCGGCCAGGGCGTCAATCCGTACCTCGGCCACGCTGCCGTCGCCCCGGAACCAGGCGGCCACCAGGGCGTTGCGCTGGCCGTAACGCGCGGTCGAGGTGCCCTCGTAACCGCTCATGTCGGCCTCGGCGGCCCCGCGCTCGTACCCGGCGGGCCGGGTGGTGACCTGGGTCTCGCAGGATGGCCAGACCGGGTTGCCGGTGGTGGTGGCAGGGTGTGCCCCGAGACGCACCACGGCCATGCCGTCATCCAGCTCGTCCACCAGGTCGCCCATGGCGCCGGTCCGGTTGTGTACTACCGTGACCGAGGCCGTGGGCGCGGCCAGGGTGCCGCCGACGTCGACCCGCAACAGGCCGAGCATGGCGAAGCCGCCGCGCCTCCAGTCGTTGGAGAAGCCCGGGTTGATGCTGAACAGGGCGCTGCGCCCGTTGGGCAGAATGTCGATCAGGTTGAGCCCCCAGCCCTCGATCTGCGGGGAGCCCTGGGTGCGCCCGGTATAGACCGGCGGTTGGCCGGTCTGCCCCACGTCCATGGCCGGCAGCTCCACCCGCACGGGGCTCGCGGCCTGCCCGATGATCGAGTGGTTGAACTCGAACACGAACGCCAGGCTGTCGCCGCTGCGCGCGGTCTGCATCCACACGCGCCCCACCTGCCCATCCAGCTGCACGGGCCATTCGTTGCTGCGGAAGGCGGTGCCGCCGTACGCCACCAGTCGGCCACGCCCAAAACGCAGCAGCGCCTTCCCCCACCAGGCCGCGCCGGCGCCGATCTCGTCCCCGGTGGGGATGCGGTCGGGAAGGCCGATGTCCCACAGGTAGGACCAGTGGCCAGGCTCGATACCGTAGGTGAGCTGGTAGTCCAGCCGGTAGCGCTCGCCGTTGCTCAGCTGCACGTAGTTCTGGGCGTTGTACGGCTCGATGACCTGGCCATGCCAACACCAGCCCCAGGTGTCCAGCCGGCGCGGTACGGGCGGCCGCACCTGGGCGGTGCGCGGGGCACTCATGGCGTGGGCTCCACCAGGTAGTGGAACTCGGTGTCGCGGCCGTTGGCGTCGCGCAGCACCACCTGCTCGATGGGCGCCTCGCGGAACGTGAACAGGCCGTCGCTGGTGGAGACCAGGCGCATCGGGTGGTAGACCCGGGCGCTGACGTCGGTTTCCTGCAGGGGGCCGGCGATGCCGGCGCCGCCGGTGGCAGGCGGCACGTAGTCGCTGCGCCCGCGCGCGGCCGGGGCTGCACCGCGCGCGGCCACGGTGCGCAGCTCCTGCCGGCGGATGGGTGGCCGCACCAGCCGGTTGAGGTCGCGCTGCACCTGCTGGCTGTCGCCTCGGCGCGCGGCCTCGTTGGCTGCTCCGCTGGCCCGCCGGGCCGCTTCGTTGGCGGCGCCCGACGCGCGGCGGGCGGCCTCGTTCGCCGCTCCACTGTTGCGGCGGTCGCTCTCATTGCTCATCTCACAGCTCCAATAGGTCGTTGGGGATGCCCACCCGCAGCAGGGTTTCCGTGCTGCGGGTCAGTTCGTCGCGGTACAGCTCGGGGATCTCCCGGGCCGTGAGGGTGAATCGCCGCGGGAACTGCTCGGCGGTCAGGTCGTCGGTGGTGGAGTAGTTGCCGGCGAACCCGTCCAGGTCGTCGTCGTAGGGCTCCACGGGCCCGCCACCGGTTGGGCCGGAGGCGTTCGGCGGGTGGTTGAGCCGGCCGCCGATCTGGGTCGGCAGGCGCCCCGCATCCGGCGGGCCGGGGGTGCTGCTCAGGGGTGGCACGCTGGTGTCGGGCCGGCCCGGCACCACCAGCACGTCGCTGTCGCCGCCGCCGCGCATGACGGCGATGCTCAGGGTGGTGATGGCCTCGCCGCTGTCCATGTCGAGGCGGTGTTGCACGCGCCGGCATTTGCCCCGCGCCCGGGTGTACTGGTCATCCAGCTCCAGGGTGTGCACCAGGTCTACGTCCAGGGCGAGGCTGGTGGGTACGTCCCAGCTGACGGTGGTCTGCCGGTGGGCGCTGATCAGCTCGACCGCCGCCCGCCGTATGCCCACCCGCAGGCCGTCCACGCGGCGCGCCTCATCGATCACGTCCACCTGGCCGCCGTTGGGGGTCCACGCCCAGCCGCCGCTCGGCACGCCCACAGGGAGGCTGGGCGGGCCGGTGAGGTCGGACTGGGCGACGGAGGTCAGGGAGTTCTCCCAGTCGCTGACGCGCTCGTCCTCCACCTCGAACGACAGGCTGTCGCGGCTCACCACGCGGGTGGCCTCCACCAGCCCGGCGGCGGTGGCCAGGGTGATGCGGTAGGTCTCGGTCACGGTCTGGGTCCAGCGCCGCCCGCCGGTGACGTCGGCGGCGAGCAGCAGCTGCTCGGCGGTGTTGGTGTTGATCCACGGCACGCCGTCGCCGCAGGGGTTGCCGCTGCTGGCCGGCAACAGCTGGTAGCGCGGGGTGCCGATCAGCACCTGCCCGCTGCCCTCGATGGCGCTCTCCACCATCTCGACGCTGGGCGTCTCGGTGCTCCAGGTCCGCCACTGGCAAAAGCCCTGGATTTCGGTCAAGCCGTGCTCGCCCACATGCTGCCAGCTGTAGTTCTCGTTCAGCTGCCACAGCCGCTGGTAGCGGTAGTTCACCTCCAGCTCGGCGCGGTTGGTGGCCTCGCGCAGCTGGGCCAGCGCCACGGAGATGGATTGGAACACCGCCGTGCCGTCGCCGAACACGAAGGCCGGGGCGGCGGCGTACCAACTGGTGACGCGCAACTCGCCCTGGGCGGAGCAGTCCAGGCTGGCGGTGAGGGTGCTCATGCGCTCCTGGGCATAGTCCCAGCGGCTGCGCCCGGCCACCGGTTCGAACACGTCGGCGCTCCAGAAGCCGGGGGTCAGCGCCTCGACCTGGGCGAGGGTCAGCGCCTCCACACGCTGCTGCAGGCGGTCGGTGCAGCTGATCGACATGATGCGGTTGGTGGGCGACCAGGAGGGCTCAGCCACGGCGCCGGTGAAGAGGCGCGCGGTCACGGTCTGCCCGTCCACCTCGGCCACGTAGTCGATGGTGACCACCTGATCGGCCTGATCAGTCGGCACCTCGCTGCCCGGCTCGAAGAAGAGGTCGAACTGGGCGATGCCGGCGGCACCCTCCTCCCGGTCCACGTCCACCACCCCGGCGATGCGCTCGGTGAGGTCCGCGCCGCCCACGGTGACCACGGGGCGCCAGCGCGTGGCGTAGCCGGCCGTGAGGTACACAGGCGGCGCCTTGCCCTCCTCCGCCAGGCCGTTGATCGGCGTGCTGTTGAGTGGGTACTGGTTGAGCATCACACCTCCCTCGCGGTGAACTGCCAATCGAACTGGCCGCCGCCGGCGGTGCCGGTGATGGCCTCCTCCGGCGGGCTGCAGAACACCAGGTAGCGGGGCAGCCAGTGAACGCGGTACGCCGTTGCGCCGGGCAGTGGGTCCAGGGTGGCCACACGGCCTGCCAGCGAAACACCGGTGCGCTCCCAGTCACGGCCCACCAGGGCGAGGCCAATCGGCGGGAAGTCCGGCCGCACGTCGCTGGTGAGGGTGAAGACCCGGTCCGCCGCCGTGCGCCCCGCCATCGACTTGGGGTCCGCCAGCCACAGCTCCTGCGGCTGACTGAAGTCCACGGCGGCGAAGCCCGGGCCCATCCAGCCGGAGCCGCTGAGGCGGATGCTCTCCTTGCTCCAGTGGGTCATCCGGTACAGCTTGCCGCCAGAGAGGCGGACATCCGTCCATCCCCCCTCGGTGCTGTAGCCGGTGTCTGCCCGGCCAGATGCGCTCGCAATCGGGATTCCGGCCAGCATCACTGCAGGTCGACTCATGAGGTGCTCCAGAAAATGAAAACCCCGCACGGGGCGGGGTTAGGGTCTGCCGAACTTCATCGCCGTCCGGCGCAACTGCTCCGCCATGGACGGCTCGGCATAGGTGCGGATCGGCGGCGCACCGCCCACGCTGATTTCCAGCAGGCCGAGGTTGGGGAAGCTGGCGGCCGGTGGGCTCATGCCGCTGACCTGTGGGATAGGTCTTACGGTGTAATCGCCAACCAGCCCGCCGACGTCGTAGCCGCGCCAGGTCTTGCGCACCTGCTCAAGCACCCTCGAAACGCCGTGTGTCCGCATCGCCGACAGAACGCTGATCGCGCCTGGCTCTCTCACAACCGGTTGCGGCATCACGTACTCGCCTCGGTGCACTATGCCGGCCGGCTCAAGCCGCCCCCCGAACCCGGTAAAGCCTCCTGCAGAGAAGCCCTGATTGGGGAACTGTGTGAAGGAAGAACCGTCCTTGTAGAAGGGTTGGCTTGGGTTGGCGACTCCGTCGGGCATCGAGACGATTGGCGTGATGGTAATGACCAGGCTGTTTCTCAAGGTCTCCGCAAGGGCTTGGACGGCTGCCTTCGCCTGTTCGACCGCAGCATCGTCCATGACTGGCTTGACCGGAACCTTGGCCACCTTCTCGGTAGCCGCCTTGCCGGCGGCATCGATAGCGGCATAGGCCTCCTCAGCGATACGCTGGGCAGCCTTTGCCTGGCCAGCCAGAGCCAGCGTGTTTCGGTCGCCGCTCTTCTGCAGTTCCTCAAGCACTTCGGTGGCCTGATCGGCGTACTTCAGAGCCTGGAGGTAATCCTTGTTCTGCAGAGACTGGCGAGCCTTGGCGGTAAGCCCGCCGGCCTGGCTGAATGAGGTGGCTTGCGCCAGCCCTTTCTCACCGATGATGTTCTTGGTCCGGTCGTTGATGTCCTTCATCAGGGCATCGCGTTCCTTCACCGCCTTCTTAAGCGCAGCCTTTTCCTTGTCGGTCAGGCTAATTCGCTGCTTGGTCCCGGCGGCAGCGTCAGCGGTCATCTTCTCTTGTGAAGCTGCAGTAGCGTCGGCCAGCTCCTTCTGTGCCTGGGCGGCTCCAGCATTGGCTTCCTTCGTCTTGTCGGCGTTCTGCCCAGCCATCTCCCACAGCTCGAAGTAGCCATCCTTGATGGCCTTTACTTCGTCCTGAGTTTTCTTGCGGATTGCCTCCTGCCTAACACTGAAGCTCTCGATTGCCCCAGGCTTCTCGCCAAATCGGCTCTGGCCCTTCTCTCTATTGCCGCCCTTGTTGTCGAGCGTGGCCGGCTTGCCCGTCACGCTGTCAGCAGCAGCACGCAGCGCGCTGGCTGCGCTCTCGCCGAAGGTGGGGATCTTGGCGATCAGGGTGGCCAGGTCCTTGACGAAGTTCGCGAACCTGAGCCGCATGTAGTCCAGGGGGTTGGACAGCGCGAACTTCAGCCCCTCGAACGACTCTTCGGCATAGCCCCTGATCAGCACGAACCCGGCGTGGAGTTGGGATGCGAGCGCGATACCGAGGCGCTCGATCCACAGCACTTCCTTGCGCAGATAGGTGCCGATTTCCCATCCCGCAAACGCAGCGCCCACCACACCTAGAGCCCAGGTAAGGCCGCGCGCGGCAGTCTGGATACCGGCCAAGGCCCGGGTAGCGATGGTGGCGCTCCCCTGAGCCTCAGCACCAATACGGCGGAAGCTCTGGGTAGCAATTGATACCAGGCCCTCCCCCATCACCTTCGTTGCGACTTTGTTAACCGCCGTGAACGCCCCGCCGATCTCCGTGAAAATCAGCCGCCCAAGGAAACGCACCCCTTTCAGCAGCAACCCACCACCGAGGAGATACGCCAACCCCATCAGCACTGACTGGCCGGTATCGCCCGTACTCTTGAGCCACTTCGCCAGGTCCGCAACCTGCCGCGAAATCTTCGTGATCACTGGCAGCGCGGCCTCGCCAAGCTGTGCGAAGGCATTGTTCAGGCCCGTGGTGGCTTTCCTGACCTCTACTGCGGCGCCTGAGTTGAACCGCTCGAATTCGCGCTGAACACTGCCCGCGTACTTCGTTTCGTCTGCAACCTCACTCAGTTGCTTGCGGTACTCGGCCAACGAGCCGGAGAGCAAGCTGATGTCGTCGGCGTACTCCTGTCCGAAAAGCACGGTGATGGCTTCGGCCTGGCCACGGGTGTCCAGCTTGCCCAGCTGCGCCAGGAAGTTGTCCAGAGCAGCCTGAGCATCCACATCCATGCTGCGGGTGAACGCATCCACATCGCCCACCAGGTTCTGCAGCTCGGTCTTGAACTCGTCCGACTGAACGCCGGCGGTCTGCAGCTTGTTGAGCAGCGCGTTGATGCCGGTTGCAGCCACTTCGGGCGATTTGCCCAGGGAGATGAAGGTAGAGGCCAACGCAGCGATCTGGGTGTTGGCCAAGCCGAACTGCTTGCCGATACCGCCAACCCGACCGAGCACGTCAAGGATCTGCGCCTCGCTGGCCTTGCTGTTGTTGGCCAGCTGGTTGACCGCGTCCAACAGCGTGCCGGTCTTATCAATGGGAATGCCGAGCACCGTCGACAGCGTCGAAATCGCTTCGGTGGCCTGGGCGCTGCTCATGTCGAAGGCCACGCCAACCTGCGTGGCCTGCTTCACGAACGCCGCCACCTTGTCGCCTGCAATGCCGAACTGCCCCGCCAGCGCCGCAGCCTCGGCAAGCTCCGGCACCATGATCCCTGTCTCTTCAGACAGCGCCTCCAGTTGCGTACGGAGGTCTACGATGCCTTGCGGAGAAGAGAAATCGACGCGAGCCTCCACCTTCTTCAGCGCCGTCTCAAGCCGCACCGCCGGATCGACGGCGGCCTTGATTGCATAGCCAACCGTCGCCGCTTCCGCTGCCAGGCCAAGCCCTTCCCCGCGCACGGCGGTGCGCCGGGAAGCAAAGTCGTCCGCGCGAGCCTGCGCTTTCTGCATCCGCTGCAACCGCGCGGATTCGCCGGCGAGCCGCTCTTGCTCCTTGGCCAGGTTGCGAACATCGATCCCAGCAGCCTGCAACTCCCTGCGGTAGTTGTTGACCTGGGTGGTCTGCGCCGCCATGGAGCGCTTGCTACGCTCCAATGCACGCTGCGCCTGAGCCAGCGCCAAGTCCAGCGCTTTGACCGGCTGGCCGGCCCGGGTTACCGCGCGATTCAGGTCCTCGACGCGCTTCTTGTTCGCGAAGAACTCAGCGCTTGCCGCCTTGGCGGACTCCTTGGCCTTGTTGAAGCCGTCGATCAGTTGGCCCTTCTTCGAAGTCGCCTCGATTTCCTGCCCCAGCTGCCCCAGGCTTTTGGTTGCATCCTTGATGCTGTTTCGCAACGCGGCAGACACGGCCCCGCCGATGACGATGCCAATCGACATGTCACTGCTCATGGGAAGTCCTCTATAGCGATTTCATGAAGGCCTTGAAGTCCTCTTCAATCGCACCGGCTGCGCGGGCAATGCAAAGGTTCAGGCGGTCATCAGAACTGCGGATGTGGTTGAGGGCACGCAGGTAGCCGCGCAGCTGCGGCAGGGACATCTCCAGGATGGAGGCCCGGGTATGCCCGTTCTGGATCAGGAGCTGCGCCGTCTCGAAGAAATCGCCACGGCCAGCTCGACCAGGCTCGCCCGCAGTTGCGGCTGCAGGCGCAGGAAGAAAAAATCGAGGTTCAGCTCCACAGCAGCAGCCAACAGGCCCAGAAGGTCGTCCAGCTCCAGGGTGTCGATCTCATCGGGGGTACGCCGGGTGATCTCGGCGAGTAGTTCCAGCAAGAGCGGGCGGTGCTCCTCCAGGATCTGCATGACGTCGATGCCTGCCAGCGCCTGATCGAACAGCCCACCCAGGTCGGTACCTTCGCTTTGCGCTGCTGCCAACGCCTGGGCCAGGTGCTCGAACTCCTTGCGTAGCGGGGCCAGGCAGCGGTTGATTGTTGGTACCTGCCGTAGCTGGATCAGATGCACCTCGTACCCCGGCGCCCGCAGAGGAATCGGCACAGCCGCCCCGATGAACTGCGACAGACTCTGGTCAACGTCTTGCTTCACTTTCTGTTCTCCATAAAAAAACCCGCCGAAGCGGGTTTTGTCTGTTCATAGGCCTAGCTGCCGGCGAGTTCGCTCGTCGACCTGGCAGGCTGGGTCACACTGGACGCTGCCGAGGCGCCCATTGCTGAACACCAGCTGGACCAGCTCACCTTTGAATCCGACTCGGTAGAAGAGCGACTGAGTGCCGTCATCGTGGAGCGCACCAACGCTTTCGGGGCTCAACCAAACGGCATGCTGCCGAAGGTCGTCGAAACTCATGCCCAAGAATATGCCGCTGAAGGCCGCTCTCTTTCTGTACTCAGCGCTCTTGATGTCACGCCACTGAGCATCCGTGACTGTCGAGGGTCGAGACTCGGCCGGCGCAGCAACGAACGCCTCTACGGCCGCGCTGCGGGTCGATGCCCTCTCACTCAGCTCTTCAAGGCTTGTCGGCCCTCCAAGCAGAATCCAAGAGAAAGCCAGCACGATGCACACCAAAGCGCCATATGAAACGGCTGGTGGCAGGTAGTTTGCGGGTCTTTCGTTGGCCATGACTTCCCTCCCTAGAAAGGGGGGGGAATGTAGCAGAGCGACAGTGCCGAAACCCAGCGCTTGGCCGGGCCGGCACTAGGGGCGCTCCTACGCCGCCAACTCCTTCTTGATTCGGAAGTACTTCGAGACGCCCGCACCCACCTTGGTGTCGTCGCGCAGCACCTTGGCCGTGGCCTCGAAGCCACCGAAGTCTTCGGTGTTGATCCAGTCCATGGTGGTGGCCAGGTTGAGGCGGCACCGGAAGAAGCGGGCCTCGACTCGCTTCTGGGTGCCGGCGGCGTTCTCGCCCTCGAAGAGAAACTCGAAGGTCTTCCCGCTGTTGGTTAGCGCCTCGATCACGTCAACGGCGGCCGAGCTGTAATCCACCGATACCTTGTACGGGGTGCCGCTGGGCGAGGCCTTGATAGCGGCCTCCAAGGCACCACCTGCAACCACCTCGATCCCGGAGCCGGTCATGTTCCAGTCGTCGAACTCATTGAAGTCGACGTCACCGGCCTCGTTACTTACACCCGCGATGGTGAGGGGCATTTTGTCCAGGGCGATGGTTCCATCGACGGCGGCGACGTGCTTCTCGCCGGTGACGGTGGAGGCGGCCACGCTGGTGGCACTACCCCACACCAGGGCAGCCAGCACCCAGGTGTAGATCTCGCGGAAGTTGATGGACAGGCCCACGGAGGTGACGCGGTCCAGGCTGTCGTACTCGCCGCCCTGGGGGGTGGTGGTATCGGGCAAGGAAAGGCTGTTGGTCTCGGTGGTGTGCTGGATGGTGCTCACCAAACCTACCTTCTGGAAGGGCAGACCGCTGCCCGCTTCGCGCATCTTCAGGTGGCCGCCAATGACCACTGTCTCTTTTCTGGTTGTCATGGCTTATTCCTTGGTGATGGCCGGAGTGGCCTGATTGCTGAGGACCACTGCGCCGATCTTCCCGGACTGCTCCAGGAACAGCTTCTGGCGCTTCGTGACCTTGATCTTGTCGCCGGCCTTGTGGTCGACGCCGTTGTGGCGGTGTTCGCTGGCGAGCTCGACCTCGACCAGCTGCACGGTTTTCGCGTTGCTCATCGGCGGATTTTCTCTTGGATGATGGTGGTGACATGGACGGGAACGAGTACCCCGGCATGGCGCTGGCCCTCCCCAGGCGGGAAGGTCTCGGTAGCCCCGAGCGATAAAGCGGTGACCCCTTTCGGGAAGCCCTCCGGGACCCCGGCGATGCGCGGCATGAGGGCCTGACAGATGTCCAGCTCCATGGCCTCGAGCGCGTCTTCGTAGTCGAGGAGGTCAGCCTTGACCAGGCCAATGACGAAGAAGCCGCAGTGCATCCTGATTGCGCCCGGGCCCGCCTCTGGCGGCCTGTTCTTCGCCCGCTGAATCAGGGCGAACTGGTCCGGCAGGTCCTTTTCGTTCAGCACCTCGTTCAGCCACCCGGTCAGGACCTGGTAGCCGATGTCGGTTCGGAAGCCCTCGGCTGTTGTGATGCCCTGGACGCGGGCCACGAGCGCCCGCCGCACCTCGGTCAGTACGTTGCTCATTCGACCTCCGTGCAGACTGCGGTGGCGATGTGGCCGTCGTCGTCCAGCAGGTCATCGACTTGGAACATCGCGCCATCCAGGCAGAACAGACCGCCCCGCTTGACGCGGGGCAGGCAGCACTTCTGCCAGGTGACGCCGACCGCGCCGGTGACGATGATGCCCTCGGGCCCCTGGTGAGACAGGTTGCGATCTACGATCAGTCGCAACCCACCTACGCGCAGGCCGTAGCGGGTGTCCTGGTACTCCCCGATGCCATCGCACAGGGAGCCCATGATCATGTCGTCCGCGCGGCCCATGGCGGCCGCGAACGTCATGGCTTGCGGGTCAGCTTGATGTTGGCGCGGGGCCGGGTGCAGATGTGCAGCGGGTTGGACTGCGCTTCGCCCTTCACGCCCTTGCCGAAGGCCATCGGTTCCAGCTTGGCGTAGTACGGCAGGCCGGGGGTGTTGACCGTCTCCATGTAGTTGGCCGGCGCGAAGATGGTCTTGAACAGGTCCGGGGCGTTGTCGGGCACCACGTAGGCATCGTCATCCCCCACGAACGGGGCGCCCGCCAGCTTGCCGCGATAGCGGATCCACAGCACGCCGCCAAACTCGAACGCCTCGCGGCGATCCCCGCGCAACTGGGCCGCTGCCTCGCTGGCCAGGTAGGTCTCGCGCACCGAGTCGGCGCCGATGAGGGCCTTCCAGAAGTTGCGCCCTGCCCAGCCGATCTGCCCGCTGTAGGGCGTGGTGCCCATGGCGTCCTCCTGCGCGTCGAGCACGTCGACCAACTGGGCGCTGACGTCGTCAGCGAAGTTGATTTCGACGCTGTGCTGCTCGATACCAAAGCGCTGGTAGAGGTCCAGCAGCGTCGAGCCGTCCTTGTTGAGGATGAGGCCCTTGATGGCCCCGACCCGCTGGAATTCGTGGGTCAGGTCCAGCTGCAGGCGGGTCTTCTCCAGGCGCTGGTTGACGAAGTCCTGGGCCACTTCCAGCTCGGTGCGCGAGCCGAAGGCGCGAATGCCCTGGATCTCATCCGCGTAGATGGTGAATTCCTGCGGTAGGTGCACGCAGTTGAAGGGGATCAGCTCGCGACCGGCCTTGAGCACCGCCTGGCCCGGGGCACCGCGCGGCACCGCATCGACCAGCTCCAGGGTGTCGCCGTCCTTCTCGATCTGCTGGGTGACGGTGCTGCTGGGGGTCTCGCTGAACAGGCCAGCGGCGGCGATCTGCCCCGGGACGACGTGGTCGGCGTTGATGGCCACGGCCAGGTTGGGGACCGAAAACGCCTCGTCTTCGAAAATGGAAATCTCAGCCATCATGGGCTCCTTGAAATGACGAGCCCCGCATCAGCGGGGCTCAGGGTGTCAGGTTGGGGTGAGGGGTCAGGGTCGGATGACGATGCCCAGGCCAGCGAAGTCGGTGCGTGCGGGGGCGTCCAGGCCGATCAGGGCGCGCTCGACCACCTCGGCGTCACGGACGATGGCCACGGCCTTCACGTCGGTGTCGGTGGCATCCACCGGGGCGAACAGGATGCCGCCTGCGGTGCGCCGGCCGTCGTCTGTGCCGGTGTCGCTGTAGGGGCCCCACTCGCCCTGCCCGGCCTTCACGGTGAAGGTGAAGCCGTCGCCCTTGGCGAAGTCGGTGGCACCGTCGCCCAGGGTGAAGCTGAGCCCGCCGACGCTGAAGGCGGTTCCCACCTTGCCCTTGCCCAGCACATCGCCACCCGGGGTGCGTACTTCGAACTCGCCGCCGTTGGCGACTGCCTTGGTGATGCTGAGGGTGTAGACCCCGGTCAGGGCCTCGCTGGTGACAGCGGCACCGGAGACAACGCCGTTGCCGGTGTTGCCGGCATTGGCGGCGCTGCTGATGGTGTTGCCGCTGGTGATGCGGCCGATCACGGTGCCGGCATCGAGGATGCCGGAGCCGGCGGTGATGATGATCATCTCGCGGCTGCGGGTTCCGTTGGCCTCCGAGAGGAGGAATGCGCCCGCGTGGGGGCGCTCTTTGCGGATGTTCATTTACGGGCTCCTTTGGCCGGCTGGCGGCGGTTCTGGTAGATGGCAATCGGGTCGAGCGCCGGGCGCTCGGGTTTGTCCTGCAGGGTCTCCAGCGGCGGCTGATTGCTCAGCTCGACCGTGTTGCTACGGGCGGCGACCTTGTCGTACAGCAGCGCCTTGGCGGCGGTCTCGTCGGCGCCGCTGGCCAGCAGGCCACCCAGCTCGCCGGGCAGCTTGGCCATGTCACAGAGCGCCTTGAGCGCCTTGCCTCGGTCGATCACTGCGCGGATCTCCGCTTCGCCCTTCAGGCCCCAAGCCTTGAGCAGCTGCGCGGAATGGTCCTGCAGGCCGGCCTCCTTGCAGGCGGCCAGCAGTTGGCTGGTGAGTGCCACCACCTCCTCGGCGTTGGGCGCCGGCTCGTTCTCCGGCGCCGGCTCGTTCTCCGGCGCCGGGTCTGCGGGCGGATCGGCCGGGGGATCGGCGGGCGGGTCCGAGGCCAGCAGGGCGCGGGCCGATTCGGGCAGGTTGCGGAACCGGTTGAGGATCTTGCCGCGCTCGCTGTTGCTCACCAGCGGCTGGGAGTCCTGCAGCACTTCGTCCACGAAGCCGGCGGCCTTGGCCTCCTCGGCGGTCATGTAAGTTTCTTCAGTGATGAGGCGGCGCAGCTCGGTCTCGTCGAGGGTGAGCGGGCGGTGCTGGTAGCTGGCGACGATGGCGTCGGTGGCCTTGTCCATCATGTCGGCCATGCGCCGCAGGTCGTCGCTGTCGCCGGCCATCCAGGTCCAGGGGTTGTGGATCATCCACAGGGCGTTATCGGCCATCTCGACGCGGTGGGCGCCACTGGCGGCCACGCTGCCGGCGCTGAAGCAGGCCCCGACCACGCGCGCGGTGCAGCGCTCGCCCAGGCTGGCCAGCAGGTTGTGCATGGCGATGCCGTCGAAGCAATCGCCGCCGATGGTGTCGAAGTACACCACCACCGGCGACACGCCGTCGTCGGCGGCCTTGAGCGAGGCGACGAAGTCCCCGGAGCTGAGGCCCCAGGTGCCGATCTCGCCGAAGACATAGGCCTCGATGACACGCTGGGTTCCCTCGCCCTGGGCCTTGATGCTGTACCAGTGCTGGTCCTGCACCTGGGCCTGGCCGGCTCGGTTCAGTACCCGGGGTCGGGCCAGGGTGCCCAGCCCCAGGCTGGCCAGCAGCAGGGCCACGGCCAGCCGGTAGCTCAGTTTGGTGTTCATGTCGTTACCTCTTTGCGGTTCGCCGCCGGGGCGACGGGGTCGGATGTGTATTGCAGGCCGAGCCGGGCGGCGCGCTGCTGGTCCTGGGCGTTCTCGTCGTCCACCTGCTCGGCGTCCATGCCGGTGCGCAGCACGTGCTCGGTGCGGCTGGCGAGGCCGCCCTTGATCTCCAGGATCTTGCCCTGGGGGTCCTGGACGGGGTGGATGTAGGCCCAGCCCTGGGGCACCCAGCGGGTGCGCTGGTACTCGCGGCGGCGCCGGGTGTAGTCCGGCAGGTCGATGGCGCCGCTCAGCACGGCGGTGTCGAGCCAGGCCTGGCGCACCGGGCGGCAGAGCTGGAAGACGTAGACCGCGTGCTGCAGCTGCTCGATGCGGCGGCGGAACTCGTTGATCAGCACCCGCAGGACGCGGTCGCTGATGTCGCCCATGTCGCCGGTCAGCAGTTCGTAGGGCAGGTCGACGCCGACAGCAGCGGCCTGCAGCTGCTGCCGCATGAACTCGACATAGGAATTGCCAGCGTCCGGGGGATCGGAAAAGATGACTTCCTCCCCCTCCTCCAGCTCCTGCATGGTCCCGGGCTCCAGGGCCACCATGGAGGCGCCGTCACGGTCCGCCACGGGAGGCTGCCCTGAGAGCGGATCGAGGTTGAGCCGGGTCTCGTTGACCGGCCGCTTGATGAAGCCCGCGAACAGGTTGGCCACCTCCTGCCGGAACAGCACCGCATCGTCGTAGTTGTCCAGGGACTTGAGCCGCAGCAGCACCGGCGCGAGCCGGGGGATGCCACGCAGTTGGCCGGCCTCCAGCGGCTCGAAGATGTGCAGCACCTCGCTGGCCGGCACCCGGTAGAGTTCGTTGTATCCCTGGCTGGCGGCGGTGTCGCCGGGGTGGTAGCGGTACATGAGGTACGCCACCCGCTGCCCTCGGCGGTCGAACTCGATGCCCGCGCGCACCAGGTTCCCGCTCTTGGTGCGGAAGTTCTTGTTCGCGGGAACGAACTCGGAGGGCAGCAGTTGCAGCTGCAGCGGTACCGCGTAGCCGTCGTCCGCGCGGCGGTTGCGCAGCCGCACGAAGCACTCGCCGCTCTCCTCGACCATCCGCGCGACGAGCGCCTGCTGGCCGTAGAAGTCGGTGAGGTTGTCGGCGTCGGACTCGTCGGTCCAGTCGTCCCACAGTTCCTGCAGCGCGGCGCGGATGGCCGGGTCCTTGATCTTGGCGCGCGGCACGATGCCGGTACCGATCAGGCTACTGACCCGCTTGGAGATGGCGCTGAAAGCGTAGGGGTCGTTCTTGACCGCCGCGCGGCTGCGCTTGCGCAGGGTCGGCAAGGCGGCGGTGGCGAGGGCGTTGAGTGAGGCGTCCGGCGCGTCCCAGCTGGCTGCGCGCCGGCCGGTGCCGGCAGACTCGTAGCTGGCCCGCACGCGCTTGGCGGCCTGGCGCGGGCGACTCATAGGACCCCCTTGCCGCCATGGCTCAGACGGATCTGTTTCGGGCTGCGCCGGGCAGCGTTCCTCTCCAGGCCGACCTGTTCGACGCATTGCAATTCCAGTTGCCTCAGTGCGCCCAGGTCAGCCCTTTCCAGGGTCCGGTCCCCTTTGCGGACGCTCTGCCCGTATTTGAGGATGTCGGAGATCGACTCCCGCACTTCTGCAAGCCGTTGTTCGGCTGGAGACATGGTCACCTCCGTTTCAGGTAGCTGCTCCGGGTGAAGCGGCGCCCCAGTGGGTTGGGTTGTTTCGGTGCAGCCGCTGCGGGCGCGGCGCTTTCGCGCTGCGGTTCCGGGGCGGCCGGGTTGCTGAGCTGAGGCACCGGGTCTGCGAACAGGCTGGCCTGGGACACCGCCTGGCGGAGCCGGGCCCAGTCGTTGACGCTGTAGCGGTTCATGCCCAGGTAATGGGCCATGGCCAGGTTGTAGGTGAGCAGGTCGAGCCCTTCGTTGCGGGCCGACTTGGGCTTCACATACTCAGTGCGCTTGTGGCCCTTCACGTAGCGGGTGATCTTCCGTTCGGCCACGATCTGGTCGTAAAAGTCGTCCGCCAGGTCCTTGGAGAAGTGCAGCGCGCCGGGCCCTTCGGCCAGTGGATAGCGGTTGTAGATCCAGTCCTTGGCGGTGTCGGTGCCGATCATCCACAGCTCGACGCCACCCTTTTCCGTTTTGCCCTGCCAGGTGTAGTCCACCTTCGAAGGCCGCTGCGCGATCACGGGCCGGCCGGGCTTGCTGTGGCCACGGATGGCCAGGACGTTGCGCCAGCGCCGCAGGCGGGCGAACTGGTAGACCTCGTCCGTGTGGTGGCCGCCGGAGTCGATGGCGGTGGCGACGATGGCCAGCTCGACGCCCGAGGCGTGCCGATAGCGGCGCTTCAGCTGCTCGTCGAGCAGGTCCCAGGTGCGCAGGTCGGAGGGGTTGCCCATCAGCACCTGGTGATCCACCACCCAGCGTTCCATGCCTTCGCCCCAGCCGATCACCAGCAACTCCAGGCGGTCGCCCTGGGTGTCCACGGCGGCAGTGAGGATGACGGCACCATTGGGCACCTGGCCCAGGGGATAGTCTTCGGCCCGCGCCTTCAGTTCGCTGGCGTTGGTCATTTCCTGGGAGGCATCCCAGACCCGTGCCAGGCGGGTGTTGTAGAACACCTGCATGGGCTCCAGGTCGCCACGCTCCTCGGCGCGCTTGGCCTTGACGTACTGCTTGGCCAGGCCGGCCCAGCTGACCCAGCCGAGGGGCGCATACAGGGCGTTGAGGTAGAAGCCGACCGTCTCGCCATCCCCCGTGCCGTGGGCGCGCCATTCGCCGTTGGCGAGCATCCAGGCTTTGCTCGACTCCTCGATCTGCGCGTGGCATTCCTCGTTGGCGCAGAGGTAGTCGACTCGGGCGAAGTCGTCGCTGTACTTCAGGTTCTCCCACTCCAGCACCTGCATGTGCCGGCAGTGCGGACAGGGCACGTAGTAGTGCCGCTGGTCGCTCTGCTCGAACAGGTCGGCAATCTTCGACACGCCCTTGATGGTGGGCGAGCTGGAGTAATAGAACTTGGCCCGGCGGCCGAAGGTGGAGCCGCGCGCCTCGGCCAGTTCGATTGGGTCGCCCTCGCCGTTGATGTCGATCTCCCAGCGGTCGATCTCGTCGCCGTAGATGTAGCGCGCCGCCAGCTCCGCGAGGTTGGAGGCGGAGCCGGCCGTGGTGCAGTAAAGCGTGCCGCCTTCGAATTCCTTGGTGTCGATGGTGTTGCGGGCGTCCCGGGAGCGAGCCTTGGCGACCCGTGCCCGCAGTTGGGGAACGGCGTCGATGTTCTTGCCGATCCGCGAGGAAACCCGCTTGGCCAGGCCGAGGCTGGGCAACAGCGCGAGGATGTTGGCCGGCGCCCGGTGGATGCAGGCGCCGATCCAGTTCAGGCCGATCTGGGTCTTCATCAGCTGCGAGGCCACCATGGTGACGACGCGCTTGGCGGGGTGCGCCGGGGACAGGCACTGCATCGGTTCCCGGGCGTAGGGCGTGCGCTCGGTGTGGTACTTGCCGGGCTCTGCCGCGCCGGCCTCGCGGGGGATGCGCTGGAACTCGTCGGCCCACTGATCGACCCACAGGTCTGGGTCGGGAGTCAGGCCCCTGACGTATGCCGCCCGGTACGCGGCGGCACCGTCGGCATAGTGGTGGTGCATGGCTATGCGGCCTCCTCGGCCTCACTGGCGGCAGGTGGTTGGATCTGGCTGGCGGCGTCGACCAGGGCGGCACGGATCAGCGCCGTCAGCCGCTGCTCCATCTCCCAGGGATCGGTGATCGCCACCAGCTCACCGGCGACCTTGGTGGGCAGGCCCATCAGCAGGTCGCGCAGGGTGCGGGCTACGTCGAACGCGGTGCGGTCGACCACCTCGCGCTCCATCAGCTCGCCGCGCCCCTTGCGGAACTCGTCTTCGGCCAGCAGCGCCAGGTAGTGCTCGCGGTGTGCGCGAGCCTTCTGGAAGTTCGCGCTGCCACCGCCAGGCTGTGGCGGCAGGGAAGCCGGGGCGGCGGGGGTGACGTGGGCGTGCACGTCCTTGTCGGCACGGTCGCGCTGGTGACGCTCGGCCACTGCGGCCTTGCTCGGGTCGCTGGACTCGGCCAGCAGCTGCTCGGTGGCGGCGACATCGATCTTTCCGCCTTCGACCAGGACCAGGCGGCCCTGGGCTTTCAGCTTGGAGACGTAGGCGCGGGACCAGCCACGACGCGCCGCGTACTCCGATTGGGTTAGAAACTCCATGGCATGGCCCCTGTTAACCGGGCAGGCCTTGGCGAGTTAACCGGTTAACCCCTGTTAACTAACCTTCAGACCCTGCCACTAACTCAGAAACGGGGCTCGAATTACCCCTGACGCGTGCCCCCTATCAGGGGCCCCGGGTCACTGCTTTCGCCGGGTGCGGAGCGCCTCGGCCATCGCGCGGCGGAACTGCTCGGGCAGCTCGGCCTGGGCGACCTGCTCAGCGATCCCGAAGAAGTCGAGCGCAGAGCGGTAGGTGGGTGTCTTATTCACGAAGGCCAGCACGATACGCAGACCGGTACGCGCGCGACTGGTCCGCTCTGCAACCGCGAAGGGTCCGCGCTTCTTGTCGTGCATGACGAAGAAACGATTGTTCCTCTTCGCCCTGCTGCGCCTGCTGTTCGTGGCGTTCGCCCTGTAGCCTTCTTCCGTGTTAAGGCCCGCACCGCTGCGGACCTTGCTGAGCAAACCGCGCGGGAGGTTCCCGTACTGGTCCAGCTCCGCGCCGCGCCCTGGGAGAACGTACTGCCCATTCTTCAGAACGCCGCGCCGCCGCAACATCGAGTCGATGCCTTTGTGGCTCCGTGGCCCGCCGTAGATCTCGGGCGTGAGCCAGGTTGAAGCGGCCCGGCCCTTCCCCCATACGCCGCCTCGACCAACAGGTACACCGCGCCCACCAAGCTCGCGCCCGTCCTTGATCCAGACGCGCGCCGTGAGCTTCTGCTTGGTCGCGGGCTCAAGAAACAGGCTATTCAGCGTCGCGGGTGTAGGCCGGTCGAACACGGCCGACATCTCGGCCCGGATGTCTTGGGCCACTACCTGCGCGGTTCGGGTCAGGGCCAGAGCCAAAGCGAACGGCAACTGTGTGCGCTCGATGTCGCTCAGGCCGGCAACAGCTTCCTCCAGGCCCGAGGCGGTGACAGAGAACACCTCTACCCCTCGCCCTTCACGGCGCCGCGCAGTTCGCGGATCAGCTCCAGCAGGGAGCGACCCTTGCTCGCCTCGGTGTAGGCGAACCAGCCTCGCACCGAGACCCAGGCGGGCAGGCCGCACACGAACACCACCGCGCCCAGGCCGAGCAGGCCTATGTCGTCGTTGATCCAGTGGCCGATATCCAGCCAGCGGATCACGAACGCGCCGCCCAGCAGGCTGGCCACTACGGTGCTGATCAGCGCCACGGTGAACTCGCGGGCGGTACGCGGCAGAGTCATGGCCATCACCACAACGGCGACAGCCACAGTTGCGAACGCCCCGAGGGCGCCCAATTTGTACAGGGCCAGGCCGCCAACAGCAGTGGTAGCTGGCTCCGTCATGATTGCCTTCCTCATCGGTTTGCCCTCTTAGGGCCGGAAAAAGAAAGCCCCGCACATGGCGGGGCTTGCAGTCCAGGCTGGGGGCCTGGTGGGTGTCGCACACAGCACGTGCGCTCTGTCTGCGCTAGGCGCAAATCTCAAATCGTGCCTACGTTGTACCTGCCGATTTTCAAACCGAAAACCCTTCGTTATCGGTAGAACCGCTACGGCGCCGACTGGAGCCTGACGGGCGCCGACCGGCGCCGAGTGACCCGACGAACGGTTATCAGCGGCCACCCTTGAACAGGTCGCTACCGCGTGCCTGGTGCGCCGCCTTGGCCTGCTTGATAGCCATCGCCCGATGCCGGGCACCCTCCCTCCCCGACTCGCGCCGCCTCGCCTTGAGGCGCTGCTGGCGGGCCAGCAGTTCCACCTGCAGGCGTTCGTGCAGCCGATCCAGCAGCCGGTAGTAGGCGCTGCTGCCTCGGGCACCTCGGCCCAGGTCCAGCACGTCCGCCTGCTCACTGATGCTCAGACGCGGCTCTGCGCGGTAGCGCACCTCGGCCAGGCGCATCAGCTTCTCGGCATCGTCAGAGCCCGCGAGCGCGCACAGCCCCGCCTGCACTTCCTCGGCCACGTAGTCCGGCCCGGAGCCGGCCAGCAGCTCCCGGCTGCCCTTCACGCCGCCACGGGGCGCGCAGCCTCCGTACTCCATCACCGTCCCGAGCATGCTGCCCAGGCCACCGGCCGAGCCGTTGGTGCGCAGTTCCTCGCCCCAGTGCATCAACAGCACCTCCATTGCCTCGATCATGCGCCCGCCCCCCAGCCGAAAACCCAACCCGACACAAAAACCCCCAACCCAACACACACCCAACACACACAAAACCCTTTAAAAACAATGCATTGCATATAGCTGTGTGGGGTGTGTTGGGTTTGTTGGGTTTTCCGGTCCTCGCATGTAGAAAAAAACTCATCGCCCTGAGTGGGTTGGATAACGCAGGAAAACTGCGCGCACGCGCCCGCGCGCGTGAAAACCCAACACACCCGACACAGACCGCCAGAACGCCCGCCGTTAGGGGGTTCCGGTTGTGTTGGGTTACCAGAACCAACCCGACACCAACCCAACACACCCAACACACATGCACGCGCACTCATGCTGCAGCCGCCTTGACGTGGTCCCACGCCTCCACCGACCACCCGGCCAGCTTGGCCACCCGCCGCCACTCCTCGACCTGCTTACCCAACGCTGCCGACGAGACAGATGGGGGCGGGGAAGAGGCGTCCTTGGCCGTGGGGAAGAAGAAGGCGCCGAAGCGCCGCGTGTTGCCATCCGTCCAGGGGATGGGCCGCGTCTTCTCCACCTCCGCGCTGATGAACAGGGAGAACTTCGTGTGGCTCATCGAGTGTTCCTTGTTCCGCTGACACCACTCCAGGAACAGCGCATAGAGGTCGCTGGACAGGCATGGCGCCCACAGGCCCTGCCCCAGGTCACCCACCTGCCACAGGTGCAGGAAGGTCTGCCAGGTCGCCCGCGACAGCGCCACCAGGCGCTCCCGCGCCGGCGTCACCGGGGGCTTGGTCTGTTCATCGAAGTCACCAAGGTCCACGTTAAGCAGCCAGGCGTAGAACGCCGCCACACCGCCGTTCGCCAACTCCTTCTTGATCGCCACCTGGCGGTCGGCCGGCAGCTTCGCCTCGGGCCACATCACCAGGAACCGCCGGTCACCCTCGGCAATCGGCCACGGCATGATCTCGTTCGAGAGGAACACCGCATTCATGTGCGAGGCTTCCTCCCAGCCGTTCACGAACTTCGACTCGATGCGCACCGTCTGGCCAGTGATCAGTTGCTTGATCTTGCCGACCTGGTTGTAGCGCTGGTCCCGGCTGACGACTTCCTCGAACACCGCCCACAGCTTCCCGCTCTGCCAGGCGTTGAAGTTCCCTTCCAGCTGGGTCTGCCCCACCGTCGCCGCGTAGCGCCCGTAGATGGCGCCCATCACCACCGAGAACAGCAGGGACTTGCCCGAGCCCTCGGTGATGCTGTGCATCAGCACCGCCGTATCCAACTTCGCCCCGGTGTGCTGCAGCGGGTAGGCCAGCCAGCGTGTCAGCCAGGTAGTCGCCTCGGCGGCATGGTTACAGAGGAAGCTCACCAGCCAGCGCAGGTTCTCGCAGGCCGCGTCATCGCGTACCGGCTCCAGGGGCAGGCCCTCGAACGTGTTGATATAGACCTTCGGGTCCACCGTCATGGTCGGGTCGAACGTGATGTGCTCCACGTCCACCACCCGCCGCTCCGCGCTGTTCAGCCACAGCCCATAGGCATCGCCCAGGGCCATCTTCACGGCACCCTCGGGGATGCGGCGTTTCTTCGCGTAGTCCCACACATCCTTCGTGCCGTCGATGTACACGTAGCGGATCAGGGGCGCCATGCCGAGGGCGTCGACCTTCTTGCCCGCCATCTTGCGAGCGTCCTCGATCTCCTTGACCTGGTCCTCGCTGATGCGCTTCTTCCGCTTCGGATCGATAACGGCGGCCCACTCCTTGAACAGCTCCTTGCCCACGTGAGCCTCGAACGCCGCGCGCTTGAGCTTGCGCGCCTTGTCCACGTCCCACACGTGGGTAGTGCCCTCGACCAGGGCATAGCGCCGCAGCAGCTTGGCCAGCGTCAGGGTCTCCCCCTCCCCCCCGTCGTCGTCGGAGCCGCCTGGCGCATCGTCGCCATCCTCTTCGGATGGGGCTGGGGGAAGTTCACCCTCGGGGCCGAGCTGCTCCGCATACTCGCTCACCGGCGGCAGATCGCCCAGGGGCGGCGGTTCAGGTGCCCGAGGGGTCGCCTTGTGGTCGATGCCCAGGATGCGCGCTGCAGCCTTCACCGCCGCGCCCTGGTCCCCGTTGTGCTCGAGGATGCAGAACACATCGAACGCATCGTTCTGGTGCCCATTGGCCAGCGGATCGGAGCCGTGGTGCGAGAACATCTTGCCCTCGCTGATGGTGATGCCTGGGAGGCCAGTGGAACTGTGCGGACACAGGTATTTCCTGCCGCGTCTTTCGTAGCCATGTGCCTCCAGCAGGCTTTCCACATCGTGAGCCTGGTTGAAGGCCTCGATCACCGAGGCGCCGCTGCCCGGCTTCGCCGCCGGCCGCTTGGCCTCCTTCTTCGGCTTCGCCTTCGGCACCGGGCGCCACGGGCAGGCGGCCTCCGCGTCGCGCTTGAACGCATCCCAGTTGTTCCAGATGGCCAGCAGTTCCGGGGTCAACACCGGCAGCGTCTCTCCCGGCGGGTTGCGCCAGGTGTAGGGGTTACCCGTTTCGGGGTGGATCGAAGGCGGCAGCACGTCCTGGACCAGACCCGCACGTAGTTCGAACACTGTGAAGCGCTTGAAGGTGTCGGCCAGCGCCCTCGCTGCCGCCTCAGCGCCTTTGTCCTTGGCTTTCTTCGCCTCAACGGCACGCGCCATGGCCGCTTTGAACAAGGAGCCGTCTGGGTCCTTCTCGTTGGGCCAAGTCAGCTTGCGCGCAGCCAAGTCCAAGCCGGCCGGCATCTTGAAGAGAATGCGAAAGCGCGCCGGATTACCCACCAAAGTCGGGTACACCAGCGCCATCGCATCCAGATCGAGGCCCAGTTCGTCGAACAACACGCGCCGCGTCCACTGCACGTCATCCACGTCCAGCGAACACACCTGGGAGGGCCCTAGGACCGCCCCCATGTTGTGATCAGGATGTTTACGCCAGAAGGCCGAGGCCTGGCCGGCATCGGTGAAATAACCTCCAGGCCGGTTCCAGGCCGGGTCGGTCGGGCCCTTTTTGCCGGGCGGGATCGGCACCAGTGCCAGCCCGTAGTGATTGATGTAGGCCTCGGCCCACTCGGAAAGTGGCGCAGAAGAATCAGGCAGGGTCATGCACCTACCTCCACCCGCCGGAACTCAATCACCCAAACATAGGGATTCGACTGCCAACTCTCGACGCCATAGAGCGATGACCAGAGGATCGAAAACAGCTCCCTGGGCGAGTAGCAGTTGCAGTCCGGGTCAAGATCCTGCTCACAAACCGCCACACCCTCGGCAAGCGCCTGCTCATCAGTGATGTCCTGCAGCCGTTCGACACGGACCGCAGTGATTTCCAGCAGGATGCGGGAGGCCCATCGGGGCATGTGGATCGAGGGGCGGCACCTACCGCGGCTCATCATCGAGCAACCGGTCTGCCGGAGATGATCGTCTGCGGGGTACCAAATCGGCTCGCCCTGGCTCAATTCCCGAGGCGCTATCGAATCCACTTGGGCATCCGTAGCCCAGGCCTCACGCACCCAAAGCCGGTCACCGGGCTCTCCGTATGGGCAGGTGATGCGTGCGTGCAGGCCGGCACCAAGCGTCTTGAATGGCGTATTGGGGTCGACCATTGAGCCAAGGAAGTCGGGCTGAGGCTTCATCAGGCGGCGAGTGGCCGTCTTCTGATCAGCCAGCAACCCGCGAACCATGCCACCGCTGTAGATGATCGGACGCTCAACCATTGCGCCTTTCCTCCCAGCTCTGGCAGTGGACGCACAGGCGGCACCCTGGTACGGCCTTACGGCGGGCCAGGGGGATCGCCTGGCCGCAGCCGTCGCATTCCTCGGCACTCTCGCCCTGGTAGCGCACGCGGCTGTCGATGCGGCGTTGCAGGGCCTCTTCCTGGGCGGCCTGCACGATTTCGAGGAAGCGCTCATTCATCGAAGTCGCCCTCTTCCATCGCCGCCCGAGCGCCGGCCATGATGCCCAGCACTGCGCGTATCACCTGGTGGCCGTGGTACTCAAGCGCCACTACTTCATGTGGCTTCCAGCGGTTGTCAGCCGCGCCTTCGTGCAGGCTGCCGACAAACTCGCCTTCCTTCTGCAGCAGCTCACCCAAGGCCTTGAGAGCTTCGTGGGAGGCGGTGACCGGTTCGGGGCGGTACCACACCGCGCCGGCCGGCCGCATCAGGGCGTCCAGCAATCGAGGGTCGCGGGTGGCGGCGATGACTTCCTCCATCTCATCCGGGGTCAACCACCGCCTTTCCTCGGTGAATTTCAACTTCTTCTGGAGGGTGTCCTGGTCCATCGCCAGTTCATGGGCAAGGGCGGTCAACCCGCCCTTGTAGTCGCGCCCGGCGCGGTACAGCGCCTGGCGGAGGGAGAACACCGGACCGGCGTCCGGCAAGAGGTCAATGCGGCTCATAACCGTAAATGGCTCCGTTACGGTGTAGCCATTGAGCAAGGCGCGCCCTACTCTATGACCACGACCGATGCATGTGCTGTGTCGTCGTAAGCCAGACCAAGGAGGTCAGAGTCCTTGACTGGCACCCAGCCGGCGCGGGAGGTCAGAGTCCCGCGCCGGCTTCCTTTAAGCGGCTTCTAAACGGCCTGCTGTTCCACGGAGATACGCCCAATCAATGTCCGGCCTCAGCACCTCACAAGGCACCTGGCCAGACGAATAGCGATCAATGGAAATGGCAAGAGCAGCCCCCGCGCGCCGATGTCCGTAAGCGATTTGCTTAAGCTGCCCTGCCGAGGTTTCACAAGCCTCCGCAAACGCATCAAGCTCAGCTTTGGTGAGCGGTTTCATGTAGTCGATCAGGTTCATAAGTACCTCCAAGCAGCGGCGAGATTAGCAACTGCTAACAGTGAAGGCAATAGCATTCGCTAATTTACAGTTTGCTAACGACTAGCGACCATTCCGGGATGGACATGAACCAACTACGCGTCGACGCTCTCATCCAAGTAATGGCCGGCCACAGCCAAGCCGACTTCGCAGAGATGTACGACCTGAACCCTTCATATCTCTCTCAAATTTTGAGCGGGCATCGCTCCTTTGGAGAACGAGCCGCATCCAATATGGAGAAGAAAATCGGCCTAGAGCCGGGGACACTATCTCGCCCCCCGCTCCCCACAGAAGGCTCACGACAGCCCCAGGAAAATGTGCAGGGTGAGCCAATCTCGCTCAAGGACGGGAGAGTGCCAGTGGTTGGAATGGCAAAGCTCGGTGCCAAAGGCTTCTTTGATGCCATTGACTACCCAGTTGGACAGGGGGACGGCTTCGTACTGATAAGCAGCTCCGACCCCAATGCGTACGCATTAAAAGTCGTGGGCGACAGCATGGAGCCTAGAATCCGTAATGGTGAGTACGTGCTGATTGAGCCGAATCGGCCTTACTACCCAGGCGACGAGGTGTTGGTGCAGGTAATAGACGGAACCGTCACCCAGTCGATGATCAAGGTATTCATGTACGACCGGGACGGATACGTCCGCCTACTCAGCGTCAACGACCAACATCCACCGATGACAATCGACAAAATCAGCATCCTGAAAATCCACCCGGTGGGAGCCATTCTTAAATCATCGAGATACCTCGCCGAGGCCTGAGCGGTGAACTGGTTCAGATTCTTCGACCGGCTCTGGAGGGGTGACCGCAGCGCCATTTGGGCGCTGCGTGCATGGGCCACCTTCATGTTACTTTTTGCTATTGCTGGACTCATCTTTCGGCTAGCCCAACCATAAATTAGCAAATGCTATTGCCTTAATGATTAGCTATTGCTAACTTGATCGCGTACCCACTCTGACTACCCCCTGGAGTACGCGACATGCAATCGACACAGCACAACCGCTGCCCGGTGCTCCTGCACCCGGCCTGCACCACCAACCCTGATGCCATCCGTGCAGTACAAAAGGCCACTGGCCGCTTTGTAGTGATCACCGGCGGGCGCCCCACGCTCAAGCAACCCACCACCCTCCCCGCCTTCGAGGACTTCTCCGGCTTCGGCGGAGGTGCGGCATGAGCCAGATCCTGATCGGCCTTGCTGGCCAAGCCCGCGCGGGCAAAGACACCGTCGCCCGCTACCTGGCAGCGCACCTCACCCTCATCACCTACGCCTTCGCCGACCCGTTCAAGCAGGCAATCGCCTCGATGTTCCACCTCACCGCCGCCCAGTTGGACGGCGCCGAGAAGGAGCTGCCGCTGCCCTGGCTGGGCAAATCCCCGCGCGAGCTGATGCAGCTGCTCGGCACCGAGTGGGGCCGGGAGCTGGTTCATCCCCACGTCTGGCTGCTGCTGGCTGAGCAGAACCTGCAACTACTCGCCGAGCACGACCAGGCCATGAAGGGCGTGGTGATCAGCGATGTTCGCCTGGAGATGGAAGCCGACTGGGTGCGCAGTAACGGCGGCGTCATCTTCCACATCAGCCGGCCCGGGGTCAGCCCAGTCTGCGATCACCCCACCGAGGCCGGCGTGCGCCGGTACTCCAGTGACTACGTGATCGAGAACAACGGCACCCTGGAAGAGCTGTATGACCAGGTCGACAACGCCATCTCGCGCCTGATGCGCCACCGCCGCGCAGCCTGAGGGCAGCCGTCATGAACCGGACGATCCGCGAGGCTGCCCAGGTGCTGGGCATCCGCGAGAGCACCCTGCGCAACCACCTGCGCGAAACCCGCGCACTCAACCGTGACGGCAGCCTGGCTGCCCGTCACATCGGTGGCGGCCGCCTGTTCATGGACCCGCGCTCGCGCTGGGTCGAAGCCACCCGCAGCTACCGGCACTACGCCGTGCTGATGGTCACCGAGCAGGGCATCGCCTGGCTCGCCACCCAGCTCGGCATCACCATCACACAGCACACGGACGACGCCGCATGAACCGCACCGCCGAACTCATCGAGCTGTTCACCCGCCTGGTCGAGGCCACCCCCATCGGCTACGTGCCCTACGTGACCCTGACCACCGACCCGGAGCGCCCCTACGGCGCCCTGATCATCGGCCCCGACCGCCGGCTGCTCGCGATGGTCAACGGCCCCACCGTCAGCACCACCGTGACCCTCCTGCAGAGCCAACTGGCAAGGGGGCAGGCGTGATCAACCAAGCCACCTGCAAGGCCCTCTACAACCTGGCCGTCCTGGTGCGCACCGCCCAGGACACCTGGTCGAAGAACCATCACGTTCACGGCTGCTACGGCGCGGTCTACCTGGCCCGCGATCTGGGTCTGATTGATGACGCCGAGGCCGACCGCTTCTACGACCTGGCAGAGAACGCCAACACGCATCGGGGGGAGGAACTGAGGGAGATAGAACTCAAGAAGCGCCTCGCGGAGATCTCCACACGATGAAAACCACCCTCGACCAGCTGTTGGTCCAGTGGAAGGCCACCAGCCTGCCCCTGACCACGGTCAGGGAGCACTACTTCCCGCACATCAAGACGGACAAGCACCTGCGCAAGCTGATCGCCGGCGGGAAGGTGAACCTGCCCACCTACAAGCACAGCCCCTCACGGCTGGCCAAGCCCTGGGTGCGGCTGCAGGACCTGGCCAACTGGCTCGACGCGCAATCGAGCCAGGTGGCCTGACCGGCGCCCGGCCGATCCGGGCAACTCTGACGACGTACAACCAAGAGGCACAGCACATGACGAAGAAAGCCCGGCCCTTCATTGACACCCTGCGGGAGGTCGAGGGCGGCAACCTGCTGGACGAACTGAGCGAGACGCAGCACTCGCTGATCAACGCCATCCAGCTCACCGGCAAGGGCGGCGAGCTGGTGATCAAGCTCACCTACAAGCCCGAAGGCGCCGGCCAGATGACGATCAAGGCCGATGTGAAAGCCAAGGAGCCCGTGCTGGCACGCGGCACCTCGCTGTTCTTCATGACCCCCGAAGGCAACCTCACCCGCCGCGATCCTCGCCAGCAGGATCTGCCGCTGCGCGCCGTGGGTGAAGACATTGCCCCGGCTGAAGAGCTGCGCACCGTAAACGACTGACCCTCTCTGACACCGCTCACAAGGAGCACGACATGCAACAAACCCTCCAGCAGCTTCTGCAGTTCGCACAGGCCATCGGCAAGCCGATTGACCACCCCACTCTGGCAACGCCCGTGGCGCTGCTCCCCGACGGCGTCAAAGTCGAGTCCCTGGAGAAGCTGCTGCCGCAGCCTGTTCGCGCTCGCCAGACCGTGCGAATCATCGACGCTACGTCCTTCATCGCCTACGTCAATCGCTTCGCCACGCCGGCCACCTCGGTCTTCTGCAACGGCCCTGAAGGCTGCACCTTCCGCGCCGTGTTCGACTACCACACACCCGACGCACCGGCCTGGATGGATCACTCCGCCGTCTACTGCTGCCCGCTTACGGTTGAGTGGGGCGCCTGGAGCGGCAAGGACCGCAAGCCCATGACGCAAGAGGAGTTCGGCGAGTTCATCGAGAACAACGTCAAGGACATCGTCACACCGCCCGACCAGCCTGGTGCCCCCACCGCAGCGGAGATGCTGGAAATCAGCCTCACCCTCGAAGCCAAGAAGAACATCAGCTTCCGTCAGGGCACCCGCCTCGACAACGGCCAGGTACAGCTCACCTACCACGAAGAGATCGATGGCCGAGCCGGCGCCACCGGGCAACTCAACATCCCCGAGCAGTTCTTCATCGGCATCAAGCCATTCCTTGGCGGCGAAGGCTTCCTGATCACCGCCCGCTTCCGCTACCGCATCCGCGAGGGCCGCCTGGCCATGTGGTACGAGCTGGTCCGCCCCGACAAGGTTCTGGAGGAAGCCTACAACGCTGTCCGCAAGCAGATCGGTGACAGCATCGGCACGGTGCCGGTGTACGAAGCCAACCTGTAACCACCGTTCAAGCCCCGGCCGCCGGACTCTGACAACCATTCCCGGCGCCGGGCACCTACCCGGAGACACAGCACATGCAACCGACCGACCTCGACCTCATCCTGCTGGCCATCATCGGCCTGATCATCGCCGCCTCGATGTTCTGGAGCGCCGTCTGCCTCCACCGCAAGGCCGAATCCAAAGGCTACGACGCCGGCTACAGCGACGCCCAGCAGCAGGCCAGCCTGCGCTTCGAAGCCCTGCACGAAGACCTGGCCACCCTGCGCGCCAAGCACGCCGCCGCCCGCAAAGCCACCGAGCAGCAACTGGCCGAAGCCGCCAAGGCTTCGCGCGCGCGCCTTGAGGCGGTGATGCAGGACGCTGACAAACGCATCGCCCACTACGCCCGCCGCTCCAACCCGCTCAGCCGCGAGGACGCCAGCTGGCTGATGAAGGTGGCCGGGCAGTTGAGCCTGCTGGAAGACATGGCATTTCGCATCGACGCCGAGAACGTCGCCGCCCAGGCCCACACCGCCCACGACCAGTGCAAACGCCTGGCCCAGCGCGTGAACGAGGCCCTCGATGCCGCCGAGGCGGTCGAACAGGAGCGTGCAGCATGAAAATGTTCCAGATGAAGATGGCCAAGCCGTCGGCAGCTGATATCAAGGCCGCCGAAGATCTGCTCCACATCTTCAACCTGATCGACGCACGCTTCGGCGGGCCCTGGTCGACCCCGGGCGCAGGCGACAGCCTCCACGACCTGCTGGAAGGCGGTGAGGAGGAGTTCGACTGCGAGGACGATACCCACCTCAAGACCCTCTACAACAACCTGGCCAACCTCCTGCGAACGGCGCCCAGCTTCTACGCCCGCGTGATCAGCGGCATGTGCCATGTGGTCATGAACGAGCAGAACCAGGTCCTCGACCCTGACTCGGACTGCATCGATCTGCACCCCCGCTTCGCCCAGCTCGGCGAAGAGGCCAACCTCTTTCGCCAGATCGACAGCTTGCGCATCGAACTGATCCCGAGCTACGACGCGGGCTACACAGCCCTCGCTTACGGCGAATCCGATCAGCCAATCGCGGAAGCGACTGGTATGAACGCGCGGGAAGCCATCACCGAACTGGTGCGGCTGCATCCGCATCTGGCCGCGTACCAGGGGGTGTGAGATGGACTACAGACCACACCAAAACCAGCTGCTGCCTGAGCAGAACAAGTTTCACGTCGGAAACGGCGGTGATGGCAAGCACTACTGGCTCACACCACCAGCCCTGATGGCTCAGCTCGACGCCGAGTTCCGGTTCAACTTCGACCCTTGCCCCTATCCGAAGCCCGATGATTTCGACGGGCTGACCTGCGAGTGGGGTTCGTCAAGCTACGTCAACCCGCCGTTCGGATCGATCATGCATCAGGGCAAAAAGAAGGGCCCGACCGCATGGGCGCGTAAGGCCATCGAAGAGCATCAGAAGGGCAAGCGCGTCGTGCTGGTGTACCCCATCGATAAATGGGTGCTGATGTTGATCGGAGCAGGCGCTCAGGTGCGCAACCTCGGCGACGTTCGGTGGTGCGCAACTGAAGATGGCTCGCAGGGAAAAGGCACTGGGCGGCACATTGCCTGTTTCGTGCTCGAACCCACCCCGCCCCAGGAGAACGACCGATGAGCACCACGAAGAAAATCGTCGCGCTCCAGACCGAGCGCGACCAGCTCTACGCAGAGCTGCGCCGAGTTCAAGCCGAGAACCAGCGCCTGCGCGGCCTTCAGCCCGAATTCCCTCCACGACCGCCTGAGGGCAGTGGTTTGCCGCGCTATGGGTTGCGCTGGAACGGCCCGCAGCTTCCCCTCTCGGTTCCAATGGATGACGGCTACTGGACACCATGGCATCTCGCCGCCCAGCTCCACGCCGAGCTGGAGGCCATCAATGGCCAGCAGGCAGTCGCTACCCCGCCCACAAGCTCGGCCGAAGCGATCACCGACACCCAGCGCCTGGACTTCATCCTCCGCAAGTGCCGCAAGGTGATCGTTGAACGCCTGCCTAACAACTGCCTGGAGGTCTACGTCGAGGAAGGCTTCATGGGGGAGACCCAGCACCCGGTGATCGCCCATCGTGGCGACTGGGCCGAAGCATCTACCGAAGCCGCTGCCGTGAAGCGCAAAGCCATCGACGCCGCCATTCTCTGGTGCGAAACCGACGGCGATGCCGCGAAGGATGGCACCGCATGACCGCCTTCCAACGCATCCCGCAGACCCGCCCGCTGCCGCTGGGGCATGAGCTGTTCGTCGATCTGTTCGCCGGCCACGGCGGTGCCAGCGAGGGCGGGCGTCGCGCGTACCGCGACCCGGACATCGCCATCAACCACAACCCGGTGGCCATCGCTGTCCACCGCGCCAACCACCCGAACACCCGCCACTTCATCAGCGATGTGTTCGAGGTGGACCCGGTAGCCGCTACCGGCGGCCAGCCGGTGGGCATCCTGTGGGCCTCGCCCGACTGCCGGCATTTCTCCAAGGCCAAGGGCGGCAAGCCGCGCAACCTCAATATCCGCAGCCTGGCGTGGGTGGTGGTGCGCTGGGTCTATGCCACCCGCCCGCGCCTGTTCCTGCTGGAGAACGTCGAGGAGTTCCGCAAGTGGGGCCCGCTGGACGCCGAGGGCTACCCGATCAAGGCCGAGGAAGGGCGCACCTTCGAGGCGTTCCTGGCCGCGCTCACCACGGGCGTGCCCGAAGATCACCCGGACATGCCCGAGATCCTCGACGCCATCGGCCAGTGGGTACCCAAGTCCGCCCTGGTGCGCGGCATGGGCTGCCAGGTCGAGCACCAGGTGCGCATCGCCGCTAACGCCGGTGCCGGCACCACCCGCAAGCGCCTGTACATGATCGGGCGCACCGACGGCCGCCCCATCGTCTGGCCGGCGCCGACCTGCCACAAGACACCCACCGGCAAGCAGAAGCCGTGGAAGGTCGTCGCCGAGGTGCTGGATTTCACCGACCTGGGCTCGAGCATCATCGACAAGGAGCCGGTGGTGAACACCTGCAAACGAGTAGCTAAGGGCATCTGGCGCCACGTCATGGCCACCGACCGCCCGTTCCTGGTACCCGCCCAGGCGACTCCGGGCGCTGAAGGCGGTACCGCCACTGGGGCGCCCTTCCTCACCGAGTTCGCCAACGCCTCCCGGCAGCGCACCTTCAGCGCGGCAGAGCCGCTGCGCACTCAGGTGGCCCAGGTGAAGGGCGGACACTTCGCCATGGCAGCCCCCACGCTGATCCAAGTGGGGTACGGGGAGCGCGAGGGGCAAGCACCACGCGCCCCGGGGATCGACAAGCCCCTGGGCACGGTGGTGGCGGGTGGTACCAAGCACGCCCTGGTCGCCGCCCACATCGTCACCCTGCGCAAGGGCAGCGTCGGCAGCGAGCTGCAGGCGCCGCTTGGGGTCGTCTCCACCAGCGGCGGGCACCACGCGGTGGTGTCGGCGTTCATGGACCAGGCCAATGGCGGGTTCTACACCGGCGCCGGTCGCGGCATGGCCGAACCCGTCTCCACCATCACCCAGGCCGGGTGCAACCAGCGCATGGTGAATGCCTTCCTGGTGAAGTACTACAGCACCGGCGGGCAGTGGCAGGCTGCCGACGAGCCCATGCACACCGCCCCCACGCGGGACCGCCTCGGGCTGGTCACCACCACCCAGGTGCCGGCCGATCTGCTCGCCCCGGACCTGATGGAGAAGGCCCGCCGCTGCGCGCTGTTCATGCACCGCTACCTGCCGGAGCAGTTCCCCACCCAAGCGGACCTGATCCTCATCGGCGGGTATGTCCTAGTGGACATCACCCTGCGCATGCTGACCCCGCGCGAGCTGGCCAGCGCCCAGGGATTCGGCCCCGACTACATCATCGACCGTGGCCTGTTCGAGAACCCCGTCACCGGGGAACTGGAATGGCGCCCCCTCAGCAAGCGCGACCAGGTGCGCGGCATCGGCAACAGCGTCTGCCCCGACGAGGCCGACGCCCTCATCTCTGCCAACGCCCGCGACATGATCGAGCAGTATCGGAGGCTTGCGGCATGATGCTCACCGTAGTTCCCTCCCCTCCCACGCTCGCTTCACTTCGGCCAATTCAAGGCGGCTTCGTAATCGCCCAACTGCTGAAGCAATTCCTCGAATTTCATCAGGTCGCTTCTGGCTTGCTCACCAATGAGCGGGAAGGGATTACCTCCTATGAAAGACCCCTTCTGGCGAAGCTCAATCTTCTCCGCGACATGCAGGAAAAACGCACCGGCAGTCCTCAGATGAAGCAAATAAAAAACCATGCGCCCGGAAAAACTGTTGAGCTGTACAGCTTGGATCGCCTCAGCGGCAGCTCGAAGCTCTTTCACGAGGGTGGCATCTTTGCAGTACAGCATCCCTCCGGTATCACTGCAGGCGACTGCGTTGATTCGCCGCAACAGTGCCTGAAAGTGAGAAACCAAGGAATAAACGGCATTTACATCGTTTACCTTCGACTCTCGCTCCTCTCTCTCTCTCAGCAACCTGGCCTGATACGCCTGCCAAGCCGGAACAGCTATAGCAACTATAACTGCGAGCAACCCGCCGAATGCCTGCGCCCAACCAGACGCCTCAGTCGGCGCGAATTTCTCGCGCACCCAGTAGGCAGCAGTGCCAATAACGAGCCACATGAGCGGAATGCAGAGGACGCAAAGCCAAAGCGCCCATATAGAGCTCTCGATCAGTTTCCGCTTAAACACAGAGCTAACCATGCACACCTCCTTTGCAGCGGCAGCACATCGAGCTTGCACGTGGCTGCAGTCCGTACGCAAGGAGACAGAACATGAGCACCCGCAAACCTCACAACCGCCGCCAACGCCTGGAGCGCAACTGCCGCGCCCTGGTTCGAGCCAACCACGCCGCCGTGGTCAACATCGACCCGGCCGGCAGCCAGCACCTGGTGAACTGGAAGACGGCCAAGCTGATCCGCTCCCGCCCGATGGTCGACGCGGTGTGCGATGTCGCGCACCCCTGGTGCATCTACATCAGCGCGCTGTGCGTCGACCAGGGCGGCAACCGCTACGTCAAAAACACCGAGGTCGCCCCGCATGGCATCTACCGCGCCGAGCAGCTCACCGAGGTGATCGAGGCGCACTACCGCGCCCACCTGGCCGGCTGCAACCCGAGGCACGTGGTGGCCTCGGGCTGGATCGCCATCCCTGACGATGTATCCCTGGAAGAGTCCCTGGCCGACCGCATCTACGACGCCATGGGCGCCTGGCCCGTTCGCCAGGCCGCGTGACCGGTATCCACAGAATTGGAGAGGCCGGGAACGCCGGCCGAGAGAAGTGCACGATGAACAACAACGACGAGATCCGCTACATCCGCCTGCCCGAAGTGCGCCGCCGCGTGGCCCTGGGCACCACCAAAATTTACGAGATGATCAAGGCTGGCGAATTCCCCGCCCAGGTCCAGCTCGGCGCCCGAGCTGTGGCCTGGGTCGAGAGCGACATCACCGAGTGGTGCCGCCAGCGCCTGGAGGCTGCCCGTCAGCGGAATCAGCCTCCAGCCGATCAAGATGGTCAGCCCACCACTGCATCATCTCGCGCCGCTGCGTGAGGTACTCCGCGTGGTTGTATGTGTCCCGGCTCTTGTTCGGATCGGCGTGCGAGAGCTGGGCCTCGATGTGGTCGCTGTTGAAGCCGTGCTCGTTGAGAGCCGTCGAGATCGTCCCACGCAGGCCGTGCCCCGTCAGGCGGCCTTTGAACCCCATGCGCTTGATCGCACCGTTAAGTGTGTTCTCGCTGATCATCTGCCGGGGGTCGTTCCGCCCCGGCAGTACGTATGGGAACCTGGCCGACACTGGCCGGATCTCCCGCAGCGCCTCGATGGCCTGCCTAGATAGCGGCACCAGGTACGGGGGGATTTCATCCCCCTCGGTCCTGACACGACTGCGCAACTGCTTGACCCCCTCCGCCGGTACCCGCCAGATACCTTCCTCCAAGTCGAACTGATCCCAGCTCGCCCGTCGCAACTCGATGGTCCGCACACCGGTCAGCAACAGCAGGCGGACCCCTACCCGCGTAGCGATTGACCCCCTGTAACAACGCAAGGCACGAACCAGATCCGGCAACCCATCCTCCCGGAGGATCGGGTTATGCCGCACAGGCGGCTGCGGTACCGCGACAATGTCTAGGTCGCTGGCGGGGTTCTGGTCGACGATGCCCTCAGCCATGGCGAAGCGGAAAATCTGGTTGAGCCAGGTCCGGCACTTCTCGGCCACGTTCAATGCGCCCCGCGTTTCCACACGCCGGACAGCGCTCAGCACATCAGCGCGGGTTATCTCCCTCATCTGCAGGCGCCCCAGAACAGGAATCAAGTCCTTTTCCAGGTACCGGAGAGACTGGGCTCGACTTCCCTTGCGGCCGTCGGTCAACCGAGGAGCGCGAAACTCCCACCAGCGCTTGGCGACGACCTCGAATGTGTTGGCGGCCGCCCCGGCTTTCGCGTTGAGCTGCTCGCGACGATGCTGCCGGGGGTCCACACCCCGGGCAACCAGGGCCCGGAACTCGTCCCGCTTCTCCCGCGCATCGCGCAGGGACACCTCGGGATAGGTGCCGAGGCTGATCCGCGCTTGCTTACCCAACCAGGAAAAACGAAACGCCCAGTACTTACTGGCGCGCGGAGGCACGACCAGGGCGAGCCCCTGGCCGTCAGATAGGGTGAATTCTTTCTCGGCCGGCTTGGCCTGACGTACCGCTGTGTCCGTGAGCGCCATCTAGTACAGAATCCCAAACGCCGAATTCGGCTGTACCGGATACTGTACTAAAAAATCACGGCTGCTAACGAAAACACGCGGAAGAGTGCGAAACCTAATTCGCTGGATGCCCCTAGAACTGCGGGGCTTTGGGGACGGTAGCGGAGGCTACCGGATTAGAAGATGGTGCGGACGGAGAGACTCGAACTCTCACACCTTGCGGCGCCAGAACCTAAATCTGGTGTGTCTACCAATTTCACCACGTCCGCTTTCGACGCTGGAAACAAAAACGCCAGGCACTTGGCCTGGCGTCTTCGCAGAATATGGGGTGGACGATGGGAATCGAACCCACGACACCAGGAGCCACAATCCTGTGCTCTACCAACTGAGCTACGCCCACCATATTTCACTTTGCTTGTGCCAAGACTGCCAAATGGCACGCCCGGCAGGACTCGAACCTGCGACCATCCGCTTAGAAGGCGGATGCTCTATCCAGCTGAGCTACGGGCGCTCGATCATCTACCGGAGCAGACTCTTCGAAGCTTTCGGCTTCAGCAGAAGCCTTGAGACTTCTACGTTTGCCGTCTTACCCAGCTAGTGGCTGTGCTCGACAAGCGGGGCGCATGTTATAGCTGCCCCCACTACCCGTCAACAAAAAAATGAAAAAAATTTAGAAAGATAAAGGGGTTACGGGAAAATGCCCGGCAGCCGCCTTTGCCCCGCAGGCACGCCATGCGAGAATACGCCCCCTTTTTCGCTCCTTCCTAATGGTTAATCACGCGTCATGACCGCACAACTGATCGACGGCAAAACGATCGCCGCCCGCCTCCGCCAGCAGATAGCCCAGCGAGTAGCTGAACGCCGCCAGCAAGGACTGCGCATTCCCGGCCTGGCCGTGATCCTGGTGGGCAGCGATCCCGCCTCGCAAGTCTATGTCGCGCACAAGCGCAAGGACTGCGAGGAAGTCGGTTTTATTTCCCAGGCCCATGACCTGCCCGCCAGCACCCGCCAGGACGAACTGCTCGCCCTGATCGACCGCCTGAACCAGGACCCGGCCATCGACGGCATCCTGGTCCAGCTGCCCCTGCCCGCGCACCTCGACGCCTCCCTGCTGCTGGAGCGCATCAGCCCGGACAAGGACGTGGACGGCTTCCACCCCTACAACATCGGCCGCCTCGCCCAGCGCATCCCGCTGCTGCGCCCCTGCACCCCGAAGGGCATCATGACCCTCCTTGAAAGCACCGGCGCAGACCTCTATGGCATGGACGCAGTGGTCGTCGGCGCCTCCAACATCGTCGGCCGCCCCATGGCCCTCGAACTGCTGCTCGCCGGTTGCACCGTCACCGTCACCCACCGCTTCACCAAGGACCTCGCCGGCCACGTTGGCCGTGCCGACCTGGTGGTGGTCGCCGCCGGCAAACCCGGCCTGGTGAAAGGTGAATGGATCAAGGAAGGCGCCATCGTCATCGACGTCGGCATCAACCGCCAGGAAGACGGCAAGCTGGTCGGCGACGTCGAGTACGAGCCCGCTCTGCAGCGCGCCAGTTGGATCACCCCGGTTCCCGGTGGCGTCGGCCCCATGACCCGAGCCTGCCTGCTGGAGAACACCCTGCACGCCGCCGAGCACCTGCACGACTGACGCGAGCGCAAGGCACCGAACGGCACCCCAGGGTGCCGTTCTTCGTTTGGTCATGCAGAAAGCTGACGAACGTCATTCCCCAACCCCCTCCCGGCCTGCTAAAACGGAACCCGTACCGCTCCACCGCACCACCGAGGCCATCCACGCCATGCCCGGCCGCCCCGACGCCCCGCCAGCCCCCTACCCGCCCCAGCTCGAACAGCCGGTTCACCTAACCGCCGGCGAACTCCAGGCCTCCCTCGACGCCACCATGGCCCAGCACAAGGGCGGCCCCGTCTGGCTGTTCGCCTACGGCTCGCTCATCTGGCGCCCGGAATGCCCTGCCGTCGAACGCAGCCGCGCCCGCATCCACGGCTACCACCGCGGCCTCTACCTGTGGTCGCAGATCCACCGGGGCACCCCCGACGCCCCCGGCCTCGTGCTCGGACTCGACCGTGGCGGTTCCTGCTCCGGCTTCGCCTACCGCCTGCCCGACGAACACCTCGAGCGCCATCTGCTCGCACTCTGGCAGCGGGAGATGCCCGACGCCGCCTACCAGCCGCGCTGGCTGGACTGCCGCCTCGAAGACGGCCGGCGCGTCCAGGCCCTCAGCTTCGTCCTGCGGCGCAACTTCGCCTGCTACGCCGGCGCCCTGCCGGATCACGTCCTCACCCACGTCTTCGCCCGTGCCTGCGGCCATTACGGCACCACGCGCGACTACGTCGAGCAGACCGTCAACAGCCTGCGCGCCCACGCCATGCCCGACCGCCGCCTGGAGTCCGCCCTCCTGCGCTGCAGCAAACAACCCCATCTCGATCTCGACTGACCATCGCTATACATAAAAATATATAGCGATTGACGAAGCGCTCGGATAACCTGCGCCAGCCTGACCCAACGCCGGCAAGAGACGCCCACGCGAATGCCCGATGCGTCCCGTCACGCCTATCGCTATATAAAAAAATACACAGCGAGCAACCATGAACCTTCTCACCACACGCCTCCCCCTCCTGGCCCTGGGTGCCCTCGGCGCCGTCTTCCCCCCACAGCCGGCCACCGCCGCCAGCCAGGTCTTCAGCCTGGGCGAACTGCTGATCAGCGCCCCCTCCAGCCAGGCCAGCGACTTCGGCGACCAGGTCGCCTCCTCGGTCGACGCCCGCGACATGCAGCGCTTCGAGCGCCACACCGTCACCGACGCCCTCAACCTGCTGAGCGGCATCAGCACCAGCACCAACGCCCGCAACGAAGGCACCATCAGCCTGCGTGGCTTCGACGCCCGCCAGGTGCCGATCTTCGTCGACGGCATCCCCGTGTACGTCCCCTACGACGGCTACGTCGACCTCGACCGCTTCACCACCAGCGACCTCGCCGCCATCCAGGTCGCCAAGGGCATGAGCTCCACCCTCTACGGCCCGAACACCCTTGGCGGCGCCATCAACCTCATCACCCGCCGCCCCGACAGCGCCTTCGAAGGCGACGTCAGCCTCGGCACCGGCACCGGCGGCCTGCAGCGCAAGAGCGTCAACCTCGGCACCAACCAGGGCAGCTGGTATCTCCAGGCCTCCGCCTCCCAGCACGAAGCCGACTACTACCGGCTCTCCGACGACTTCCACAGCACCGTCCGGGAGAACGGCCACCACCGCGAGAACAGCGATTACGACGACCGCAAGCAGTCCCTGAAGATCGGCCTCACCCCCAACGAAACCGACGAATACGCACTCGGCTACGTCCGCCAGGACGGCCAGAAAGGCCAGCCCCCCAGCACCGACCCCAGCGCCACCCAGCGTTACTGGCGCTGGCCCTACTGGGACAAGGAGAGCTACTACTTCATCGGCAACCACGCCCTCAGCGACTACGAGACCCTGCGCCTGCGCGCCTACGCCGACCACTACACCAACGGCCTCGACGGCTACACCAACGCCACCTACAGCCGCCTCGCCACCAGCGGCAACAACCCCCAGTCACTCTCCAGCACAGGCAGCAGCAACTACGACGACCACGTCATGGGCGGCTCCCTGCAACTGCAGACCGAACGCCTCGACGCCCACCAGATCAAGCTGCAGTACGCCTACAAGCAGGACCGCCACGAAGAGGACGACGGCCAGCGCACCACCAAGCGCCTGGAAGACCGGCTCACCTCCGTCGCCGTCGAGGACTACATCCGCCTCGAAGAACGCTGGCACCTGGCCCTCGGCGCCAGCCGCGACACCCTCACCCCGGTGGACGCCGACACCTACGCCCGGCCCGACACCCAACACGCCAACAACTGGCAGACCGCCCTGTACTTCGATCCCACGCCGGACCACCGCCTCTACGCCAGCATCGCCCGCAAGAGCCGCCTGCCCACCCTCAAGGACCGCTACTCCCTGCGCTTCGGCACCTTCATCGAAAACCCCGGCCTCGCCCCCGAGCACGCCACCCACTACGAGCTCGGCTACCAGGGCCAGCCCTGGGCCGGCGCGCACCTGGAGGCCGCCGTCTTCCGCAGCGACATCGACGACCTCATCCAGCGCGTCCGCAACGTCCAGCCCGGCCGCGACCAGATGCAGAACATCAACGAAGCCCGCCACCGCGGCGCCGAACTGAGCCTCAAGCAGCGCATCGGCGAAGGCCTGGAGACCGGCTTCGCCTACACCTACCTCGAACGGCGCAACCTCAGCTCCCGCACCCGCCTCACCGACACCCCGCGCAACAAGCTCAACACCTGGGTCGACTACGCCCCCATCGAGCGCCTGCACCTCATCGCCTTCATCGAGCACGCCGACCAGCGCTGGTCCTCCGACACCGCCCAGGTCTCGCCCTTCACCCGCATCGACCTCAAGGCCAGCCTCGACCTCACCCACGGCGTCAGCGTCGAAGCGGGCGTCAACAACCTCAGCGACGAGGACTACGAACTGTCCGACGGCTACCCCGAGCCCGGCCGGCAGTACTTCACCAACCTGCGCTACGAGTTCTGACCATGACCCACCGACCGCTCCTGCCCCTCACCCTCGGCCTGCTGCTCACCCCAGCCCTGCACGCTGCCGCGTTCGTCCCGGACGACCCGTCCACCTACGTCACCGACACCCTGCAGGTCACCGGCGAGGTGCAGCACGCCCTCACCCTCGACGTCGACGCCCTGCGCACGCTCCCCGCCCACGACTACGTCGACGTCGCCAAGGCCTGTGGCGGTGATGTCGCCAACGCCGAATACAAAGGCTACCGAGGCGCCCTACTGCGCGACGTGGTGCAACGGGCCGCCCTCGCCGGCGATGACCCCAAGGCCTGGAAACGCGCCTACCTCGTCGCCCACGCCAGCGACGCCTACATCGCCCTGTTCAGCTGGAACGAGCTGCTCAACACCTCGGTCGGCGACGGTGTCCTGGTGGTGTACGCCCAGCACGGCCAGCCCCTGCCGCCCGAGGTCGGCCACATCGCCCTGGTCTCCGGCTGCGACCGCCACCCCGGCCCGCGCCACGTCAAATGGCTCAAGGCCATCGAAGTGAAGACCGTCCCGCTCTGATCCCCGAAGGGCTCGATGGAGGCCGCCCCACAGCCACGCCTCCATCCCTTTTCAGGCCGTCCTCGCGACGGCCTCTTTTTGCCTCCCCCATCAGCGCACCTCCACCGGCTCCGCCCGGGCACGCTTGCGCACATCCAGCACGTACTCCCGCTCGGCCAGCGACGCCCCGAGAAACGCCTTGAGCGTCGGCCCGCGCCGCAGCAAGCGCGGCCCCAGTAAGAATTCCACCACCTCGTGGAACCACACCCGCCGGCCGATGCGCGTGTACCAGCGCATCGCGTGGCGCACCTCGGCATCCCGGTGGAACAGCACCCGCCACAGCGCCTTCGGCCGCACCTGCATTCCCAGCTCGATCAGCTTGAACCAGAGGAACACCCGCCACGCCGGCACCTGCTGCACCGCCAGCACCTGGTGCTTGTAGTCCCAGCGGCGGGTGTCGGTCTGGATCACCTCCCGCGTTTCGGCCAGCGCGTAGAACGGCGTCCAGCGGTGCGGCGTGACGTACAGCAGCTGGATCTGGTCCGGGTCGTAGCGCAGCAGATGGCGGAACGAGCGCCAGTAGTCGCCATCCCGCTCCTCCTGGAACCCCACCACATAGGTCGCCATCGACACGATGCCGTGCTGGCGCAACAGGCGGATCGCCTGCTGGTCCTCCCTGGGCGTCGCCCCCTTGCGGATGGCCTTCAGGGTCGCCTCGTCGTAGCTCTCGATCCCCAGCAGAAAGCGGATCACCCCCGCCTGGCGATACAGGTGGAGGATGTCCGCATCGCGCACGATGTCCCCGGCACGGGTGGATCCCACCAGCAGCAACGGCACCTGCTCGGCGATCAGCGCTTCGAGGAAGGCCCGCCAGGCCTTGCGTGAACCGGTGGGCAGCTCGTCGGCGAAGTTCACCAGCTCCACCCCCTTCTCCCGGTGCAGCCAGGCCAGCTCGCGGGCCAGCCGCACCGGATCGCGATGGCGCCAGCGCGTCCAGAAGCCCCGCTGCCCGCAGTAATTGCACAGGTGTGGACACCCCCGGGAGAACTGCACCACCACCGCCCGCTTGCCACCCCAGTAGCTGTAGTCCGCGTGGTCGATCAACTCCCAGCCCACCCGGTAGTCGTCCAGGTTGCGCAGCATCGGCGCATCCGCCGTGGCCTGCGGCACCCCGGCCACCCGCAGGGCGATGCCCGGCACCGCCTCCAGAGGCAGCCCAGCCGCCAGGGCCTGCATCAGCGACAGCGCCGTCTGCTCGCCCTCGCCGCGCACGATCAGGTCGATCGCCTCCACCTCCCGGAGGATCTCGTCCCAGTGATAGGTCGGGTGCACTCCGCCATAGACGATGCGCAGCCCCGGCAGCAGCGCCTTCAGCGCTTGGCAGATTTCCACCACCGTCACATGGGCCGAACTGGAACCGGAGTGCCCCAGCATCACCACCGCCGGCGCCAGGTCCACCACCCGCGCCACGATGGCCGGCAGCGACAGCCCCTCCCGGTCGGCATCCAGCAGGCGCACGGCAAAGCCCGCGTCCAGCAACGGGCCGCCCACGCTGAGCAGGCCGAGGGGCGGCAGGTGCTCGCGGGGCATGCGGCTGCCGATGGCGGTATGGGGCGGGTTGAGCAGCAGTACATCCATGGGAACACCTAGCGTCGGAAGAAGATGCGGGTGTTATCGCGCGCGCCTGTGAACGGCGCAGGGAGAGGGTGTGGGCATTGCGTGGCGATTGTGTGGCAGGCCGGACGCAGGACGCGTCCGGCCCGGTGGATCAGGCGAAGACGAAGTACTTGCGCACTGTCTCCACCACCTCCCAGGTGCCCTTCAGGCCGGGCTCGATGACGAACACATCACCGGCCCGCAGGTGCACCGGCGCCTCGCCTTCCGGCGTGATGATGCAGTAGCCATCGAGGAAGTGGCAGTACTCCCACTTCTCGTAGTTCACCTCGAACTTGCCGGGGGTGCAGATCCAGGTGCCCATGATCTTGCTGCCATCGGCCGAGGTGTAGGCGTTCAGGTTCACGGTGTGCGGGTCGCCGCCGATGCGCTTCCACTTGGTGGCGTCGAGCACAGGCGTCGGGCAGGTTTCACGCAGGACAGTGATGAAATCGGACATGAGCACTCCAGGCAGTAAGGAATCGAACGCCCACCCTAGAGCCCCCGCACCCTGCCGGCTTGTCTGATACCGCCCCTTGCCTGCCCAGAAGCGCAGCCGCCGGCCCCCACACACATCAACCGTGACGGCCTTCCGGCTAGGCGCAGCCTGCGATAGACAGCCCACCACCTCCTCCCACTAGAATTCGCCACGCCCCCGGGAGCCCCCGGCTGGCGCCCCTTCCGAACCTCATCGCCTGCGGAGCCACCACGCAATGCGCGCCCTGTGTAGAAACGCCCTCGCCGTCCTCATGCTCAGTCTCGCAGGGCTCCCGAGCCCCGGTGGCCATTCGGCTGCAAGCACCCGGGAGCCGGCTCGCACCGCCAAGCCGGACAGCGCCTCCGCCGGCCGCTTCATCCCGGTCTACAAGGCCGCCAAGCAGGACGACAACAAGGCGGAAGCGCGGCAGTGGCGCGAATGGAAGATCCTCGAAGACTTCAGCGAGGCCATGAACGACTACATCCGGATTCCCGACGACATCCAGGTGGTCGCCGAAGAGTGCGACGAGCCGAACGCCTTCTACCAAGCCAACGTCATTTCCCTGTGCTACGAACTTGGCGTCAGCGAACGCGAGATGTTCACCCAAGCCGACAACGACGCCGACGAAGTCAACGACGAGCTCTACAAGAGCCTCATGGGCACCCTGTTCCACGAAGCCGGCCATGCCTTCATCGACGTCCTGGAGCTGAAGATCACCGGCAAGGAAGAAGACGTCGCCGACCAGCTCGTGGCCTACATGCTGACCAACGACGAGGTGGGCGAGGATTACCTGATGACCGTCTCCTACGCCTACAGCCTGTCCGCCGAGCAGGCCAGCTCCCTGGACGACCTGCCCTTCTACGACGCCCACTCGCTGGACGCCCAGCGGGCCGTCAACTTCCTCTGCTACATCTACGGTTCCAATCCGGACAAGTTCCAGTACTTCGTCGACGACGAACTGCTGCACGAAGACCGCGCCGCCGGCTGCGAGGGCGAGTACCACCAGATGGTGGACGCCTGGGATGCCCTGCTCGAAGGCAAGGTGAAATAGCGCCCACACCGCGTGGCACAGGGGCCGGTCACCGCAACCGGCCCTGGCTCCGCCGTCAGAGGAACATGCCGCCCGAGGCCTCGATCCGCTGGCCGGTGATCCAGCCCGCCTCTTCCGCCAGCAGCAAGGCGACCGCCTGGCCGATGTCGTCCGGCAGGCCGACCCGCCCCAAGGCGGTGTTGGACGCCACGAAGGCATTCACCTCGGCGTTGTCCCGCACCACCCCGCCGCCGAAATCCGTCTCGATGGCGCCCGGCGCCAGCACGTTCACCCGGATGCCGCGCGGCCCCAGCTCCCGGGCCAGGTAGCGGGTCCAGACCTCCACCCCACCCTTCATCGCCGCATAGGCGCCATACCCCGGCAGGCTGAAGCGGGCCAGGCCGGTGGACAGGTTGAGGATGCGCCCACCGTCGGCAAGCAGCGGCAGCAGGTGCTGGGTGAGGAAGAACGGCCCCTTCAGCTGGATGCCCAGCAACTGATCGAACTGCGCCTCGGTGGTCTCCGCACAGGGGGCATGGATGCCGATGCCGGCGTTGTTCACCAGGGCGTAGAGGCGCGCCCCGCCGAAGCGCTGTTCCAGGCATTCGGCCACCTGGCGGGCGAAGGCGGGGAAGCCGGACACGGCTCCCACATCCAGCTGCAGCATCTCGGCCCGCCCGCCCAGGCGCGCCACTTCATCCGCCACGGCCCGGGCCTCGTCCTGGCGTGAATGGTAGGTGCCGATCAGGTCGAAGCCCCGGGCGGCCAGTTGCAGGGCGGCGTTGCGACCCAGGCCGCGGCTGGCACCGGTGATGAGTACGATCTTGCGGGTCATGGCGAAGTCCTCGGTTGGATGGAAAGGACTCCAGGCTATTGTTCGTGATTGATCCGATAAACACCGTAAAACCGCACATACTGATCGCCAGCCACGAACAGAGAGCACCGCCATGGACACCCTCGACCTGCTGCGCACCTTCATGCGCGTCACCGAACTGTCGAGCTTCACCCAGGCCAGCGCCAGCCTCGGCCTGCCCCGCTCCAGCGTCTCCGAACAGGTACAGGCACTGGAGCAGCGGCTGGGCGTGCGCCTGCTGCAACGCACCACCCGCCAGGTCCGCGCCACCCAGGACGGCCTCGCCCTCTATGAACGCAGCCAGTCCCTGCTGGCCCAGGTGGACGACCTCGAAGGCATGTTCCGTGAAGGCCACGGCGCCCTGGCCGGCCGCCTGCGGGTGGACCTGCCCAACCGCATCGCCCGCCAATGGGTGATGCCGCGCCTGGCCGAGTTCCTCCACGGCCACCCGGCCCTCGAACTGGAGCTGAGCTGCACCGACCGCCGCGTGGACCTGGTGCGGGAAGGCTTCGACTGCGTGCTGCGGGTCGGCGAGCTGATGGACCCGAGCCTGATCGCCCGCACCCTCGGCCAGTTGCCCCTGGTGAACTGCGCCAGCCCCGCCTACATCGCCCGCCACGGCACACCGCAGGCGGCGGAAGACCTGGCCCGGCACCACCTGGTGCACTACCAGCCGGTACTGGGCGCGCGGCCGGTCGGCTTCGAATACCAGCAGGACGGACGCCTGGTGCGCCTGCCCATGGGGGGCTGCCTCACGGTGAACAGCACCGACGCCTACGAAGGCGCCTGCCTGGGCGGCCTCGGCATCATCCAGGCCCCGCGCCTGGGCCTGGCCGAGCTGCTGGCCAGCGGCGAACTGGTGGAAGTGCTGCCCCAGCTGAACGCCCCGCCACTGCCCCTGAACCTGCTCTACGCCCACCGCCTGCAACCCCGGCGGGTGCGCGCCTTCATGGACTGGCTGGACGACCTGCTGGCTCCCCACATCGACGGCCGCGCACACCGTTCACCGGTTTAGGTTGTCGATTCTAGAGCGCCTCCGTGAGTCTCCCGGGCACGGCACACAACCCCAACAACGCCGCGTCACGCCTGATCATCGACGGGGGCCCTGCCCCGGGAGGTTCCATGCGACTGCACTGTTTCCTGCTCGGCTGCGTCTGGACGGACGGCTACGAAACCGAGGTCGGCGCCGAGCCGATGCTCTGCCAGCGTTGCCAACGCTGCGGCAGCCACCGCTACGTCAAACGGGCCGATCCGCCTCATCTGGCGACAGCCGCAGGTGCCGAGCCAGCTCGTCGAACAACGTGACCACCGCCCGCAGCCCCCGGCAGTCGGGCCGTGTCAGCAGCCACAGGGCACTGCCGCAGCCCTCGGCCGGCAGGTCCAGCGGTTGCAGGCGTGCATCCAGCAGGAAGCGCGGCAGCACCGCCACCCCCAGCCCGGCGCGGGCCAGCTCCGCCACCGAAAGCATGCTGTTGCAGCGGTAGGCCGGCACCAGCGCCGGGAAGCGCTGGCGGCGCCAGGCCACGCTGGCGTGGTCGGGCAGGAAGTCGTCCGGGGCGATCCAGACCATCTGCGCCGGGTCGCTGCCGGCCTGGCTCGCCAGGTAGGCCGGGCTGGCACAGACCACGTAGGGCACCTCACCCAGGCAGCGGCCCACCAGGTGCTGCGGCGGCGAGCGGGTCAGGCGCACGGCGATGTCGGCGTCGCGCCGGCTGAGGTTGGCGAAGTCGTTGGAGGTGGCCAGTTCCAGGCGCAACGCCGGGTAGGCCGGCATGAAGCGCGCCAGCACCGGCAGCACCAGGCCCTGCAGCACCGTGTCCGTGCAGGTCAGCCGCACCGTCCCGCTGAGCACCTCGCGCCCCTGCTCCAGGGCCAGCTGTGCCGCCTCCAGGGCCTGTTCCGCCTGCTCGGCCTGTTCCGCCAGCAGCCGCGCCGCCGCGCCGGGCACGTAGCCGCCACGCCCCTTCTGGAACAGTTCGCTGCCCAGGGCCTGCTCCAGCCGGCGGATGGAGCGGAACACCGTGGAAACGTCCACACGCAGCAGTTCGGCGGCCCGCGCCAGGCTGCCGCCGCGCACCAGCGCGAGCACCAGTGCCAGGTCATCCTGGGCCAGCTTGTATTGCATCGGTGCAATCTTCATCGGTACGAACGCCCATTCTGCGTGCTGAAACGCAATCATATAGTCCGTCCTGCCTGACACAAGGCCTCTCGACAAGGATCGGACATGATCGGCACCGCCCCCCTGCACATCGCCCTGCTGGGCGAACACGACCCCGCCATCACCGCCCACCGCGCCATCCCCCTGGCCCTGGAGGACGCCGCGGAGCGCCTCGGCATCCGCGTGCGCGCCGAGTGGATCGGCACCCAGGGCCTGGAGCCCCGTCACCTCGCCGGCCATCACGGGCTCTGGTGCGTGCCCGGCAGCCCCTACGCCGACACCGAGGGCGCCCTGCGCGGCATCCGCCATGCGCGGGTCAGCGGGCTGCCATTCCTCGGCACTTGCGGCGGCTTCCAGCACGCGGTGCTGGAACACGCCCGCAACGTGCTCGGCTGGGTGGAAGCGGCCCATGCCGAGACCGACCCAGAGGCCGGCCTGGCGGTGGTCTCGCCGCTCAGTTGCGCCCTGGTGGAATGCATCGAGGCCATCCACCTGGCGCCCGGCTCCCGGCTCGCCCGCGCCTACGGCAACGCCATGGCCTTCGAGGGCTACCACTGCCGCTATGGCGTCACCCCGGACCTTCAACCGGCCTTGCTGAGCGCCGGGCTCAGCGCCTCCGCACACGGCAGTGAAGGCGCCCTGCGCGCGGTGGAGCGGGACGACCACCCGTTCTTCGTCGCCACCCTCTTCCAACCCGAGCGCGCCGCCCTGGCCGAGCGGCCGGCGCCCCTGGTGCAGGCCTTCCTGCGGAGCTGCGCGGCATGAGCGCCGCCACGCCACGGGCACAGCTGCCGGAACCGCCCTACTACGTGGTGATGTTCATCTCGCAGCGCACCGAGGGCGACGACGGCTACGCCGCCATGGCCGATCACATGGTGGAGCGCGCGCGTCGGCAGCCGGGTTTCCTCGGAGTGGAGTCGGTGCGGGATGCTCAGGGCCTGGGCATCACCCTGTCCTATTGGCGCAGCGAGGCGGACATCCTCGCCTGGAAGCAGGACACGCCTCACCGCGACGCCCAGGCCAAGGGGCGCGCACAGTGGTACAGCCGGTTCGAGGTGCGCGTCGCGCGGGTGGAGCGCAGCTACGGCTTCGCGGCGGAAGGCCCGGCCCCGGCGTGATTGCGCTGGTAGGTCTCCGCCCCCATGGCGGAGATCTGCCCCTCGATCAGCGCCTCGAACGGGCGCAGCAGCGCCTCGAAGCAGGTGGCGGGCTCCAGCAGCTCCAGCGCGCGGGTGATGGCCTCCAGAGTGGACAACGCACCGGGGCCCGGCGCCTTGCGCAGGCGATAGCGGGAGGGCTCGCCCTCGGGCAACGTCACCCGGGGCAACGTGGCCAGCGCCGGGTTGAGGTGCAGCAGCTTGCGCGCCTTGCGCCAGGTGCCGTCAGGCACCACCAGCAGCAGCGGGCGGGGCGCGTCCACCAGGCCGGCCGGCAGCACCTGGGCCTCCTTGCCGGGGAACAGCAGCCGCGCGTCCACTTCGGGGTCGGCCAGGCGCGCCGGCAGCTCCGCGAACACCTCGCCCACCCACAGCTCCGCCTGCTGCAGCCCGAGGGCAGCGAAGCGCGCGGTATTCAGGGCATGCCCGGCCTCGCTCGGGTGCTGCAACACGAGCACACGGGTGCGGCTGTCCAGCCGGGGGATCAGCGGGCACAGGCACAGGCGTTCGGGGCGTTGGCAACGGGGGCATTGGGGGCGTGACATGGGCGCGGATTCTGCCACAGCCGCAGGCGGGCTCCGAGCCCGGTGAGTGCCGTCCACTGGCACCCTGCGTGTGGAATCAGCGGTTGAAGCGTTCGGCCAGGCTGTGCAGGTACTCGGCCATGTGCTCCAGGTCCTGGCTGATCTGGGCCCCTTCCAGGGCCTGGTTGGTGCTGTTGTCGGAGAGCTGGGCGATGCGGGTGATCTGCCGGCTGATGTCGTCCGCCACCTGGGTCTGCTCCTCGGCAGCGGCGGCCATCTGCTGGCTCATGCCGGTGATACGCGTCACCGCACTGCTGATCCCCTCCAGCGCCTCGCGCACGGCCTCGACGCTGCCGACGCTGTCCCGGGAGATTTCCTGGCCACGGCTGGCGGTGACCACCGCACGGTCCGCACCGGAACGCAGGGAGGCGATGATCTGGTGGATCTGCTCGGTGGACTGGCGGGTGCGCGAGGCCAGCGAACGCACCTCGTCCGCCACCACCGCGAAGCCCCGGCCCTGCTCGCCGGCCCGTGCCGCCTCGATGGCCGCGTTCAGCGCCAGCAGGTTGGTCTGCTCGGCGATGGAGGTGATCACGTCGGCCACGCTGCCGATGGACTGGGTCGACTCCGCCAGCTCGTTCACCGCCTTGCCGATCTCGCTGACCGCATTGGCCATGTGCTCCATCGCCTCCAGGCTCTCGCCGGCCAGGCTGCGGCCCTGCTGAGCCAGACGGTCGGCCTCTTCGGCGGCGTGGGCGGTGTTCTGCACGTTGGTGGAGACCTCCTGGATGGTGGCCGCCATCTCGTTGATGGCCGTGGCGGACTGGTCCGTCTCGCTGCGCTGCTGCTCCAGCAGGTCGGCACTGGAGCTGGCCAGGCGCGACGAATCCATCGCCCGCGTGCGCACGCCGCTGGCGGCATCCTCCAGCCGGGTGAGCGCCGTCTGCAGGCGCGCCTCCTCGCTGATCATCGCCATGTCCAGCAGCGCCTGCTCACCCTTGTTGGTGGAGTAGGTCAACGCCACCAGGCCACTGGTGAAGGCCCTCGGGTGTTCCGCCAGGGTGCGGCGGATGGTCTGGCGCTTGTCGTAGCGCTGGTAAGCGGCAAGGGCAAACATGGTCACGGCCATCAACACCAGCAGCCACGGGCCGGTGACGATGTAGTGCCCACCCAGGACAATCGCCGTGGCCAGGATCAGCGGCCAGGAATGGAGGGTGTCGTAGGCCCAGTAGTCGTACCAGGGCACCGGCGACTTGCCCGCCCGCAGCCGCGCATAGAGAGCATCGACGCGGCGAACCTGGTCACGGGTGGGCACCGAGCGCACCGACTCGTAGCCCACCACCTTGCCCGCCTCGTAGACCGGGGTGACGTAGGCACTGACCCAATAGAAATCACCGTTCTTGGAACGGTTCTTCACCAGCCCCATCCACGGCTTGCCCTGCTTGAGGGTGTCCCACATGTGCGCGAACACCGCCGGCGGCATGTCCGGATGGCGCACAAGGTTGTGGGGTTGGCCGACCAGCTCCTCGCGGGAAAATCCACTGATTTCCACGAAGGCGTCGTTGCAATAGGTGATCTTGCTGCTGAGATCAGTGGTGGAAATCAGGCGCTCGCTAGGAGAAAAAGTGCGTTCTCGTTGCGTCACGGGGAGGTTCTGGCGCATCGGTTGACGTCTCTGGTGGTTGGAACGCGGCGGGCAGATTGGGCCACCCATGAATAACGGTCTAGCACAGTGATGGCGCGCCGCCAGAACCAACGTACGAATCTTTTGACGTGGCTCAACACCCTCCAGGCGAAAGAAGAACGAACGGTCAGCGCAGGTTCAACTGGGCCCGCAGCAGGTCACGGAAGGTGACGATCAGGGGCTCCCGCGCCCGCCCGCGACGCAGGATCATCGAGAACGGCGCCTGGTAGCCGAAGGTCGCCGGCGACAGCGCACGCAGGCGCTGCTGGTCCACCCAGGGCTGGGCGTAGTGCTCCGGCAGGTAGCCGATGTAGGCACCGGAGAGCACCAGGATCAGCTGCGCCTCCATCGACTCCACCGTCGCCGCGCTGTGTTTGAAGCCATGCCGCGCCAGCTCCGCCTGGCTCCAGTAGCCCCGGCCGACCATGCGCTGCTGGGTGATGACCTCCGCCGGGATGCGCCGGTCGCTGAACAGCGAATGCCGGTCGCTGCAGTAGAGCCAGTGCTGCTCGCGGTACAGCGGCTGGTAGGCCAGGCCGTTCATGCGCGTGGAAAACGCGCCGATGGCCAGGTCCAGGCGGTTGTCCAGCACCCCCAGCTGCAGGTCGTAGGGGCTCATCACCGACAGGTGCAGGTGCACGCCGGGGTGTTCGCGGCTGTAGGCGCCGATCACCTCCGCCAGGGGCAACGCCGGGTCGCTGACCGTGGAGTCCAGCACCCCCAGGTTGAGCGTCCCCCGCAGCTCCCCCTTCAGCGAGGCCGAGTAGCGCTCGAAGCTCTCCAGCTCGCCCAGCAGGCGCAACGCCTCCTGGTGGAACAGCTCGCCCTTGCTGGTCAGGCTGAAACCGCCCCGCCCCCGGTGGCACAGGGTGATGCCCAGGTGCGCCTCCAGCTGGCTCATGTAGGTGCTGATGGCCGAGGTGGACAGGTTCAGCTCCTGCTGCGCGGCGGCGAAGCCCTGGTGGCGCACCACGGCAGCGAACACGCGCAGCAGCTTGAGGTCGGGAAGGGTGTTGGACATGGAAACTCCATGGGTTTCGAAAGGCTGCACAAATCTGTAGGGGCGAATTCATTCGCCATGCAGGCGAACGGCCTGCTCTCTGCAGGCCCCGGTTGGGGGCGCTTCGCGCCCCTTGGCGAATGAATTCGCCCCTACAGGAGCCCGCCAGATGCGACAGATCGGCGCAGTCTACCCGTTGCGGATAGTTTAGAAATCCTTGAAGTGATTATTTGCCCGTGGGGATTCTTCCCCCGCTGCCCACTCACCAGAATCGCCCCACGACAACCACAACAACCGTGAGGCCACCCCGTGGACAAAAAACTCCACCAGCCCCTGGGCGGCAATGAAATGCCCCGTTTCGGCGGCATCGCCACCATGCTTCGCCTTCCCCACATCCAGACCCCCGCCGAGCTCGACGCCCTCGACGCCGCCTTCGTCGGCGTGCCGCTGGACATCGGCACCTCGCTGCGCTCCGGGACCCGCTTCGGCCCCCGCGAGATCCGCGCCGAGTCGGTGATGATCCGCCCCTACAACATGGCCACCGGCGCCGCCCCGTTCGACTCGCTGAACGTGGCCGACATCGGCGACGTCGCCATCAACACCTTCAACCTGCTGGACGCCGTGCGCATCATCGAGCAGGAATACGACCGCATCCTCGGCCACGGCATCCTGCCGCTGACCCTGGGCGGCGACCACACCATCACCCTGCCGATCCTGCGGGCCATCAAGAAGAAGCACGGCAAGGTGGGCCTGGTGCACATCGACGCCCACGCCGACGTCAACGACCACATGTTCGGCGAGAAGATCGCCCACGGCACCACCTTCCGCCGCGCGGTGGAAGAGGACCTGCTCGATTGCGACCGCGTGGTGCAGATCGGCCTGCGCGCCCAGGGCTACACCGCCGAGGACTTCAACTGGAGCCGCAAGCAGGGCTTCCGCGTGGTGCAGGCCGAAGAGTGCTGGCACAAGTCCCTCGAACCGCTGATGGCCGAGGTGCGCGAGAAGGTCGGCGGCGGCCCGGTGTACCTGTCCTTCGACATCGACGGCATCGACCCGGCCTGGGCGCCCGGCACCGGCACCCCGGAGATCGGCGGCCTGACCACCATCCAGGCGATGGAGATCATCCGTGGCTGCCAGGGCCTGGACATCATCGGCTGCGACCTGGTGGAGGTCTCCCCGCCCTACGACACCACCGGCAACACCTCGCTGCTGGCGGCCAACCTGCTGTACGAGATGCTCTGCATCCTGCCCGGCGTGGAGCGTCGCTGACATGGACGCCCGCCGCCAGGTCCTGGAGGCCGCCGATGCCCTGGTGGCGGCCTTCGCCCACAACGACACCGAGGCCTACTTCGCCGCCTTCAGCGAAGACGCCACCTTCATCTTCCACACCACCCCCGGTGTGCTGGAGAGCCGCGCGGCCTACCGCGCGGTCTGGGACGGCTGGCAGCGCGACGGGCTGCGGGTGCTCGAATGCCGCTCCAGCAACCGCCACCTGAGCCTGCTGGGCCCGGTGGCCATCTTCACCCACGACGTCGCCACCCGCCTGCTGCTGGGCGGCGAGACCGTGGACAGCCTGGAACGGGAGACCATCGTCTTCCGCCAAGAACAAGAAAACGCCCCATGGCTCGCCTGCCATGAACACCTGTCGGCCATGCCGGACCATCTGCCCCCAACCTGACGCGTTCCCCGGGAGATGAACATGCATAACAACAACAATGAACACAGCCTGACGCGCATCGAGACATTCGGGGTCGAACAGATCCCGGACCACGAGCGCAACGCCGGACCGATCGATCTGTTCCGCATGATCTTCGGCGGCGCCAACACCTTCGCCACCGCCGTGCTCGGCAGCTTCCCCGTACTCTTCGGCTTGTCCTTCCAGGCCGGCGTATGGGCCATCCTGCTGGGCGTCGTGGTCGGCTCGCTGATCCTCGCGCCGATGGGCCTGTTCGGCCCGCTCAACGGCACCAACAACGCGGTCTCCTCCGGCGCCCACTTCGGCGTCCACGGGCGGATCGTCGGCTCGTTCCTCTCGCTGCTCACCGCCATCGCCTTCTTCTCCCTCTCGGTGTGGAGCTCGGGGGATGCGCTCATCGGCGGCGCCAAGCGCCTGATGGGTCTGCCGGAAACCGACCTGACCCTGGGCCTGGCCTACGGCCTGTTCGCCGTGCTGGTGCTGACGGTGTGCATCTACGGCTTCCGCTTCCTGCTGTGGGTCAACAAGGTCGCGGTGTGGAGCGCCAGCGCGCTGTTCCTGCTGGGCATCTTCGCCTTCGCCGGGCCCTTCGACGCCAGCTACGCCGGCTCCGTGCAACTGGGCAGCCCGGGCTTCTGGGCCGCCTTCATCGGCGCCGCCCTGCTGGCCATGAGCAACCCGGTGTCCTTCGGCGCCTTCCTCGGCGACTGGGCGCGCTACATCCCCCGCGAGGCGAGCAAGGGCCGCATCATGGCCGCCGTGATCGGCGCCCAGCTGGCCACGCTGATCCCGTTCTTCTTCGGCCTGGTCACCGCCACCATCGTCGCCGTCCAGGCGCCGGACTACATCGCCCAGAACAACTACGTCGGCGGCCTGCTGGCCGTCTCGCCGACCTGGTTCTTCCTGCCGGTGTGCCTGATCGCGGTGATCGGCGGCATGTCCACCGGCACCACCTCGCTGTACGGCACCGGCCTGGACATGTCCTCGGTGTTCCCGCGCCTGCTCAACCGCGTGCAGGCCACGGTGATGATCGGGCTGATGTCCATCGCCTTCATCTTCATCGGCCGCTTCGCCTTCAACCTGGTGCAGAGCGTGTCCACCTTCGCCGTCCTGATCATCACCTGCACCAGCCCCTGGATGGTGATCATGATCCTCGGCCTGGTGATCCGCCGCGGCTTCTACTGCCCGGACGACCTGCAGGTCTTCACCCGTGGCGAGACCGGCGGCCGCTACTGGTTCCACAACGGCTGGAACTGGCGCGGCATGGGCGCCTGGATCCCCAGCGCGCTGGTGGGCCTGTGCTTCGTCAACCTGCCGGGGCAGTTCGTCGGCCCGCTGGGCGAACTGGCCGGCGGCATCGACGTCAGCCTGCCGGTCACCCTCGGCCTGGCCGCCCTGCTCTACCTCGCGCTGCTCAACCTGTTCCCCGAGCCGGCCGAGGTGTACGGTCCGCGCGGCCCGCGCTGGGTGCGCCTGAAACGCAGCGTCGCGCCCCTGCGGGCCGAGGCCGCCTGACCCTGAACCCACCGGGGCCCGGACGGCCCCGATCCTTGCGATGAATGGACCGGCCACGCGGCAGCGCCGCGCGGCTACGCACGTCCCCGGATGCCCGTCCGGACTACAACAATGAGAAAGAGAGAGCTGATCTTATGGCCCTGGATATCTTCGTCGTACTGCTCTACGCCGCCGGCATGCTGGCCCTCGGCTGGTATGGCATGCGCCGCGCCAAGACCCGTGACGACTACCTGGTCGCCGGGCGCAACCTCGGCCCGGGTTTCTACCTCGGCACCATGGCTGCCACCGTCCTCGGCGGCGCCTCCACCATCGGCACCGTGCGCCTGGGCTACGTCCACGGCATCTCCGGCTTCTGGCTCTGCGGCGCCATCGGCCTGGGCATCGTCGGGCTCAGCCTGTTCCTCGCCAAACCGCTGCTGAAGCTGAAGATCTACACCGTCACCCAGGTACTGGAGCGCCGCTACAACCCGGCCGCCCGCCAGTCCAGCGCGGTGATCATGCTGGTGTACGCGCTGATGATCGGCGCCACCTCCACCATCGCCATCGGCACCGTCATGCAGGTGCTGTTCGGCCTGCCGTTCTGGGTCGCCATCCTCGTCGGCGGCGGTGTGGTGGTCCTCTACTCCACCATCGGCGGCATGTGGTCGCTGACCCTCACCGACATCGTGCAGTTCCTGATCATGACCGTCGGCCTGGTGTTCCTGCTGATGCCCATGTCCATCGCCGACGCCGGCGGCTGGAACGCCCTGGTGGAGAAGCTGCCAGCGCGCTACTTCGATTTCACCGCCATCGGCTGGGACACCATCGTCACCTACTTCCTGATCTACTTCTTCGGCATCTTCATCGGCCAGGACATCTGGCAGCGCGTGTTCACAGCCCGCAGCGAAGGCGTGGCCAAGGTGGCCGGCACCGCCGCCGGCCTCTACTGCGTGCTCTACGGCCTGGCCGGTGCCCTCATCGGCATGGCCGCCAAGGTGCTGCTGCCGGACCTGGAGAACGTCAACAACGCCTTCGCCAGCGTCGTCGAGCACAGCCTGCCCAACGGCATCCGTGGCCTGGTGATCGCCGCCGCCCTGGCCGCGCTGATGTCCACCGCCAGCGCCGGCCTGCTGGCCGCCTCCACCACCATCACCCAGGACCTGCTGCCGCTGCTGCGCGGCGGCCGCACCAGCGGCAACGGCGACGTGCATGAAAACCGCATCGCCACCCTGCTGCTGGGCGTGGTCATGCTCGGCATCGCCCTGGTGGTGAGCGACGTGATCAGCGCCCTGACCGTGGCCTACAACCTGCTGGTGGGCGGCATGCTGGTTCCGCTGATCGGTGCCATCTACTGGAAGCGCGCCACCACCGCCGGCGCCATCGCCAGCATGACCCTGGGGTTCCTCACCGTGCTGGGCTTCATGTTCAAGGACGGCCTGGACGCCAACACCCCGATCTACTACAGCCTGGCGGTCGGCCTGGTGAGCTTCGTGGTCATCAGCCTGGTGACCCGTCGCCCGGCCAGCCACGCCAGCCTGGCCTGATCTTCCCGACTGGTCGCGGCCCACTCCCGTGACCCTTCCGAGCCCGGCAGGCAACCCTGCCGGGCTCGTTTTACACCCAGCCCAACAAGGAACCTGCCATGACCACCTGCGGTGAATTCCTCGTCAAGCAACTGGAAGCCTGGGGCGTCGACACCGTGTTCGGCATCCCCGGCGTGCACACCGTCGAGCTCTACCGTGGCCTGCCCGGCAGTCGCATCCGCCACGTCACCCCGCGCCACGAACAGGGCGCCGGCTTCATGGCCGACGGCTATGCCCGCGTCACCGGCAAGCCCGGCGTGTGCTTCATCATCACCGGCCCGGGCATGACCAACATCCTCACCGCCATGGGCCAGGCCTACGCCGACTCCATCCCCATGCTGGTGATCTCCAGCGTCAACGAGCGCCATCGCCTCGGCCTCGGCAACGGCTACCTGCACGAATTGCCGGACCAGCGCGGCCTGGTGGCCGGCGTCGCCGCCTTCAGCCACACCCTCATGAGCGTCGATGAACTGCCCGCCGTGCTGGCCCGCGCCTTCGCCGTGTTCGACGGCCAGCGTCCGCGCCCGGTGCACATCGAGCTGCCGCTGGACATCATCACCGCCCCCGCCGACCACCTGGAGCTGCGCCCCCGCGTGCGCCTGCCGCGTCCTGCCGCGCCCCTGGCGCAGCTGCGCGAGGCCGCCCAGCGCCTGCGCGCCGCCCAACGCCCGCTCCTGCTGCTGGGCGGCGGTTGCGTCGAAGCCCAGGTGGAGGCCCGTGCCCTGGCCACCGCCCTCGACGCCCCCACCGCGCAGACCATCAACGCCAAGGGCCTGCTCCCCGGCGACCACCCGCTGCTGCTGGGCAGCAACCAGTCCCTGGTGCCGGTGCGCCAGCTGGCCGCCGACGCCGACCTGGTGCTGGCCATCGGCACCGAGCTGGGCGAGACCGACTACGACGTGGTGTTCGACGGCGGCTTCCGCATCGGCGGCGAGCTGATCCGCATCGACATCGACGCCCAGCAACTGGTGCGCAACCACGCCCCGGCCATGGCCATCCACTGCGATGCCCGCCAGGCCATGCGCGTGCTGCTGGCCGAGCTGCCGCCGCGCCAGGCCGACGCCAACAGCCCCGGCGCCCGTCGCGCCGCCGAAGCCCGCGCACAACTGGCCGAAGGCTTCGCCGGCTGGGAGCACTACCGTCGGTTGTTCGATTGCATCCTCGAGGTGCTGCCCGACGCGCGCTTCGTCGGTGACTCGACCCAGACCGTCTACAGCGGCAACCACCTGGTGGAGCTGGACGGCGCCCGCCGCTGGTTCAACGCCTCCACCGGCTACGGCACCCTCGGCTACGGCCTGCCGGCGGCCATCGGCGCCAAGCTGGCCGAACCGGGACGCCCGGTGATCAGCCTGATGGGCGACGGCGGCATCCAGTTCACCCTGCCGGAACTGGCCAGCGCCGTCGAAGCGCGGGTCGGGGTCATCGTCCTGCTGTGGAACAACCAGGGCTACGGCGAGATCAAGCGCTACATGGAGCGTCGCGACATCACCCCGCTCGGCGTGGACATCCACACCCCGGACTTCATCGCCATCGCCCGCGGCTTCGGCTGCCAGGCCGAGAAAGCCCGCGACCACGCCCACCTGCAGGAGCTGCTGCGCAACGCCCCGGGGGACCGCCCGCTGATCATCGAAGTGGCCGAAGCCCCGCCCTTCGCCCCGTGAACCCAACCCCGTAGCCCGGGCCAGCGCCCTGCCAGACCGTAGCCCGGACTTCAGTCCGGGACGCTTCAACTCGCAATCCCCGGGCTGAAGCCCGGGCTACG
>NZ_FOJP01000003.1:202652-326821 GCF_900111835.1 Metapseudomonas otitidis
GCCAGACCGTAGCCCGGACTTCAGTCCGGGACGCTTCAACCCGAATCCCCGGGCTGAAGCCCGGGCTACGGATCAGAAGTCGCCCCTGCAGGTGCGGCGGGGCGCCGCCAGGTATGCTGCGCCCACAACCACAACAAAGGAGCCTCCGATGAAAATCGTCAGCCGAGACCGCTGGTTCGAGGTGGAGCACCTCTACGACGGCGTCAGCCTCATCAGCGAGCCCTACGTGCGGCCCTTCTACCGCTGCAACCTCTGGCACATCCAGGGTCGCGACCGCGACGTGCTGGTGGACTCCGGCTCCGGCCTGGTCAGCCTGCGCGAACAGCTGCCCTGGCTCACCCAGCGCCCGCTGCTGGCCGTGGCCAGCCACACCCATTTCGACCACATCGCCGGCCACCACGAGTTCGACGAACGCCTGGTGCACCCCGCCGAGGCCGACATCCTCGCCCGCCCCGACAGCGACAACACCCTGGCCCGCGCCTTCGTCGACGACGCCATGTTCGAGGCCCACCCCGACTGCCCGCTGTGCTACGCCGAGTACCGGGTCAAGGCGGCCCCGGCCACCCGGCTGATCGAGGAAGGCGACGTCATCGACCTGGGCGACCGCGTGCTGGAGGTGCTGCACACCCCCGGTCATTCCCCCGGCGGCATCAGCCTCTGGGAGGCTCGCACCGGCACCCTGTTCAGCGGCGACATCATCTACGACGGCCCGCTGATCGAAGACGCCTACCACTCCAACCTCGACGACTACGCCCGCAGCCTGGCGCGTCTGCGCGAGCTGCCGGTGCGTACCGTGCACGGTGGCCACTTCCCCAGCTTCTCCGGCGAGCGCCTGAATACGCTGATCGACGACTGGTTCGCGCAACACGATTGATCCTGCCCGGGCGCCGTCCTGGCGCCCGACCCGCCCTCGGCAGCCCGCCACGCCTGACTTATCCCTTATTTGAATAAGAATATTTATTCAAATTCCTTCACAGAATAAGACGCAGCGCCTAAAACGGCTCCGGCAGGCCGTCACTGTCCGCCGGGCAACAGCCGTTCCACTGCCCGCCAGGCAACAGCGCATCAACAGTTCGCTGGCCTGGCAGCAGCACCGCCCAGCGCCATGGCCTACCAACTCATTGATAAATAACGCTTTACCGAACTGGAACGGGACTTGCTGAACCCCTGGCTCCCACAGCACGCCAAAGGAACACCAACCATGAGCACTGCCCTCAACGTCGTCGCCGTCTCCGGTGGAGCCTACCGCCCGTCCCGCACCCTGGTGCTCACCGAAGCCCTGGTCGCCGCCCTGGGCGAACGCCTGGAGTTCAACGCCCGCATCATCGAACTGGGCGACATCGCCCGCCCCGTCGGCGGCGCCCTGTCCCGCAAGGAACTGCCGGACGACGTGGAAGCGCAACTGCGCGCCATCGAGCAGGCCGACCTGCTGGTGGTGGCCGCACCGGTGTACCGCGGCTCCTACCCCGGCCAGTTCAAGCACCTGTTCGACCTCATCGAACTGAACGCCCTGATCGACACCCCGGTGCTGCTGGCCGCCACCGGCGGCAGCGAACGCCACGCCCTGGTGCTGGATCACCAGCTGCGCCCGCTGTTCAGCTTCTTCCAGGCCCTGACCCTGCCCATCGGCGTCTACGCCAGCGAGGCCGACTTCCAGGACTACCGCATCACCAGCGCCCCGCTGCAGGCCCGCATCGAGCTGGCCGCCGAACGTGCCGCCGACCTGCTGCACAGCACCACCGCCGGCAGCCGCCCGCTGCGCAAGATCGCCTGAGCCAGCGGGACGACACCATGAGCGCCCGTCCGCAAACCACCGTTCTCGACCCGCTGCTGAGCGCCCGCCAGCTCGCCGCGCAGTTCGCCGAAAGCGCCGTCGAGCGCGACGCCCAAGGCGGCACGCCCAAGGCCGAGCGCGACGCGCTGCGTGCCAGCGGCCTGCTGGGCCTGGCCATTCCCCGCCAGTACGGCGGCCTCGGCGCCAGTTGGAGCGAGACCCTGGCCGTCACCCGCGAATTCGCCCGGGTCGACAGCTCCATCGCCCACGTATTCGGCTTCCAGCACCTGATGCTCGCCACCGTGCGGCTGTTCTCGCGGCCCGAGCAATGGCAACCCTGGTTCGAACAGACCGCCCGCAAGCACTGGTTCTGGGGCAATGCCCTCAACCCCCTGGACACCCGCACCCTGGTCAAGCGCTTCGACGGCTGGTGCGAGTTCTCCGGCAAGAAGAGCTTCTGCTCCGGCGCCAGCGACTCCGAGATGCTGATCGCCTCCGCCGTCGACGAAGGCAACGGCGGCAAGCTGCTGATCGCCGCCATCCCCAGCGGGCGCACCGGCATCACCCTGCACGGCGACTGGGACAACATCGGCCAGCGCCAGACCGACAGCGGCAGCGCCACCTTCGAACGGGTGCGCGTGGAGCAGCACGAACTGCTGCTCGACCCGGGCCCGCTGAGCACGCCGTTCGCCTGCCTGCGCCCGCTGATCGCCCAGCTGCACTTCGCCAACCTGTTCCTCGGCATTGCCGAAGGCGCCTTCGACGAGGCCCGCCAGTACACCCTGCACGAGAGCCGCCCCTGGTTCCGTTCCAGCGCCCGCCACAGCGGCGAGGACCCGTACGTCCTGCGCCACTACGGCGAATTCTGGGTCGGCCTGGAGAGCACCCGCCTGCTGGTGGAGCGCGCCGCCGAGCAGCTGGACGCGGCCTGGGCCAAGGAACACGCCCTGAGCGCCGAGGAGCGCGCGCGCCTGGCCCTGGCCATCGGCACCGCCAAGGTCGCGGCGACCCGCAACGGCCTCGACATCTGCAACCGCCTGTTCGAAGTCACCGGCGCCCGGGCCACCCACGCCTCCCTGCGCTTCGACCGGCACTGGCGCAACCTGCGCACCCAGACGCTGCACGACCCCGTGGACTACCGCATCCACGAGCTGGGCGACTGGGCGCTCAACGGCACGCGCCCCACTCCGTCCTTCTACTCGTAAGGCAAGCCCATGCACCTGCTGACCCTCCCCCCGTCCCCGACACTGGCCACCTCGATCCGGGCGACCGCACAGGTCTTCGAAGACCCGCGCTCCCAGGCCCTGCTCGCCCACCTGCAACAGGTCGCCCCCAGCGAGGCGAGCGTGCTGATCATCGGCGAGACCGGAACGGGCAAGGAGCTGGTCGCGCGCCACGTGCACAACCTCAGCGGCCGGCGCAACGGCCCCTTCGTCGCGGTGAACTGCGGCGCCTTCTCCGAATCCCTGGTGGAGGCCGAGCTGTTCGGCCACGAGAAAGGTGCCTTCACCGGCGCCCTGGCCGCCAAGGCCGGGTGGTTCGAGGAGGCCAACGGCGGCACCCTGTTCCTCGACGAGATCGGCGACCTGCCGATGCCCATCCAGGTCAAACTGCTGCGCGTGCTGCAGGAGCGCGAAGTGGTCCGCCTCGGCTCGCGCAAGAGCATCCCCATCAACGTGCGGGTGCTGGCGGCCACCAACGTGCACCTGGAGAAGGCCATCAACGCCGGGCACTTCCGCGAGGACCTCTACTACCGGCTGAACGTGGTCAGCCTGCAGCTGCACCCGCTGCGCGAGCGGCCCGGCGACATCCTGCCGCTGGCCCGTCACTTCGTCGCCGAGTACAGCCGGCGCCTGGGCTACAGCGACGTCACCCTCAGCGAGGACGCCGCCCGCCGGCTGGCCAGCTACGACTGGCCGGGCAACATCCGCGAGCTGGAAAACGTCATCCACCACACCCTGTTGATCTGCCGCGACAGGCTGATCCGCGCCGAGGACCTGCACCTGTCCAACCTGCGCATCGAGCGCCCGGACGACAGCCGGCCCCGCGAGGAAAGCGCCGACGACCTGCTGCTGCGGGCCTTCGAGCGCCTGTTCGAGGAGCAGAGCGGCGCCCTCCACGAGAAGGTCGAGGACGCCCTGCTGCGCGCCGCCTACCGCTTCTGCCACCACAACCAGGTGCACACCGCCAGCCTGCTGGGGCTGTCGCGCAACATCACCCGCGCGCACCTCATCCGCATCGGCGAGCTGGTGGTGAACAAGCGCCGACCGGCCCAGAGCGCCCAGGGCGGACGGGTCATCAACCTGTCGATCTGAATTCCAACGACAACGACGCCACGCGTGCACCCAACGCCCTGACGGGCAACGACGATGGCAACGAGGACAACACCATGAGTCTGGATATCTTCTGGTTCCTGCCGACTTCCGGCGACACCCGCTACCTGGGCCACTCCGCCAGCGGCCGCCCGGCCACCAATGCCTACATGCGGCAGATCGCCGTGGCGGCGGACCAGCTGGGCTACGACGGCCTGCTGATCCCCACCGGCGCCAGCTGCCTGGACCCCTGGGTGACCGCCGCCAGCCTGGTGCCGGTGACCCAGCGCATCAAGCTGCTGGTGGCCCTGCGCACCTCCCTCGGCAACCCCACCGCCTCGGCCCGCCAGGCCGCCACCCTGGACCAGGCCAGCGGCGGGCGCCTGCTGCTCAACGTGGTGCCCGGCGGCGACGCCACCGAGCTGGAGGCCGACGGCGTGTTCCTCGCCCACGACGAGCGCTACGCCGCCTCCGACGAGTTCCTCAGCATCTGGCGACGCCTGCTGCAGGGCGAAACGGTGGACTTCGACGGCCAGCACCTCAAGGTCAAGGGCGCCCAGAACTTCTTCCCGCCGGTGCAGCAACCCTACCCGCCGCTGTACTTCGGTGGCTCCTCCCCCGCCGCCCACGAGCTGGCGGCCAAGCACGTGGACGCCTACCTGACCTGGGGCGAGCCGCCGGCGGCCGTCGCCGAGAAGATCGCCGACGTGCGCGCCCGCGCCGCTCGCCATGGCCGCAGCGTGCGCTTCGGCGTGCGCCTGCACGTGATCGTGCGGGAGACCAACGCAGCCGCCTGGGCCGCCGCCGACGAGCTGATCAGCCACCTGGACGACGCCACCATCGCGGCCGCCCAGGCCAACTACGCGCGGATGGACTCCGAAGGCCAGCGACGCATGGCCGCGCTGCACGGCGGCGACCGCAACAAGCTGGAAGTGGCGCCCAACCTCTGGGCCGGCGTCGGCCTGGTACGCGGCGGCGCCGGCACCGCCCTGGTGGGCGACCCCGAGACAGTGGCCGCGCGCCTGCTGGAGTATGCGCAGCTGGGCGTGGACAGCTTTGTGCTGTCCGGCTACCCGCACCTGGAAGAGGCCTACCGCTTCGCCGAGCTGGTGTTCCCGCTGCTGCCCGGCAAGGGCAAGGTCACGGTGGACGGTGCCTTCACCGGCGGCGCCTTCGACATTCGCGCCGGCAAGGAGAACGTCGCGTGAAGATCATCGACATGCGCTGCCGCCCGGCCTACCTGCACCCCTTCTTCGGCGGGGCGCCGGGCACGCCGGAACATGACACGGCCCGCTGGCTGAACCGCCGCGTGGGCACGCGGGGAGCGGACAACCACTTCGAGCGCTCGCTCACGCCCGAGGGCTTCCTCGCCGAGGTGCGCGACGCCGGGCTGTACCGCGCCGTGGTGGTGGGTCGGCATACCCCCTCCCAGCATCTGCCCAACGAACGCATCCAGGCCATCGTCCAGGGGCACGAGGCACTGATCGGCATCGGTTCGGTGGAGCCGGCCCTGCAGGGCATCGACGCGGCGCTGGCGGAGGTGGACCGCGCGGTGGACCAGCTGGGCCTGGCCGGCATCGACCTGGAGCCGGGGTTCGGCGACCCCGCCCGGCACCCGGACGATCCGCTGTACTGGCCGCTCTACGAGCACCTGCAGGCGCGCGGCATCCCGCTGTTCCTGATGAGCGGGCCGACCACGCCGGACCCGGCCTACAACGACCCCGGCCGGCTGGCAGCCGTGGCCCGGGCCTTCCCGCAGTTGCCCATCGTGGTCTACCACGGCTACTGGCCCAACGTGCAGCAGGCCCTGGGCGTGGCCTTCCGCTACCCGAACATCCACCTGGTGCCGGACATGTACCTGTTCCTGCCCGGCAGCGAAGGCTACGTGCAGGCGGCCAACGGCTTCCTCGCCGACCAGCTGCTGTTCGGCTCCTCCTACACCTTCCGGCCGATCCGCCAGAGCATCGAGGATGCCCAGCGCCTGGGCCTGCGGGACGAGGTGCTGGAGAAGTTCTTCCACGGCAACGCCGCGCGCCTGTTCAAGCTCTGATGACCCCGGGCCGCCGTTGGCGGCCCATACCTAGTTGCTGGCCAGCCCCAGCAGTTCTTCGCGGCGCTCCGGCTCACGGGTGCGGGGCGAGAGCCAGATGTCGAAGAAGGCCCGGGCGAAGGCGCGGTCGTCGACGGCGTGGGTGAGCCGGTCGCCGAAGTAGAAGCGCGCGCCCTGCCCCGGCAGGAATACCCCGGTGATGCGCTGCCCCGGCTGCACGTCGACGAAGGCCTGGCGCATCTGCTCGGCCCAGGCCTGCAACTGTGCCTCGCTGACCCGATCCCCCGCCGTGCGGCGGATTTCCTTGAGGCTGGCGGCCACCAGGTCATCGCGCTCGATGCTGCGGTGGTAGGTGAGCTCCAGGGCGAACGGCGCGTCCGCCGCCAGCGGCGCCGTTGGCGACCACAGGCGGGCGCTGTAGAGGCGGAAGCCGAAGAAGCTGTAGTCCGCACTGCCCACCAGGCGCGCCTCGGGCAGGGCTTGGCGCCAGTCGGCCTGGGCCAGGCCGGTGGCAGTCAACAGGCAGCAGGCCAGCACGGCCCGGCGAAAGAAAGGATGCATGGCGTCACTCCGGTTAGGTGACGGCCAATATTGTACAAACTGACTATTTGTACAAGAACAACCGATCAACGCGGCAGCGCCTCCCGGCGCCGCCGCCCTGTGATCAGGCCACGGCCCTGGACTCGCGCTCGGCGGCGGCCTCGGCCTCCAGCTCGCGAACCAGTGGCAGCACGTGCTGGCCGAAGTACTCCACCTCCTCCTGGAAGTGCAGGAAGCCGGAGAGGATCAGGTCCACCCCCACGGCCTTGAGGGCGAGGATGCGCTCGGCGATCTGCCGGGGCGTCCCGATCAGGTTGGTCTTGAAGCCGTCGTTGTACTGCACCAGGTCCTCGAAGGTGGACTTGGCCCAGTTGCCTTCGCGCTCCGGGCTGGCCGCGCCGGCGTGCTTCACCTCGGCACCGAAGGCGTTGACCGCCTCGGGGTTGGCCTTGTCGATGATCTCCTGCAGCACCGCGCGGGCCTCCTCCTCGGTGTCGCGGGCGATGATGAAGGCGTTCACCCCGATCTTCACGCTGTGCCCGTTGGCGGCGGCCTTGGCGCGGATGTCGTCCACCTGGGCCTTGATCCCCTCCACCGTGTTGCCGTTGGTGAAGTACCAGTCCGACACCCGGGCCGCCATGTCCCGCGCGGCTCGCGAACTGCCGCCCTGGAAGATTTCCGGGTGCGGTTGCTGCAGCGGCTTGGGCTTCAGGCTGTAGTCGCGGAAGCGGTAGAAATCGCCGTTGAAGGTGAAGCTGTCCTCGGTCCAGATACCCTTCAGCGCGCGGATGAACTCCTCGGAGCGGCGGTAGCGTTCGTCGTGGTCCAGCCAGGGCTCGCCGATGGCGTGGAATTCGCCCCGGAACCAGCCGGACACCACGTTGATGGCGATGCGCCCGCCGGTGAGCTGGTCGATGGTCGCCAGCTGCTTGGCCGCCAGGGTCGGGTTCCAGGGCCCCGGCAGGATGGCCGCGATCACCTTGAGCTTGTCGGTCGCCGCCAGCAGCGCATGGCTGATGGCCACCGACTCGTGCTGGTACTCGGCGCCGTAGCCGGCGGTGAAGCGGATCTGCGACAGCGCGTATTCGAAGCCGGCCGCCTCGGCCGTGCGGGCCAGGGTGCGGTTGTAGTCGATGTCCCAGCGGGTGCGCTGCTCGATGGTGCTGACGACGAGGCCGCCGCTGACGTTGGGGACCCAGTAGGCGAACTTGATCGGTTGCTGGCTCATGGCTTCTCTCCTGTGCGAACGGACGGATGGCCGCACCGGCGGCCAGTTGCACAAGGTCTTCAGCAGCAACCATGCCAGGATAAAAAAGCCTTTACGAACAATGATTTGCATCAATCAGCAGACAACGGGCGGCTGCCCGGACGAGGACAACCTGCTGATGCACTGTTGCCCGACCAACAGCCTTTCGACCATCAGCCACGCGCAGGCAGCCGCCCGGCGCGAAGGCGCCGGGGGTGGCTGGGTCAGGTCATGACGGCGCGGGCAGAACGCCCCGCGCCAGGTTCACGGACGGCGCTGGCGCCGGGCCTCGGCCAGGCGACGCTGCTCGTCACTGCGGACAGGGATGGGTTGCAGGCGCGGGCGCTCGATCAGCCCAAGGGTCACGGACAACTGCCAGGCGAAACGGCTCAGCCAAGCTTTCATGGTCCCCTCCTCATCAGGACAGGCGGCGGAAGGATTCCGCTGCCAATTACAGCGTAGACCTGCCCCGGAAAGGGCGAACTGCGCTGAATCAAAATTTACAGGAGCCGGTCAGACGCCAGGAGCGGCCAGCGTAGGAAGCCGACTAACGGAGCCCGCCGGACGGAACCGCCTCGGCGCCACAGCACGCGGCGGGAAACGGGCCAGGGAACGGTTCGCCGCGCGCATAGCCGGCCATGATGATGGCCAGGAACAGCACGGCCACCGCGCTGAACAGCACATTGAGGGGGTTGGGCTCGCCCATGGGTCAGTCCTTCGAGGTCAGGGAGCAACACAGGATCGACCGGCACCACGGGCAAGGGTTCAAGCATTTTTCACCGACGCTGAACGGCCACCGACCTGACGGACGGTCGCCACCGCAGGGTCAGCCGCGCGCCGCCACCGCGCGCTGGTTGGACGCCAGGATGTTGTCCGGCTCCAGCGCCCGGCCCGCCTCCACCGCCGCCAGCCAGTCCTGAGTGCTGGCCACGGCGCCGAAGCCGGCATGCAGCACCACGGTGACCACCCGATGGATCTCCTCGGCGGTGACCGAACCGGCGGCGTTGGCGTAGGGCAGCGAGCCGGTGGCGTCGTTCAGCAGCTCCACCGTCCAGCCCTCGTGGGCAGCCTGGCGCACCGTGGAGTCGTCGCAGTGGTGGGTCATGTAGCCGACCACCGTGAGGGTGTCCACGCCACGGGCACGCAGCCAGTCACCCAGGCCGGTGCCGTACAGGGCGCTGGCCTCCTCCTTGTCCACCAGCAGGTCATGGGGGCGACGGGCGATCTCCGGGTGCAGTTCGGCGGTGGCGCTGCCACGGGCGAAGATCGGCGTGCCTTCCGGGGTCAGGTGCCGCACCACCACCACCGGGATGCCGGCAGCGTGGGCCGCATCCATGGCGCGGGTGATGTTGGGCAGCGACTGGCTCACCGGCGGGTACTCGATCAGCAGGCTGCCGTTGAAGTACTCGTTCTGCACGTCGATGACGATCAGGGCGCGTTTCGGGGACTGGGACATCAGGGGCTCCTCGCAAGCTCAGGCAGTGAAGGTGGCGAGGATTGTTGGCCAGCCCCCCTGCGACGCACGAGTGGCCCAGTTGCCAAGTTCCGCTAAGATCGGGCCAAGCCAACCGGAGCCCCTCCATGCCAGCCCCCGTGATCGCCGTGGTCGCCTTCGACCACATCAGCCCCTTCCACCTGTCCGTGCCCTGCCTGGTATTCGGCGAGATGCAGCCCGATGCGCCGCCCTTCGAGCTGCGCGTCTGCGCGGCGGAAGACGGCCCGCTGCGCACCAGCGCCGGTTTCCAGATCAGCGTCAGCCACGGCCTGGAGGCCCTGGAGGACGCCCACACGGTGATCGTCCCCAGTTGGCGCGACCCCGACGAACGCCCGCCGCAGCCCCTGCTGGACGCGCTGCTCGCCGCCCACCAGCGCGGCGCCCGCCTGGTGGGGCTGTGCCTGGGGGCCTACGTGCTGGCCGAAACCGGGCTGCTCGACGGCCAGCGCGCCACCACCCACTGGGCCTGGGCGCGGGACTTCAGCGCCCGCTACCCGGCCGTCGACGTGGACCCGGACGTGCTCTACCTGGAAGCAGGCAACCTGCTCACCTCCGCCGGCACCGCCGCCGGGCTCGACTGCTGCCTGCACCTGCTGCGTCAGCACTGCGGCGCCGAACGGGCCAACCGCGTGGCCCGGTTGCTGGTGGTGGCGCCCCACCGCCAGGGTGGCCAGGCGCAGTTCATCGAACAGCCGCTGCCCGCCAGCGCCCGCGATGACCGCCTCGCCGGGCTGCTCGACTGGGTGCGCACCAACCTGCGCGAACCCCACAGCCTGGACAGCCTGGCCGAGCGCGCGCTGATGAGCCGGCGCAGCTTCACCCGGCACTTCCGCCAGCTCACCGGCACCACCCTGGGTGACTGGCTGCAGGCCGAGCGCCTGGCCCTGACCCAGCGCCTGCTGGAGAACACCGACCAGAGCGTGGAGCAGATCGCCACCCTCGCCGGTTTCGGCTCGCCCGCCTCCCTGCGGCACCACTTCGGTCGTCACTTCGGCGTCTCGCCGTCGGCCTGGCGACAGAGCTTCCAGGGGAGCGCTTCGTAGCAGCGCGGCCGGCATCCAGGGCTGAAACCCGGGCTACGGTCGCGCCTGGGGTTTGGGCTGCAGGTCCATCAGCTCGATCCAGGCCTTCAGGTTCGCCCCCAGCATGCCCTTGCGCCACATCAGCCAGGTGGTGGCGGTAGCGAAGGGTTCGGCCAGCGGGTGAATCGTCACCGCCTCGCGCCCCGGCATGCTCTGCAGCATGGAGCGCGGCATCAGCGCCACCCCGCCGCCAGCCACCACACAGGCCAGCATGCTGTGGTAGGACTCGATCTCCATCACCCGGCCCATGGCCACCCGCGACTCGGCGAACCAGCGCTCCAGGCGCTTGCGGTAGGAGCAGCGCGAGCGAAAGGTGTAGACCGCCGCCCCTGCCACGTCCGCCGCGCTGGCCACCGGCCCATGGCCGAGGGCGGTGATCAGCACCAGCGCCTCGTCGAACAGCGGGATGCCATCCAGGTCGGCGTATTCCAACGGGCCGTCCACTAGCGCCGCGTCCAGTCGCCCGGCCACCAGCCCCTCCACCAGCTCGCCGCTGGGCTGCGTCTGCACCTGCAGGTTCACTGCCGGCCAAGCCCGGTGGTAGCGCGCCAGCATCGGCGGCAGGTGGATGGCCGCCGTGCTGTACATCGAGCCGATGAGGAAGTCCCCCGCCGGCTCGCCGACCTTGATCGCCGCCTCCGCCTCGGCCTGCAGGGCGAACAGCCGCTCGGCATAGCCCAGCAGCACCTTGCCCGAGGCCGACAGCTGCAGGCGCTGGCGCTCCCGCAGGAACAGGTCCACGCCCAACTGCTCCTCCAGTTGGCGCAGCCGCGTGGACAGGTTCGACGGCACCCGGTTGAGGCGCTCCGCCGCGCGGGCGATGGAGCCGGACTCGGCCACCGCCTGGAAGATGCGCAACTGGCTGAATTCCATGGCATGCATTCTCTTTTGCTGAATGAGTTGTTCTTTATTATTCGTTTTTTATGAACACTGCAACGCCCTAGCATGGTCTTCCGATGTCCTGCATGGAGCCCTGCCATGGCCCCCTCGATCCGCATCCTCGCCAGCCTCCTGGCCCTCATCGCCGCCATGGGGATCGGCCGCTTCGCCCTGACCCCGCAGCTGCCGCACCTAATCGCCGAAGGCCAGGTGGACCTCACCGCCGCCGGCCTGATAGCCGCCGCCAACTACCTCGGCTACCTGGTGGGTGCGCTGGACGCCCTGCGCGCCACCACCACCCAGCGTGCCCGCCGGCGCCTGTTCGGCGGGCTCTGGGTGGGCGTGGCGATCACCCTGGCCTCGGCCTGGGCCGAAGGCTTCTGGGCCCACGCCCTGTTGCGCTTCGCCGCCGGCGTCACCAGCGCCTGGGTGCTGGTGGTGGTGACCGGCCTGGCCGCCCAGGTGGCGGCAGACGCCGGCCGGCCGCGCCTGGGCGGGCTGATCTTCACCGGGCCCAGCCTGGGGGTGATCCTCACCGGCCTCATCGCCCTCGGCCTGAACCTGCAAGGAGCGGGTTCGGCCCAGGCCTGGCTGGCCTTCGGCAGCGTGGCCCTGGTGCTGGCGGCCATCGCCCACCCGTTGCTGCCGCGTCCGCGTACCGCCTCGGCGACCGGCGCGATGCAGGCCGGGCCGCGTCCGGCGGCCTTCTACCCGCTGCTGGTGGCCTACAGCCTGGTGGGGATGGGCTACATCCTGCCGGCCACCTTCCTTTCGCAGATGGCCGCCAGCCAGTTCCACGGGCACTGGCAGGCGGACCTGTTCTGGCCGGCCTTCGGCCTGGTGGCGACCCTGGGGGTGCTGCTGGTAAGCCTGCGCCGCCCCGGCATGGGCAGCACCGGTCGCTGGCTGGTGGGGGCGCTGTGGCTGCAGGCGCTTGGCGTGCTGGCCTGCCTGTTCCCGGGCATGACCGGGCTGGCCCTGGGCGTGGTGCTGTGCGGTGCGCCCTTCCTCGCCAGCATGTTGCTGGTGATGCAGCGAGCGCGGGAAATCGACCCCCAGGGCCACGCCCGCAACGTCGGCCTGCTGACTGCCGGCTTCGCCCTCGGCCAGCTCAGTGGCCCGCTGCTGGCGGCCCTGAGCAGCCACTTCAGCGGCGGCCTGCGCCCGGCCCTGCTGCTGGCCGCCGGCGCCCTGCTGCTGGCGGGCGGGTTGATGCTGAAGGCGCGGGAAGCCGTGAAGGTGAACAGCGTTGCGACGTGCCGGGGTTGAGCCGCAAGGCCCGGGTGCCACCTGACGGTCCCGGGCCGGAGCCCGGGCTACGCGGGGAGCACAGGATCAGCCGGGAAGGCCTCGCGCTCTTCCTCACGCAGGGTCAGCACGCGAAAGCCGGTCTCGGTGACCAGCACGGTGTGCTCGAACTGGGCGGAGAGGCTGCCGTCGCGGGTGATCACCGTCCAGCCATCGGCCAGGGTGCGCACCTGGCGGCGGCCCTGGTTGATCATCGGTTCGATGGTGAAGGTCATGCCCGGCTCCAGGCGCAGCCCCTGGCCGGGCCGGCCGACATGCAGCACCTGGGGGCTTTCGTGCATCTGCCGGCCGATGCCATGGCCGCAGAACTCCAGCACCACCGAGTAGCCCATGCGCTCGGCGTGGGTCTGGATGGCATGGCCGACGTCTCCCAGGGTCGCGCCCGGGCGCACCACGCGGATGGCGTCGTACAGGCACTCGCGGGTCACCCGCACCAGCCGCTTGGCGTCTTCGCTGATGCGGCCGACGGCGTACATCCGGCTGGTGTCGCCGTAGTAGCCGTTCTTGATGACGGTGACGTCCACGTTGACGATGTCGCCCTCCTTCAGCACCTCGCTGGCCGACGGCCAGCCGTGGCAGACCACGTGGTTCACCGAGGTGTTGACCGTGTACGGGTAGCCGTACTGGCCCTTGCTGCCGGGGATGGCGTCGAGGGTCTCGACGATGTAGCGCTCGCAGAAGGCGTCGATGTCCATCGTGGTGATGCCGGGCACGATGAACGCCTCCAGCGCCTCCAGCACCCGCGCGGCGAGCCGCCCGGCCACGACCATGCGCGCGATCTCGTCGGCGGTCTTGATCGTCACCTTGCTCATTGCACCACCTCTTCTGCCGCACCGGCGCCTTCCAGCTTGCGGGCCTCGCTCATCAGCCGGCGGATGATGTCGGCGTAGGTCAGCTCGGGATGCGCCTCGGCGAGCATGCCGATGCGCATCCAGTGCTCGGCCTGGGCGTTGATGGAACGGGACATGGCCCGGCAGGCGACGCGGGCCTCCTCGTGCAGGGAATCCGAGATCTTGACGATGCCCATGGCAAATACTCCATATATAAAATGCTACATAACATAGCATTTCGGATTGACTCATGGGGTACACGCAACGATGAAGCGAGGGCAGTCTGGCGCAGCCAGACCCGCCGCCTTCTGGTTCCGAAACTCGCCCGGCCAGGCGAACCAGGCGGCCTCGGCTGAACCCGCGAATCAACCACTCACCGAATGAAAAGGGCCGCATGGCGGCCCTTTTGCACAGCACTGCCCTGCTCAGGTCCCGGTCTTGATCTTGGTCCAGGTCCGCGTGCGGATGCGCTCCATCTTCGGCGGCAGCATCTCCACGGAGAACAGCTTGGCCTGCACCTCGGCCGGCGGGTACACGTTGGGGTTGTCCCGCAGCTCGGCCGATGTGAGCGCGTCGGCAGCCTGGTTGGGGTTGGCGTAGGCCACGTGGTCGGAGATCGGCGCCACCACTTCCGGCTGCAGCAGGTAGTTGAGGAAGGCGTGGGCCTGCTCGACGTTCTGCGCGTCCTTGGGGATGGCCAGGACGTCGAACCAGGCGGCGGTGCCTTCCTTGGGAATGCGGTACTCCACCTTCACCCCGTTGCCGGCCTCGCGGGCGCGGGCGGCGGCCTGCATGGCGCCGCCGGACCAGGCCAGGGCCACGCACACCTCGCCGTTGGCCAGGTCGCTGACGAACTTGGAGGAGCTGAAGTAGCGCACGCTCGGGCGCAGCTTCTCCAGCAGCGCTTCGGCCTTCTTGTAGTCCTCCGGGTTGCGGCTGTTGGGCGGCAGGCCCAGGTAGTGCAGCACCTCGGGAATCACCTCGGTGGGCGAGTCGAGGAAGGCCACGCCGCACTGCTTGAGCTTGGCCAGGTTGTCGGGGTTGAAGATCAGGTCCCAGGAGTCCACCGGGGCGTTATCGCCGAGCACCGCCTTCACCTTGTCGACGTTGTAGGCGATGCCGTTGGTGCCCCACATGTAGGGCATCACGTACTGGTTGCCCGGGTCCTTGGCGGCCAGCACCTTGAGCAGCGCCGGGTTGAGGTTCTTCCAGTTGGGCAGCTTGCTCTTGTCCAGGGGCTGGAACACGCCGGCCTTCATGTAGTTGGGCAGGAAGCCGTCGCTGGGTACCACCAGGTCATAGCCGGAGTGGCCGGACAGCAGCTTGGCCTCCAGCACCTCGTTGCTGTCGTAGACGTCGTACTTGGGCTGGATGCCGCTGGCCTTGTGGAAGTTCTCCAGGGTGTCGGGGGCGATGTAGTCGAACCAGTTGTAGATGCGCACCACCGGCTCGGCGGCCACGGCATTCAGCGAGGCGCCCAGGAGGGCGCCGGCGAGCAGCAGGCGGGCGCTCATCGGGCAGCCCCTTCGTAGCCCTGCAGCACGTTCACCGCGTTGACGCCGATGGCCTCGACGGCGTAGCCGCCTTCCATGATGAACAGCGTCGGCAGGCCGAGGGCCGCGATGCGCTGGCCCATGCGCAGGTAGTCCGGCGAATCCAGCTTGAACTGGGAGATGGGGTCGTCCTTGTAGGTGTCCACGCCGAGGGAGATCACCAGTGCGTCCGGGGCGTAGGCGGCGATGCGCTGGCAGGCATCCTCCAGCGCGGCGGACCAACCATCCCAGGCGGTGCCATGGGGCAGCGGGTAGTTGACGTTGAAGCCCTCCCCCGCGCCCTCGCCGCGCTCGTCGGCATGGCCGAGGAAGTAGGGGTACTCCACCAGCGGGTCGCCGTGGATGGAGGCGAACAGCACGTCGTTGCGGGTGTAGAACAGCTCCTGGGTGCCGTTGCCGTGGTGGTAGTCCACGTCGAGGATGGCGACCCGCTTGGCGCCCTGGTCGAGGAAGGCCTGGGTGACGATGGCGGCGTTGTTGAAGAAGCAGTAGCCCCCCATGAAGTCGCTGCCAGCGTGGTGGCCCGGCGGACGGCACAGGGCGAAGGCGGTGCGGGCGCCCTGGCGCATGTGGTCCTGGGCGGTCAGCGCCACCTGGGCGGAGCTGTACACGGCCTGCCAGGTGCCGGGGGTGATGGGCGCTTCGGTGTCGAAGCTGTAGTGGCCCAGCTCGCCCATCAGTGCGGTGGGGATGGGGCCGTCGCGACGCAGGCGACGGGCCGGGAAGGTGGTGGAGACCAGGTCGCCGCTGTGGCCTTCGGCCTCCCAGCGGGCCCAGGCGCCCTGAAGGAACTTCACGTAGCCGGCGTCATGCACACGGAGGATGGGGTCGAGGCCGAAGTCGCGCGGCTCGATCACCTCGCCCAGCGCCTGCTGGCGCACGCGGGCGAGCACGGTGTCGGCGCGGCTGGGCATTTCGAAACAGGGCTGGAGCTTGCCGTCGACCAGTTCGGACTGGCCGAAGTGGAGGCGATGATCGTCGCTGTACACGGTCAGCATGGGGGCGTACCTCATCGGGGTTCTTGTTGTTGGTGAGCCCGATTCTCGGCCGCCGCCCCCACTTTGAGCAGTGGGGGTAACGGCCAATAGGGGATCGAAATGGCCAACATGGCTGGCCACGTCAGGTCGGATATATCGTCACCGCGTGGATCGATGAAGCGTGATCCACCCTACGCCACGGTCGCGTCCGTAGGATGCGGTGAGCTCGGCGAACCGCATCGATGCCCATACGTGACGGCCATGTAGGGTGGGCTTCAGCCCACCGGGCAGCACCCCGTGGGAGCGAATTCATTCGCGACGCTCTTCGCGGTTGAAACCGCTCCCACACCCTCCCCGTACCTCGGCGCGTGTGGCCTTCGGCATGGTTCCGGCGGTGGATCGATGAAACGCGATCCACGCACGGTCGCATCCGTAGGATGCGGTGAGCTCGGCGAACCGCATCGAGCCCGCGTCGCCCGGCCAATGATGGGCTTCGTATAGCTCAGCCCATCCTACGGTTGCCGTCGTAGCCCCACCGCCGGCTGGGTCGTGAGTCGTCAGCCTCGGAAGTGGCTGGGTGTCTGGCCGCTCCAGCGCTGGAAGGCGTGGCGGAGGCTGGCGGTTTCGCTGAAGCCGAGGATTTCGGCGATGCGGTAGATGGGCAGGTCCCCTTCGCGCAACAGGGCCTTGGCCCGTTCGAAGCGCAATTCGTCGAGCAGCTGCTGGTAGCTGGTCTGCTGCTGGGCGAGGTGGCGGCGCAGGCTGCGGGTGGAGGTGTTCATGGCGCGGGCGAGCTCGTCGAGCCCGGGCGGGGTGGCGAGGCGCTGGGCCAGGAGGTCGCGCACCCGCTCCAGCCAGGCGCGGCGGTCGGCGAATTCGGCGTTCTGCCGGCGGCACTGTTCGAGCATTTCGCTGTGGGTGACCGGGTCGGCCAGGGGCAGCGGCCGGTCGAGCCAGGCGGCGGGGAAGCCGAACCCGCTGCGACCACGGGCGAAGCGCGGGGCGCGTTCGAATACGCGGCGGTAATAGGGCGCGGCTCCAGCCGGTTCGGGGTAGTCCAGCTCCAGGGCGGACACAGGCAGCGGCTGCCCGAGCAGGTCGGCGCAGATGACCCGCAACGAACCCAGGCACAGCTCGGTGTTGAACGGGCGCAGGGCTTCGTCCTCGCCGTAGCCGCTGGCCAGCAGCCAGGCCAGCTCGCCTTCGCGCTCCAGGCGCAGGTGGAAGTAGGTGCCGAGCAGCACGGGGTAGCCGAGGCCGATGCGCAAGGCGTCGCCGAGGGTCGGGGCGGAGAGCAGTGCGTAGCCCAGCAGGCCATAGGCGGAGATGCGGGTGCGCTGCCCCAGCTCCAGCCCGAGGGCGGGCGAGCCGGCCAGGCGCACGGCGTTGGCGAACACCTGCTGCTCCTGCCCGGGGTTGATCAGCCGACGCAGGTCGCGCAGGTCGTCGACGGTGATGCCGCTGCCCTCCAGCACGGCGTCGGCCGCCACGCCGCGCTCGGCCATGCAGGCGACGGTGAGGGTGGACATGTGCAGGGAGTTGAGCCAGCTGGCGCGGGAGAAGAGGGTCTCGGCCATGGCATCAGGTTTCGCGGGGCGGGTGGGCGTACGGCATGCAGGCATTCCAGGTGGGCTGGCGCTGTTCTGTATGCGTTTTCGCCGGGCAAGTCAAAGGGCCGGCCACGAAAAAGGGAGCCTGGTGGCTCCCTCTTCTGGCGGACCGGGCGGGGGTCAGGACAGGAAGCCACCGTCCACGTTCAGGGCCACGCCGGTGGTGTAGCTGGAGGCTGCACTGGCGAGGTAGAGCACGGCGCCGGCCATTTCGCTCGGGTCAGCCACGCGCTTGAGCGGGATGCGCTGCAGGGCGACGTTGAGGATGGCGTCGTTCTTGGTCAGCGCCGAGGCGAACTTGGTGTCGGTCAGGCCCGGCAGCAGGGCGTTGCAGCGGATGCCGTACTGGGCGCATTCCTTGGCGAACACCTTGGTCATGCTGATGACGGCGGCCTTGGTGACGGAGTAGATGCCCTGGAACTCGCCGGGGGATACGCCGTTGATAGAGGCGACGTTGATGATGCTGCCGCCACCGTTCTGCTTCATCAGCTTGCCGCCTTCGATGGACATGAAGTAGTAGCCGCGGATGTTGACGTCGACGGTCTTCTGGAAGGCCGACAGGTCGGTGTCCAGGACGTTGCAGAACTGCGGGTTGGTGGCGGCGTTGTTGACGAGGATGTCCAGGCGACCGAACTGCTCGCGGATCTGCGCGAAGACGTTCTGGATCTGCTCCATTTCGCCGATGTGGCAGGCGATGGCGGTGGCCTTGCCACCCTCGGCGACGATGGCATCGGCCACGGCCTGGCAGCCGTCGATCTTGCGGCTGGAGACGATCACGTGGGCGCCCTGCTGGGCCAGCAGCTTGGCGATGGCTTCGCCGATGCCGCGGCTGGCGCCGGAAACGAAGGCGATCTTGCCGTCGAGGTCGAACAGTTGGGTCTTGGACATGGGGTTCCCCTTGTAGTGGTCCGGTTACAGCCGGGATTGGCCGATCACCTGGAGGCTCATCTGCTCCAGCAGCTTGTTCATGTGGATGAACTGGGCGAAGCGCTTGTCCTGGGTCTGGCCGTGGAAGAAGCGGTAGTAGATCTGCTGGACGATGCCGGCCAGGCGGAACAGGCCGTAGGTGTAGTAGAAGTCCAGGTTGTCGATGGGCGGCAGGCCGGCGCGCTCGGCGTAGTAGTCAGCGAACTCGCGGCGGGTGAGCATGCCCGGCAGGTGGCTGGGCTGGCGGCGCATGAGCTGCACCGGGGCCGGGTCCTTGGCTTCGATCCAGTAGGCCAGGGTGTTGCCCAGGTCCATCAGCGGGTCGCCGATGGTGGTCAGCTCCCAGTCCAGCACGCCGATGATCTTCAGCGGGTCGCTGGGGTCGAGGATGACGTTGTCGAAGCGGTAGTCGTTGTGGACGATGCCGGGCTTGCCGTGGTCGGCGGGCATCTTGTCCTTGAGCCAGGCGCGAACCGCCTCCCAGGTGGGTGCGTCGGGCGTCATGGCCTTCTCGTAGCGGTCGCTCCAGCCTTCGATCTGGCGGCGCACGTAGCCGTCGGGCTTGCCGAGGTCGCCCAGGCCGCAGGCGTTGTAGTCGACGTTGTGCAGTTCGACGAAGCGGTCGATGAAGGTCTTGCACAGAGCGCGGGCACGGGTTTCGTCCAGGCCCAGCTCGGCCGGCGCATCAGCCCGCAGGATCACGCCCTTGACCCGCTCCATCACGTAGAACTCGGCGCCGATCACCGAATCGTCGGTGCAGTGCACGTAGGCCTTCGGGCAGTACGGGAAGCCGGCATTGAGCTGGTTGAGGATGCGGAATTCGCGGCCCATGTCATGGGCGGACTTGGCCTTGTGCCCGAACGGCGGGCGACGCAGGACGAACTCCTGTTCGGGGTATTCCAGCAGGTAGGTCAGGTTCGAGGCGCCGCCGGGGAACTGGCTGATGCGCGGGGTGCCGCTGAGCCCGGGGATGTGCGCCTTGAGATACGGGTCGATGGCCGCGGCATCGAGCTCTTCGCCGTCGCGGATGCGGGTGGACTGATCTGTAAGCGTCATGCTTATCCCTTCTACTTATGATTAGGACCCATGATTATTCGCAAGCCTAATGCCGCCGAGTGGGCGCCTCAAGCACGAACAACCGTTATAGGCAGGCGTGTTGCCACTCGATCAGGCTGCCTGATTGGCCCGGTGCAGAGCCTTCCGGGCGAAAAAAAACCGGAGCCCAGGGACTCCGGTTTCGGGTGTTTCCGGTTCGGCCTCGCCGATCAGACCGGGAACAGCTCGCCGAGCTTCATGGCGAGCATCATGTCGCCTTCGGCGCGCAGCTTGCCGCCCATGAAGGCCTGCATGCCGTCGGTTTCACCGGTCATGATGCCGACCAGGGTCTCGGTGCTCATGATCAGGGTGACGTTGGGGTTCGGGGCATCGCCCTGCTGTACGTCGCAGGTGCCGTCCTTGACGACCAGGTAGTGGTTGTCGCCGTCTTCGATGTTGAACTGGAATACCAGGTCCAGGCCAGCGGCAGCACCGGCGTTGAACTTGGACTGCATGTTTTTGACGATGTCAGCAACGGTGGTCATGGTTCGATCCTTTGTTTTTCAGGTTTTATAACGGCCTTGCGGCCGGTGGGCCGGGCTCATCGGTAGGTGATGAGTTCCGGCGCCCTCAACAGCTCCAGATGCACATGACTGTTGAAGGAAGCCAGCGCCACATCCCGCCCCCGGAACTTCAGGCGCGAGAGGGAAGTATTGACGATCTGCCAGTTGAGCTCGAACGCCCGGTCGGCCGGCACGCCGGCCACCATGTGGAGCAACGCGGTGATGGTGCCGCCGGAGGTGAACACGGCGATGTTCTGCTTGCTGTCCGCCCGCTCCAGCACCCGCTCCAGACCGCCGCGCACCTGGTCGACGAAATCGACCCAGCTCTGCAGCTGCGGGGCGTCGTAGTCGCCGGCCACCCAGCGCAATACCAGGCTGGAGAATAGCCGCTGGAACTCGGCGCGGTTCTGCGCGGCGTTGCGCATGATGTGCAGCGCCTCGGGCTCCTGCTCCAGCACGCTGGGCAGCAGGGCGCGGATCACCGCATCGGCATCGAATTCATTGAAGGCGGGGTCGACGTCCACCTCGGGTGCGGCCAGGCCGGCAACCCGCAGGCGCTCCAGGGCGGATTCGGCGGTGTGGCGCTGGCGCTGGAGGCTGCCGGCGACGCATCGATCCAGGCGCACGCCGAGGCGGGCGAAGTGCTCGCCGAGGACTTCGGCCTGGCGAACTCCGACGCTGGAAAGCACGTCGTAGTTATCGGCGCCGAAAGAGGCCTGGCCATGTCGGATCAGGTAGATGCTGCCCACGTACGCTGCCGTCCCGGGACGTTGAAAGTTTCGCGAGGTTATGGGGAAGCACAGGGGCTGTCAACGAAAAAACATACGCTTGTTTGAATGCATTCCCGCTGTTTATGACGCCGTTTTTCAGTTGCTGGTGGAGCCCTGCGCGGGGCGGGTATGCTTGGCCGGTTTTCGCGCCCGCAGACGGGGCGCGTGTCGATTCCTGAAGGGGGTTATGTGGAGTTCCTAGCCGATTACGCGGGCTTTCTCGCCAAGACGGTCACCGTGGTGGTGGCCATCCTGATCGTTCTGGTGATGCTTGCCGCACTGCGTGGCCGGGGCCGTCGTGGTGGCGGTGGCCACCTGGAAGTGACCAAGCTCAACGACTTCTATAAAGGCCTGCGCGAGCGCCTGGAGCAGAGCCTGCTGGACAAGGACGCGCTCAAGGCCCAACGCAAGGCCGAAGCCAAGGCGGAGAAGGCCGCGCGCAAGAATCCCCAGGCCAAGCCCCGAGTGTTCGTGCTGGACTTCGACGGCGACATCAAGGCCTCCGCCGCCGACCAGCTGCGCCACGAGATCACCGCCCTGCTGACCCTGGCCACGCCCAAGGACGAGGTGGTGCTGCGCCTGGAAAGCGGCGGCGGCATGGTGCACAGCTACGGCCTGGCCGCCTCGCAGCTGGCGCGCATCCGCCAGGCCGGCGTGCCGCTGACGGTGTGCGTGGACAAGGTGGCGGCCAGCGGCGGCTACATGATGGCCTGCGTGGGGGACCGCATCCTGGCGGCGCCCTTCGCGCTGATCGGCTCCATCGGCGTGGTGGCCCAGTTGCCCAACGTGCACCGCCTGCTGAAGAAGCACGACGTGGACTACGAAGTGCTCACCGCCGGCGAGTACAAGCGCACCCTCACCGTGTTCGGCGAGAACACCGAGAAGGGTCGGGAGAAGTTCCAGGAAGACCTGGAGAGCATCCACGACCGCTTCAAGGACTACGTGGCGCAGTACCGCCCGCAGCTGGCCATCGAGGACGTGGCGACCGGCGAGGTCTGGCTGGGCACCGCCGCCCGCGAGAAGGCGCTGGTGGACGACCTGCGCACCAGCGACGAGTACCTGGCCGAGCGCGCCCGCGAGTCGGAGCTGTTCCTGCTCAGCTACGTGGAGAAGAAGAGCCTGCCGGAGCGTTTCGGCATCGCTGCCAGCGCCAGCGTGGATCGCCTGCTGATGAACTGGTGGGGCCGCCTGCAGCAGCAGCGCTTCTGGCAGTGAACCCTGCCCTCCCCGCCTGAATGAAGAACGCCGCGTTGATCGCGGCGTTTTTTATGAGCGCCTGCATCATCTAAGTGCCACACCTCCTTCACCGTGGTGGCTGCGCATAGCATTGCGCTGGGTGCTCACATTGGGTGGGGCGGGGGAAATTGCCCCTTCAGGAGGCCGAGCGGAGTCATTGCAAAGGGGATTGAGCGGCATGGATGCCGCGAAAGGAGCGCCAGGCCATGGATGGCCTGTCGCGACGCTCCCCGACGCGATGATGAAGCGAGGGAAGTTTGGCGCAGCCAAACCCGCATGCAGGGGCGAGCCTTTTTGGTTTCTTTTTTGGCGACTGAAAAAAGAAACTCGCCAGGCAAGGCGAAACAAAGGCTGTCAGCAAAACGCGGCAATCAACTTGGCTAAGCGACTGCCGCCGCCCAGCAGATCACTGGATCGTGTCATCCCGCCCCTTGCGCCGATACGGGAACACGTCGATCACCTTGCCCGCCCGGATGGCCTCCTGCAGGGACTTCCAGTACGCCGCGTCATACAGCTCACCATGCAGCTTGTTGAACAGCCGCCGCTGGCCGATGTCGGCGAACAGGAAGCGCGGGAACTCCTCGGGGAAGACGTCGTTCGGCGCCACCGAGTACCAGGGCTCGGCGGCCATCTCGTCCTCGGGGTAGCGCGGCGGCGGGATGACGCGGAAGTTCATCTCCGTCAGGTAGCCGATCTCGTCGTAGTCGTAGAACACCACCCGCCCGTGGCGGGTGACGCCGAAGTTCTTCAGCAGCATGTCACCGGGGAAGATGTTGGCCGCGGCCAGCTGCTTGATGGCCAGCCCGTAGTCGTCCAGCGCCTCCAGCACCTGGGGTTCGCTGGCGTTCTCCAGGTAGATGTTCAGCGGGGTCATGCGGCGCTCGGTCCAGCAGTGGCGGATGAGCACGGTGTCGCCTTCCAGCGCCACGGTGGAGGGCGCCACCTCCAGCAGTTCGGCAAGGCAGTCCGGGTCGAACTTGGCGCGGGGGAAGCGGAAGTCGGCGAACTCCTGGGTGTCGGCCATGCGCCCGACGCGGTCGACGTTCTTCACCAGCCGGTACTTCTCGATCACGGTGTTGCGGTCCACCGTCTTGGCGTGGGCGAAGCGGTCCTTGATGATCTTGAACACCGTGTTGAAGCCCGGCAGCGTGAACACGCTCATCACCATGCCGCGCACACCCGGCGCCATCACGAAGCGGTCGTCGGTGTTGGCCAGGTGGTTGATCAGCGCCCGGTAGAACTCCGACTTGCCGTGCTTGTAGAAGCCGATAGAGGTGTACAGCTCGGCGATGTGCTTGCCCGGCAGGATGCGCTTGAGGAAGCCGACGAACTCCGCCGGCACGGCCACGTCCACCATGAAGTAGGAGCGGGTGAAGGAGAAGATGATCGACACCTCCGCCTCGTCGGTGATCAGCGCGTCGGCCTGGATGCCCCTCCCCTCGCGGTGCAGCAGCGCCACCACCAGCGGCCACTGCTCGTCACGGTTGTAGATGCGGCCCACCAGGTAGGCGCCCTTGTTGCGGTAGAGGGTGGAGGAGAACAGCTCGATGCACAGCTCCGGGTCCTTGATGACCCAGTCGGGCAGGCTCTCGCGCAACTGCTCCACCAGGCGGTCGAGGTCGCGCTCCATGTCCTCGAAGGGCACGTCGAAGCAGTAGTCGGCGAAGACCTCGCGCAGCACTTCGCGCAGATCACCGCGCGGGTGGTAGCTGCGGGTCTGCGGGGCACGCTCCTGGCTGCGCAGGGAGGGCCGCGTGGTGTGGATGAACATGCAGCCGTCGCTGATCAGGTCGTGGCTGAAGAGGCTGCAGAAGATGGAGTTGAACCAGGTCTCGGCCAGTTCGTCGTCCAGGCGCAGGTCGATCTGCTTGATGTAGGCGCTCTTGACCAGCGGCCAGAGCTGCACGTCCAGCAGCACCTCGTCGTCGAAGGTGCTGCGCAGGCGTTCGCTGACTTCGCTGACCTTGTCTTCGTAGAGGGCGATGCGTGCCGCGGCGGCGCCCTGGATCTCCTGCCACTGGGCCTGCTCGAAACGGCTGCGCGCGCCGTCGGTGATCTGGCGGAAGTGCTCCCGGTAGTCGTCGAACCCTTCGAGGATCAGGCGCGCGATGTCGGCGGCCGGCCATTGCTGCGTCATGGACTCACACTCGGCTGTGGTGTCGGAACAGCGAGCTTAGCCACAGGCCGGGCCGAAAAAAAGCGCCGCCCCGGACTGACTCGCGGGTCGCGTTGCAGCCAGGCGAAGGGGGCTCAGGCCAGCCCGCGGTCGCGCAGGTAGGCCGCCAGGTAGTCGATGAAGGCCAGCACCTTGCCGGTGGCCCGGCGGTGACTGGGGTAGACGGCGAGGATGCGGTCGCCGAAGGCATCCGGGTCGATCTCGTGATCCGGCAGCAGGTTCACCAGGCGCCCGTCGGCCAGGTAGGGAGCGGCGCTCCACAGCGGCGCGTGGATCACCCCCATGCCTGCCAGGGCGTTGGCCAGCAGCAGGTCGTAGTTGTCGCTCTCCAGCCGCGACACGCTCGGGTGCAGCAGGCGGGTGCGCTGGCCATCACGCTCGACCCACCAGAACTGCCGGCTCAGGGCCGGGTGGCGGTAGCTGAGCCAGTCGTGGGCGTCGATGGCGTCCAGGCTGAAGGGGCCGCGCCGCGCCACGTAGTCGGGGCTGGCGCAGAGGGCGATGCGGTTGCGCCCGACCGGGCGGGCGATGAGCCCCGGCAGGTCGCAGGGGCCTTCGCGCAGGGCCAGGTCGTAACCGGCCTCCACCAGGTCGACGAAGGTGTCGGTCAGGTCCACCCGCAGGGTGATCTGCGGGTAGCTGGCGAGGAAGCCGGCACACACCTCGTCGAGGAAAGCGCGGCTGAAGGCCAGCGGCGCGGTCATCCGCAGGCTGCCCTTGAGCCCGTGTTGCAGCTGGCCGATCTCTTCGCCGACATCGTGCAGGCGCTGCAGCAGCTGCCGCGCCGTTTCCAGATAGAGCCGCCCGGCCTCGGTGAGCACGATGCGCCGGGTGCTGCGCTCGAACAGGCGCGCGCCCAGTTCCGCTTCCAGGTGGCTGACGGCCTTGGTCAGGGCCGAGGGGGTCTTGCCCAGGTGCTCGGCCGCCCGGCTGAAACTGCCGTGGTCGGCAGTGGCGACGAACATCGTGATGGCACCGAGCTTATCCATGGGACTTTTCCAACGGGGCAAAAGCGTTTTGCGTGACCTCGCCGTTATCCACGGCGGAACGAGCCGCTAGTCTCGCCGCCACACCTACAAAAACAAGGGGGCTCCCGTGAAAATCTTCGTTCCTCGACTCCTGGCCACGGCACTGGCTTTTGCCTCGTGGGAAGCCATGGCCGGCGCCGACATGGTGCTGCTCAACGGCAAGGTCTTCACCGCCGACAAGGCGCGGCCGATGGTGCAGGCCATCGCCGTGGAGAACGGCAAGGTGCTGGCGGTGGGCAGCGATGCGGAAATCAGTGCCCTGGCGGACGCCGGCACCCAGCGCATCGACCTGGGCGGCAAGGCGCTGATGCCGGGGCTGATCGACACCCACGCCCACGCCATCTTCGGCGGCCTGGAGATGTCCACCGCCAACATGGGCGATGAGCAGGTGAGCCTGGACGAGCTGGAGAAACGCCTGCGGGCCTGGCGTGACGATGGCACTGCGCGCCGGGGCGATGCGCTCTACGTGGGCGGGATGACCTCGGCCTACTGGGCCCAGGCCGATGCGTTGGGCCAGCGCTTCGACCGGGGCGAGTGGGCCGGGGTGCCCATCGTCTTCGTCGGCAGCGACCACCACACCGCCTGGGCCAACGCCGCCATGCGCCAGCGCGCCGGCATCGACGCCAAGCTGCTGGCCAGCCTGCCCGAGGCCGAGCGCGGCACCATCGGCCTGGGCAAGGACGGCGCGCCCAACGGCTTCCTGGTGGACGCCGGCTGGGACCGCGTGGCCGCCGTACTGCCACCGCTGGAGGCCGCGACCCTGCTGCGGGCGGGCGAGAACGCCGTGAACACCTTCAACAGCCTGGGCGTGACCGCCTGGATGGACCCGGCCGCCAACGGTGCCCCGGGTGAGCCGCTGTTCGCCCTGAAGCCCACGGAGAAGTCCGTCGGCGTACTGCCGGTGTACAAGGCCCTGGCGGACAAGGGCGAGCTGACCGCCCACGTCGCCGCGCTGCTGGTGGCCCACCCGAAGAGCCGCCCCGCCGACCTGGACACCCTGGACAAGGTGCGCCAGCAGTTCCAGGGCATCGACAACCTGAGCCTGCCGGGGATCAAGGTCTTCGCCGACGGCGTGCTGGAGTACCCGGCACAGAGCGCGGCGCTGATCGACCCGTACAGCAACAGCCACAAGCAGGGCGAGCTGCTGATCGACCCGGCGCACTTCGGCGAGCTGGTCAGCGCGGCGGATGCACGCGGCTGGCTCGTACACATCCACGCCATCGGCGACCGTGCGGTGCGCGAGGCGCTCAATGGCATCGAGCAGGCACGCCGAGACCGGCAGAGTGGCATCACCCACTCGATCACCCACCTGCAGCTGGTGAACCCCAGGGAGTTCGCGCGCTTCAAGCCGCTCGACGTGATCGCCTCCATGCAGTTGCTCTGGGCCGCCGGGGACGACTACACGCTGGACATGGTCAAGCCCTACGTCAGCGCCTTCGCCTTCCGCTACCAGTACCCGGCGCACTCGCTGCTGAAGCAGGGGGCGACCCTCGCCGGTGCCAGCGACTGGCCCGTGTCCTCGCCCAACCCCTGGGCCGCCATGGCCCAGGCGGTGACCCGCGAGGGCGAGAAAGGCGTGCTCAATGCCGATGAGCGCCTGGACCGGGAGACGATGTTCTACGCCTACACCCTCAACGCCGCCCGTGCCATCGGCCAGGAGCAGCGCATCGGCTCGCTGGCCGCCGGCAAGCAGGCCGACTTCATCCTCCTCGACCGCGACGTGTTCACCGTGGACGCCAAGGCCCTGGCCGAAACCCGGGTGCTGAAGACCTGGTTCGGCGGCCGCGAGGTCTACACCGCCGCCCGATAACAACACCGCTCCACCGCTGATGCCTGGCTCCCGCTGCACGGGGGTCGGGCGAAGCCTTGCCCTTCATCTGCCCATAACAACCACAAGATCGGGAATCCACCATGAAGCGTTCCACCACCCTCCTCCTCGCCGGCCTCGCGCTGGCCCCGCTGTGCAGCCAGGCCGCCTTGCCGATCAGCGAGGACCTGGCCGTCGAGATCGACCTCAAACTGACCAGCGACTACCGCACCCGAGGCATCTCGCAAACCCAGGGCGACCCGGCCGCCCAGGCCGGCGCCACGCTGCTGCATGCCAGCGGCCTCTACACCGGCGCCTGGACCTCCAACGTCGACTACGGCTTCGGCCTCAAGACCCGCCAGGAGGTGGACTACTACGCCGGCTGGTACTGGCAGGCCACGGACGACGTAAGCCTCGACCTGGGCGTGATCAAGTACGCCTACCCGAAGGAAAGCCAGTTCAACCAGAGCGAGGTGTACGCCGTGCTCGATGCCTACGGTTTCAAGGCTGCCGCCTACTATTCGGCCGATGCGCCGAACGCCATCGGCGAGGACCAGGACACCCTCTACACCAGGGTCGGCTACGAAACCCGGCTGCCTCTCGATGTCGGCCTGGAGCTGCGCTACGGGCGTATGGACTTCAAGGACCCGCTGCTGTGGTCCCGCAGCGGCACCGGCAGCGAGTCGTACCGCGAGTGGGAAGCCAAGCTGACCCGTGACTTCCTCGGCGTCACCTGGGGCCTCGCCTACGTAGACACCGACCTCTCGGAAAGCCAGTGCGCCAGCAACTACGGCTTCACCGACACCTGCAGCGCAACGGTGGTGGCGAGCGTCAGCAAGACGTTCTGACGGCCCTGTAGGGGCGAATTCATTCGCCAAGGCACGCGCAGCGGGCCCAACGACAGCATGGGTTTCGCTGCGCTCTACCCATCCTACGGGTGGGAGCGAACTCATTCGCGATGGCCCGACACCGGCCATCAAGCGATCCCCTGCTCCTGCATATACGCCTCCAGCATCTCGATGAACGCCCGGACCTTGCGGGTACGGCGGCGGTGGGAGAGGTAGAGCACATGCACCCAGGGGCCGAAGACATCGGGCTCCAGCAGGTACTCGGGCATCACCCGCACCAGTTGGCCGCTGGCCAGGTACGGCTTGGCGCTCCAGCGTGGGAGCGGCTGCAGGCCGTGGCCGCGCAGCAGGCAGGCGAGCAGGAAGTCGTAGTTGTCGCTGGCCAGGTGCGCCACCGGATGGGCCAGGCGGATGCGCTCCTCGCCCAGCCGCAGCCACCAGAAGTGCCGGTTGAGCATGGGGTGCTGGAAGATCAGCCAGTCGTGCTGCTGGAAGTTCTCCAGGGTCACCCCCATGCCCTTGCGCTCCAGGTAGCCCGGGGTGCAGCACAGGTAGACGCGGTTATCGGCCAGGGGCCTGGCGATCAGCCCCGGCAGGTCGGTGGGGCCGTCGCGCAGGGCCAGGTCGTAGCCACCGTCGATCAGGTCGACGAAGGCGTCGTTGAGGTCCACTTCCAGGCGCACCTGGGGATGGGCGTCCATGTAGCGGCAGCAGACCTCGTTTAGGAAGGCCGGGCCGAAGGACGGCGGTGCGGTGAGGCGCAGGGTGCCGCGCAACGCGTGCTGCAGCTGGTCCACTTCCTCGCCGGCCAGTTGCAGTTGCATCAGTGCCTGGCGCGCACCTTCCAGGTAGATGTGCCCGGCCTCGGTCAGCGCCATGCGCCGGGTGGTGCGCTCGAACAGGCGCACTCCCAGTTCGGATTCCAGGTGGCCCACCGCCTTGGTCAGCGCCGAGGGCGTCTTGCCCAGGTGCTCGGCTGCGCGGCTGAAGCTGCCGTGATCAGCGGTGGCGATAAACATCGAGAGGGCACTGAGCTTGTCCATCGACCTGTTCCGATCCGGCATAGAAGTTGTGCGCGAACATAGCATTCTGCCGCTGCGCCGGCTTGGTTAGGCTCAGCGCCAGACCAACAAGAACCGGAACCCACCGATGAAACGCCTCGCCCCCACCCTCCTGGCCACCGCCCTCATCTGTGCCTCCATGGAAAGCATGGCGGCGGTGGACCTGATCCTGCACAACGCCAAGGTCTACACCGCCGAACCCGGCCACCCCCTGCAGCAGGCCGTGGCCGTGGAGGACGGCAAGATCCGTGCGGTGGGCAGCGACGCCGACATGCTGCGCCTCAAGGAGGCCGGCACACGCATCGTCGACCTGGGCGGCAAGGTGCTGATGCCCGGTTTCGTCGACTCCCACTCCCATGCGGTCATGGGGGGCCTGGAACTGGCGTCGGCCACCGTCGACACCCAGCTCCTGCCCATGGACGAACTGGAGCGGCGCCTGCGCCAGTGGCGCGACGACGGCAAGGCGCGCCAGGGCGACATCCTCAGCGTCGGCGGCCTTCCCTCGGCCTACTGGAGCCAGGTGGCGGAGTTCGAGCGACGCTTCAACCAGGAGGAATGGAAGGACGTGCCCATCGCCTTCATCGGCTGGGACCAGCACACCGGCTGGGTCAACCAGGCCATGCTGAAACGCGCCGGCATCGATGCCGACACGGTGAAAGCCCTAAAGGGCGAACAGCTGGCCACCGTCGGCCACCACGAAGACATGCGCCCCAACGGTTTCCTCGCCGACGCTGGCCTCGACCCGGTGCTGGCGCAATACCCGAAAGCGACCCCCGGGCAGTTGCTGGAGGCCGGCCGCGCGGCCCTGCGCTACAACCTCAGCCTGGGCATCACCGCCTGGATGGACCCGGCCGCCAACGCCGCCCCCGGCGAGCCATTGTTCGACTTCAAGCCCACCGCCCAGACCCTCGGCATCCTGCCGGTGTACAAGGCGATGGCCGAGAAAGGTGAGCTGACCGCCCACGTCGCCGCGCTGCTGGTGGCCCACCCGAAGAGCCGCCCGGCCGACCTGGACACCCTCGACCAGGTGCGCCGGCAGTTCCAGGGCATCCCCAACCTGAGCCTGCCGGGGATCAAGATCTTCGCCGACGGCGTGCCTGAGTACCCGGCGCAGACCGCCGCCCTGTTGGAGCCCTACAAGAATTCCAAAAAGTACGGCGAGCTGCTGATCGACCCGGCGCACTTCGGCGAGCTGGTCAGTGCGGCGGACGCCCGTGGCTGGCTGGTGCACGTGCACGCCATCGGTGACCGCGCGGTGCGCGAATCCCTCAACGGCATCGAGCAGGCACGCCGCGACCGGCACAGCGGCATCCCCCACTCCATCACCCACCTGCAGATGGTCAACCCCAAGGAGTTCGCCCGCTTCAAGCCGCTCGACGTGATCGCCTCCATGCAGCTCTACTGGGCCAGCGCCGATGACGCGACCCTCGATCTGGTGCAGCCCTACATCAGCGCCATGGCCTTCCAATACCAGTACCCGGCCCGCTCGCTGCTGAAGAACGGCGCCACCCTCGCCGGCGCCAGCGACTGGCCGGTGAGCACGCCGCAACCCTGGAAGGCGATCTACCAGGCCGTCAGCCGCAAGGGGCCCAAGGGCGTGCTCAACCCGGGCGAGGCAATCGACCGGGAGACCATGTTCCAGGCCTACACCCTCAACGCCGCGCGCACCATCGGCCTGGACCAGCAGATCGGCTCGCTGGCCCCCGGCAAGCAGGCCGACCTGATCCTGCTGGACCGCGACGTGTTCCAGGTGGAGCCCGAGGCCCTGCGCGACACCCAGGTGCTGAAGACCTGGTTCGCCGGCCGTGAAGTCTTCGAGGCCGCCCTCTAGGGACGAGAAGATTCAGCCCAACGAAAACGCCCCGGCAAGCCGGGGCGTTTCGGGTTCGGTTGCGGCTTACTTGCCGGTCTTCACCGTGCTCCACACGCGGGTGCGGATGCGGTCGAGCTTCATGGGCATGGCTTCGAGGGCGAACAGCTTGGCCATGACCTCTTCCGGCGGGTAGATGGTCGGGTCGGCCTTGATGTCCGGGTTCACCTGGGCATCGGAGGCGCTGTTGCCGTTGGCGTACTTCACGTAGTTGCTCACGCCGGCGATCACTTCGGGGCGCAGCAGGTAGTTCATGAAGGCGTAGCCGGCCTTCTCGTTCGGGGCGTCGGCGGGCATGGCCACCATGTCGAACCACATGGGCGAGCCTTCCTTGGGAATCGAGTACTTCACCTCGACGCCGTTGCCGGCCTCCTTGGCGCGGGTGGCAGCCTGGAGGATGTCGCCGGAGAAGCCGACGGCCACGCAGATCTCGCCGTTGGCCAGGTCGCCCACGTACTTGGAGGAGTGGAAGTAACGCACGTAGGGGCGCACTTTGAGCAGCGCGGCCTGGGCGGTCTTGTAGTCATCGGCCTTCTGGCTGTGGTGCGGCAGGCCGAGGTAGTTGAGGGTGATGGGCAGCAGCTCGGGGCCGTTGTCGAGGATGGCAACGCCGCACTTGGCGAGCTTCTCCATGTACTCGGGCTTGAAGATCAGGTCCCAGGAGTCCAGCGGGGCGTTGTCGCCCAGCACGGCCTTGACCTTGGCGGGGTTGTAGCCGATGCCGGTGCTGCCCCACATGTAGGGGAAGCCGTGCTCGTTGCCCGGGTCGTTCACTTCCAGTGCCTTCATCAGCACCGGGTTGAGGTTCTTCCAGTTGGGCAGCTGGGACTTGTCCAGCTTCTTCAGGGCGCCGGCCTGAATCTGCTTGGCCATGAAGTGGTTGGAGGGCACCACGATGTCGTAGCCGGATTTGCCGGTCATCAACTTGCCGTCGAGCGTCTCGTTGCTGTCGTACACGTCGTAGACGGCCTTGATGCCGGTCTCCTTGGTGAAGTTGGCGACAGTGTCGGGGGCGATGTAGTCGGTCCAGTTGTAGATCTTCACCGTATCCGCTGCCTGGGCCACACCGGATACGGCGAGGGTCAGGAGCATGGGCGCGAAGGAACGTCTCATTGTGGTTATTTCCTGGCTGTAGAAAGGGTGAACGAGGCACCGCAAGCGTAGAACGATACCGGCGTGTCGCCAGCTTCATCCGCAGGATGGGGACGAGACAATGTCTGCGCGGGGCCCATCCTTCCCTGCGGGCCCGCTGGCAAGAATGCGACTGGCGCGGGCGGCCTACAAGTACTTGCCGGCAGCCTGGCGCGCGGGCCGCGATACCCCGGCCGGGCCGACGCCGCGCCCTGCGGCGATTCGGGCGTTTACCGCCGGCTCGACCGCGACGAAAATACGCACCCCGCCTTCACTGCCACGAGTGCCCGATGCGCGACCTGCCGCCCTTCTCCGCCCCTGTCGTCGAGCTGGTCCAGACCGGCCCGGACCAGGCCGACCTGATCCGCAACCTCTACCAGTTCTATGCCTATGAGTCCTCGGACTGGGAGCAGGAGGACGTGGAGGCCGACGGCCGCTTCTACCTCCATGAGGAGCACCTGGTGCGCTACTGGCAGGAGCCCGACTGGAGCGCCAACCTGCTGCTGGTGGACGGTTTCATCGCCGGGTTCCTGCTGGTGGAGGCCAGCGAGCTACCGGGGATGGACGCGCTGGAGCTGGCGGACCTGTTCATCCTCAAGAAGTACCGGCGCCAGGGCCTGGGGCGCGCACTAGTCAGCCAGGTGCTGACCAGCGGGGAGCGCGATTGGCTGGTGCGCTTCTACCAGGACGATGCCACCGCCCTCGCCTTCTGGCAGGCCGTGCTGCAGGACCTGCCCCGCGCGGTTCAACAGCTCGAGCTGGCGGACGAGCCGCTGCTGCTGAACTACCGGGTGGTGCAGGCCACTCATTGAGTCACGGACGGGGCTGGAACGACGGGGCCACTCGTCTCGCTTTCCGGCCCTGAGTGAACTCCGGTGGGTCGCGAGCTGTCAGTTCGCTGTCGGCTCGCCGGGTGGACGGCATGGCCATGGGCCATCCGGACGCGGCTCTCCCGCGACAGGGAGCCGGCTTCCGTCATGCCCGCCCGGCGGGCCCGTCCATCACCCTATGAAGATTGCGCCATGTCCCGACCCCGTCCCCCGTTCGCCTTCCGCTCCCTGCTCTCCCCGCGCCTGCTCGGCGCCAGCCTGGCCACCGGTCTGCTGCTGGCCGGCAGTGCCGCCCTGGCCGAGGAGGAGAAAGCCGGCAACGTCCGCTGGATCAGCGACAGCCTGACCACCTACGTCCGCAGCGGCCCCACCGATGGCTACCGCATCGTCGGTACGCTGACCTCGGGGCAGAAGGTGGAGCTGCTCTCGACCCAGGGCGACTACAGCCAGGTACGCGGGGAGAACGGCAGCGCCGTGTGGATTCCCAGCCGCGACCTGCAGGAGGTGCCCGGCCAGGCCGAGCGGCTGCCACAGCTGGAACAGAAGGTCGCCGAGCTGAGCACGCAGCTGGCCGGCATCGACGACACCTGGAAGCAGCGGGTGCAAGGCATGCAGGAAACGCTGGATTCACGCAAGGCGCTGATCGACGAGCTCCAGGCGGCCCGCGCCTCGCTGGACAGCGAGCTGAGCCAGGCCCGTTCGGACCTGCGCGAGGCCCAGGCGCAGCTGGGGGATGAGAACAAGCAGGTGCTGATGCGCTACATGGTGTACGGCGGGAGCATTGCCGGCGCCGGCCTCCTGGCCGGGCTGGTGCTGCCGACGCTGCTGCGGGTCAGGCGCAAGCGCAACGACCAGTGGATCTGAGGCGGGTGTTGGCCCGAGTCCATCCGGGCCGCTGGCGCTTCACGCGAAGCGCAGGGTGACGCGCCGGTTGTGCCGGCTCTTCTTCTCGATCTTGTCGCAGACCACCTGGCCGACCTCGGCGGTGTTCTTCACATGGGTACCGCCGCAGGGCTGGATGTCGACACCGGGAATGTCCACCACCCGCACCATGCCCTGCATGACCGGCGGCGCCACGGCCTGGGTGCGGGTCATCTCCAGCACGGTCTGGTAGTCGCTGGACGGCAGCATGTGGACGCGCACGTCCAGGGCGCCATTGACCAGCTCGTTGAGGCTCTGGGTGATCACCTCCTTGTCGAGGGTCGACTCGGGCAGGTCGAAGTCCAGGCGGCCCTTCTCCGCACCGATGCTGCAGCCGGTGACCGGTGCATCGATGATTGAGCAGAGCAGGTGCAGGCAGGTGTGCATGCGCATGTGCTGGTAGCGACGCTCCCAGTCGAGGCAGCCCTGCAACTCCATGCCGGTGGTGACCACCGGTGCGCCCTCCTCCAGCTGGTGCCAGATGATCGACTTGAGCAGCGGGTCGCGCTGGGTGCCGATCACCGTCGCCACCGAGCCATCGGGCAGCAGGAAGTGCCCCTGGTCACCCGGCTGGCCGCCGCCGGTGGGATAGAACAGGGTCTGGTCGAGGGCCACGCCCTGCTCGCTGACGGCGAGGACGCGGGCGGTGAAGGTGCGCTGGTAAGGCGCCTCGTCGAACAGGGCATGGGTATGCAGGGTGAATACCGACATGAGGTCAGCCTCCTATGCTGATGAGGTGGGGTTGCAGCACGGACCTGACCAGGGCACAGAGGCCCGGCGGGTCCAGCAGGGTGATGTCCTGGACCGGCCCGACGATGCGCAGGTTCAGGGGGTAACGCGGGGCCGGCACCACGGCGCCGAGGTTGCGCAGGCGGTACTGGCGGTGGTGTTGCTCGCTGAGGGTGCATTCCAGAGACAGGCAGCCGAGGCGGCGGTGGTCGGCGTCCAGCACCATCACCTCGCCCGACTCGGGCAGCTCGCCCACCAGGTGCAGGCGCTCGCCGAGGACGAACGCACCGAGGAAGCCGCAGCTGGACGACATGCTGGCCCGCTGCATCTGCAACTGGTTGACGATGCTCACCCGGGTGTTGGCGGGCACGTCCCGGGTGATGACGCAGGCGGGGCTGATGAACACGTTGTCGCCGATGCTCACCGCGCCGAGGATGCGCGCGCCGGCGCCGACTTCTACCCCATTGCCGAGCCGAGGGTGGCGCTTGCCGCCGGGGTTGTCGGCGATGCCGCTGGCGCCGAGGGTGACGCCCGCCAGCAGGTAGCAGTCGTCGCCGATCTCGCAGGTTTCGCCGATGACGGTGCCGAAACCATGATCCAGCACGAAGCGCCGCCCGATGCGCGCAGCCGGATGGATCTCCGCGCCGGATTGCAGCTTGCCGACGCTGGCGAGCTTGTGGGCGATGATCTCGCGCTCGGCCAGCCCGCCATGCAGCCACACCTGGTGGGCCAGGCGATGGAAGAGGATGGCCTTGAACGACGCATAGGTCTCGAGGATCAGCCCGGTGCGCCCGCAGGACGCGGGATCGCGCGCGGCATAGGCCTGGAGGTCCTCGGCCACCTGCTGCACGGCCACTTCCATGATGCCGTCGAGGTGCGGCATGAGCACACCCAGCTCATCGGAAGACAGGATGCGGACCAGGTGGTCCAGCAAGCCGTCATAGAGTTTCAACCGATCGAGATATCCCCACATGCTGTTAGCCCTCCCCTGGCTGGTCATTCGAAATGTGGCAGGTAGCTGTCGACACCGTCGTACACCAGGGTCAGGACCCGGGTGCCGGTGGGCAGCTCGTGGGCCAGCTCGGCGATGGCCACGAGGTTGGCCGCCGAGGACAACCCCAGGCTGATGGCGTCGGTGCGCATGGTGTGGCGCACCCGCTCCAGGCAGGCGGCCTTGGAGACCTTGAGCATGCCGTCCAGCACGCCGAGGTTGAGGATGCGCGGCACCAACCCGATGGACAGGCCCTGGATCTCATGCGGGGCGTGACGGTCGTTGAGCAGGTCGCACTGCTCCGGTTCGACGCCGAATACCCGCAGGTGTGGCCAGCGTGCCTTGAGGGTCTCCCCCAGGCCGGTGATGTGCCCACCAGTGCCGATGCCGGCCACCAGGCAATCCAGCGGCCGGTCGTCGAAGTCCCGGAGGATTTCCTGCGCAGTGGTGCGCCGGTGGATCTCCGGGTTGGCCGGGTTGCGCTGCTGGTTGAGCATCACGTAGCCGGGGTTCTCCAGCTGCAGCTCCATGGCCTTCTCGCCGTGGGAGTTGTTGCCACGGCGACTGTCGGAGAGCACCACCTCGGCGCCGTACAACCGCAGCAGCTTCTGCTTCTCGGGGCTGTAGTTGTCGGGGATGACCAGCACCACGCGGTAGCCGAGCAGGTTGCCGGCCATGGCCAGGCCGATGCCGGTGTTGCCGCCGCTGGGTTCGATGATGGTCTGCCCGCTGCCGGGCACCAGGATGCCGCGCGCCTCGGCGTCACGGACCATGGCCAGGGCGATGCGGGCCTTGTGGCTGCCACCCGGGTTGAGGGACTCCAGCTTGGCGTAGACCTCCAGACCGGTTTCGGCACTGAAGGCAGCGAGGCGGACGATGGGTGTCTCGCCGATAGCCTGAAGCAGCGATTCGTGGATCATCTCGGTCCCTCAGTACAGCGGCATGTCGTGGTCGACATCCCGGGCCCAGGCCTTGATGCCGCCTTGCAGCACCCGCAAGCCGGTGAAGCCGGCACTGAGCAGCAGCTGGGCGGCGCGCTCGGCACGCGTGCCGCCGTAGCAGACGATGCACAGCGGGCGTTCGCGATCGAGCTCAGCGAGGCGAGCCTCCAGCTCGCCCAGGGGCAGGTTGAGGCTGCCGGGCAGGCGGCACACCTCCAGCTCGTTCGGCTCGCGCACATCGAGCAGTTGCAGCTTCTCGCCCCGGGCCAGGCTCAGCTGCAGTTCGCGCGGGCTGACGAAGAAGTCGGCGGGCAGGGTCGACTCGCTCATCTGGCTGGAGGCACAGACCACCGGCTCCTCCACCTGCAGCTCGCGGTCGGTACGACTTGGCGAGCAGGTGGGGCAGTCCGCACGGCGCTTGAAGCGGATTTCGGAGAACTTCATCGACAGCGCGTCGAAGCGCATCAGGCGGCCCACCAGGGGTTCGCCGATGCCGAGGATGAGCTTGATGGCCTCGGTGGCCTGGATCAGCCCGACCACGCCCGGCAGTACGCCGATGACGCCGCCGGCATTGCAGTTGGGCGCGAGTTCGGCAGGTGGGCTCTTGGGAAACAGGCAGCGGTAGCAGGGGCCGTCCTGGTGGTTGAACACGCTCATCTGCCCGTCGAAGCGATGCAGGGCGCCGTACACCAGCGGCCGGCGCAGCAGCACGCAGGCATCGTTGAGCAGATAGCGGGTGCCGAAGTTGTCGGTGCCATCCACCACCAGGTCGTAGTCCCCAACGAGGCGCATGGCGTTGTCGGGGGTGATGGCGCAGTCGTGGGCGTGGATCTGGATGCCGGGGTTGAGGTCCTCCAGGCGGCGCCGGGCGGACTCCACCTTCGGCAAGCCGAGGGTGGAAGTGCCATGCACCACCTGGCGCTGCAGGTTGCTGCTTTCCACCCGGTCGAAATCCACCAGCCCCAGGGTGCCGACGCCGGCTGCCGCGAGGTAGAGGCTCACCGGGGAGCCCAGGCCACCAGTGCCGACTACCAGCACGCGGGACTTCTTCAGTCGCAGCTGGCCCTGGCGCCCGACGTCCGGCAGGGTGATGTGGCGCACGTAGCGCCGCACTTCGTCGTTGCTCAGCTCGTCGACATCCAGCCCGCCGGAGGTGGCGAGCATGATGTCCAGCTCGACGCCCGGGGCCAGTTCGCTGTCCACGTCCACCAGTTCGCCGTTGGCGGTGAGCAGGAAGTGCTCCTTGATCTGGGCGTTGCCGTAGAACAGGTGCTCGCGCAGGGCGGCATGCTGCTCGCAGATGCCCTCCACCAGTTCGCGCACCGTCCGGCCTTCGCCTTCCACCCGCGCGGCGGGCAACTTGGCGACCCGCGCCAGTACGTCGGGGAAGATCACCACATTCATAGCCAAACTCCTTTTCTTGCAGGTCGTTATGGGTTGCCGGGGAATTCCCGGCTGCAGACGAATCCTTCGCCGTTCCATTCGAATAGCTTGGCGCCCATCGCCTCGCCGGCGCGGACGTCCACCACGAGGTAGGTCACGGGGTGGATGGGCTGTCCCATGAACAGCGCCTTGTCCTCGTCCTCACGGCTGAAATAGGCCCCGACGTCCGGGTGGGAGTGGTAGATGACGCGCACCGGGTTGTCCCCGCGCAGGCTGCGGTTGAGCAGCAGCGTGTCAGCGACGGCGAAGGTGTAGCCGTTGGCGGCACTGCGCCGGTACACCTCGGGGCTGCGCTCGTTGAGCTGGTTCTGGATGTTCTCGCCACGGTGCACCCGGGCATCGGCGAACACGAAGCCACAGCACTCTTCGGGGTAGGTCTCGGCGGCATGGCGGTAGATGGCGCCGAGGACCTCGGCGCTGAAGACGTCCTGGTCAGCCATGGGTCAGTCCTTCTTCGCCAGGAACTTTTCCATGGGCACCTTGGTGATGGCGAAGCCGATCAACAGCAGCGAGGAATAGAACGCCAGGTCACGGGAGATGGTGTGGCCTTCGTACCAGGCCCCGATGATCACCGCGAACACCGGGAAGATGATGAAGACGAAGGACAGGATTACCGGGTTGAGGCGCTTGAGCAGGAAGAAGTACACGATGAAGCCCCCCACCGACGCGCACAGCCCCAGGTAGGCCAGCGCCCCCCAGGAACGACCGCTGATGGCGCCGAAATCCGGCTGCTCCACGCCCAGCCCCACGAGGAACAGCATCAGGCCGGCCAGGCCGATGGGCAGGGTGTTGTAGGTGATGACGCTGATCTCCGCGCCTTTCTTCTTGGTCACCACGTAGCACAGCGCATGCATCACGGCCGCCGCGAGGATGGCCAGTACGCCGACGGCCTCGGAGTGTTCCAGACTCAGCCCCTGCCCGCGCAGGATCATGAACAGGCTGCCGAAACCGATGGCGATGCCCACCACCTGGGAGAGGTAGATGCGCTCCTGCAGGAACAGCGAGGAGAAGATCAGGATGAACACCGGCATGCAGCTGAACAGCAGCGCGGTGAGCCCGGAGGAGACGTGGGTCTCCCCGTAGTTGAGCAGGTAGTACGGCACGCTGAAATAGCACAGGGTGACGAACACGAAGAAGCCGAAGCTGCCCCGGGGGAAAAAGATCGAGTCGCCACGGATCAGGGCGAAGCAGAGGAACAGCGGGAAGGCGATGAGGAAGCGCAGGCCGGAAGCGGTGAGCGGTGGCACGGTTTCCACGGCGATCTTGATGCCCAGCCAGGTGGTGCCCCAGCTGAGGCACACGGTCAGGAACAGCAGGCTGGTGACCAATGCCCCCAGCCATTGCTTCCTGGATTTGCTGGTGTTTTCAATTACCGCGGACATTGGCATGATGACAATCCTTCGTAGCTGCTAAATTGACCCCTAAAATCCAGGTATCAATCACTGATTGACACGGCTCAATCAGGCTATTAGGACGAAAAATGGCTGTCAAACCAATTATTGACACGGTGTCAATCCTGAAAGACGCACTGAATTCCGGGCAGGGCGCCAAGTACAAGCGCCTCGCCGGAGCGATGGAGATCAGGATCCTGGAAGGGACGATCGAAGGCGGCTCCAAGCTGCCGCCCCACCGCAACCTGGCGGACCGGCTGGGGGTCACCATCGGCACGGTGAGCCGCGCCTATGCCGAGCTGGAGCGAATGGGGCTGGTGGTGGCGCGGGTCGGCGACGGCACCTTCGTGCGGCGTCGCGGCCTGGAGCGCAAGCGCGACGAGGGCTTCCGCAACTTCATCGAGGAGGCGCCGGAGCTGTACGACATGAGCCGGAACATGCACATCCCCGGCCCTGAAACCGCCTTCCTCGCCCAGAGCCTGATGGACCTGGCGCGGGACCCGCAGACCCTGCGGGAACTGGCGCTCTATACGCCGGACGCCGGCTTGCCGCGCTACCGCCAGGCGGGCGCGCACTGGCTCGGCCACGGCGACTTCCAGCCCCAGGCGGACCAGGTGCTGTGCGTGAACGGTGGCCAGCACGGGCTGCTCTGCACCCTGATGGCACTGGTGCGGGCCGGGGACACCATCGTCACCGAGCAGCTCACCTACCCCGGACTGATCACCGTGGCGCGCATGCTCGGCATCAAGCTGCTGGGCGTGGACATGGACGAGGAAGGGCTGGTCCCGGAATCCCTCGACGAGCTGTGCCGCAGCAACCGGGTGTCGGCGCTGTACTGCACGCCGACCATCCAGAACCCCACCACGGCGGTGCTCTCACCGCAGCGGCGGGAGACCATCGCGCGGCTGTGCCGCGAGCACAACCTGCTGATCATCGAGGACGAGGCCCACGCCGTGCTGGTGGAGGACCGCCCGCCGCCGATGACCCACTACGCGCCGGAGCGCTGCATACTCATCAGCAGCCTGAGCAAGGCGGTGGCGGCCGGGCTGCGGGTGGGCTACCTGCATGCACCGACCACGCTGGTCAGCCGCATCGCCGCCGCGTTGCGCGCCACCTGCTGGATGGCCACGCCCCTGGCGCTGGAGCTGTCCACCCAATGGATCGAAAACGGTACGGCGAGCAAGTTGCTGCACCAGCAGATCGCCGAGATCGGCCGGCGCAAGGCGCTCGTGGAAGGCTTGCTGGACGGGCTGCAGTACCGCACCCACCCGCAGAGTCCGCACTTCTGGATCGAGGTGCCGGAGGCCTGGCGCGCCTCCGACGTGGAGGCCGACCTGAAGCTGCGCAACTACCTGATCACCGCCGCCGAGACCTTCGCCGTCGGCCGGGCGGCAGTGCCCCAGTACGTACGGGCCAGCGTCAGCAATGCCTCCACCAGCGACCAGTTGCTGTACGACGGTTTCCTCGCCCTCGCCAGCACCCTGCGCCACGGGGCGGAACGTTTCGAAGCCTGATCAGCGCCAGTGGCGCTGCTGAACCTTGCGGGCGCGGCCGACACCGGCCAGGCGCCCCAGGCCCAGCGCCAGGCTCTCCAGCAGCCAGGCCAGGAGGAAGGCGCAGGCCAGGCCCCAGCCGATGGCCTCGGGCACCAGCAGCACCTGGTAGCTGTAGGCATTGGCGGTCTCCAGCAACAGCTCGCGGTCGGCCCCGCTCAGCACGTGCCAGGTGCGTGCGTACCAGGCCCCCTGCATGGCCTGCCATTCCCGCTGCAGCAAGGCATCGCGGTTGACCAGGGTGGCGACGCTGTCGGCGTCGCTGCGCATCACCGGGTCGTCGCTCTGGCGGTAATGCGCCACCAGGGCGTCCAGGTTGCCGTCGAAGAAGCGCTTGGCCGTCTCACGGAACCCGGCCAGGGCACGCTCGGCTTCCAGTCGGTGGGCCTCCACGCGCTTGGCGTAGTCATCGACGAATCCGGGAATCTGCACGCCGACCAGCAGCCCCAGGGTGAACAGCACCAGCCTCAGGTAGCTCCTCAGCATCGCCCCTCTCCTCTCAGGTCTGGCCCGAGGCCAGGCATTCGCCGCGTCGCCACAGGGCCCAGGCCCCCGGCTGGTAGCGCGTCCAGGTTTCGTTGTCGGTGAGCGGCTCGGTGGCGATCACCGTCACCACGTCGTCCGGGGTGGTCTCGGCCTGGAAGTCCACCGTCAGGTCGGCGTCCTTCAACCGCGCCGGGCCGAAGGGCGCACGGCGGGTGATGTGGGCCAGCTTGGTGGAGCAGAAGCAGAACAGCCAGTCACCGTCGCTGACCAGGGCATTGAACACACCCCGGGTGCGGTACTCGGAACAGGCCTGCACCAGCACCGGCAGCAACACCTCCACCGGCACCGGCTCCGGGAAGCCCTGGCGCACCCGGTTGAGCAGGTCGCAGAAGGCCGCCTCGCTGTCGGTATCGCCCACTGGGCGGTAGAAGCTGGGAACGGGCTGGAAGTCGGCCAGTTGGCCGTTGTGGGCGAAGCACCAGTTACGCCCCCAGAGCTCCCGCACGAAGGGGTGGGTGTTGGCCAGGCAGACCTTGCCGACGTTGGCCTGGCGGATATGGCCGATGACGGTCTCGCTCTTGATCGGGTAGCGCTGCACCAGGCGCGCCACCTCGGAATCGACGCTGGCCGACGGGTCCTGGAACAGGCGCAGCCCCCGCCCCTCGTAGAAGCCGATGCCCCAACCGTCACGGTGGGGCCCCGTGCCGCCGCCACGCTGCATCAGGCCGGTGAAGCTGAATACGATGTCGGTGGGGACGTTGGCACTCATGCCGAGCAGTTCGCACATGGATCAAGGCTCTCGTTTCATGGCCCGCCGCAACAGATCGGCTTCCCGTTCCAGGCGCGCCTGGAGCGCAGTGCGCCCCAGGGGCAGGAAACGGGTCAGCGCTCGCCACAACAGGCCCGCCAGGTCACCCCGGCGTCTTGGAATCAGGTGGAGGTGCAGGTGGGGCACGTGCTGGTTCGCATCCGGCCCGTCGTTCACCAGCATGTTGATGCCCTGTTCGCCAAGGCCAGCCCGGCGCATCGCCGCCATCAGCTCATCGGCCAGGGGCAGCAGGCGCGCGCGGGCGCTCTCGGGCAGGTCATGGAGATACGGCGCATGCTGCCGGGCGACCACCAAGACGTGGGCCGGGCGCAGGGGGAAGATATCCAGCAGCACCAGGAAATCCGCTTCCTCGTGCAGCACATGAGCCGGCGCATGGCCACCGGCGATGGCGCAGAACACGCAATCCATCGGGCACTCCCTGGCGAATGAAAGGGTCCTGCTGCGTGGCTAGAGGCGCGGTTCGATCCGCAGGCGGCGGTCGCCACGGGCATCGGTGCGGGTGTCGAAGCGGGCATCCCCCTCGCGCTCCATCAACTGGCGCAGGGTGGGCTCCTCGTCGTCCACGGGCTCCTCGGCCGGCCGCTCGCGGGCCGCACGGCGAGCCTTGATCGCCCGCTCGATGGGCCAGCGGATGGCCACGAAGACCAGGTACAGCACGAAGCCGATCATGCCGTACATGGCCAGGTCGGAAACCGCCTTCCAGGCGTTGTTGCCCACCTTGAACACCATGTCCAGCGCCGTCACCGCCACGGCGGGGGCGTACAGGTCGCGACCCGGGTCCACCGGCGTCGGGGTCAGCAGCAGCACCGCCACCACCAGGCGCACCGGCTCACGCAGCCAGCGCCACATCCAGCCAGTCGCACGGAAGCACACCAGCAGGCAGCCAAGGGCCGCCACGGCGTAGGCACCCCAGGCAAGTAGGTAGTCGTGTTCGTTCATTGGCTTCCGTGGCATGGCGGGCAAAGGGGCGCTTATGATAGCGACTTTTCCCCGCTCCGGCGTCCCCCCGCCGTCGCCCGCCGCACCCGAGAGGACCTCATGTCACACGCCCCCATCGCCCGAGCCCAGGATGGCGCCGATCCCTACCGCTGGCTGGAAGAACGCGACGCCCCCGAGGTGCTGGATTACCTGAAGGCCGAGAACGCCTGGCTGGACGAGCAACTGGCCGACCAGGCCGACCTGCGCGAGCGCCTGTTCCAGGAAATCCGCGGCCGCATCCGCGAGACCGACCTGTCCCTCGCCACGCCCTGGGGTCCCTACCTTTATTACCAGCGCACCACTGCCGGCGATGAATACCCGCGCCACTACCGCTGCGCGCGCCCACAGGACGGCTCGCTGGACATCGACCCGGCCACCGAGCAGTTACTACTGGACCCGAACGCGCTGGCGGACGGCGGCTTCCTCTCGGTCGGCGCCTTCAGCGTCAGCCCCGACCACCGCCTGCTGGCCTACAGCCTCGACACCAGCGGCGACGAGGTCTATCAGCTGTTCGTCTGCGACCTCGTGGACGGCACCCTGCATGCCCTCCCCTTCGAGGACTGCGACGGCAGCATGACCTGGGCCAACGACAGCCGCACGCTGTTCTTCGGCGAGCTGGACGAGACCCACCGCCCCTTCCGCCTGCACCGTTACCGCCTGGGCGAGGCCCATGCTGAACAGGTCTTCGAGGAACCGGACGGGCGCTTTTTCCTCGGCTGCCACCGCGCCAGCTCCGAGCGTCAGTTGCTGCTGGACCTGTCCAGCAAGACCACCAGCGAAACCTGGGTGCTGGACGCCGGGACGCCCGATGCCGACTTCCGCTGCATTGCCCCCCGCGAGGAAGGTCACGAGTACTACGTCGACCACGGCCAGGTCGACGGACGCTGGTGCTGGCTGATCCGCAGCAACCAGGCCGGCATCAACTTCGCCCTCTACCTGGCGGAGGAGGCGGACCCGAGCCGCGAGCACTGGCAGGAGCGTATCCCTCACGCCCCGGAGCGCATGCTGGAGGACCTCAGCCTCAACAGCAGTGCCCTCACCCTCAGCCTGCGCGAAGGCGGCCTGCCGGTGATCGAAGTGCACCCTGCCGGCGGCACCGCCTACCGCGTGCAACTGCCGGATGCGGCCTACAGCCTCTACGTGCAGGACAGCCTGGAGTTCGACAGCCCGGTGATCCGCCTGCGCTACGAAGCCCTCAACCGCCCCGCCCAGGTCCGCGAACTGCGCCTGGCCGACGGCGAGCAGCGGGTGCTCAAGCAGACGCCGGTGGAAGGTCCGTTCGACGCCGATGCCTACGTCAGCCAGCGCCTCTGGGCCACGGCAGCGGATGGCACGCGCATCCCCATCAGCCTGGTCGCCCGCCGCGAAACCCTGGGCCGCCCGGCGCCGCTCTACCTCTATGGCTACGGCGCCTACGGTGCGAGCCTCGACCCCTGGTTCTCCCATGCCCGTCTGAGTTTGCTGGACCGTGGCTTCGTCTTCGCCATCGCCCACGTACGCGGCGGCGGTGAGCTGGGCGAAGCCTGGTACCGCGCCGGCAAGCTGGAGCACAAGGCCAACACCTTCGGCGACTTCATCGCCTGCGCCGAGCACCTGCTGGCGGAGGGCCTGACAACCCGCGAACAGCTGGTCATCAGCGGTGGCAGCGCCGGCGGACTGCTGATCGGCGCCGTGCTCAACCAACGTCCGGAGCTGTTCGCAGCGGCCATCGCCGAAGTGCCCTTCGTCGACGTGCTCAACACCATGCAGAACCCCGACCTGCCGCTCACCGTCACCGAGTACGACGAGTGGGGCGACCCGAACCATCCCGAGGTGTTCGAGCGCATCCGCAGCTATGCCCCCTACGAGAACGTGAAGCCCCAGGCCTACCCGGCGCTGCTGGTGGTGGCCGGCTACAACGACTCGCGGGTGCAGTACTGGGAAGCCGCCAAATGGGTGGCGAAGCTGCGGGCGACCCGCACCGACGACCACCTGCTGCTGCTCAAGACCGATCTCGGTGCGGGTCACGGCGGTATGAGCGGGCGCTACCAGGCGCTGCGCGACGTCGCCCTGGAATACGCCTTCCTGTTCAAGGTGCTGGGGCTGGCTGCTGCGTGAAGGTCCAGCGCCTGCTGTTCATCTGCGGCCAGAATCGGCTGCGCAGCCCCACCGCCGAGCAGCTGTTCGCCAGCTGGCCCGGCGTGGAAACCGACTCGGCCGGCCTGAAGGCCGAAGCGGAGACTCCGGTAACGCCCGAGGCCCTGGCCTGGGCGGACCTGATCCTGGTGATGGAGAGCAGCCATCGGCGCAAGCTGGCCGCACGCTTCCCCGCCGCGCTCAAGGGCAAGCGCGTGGTCAGCCTGGATATCCCCGACGAGTACGACTACATGGACCCGGCCCTGGTGGCGCTGCTCCAGGCCCGGGTACCGCCGCTGCTGCGCTAGGGCGCCGGCTTCTTCTCGCCGTTGCCCAGCCCCTTGCTGTTGCGGTCGAGCTGTTCCTGCAGCAGCGGAATGCGTTCGTCACGCGGGTCTGCCTGGCGCGTGGTCGGCGGGTTCACCAGCAACGGCGGACTGCCCGGCGGGGCGGCAGACGGAAAGCTCGGCGGACTGGGCTGGGAATAGGGCTGCGGCGTGGCGGTACCGGGCGAACCGGGTGCCGGCGTGCCGGGCGAGCGCAACAAGGGCGGCTGCTGGGCCTGGGCGGCGCAACTGATCGCGACCAGCGCGGAAAATGCGAGCACAATGGCGCGCTTCATCTGGACCTCCTGCCTTTCGGCATCGACGCCCCCAGTCTAACGGCCAGCTCACGGCTGCCCGACCACTCCGACGGAATGCCCCATGACCAACAACGACATACTGCGCAGCCTGCGCTACCTGCTGGACATCAGCGACGCCCGGGTGATGGAGATCATCGGCCTGGCCGACCAGGAAGTGAGCCTGCAGGAAGTGGCGGCCTGGCTGGCCCGCGAAGATGAGGAGGGCTACCACGCCTGCAGCGACCGGCGCCTGGCCGGCTTTCTCGACGGGCTGGTCTACGCCATGCGCGGCAAGGACGAGAGCCGCCCGCCCTTCCCCCTCGAACTGCCGATGAGCAACAACCAGGTGCTGAAGAAGCTGCGCGTGGCCCTGGAGCTGCGCGAGGACGACATCCTCGACATCCTCCGCGAAGCCGACCTGCCCATGACCCGTGCCGAGGTGGGGGCGCTGTTCCGCAAGAAGGACCACAAGAACTACCGCCCCTGCGGCGACCAGGTGCTGCGCAACTTCCTCCGCGGCCTCACCGCCCGACAGCGGCCTACACAGGGCTGAGAACCTTCATCGGCGCGTCTAGAATTCATCGGCCGGCCACCGGAACCTTGCCGTAACGGCGCCAGTCACACCCCTCGATGACCTCAAGGAGTAGCCGATGAAAATCCTCATGGTGCTGACCTCGCATGACCGCCTGGGCGATACCGGCCAGCCAACCGGCTTCTGGCTGGAAGAGTTCGCCGCGCCCTATTTCGCCTTCCGTGATGCCGGGGCCGAGGTGGTGCTGGCCTCTCCCCGGGGCGGCCAACCGCCGCTGGATCCGAAGAGCGACGACCCGGCCGCGCAGACCGAAGCCACCCACCGCTTCCGCAGCGACCCGCAGGCCCAGCAGGCGCTGGCCAACACCCTGCCGCTGGCGGGACTGGTCTCGGCCGACTACGACGCCCTCTTCTACCCCGGCGGCCATGGCCCGCTTTGGGACCTGGTGGACGATCCCTTCTCCATCCGCCTGATCGAAGACCTGCACAGCGCCGGCAAGCCGGTGGCGGCGGTGTGCCACGCCCCTGCCGTACTGAAGAATGCCCGCGCCGCCGATGGCAACCCGCTGGTGCAGGGCTGCGCGGTGACTGGCTTCTCCAACTCCGAAGAAGCGGCGGTGGGCCTCACCGAGGTGGTGCCCTTCCTGGTGGAGGACATGCTCCGCGACCTCGGCGCCTACTACTCCAAGGTGGCCGACTGGCAACCCCATGTGGTCGCCGACGGCCACCTGATCACCGGGCAGAACCCAGCCTCCTCGGAGCCCACCGCCGCTGCGTTGTTGCAGCTGCTCGGGGAGTGAAGTCACGCCCGGTGAGCTGGCTTCAGCCACCTCGTCCGGGCGGATCTCAAACACCTCGCGAGCAGAGTTCGCTCCCACAGACCAGCGTGTCTTCGGTCGGGGCGTCGGGTGGATGGCGCTTTTTCCATCCACCAATGACGTTCGCCGAGAACCCACATGGTGGACCGATGAAGCGCACTCCACCCTACGTCCTGGCAAGGATCACCTTTGCCGTCATGAGAAATCAGAAGCCCTATCTGACCTCGCGTCGCCACAGAAAATTGACATGGGATCTCCTGCGGAATGCACGAAGGGACAGGCCGTAGGGTGGGCTTCAGCCCACCACATCCAGGCGGATCCCAGGCGCTTCGCGAGCAGAGCTCGCTCCCACGGAGTGCGCGAAGGGGCGAGCTGTAGGGGTCAGAAGAACCGGGTGATGCTGATCTTGGCGTTGCGCCCCTGGCTATAGGCAGCATCGCCGCTGAGGTTGGCGCGGTAGAAGCGGTTGAAGACGTTGTCCACGGTGAAATTCACCTTGGTGCCCTTCAGGTCGCCACTCTGGGGTGCCCATTCGGCGAACAGCCGATGGACGTCGTAGCTGTCGTTTTCAAAGTTGTCCCAGACGGTTTCGCCGGAGACGTTGTAGAGGTCGCCGGGCACACGGTCGGTCTTGCGCACGAACTCGCCCTGCCAGCCGACCTGGGTGGCGATCTCGGGAATCTTCACTCCGACCATGGCCACCCATTTGGGGGCTGGTACATCACGGGCCCAGACATCAGGCCCCCAGGGATTGCTGTAGGCCCCTTGGTGCTTACCGCTGACCCAGGAGTAGGACAGGCTGCCGAACATCCGCGAGCTGTCGTAGTAGGCCTCGAACTCCGCGCCCTTGAGGGTCACGCCGTCCAGGTTGCGGTAGTTGGGCAAGGGCAGTAGCGCCGCGCATTTCGCGGAGATGCTCCCGCCTTCGATGGCCTGGCGCTCGCAGGCGATGCTGCGCAGCTTGAAGATCTCGTCCTCGATCTTGTGGTGGAACAGCGTCGTACGGACCTGCAGAGCGTCATTGGCGGCGATCAGGTCACCGAAGCTGAGGACGCTGCCGACCCGCACGCCACGGATGCGCTCGGGGTCCAGGCCACGGCTGGTGCCACCGATGGTGGTGCTGTTCTGCAGCTCGTACTGCTCGTCGATCACCGGGGCACGCCAGGTCTTGGCGTAGTCGGCGAACAACCCGACGTTGTCGTTCACCCGCCAGAACACGGACAGGCGAGGCGACCAGCCGGAATACTCCTGGGCGCTGTAGTCATGCCCGAGGGCGGCGTTGTTGTAGACCGACGCGAGGTTCTCCTTGCCCTGGTTGCGCACGGCATCGAAGCGCATGGAGGGGGTGATGGTCACGTCGCCGAGGGTGATGGCGTCCTGCACGTAGGCGCTGCGGGTGGTCTGCTCGCCACGGGGCATGAAGTACGGCTGGAACCAACCGTAGTTGTAGCGCGCGACGTTGTAGGTACTGCCCGGCAGGTACATCAGCACGTCGCGGTTGTGGTGGTGCCAGGCGAGACCGGTGGTGAGCTCGTGCTCGAGGGCCGCCGTGGAGAATCGGCTGATGTTGCGCAGCTCCACCACCTTGTCCTGGTAGTCGGTGCGGATCCACTTGCCACCCGAGGTCAGGGAGTAGTTCGCGCCAGCACGGCGTTCATCGGTCTGTTCGGTTTCCGAGTAGGAGGCCTTCAGCTCCAGGTCGATCCAGGGGTTGTCCAGCGGCTGGTAGGTGTACTTGCCGGCCCAGGTGGTATCCACCACCTCGCGATCGGCGAGATTGCGGCGCATGGCGTTCTCCAGGCCGCCGTAGAGGTCGACGCTGTACTTGCTGGGCAGGTAGAAGCTCGCGGCGCTGAAGGGGCCGAACTGCTCGGTGACCGAGCGCATGTAGGTCAGGCCGAAGCCGTGCTCCTCGTTGGGCCGGAAGTTGCCCTTGAGCAGCACGCCGTCCAGCTTCTGGTCGGTGTGCGGGTAGCGCTCCGGGTACTCGTAGCCCGGTTCGATCTGGATGTGGTCGGCCAGTTTCATGTCGCGGCCGTCGCGGGTGGTGAGGTAGGCCAGGCCGTCTGCACGACCGTCCTCGGTGCGGCCGTAGACCGCGCCGCTGTAGATCTTCTGCTGGTCGTTGCTGTGGTAGCCGTACTTGAGCATGGCGCCGACGTCACGGCCATCCTCCAGCAGGTCGGGGGCGTCCTTGGTCTCCATGTGGACGGTGCCGCCGAAACCGCCGTTGCCGGTGAAGACCGAATAAGGTCCCTTCTCCACCTCGATGCGCTTGATCAGCTCCGGCTCGATGAACACGGTGCCCTGCTGGTAGCGCTCGAAGCCGCTCTTGGAGGCCCCGTCGAGGGTGAAGGGCACGTCCTCGGCATCGCCCAGGCCCCAGATGTTCACGGTCTGGCCGCCGGGCTTGGCCGATCCGCCCATGGTCACCCCGGGCAGGGTCTGCAGCAGGCTCGGCACGTTGTCCGCCTGCTGCCGCTCGATCTCCTTGCGGGTCAGGGTGGAGCGCCCGACGCTGCTGGAGTCGACGCTGGTGCCGTTACCCACCACGGTCTGAGCATCCAGTTGGAGGGCGTTGTCGGCACTCGCCTGCTGCACACGACGCCGCACCACGAACCCATCCCCCGCTTCCACCAGCTCCAGCCCCGTCCCCGAGAGCAACCGCTCCAGGGCCAGACGCGGGCTGTAGCGCCCCTTCAACGCCGGCGCACGTACATCGCGCAGCTGGGCTTCATCGAACAGCACCTGCAGTTGCCCCTGCTGGGCAAGGCTGGTCAGGGCGCTAGCCATGGGTTGGGCCGGCAGGTCGAAGTCGTGGTCCTGGGCCAGTGCCGAGGCGCTGGCCAGCCAGGTCGCCAGGGCGCTACCGGCAACGAGCCGGCGCAGGACGAAGCGGGTGGTACGGGTGTTCATGCAGGTCTCCCCTTGTGCTGCAGGACCGCCACGGCAGCTGGCGGTTACCGGGAGGAAGACGCACAGACGAGAAAAACCCACATATGCGAATGAAAAATATTTTTATTTGTAGCGAATCAGCCAGGCCTTTAGCGCGGATGGATCAACGCCCGCCCATCCGCCAGGTGCTCGACCTGGACCGGCAGCAGCTGCGGCAAGGCAGCGAGGAAGGCATCCGGGTTGGCGAGGTTGAGGCTGCCGGAGACACGCCGCTGGGCCAGTCTCGGGTCCGCCAGGTCCACCGGGGCCGGGCGATAGCGCGACACTTCGTCGAGCAGCTGCGCCAGGGGGCGGTCCCGGAAGACCAGTTGCCCTCGACGCCAGCTGGCGATCTCCTCGGGCCGGCGGTGGCCTTGTTCGAGGGTGGCGGTGCGGTAGTCGTAGTCGAGGCTGTCCCCTGTCAGCAGTTCCAGCGGCTGCGCCGTTCCTGAATGCGGCTCGACGGCCACGTGACCACTCTCCACTGCCACATCGAGCCGCTGCTCGCCGCGTCTCACGCTAAAGCGGGTGCCCAGTACCCGCACCCGTCCGTCTCCGGCGGTGACATCGAAGGGACGGGACTCATCACGGGCAACGGCGAAGAAGGCTTCGCCTTCCAGCAGGTCCACCTCCCGGTGGTCGTCATACAGGCGAACGCGCAGGCGCGTGGCACGGTTGAGGTCGATGCGGGTGCCGTCGGCCAGGGTCACCTGCTGCGTGGCGCTAAGGGGGCTGGCGAAGGTCTCGTCGACCTCGGGCCCACCCCGGGAAACCAACACCAGGGCGCAGGCCACCAGCAAGGACGCAGCGGCAGCCAGGGGCAGGCGCCAGCGCCGTGGGCGCAGGGGCACCAACGGTGCTGACAGACTCGGACGCGGTACGCGATCGAGTTCTGCCCAGATCTGCTGCATCTCGGAAAAGGCGCGGGCATGCGCAGGGCTGGCGGCCAGCCAGGCCTGCAACTCGGCTTCGTCCTGCGTGCTGAACTGGCTACCGGAGCGCCGCGCCTGCCAGGTCGCGGCCTGCTCGTCGATCGAGGGGCGTGCTTCCATCCACGTGTTCTCATTCATGGCACGTCCTCCTGTCCCGCATCGAGCAGGCGCTGCCTGCAATGCAGGAGGGCACAGGCGACGTGCTTCTCCACCATGCTGAGGGAAATCCCCATGCGCTCGGCGACTTCGGCCTGGGAAAGCCCGTCGAACTTGTGCAGGACGAAGGCCTCCCGCCGGCGCGGCGGCAGATCATCCAGCGCCCGGGCCAGGTGATGCAAGCGCTGGTGTTGCTCGGCCTTGTCCTGGGGGCCTGGGGCGGCATGCTCGAACAGCGCCTCATCGTGCCCGACCGGGGCCGGCTCCGTCCCTCCCCTCACCTGCTGGCGTCGCCAGTGGTCGCGCAGGAGGTTGCGAGCGATCTGGAACAGGAAGGCGCGGGGCTGCGCCACACGGGCGCGATCGCGGGAGCCCAGCCACTGGGCGAAGGCGTCCTGGGCGAGATCGGCCGCATCGGCCTGGCTGCCCAGGCGCTTGCCGAGGAACTTCAGCAGTTCGGCATGGAAGGCCCGGTAGGCGCCCGAGACGGTGCCACGGAACTGCTCATCCATGGCGGGCTTTCCCACCGGCCAGACCTGACTTCACGACACCCCCGACTGCAGGTGCTTCCCGCCTGCTCAAGGCTGACAGATAACGGAAAGCAACAAATGAGAATGCATATCATTAGATGTCAGACTGTTCCCGGCGTCAAGATCAGCCCCCCCCCGAAACGAAAAACCGCGGCCGAGGCCGCGGTTTTCGAAGAGCACCGATCAGTGCGCGAGGAGTGAGCCCCCGGTCTTGCCGGCGAGCTTCTCGGGCTTGATCAGGAAGCGGGCCAAGGCCGGCAGCAGCCAGAGCGCGCCGAACATGTTGACGATGAACATGAAGGTCAGCATCAGGCCCATGTCGGCCTGGAACTTGATCGCCGAGAACATCCAGGTTGCCACGCCGATGGCCAGGCACAGGCCGGTGAAGAGCACGGCTTTGCCGGTGGACTTCAGCGTCTGGTAGTAGGCCTCCTGCAGGGTCAGGCCGGCGCGCAGGAAGCTTTCCAGGCGGCTGTAGATGTAGATGCCGTAGTCGACACCGATACCCACGCCCAGTGCCACCACGGGCAGCGTCGCCACTTTCACGCCGATGCCGAGGAAGGCCATCAGGGCATTGCCCAGCACCGAGGTGAGGATCAGCGGGATGACGATGCAGATGGTCGCCGGGATCGAGCGGAAGGTGATCAGGCACATGGCCGCGACGCAGATGTACACCAGGATCAGGATGGTCAGCTCGGTCTGGGCGATCACCTCGTTGGTGGCCGCTTCGATACCGGCGTTACCGGCGGCGAGCAGGAACTCCAGCCCGTCCTTGTTGTGCTCCTGGGCGAAGCCCTGGACCGCCTTGACCGCGCGCTGCAGGGTCTCGGCCTTGTGGTCGTTGAGGAACACCAGCACCGGTGCGAGGGAGCAGTCGGTGTTGTACAGGCCGTCGGCGCGGCTGATGGAGTTGTTCAGCACGTCCTGGTTGCGGGAGAGGGTTTCCCACTTCAGGTTGCCTTCGTTCATCCCTTTGATCACCTGCTTGGAGACGGTGACCATGGAGATGGCGGACTGCACGCCCTGGGTGTTCTCCATCGTCCACATCAGCTCGTCGATGGGGGCCAGCGCCTCGTGGGTGGAGCACCCTTCAGGCTTGGTCTTGACCATCACCACGAGCACGTCGGAGCTGGTGGAGTAGTTGCTGATGATGAAGTTGTTGTCCTTGTTGTAGCGCGAGTCCGGACGCAGCTCCGGCGCGCCCTGGTCGAGGTCGCCGATCTTCAGGTGCTTGCCGTACCAGAGGCCGCCGCCGAAGGCCATGATGGCGATGACCACGGAGATGGGCGCCACGGTGGGGTGCGCGAAGTTGGACAGCAGGCGCCAGAACGGGTGCTCGCGGGTCGCGTCCTTCTTGCTGCGGTCGATGGCCTTCTTGCTGATGCCGACATAGGAGATGGCGACCGGCAGCAGGATCAGGTTGGTGAAGACGATCACCGCCACGCCGATGGAAGCGCCGATGGCCAGCTCGCGGATCACGCCGATGTCGATGATCAGCAGGGTGATGAAGCCCACGGCGTCAGCCAGGATGGCGATCATCCCCGGCAGGAACAGCTGGCGGAAGGTGCGCCGGGCCGCGGTCAGGGCGTTGTCGGCGTCGCTGGATTGCAGGGCGATGCCGTTGATCTTCTGCACGCCGTGGGAGATGCCGATGGCGAAGATCAGGAATGGCACCAGCATGGAGTACGGGTCGAGTCCGAAGCCCACCGAGTGCATCAGGCCCAGTTGCCAGATCACCGCCACCAGGGTGGTGGAGAGCACGGCGATGGTGCTGCGGATACACCAGGTGAACCAGTAGAGCAGCACCAGGGTGGTGAGGAAGGCGATGCCGAAGAAGGCCACGACCATGATCAGGCCGTCGATCAGGTCGCCGACCTTCTTGGCGAAGCCGACGATGTGCACCTGGACGTTCGGGTTCTGGGCCTGGTACTTGTCGCGGATCTTCTCTTCCAGCTCATGGGAGAACTGACGGTAGTCGAGCTTCAGCAGCTTGCCCTGGTCGTTCGGGTCCGGGTAGGACTCGAGCAGCGGCACGTCGATGATGCTGGACTTGAAGTTGTTGGCCACCAGGCGGCCGATCTGGCCGGACTTGAGCACGTTGTTGCGCAGCTCTTCCAGGCTGTCGGCGGAACCGTCATAGGTCTGCGGGATGACCTCGCCGCCGGCGAAGCCTTCCTCGGTCACTTCGGTCCAGCGAACGCTGGGGCTCCACAGGGACTTCAGACCGGAACGGTCGACGCCGGGAATGTAGAAGACCTCATCATGGATCTGGCGCAGGGTCTCCATGTAGTCCTTGCTGAAGATGTCCCCGTCCTTGGCTTCCACCGAGATGCGCACGGTGTTACCCAGGTTCGCCAGGTCGTTGCGGTGCTCCATCATCTTCTGGATGAAGGGGTGGTGCAGCGGAATCATCTTCTCGAAGCTGGTGGACGGGCGCACCTGGGTGGCCTGCCAGAAGAGGAAGATGCTGACCAGCAGGCAGATGACGATCACCGCCGGCCGGTTATTGAAGATCAGGCGCTCCAGGAAGGTCGCCTTGTCCTGGTGATGGTTACTCATCGAAACTCCCCCACCTTGTTATTGTTGGCCCAGCTCGGCGCCAGTCGGCGAGGCGACACGCGCCCCACCCTGTCCCACCAGGATCAGGTTGCCCTTGCTGTCGACCGTGGCACTGGCCAGCGACAGACGATCGGCGCGGTTGACCACGCTGAAGGTGCGACCGGCATCGGTGCTCTTCAGGACGCTGCCGCCATGACCGACCACCAGCAGGGTGCCGTCGTCGAGCAGGGTGCCGCCGGAAAGACCGAACTCCAGGGTGCCGCCACGGGCGTTCTTGAGCGGGATGGTTTCCCAGGTCGTGCCGAAATCGGCGGAGCGGAACAGGTGGCCACGCAGGCCGTAGGCGATCACGACGCCGGGCTCTGCGGTACCGGACACGCCGAACAGCGAGCCCTCGTAGGGCCCTTCGAGGCGTTCCCAGGTCTGGCCCCAGTCGGGGGAGCGGAACATGCTGCCCATCTCGCCGACGATGAACAGGCCGGAGTCCTTCACCGCCGCGATGGCATTGATGTGGTACTGGTCTTCGTTGTCGAGGCGGTCGCTGACGTCTTCCCAGTTCTTGCCACCGTCCTCGGTGGCCAGCAGGGCGCCGTAGGAGCCAACGGCGAAGCCGGTGCTGGCGTCCTTGAACCAGACGTCCAGGAGCGGGGCTTCACGCTGCAGGTCTTCGAACTGGAGTGTCCAGGTCGCCCCGCCATCCTCACTGGCGAGAATCTGCGCGTCGTGGCCGACGGCCCAGCCCTTCTTGTCATCGACGAAGTAGACGGCGGTCAGCATCTGCCGGGTCGGCACCTTGGCCTGGGTCCAGCTCGTGCCGTCGTCGTCGGAATAGAGAATATGGCCACGATCCCCCACGGCAACCAGGCGCTTGCCGGCGTGGGCGACGTCCAGCAGCAGGCTGGTGATGGCCTTGGGTGATTCGATGGAGTAGACCGGTGCTGCCTCGGCGGCATGCACGGTGGGCACCATGGCGGAAGTCAGGATGGACAGCACACTGAACAGCGAGAGCGCTTTGGCCAGCGGCGAGTGGAAGCGGAACGCCGGCTGGGCGGAATGACGCGCGCCACGACCGGACTGGGTGCGCCGCATGACGGGCTCACTCATACACCTTTCCCCCTTATTGTTATAGGTGGTCCTGCCCCTCAGGCAGGCGACTAATGCTATCCAGCTTTGGAAAGCGCTGACAATCGGCGGGACGTTATGTTTTGTTAAGCCAAACCCGCGTGATTGAGCCCTTATCAGGGCCTCTGATGAATGAAAAAGGCCGCTACCAGAGTAGCGGCCTTTTTCTGTCCTGCGAATCGATCAGCGAGTACCGCGACGACGCAGGGCAGACGGCTTGAAGTAGCCGTCATCCGGGACCGGCTGGGTGAAGTCGATGGTGCTCGACTCCTCGTTGTCGAGGTTCTGCACGTGGTAGCGGCGGGCCTGCAGATCATGGAACACGTCCAGCGCGGACCAGGTGGTCGGCAGGTCGTAGTAGTTCTTCAGGTAGGCCACCGAGACACGCCACAGCTCACCGCGACCGTCGTACTGGTCGACCACGGCGGCTTGCCAGCTGTCCTCGTCGAGGAACAGGGTGCGCTTGGAGTAGATGTGGCGGGCGCCCGACTTCAGGGTGCCTTCCACGACCCACACGCGGTGCAGTTCGTTACGGGTGACGGCCGGGTTCAGGTGGCCGGGCTTCAGCAGGTCCTTGTACTTAACCTCAGGGCTGGAGACCTTGTAGTTGTTGTACGGGATATAGATTTCCTTCTTGCCCACCAGCTTCCAGTCGTAGCGATCCGGCGCACCGTTGAACATGTCGGTGTCGTCGGCGGTACGCAGGCCGTCGGCGGCAGCGATGGGGGTGTCGTAGGCCAGGTTCGGCGCGCGGCGAACGCGACGCTGGCCGGCGTTGTAGCCCCAGGCCTGACGCGGCTCCTTCACCTGGTCCAGGGTCTCGTGTACCAGCACGGCGCCGCCCGCCAGGCGAGCCGGGCTCTTGGTGAAGGACAGGTAGTAGAACAGGATGTTGTTCAGGTCAGCGTACGAACCCTTCGGGTTGTAGTACTTGAACAGGGCTTCCTGCTGCGAGGTCACCAGGGAGTAGTCGCCATTGCGCTGCACGGCCACTTCGGAAGCGCGACGCACGATGTAGGAACCACGGTAGCGAACGATGTGGTTCCACAGGGCCTCGACGCCGTTCTGCGGGATCGGGAACGGAATGCCGCCATAGGCATCGGCAAAGCCGTTGCCGCCATCCAGCAGCTTGGCGGTGGTGGCGTTCTTCACGGTGTTGTCATAGACCCACTGCGGCGCGGAGCCGGAGCGACGGGTCGGGTAGACCGGCATCTGGAAGGTGTCCGGGTAAGCATTGAACAGGGCGATCTGACCGGGGGTCAGGTTGGCCTTGTACTGGTCCAGATTGGCCTTGGTGATGGTGAACAGCGGCTTGTCGCCCGGGAACGGATCGACATGGTGCTGACCCGGCTTGTAGCCGGCTGGGGCCTGGGTGATGCCACCGGTCCACTCGGGAATGGTGCCAGCCGCGTTACCGGCCTTCTCGGCACCGAAGGGGGTCAGGCTGGTGCCCAGCTTGGCGGCTTCCTGGGCGGACACTGCCGCCAGCGCGCTACCGGCGGACAGTGCGAACGCAACTGCCGCGCCAATCAGCGAAAGCTTTTTCAGCATGTTGAATCTCCGTGAGGGTTCAGCGGCGGGAGCCCTTGAAGGCCCCCGCGTTCTTTTCTAGTTAGAAGGAGTACTTGACGTTGACGCCGATGTTGTCGCGGTCGCGAGCTGCGTTGTTCTGACCGGCGCCGTAGAACTCGGTGTACTGGATCTCGCCTTCCAGGCTGTTCAGGTAGGTCGCCTTCACACCAACGGTATACGCCTTGCGGCCTTCGATGAAGTTACCGGTCTGGTGGGAGTTGCCCTCGAAGTCATCCTTGTAGACGACGAACGGGGAAACGTTAACGCCGGCATAGACGTCGTTCCACGTACCAGACAGAACGAGGGTGTAGCCGTAGGCGTTCTTGTTGATCTGGTCGTCACGGTCATAGCCGCTGGCGTAGGCGCCGTTGGCACGGCCGGCATAGTAACGAACATTGCCTTGGTAATCGGTGTACTTCAGGTCGCTGCCACGAAGGTGTTCAGACGCCAACTCTGCAATACCGACCAGCGAATCGAAGCCAAGCGACGGGCCGAAGTTCTGAATCGCACCCCACGAGGTATTGAAGGACTCAACACGTTCGTAGTTATGCAGTTGACCGCCCAAGCGAACATCCTGCCCAGCGACATTAATGCCTCGACCGAGCGAGAACTGGGTGGCTTGGCCGAGGAACTGCTGGAGCGCGTCGTTGGTAGCGGCAATGCCGATTGGCATGTTCGGACGGTAGGCGATCTCACCAAACACCGAAGTTTCATTGATCGTGGTGTTGAAGCTGAAACCGTATACACGGATATCTTCGACATATTCGCGCCGTGCCTGGATTTGGTTGCCCAGATCCACAGCCAGCAGACCACCAACAATTTGCTGAGCAGATGTACCAGCAGCAGCGGCAGCTCCACCTACGGCCGGGTTACCAAGCAGGGCAGCGTATTGTGCCCCCGTAATACCGCGGTAGGCGCTGTTCACGTCCGCGTAGATATAGGGCTCTTTGGAGTGATAGTTGATGAAGTAGGCGCCAAACTCCGTTGAATTCAGTTCCTCAGCGATGTACTTGAAGTTAACACCGAACTGACCGTCGTTCTTGGCATTGATGTCAGGACCGATGGAGGCAACTTTGAAGGCATCTCTGTTGGCAAACTCACTGCCACGAATACCACTCAACGGGTTGGAGGCCAGCAGACCATAGAGCGAGTTGCCGCCAAGCAAAGGGTTCGGGGTCATGAGTCCAGCCAACGAACCACTCTGGTTATAAGCAGTATTACCACCATCCGCGAACAGATCGGTCTCAGAGAAGTAGGTGCCCGCAGGGTCAATCGCGCTTTCTTTCCAGTTGAACTGGTAGAAGGCTTCCATCGACAGGTTGTCGGTCAGACCGATGTTGAAGCTCAGCGCCTCAACCGGGACCAGCACTTCCTTCAGTTCGGAACCCGGCAGGCGGAACTGGGCGGCGTTGAGCGGGTTGGTGGTGTTGATGCCACCGCGATAGAAGATGCCCTCACCCCAGTTGAACACCTGCTTGCCGAAGCGCGCGGTCAGCGGCATGTCGGCCACGTCCCAGTTGCCGTAGACGTAGGCGTCGAGGATCTGCGCATCGCGACCGGCCTTGTGGCGGGTCTCGCGGGTGAAGCTGCTGTCGTTCGGGTAGTTTTGGCTCGGCTGGCGCGGGCTGTTGTTGTCCAGGTAGTCGTTGCGCTTGTCCATGATCTGGGTGTCATAGAAAGCGGTGCCACGGACGAACACGCCGTAGTTCTTGTAGGTCGCCTCCAGGTCGGACGTGATCTTGTACACCTCGGAAACCAGGCCGGTGTCGAAGTTACGGTTGCCGTCGTTGGTGTTGATGTCGTTGTTGGTCTTGTCCTGGCCCTGGACGCGCCACAGTTGGCCGTAGGAGACGGTGGTGTCGATGGAGCCGCTGATCTCGTCGTCGGCGAAGCTGAATTCAACCGCCTGGGCCTGGACGGCGCACATCAGGGGCAGGAGGCCGGCGAGGGCGAAACCGGCCTTGGCCGGTGCGAAACGCAATTGGGGCTTGCGGGACTTGAGTTCCATCGAGGTGTCTACTCCGTGGACAGATCATTTGTTATGGCTCCCGTCATGGGAGCTGTTTCGGCCACCTGGGGCGGCTCCGGCGTTGGCACTTCGAGTCCCCAACGCGTCTGGCCCGCACGTTCCAGCGATCAACTGCCGGTCGGACGAACCTGGATCGGATTGCGCACGTGCAACCAAGGTGCCAAATCCGTACGACTGAAGTCGAAAACCCGACTTGATCACCCGGGCAACTATCATTCAAACGTGTGACTGATCATCCACTGATCAAATCGGAAAAATCGGCCGATTTTGTCCTACAAGCTGGCTCGATTTGTCACTCAAAACCACACCTTGAGCGATTGCCGATTCACACCTTCCCCGTACGGTCAAGGAAAAGACGACGCCCTTCACGCTTTTTACGCCTAAGCAGGGGACGGATTATTCCCATGGGTAACAAAAAAGTGTTACCGGCAGTTTGCCAGTAACACTTTCCATAGGGAGGAATCCGACACGGAGGGGCAAGCCCTCCTCGGATCAGGCGAGGCTCTTGCTGACCACCTCGAAGACGTCGCTGGACAGCTCGCCAGAGGCGAGGATGCGCTCCAGCTCTGCACGCATCAGGGACTGCCGGGCCGCATCGTACTTGCGCCAGCGGGTCAGCGGCGCCAGCTGGCGCGAGGCGATCTGCGGGTTGAGCGCGTTGAGCGTGATGACGTGGTCGGCAAGGAAGCGATAACCCGCACCATCGGCCCGGTGGAAGTTCACCAGGTTCTGGTTGGCGAACGCCCCGATCAACGCACGCACCTTGTTGGGGTTCTTCAGGGTGAAGGCCGGGTGGGCCATCAGCGCCTGCACCCGCTCCAGCCCGCCCGGCAGGGTGCAGCCGGCCTGGACGCTGAACCACTGGTCCATTACCAGCGGATTGTCCTTGAAGTAATCGGCGAAGCTCGCCAGCGCCTTGGCCTTCTCGTCCTCGAAGCTGGAGTTGACCAGCACCGAGAGCGCCGTCAGGCGTTCGGTCATGTTGTCGCACGCCTCGAACTGCTCTAGGCAGGCCTGGAGAACCTCGGCCTTGCCACTGAGCATCAGGTAGGACAGCGCGATGTTCTGCAGGGTGCGACGGGCAAAGTGCTCGGCGGAGGCGACATAGGGCGTCTCGCGCGAAATGGCGCGATTGGCCTGGTAACGCGCCAGCAACTGCGGGAACAGGGCATCACTGATCGAACGACGGGCGAACTCGCGAGCCGCGTGGATGGCGTCCACATCCGCCACCTCGCTGATCTCGGTCAGATAGGCCTCGCTGGGCAGCGACAGCATCTCCGCCACCATCGCCTGGTCCAGGGACTGGTCCTCCAGCAAGGTGCGGAAGGCATCCAGCAGGCGGCTGTCCAGCACCAGTTGCTCGCCACGCTGGTGCTGCCCGATCAGCTCCTGCAGCACCTGCACGGAAAGTTGCTGACCGGCATCCCAGCGATTGAAGCCATCGCTGTCGTGTTGCATGAGGAACATCAACTGATCGCGGCTGTACGGGAAGCTCAGCTTCACCGGTGCGGAAAAACCGCGGAGCAGGGACGGCAACGGCTTTTCCGCCACATCGACGAAGGTGAAGGTCTGCTCGGCCTCGGTGACGGCGATCACCCGGTTGCCCCCCTCGGCCTTCGCCTCGCCTGCCAGGCGCAACGGCAGGTCGTTGCCGGCGGCGTCCAGCAGCCCCAGCTCGACGGGGATGACGAAGGGCAGCTTCTCGGTCTGGCCGGGGGTGGCCGGGCAGCTCTGGCGGAAGGTCAGGCTGTAGGTCCTGGCAGCGGCATCGTAGGCGTCCTCGACCACCAGGCGCGGGGTGCCGGCCTGGCTGTACCAGCGCTTGAACTGGGTAAGGTCGACGCCGTTGGCGTCCTCCATGGCCTTGACGAAATCGTCACAGGTCACGGCCTGGCCGTCGTGGCGCTCGAAGTACAGGTCGGTGCCCTTGCGGAAGCCCTCGGCGCCCAGCAGGGTGTGGATCATGCGCACCACTTCCGAGCCCTTCTCGTAGACGGTCAGGGTGTAGAAGTTGGAAATCTCGATGAAGGAGTCCGGGCGCACCGGATGAGCCATCGGGCCGGCATCCTCGGCGAACTGGTTGGTACGCAGGAAGGCCACGTCCTCGATGCGCTTGACCGTGCGCGAATTCATGTCGGCGGAGAATTCCGCATCGCGGAACACGGTGAAGCCTTCCTTCAGCGACAGCTGGAACCAGTCGCGGCAGGTCACGCGGTTGCCCGACCAGTTGTGGAAGTACTCGTGGGCCACCACCGCCTCGACGCGCTGGTGGGCGGCGTCGGTGGCGGTTTCGGCACGGGCCAGCACGCAGCTGGAGTTGAAGATGTTGAGCCCCTTGTTCTCCATGGCGCCCATGTTGAAGTCGTTGACCGCGACGATCATGAAGATGTCCAGGTCGTATTCACGGCCGTAGACCTCCTCGTCCCAGCGCATGGACTTCTTCAGGCTGTCCATGGCGTGCTGCACCTTGTCGATGTTTTCCGGCTCGACATAGATGCGCAGGGTCACGTTGCGCTGGCTCATGGTGGTGAACACGTCTTCCACGCACCACAGGTCGCCCGCCACCAGGGCGAACAGGTAGGCCGGCTTCTTGAACGGGTCCTCCCAGGTCGCCCAGTGGCGCCCGCCCTCCCCGGCCCCGCTGGCTACCGGGTTGCCGTTGGACAGCAGCACCGGGTAGCGATGCTGCTCGGCACTCACTGTGGTGGTGAAGCGGCTCATCACATCGGGGCGGTCGAGGTAGTAGGTGATCTTGCGGAAACCTTCTGCCTCGCACTGGGTGCAGAACATCTTCCCGGACTTGTACAGGCCTTCCAGTGCGGTGTTGCTTTCCGGGTGGATGCGCACGGTGCTGTCCAGGGTGAACTGCTCGGCAACCGGCTGCAGGGTCAGGTGGCAGTCGGTCAGCTGGTAGTCGGCGGCGCCCAGCTCGCGGTCATCCATGGACAGCGACAGCAGCTCCAGTTGCTGGCCGTCCAGCACCAGCGCCGGCAGGGTGCCATCGGCACGCTCGGGGTTGCGGCGCATCACCAGTTGGGCATGGACCAGGGTGTGGTCCTCGTGCAGCTCGAAGGTCAGGGCGGTCTCGTCGATCAGGTAGTCCGGTGCCTGGTAGTCCTTGAGGTGGATGACGTTCGGTTGCTCGGTTCGCATGCTTGCCTCTCCGGTTCAGCGCGGGCTCGTGGCCCGCCTGCGCATGGTTGGATTGCTGCCTGCCAGTGGCTCAGCCTTCGCAGCTGGCCGCGACCTGGTAGGACGTGAACTTGCGGATGTTGATGACGCCGGTGTCGAGGATCAGGTACTGCCCCTTGATGCCGCGCAAGGTCCCTTCCACCACCGGTGTCTTGTCCAGGTCGAGGCTCACCACCTTGGTCGGGTAAGCCTCGACGGGGTAACGGATTTCCAGCGGCTCGACGTCATCGAGCGGCTGGATGGCCTGGAGGCCGAAACGCGACTGCAGGGCCTGGATGCCCTCGCCACAGGCATCGAACAGCGCCTCGCGCACCGCGAGCAGGTCGAGTGCCTCGGCCTCGCCCTTGAGCAGTGCGCGCCAGTTGGTGCGGTCCGCCACCTGTGTTCGCAGCAGGTCCTCCACCAGGCCGGACTGCTGGCGCGTGGCGACCCGCAGGATGGGCAGCGCCTGGCGGGCGCCCTGGTCGATCCAGCGGGTGGGCACCTGGCTGGCGCGGGTGATGCCGACCTTGATGCCCGAGGAGTTGGCCAGGTAGACGATGTGGTCGGCCATGCAGAACGACTCGCCCCAGCTCGGCTCGCGGCAGGTACCGGCGTCGTAGTGGCAGCGTTCCGGGCTCATGATGCAGGTGTCGCACTGGGCCAGCGAGGTGAAGCAGGGGTAGCAGTAGCCCTGGCTGAAGCTCTTGCTGGTCTTTCGCCCGCAATGGCTGCAATGGATGCCGCCGAGGTATTCCAGGCGGATGCGCTTGCCCAGCAGGGGGTTCACCGACACCTGCTCATCGCCCAGGCGGAAGGCGTACTGCACCACCGGGTCACCCAGTTGCGCCGACATCTTGCTCAGCGCACCGCGCCCCAGCTCCAGCATGGTTTCAGCCCCCATCAGTGGATGGAGTCGGATTTGAAGAGGATGTTCGGCACGGGCTCGGACTTGGAGCTGCAGACCTGCGGGCCCATGTACCCGGTGCGCTGGTCTTCCGGCAGGTTCTTGGCCTCCCAGGCGATGATGGCCTGCAGGCTCAGCTCCTTCTGCTCCTCGGTGAGTTTGCGACCATCGGCCCACTTGCCGATTTCCACGGCGAGCTTGAGGCTCTGGTAGACATCCTCGGTGATGTTGCTGATCAGTTGGGCGAAAGAGGACATGGCATGACTCGCTGCATTCGTTCGGGGGAACAAGGAGCGGCATTCTAGCAGGTCGCAGCGGGCGCCAGGCGAGGCCGCCCGCGCCCCGACCTAGCGGCGCAGACGGGCCAGCAGGCCACCGATCAGGCCGGTGGCGCAGCCCGCCAGCAGGCCGCCCACATGGGCACCGTTGGCGATGGCGCCGAAGCCCAGCAGGCTGACCACGCCAGACAGGCACACCACCAGCCACACCAGCATCATCACCATCACCCCCGGCGGCAGCCGGTAGGCCGGGCACGGCGCCAGGCGCTGGAACAGCCAGCAGTGGCCGAGCAGGCCATAAAGCACACCCGACAGGCCACCGAACAAACTCGGCCCGCTCACCTCGTACTGCACCAGGTTGGACACCAGGCTCAGCAGCAAGGTGAGCCCCAGCAGCATCCAGCCGCCCTGGCGGTATTCGATGCGCCGCCCCAGCTCCCACACCCACATGCCGTTCATGGCCAGGTGCAGGATGCCGAAGTGCACCAGCATGGGCGTCACCAGGCGCCACCACTGGCCGGCTTGCAGGCTGTCGGCCAGCGGAGTGAAGAGCACGTAGTCGCCTTCCACACGGAAGTCGAGGAAGGTCAGCCAGCTGACAGCCTGGAGGTTGTCACCCAGCGCCGTCACACCGGCACAGACCAGGGTCACCAACAGCAGGGCCACGGTGAAGGGCGTGGCCTTGAGCCGCGCGCCCCAGGACTCGCGTACCGGCTCGGCCGGTGCGTGTTCCAGCACGAACTGCGGATCACCCTGGGGGAAGCGCGCATACAGGCCACGCACCTGCTCCGCCCAGTCCTCGCCGGGCACCCAGAGCACCTGCTCCTCGCGCTCCTCGCTGACCCGGTGCGGCACCTCCAGGCGTTGCAGCAGGCTGACGAATCCACTCAAGTCCACCGAGGCCGGCAGACGCATCGCGGCCACCACCGTCATCGGGGCTCCTCCGGGCGTTCCACCTCGACCCACACGAACTTCGCGGGGTCCAGGCGCAATTCATCGTCCAGCCGGTAGGCCACCAGCTTGCCGTACATCACGGCGCTGTAGTCCAGGCAGGCCAGGTTGGGGCGCAGCGGCGCCGGGCGTCCGCGGCGCCAGTAGTGCCCGACGAACAGCAGCGGCTCGTTGACGCCGTAGCTGAGCAGCGCCGAGCGGTGGGCGTCGGAGAGCGGCTGCCGCGCCACGTCTTCCGGCAGCGCATCGGGCTGGAAGACCACGTCGCCGTAGGTACGCGGGTTGTCCTCCCAGAACTTGGTGCGGAACACCGAGCGGGTGAAGCCGTCGCTGCCGGTCAGGGTCATGCCGCCGGGCAGCGGCAGGTCGGTCCCCCGCAGCAGGCGCTTGAACACCCGCTCGGCGAAGCCGCCGCGTTCGGCCGAGGCCTGGATGAAGGCGGCGTCGATCCGCCCGTCCGGGTAGTCGCGGCGCACCGCCTCGATCAGGTCGTGGTCCCAGCAGGCATGCACCAGGCGGAAGCGGCCGCCGTCGATGAACAGCGGCAGGTCCTGGAACCAGCGGAGGAAGTCATGCCAGTCGCCGGGGTGACCCTCGAACTGCTCGAGGGTCTCCTTCAACAGGCGGGTGTGGCGCGGCGTGTGGTCGTGGACGAAGGTCCGGCCACTGCCGGCCGGTGCCGGCGTCACCCAGCCGAGGGCGTTGTACTCATGGTTGCCCATGATGCAGCGGGCCTGGCCCGCCTCGACCATGGCGTGGACCAGGTGCAGCGCCTCGCGGATGCGTGGCCCACGGTCGATGAGGTCGCCGAGGAACAGGGCCATGCGCCACGGATGGCGCCAGACATCCCCCTGCTTGCGATAGCCCAGCCGATCCAGCAGGCGCTCCAGGGTATGCGCACACCCGTGGATGTCGCCGATCAGGTCGTAGCCACGCCCGGCGTCCAGTTCCATCAGTCGCCACCACCCAGGCGGCTTCCCCAGCCGAGCTTGGTGCGGCACACCTCGTAGTAGTTGTGGTCCAGCGGGTGGATCAGGCGCAGCTTCTGCGGCTTCTTGCGCACCGTGATGGTGTCGCCGGGGGCGCAGGTGAAGTGGTTCTGGCCATCGCAGGACACCAGCGGGTAGATCTGCAGATTCGGCGAGACCACGATCTTCAGCTCGCTGGTGCTGTCCACCACGATGGGCCGGCTGGACAGGGTGTGCGGGTACATGGGCACCACGACGATAGCGTCGAGTTTCGGGTGCATGATCGGCCCCCCGGCGGACAGCGCGTAGGCCGTGGAGCCGGTGGGCGTGGCGATGATCAGGCCGTCGGCCTTCTGGGTGCAGACGAACTGGCCGTCGATGTGCAGCTCGAACTCAATCATCCGGGTCGACTTGCCCGGGTGCAGCACCACGTCGTTCAGCGCGTCGCCCTGGCCGATGGCCTCGCCGTGCTGGCGGCGCACCTCGGCCTCCAGCAGGAAGCGCGTCTCGACGCTGTAGTGGCCGTCCAGCACCTCGGCCACCTTCACCTCCAGCTCATCGGGCTTGATGTCGGTGAGGAAGCCCAGGCTGCCACGGTTGATGCCCAGCACCGGGATGTTGTGGCGGGCCAGCGCACGGGCGGCGCCGAGCATGCTGCCGTCACCGCCGACCACGATCACCAGGTCGCAGACCTCGCCGAGGATCTTTCGCGACGACGTCTGCAGGCCGTGCCCGGGCAGCACTTCGGCAATGGTGTCCTCGAGGATCACGTGGAGGTGGCGATCCAGCAGGAATCGCTTCAGGCGGCGGATGGTATCGAGCACGTGGGGGCTCCCCAGGCGTCCGATGATGCCGATATTGCGGAATTGCTCCATGGGGCTCCAGCAAGGCTCTACGACGGGAGGAAATGCCGGCGATTATGGGCGAAAGCCCGTGGCAGCGGCAAACCGCTGCTCGGCTATGCTGCGTGCATGACGCCCTTCCCCACCCTCGCCGACCTGCCCCGTCACCTGCACCACCCTGCCGTGCGCGACCTCGCCTGGGCACTGCTCGCCCCACCGCTGCTGGCGCGTCCGGGGCTGGCCCAGCGGCATCCGCTGAGTGCCTCCGAGTGGGCCGCCGCGCCCCACCGGCTGGAAGCCTGGTTGCAGAGTCAGGAGCAGGCGCCGCACCCGCTGGAAGCATGGCTCGCCGGCCTTGCCTCCAGCCGCCTGGGGCTTCGCTTCGAGCGACTTTGGCAGTACGCCCTGGCTCAGGCACCGGGCGTGCGCCTGCTGGCCAGCAACCTGCCGGTGCGCCAGCAAGGCAAGACGCTGGGGGAAATGGACCTGCTGCTGCAGGACGACCACGGCATCCACCACGTGGAGCTGGCCATCAAGCTCTACCTCGGCCCCCAGGCGGGTGGCGGGCATGACGCGGAGCACTGGTGCGGCACCGATGTCAGCGACCGCCTCGACCTCAAGCTCGCCCACCTGCGCGAGCGTCAGCTGCCCCTTTCCAGCCTCGCCGTCAGCCGCTCCGCCCTGGAGAGCATCGGCGCCTGGCCGGCCCAGGCATCGGCCTGGCTGGGCGGCTACCTGTTCTATCCCTGGCCGGGAGGGTGCGAAGCGCCGACCATCGCCAACCCCGGCCACAACCGGGGCCTATGGCTGCATCGCCGCCACTGCCAGGCCCTCATCGACCAGCATCCCGACGCCCGCTGGTACCCCCTGCCCCGCCCGGACTGGCTGGGCCACGCGCAGGTGCCGGCCGAGCAGGCCTGGCCTCGGACGCAGATGATGGAGTGGCTGGCCGCGCAACCACCCGGCGGGCCGGCCTGGATGCTGGCAAGGCTGGCGCCGGAAGGCACCCACTGGCGGGAAGTGGAACGGGGGTTGGTGGTGAACGACGCCTGGCCCGCGACGGGCTAAGCCCGCCGCAGCGACCGGTCAGCGGCTGCGCTCGGTGCGCCCACCGGAACGGGCCAGGTAACCGGCACCGCTTTCGCACAACAGCGCATCGCGTTGCACCGCCGGCAGCGCGTCCAGGCCATCGCGCAGCGCATAAGCGCGGAACCCCAGCTGGGACAGCAGGAACACCGCACTGGCGCTGCGCTTGCCGCTGTCGCAATAGCAGAGGTAGTCCCGCGCCGGGTCGAGCAGGCGCGTCTTCAGCCGCAGCAGGTGCAGCGGCATGTTCAGCGCTTCGGGGGCATGGGCCCGCTCGTATTCGTCCTGCAGGCGCACATCCAGCCATTGGCCGCCCGCCGCCAGCAGCCGCGACGCCTCACCGAGGGACACCTCGTCCACCACGGGGGCACGCAGGAGGGCAAAGAAATCCTGGCGGTCCAGGCGCATCACCACGCCGTCCTCCAGCAGGGTGACGCTGGCGTTGCGCGGCCGGTCGGACAGCAGCGCCTCCTCACCGAAGCAGGCCCCTACCTCCAGCTCCGCCAGCACCTGGTGATCGCTGCCGGCCCCACGGATCACCTCCGCGCGGCCCTCGCGGAGGAAGTAGCAGCAATCCCCCGCCTCGCCTTCGCGCAGCACCTCGCTGCCCGCCGGCAGTTCGATGCGCTGCAGCCGCCCAACCATCTGCTGGACGTTGGCCGGCGGCACCTTGCTGAACAGCGGGTTCTCCAGCAGGCGCTCCAGCCATTCGACGTCGTCGCTGTCCATCTGCAGCAACAGGTCCTGGTAGGCGGAACGCCAGGTGATGAGGCGCGCGAGGGTGGCGCTGTCGATGGCCAGCACGCTGACCTCGGTGAGCGCCACCGCCTCCTGCAGGCGCGGCAGGCTGGGCGAGAGCGGGTGGCAGCTGGCTTCGCTGCCAGCCACCAGGCGGATTTCCGCCCCCGCGGCGTCCCGCAGCAGCAGCTCGCCGGCCAGCAGGTAATAGGTCAGCCGGGCCTGGTCGCCGCGCCGGAACAGCACCTGGCCCGCCAGCAGGGGCTGGGGCACCAGTTGCCCACGCAGCTCCCGCCACTGCTGCTCGGAAAGCGCATTGAGCGGGGTCAGGCTGCGCAGCTGATCCGGATTGAGCGGTTCGGTCATCGGTTGATTTCCAGGGCATCGGCTGAGGTGGAAGTGTAGCCAGCCAGGTGGTGCAGGCGCGTTGAAAGGGCGCGGCGCCCCTGCAGCCCACCGGTGTGCAGCAGGACGATCCGACTGCCGGCAGCAAGGTAACCGGCCTCGATCTGCTGGCGCAACGCCAGCAATGCCTTGACGGTGTAGAGCGGGTCCAGCTCGATGCCGCCCTCCGCTTCCCAGGCGAGCATGGCGCAGGCCAGCTCGGCATCGACACGACCGAAACCGCCTCGGCAGGCATCCAACAGGCGGTAGCCGGCATCGACTGCGCCGGCTTCAACCAGCAGCGCGCGGACCTGCTCCGCCACGCCATGGTCCGCCGGTACCGCCAGGGCACCCACCACCGGATGGCGGCCAGCCTCGCCGAGCACCAGCCCCGCCAGGGTGGTACCGGTGCCGGCAGCGGTCCACAGCGCGTCGTAGTCGGCCCAGCCCAGCACCGGCAGTTGCCGTTGGATCATCGCCACCAGCGGCGCGCAGCCGAGGGCGCCCGGCAATCCGCCGCCGCCCTCGGGCACCGGCATCAACGCGGGGTAGCGGGCCTGCCAGTCATCCCAGAAGCCCAGCGCGTGGCGGGCCCGATAGCCGCCATAGCCCAGCCAGTGCAGGGTCATGCCGAAGCGGCGCAGGTCCGCGACGGTCGGGGTGTTCTGAGGGTCGCCACGCAGCAGGCCCACGGTGTCGAAGCCGAAGCACTGGCCGGCAGCGGCCACCGCATGCAGGTGGTTGGAATGGGCCCCGCCCAGGGTCATCACCCCGGCGAAACCCTTGGCAGCCGCGCGTTGAAGATGGGGCGCCAACTTGAACCATTTGTTGCCGCTCACCAGCGGGTCGATGCGGTCGAGGCGCAGCATCGCCACCTCGACGCCCGCACGCCTCAGCCACCCCAGGTGCAAGGGTTCGAGAAGGGCTTGCGGGTTCCAGTCGGGAGGCGGCAACGGCACGGATGGGCTCGCTCGGAAAAGGCGCGGAGCTTACGGCAAGCGCCGCGCCATGGCGATCAGCCCACCGTGCGCAGGCGGGCAGTGGCCTTGTGGCGGGCGCAGCAGTTGGAGTCCCCGGCGACGAAGCGGCTGGGCGTATCCACCCGGTCGATGGGCATGCCGCAGCGCTCGCCGCCCGGCAGGGTCGCCTCGCAGGTGGGCTGCTGGTAGTGGGCCAGCCACTGGCGGTACTGCGCCTCGGAGACGAAGCACTTGGCCGCCGCGTAGGCGTAAGGGTTGTCCTGGTAGCGGGCGATGTCCTGCAGCGGGATGGTCAGGTGGCCGGCGCCCGGGTGGTAGACCACGAACACCACACCCAGGCGGGCCAGGCGCTCGAGGATCTGGTCACCGCCCTGGTTCACCAGTTGCTCGCGCTCCTGCTTGAGGCGGTCGATCTCCTGCTGCAGCTGGGTGTCCAGCTCGTTGCGGTAGGCCAGCTCGACGTCACGGATGGCCAGCTGCTCCTTGTAGTCCATGACGGCGGCGGCCACCTTGGCCTGCAGTTCGCCCTCGAACTGGGAACGGAGGATGTCCACCTCGGTGCGCCCGTGGCGCTCCAATGCGCGCAGTTGCTGGCTCATCTCCTCGCGGGATTTCTGAAAGCCCTCGGCCTGGACCTGCAGCTGGCGCTTGAGGTCGGCGTTCATGTCCTGCTGCTGGCGCAGTTCCAGCTGCAGGGAGTCGATGGTCTGCTGCAGCTCGCGCGCCTTCTCTTCGGCGGCCAGGCGGTACTTGGCCAGGGCCTCTTCGTTCTGCTGGCCGAGGCTGGCGATGCGCAGGCGCTGCTGCTTGATCAGTTGGGCCGTCTTCAGGCGGTGCTCCTGCTCCAGCTGCTGCGCCAGCTTCTCGGCCATTTCGGCGGCGGCATCCGGCGGTGCGTACCACTTGTCCTCCGGCGCCATCTGCAGGCGCTGGGGCTCGACCACCTGGGGCGCGTCCTCCTCCACCATCAGGCCCAGGGCATTGCGGCGCACGGTGTCGCGCACCAGGGCCAGGTCGTTCTGGCCGGGGGCGAGGTTCGGGTCCCACATGTGCATCTGATGCCAGGAAACCGGGCACTGGCTGCGGCAGGCGAGGCGGATGGGGCCGGCGCCCAGGTCGGGGCCGCGCCCGGCGCGTTCGGCCAGGTGGCGCAGGGGCATGTTCCAGCCGGTGTCAGCCTGCCCCTTCTCGTCGAAGTCGAGGTAGAAGAAGACCAGCGAGCGGACCATCAGGCGCGGGTTGATCAGGACGTAGACCAGGCGCATCTGCTGGTCGGCGAACTCGGGCATGTTCACCACGCCGTCGAGCATCGCTTCGAATTCGGGGAAGAGCATTTCCTTGCAGATGCCCCGTTCATTGAAGAACAGCACGGCCTCAACCATCTGCGGCTTGTTCTGCATGCTCATCGGGTTTACCTCTGGCCAACGCGGTGAGTCCCGGAGGGGACGGGCGACTTCCTTGTCGGTAAAACGGGGCCTTTATGACAGGCGCACCGGCTGATTGTCGGAGTCTAGGGTAAAAGCCGAGGCGGGCAATGTGACTGGGTTGGCACTCGCCCGGCCCCTGGCGGGAGGCGGACGAAGTGCACGGCCGTTTTGTGATGGGGTTGGAGAGTTTCAGCCTTTCATGGCGGCGAGATAGGGTGCCAGGCGCCGCCCCATCTCCTCGCCGAGGGCCGCCAGGCCGCTCATCGGGCGCACCATCACCTCGAATTCGCGGATCAGCCCCTGCTCGTCGAAGCGGATCATGTCGATGCCCTTGAGGTCACGCCCGCCCACCCGCGCACTGAATTCCAGCACCACGTTGAGGCCATCGTCACTGGCCAGTTCGCGGTGATAGGCGAAATCCTGGAACACCTGCAGCACGGTATTGAGGATGAGGTTGACCGCCTGCGCGCCCGGGTAGGGCGTGTGGGCCATGGGCGAACGGAACACCGCCTCGGGGTGCAGCAGCTCGGGCAGGCGGCTGAGGTCCTGGCTGGCGATGAACTGGTGCCAGCGCTGAAGGCTGGCGGCCGCGGCAGGGTTGAGTCGGGCGTCGAGGGACATCGGCTTCTCCTTGTTCTTATGAGCCTGTAAAGAGAACGCCCCGCACGAGGCGGGGCGTCTTTCCATCAGAGTTCGGCGGCGAGGCGCGAACCCTGGTTGATCGCACGCTTGGCATCCAGCTCGGCGGCCACGTCGGCACCGCCCACCAGGTGCACGGACTGCCCGGCAGCCACCAGGCCCTCGTGCAGCTCGCGCAGCGGGTCCTGGCCGGCGCAGACGATGACGGTGTCCACCGGCAGCACCTGGGGCTCGCCCTCGGCCACGCGGATGTGCAGGCCGGCGTCGTCGACCTTGAGGTACTCCACCGAGTTGAGCATCTGCACCTGTTTGTTCTTCAGGCCGGTGCGGTGGATCCAGCCGGTGGTCTTGCCCAGGCCGTCGCCGACCTTGGTCTTCTTGCGCTGCAGCAGGAACACCTGGCGGGCCGCCGCGTGGGGCTGCGGCTTGACGCCGGCGATGCCGCCACGGGCTTCCAGCGCGCCGTCGATGCCCCACTCCTTCCAGAACGCCTCGCGATCCAGGCTGGTGGAGGTGCCCTGGTGGGTGATGAACTCGGAGACGTCGAAGCCGATGCCGCCGGCGCCGATCACCGCCACGGTCTGCCCCACCGGCTTGCGCTCGAGGATGGCGTCCAGGTAGCCGATCACCTTCGGATGGTCGATGCCCGGAATGGCCGGGGTACGCGGGGCGATGCCGGTGGCCAGGATGATCTCGTCGAAGCCGCCCTTGACCAGGTCCTCGACGCTGACGCGGGTGTTCAGGCGCAGGTCGACACCGGTGGTTTCCAGCTTGCGCTTGAAGTAACGCAGGGTCTCGTAGAACTCCTCCTTGCCCGGCACGCGCTTGGCCACGTTGAACTGGCCACCGATCTCGGCAGCCGCGTCGAACAGGGTCACGCTGTGGCCGCGCTCGGCGGCGACGGTGGCACTGGCCAGGCCCGCCGGGCCGGCGCCGACCACGGCGATCTTCTTCACCTGGGTGGTGGGGATGTAGTTCAGTTCGGTTTCGTGGCAGGCGCGCGGGTTCACCAGGCAGCTGGTCAGCTTGCCCCCGAAGGTGTGGTCGAGGCAGGCCTGGTTGCAGCCGATGCAGGTGTTGATCTCGTCGCTGCGGCCTTCGGCGGCCTTGTTGACGAAGTCCGGGTCGGCGAGGAACGGACGGGCCATGGACACCATGTCGGCGTCGCCTTCGGCCAGCACCTGCTCGGCCACTTCCGGGGTGTTGATGCGGTTGGTGGTGATCAGCGGGATCTTCACCTCGCCCCGGAGCTTGGCGGTGACCTTGGTGAAGGCCGCGCGCGGCACCTTGGTGGCGATGGTGGGGATGCGCGCCTCGTGCCAGCCGATGCCGGTGTTGATGAGGGTGGCACCGGCGGCCTCGATGGCCTTGGCCAGGGTGACGATCTCGTCCCAGGTGCTGCCGCCTTCCACCAGGTCCAGCATGGACAGGCGGTAGATGATGATGAAGTTCGGGCCCACGGCCTCGCGCACGCGGCGGACGATCTCCACTGGCAGGCGCATGCGGTTCTCGTAGCTGCCACCCCAGCGGTCGGTGCGCTGGTTGGTGTGGGCAGCGAGGAACTGGTTGATGAAATAGCCTTCGGAGCCCATGACCTCGACGCCGTCGTACTCGGCCTTCTGCGCCAGCACGGAGCAGTTCACGAAGTCCTGGATCTGCTTCTCGATGCCCGCCTCATCCAGCTCGTGGGGCTTGAAGGGGTTGATCGGCGCCTGGATGGCGGACGGCGCGACCGACTTGGGGCTGTAGGCGTAGCGGCCGGCGTGGAGGATCTGCATGCAGATCTTGCCGCCCGCCTCGTGCACGGCGCGGGTGACGATGCGGTGCTTCTCGGCCTCTTCCTCGGTGGTCAGCTTGGCCGCGCCGGAGTAGACACCGCCCTCCTCGTTCGGGCCGATGCCGCCGGTCACCATCAGGCCGACGCCGCCACGGGCGCGCTCGGCGAAATAGGCGGCCATGCGCTCGAAGCCGTTGGGCTTCTCCTCCAGGCCGGTGTGCATCGACCCCATCAGGGTGCGGTTGCGCAGGGTGGTGAAGCCCAGGTCGAGGGGCGCGAGCAGGTGCGGGTAAGCGGCCATGGGGTGGTATCTCCAGCAGGCTTTTTCTCTCACGGGTGCCACGGCCTCGCGGGCCATGGTCGGTTATGGGCCAGACGATAGTCAGCGACACGAGGCCGCTCAATGATCGAAAGTGACAACTTACTGATCCAAACGCACAGCCGCCCTTGGCAAGCCGGGCCCGCTCCCCTACCCTGGCCGGCACCTTCACGATGACCGAGCCGACATGCGCAAACTGCTCTACATCTTCGCCTGTGCCCTGCTGGCCGGCCTGCTGGTGGCCTACTCGCTGTGGACCGACCGGCGCCCGGTCGGCCACTACCTGTCGGACCTGCGCAGCGAAGTGGCGGCCAACCAGGGCCAGCCCGGCGAGCGCGGCAACCTGCTGGGCATCCAGCCCGAACTCTTCGCCGCCGACTACCAGAGCGTGGAGCGCCTGCGCCTGAAGCTGGCCGCCTACCTGGGCAAGGCCCGTGACCAGGGCCTGCTCAATGCGCGCACCATCGTCGTGCTGCCCGAGCACGTCGGCACCTGGCTGGTGGCTGCCGGCGAGAAACCCCAGGTCTACGAGGCCCACCACCTCGACGAGGCGATGCTCTGGCTGGCCGCCGCCAACCCCCTGCGCCTGGCCCGCGCCCTGGCCAGCGGCCACGGCGATGATCGCTTCACCGATGCGGTCTTCCGCATGAAGGCACGGCGCATGGCCGACGACTACCAGGCGCTGTTCGGCGGCCTGGCCAGGGATTTCGGCGTGACCCTGGTGGCCGGCTCCATCCTGCTGCCCGCCCCCCGGGTCGAAGGCGGCACCCTGCGGGCCAGCGACGGCCCGCTGTACAACGTCAGCCTGGTCTTCGACGCCCACGGCCTGCCCATCGGCCAGCCGCAGCCCAAGCTGCATCCGGACCACCACGAACTCGCCTACACCCAGGCCGGCACGATCACCGGGCTGAGCGCTCTGGACACCCCCGCCGGCCGCCTGGGCGTCCTCCTCGGCGAAGACGGCCGCAGCCCCGAAGGCCGCCAGGCCCTCGCGGAACAGGGCGCGGAGCTGTTGGCCTACCCGGCCTTCGCCCCCGGCAACGGCAGCTGGGAGCGTCCACTGGCCGACGGCGCGCACGCCCTGGATCTCTGGCGTGAACAGCTGCACGCCCCCCAAGCCCGCGCGGCGCTGGCGGTATTCCTGCGTGGCCAGCTGTGGGACCTGGGCAGCGATGGCCGCAGCCTGGCAGGCAGCGCCACGGACACGGCGGTGGCCGATGCCGGGCGCGGCGCCAAGCTGGTGAACATCTGGCTATGAAGGCGCCCCGGGTCAAGCTGGGGGACCTGTCCGTCGGTTTCGTGCAGAACCTGGCGGAAACCCTGCGCGCCCACGGCCATGACCCGGTGCCGCTGCTGGACCAGTACGGCCTGGACGCCGCGCGCCTGGCCGAACCCCGGGGCCGGCTGTCCATCCCCCGCTACATGCGCCTGGGCCACGCCGCCAGCCAGTTGCTGGACGAACCCGCCCTGGGCCTGGCCATGGGCCGCCTGGGGCGCTTCAGCCAGTTGGGCCTGGCGGGCGTCACCGCCGAACAGGCGCCGAACGTGCGCGAGGCGGCCCGCGCTCTGACCCGCTTCGAGCCGCTCTACGCCCAGAACTACCGGGGCCAGTCGAGCTTCCACGAAGACGCCAGCGGAGCCTGGCTGCGCTTCTATTCCATCAGCCCGTACAACGCCTACAACCGCTTCGTGGTGGACTCGGTGCTGGCCAGCTGGGCCTGCCAGCTCGGCCATCTCGCCGGCCAGGCGCTGCAGCCGGAACGGGTCGAGATCGAGTTCCCCGCCCCGACCTACGCCGAGCGCTACGGCGAGCTGTTCGGCTGCCCGGTGGAGTTCGGCGCCGCCACCAACCAGCTGCGCCTGTCACGGGCCACCCTGGCCCTGCGCAACCCGGCCCACTGCCCCAGCACCTGGCGCCAGTTGCTGGAACTGTGCGAGCGCGAGCTGGAGCACATGACCCGCACCCGCAGCCTGCGCGAGCGCATCGCGCAGCTGCTCGGCCCCCTGCTCCACGGCCGCGAGCCCGACCTGGAAGAGGTCGCGGCGCGCCTGCAACTGCCGACCTGGACCCTGCGCCGCAAGCTCGCCGAGGAAGGCACGCAGTTCCGCAGCATTCTCAACGACACCCGCCGCGACCTGGCCATGGCCTACATCCGCGACACCGAGCTGGCCTTCGGCGAGATCGCCTACCTGCTGGGCTTCGCCTCGGCCGAGGCCTTCCAGCGCGCGTTCAAGCGCTGGAGCGGCAGCACTCCCGGCGAATTCCGCCGCGCCCAGCGCCAGGTCGGCTGATCACAGTTCGGTGGCGTCGTCGGCGGGCTCGGGCATGTCGCGCTCGCGGGCATGCAGGTCGAGCAGTTCTTCCTGGTAATCATCCATCTCAGTTCCCTCCCTGGGCGGCCTTGTCCAGGCCCCTCTGGGAAGTAACGAACCGGCTGAAGCGAAATCCAGGAATCTCCCATGCAGCGTGCTGCCATGGCCCTAGGGCTGTGCAGCGGTTCTGGAAGGAAGGAAGCCCAGGCCAACCGGCCAGGACCTCGGCAGGCCTATAAAAGGCAGGCAAAGAAAAAGCCCCCAGGTATCGCTACCTGAGGGCTTTCGTATATGGCGCAGCGGACGGGACTCGAACCCGCGACCCCCGGCGTGACAGGCCGGTATTCTAACCGACTGAACTACCGCTGCGCGTCGGTTTGGACTTGCGTCCGGTGGAGCTTTGCTTTGGAGCGTCTGGCGCTTGCCTTTCGGCCTTCGCCTCATCCCGGGCAGGACCCTGGATGGAAGAAAAGTGGCGCAGCGGACGGGACTCGAACCCGCGACCCCCGGCGTGACAGGCCGGTATTCTAACCGACTGAACTACCGCTGCGCGTCGGCCGGACTTTCGTCCGAAGTATCACAAGGAGTGGTGGGTGATGACGGGATCGAACCGCCGACCCTCTGCTTGTAAGGCAGATGCTCTCCCGGCTGAGCTAATCACCCATCGCCTTGCGAGGCGCGCAATTTACGCAGAGGGCTCACCTAAGTCAACACCCTGCTTGAAGTTTTTTTCATCGAGGCGATTTTTCGAGGGGCTGAGGGGACGTCTTCGCCGCGTCCCTTTTCCCGCTCGACCGATGACTCAGCCGCCGACCCGCAGGGTCAGCCGGGCGGCAACGCGTCCTTCTTCCGCACGATCGAGCCCGGCTTCCTCGATGCGCACGCCCTGGGCCTCCAGCGCCACGAACCAGCGCAGCAGCTGGGGGAAGGCGGTGGGCTGCAAGCTGACCTGCACCTGGCCGGGTGCATCGCTGTCCATGCGCTCCACCGAAAGGCCCTGCTCTGCGGCACTGGCGGTGACCAGCCCCTGCAGGCGCTCGGGCTCGACACTGGCCTGGGGCCGCTCGACGCCGGCCCGCGCCTGGGGCGCCTGGGCCTGCATGTAGAGGTTCAGCGCGCGCTGCTGCTCGAAATACCGGCGCGCCTCCAGCATCCCGTTGTGGGCAGGACGCCAGAGGGCCAGGTACAGCAGCACCAGCGCCAGGAAACCACCCAGCGCCGCCAGTGCCAGCCGGTCGCGGGGTGGCAGGGCTTGCCAGCGGGTCGCGGCGCTGGAGGCCTGCCAGTGGGTCTGCAAACGATCCCTGAGAGTGACCATGCTCATCCTCCGATCACCAGTCGCGCGCTCACGCTGTCACCTTCCCGGCTGGCAGAGCCCATCTGCACGGCCAGCCCGGCGCCGATCAGGCGCTCGCGCAGCCGCTCCAGTGCGTCGAACCCGGGGGCCTGCACCTGCAGGGCCAGGTCGCCACGGGTTTCGCTGAAATCCAGTTGCTGGATGCGCACCACGGCGCCGTCTTCCAGCAAGGCCCCGGAGGCCTGTCCGAGGGTTTCCAGTAGCTTGCCCTGCCCGGGCCGGTTGCCGTCGGCCAGGTGCTGGTCGAACTGCGCCCGGAGGTTCACCAGCCGGGTGTCCTGGGGAAACAGGTCGCGGTACAGCGCCTCGTTGGCCTGGGCATAGGCATCCCCCTGGTGCCGCAGGTGCCAGCCCTGGGCCAGGTAGAAGCCGCACTGCAGGACCGCCCACAGCCCCACGAGCCCCAGTGCCGGCCGCCACAGCGCCCACTGACGGTTGCGCTGGCGGACCTCGAAGTCGCCCTGGGCCAGTTCGGTGCCCTGCCAGCGCGCCAGGTCGACGTGGCTGTCCTGCACGCCCTCCCAGCGTTCGATGCCCTCCAGGCTGCGACGGTCGGCGCTCGCCTGGCCGATCCACGGGTGCGGACAGGCCTCGCGCAGCATCGACCAGTCCTCGTCCTGCACGCTCAGGCGGGAGACGCCCTCCCCGCCCAACAGCCAGCGGCCATCCAGCCAGAACAGCCGGGTGCCTTCCAGCGGCAGCAGGTCCGCGTCTACCTGCAGGCTGGCCGGCGAGGTACCGCTCGCCGCCGCCAGGTCGATCCACGACGCCAGCCAGGCCCGGCGCACGGCCAGGACCCGGTGGCGACCGTCCTCCAGGGGCTCCCCCACGGCCAGGTGCAGGCCGTCCACGTCCTCGGCCAGCAGTTCCTCCACCGCGAACGGCAGGGCCTGGCGCAACCAGCGCGCCTTTTGCGTCGGCAGGCGCACGGCACAGGCGGTCACCGCCTCCACGGGCAGCACCAGCCGCCAGTTTTTGCCTGCGGCTGCCACGGCGTCGGCGAACGGCAGTCGCCGCACCTCGCCCCCACTGACCAGTCGTACCTCCAGGTCACCCATGCCCCACTGCAGGGCCTGGGGCGGGAGGAACACGCTCGTCTGAATCATTGTTTGTCCTGCTCCTTGTTGAGGGTGAGCGGCAATCCGCCCTGTCCCAGGTCGCGCGCCAGCACCCGTACCCGACCGTCATTGCTGCGCTGCAGGGTGCTCACCAGCACCTGCCGGCGGTCGCCCAGACGGACTTCGCTGGTCACGCGGAAATATTCACTGCCCACTGCCAGGCCCTGGGCTTCGAGGCCGAGGCCCGCCAGAGCCGGCTGGCCGAGGAAGGCGTCCACCGTCTTGAACCCTTCACGGCCGCGGGCCGCCACCAGGGATTCGGCCACCGAGGGGCTGAGGGTGTCGCCCAGGCTGGAGAGCACCAGGGCCCCGGCGGTGTTGACATTGAGGGTGGCGTCGCTGGGCAGGGCGGTAACGAAGGGCAGCAGGCGACGGTAGTCGGCCTCCGTCATGCCGGCCAGCAGGCGCAGCTCGGATACGTCCGCCATCACGCGGTTGGCCGCGCGATAAGGCGGCTGGTTCAGCAGGTACTGGTTGTCTTCGGCGCCATTGGCACCGGTAGGCTCCTGGTCCTTGTCCAGCCAGTCCACCAGGCGTTCGCCGTAGGGCGCCTCGATGCCCAGGCGCAGCAGCAGACGGCGGAACTGCTTGAGCCCCTGCTCGTTTACCCGGCCCTGGCGCACCACGCCATTGAGGTTGAAGCGTGCGGTGGCGTCCTCGATGCGCACAACCAGTTCACCGCCGTCGTCCAGCGGGAAGCTGGTCAGGGGCCGCGCCCAGGCTTCACCCAGGTGGTCCACCGGGGTGCGCGGGTCACCGGCGCGCAGATCACGCACCAGGATCGCCCGGGCAAGCGCCTCGCCCCCGAGGGCGTACTGCAACGCCTGGCGGGTGTGCAACTGGTTGGCACTGGAGCGAATGGCCAGTTCCTGGCGGGCGATGAGCCCGGCACAGACGACCGTCACCACAGCCACCACCAGCAGCACGGTGATCAGGGCCACGCCCCGTTGTGCTCTCACTGGGCGCCCTCCTCGGGAAGCGGTGTGTCCGAGTCGGGATCGGTGCTGTTGGGTACCGGTTTGCGCTCCGGCGGCTCGTCCACCAGCCGCAGGACACGGCGCAGCTCACCGTAGCGGCGGTGCTCCAGGGTCACTTCGACGGCCTTCGGTACTTTCTCCAGGCGCTTGCTGTCGCTTTCGCCGTCCGGCGGCCAGGTCTCCAGCCAGTTGTCGTCCTTGTCCAGGTAGCGCAGGCGCATCCGTGTGACGCCATCCAGCGCCTCCTGGACCCGGGGCTGGCTGTCCTGGGCCTGGTCGAGCACCGTCCAGTAGCGGCGTTCGAGCTTTTCCCCGGAGAGCTGCCAGCGCACCCGCTGCAGGCCCGAGCGCAGCGCGCCCATGGGGTTGCGCCAGCCGCTGCGGGTGAATTCGACGCTGTCGTTGTCGGCACGCTCGCCCAGCAGGGCGCTGCGCCATTCGCCGTTGGGGTCACGCACCGGGCGCACCACCACCTGCTGCAGATCACGCTCCAGTGCGGCCATGGCACGCACCAGCTCGCGCAGCTGCTGCTCTTGCACGCGGGTGGCGCGGTCGGTGGCCAGCACGCTGTCGAGCATGCGGTAGGTGCCCAGGGCCAGCAGCGCGAAGATGGCGATGGCGATCAGCAGTTCCAGCAGGGTGAAGCCACGCTGGCGGGTCATGGTGCGGTCTCGATGAGGCCGACCAGGCGAGCCGCAGCGCGCTCTTCCAGCTTGCCGCGCTCGCTGCGCTCGGGCCGCTGCGCCACCCACAGGGTGACCCGGCGCAGGGCGGGGTCGGAGGTGGCCTCCACCTGGCTCTGCCATTCCCAGCGCCGGCCGGCCATCTGCACCTCGCCCTGGTCGCGGCCTTCAGCAGGGGGCGTGCGGCTCAGCTGCATCTCGGTGAGGCGGTTGTCGGCCACCCACATGGCCAGGGTCTTGTCTTCCAAGCGGGCGGCGTTGCGCAGGCTGCGGCCGCTGGCGGTGAGCACCGAGGCGGCGACCACGGCGAATATCGCCAGGGCCACCAGCACTTCCAGCAGGGTGAAGCCGCGCAGCGCTTTCATCCGGCGCGCCCCCGCACGACCGGTTCGATTCGCGGCAGGCGGAAGCCGTCGCTGCTCAGTTGCAGGCGAATACCGTCCTTGCTGCGCTCACCCATCTCCAGGCGGAACGGGCTAAGTTCGCCGCTGGAGAGAATCAGCAATTGCGGCGCCCGGGCGTTCGGGCTGCCCTTCTTCTCATCCCCATCGGTAACGCTGCCCGGCAGCACCAGGGCATCGCCTTCCAGCTCGAGCTTCATCTCCGCCCAGGCGGGCAGCACGTGGGGCTGCTTGCCCACCGGCTCCCAGCGGGCCTTGGCCTCGTCGAAGCGCAGCACCTGGTAGCGGTCGTTTTCCAGGCGCAGGCCGTACTCGCGGTTGTCCAGCACGGCCTCGTCCACCAGCACGCCGATCAGGCCGGCCAGGCGCTCGGCTTCGTTGTTCAGTTCACGCGAGGGCCCGGCAATGCCGGTGCTGAAGACTGCCAGCCCGACCAGGCAGCCGATGATCACCAGGACCACCAGCAGCTCGATCAGGGTGAAGCCCCGGGCCCCGCGCGCGCCCATCAGTTGTCCCAGTTACCGATGTCGGCATCGGCGTCGGTACCGCCTTCCTTGCCGTCGGCACCGAAGGAATACAGGTCGTACGGGCCCTTGGTGCCCGGCGCCAGGTACTGGTAGGGGTTGCCCCACGGGTCGACCGGCAGGCGCTTGAGGTAGCCGTCCTTGTTCCAGTTCTTCGGCTGCGGGTTGCCGCTTGGCTTCTTCACCAGCGCCTCCAGGCCCTGCTGGGTACTGGGGTAGGCGAAGTTGTCCAGCTTGTACATGTCCAGGGCGGCGCCGACGGCCTTGATGTCGCCCTTGGCGACGGTGATCTTGGCCTGGTCCGGGCGGTTCATCACCTGGGGCACTACCAGCGCGGCGAGGATGCCGAGGATGACCACCACCACCATGATTTCGATGAGGGTGAAGCCCCTCTGTAGACGGCTCGATTTCACGCGTTTACCCCACGAGTTGGTTGAGAGAAAGGATGGGCAGGAGAATAGCCAGGACGATGACCAATACCACGGCGCCCATGAACACCAGCATGAAGGGCTCGAACAGCCCCACCAGCAGCGCGATCTGCGCGGCCAGGTCGTTTTCCTGGTTGCGGGCGGTGCGGGCCAGCATCTGGTCCAGCTCGCCGGAACGTTCGCCGCTGGCCACCATGTGCAGCATCATCGGCGGGAACTGACCGGTTTGCTCCAAGGCGCGGGTCAGGCTGCCGCCTTCGCGCACTTTCTGTGCGGCCAGCACCACTTCGGCACGGATCACCCGGTTGGCGATGACCTCGGCGGCAATGCCGAGGGCCTCCACCAGCGGTACGCCGCTCCGGGTGAGGATCGCCAGGGTAGAGGCGAAGCGCGCAGTGTCGGTGGCACGCACCAGCCGCCCCACCAAAGGCACCCGCAGCAGGATGCCGTGCCAGCGCTGGCGCGCCGCCTCCTGGCGCAGCGCCAGGCGGATCGCGGTGATGCCGGCCACCAGCAGCAGGATGGCCAGCCAGCCCCAGTGCTTGACCAGGTCGCTGAGGGCGATCAGGCCACGGGTGAGCAGCGGCAGGGTCTGCCCGGAATCGATGAACACCCGCACCACGTCCGGCACCACGAAGCCCAGCAGGAAGCCGACGATGCCGAGGGAGGCGCACATCAGGATCACCGGGTAGAGCAGCGCCAGCTGGATCTTCTGCCGCGACTGCTGGCGTTGTTCGGTGTAGTCCGCCAGTTGTTCCAGCACCGGGCCGAGGTGGCCGGCGTGCTCCCCTGCCGAAACGGTGGCGCGGTAGAGCTCGGGGAAGGCAGCGGGAAACTCGCGCAGGCTGCCGGCCAGGCTGTGACCCTCCAGCACCTTGGCACGCACCGCCAGCAGCATCGACTGGATGCGCGATGAAGTGGACTGGGCCGCCGCAGCACGCAAGGCCTCTTCGATGGGCAGCGCCGCCTGCACAAGAGTCGCCAGTTGGCGCGTCACCAGGGCCAGGTCGCGGGCGGACAGCCCCCGGGCGAAGCCGAAGCGCTGGCCGCCGACGGCCTGCTCGCGGGTGCGGGTGGCCTTGACCTCCAGCGGCGCCAGCTGCCGCTCGCGCAGCAATTGGCGGACCTGCCGGGCACTGTCGGCCTCCAGCACGCCCTTCTGCTGGCGTCCGCGGGCGTCCAGGGCGATGTATTCGAAGGCGGCCATTTATTCTTCCCGGGTTACGCGGAGGACTTCTTCCACGGTCGTCACGCCTTCCAGCACCTTGCGCTTGCCGTCGTCACGGATGCTCGGGCCTGAGCGGCGGGCGTGGCGGGTCATCTCCTGCTCGGAGGCGGCGTTGTGGATCAGGCTGCGCATGTGGTCGTCGAACACCACCAGCTCGTAGATGCCGGTTCGCCCGCGATAGCCCTGCTGGTGGCATTCGCTGCAGCCACGTGCGTGATAGAGGGTGACCGGCTGCGTCGGGTCGACGCCCAGCAGCTGGCATTCGGCAGCGTCGGCCTGGTAGGCCTCCTTGCAGTGCGGGCAGAGCACCCGCACCAGGCGCTGGGCCAGCACGCCCAGCAGGGAAGACGACAACAGGAAGGGCTCGACGCCCATGTCCACCAGGCGGGTGATGGCCCCGATGGCGCTGTTGGTGTGCAGGGTAGAGAGCACCAGGTGACCGGTGAGCGAGGCCTGCACGGCGATCTCGGCGGTCTCGTGGTCGCGGATCTCGCCCACCATCACCACGTCCGGGTCCTGACGCAGGATGGCCCGCAGGCCCCGGGCGAAAGTCATGTCCACCTTGGGGTTGACCTGGGTCTGGCCGATGCCTTCCAGGTGGTACTCGATGGGGTCCTCGACCGTGAGGATGTTGCGGGTACGGTCGTTGAGAGTGGTGAGGCTGGCGTAGAGGGTGGTGGTCTTGCCCGAGCCGGTGGGGCCGGTGACCAGCAGGATGCCGTGGGGCTTGCGCACGGTCTCCTCCATCAGCGCGCGGTCCCGTGCACTCATGCCCAGGTGTTGCAGGGTCAGGCGCCCGGCCTGCTTGTCGAGCAAACGCAGCACCACGCGCTCGCCATTGGCCGAGGGCAGCGTGGAGACGCGGATGTCCACCTCGCGGCCGGCCACCCGCAGGGAAATGCGGCCGTCCTGTGGGATGCGCTTCTCGGCGATGTCGAGCTTGGCCATGACCTTGATCCGCGACACCAGCAGCGCCGCCAGCTCGCGCTTGGGCTCCAGCACTTCGCGCAGGATGCCGTCGACGCGGAAGCGCACCACGAGGCGCTTCTCGAAGGTTTCCAGGTGGATGTCCGAGGCGTTCTCGCGGATCGCCTCGCCGAGGATGGCGTTGATCAGGCGGATGATCGGTGCGTCGTCCTCCTGCTCCATCAGGTCGGTGGTCTCGGGCATCTGCTCGGCCAGCGCGGCAAGGTCCAGGCTGCCGCCCAGGTCCTCGGCCAACTGCATGGTGGCGGACGAATCGTGTTGATAGGCCTGGGCCAGGGCCTGGTCGAAGGCCTCGGGGGCAAGCGCCCGGAACGGCAGGCTGCGCCCGACGAAGCGGCGGGCCTCGGCCAGGGCCACCAGCTCGGCGCCCTGGCGATGGGCCAGGCAGGGTTCGGCGCCATCCTGAAGGAAGACACCGTGTCGTTTGGCGAAACCGAATGGCAGGCGCCGCAGCGGCGCGTCCAGCGAAGAGGAATTCATCCGTGTCATGCCTTAATGAAATCACCCCGGAAACGTCTAGCACGGGGTCTGACGGTTGTTCGGCGAATCCCTGCCGAATTCTTTTCGTTGTGCTGCCGGATGCACGGCAAGTCGTAAAAAAACGGCGCTATCTTTAGCACATCGTCGCCGGTCGTACATCTTCCGGACGCTTGCAGCGTGATCCATTCGTGCTGCTATGATCAACGCACTTTTTCCCCGACGTCCCCCCACAATCACCACTGACTCGCCTCGCGGAGACCCTCTTTTGCACGTTCCAGGTGCCCGATATCGCTTGCAGGAAAAGGCCCCCGTCGTCGTCGGGGTGGCGCTGGTCGCAGCGATGAGCCTGAGCCTCGCCTGGCAGACCGCCGACTGGATCCGCCTGCTGCGCGCGCCCGCCCCCACCAGTAGCGACAGCCCGCAAGCGGCGGCGGTTCCGCCCAGCCTCGACCGCCTGGAGCGCCTGTTCGGCCCGGCCCGCATCCAGCAGGAGGGACCGCCGCCGGCGACCAACCTGCGCCTGGTGCTGCTGGGCAGTTTCATCAACGCCGACCCGGCACGTTCCAGCGCCATCATCCGCGCGGACGACAACAAGCCGAGGCGGATACTGGCAGGCGAGTCGATCAGCGACGGCGTACGCTTGCACGCTGTCTACCGCGACCGGGTGGAGATCGAACGGGGTGGCCGCCTGGAGACCCTGACCTTTCCCCATACCCGCCCCAGTGCAACCGTTTCGCCGGTGATGGACGCAGCGCCCGCCGACGGAGCGATCGAGGCACTCGAAGGCCTTCAGGACGAGAATGCCGCCGAGCTGCGTGAGCGCATGGAAGCCCTCAGAAAACAGATGGAAGAATCCGGCGGCCTGCCCCCGGACTCACCGCCCGAACAGCCCATGGAAAGCGAATGAATCAATGCCCACAGCCCTCTCGCGCCTGAGTATTGCCGTACTGGTCGCCGGACTTGCGACCGCCCCGCTCCCCGTTTTCGCCGCCGAACCCGTTTCCGCCTCCAGCAGCAGCCAGCAGGACAGCTGGACGATCAACCTCAAGGATGCGGACATTCGCGAATTCGTCGACCAGGTGGCCGACATCACCGGGCAGACCTTCATCGTCGACCCGCGGGTGAAGGGCCAGGTGAGCGTGGTCTCCAAGGCGCCGCTGAGCCTGTCGGAGGTCTACCAGCTGTTCCTCTCGGTGATGGCCACCCACGGCTTCACCGTGATCACCCAGGGTGACCAGGCGCGGATCATCCCCAACGCCGAGGCCAAGGCCGAAGCCGGTAGCGGCCCGGAAGCGCCGGACACGCTGGAGACCCGGGTGATCCAGGTCCAGCACGCGCCGGTCACCGAGCTGATCCCGCTGATCCGCCCGCTGGTGCCGCAGTACGGCCACCTGGCCGCGGTAACCTCGGCCAACGCACTGATCATCAGCGACCGCGCCGCCAACATCGCCCGCATCGAAGACCTGATGCGCCAGCTGGACCAGAAGGGCGACCGCGACTACACCGTGCTCAACCTGCAGAACGCCTGGGTGATGGACGCCGCCGAGGTGCTCAACAACGCCGTCACACGCGGCCAGGCCAAGGGCACCAACGCCGCCCAGGTGATCGCCGACTCCCGCACCAACCGCCTGATCATCGTCGGCCCGCCTTCGGCCCGGGCCAAGCTGGTGTCCCTAGCGCAGTCCCTGGACACACCCACCGCGCGCTCGGCCAATACCCGGGTGATCCGCCTGCGCCACAACGATGCCAAGGCCCTGGCGACCACCCTCGGCGAGATTTCCGAGGGCCTCAAGTCCCCCGAAGGCACCGAGCAGAAGGGCAAGCCGCAGAACATCCTCATCCGCGCCGACGAGAGCCTCAATGCCCTGGTGCTGCTGGCCGAACCGGACACAGTGAATGCACTGGAAGACATCGTCCGCCAGCTGGACGTGCCACGCGCCCAGGTGATGGTGGAAGCCGCCATTGTGGAAATCTCCGGCGACATCAGCGACGCCCTCGGCGTGCAGTGGGCCGTGGACGCCCGTGGCCGCACCGGTGGCCTGGGCGGCGCCAATTTCGCCAACACCGGCCTGTCGGTGGGCACCGTGCTCAAGGCCATCCAGGACAAGAAGGTGCCGGACTCGCTGCCGGACGGCGCCATCATCGGCGTCGGCACCGACCACTTCGGCGCCCTGGTCACGGCATTGTCGGCCAACAGCAAGAGCAACCTGCTCTCCACGCCGAGCCTGCTGACCCTGGACAACCAGAAGGCGGAGATTCTGGTGGGCCAGAACGTGCCCTTCCAGACCGGCTCCTACACCACGGGCTCGACCGGCGCCAGCAACCCCTTCACCACCATCGAGCGCAAGGACATCGGCGTGACCCTCAAGGTCACCCCGCACATCAACGAAGGCGCCACCCTGCGCCTGGAGATCGAGCAGGAAATCTCCTCCATCGCCCCGACGGCCAGCGTCAGCGCACAGGCCGTCGACCTGATCACCAACAAGCGCTCGATCAAGAGCACCATCCTCGCCGAGGACGGCCAGGTGATCGTGCTCGGCGGCCTGATCCAGGACGACATCACCACCACCGATTCCAAGGTGCCGCTGCTGGGCGACATCCCCCTGCTCGGCCGGCTGTTCCGCTCCACCAAGGACAGCCATGTGAAACGCAACCTGATGGTGTTCCTGCGGCCCACCGTGGTGCGCGACCGCGCCGGCCTGGCGGCGTTGTCAGGCAAGAAGTACAGCGACATCCGCGTACTTGGCGATCCGGGCCCGCAACGCAGCCGCCCGAGCATCCTGCCGTCCGAACCGGCCCAGCTGTTCGACGGCCAGGGCACCCCGGCCATCGACCTGCGCCCCTGAAACGCAAACGGGCGGTGACGCGCCAGCGCCACCGCCCGTTCAGGCCCCTCCCCGACTTCAGGGCACCTCTAAAAACTACCTGCGTTGTCATCGCGGCGTTAAAAGCAGGCTCGTGCGCGAGTCCGATCAAAATGCTCATTTACCGCACGTAAACTGCGCTTTTTCGCCTGCTTTCGCCTTGCGCTGACCGCCTCGCCTACGTTTTTAGAGCCCGACCTCAGTCGAGGTAGATCATCTTGCGGGTCATCCCGCCGTCGACGCGGTAGTCCTGGCCGGTGACGAACTCCGCCTGGTCGGACAGCAGCCAGGCCACCAACGGCGCCACATCCTCCACCAGCCCGACCCGGCCCACCGGGTGCTGGTCATGATCCAGTTCGGTGAGCGGCACGGCCTCGCGCTCGGCACGGTCACGGCTGTCGATCCAGCCGGGGCTGACCGCATTCACCCGAACATCCGGCCCCAGGCTGATAGCCAGTGCATGGGTCAGCGCCACCAGGCCACCCTTGCTCGCGGCATAGGCCTCGGTATCCGGCTCGGACTGGTGGGCGCGGGTGGAGGCGATATTGACGATCGCGCCCTTGTGCGCCCGCAGGTATGGGGCGCAGTGCTTGGCCAGCAGCATGGGGCCGGTGAGGTTGACTGCCAGGGTGCGGTTCCAGGCTGACAGCTCAAGGCTTTCCAGCGGTGCGCCATGGGGATCGGCAACGGCGGCGTTGCACACCAGGGCATCCAGCCGGCCGAACTGGCCGAGGACTTCGGCAATGCCCACGGCTACCTGGCTTTCGTGAGCCACGTCCATGCCGACGAACCAGGCGTTGGGGCCCAGCGCCTTGGCGACCTTGGAACCCCGGGTCCGATCGATGTCGGACAACACCACCTGCCAGCCTTCGGCCAGCAGCCAGGCGGCGACGCCCAGCCCGATGCCCCGGGCCGCGCCGGTAACCAGCGCGACCTTGCCATTGTTGGCGAGGCAGGTTTCAACACTCCACTCCATCACAGAACCGCCAGGCCTCGCGCCAGGTCCGCCTGGATGTCGGCCACGTCTTCGAGACCGACCGCCACGCGGATCAGGTTGTCGGCGATGCCGGCATTGGCCCGCTCCTGGGGCGACAGCCGCCCGTGGGAGGTGGTGGCCGGGTGGGCGATGGTGGTCTTGGTGTCCCCCAGGTTGGTGGTGATGGAGATCATCCGGGTGGCATCGATGAAGCGCCACGCCGCCTCCTTGCCGCCCTTCACCTCGAAGCTGACCACGGCGCCGAAGGCCTTCTGCTGGCGCTTGGCGAGCTCATGCTGGGGGTGGCTTTCCAGGCCGGCGTAGTGCACCCGCTCGATGCCCGGCTGGGTTTCCAGCCAGCGCGCCAGCTCCAGCGCACTGGCGCTGTGGGCCTGCATACGTACGCGCAGGGTTTCCAGGCCCTTGAGCATCAACCAGGCGTTGAAGGGGCTGAGGGTCGGGCCGGCGGTCCGCAGGAAGCCCACCACCTCCTTCATGTGCTCGGCACGGCCGGCCACCACGCCTCCCATGGCACGGCCCTGGCCGTCGATGTACTTGGTGGCCGAGTGCATGACGATGTCGGCCCCCAGCTTCAGCGGCTGCTGCAGCGCCGGGGTGCAGAAGCAGTTGTCCACCACCAGCAGAGCGCCCTTGGCGTGGGCGATTTCGGCCAGGGCGGTGATGTCCACCAGCTCGGCCAGGGGGTTGGACGGCGACTCGACGAACAGCAGGCGGGTGTTGGGCTTGATCGCCGCTTCCCAGCCGGCCAGGTCCGACAGCGCCGGGTAGTCCACCTGCACGCCGAAGCGCTTGAGGTACTTCTCGAACAGGCTGATGGTGGAACCGAACACGCTGCGCGAGACCAGCACATGATCGCCGGCACTGCACAGGCTCATGGCGATGGCGAGGATGGCGGACATGCCGGAAGCGGTGGCCACGGCCTGCTCGGCGCCTTCCAGCGCGGCGATGCGCTCCTCGAAGGTGCGCACGGTGGGGTTGGTGTAGCGCGAGTAGACGTTGCCCGGCACTTCGCCGGCGAAGCGCGCGGCGGCATCGGCGGCGGTGCGGAACACGTAACTGGAGGTGAGGAACATGGCCTCGCCGTGCTCACCTTCCGGCGAACGGCGCTGGCCGGCACGCACGGCGAGGGTGTCGAAGGAGGCGCCTTCGAGGTCACTGTCCAGCCTTCCGGCTTCCCATTCTTGCGTCATAACCCTATCTCTCCAGAAACGAAGCCCGGATCGGGTCCGGGCTGCGGGGTGTCACGGAGGGCGCGGCCTGGGCCGCGCCTGGCTCAGTTGTTGTACAGGTCGATGATGGCGCTGACCGCACTGGCCTTGACCTTGGCGAGGTCGTTGCGGGCCTGCTCGATCTTGTCCAGGTACTGCTCGTCGACGTCACCGGTGATGTACTGTCCGTCGAACACGGCGCAGTCGAAGTGCTCGATCTTCACCTTGCCACCGCCGACCGCTTCGATCAGGTCCGGCAGGTCCTGGTAGACCAGCCAGTCGGCACCGATCAGCTCGGCCACGTCCTCGGTTGTCCGGTTGTGGGCGATCAGTTCATGGGCACTCGGCATGTCGATGCCGTAGACGTTGGGGTAGCGCACCGCCGGAGCGGCGGAGCAGAAGTAGACGTTCTTGGCGCCGGCTTCGCGGGCCATCTGGATGATCTGCTTGCAGGTGGTGCCACGGACGATGGAGTCGTCCACCAGCATCACGTTCTTGCCGCGGAATTCCAGTTCGATGGCGTTAAGCTTCTGGCGCACGGATTTCTTGCGCGCCGCCTGGCCCGGCATGATGAAGGTCCGGCCGATGTAGCGGTTCTTCACGAAGCCCTCGCGGAACTTCACGCCCAAGTGGTTGGCCAGTTCCAGTGCCGCGGTGCGGCTGGTGTCCGGGATCGGGATGACCACGTCGATGTCGTGGTCGGGGCGCTCGCGCTGGATCTTCTCGGCCAGCTTCTCGCCCATGCGCAGGCGCGCCTTGTAGACGGAGACGCCGTCCATGATGGAGTCCGGACGCGCCAGGTAGACGTGCTCGAAGATGCACGGGGAGAGCTTCGGCGCCTTGGCGCACTGGCGGGTGTAGAGCTTGCCTTCCTCGGTGATGTACACCGCCTCGCCCGGGGCGAGGTCACGGATCAGGGTGAAGCCGAGCACGTCCAGGGCCACGCTCTCGGAGGCGATCATGTACTCGACGCCTTCGTCGGTGTGGCGCTGGCCGAACACGATCGGGCGGATGGCGTTGGGGTCGCGGAAGCCGACGATGCCATAGCCGGTGATCATCGCCACCACGGCGTAGCCGCCCAGGCAGCGGTCATGCACGCCGGAGACGGCGGCGAACACGTCTTCCTCGGTGGGCTGCAGCTTGCCGCGATGGGCCAGCTCGTGAGCGAACACGTTGAGCAGCACTTCCGAGTCGGAGTTGGTGTTCACGTGGCGCAGGTCGGACTCGTAGATCTCCTTGGCCAGCTGCTCGACGTTGGTCAGGTTGCCGTTGTGGGCCAGGGTGATGCCGTAGGGCGAGTTGACGTAGAACGGCTGCGCCTCGGCGGAGCTGGAGGAGCCGGCGGTGGGGTAGCGCACATGGCCGATGCCCATGTGGCCGACCAGGCGCTGCATGTGGCGCTGCTGGAACACATCGCGCACCAGGCCATTGTCCTTGCGCAGGAACAGGCGGCCGTCATGGCTGGTCACGATCCCGGCCGCATCCTGGCCGCGATGTTGGAGAACGGTGAGCGCGTCATACAGCGCCTGATTGACGTTCGACTTGCCGACGATACCGACGATGCCACACATGTGACGCAACCCCTGCTAGTAGTTCGAGCCAATACTGGGCGCCGCACGGGGTTTACCCCGGGGTGGCGCCCTTCGTCTGGCAGCTCAGCCGGGTGGGCTGACGCTGCCGTTGAGCCACTGACCGGTCAGACCCAGGATCAGGTTCTTGGACCAGTCGGCGACCATGAGAAAGTGCGGCAGCAGCGTGGACTGCTGCCACCAAGGATCCTGTTGCACCGGTGCCAGGCTGAGCAGGCCGACCAGTACCACCACCAGCAAGGCCCCGCGCGCCGCGCCAAAGACCATGCCGAGGAAGCGGTCGGTGCCGTCCATGCCGGTGACCCTGATCAGCTCGCCGATCAGGAAGTTGACCAACGCCCCCACCAGCAGGGTGGCGATGAAGAGAATGGCGCAGGCCGCGATGACGCGGGCCGAGGGCATTTCGATGAATTGGGTGAGGTGCTGCGACAGCGCGCCCCCGAACATCCAGGCGACTGCACCGGCAATGATCCAGGTGAGCAACGAGAGGGCTTCCTTGACGAAGCCGCGTCTCAGACTGATCAAGCTGGAAATGGCGATGATGGCGATGATCGCCCAATCGACCCAGGTGAATGCCACGTATGCAGCCCACGAACGGAAAAGGCGGGCATTTTAACAGAGGCCTTGGACTCCGGTAACCCGCGAATCAGAAAGGTCCGACGGCGGTGCTGACTCAGCCCTTCTCCGGCTGGAACCGCACCACGAAACCGTTGAGCTTCTGCTGGCGGCTGAGGGAATCGCGCAGGCGCTCGGCTTCGGCGCGCTCGATGACCGGCCCGACGAACACCCGGTTCATGCCGTCCGCGCTGCGAATGTAGGCGTTGTAGCCCTGGTTGCGCAGGGACTTCTGCAGGTTCTCGGCACTGGCCCGGTTGGACAGGCTGGCCAGCTGGATGGACCAGCTGACGGGCAGGCCGTTGGGGTCCAGGCGCTTTTCCTCGACCTTGGCCGCCGGCTGTGCCGGAGCAGCCTGGGGTTGAGCCTGGGCGACGGGCGGGGCCGCAACGGGCTGTGCAGGTGCCGGGGCCGGCTGCTGGCGCGGCGCCTGGCTGGGCGCCGGAACGGCAGGGGGAGTGGTCGGCACCTGGGCCACGCCACCGTTGGCGTCCAGCGGGGGCACGGGCTCGTCCGGCAGGGCCTGGGGCTCGGGGACCTGGACGTCCTCCAGCTCGGTCGAGGGCATGGCTGGCGCCTGGGGCATCGGCGGTGCTTCGACGTGCACCTGGCGCAACTCGTCCTCGCGGGTGAAAAGCATCGGCAGGAAGATCACGGCCAATGCCAGCAGCACCACGGCGCCGACGATACGTTGCTTGAGTCCCTTGTCCAGCACGGCTACCCCCACTATCAAGCCTGCTGCGCGAGCCAGGCCAGGGCCTCGGCCACGCAATAGAACGATCCGAACACCAGGATTTCATCCCCCTCCCCGGCCTGTTCGCACTGCGCCTGCAGGGCGGCGGCGACGGACTCATGGCCATGCACCCGCGCCCCCAGGGCATCGAGGACAGCCTGCAGTTCGCCGGCCGGCCGGGAACGGGGCGACGGTAACGCAGTCACCGCCCAGTCCGCCAGATGCGCGTGCAGCGGGCGGAGCACGCCGTCGAGGTCCTTGTCCGCCAGCAGGCCGAACACGGCCAGGCGGCGCCCCGCGACAGGCCGCGCAACCAGGCGGCCGGCAAGGAACTCGGCGGCATGGGGGTTGTGCCCGACATCCAGCACCAGGGAGATGCGTTTGCCTTGCCACAGGATGTTGCGACGCTCGAGACGCCCACTGACCTGGGTAGCGGCCAGGGCCTGCGCCAGGTGCTCGGGCTGCCAGGGCAGGCCAAGCAGCGCATAGGCCTGCAGGGCGAGGGACGCATTCTCCTGGGGCAGGTCCAGCAGCGGCAGGTCGTGCAATTGCAGCAACTCGCCGGACGGCGAGCGGCCACGCCAGTGCCAGCTCTGCTCGGCCTCGGCCAGGTCGAAGTCGCGCCCCCGCACCAGCGTCGGCGCACCGATCTCGGCAGCCCGGCCCAGCAGGGGGGCAGGCGGGTCGAGATCACCACACACGGCTGGCTTGCCCGGGCGGAAGATGCCGGCCTTCTCGAAGGCCACGCTTTCACGGGTGTCGCCGAGCCAGTCGGCATGGTCGATACCAATGCTGGTAACCAGGGCCAGGTCGGCATCGGCCAGGTTCACGGCGTCGAGCCGTCCACCCAGGCCGACTTCCAGCACCACCGCATCCAGGGTTCGGCGCTGGAACAGCCAGAAGGCCGCCAGGGTGCCCATCTCGAAATAGGTCAGGGTGATATCGCCACGCGCCGCTTCGACTGCGGCGAAGGCCTCACAGAGGGCCTCATCACTGGCGAGGCCGTCGTCGAACTGGACGCGCTCGTTGTAGCGCAGCAGGTGCGGCGAGCTGTAGACCCCGACGCGCAGCCCCTGGCTGCGCAGCAGCGCAGCCAGGAATGCACAGGTGGAACCCTTGCCGTTGGTGCCGGTGACGGTGATCACCTTGGGGGCAAGCTGCCCGATACCCAGGCGCTCGGCCACCTGCCGGCTGCGCTCCAGCCCCATGTCGATGGCGCTGGGGTGGAGGTGTTCGAGGTAATCGAGCCAGTCGGCGAGGGTTCTCTGGGTCATGCAGTGGCCGGTACGGGGGTGGGTTCGGGAGACGGCAGGTTCTGGAACTGGGCGAGCAGGCGCGACAGGCGGCTGCGCAGTTCCTGGCGGGGGATGATCATGTCGATGGCGCCGTGTTCCAGCAGGAACTCGCTGCGCTGGAAGCCTTCAGGCAACTTCTCGCGCACGGTCTGCTCGATCACGCGCGGGCCGGCGAAGCCGATCAGGGCCTTGGGCTCACCGACGATCACATCGCCCAGCATGGCCAGGCTGGCCGACACGCCGCCGTAGACCGGGTCGGTCAGCACGGAGATGAAGGGAATGCCCTCTTCGCGCAGGCGCGCCAGGACAGCGGAGGTCTTGGCCATCTGCATCAGGGAGATCAGCGCCTCCTGCATGCGCGCGCCACCGGAGGCGGAGAAGCACACCAGCGGGCAGCGTTTCTCCAGCGCAACGTTGGCGGCACGCACGAAGCGCTCACCGACGATGGCGCCCATGGAGCCGCCCATGAAGGAGAACTCGAAGGCGCAGGCCACGATGGGGTTGCCTTCGAGGCTGCCGCTCATGGCGATCAGGGCATCCTTTTCACCGGTGTCCTTCTGCGCGGCGGCCAGGCGGTCCTTGTACTTCTTGCTGTCGCGAAACTTCAGGCGATCCACCGGCTCGAGGTCGGCGCCCAGTTCTTCCCGGCCTTCGGCATCGAGGAAGATGTCCAGGCGAGTGCGCGCATCGATGCGCATGTGGTGGTCGCACTTGGGGCAGACATTCAGGGTCTTCTCGAGCTCGGGCTTGTACAGCACGGCATCGCAGGACGGGCACTTGTGCCAGAGGCCTTCGGGTACCGAGCTCTTCTTAACTTCGGAACGCATGATCGAAGGGATCAGCTTGTCTACCAGCCAGTTGCTCATGCTCTCGTTCTCCATAGCTTCAGGCCCGAACACGCGCTAGCGGCTCGAAGCGCTGCGCCTGTTCCTGAGCGAAATCAAATTCATGGCCGGGTTCGCCCCGACCGCCGCCGCCATCCACGCCAATAGAACGTGCCGGCAGCACCTGGTTCCGGCCCGGCTCGCGGCGCTCCCGGGGAGCGTCCGAGCGGACAACTGGGTTATGGACGGCAGCCCGCTCGCCGTCGTCACATCCAGTCGAGCGCTGCCGCTCGACACGATGGCGGGAAAGACGATCACTCGGCAGAACGCACGGCATCGATGAAGGCACGGATCAGCACAGGGTCCTTGATGCCCTTGGACGCCTCGACCCCGCCGCTGACATCGACGGCATAGGGGTGCGCGCGACGGATGGCCTCGGCGACGTTGCCGGGGGTCAGGCCACCGGCAAGCACCACCGGACGGGAAGGCGCGCTGGGCACCAGGCTCCAGTCGAAGGCCTCGCCCGTGCCGCCGGGCGTGCCGGGCACGTAGGTATCCAGCAGAACGCCGGATGCATCCGGGTAACGGTCGATTAGCGCCGGGACATCGTCACCGGGACGGATACGCAGGGCCTTGAGATAAGGGCGTCCATGGCGCCGGCATGCCTCCGGCGATTCGTCGCCGTGGAACTGCAGCAGGTCAAGCGGCACCGTCGCCAGCACGCTGTCCAGTTCCTCCCCCGGCATGTCGACGAACAATCCGACCGTGGTCACGAAGGGCGGCAGAGCGGAGATGATCGCCCTCGCCTGCTCGGCGGTCACGGCCCGGGGACTGGGCGCGTAGAACACCAGCCCGATGGCATCGGCACCGGCGGCTACAGCCGCCAGGGCGTCCTCGACACGGGTGATGCCACAGATTTTGACGCGAACGGTAGACAACGTGCAGACACCTGCTGGGCAAAAAGTTGCTGGATGGTAGCAAAGGTCCGCTACAGCGTCAGCTTGCGTCTTCAGGCATCCAGGAGAGGAAATGCGGCCCCAGGTAACGCCTGGGAAGCTCGAACTCCTCCGGGTATTCCACCTTCACCAGGTAGAGCCCGTAGGGGTGCGCAGTGACACCGCCGGTACGCCGGCAACGGCTTTCGAGGATTTCCTTCGCCCACTCCGGCGGGCGCTCGCCGGCACCAATGGCCATGAGCACGCCTGCGAAGTTGCGCACCATATGGTGGAGGAAGGCATTGGCTCGCACGTCCAGCACGATAAAACGGCCATGCTCGTGGATCTGCAGGTGATGGACCGTCTTCACCGGCGATTTGGCCTGGCACTGTTTGGCGCGGAACGAGGTGAAATCGTGGGTGCCCACCAGGTAGGCAGCCGCCTCGCGCATGCGCTCGACGTCCAGAGGCCGGTGGTTCCAGGTCACCTCTTCGGCCATGTGGGCCGGGCGGATCGGGTCGCTGTAGATGACGTACCGATAGCGCCGCGCCATGGCACTGAAGCGCGCATCGAAATGCGCAGGCATGGCCTGGGCCCAGGTGACGCTGATGTCGCCGGGCAGGTTCATGTTCGCGCCCATGGTCCAGGCGTGCATGGAGCGCGGGACCGGCGTGTCGAAATGCACGACCTGGCCGCTGGCGTGAACCAGCGCGTCTGTCCGGCCCGCACAACTGAGGGTGACGGGATGCCCGCCAGCCACTTTGGTCAGCGCCTTCTCGAGGGCTTCCTGGATGGACGGCACACCGGCGATCTGGCGCTGGAAGCCACGGTAGCGGGAACCCTTGTACTCAACGCCAAGGGCGATTCTGGAAATGCCAACGGCAGCCTTTTCGGCTGCCGTTGCGGGTACTGCTTGTGTCATGGATCAGCTGATACGGGCGATCAGGTCGCGCGCTTCCTGTTGCTGGGTTTCGCTGCCTTCGGTCAGCACCTCGTCGAGGATGTCGCGAGCACCTTCGGTGTCGCCCATGTCGATGTAGGCACGTGCCAGGTCGAGCTTGGTGGAGGTTTCGTCGGTGCCCGAGAGGAAATCGAAGTCGTCGTCCCCTTCCAGGTCCGCAGCAGGTGCCGCGACTTCAGGAGCCGGAGCCGGGATGGGCGCCTCTTCGGCCGGCTGGTCGAGGCTCTCGGCGAGCTGGTCCAGTTCGGCGGTGACTTCCTCCAGCTTGGCGGCGAAGCTGTCTGCCTGCGGCTCGACGTGCGCCGGCTCTTCGGGCATGGACAGGTCGAAGTCGGAAGGCAGGTCGAAGTCACTGGTTTCGAGCTTGGCGGGCTCGGCGGCCGGCAGGTCGTCGTCCAGGCTCAGCAGGAAGTCGTCTTCCGCAGCAGCCGAGGGCTTGGAGCCTTCGTCCAGGTCCAGGCTGAAATCGGCCAGGTCGTCACCCAGAGAAAGGTTGTCCTCGGCGAGGGGCTTGCTGTCGAGATCCAGGTCGAAACCGAGGTCGTCGTCAGCGGCGGCGGGGCTGGAAGCCGGCAGGTCGAGGTTCAGATCGGCATCCAGATCCAGGTCGTCGAGGCTGGGCAGGGGCTCTTCGACCGGGGCACGGGCGGCCGGCGTGGCATCCAGTTCGTCGTCGAGGCTGAGGTCGAAGGCATCGTCCAGATCCTGCGGCTTCTGGGTCGGAGCAGCCGGCTCGTCCAGGGTCAGGTCGTCGAGGCTGAAGCTGTCCAGGTCGTCTGCAACCGAGGCAGCGGCAAAGCCGGCACCCGCGGCCGCCACGGCGGCCATGGCCGGGTAGCGGGACTTGAGCAGGTCCACGTCAGCCTGGGCACCACCGATTTCACGCAGCTCGCCTTCTTGGCGGGCGAAACCGTCGCGATCACCGAGTTCGGCGTAGACCTCCATCAGTTTCAGGCGCAGGTCCGCGCGATGCGGCTCGTCGTTGATGGCGTTCTGCAGCAGCTCGGCAGCCTGGTTGAAACGGCCGTAGGCAATATAGATGTCGGCTTCGCTGAGGGCGTCGCCAGTCTGGGCGGTGACACGCTCCTCGGACGCGCCCTGGGCTGCGGCCGCTGGGGCGGCAGCCGGCTCGACGTCGAAACCGGAGAAGGCATTGTCCTGCAGGTCGAGATCGCTGTCCGCATTGGCATCGCCATCCTGGTCGGCCAGGCTGTTCTGCAGCTCGGCTTCCTTCATGGCGTTACGACGGGAAAGGATCATCAGCACCACCAGCAGCACCAGCAGCGCGCTGCCGCCAATGATGCCCAGCAACATGGTGTTGCCCATCAGTTCGTCGAGGAAGCTCGGCTGCTCGGCCTCGACCGGGGGAACCGGCGCCGGAGTCGGGGCCGGGGTCGGCTGGGCAGCGGGCTTCTCAACGGCTTCAGCCGGCTCTGTGGCCGGCTGCTGGTTCTGGGTCTGGCTGGCCGCATCGGGTGCGGCCGGCTCCTGGTTGTAGTTGTAGTCCGGCGCGGCGCCGGCCGGCGGAGTCGCCGGGGCGCCCGCCTCGGCGGGCGCCTGGGTCTGCGGTGCAGGTGCGGGCTGCTCGGCGGCAGGTGCCGGCGGTGTGGCGGAAGCCGGTGCTGCCGGAGCGGCGGCCTCGGGCTTCTTGGACAGATCGCCCTGCATCTTGGCGAGTTGATCGTCCTTGAGCTGGATCAGGCGCTGCAGCTTGTCGAGCTGGCTCTGCAGATCCGTCATCCGGCTCTTCAGTTCTGCGTTCTCGCGGCGAGTGGTGTCCAGGCTTTCCTGGGTGACCGCCAGCTTCTCGGCCAGGGCCTTGGCGTTACCGTTGGCGGCACCCTTCTCGCTGCCGGCGGTTGCCTTGCCACTCTCGGCGGAAACCAGACGCAAGCTGTCCTTGCTCTCGGCCTTGGCCGGGGCGGCACCCGCGGTGGAACGCTTGGTGGCATCCAGTTGGCGCTGACCAGCGGTATCGGCCACGGCACTGCCGCTGCGCCAGGCAGCATTCTGGGCGGCGACCTGGGCAATGGCCTCGGACTGGGAACGGCTGGCGATCTGCTGCTCGGTCGGCATGCGCAGAACTTGGCCGCTCTTCAGACGGTTGATGTTGCCGCCCACAAAGGCGTCGGGGTTCAGGTCCTGGATGGCCAGCATGGCCTGGTGAACGCTGCCACTGGCGCGGTTGCGCTGGGCGATGTCCCACAGGGTGTCCTTGCCGGTGGTGCGGTAATCGCCGCCACCTGCAACCTTGCTGGCACTGGCGGCCGGGGAGGCGGACGGAGCCTGGGCGACCGGTGCAGAGGCTCGCGGTGCGGCCGGGCGAGCCTGCTGGGCCGGCGCGGTGGCAGCCAGAGCAGGAGCGACGGCAGCGGTTTCAGGCGAATAGGCCGGCGGATCGAGCAGCAGGGTGTACTCGCGCAGCAGTCGGCCGTTGGGCCACAGCACCTCAACCAGGAAGTTGAGGTAGGGCTCGCGCACTGGCTTGCTGGAGGTCACGCGCACCACGCTCTTGCCGTTGGGCTTGAGCACGGGGGTGAACTTGAGATCCGTGAGGAAATACTGGCGATCAACGCCCGCCTTGCCGAACTCTTCGGCGGAAGCGAGGCTGGGAACGACTTCACTGGACGACAGATCGCGGACGTCGAGCAACTCGATCTCAGCATCCAGCGGCTGGTTCAATGCAGACTTGAGAGTGACTTCACCAAGCCCAAGGGCATGTGCCATGCCGGAAGACAGAGCCGAAGCTGCCGCAATTGCCAGTACCAGTTTGCGAACCCGAACCATAGCGTAATCCCTTGTTTTATCTTTTCTTCTCGCTCGAACGAGAGGGTAATTGATCGCCGCCACAACGCGCGCTTTGCGCTTCCCCGCCAGCGATCAACCAGATCAGTATTGTCAAGCTAGAAAAGTACTTCAAATTTTCAGGTAAGTATCTTTTACAGATAGTGTTTTATCAACAACTCGCCAGACTGTATGGCATTGAGCGCAGCGCCTTTTCGCACATTATCTGACGCAATCCACAAATTGAGTTGACGTGGATCTTCCAGGCCCTTTCTCACACGGCCGACGTAGATCACATCCTGCCCAACAGCGTCACCTACTGCCGTGGGATAGTCCCCCAACTCGACGCACTCCAACGCATCGGCCTCTTCCAGTGCAGCATTGACTGCACCGAGATCTACGTCCGTGGCGGACTGGATGCAGACACTCAGGCTGTCGCCGAAGAACACCGGCGCCAGGACGCAGGTCGCCGCGACGTCCAGCCCCGGCGAAGCCAATACCTCTTTCAATTCCCGTGCCAGGCGCCGCTCAAGCTGAGCATGGCCTTCCTCGTCCACCGCGTCGGGTTGCGCGAGGATGTTGAAGGCCACTTGCCGGTCGAAGAAGCGCGGCTCCAGCGGGCGCGCATTGAGCAACTCGGCCGTCTGGCGGGCCAGTTCATTCACGCCCTCCCGCCCCCGACTGGATACCGAGAGGCACGCCGTCACGCAGATGCGCTCAGGTGTCAGGACTTCCCGCAACGGCGCGAGCACACTGGCAAGCGCGACGGCAGAGGGGCTGGGGCTTATCAGTGCGAACGGGGCCTGGAGCTTTGCCAGGGCCGAACCGTTGGCCCCTGCAACCAGCGCCACGCCCTGCTCCAGCGCCCCGGACAGGTCGATCACCGAGCAACCGGCCTGCAGCGCACGGGAGGCAAAGCTGCGGGTCACGGCCTCGCCGGCGGCGAAGAAGGCCAGGCGGACACGGGCGAAGTCGAATTCGGCGACATCCCGCACGCGCAGGTTCTTGCCGCGAAACGGCACGGAGGCACCGGCAGACTCGATGCTGGCCAAGAGATGCAGGGTGGATACGGGGAACTCGCGCTCCTCAAGGAGCTGGACGAGGGTTTCGCCGACGGTGCCGGTGGCGCCGATCACGGCGATTTCAAGGGACGGGCTCATGGTCATTGCCTATGGCGAAACGGGGAGCGGCACTTTAACCGTCACCCCGTATGCAGGCAATCGGACCGATTGGCGCGGGCGAGCCCCGCACGCGCCAGGTTCGATCAACGCTCCAGCAGGATGCGCAGCATGCGGCGCAGCGGCTCGGCAGCGCCCCAGAGCAGCTGGTCACCCACGGTGAAGGCGCCCAGGTACTGCGAACCCATGTTCAGCTTGCGCAGGCGGCCGACCGGAACCGACAGGGTGCCGGTCACGGCAGTCGGCGTCAGCTCACGCATGCTGATCTCACGATGGTTCGGCACCAGCTTGACCCAGGGGTTGTGCTGGCTGATCAGCCCTTCGATATCGGCGATCGGCACGTCCTTGTTCAGCTTGATGGTCAACGCCTGGCTGTGGCAGCGCATGGAACCGATGCGTACGCAGATGCCGTCCACCGGGATCGGGCTCTTGAAGCGGCCGAGGATCTTGTTGGTCTCGGCCTGGCCTTTCCACTCCTCACGGCTTTGGCCGTTGGGCAGTTCCTTGTCGATCCAGGGGATCAGACTGCCGGCCAGCGGTACGCCGAAGTTCTCGGTGGGGAAGGCTTCGCTGCGCATGCTCTCGGCGACCTTGCGGTCGATGTCGAGGATGGCGCTGGCGGGGTTGGCCAGGTCATCGGCGACGGCCGCGTGGGTGGCGCCCATCTGCTTGATCAGCTCACGCATGTTCTGCGCGCCGGCGCCGGAAGCTGCCTGGTAGGTCATGGCGCTCATCCACTCCACCAGGCCGGCTTCGAACAGGCCGCCCAGGGCCATCAGCATCAGGCTGACGGTGCAGTTGCCGCCGATGTAGTTCTTGGTGCCGGCATCCAGGGAATGATCGATGACCTTGCGGTTGACCGGATCGAGGACGATGACCGCGTCATCCTGCATGCGCAGGCTGGAGGCGGCGTCGATCCAGTAGCCGTTCCAACCCGCTTCACGCAGCCTGGGGAAGACCTCGTTGGTGTAGTCGCCACCCTGACAGGTCAGGATCACGTCGAGGGTCTTCAGCTCTTCGATGCTGTAGGCATCCTTCAGCGGGGCAATGTCCTTGCCGACCGCCGGGCCCTGCCCACCGACGTTGGAAGTGGTGAAGAACACCGGCTCGATCAGGTCGAAGTCCCGCTCCTCAAGCATCCGCTGCATGAGCACCGAACCCACCATGCCGCGCCAACCGATCAGACCTACACGCTTCATGACAACTGCACCTTTCAGGAAAAAAGTGGGCCGCTGCCGCGCAGCGGGCCCGACAGATTACAGATTACGCAGGGCCTCGACCACTGCATCGCCCATGGCCTGGGTACCGACCTTGGTCGTGCCCGGGGAGTAGATGTCACCGGTGCGCAAGCCCTGGTCCAGCACGCGGCTCACGGCCTGTTCGATGGCATCGGCAGCGGCGCCCTGGTTGAAGCTGTAGCGCAGCATCATCGACACCGAGAGGATGGTCGCCAACGGGTTGGCGATGCCCTGGCCGGCGATGTCCGGTGCGGAGCCGTGGCAGGGCTCGTACATGCCCTTGTTGTTGGCGTCCAGAGAGGCGGACGGCAGCATGCCGATGGAGCCGGTGAGCATGGAGGCCTCGTCGGAAAGGATGTCGCCGAACATGTTGTCGGTGACCATCACGTCGAACTGCTTCGGCGCACGCACCAGTTGCATAGCGGCGTTGTCGACGTACATGTGGCTGAGCTCGACGTCCGGATAGTCCTTGGCCACCTCCTCCACCACCTCGCGCCACAGCTGGCTGGAGGCGAGGACGTTGGCCTTGTCCACCGAGCACAGCTTCTTGCCACGCACGCGGGCCATGTCGAAGCCGACGCGGGCGATGCGGCGGATCTCGCTCTCGCTGTACGGCAGGGTGTCGTAGGCCTGGCGCTCGCCATTCTCCAGCACGCGCTGCTCGCGGGGCTGGCCGAAATAGATGCCGCCGGTCAGCTCGCGGACGATGAGGATGTCCAACCCGGCGACCACTTCCGGCTTGAGGCTGGACGCCTCGGCCAGTTGCGGATAAAGGATGGCCGGACGCAGGTTGGCGAACAGGCCCAGTTGCGAGCGGATCTTCAGCAGGCCGCGCTCCGGACGGATGTCACGCTCGATCTTGTCCCACTTCGGGCCGCCCACGGCGCCCAGCAGCACGGCATCGGCCTTGCGGGCGCGCTCCAGGGTCTCGTCGGCCAGGGGCACACCGTGCTTGTCGATGGCGGCGCCGCCGATCACGTCGTGCACCAGCTCGAAGCCCAGTTGGTACTTGTCGTTGGCCACCTCGAGCACCTTGACCGCCTCGGCCATGATCTCCGGACCGATGCCGTCACCGGGGAGAACCAGAATCTGCTTGCTCATGCTTTCCTCGTCATTCATCTGTCGGCGCCTCGGCGCCGGGGTGTTCAGTGTTCAGCGCTCGGCCCAGAGCACCAGCACATCGGTGCTGAAGGAGCCGTCCGCTGCAATCTCGAAATACTCGCGCACCTCGTCGCCCACCGAGCGCTGCAATGCCAGGATGGCCTCGCGGAATACGTCCGGCGTGCGCATGCGCTCGATCCAGGTGGCGAACTCAAGGCGCAGGCGCTGCCGCTTGGAAGCGGTCAGTACCAGCCCGGCCTCGCCGACCAGCCGTGCCCATTCGGAGGGCGAATAATCGCGCACATGGCTGGTGTCGCGCAGCACTTCCACCGTCTGCAGGTGGGTATCCAGCAACGGCTGGCCGGGGGCGACCACATCGATGAAGCACGCCGCGCCGCCCGGACGCAGGACCCGACGCACCTCGCGCAGGGCCTGGCCGACGTCCCGCCAGTGGTGGGCGGAATAGCGGCTGAAGACATAGTCGAAGGCCTGGTCATCGAACGGCAGGCGCTCGGCAGCGCCCTGCTGGGTGCGAATGTTGTCCAGCCCGCGCTCGGCGGCCGTGCGGGCGACCACGTCCAGCATCTGGGCGGACAGGTCGTAGGCCACCACCTCGTGGCAGAACTCGGCGACCTGGAAGCTCACATGACCGGCACCGCAGCCCAGGTCGAGTACCCGGGCCCCGGCGTCAGCCGCCACCGTCTCGCGTAGCAGGACGAACTCCTCGCCCTGGGCGTGAACGGCACTGTTCAGATAGGCGGTGGCCTGGCTGCCGAACTGGCGCTGGACCACATCCTCGTGCTGGCTGGCGGTCATGGTGAGCCTCCTCTGGCTGATCAGCCCTGGAACAACCAGGGCTGGCGCTGGCGATAGCCGGCTTCGAAGGTGCGAATGGCATCGGCGTCCTGCAGGGTCAGGCCGATGTCGTCGAGGCCGTTCAGCAGGCAATGCTTGCGGAAGGCGTCCACCTCGAAGGCATAGGACTTGCCATCCGGACGGGTCACGGTCTGGGCCGCCAGGTCGACGGTCAGCTGGTAGCCCTCGGTGGCCTCGCACTGCTCGAACAGCTCATCCACCTCTTCATCTTTCAGCACGATCGGCAGCAGGCCGTTCTTGAAGCTGTTGTTGAAGAAGATGTCGGCGAAGCTCGGCGCGATCACCGCGCGGAAGCCGTACTCATCCAGCGCCCAGGGGGCGTGCTCGCGGGAGGAGCCGCAGCCGAAGTTCTCGCGGGCCAGCAGCACGCTGGCGCCCTGGTAGCGCGGGAAGTTGAGCACGAAGTCCTTGTTCACCGGGCGCTTGGAGTTGTCCTGGTTGGGCTGGCCCACGTCCAGGTAGCGCCACTCGTCGAACAGGTTGGGGCCGAAGCCGGTGCGCTTGATCGACTTGAGGAATTGCTTGGGGATGATCTGGTCGGTGTCGACATTGGCGCGATCGAGCGGGCAGACCAGGCCGGTGTGTTGGGTAAAGGCTTTCATGACTCTGCTCCTCAGGCCTGCATCAATTCACGGACGTCGATGAAGTGGCCGGTCACCGCAGCGGCGGCGGCCATGGCCGGGCTCACCAGGTGGGTACGGCCGCCCGCGCCCTGGCGCCCTTCGAAGTTGCGGTTGGAGGTGGAGGCGCAATGCTCGCCACTTTCCAGCCGGTCCGGGTTCATCGCCAGGCACATGGAGCAGCCCGGCTCACGCCATTCGAAGCCGGCCTCGATGAAGATCTTGTCCAGCCCTTCCTGCTCGGCCTGGGCCTTGACCAGGCCGGAGCCCGGCACCACCAGCGCCTGCTTGACGGTGGCGGCGACCTTGCGGCCCTTGGCGACGGCGGCGGCAGCGCGCAGGTCCTCGATCCGCGAGTTGGTGCAGGAGCCGATGAACACGCGATCCAGGCGGATGTCGGTGATCGCCTGGTTGGCGTTCAGGCCCATGTACTTGAGCGCGCGGACGATGGAGTCGCGCTTGACCGGGTCGGCTTCGACGGCCGGGTCCGGCACGTTCTGGTCGACGGCCAGGACCATCTCCGGCGAGGTGCCCCAGCTGACCTGGGGCTTGATGTCCTCGGCACGCAGCTCGACCACGGTGTCGAAGTGGGCGTCGGCATCGGACACCAGGTCCTTCCAGGCAGCCACGGCCCTGTCCCAGTCAGCACCCTTGGGCGCGAAGGGGCGGCCTTCGACGTAGGCAACGGTCTTCTCGTCCACCGCCACCATGCCGACGCGGGCACCGGCTTCGATGGCCATGTTGCAGAGGGTCATGCGGCCTTCCATGGACAGGTCGCGGATCGCGCTGCCGGCGAACTCCAGCGCATGGCCGTTGCCACCGGCGGTACCGATCTTGCCGATCACGGCGAGGACGATGTCCTTGGCCGTGACGCCGAAGGGCAACTGGCCCTCCACGCGGACCTGCATGTTCTTCATCTTCTTGGCCACCAGGCACTGGGTGGCGAGCACATGCTCCACCTCGGAGGTGCCGATGCCGTGGGCCAGGGCACCGAACGCACCGTGGGTGGAGGTGTGGGAGTCGCCGCAGACCACGGTCATGCCCGGCAGGGTGGCGCCCTGCTCCGGCCCGACCACGTGGACGATGCCCTGGCGCACGTCGTTCATCTTGAATTCGAGGATGCCGAAGTCATCGCAGTTCTCGTCCAGGGTCTTGACCTGGATGCGCGACACCTCGTCGGCGATGGCCTCGAGGCCACCCTTGCGCTCGGCGGTGGTGGTGGGAACGTTGTGGTCCGGGGTGGCGATGTTGGCATCGATGCGCCACGGCTTGCGACCGGCCAGGCGCAGGCCTTCGAAGGCCTGGGGCGAGGTCACCTCGTGGAGGATGTGACGGTCGATGTAGATGAGCGACGAACCGTCGTCGCGGCGCTTCACCTCATGCATTTCCCAGAGCTTGTCGTAGAGCGTCTTGCCAGCCATCGGACTTTCCTCATCGGCGTGTTTCTATGCGGGGGCTCTGCAAAGGCCCCTTGGCTCGTGTGGGGATGCTAGGGGCTTGCATTGAATAACTCAAATTCATATTTTTTATCCAAATGATTCCTGACAGGAATCCATAACCCGGTAGCCGACAGGCACCGGAACACGCCCGCGATGCATCCGCCATCGCCGCCAGGAGCCGATACCGATGGACCTCGCCAGCCTCAACGCCTTTATCGCCATCGCCGAGACCGGCAGCTTCTCCGAAGCCGGCGAACGCCTGCACCTCACCCAGCCGGCGGTGAGCAAGCGCATCGCCTCGCTGGAACAGCAGCTGAACGTCCGCCTGTTCGACCGCCTGGGACGCGAGGTGGGGCTGACGGAAGCCGGGCGCGCCCTCCTCCCCCGCGCCTACCAGATCCTCAACGTGCTGGACGACACCCGCCGCGCGCTGAGCAACCTGTCCGGCGACATCAGCGGTCGGCTCACCCTGGCCACCAGCCACCACATCGGCCTGCATCGGCTACCGCCGCTGCTGCGCGCCTTCACCCGCGCCTACCCGCAGGTGGCGCTGGATATCCAGTTCCTCGATTCCGAGGTGGCCTACGAGGAGATCCTCCACGGTCGCGCCGAGCTGGCGGTCATCACACTGGCTCCGGAGACCGCCGACCCGGTCCAGGCCGTGCCGGTGTGGGACGACGCCCTCGACTTCGTCGCCGCGCCCGAACACCCGCTGGCCCGCGACAAGACCATCTTCCTCGCCGACGTCGCCAAGCACCCGGCGGTGTTCCCCGGCGGCAACACCTTCACCCACCACATCGTCCGCCGCCTGTTCGAGGCGGAAGGCCTGACACCGAACATCGCCATGAGCACCAACTACCTGGAGACCATCAAGATGATGGTGTCCATCGGCCTGGCCTGGAGCGTGCTGCCACGCACCATGCTCGACGAGCAGGTGGTGCGCCTGCCGCTGCAGGACATCCAGCTGAGCCGCCAGCTCGGCTACATCTTCCATACCGACCGCACCCTCTCCAACGCCGCCCGGGCCTTCATGGTCCTGCTGGATGGGCAGCGCGACCCGCTTGCCTGATCCGGGGAGCTGGGGCTAACGTGAACGCCATAACGATAAGAAAAGGCTTTCCCATGCCTGCCTCGGTTCCAGGCCTCAACCGCGCCAATTCGTACCCTCCTGACAGACCCAGGCGCCATGACCCAATCTTCCGATAGCCCCCCGCTGCCCTTCATTCCAGCCCTGGACCCGGTCGAGTTCGAACAGAGCTGGCAGGACGCCCCGCGACTGATCGCCGCGCTCAACGGCGCACGGCTGGGGGCGTGGGACTGGGACCTGGCCAGCGGCCGGGTCAACTGGTCACGGGGTGCCCAGGCATTGTTCGGCTTCGATCCGCGGGTACCGCTGGCGCAGCGGGTCGACTACATGGAGCTGATCCCGGAGGACGACCGCGAACGGATCATCGGGCTGTTCAGGCTGGTACTGGAGAACCGCCCCATCTCCCACGCCTACCGGCACCGCATCCGCTGGCCGGACGGCAGCCTGCACTGGCTGGAGATCAGCGGCAGCCTGCAGCAGGACGACGATGGCCGTCGCCATGTCATCGGCGTGATCCGCGACGTCACCGCCCAGCAGGAGCGCGACGAGGCTCTGGCCAGCTCGCAACGGCGTTTCTCCACCCTGTTCCAGCTCAGTCCGGACGTGGTGATGCTGGTGCGCGTGAAGGACGGCCGCATCACCGAGGCCAACCAGCACTTCGAAACGCTGTTCGGCTGGCCCTCCTGCGAGGTGATCGGGCGCAACGCACTGGAGCTGGACCTCTGGGTCGACACCCGCCAGCGCGAGCACCTCTATCGCATCGGCCCCGGCTCCAGCGAGCCCGTGGTGCAGGAAGTGCAGATGCGCACCCGTGACGGCCGCCTGCTGGATGGCGTGCTGTCCACCCAGTACGTGGAGCTGGACGGCGAGGCCTTCTTCATCAGCACCTTCCTCGACACCACCGAGCGTCGGCAGGCCGAAGCCGCCCTGCGCACCAGCGAGGAAAAGTTCGCCAAGGCCTTTCACAGCTCGCCGGATGCCATCGTCATCACCGAGCGCGAGAGCGGGCTGTTCATCGAGGCCAACCCCAGCTTCGCCCGGCAGTTCGGCTGGACCAACGCCGAGACCATCGGCCACACCTCCACCGAGCTGGGCCTGTGGATCGACCCCGCGCAGCGCCGGCAGATGCTCCTCGGCCAGGACGACAACGGCCGGCTGATGGGCGTGGAAGTGGAACTCCGCCACCGTGACGGCACCACCAGCACCAATTTGATCTACGGCGACCAGATCCAGTTGCAGGGGCGCGACTGCCTGGTCCTCACCGTGCGCGACATCACCGCCGTACGCGCCCAGGAGCGTGCCCTGCGTGACAGCCAGGAACGCCTGGCGCTGGCGCTGGAGTCAGCCGACCTGGGCACCTGGGACTGGCACATCCCCAGCGGGCGGCTGTATGGCTCGGCACGCGCCTCGGCCCTCCACGGGCTGGCACCGGAACCCTTCGACGGCGACTTCCACCTGTTCTTCGCCAGCGTTCCCGCCGAGGACCGCCGGACGATGCGCAAGGCCTACCAGGAGCTGCAGGACGGCCAGCAGACGCGCTACCAGCTGATCTACCGCTCGCGCTTCGCCAATGGCGAGGTGCATTACCTGGAGAGCACCGCCAAGCTCTACCGCGATGCCAACAGCGCACCGCTGCGCATGGCGGGCACCCTCATGGACATCACCGAGCGCGTGCGCCGCGAGCAGCACCTGGCTGCCTCGGAGGAAAAGTTCTCCACCCTGTTCCAGGCCAGCCCGGACCCGATCTGCGTCACCCGCCTGCGTGACGGCGCCTTCATCGAGATCAACCCCAGCTTCACCGACGTGTTCGGCTGGAAACCGGAAGAGATCGTCGGCCGCTGCGCCCCCGAGATCCGCTTCTGGGCCAACCTGGAACAGCGCGAGCAACTCTCCGCCCAACTGATGCGGGACAAGGGCCTGGACAACGTCGAGGTGCACTACCTGAAGCGCTCCGGCGAGCCGATCACCTGCGTGGTCTCCAGCCGCTTCATCCGCGTCGAACGGCAGCTGTGCATCACCACCACCTTCCGCGACGTGACCGAGCGCAAGCAGGCGGAAGCCGCGCTCAAGGCCAGCCAGGAGAAGTTCGCCAAGGCGTTCCACAGCTCGCCGGACGCCATCACCATCACCGAGCTGGAAAGCGGCCGCTACATCGAGGTCAACGAAGGCTTCTGCCGCCTCACCGGCTACAGCGCCGAGGAGGTGATCGGCCGTACCGCCGGCGAGATGCAGATCTGGTCGGACCCGGCCGAACGCCGGCGGCTGCTGGAAGTGCTGGACCGCGACGGCCGCGCGCTGCACCTGGAAATGGTCGGTCGCCACCGCGACGGGCACACCAAGACGGTGGAAGTGTCGGTGGAGCGCATCGAGCTGGACGGCAAGGCCTGCCTGCTGCTAACCGCGCGGGACATCAGCGCCCTGAAGGATGCTCAAGAGCAGATCCACCACCTGGCCTACCACGACCCGCTGACCAACCTGCCCAACCGCGCCCTGCTGATGGACCGCCTCACCCAGCAGATCGCCCTGCTCAAGCGGCACGATCTGCGCGGCGCCCTGCTCTTCCTCGACCTGGACCACTTCAAGCACATCAACGATTCCCTCGGCCACCCGGTGGGCGATGCCGTGCTGAAAATGGTCACTGCACGCCTCGAAGCCAGCGTGCGCCTGGAGGACACCGTGGCCCGCCTGGGCGGTGATGAGTTCGTGGTGCTGCTCAGCGGCCTGGAGGGCAAGCGCTCGGAAGTGACCCGCCAGGTCCGCCAGATCGCCGACAAGCTGCGCAAGCTGCTGGCCGAGCCGATGCTGCTGGACGGCCACCACCTGCAGGTGACGCCGAGCATCGGTATTGCGCTGATCCCGGACCACGGCCAGACCCCGGCCGACCTGCTCAAGCGCGCCGACATCGCGCTGTACCGGGCCAAGGACTCCGGGCGCAACGCCATCCAGCTGTTCCGCTCCACCATGCAGGAAGCGGCCAGCGAGCGACTGCGCCTGGAGAACGACCTGCGCCTGGCGCTCGCCCGCAGCGAGTTCGAGTTGCACTACCAGCCCCAGGTGGACGCCCGCAGCAACCGCATCGTCGGTGCCGAAGCGCTGCTGCGCTGGGTGCACCCGACCCTGGGGCCGCAGTCACCGGGCCAGTTCATCCAGGTGCTGGAGGAAAGCGGGCAGATCCTCGAGGTCGGCAGCTGGGTACTGGAGGAAGCCTGTCGCAACTGCGCCACGCTGATCGCCGATGGCCTGATCGACCCGAGCGACTTCAGCCTGTGCGTCAACATCAGCCCGAGGCAGTTCCGCCAGAACGATTTCGTCGAGCGCATCGAGAAGAGCCTGAGCAACAGCCACCTGCCCCGCCGCCTCCTCAAGCTGGAAGTGACCGAGGGCATCGTGATCCAGAACATCGACGACACCATCGGCAAGATGCGCCGACTGAAGAAGCTCGGCGTGAGCTTCGCCATGGACGATTTCGGCACGGGGTATTCGTCACTCACCTACCTCAAGCGCCTGCCGGTGGACGTGCTGAAGATCGACCAGTCCTTCGTCCGCGACGCCACCAACGACCCCAATGACGCCGAGATCATCCGCGCCATCGTTGCCATGGCGCGCAGCCTAGGCCTGGGCATGGTGGCCGAAGGCGTGGAACAGCCCGAGCAGCTGGAGTTCCTCGAGCAGCAGGGCTGCCACCTCTATCAGGGCTACCTGTTCAGCCGCCCCCTGCCCTTCTCCGCCTTCCGCACCCTGCTCAAACCGGCGACGGCCGCCAACGCCTGATTCCCGGACAAGAAAAAGGGCGCCACTCGGGCGCCCTTGTTTCACATGGCCAGGAGTCGATCAGTGCTCCAGCATGGCCGGCCCGCCATTGCCACCGATGGGAATGCGCTTGGGCTTGGCCTCTTCCGGCACGACACGCACCAGGTCGATGTTGAGCAGGCCGTTCTGCAGCGACGCACCCTTCACCTCGATGTGGTCGGCCAGGCGGAACGACAGCTTGAAGGCGCGCTGGGCGATGCCCTGGTGCAGGTAGGTCACGCTGCTCTCGGGGCCCTTGTCGCGCTTGCCACCGCTGACGGTCAGCACGCCACGCTCGACCTGCAGTTCGAGGTCGTCTTCCTGGAAGCCGGCGGCCGCGACCACGATGCGGTACTGGTCATCGCCATGCTTCTCGACGTTGTAGGGCGGGTAGCTGCTGCCCCCTTCGTTGCGCAGGGCCGACTCGAACAGGTCGTTGAAGCGGTCGAAACCCACGGAATGGCGGAACAGGGGGGCCAGGGAAAATGCAGTGCTCATAGTGTTCTCCTGAATAGATCAGCAAGGGTTCTACGGGTGCGGGACCCGACTTCGGCATCCCGCAGTACCCTAGATAGGGACAGGCCGAAACTTTTCAAGGGGGCAAATCATGCGCAAGGTCATGCTCGTCACGGGAGCCAGTCGTGGCATCGGTGCTGCCACGGCACGCCTCGCCACGCAACGCGGCTACGCCGTGGGCATCAACTACCGGGAGCGGCGCGAAGAAGCCGAAGCGCTGGTCAATGCCATATGCGCGGCGGGCGGCGAAGCGTTGGCGATCCAGGCCGACGTGGGTGTCGAAGAACAGGTCGAGCAGATGTTCCAGCGCCTGGACGAGGCGTTCGGCCGGCTGGACGTGCTGGTGAACAACGCCGGCATGCTGGAGCGGCAGATGCGCCTGGAAGACATGGACGCGGCGCGTTTCGAGCGCGTCCTGCGGGCCAACGTGATAGGCAGCTTCCTGTGTGCGAAGCAGGCCATCCGCCGCCTGTCGACCCGGCACGGCGGCACCGGTGGCGCCATCGTCAACCTGTCCTCGGTGGCAGCCCGTATCGGCGCTCCCGATGAATACATCGACTATGCCGCCGCCAAGGGCGCCATCGATTCCATGACCCTGGGCATGGCGAAGGAACTGGCCGGCGAGGGCATCCGGGTCAACGCGGTTCGCCCGGGGGTGATCCACACCGACATCCATGCCAGCGGCGGCGAGCCCGACCGGATCGAACGGGTGCGCCACAATGTGCCGATGAAGCGCGGGGGCGAAGCGGAGGAAATTGCAGCGGCCATCCTGTGGCTGGCCAGCGACGAGGCGTCCTACACCACCGGCGCCATTCTGGACGTTTCGGGCGGCCGCTGAACCGCGAGCAGATCGCAGCCCAGCAGGCTGTCGATGCGCAGGCACTCATGCTCCCGGCGGATCTCGGCGAACAGCGCCACCGCCTCGGGGTAGGTCCGGGTCAGCATGCCCACCCATTGCTTGAGGCGACCGGGGGCGTAGCGCGGCGCGAGCTTGTGCCGGGCCTGGCGCCAGAAGTCCTGCAGCAGCGGGAAGAACGCTTCCCAGCTCATCTCCTCCGGCTCGCGACCATCGCGCACGGCCGCGATCTGCCGGGCCAGCGAGGGCCGCGAAACCAGGCCGCGACCGAGCATGATGTCCTCCACCCCGCTCACCTCCCGGCAACGTCGCCAGTCGTCCAGGGTCCACACCTCGCCGTTGGCGAACACCGGCACGCGCACCACGTCCTGCACCCGCGCGACCCACTCCCAGTGGGCAGGCGGCTTGTAACCCTCCACCTTGGTACGGGCGTGGACCACGATCTGCTGGGCACCGCCGTCGGCCAGCGCGCGGGCACAGTCGAGGGCGACCTCGGGGCTGTCGTAACCCAGACGCATCTTCGCCGTCACCGGAATGGCTGCCGGTACCGCGCGCCGCACCTCGGAAACGATGGCATGCAGCAGCTCGGGCTCCTTGAGCAGGACGGCACCACCCCGGGACTTGTTCACCGTCTTGGCCGGGCAACCGAAGTTCAGGTCGATGACCGGCGCTCCGAGCTCGCAGGCAAAGGCAGCGTTCTCGCCCAGGCACACCGGGTCCGAGCCGAGGAACTGCACCCGCATGGGCGTGCCTGCTCGGGTGCGTGCACCGTCGGCCAGTTCAGGCGCCAGCTTCTGGTAGGTGGTGGCGGGCAACAAGCGGTCGCACACGCGGATGAACTCGGTGACGCACCAGTCGATGCCGCCCACGCGGGTGAGGACGTCACGCAGGATTTCGTCGACCAGGCCTTCCATGGGTGCCAAGGCGATTTGCATAGGAGCTGAAGGGGTGTGTTGAGGGGCGCGTAGTGTAATGGGCAGCCCCGAGGGTTAGAACCCTTGAATGGGCGGGAGCCGAAGCCGCTCGTCCGTGGTCCAAACCGCAGGACCAGAACCGCGAGCCCCCTTATGAAAGCATCCCGCCTAGCCCTCGCCTGCTGCCTGACCGCGGCCGCCACCAGCTTTGCGGACGCGCTGCAGCCTGCGCCAGACGCTCTGGCCGAACTGGAAGTCCGCCGGGACGAAAACGCCGCGAACGCCTGCAACGTCAACCTCTACCTGCGGGATGAGGCCGTGGCGCAGCTCGCGCCGGGACAGGCGGTGGTACTGGAGGTACCGGCAGGCGAGCAGGTGCTGGCCTTGCGGCAAACGCCTTCGGGCTACTGCAGCGCCGGCCCGGTTGGGCGGCCGCAATCGATCCTCCTGCAACCGGGGGAGCACCGCAGCCTGCGCATCATGCAAAGCCCGACGGAGCTGTACCTGGCGCCCGCCCTGGAATGAGTTCAATCGGCCGGCAGCAGCGCCCGGCCGTAACCCTCTACGAACTCGACGGGCATGCGCTTGGGCCGACCGGTCGACAGTTCGATGCAGACGAAGGTGGTGCGCGCACGCAGGAGCGTCGCGCCATCTTCGGGGCGGATCAGCTGGAAGCAGCGGTCCATCTTCAGGCGCTGGTCCGATTCGACGATCCAGGTGCCCATCTGCAGTGCCTGCCCTTCATAGGCAGCGGCCAGGTAGTCGATCTCGTGGCGCACCACTGCCATGGCGCGGTCGAGGCGACGGTATTCGGCCAAGTCCAGGCCCAGGCTCTGGGAGTGGCGCCAGGCACAGCGCTCCAGCCAGCTGACATACACGGCGTTGTTGGCATGACCGAGGCCGTCGATGTCATCGGCCGCCACGACCAGGTCGATCACGAATGGATGAGGTCGGTCCCAGTTCATCAGCCGTGCTCCGCCTTGTGCACCAGTTCCCGGGCCTCTCGCGTCAGCTGGGTGATCTGGTCCCAGGCGCGAGCGCGGATCAGGCTCGACGGTGCGATCCAGGTGCCGCCCACGCACGCGACGTTGGGCAGCTGCAGGAAGCTCAGCAGGTTGTCCGGCGTGACGCCGCCGGTGGGGCAGAAGCGGATGCCGGTGAAGGGCCCCTTCAGGCTCTTGAGCATCTTCACGCTGGCATTGCCGTTGGCGGGGAACAGCTTCAGCGAGCGGTAGCCGTATTCCAGCGCCAGCAGCACCTCGGAGGGTGTCATGACACCGGGCAGGTAAGGCAGGCCGGAGTCCTCGGCAGCGGCGGCCAGGCGCTCGGTGCAGCCCGGGCTTACGGCAAAATGCGCACCGGCATCGCGAACCTCGAGGAACTGCTCGGTGTGGATCAGCGTGCCCGCCCCCACCAGCAGGTCCGGGAACTCCTTGCGGATCGCCGCGACCGCGTCCAGCGCACGCGGCGTACGCAAGGTCACCTCCAGCACCTCGACCCCACCGGCACTCAGCGCACCGGCCAGGTCCAGCGCCAGGGCGGTGTCTTCGATCACCAGCACCGGCAAGACGGGGCGCGCCCTGCGCAACACCACATCCATCGTCAGACTCATTTGCCTCTATCCCCTCAATGCAGATGCCACGGCCCACCGGGCCGGCCATTCCAGATGTCGACCGACACCGGGCCGACGTGTTCCTTGGAAGCGGACAGCACTCAGCCGGTCACGGCGGCCGCCAATGGGCTGCCATCTTCCTGCACGAGCAGGCCGCCGCCAAGGGCCAGCCGGCCAAAGGCACGAGGGAAGGGAGGAATTTTTTCAGGCCCAAAAACAAAAGGGCCACTCCATGACGGAATGACCCTTGAAACCCCGCAGAGCGGGAAAAGTGGCGTCCCCTAGGGGACTCGAACCCCTGTTACCGCCGTGAAAGGGCGGTGTCCTAGGCCACTAGACGAAGGGGACAGTAACCTTCGAAAAGCAAGGCCAGCTAAGCGCTGGCCTTGTATTTGATGCTTGAGGCATCGGATTTGGTGGAGCTAGACGGGATCGAACCGTCGACCTCTTGCATGCCATGCAAGCGCTCTCCCAGCTGAGCTATAGCCCCGAAAACCGCTTCGGTGCGCGATCTGCCTGGCGGCAATCGCTGCTGGAAAGTGGCGTCCCCTAGGGGACTCGAACCCCTGTTACCGCCGTGAAAGGGCGGTGTCCTAGGCCACTAGACGAAGGGGACTTAACCTTCGCGAACATGAAGCGTGCGCTTCACATTCCGGTAAATTGGTGGAGCTAGACGGGATCGAACCGTCGACCTCTTGCATGCCATGCAAGCGCTCTCCCAGCTGAGCTATAGCCCCAAAGTACCGCTGTATCACTTCGCTACGTTCAGTTCGTCGCGAAGACGGGGCGCATATTAAGGGCGACCCTGGAGGTCGTCAACAAATTTTTTCATCGAAATCGAAAATTTTTCGTCGGCAGAACAAACACTTACCCGCCTCTGCCATTGCCGCCCGGTAAAACCGAAGCCACCACCCTGCCCGCACATACGAAAAGGCCCGCATCAGGCGGGCCTCTTCGGTACTTGATCACTCAGCCTGGAATGGCGTCGCGGATCTTCTCCCACTCCTTGGCTTCCTTCTTAGACGTGCCCCCAAGCAGCTCGAGCGCCTGGCGCAGACGGAAACGGGTGAGATCGGCACCGAGGATCTCCATGGCATCCAGCACCGAGACCGAGCTGGATTGCCCGGTGATGGCCGGGAACATCAGCGGCATGACATCGCGCAGCTTCAGCCCGAGGTGTTCAGCCACGGCCTGGATGCAAGCGGTGATGCGATCCTTCTCCCACTGGCGCAGCGATTCCAGCTTCCACAGCACCAGTTGCAGCACCTGACGCACCTGGTCGGGCGCGAGCTTCTTGTGCTCGAACAGCGATGCATCCAGGGGCAGCGCACCGGCGAAGAAGAAGCCGGCCAGCGGGGCGATCTGACTGAAGGTCTCGACCCGCCCCTGCACGTGGGGAGCGATCTTCATCAGGTAGTCGGGATTCAGTGCCCACTTCTGCACCTCAGCCGCGAAGCGCTCCACCGGCAGCTCTCGAATCCACTGGCCGTTGAGCCAGGAGAGTTTCTCCAGGTCGAAGATCGGGCCACCGAGGGAGACGCGCGACAGGTCGAAGTGCTCGATCATCTCCGCCAGGGAGAACTTCTCGCGCTCGTCCGGCATCGACCAGCCCATGCGGCCGAGGTAGTTGAGCATCGCCTCGGGCAGGTAGCCCATGCGCTCATAGAAGGTGATGGAGGTCGGGTTCTTGCGCTTGGAGAGCTTGCTCTTGTCCGGGTTGCGCAGCAGCGGCATGTAGCAGAGCGTGGGCTGCTCCCAGCCGAAATACTCGTAGAGCTTGATCAGCTTGGGCGCCGACGGCAGCCACTCCTCGCCACGGAGCACATGGGTGATGCCCATCAGGTGGTCATCGACCACGTTGGCCAGGAAGTAGGTGGGCAGGCCATCGGTCTTCATCAGCACCTGCATGTCCATGCGGTCCCACGGGATCTCGACGTCGCCACGGAGCATGTCCGGAACCACGCAGACGCCCTCGGTGGGCATCTTCATGCGGATCACATGGGGCTCGCCCGCGGCGATGCGCTTGGCCGATTCCTCGCGGGGGAGGTGCATGCAGTGGCCGTCGTAGCGCGGGGTTTCCTTGCGCTCGGTCTGCTCGGCACGCAGCTTGTCCAGGCGCTCGGCGGTGCAGAAGCAGGGGAAGGCATGGTTCTTGTCCACCAGCTCCTGGGCGTACTTCTTGTAGATCTCACCGCGCTCGCTCTGGCGGTACGGGCCATGCGGGCCGCCCACATCCGGGCCCTCGTCCCACTCGATGCCCAGCCAGCGCAGGGCGTCGAAGATCTGCTGCTCGGACTCGCGGGTGGAACGCAACTGGTCCGTGTCCTCGATGCGCAGGATGAACTGGCCACCGTGCTGACGGGCGAAGCAGAGATTGAAGAGGGCGATGTAGGCGGTACCGACGTGCGGGTCACCGGTGGGCGACGGCGCGATGCGGGTGCGGACAGTGGTCATGGAAGGTCCTGATACAGAGGAACGGTCAAGGGCGCGATGTTAGCAGGCGCGAGCCGGCGGGCTCCAGCCACGCGGCCTCCTCCTCCATGGCCAACCGGGCCATGAGGAAATCCAGGAAGGCCTTGACCTTCATCGCCTGGAATCGCCGCGAGGGGTAGACGGCGTAGATCTCGCCACTGGGCAGTGGAATCCCAGGCAACAGCTCGACCAGTTCCCCACGGCGCACCGCCTGCTCGGTGATCATCAGCGGCAGCGAGGCAATGCCCGCGCCCCCCAGCACCGCCTCGCGGGCGAAGGTGATGTTGTTGCAGTGCAGCACCCGCTGGCAGGGCACGGACGTATCCAGCAGCGGCCAGTAACGCTGGGAGTCGATGGGCAGGAGCACGGCGCGGTGCTGGGCCAGGTCTTCGGCCGTACGCGGCACGCCATGGGCCGCCAGGTAGGCCGGGCTGGCGCATAGGCGTCGTCCGGCCTCGAACAGCTTGCGGGCGATCAGGCTCGAGTCCTGCGGCTGGCCCACCAGGATGGCGATGTCCACCCCCTCCTCCAGCGGGTCCACTTCCCGGGAGGTGAGCTCCACCTGGGCGGTGATCTGCGGGTACTGGCTCATGAATTGCCCGAGCACCCGGCCGAGGAACATCTGGCCGAACTCGATGGGGGCCGTGATACGCAACAATCCGGACGGTGCCTGCTGCAGCTGCATCACTGCCTGCTCGGCCTCGGCGAAGTCGAGCATGATCTGGCGGCACCGGTCGTAGTAGGCCTGCCCCACTTCCGTGAGCCGCAGCTTGCGGGTGGTGCGGTTGAGCAGGCGCACCCCAAGCCGCTCCTCCAGCAGTGCGATGCGCCGGCTCACCGTGGACTTCTGCATGCTCAGGCTGTGTGCCGCCTGGGTAAAACTGTGCAACTCCACAACGCGGGTGAAGATCAGCGCATCATCCAGCCCCATTATTGTTCCCCATAAGCAACAAAGTTTACGAAGTGTACTGGCTACTTGCCTGACTGGAACAGTGCTAGATTCCCGCGTCTTTGATCACAGATTCGAGTCTGCCCATGCCTGCCCCGTTGAAACGCCGCCTGTTCATCTTCCTGACGCTGTTGGTGCTGGTGGCCGGTGGTTTCTTCGCGCATTGGCTGCTGATCGGCCGCTTCCTGGAGAGCACGGACAATGCCTATGTCCAGGGCGAAATCACCCGGGTCTCGAGTCAGCTGGGCGCGCGTATAGAAGAAGTGCTGGTGGGGGACAACCAGGCCGTCAAGAAAGGGGACCTGCTGGTGCGCCTGGAGTCGGCAGACTTCCGCGTCGCCCTTGAGCGTGCCCAGGCCACCCTGGCGACCCGCGAGGCCGAACTGGCCCAGGCCCAGAGCAAACTCACCCAGCAGTCCAGCCTGATCGCCGCCAGCGAGGCGGATGTCTCCGCGAGCCAGGCCACCCTGGGTCGCACCCAGATCGACTTGTCCCGCGCCCAGACCTTGCGCAAGCCCGGCTACGTGTCGGAAGAGCGCGTCACCACCCTCTCGGCCGACTCCCGCGTCGCCCGCTCGCAACTGGCCAAGGCCGAAGCCGACCTCAAGGCCCAGCGCGTGCAGACCGACGCCCTGCGCGCCGACATCAAGCGCCTCGAGGCACAGATCGCCACCGCCCGGGCAGACATCGCCCAGGCCGAACTGAACCTGGCACGCACCGAGATCCGCGCCCCCATCGACGGCTTCGTCGGCCAGCGTGCGGCACGCAACGGCCAGTACGTGCAGGTAGGTGCCCACCTGATGTCCCTGGTACCGGACCAGGACATCTGGGTGCAGGCCAACTTCAAGGAAACCCAAATCGAACACATGCAGCCGGGCCAGAAGGTGGAACTGGTGTTCGACAGCTTCCCCAGCACGCCGATCGAAGGCCGCGTGGACAGCCTGTTCGCCGCCTCCGGCGCGCAGTTCAGCCTGCTGCCGCCGGACAATGCCACCGGCAACTTCACCAAGGTGGTGCAGCGCATCCCGGTGAAGATCACCTTCGACCGCGAAAGCCCCCTGAAAGGCCGCATCCGCCCCGGCATGTCGGTGCTGGTGAAGGTCTCCATCCAGCGGGATGAATGACCGTGGCCGCTGACGCGCTGCTGCGCCCCACCGGCGAACCCAGCCGACGAGACTGGATCGCCGTGATGAGCGCCATGCTCGGCGCCTTCATGGCGGTGCTGGACATCCAGATCACCAACTCTTCGCTCAAAGACATACAGGGCGCGCTGTCGGCCACGCTGGAAGAAGGCTCGTGGATCTCCACCTCCTACCTGGTGGCCGAGATCATCATGATTCCCCTCACCGCCTGGCTGGTGCAGTTGCTTTCGGCACGCCGGCTGGCCGTGTGGGTTTCCCTGGGCTTCCTCGCTTCCTCGCTGCTCTGCTCCCTGGCCTGGAACCTGGAGAGCATGATCGTCTTCCGTGCCATGCAGGGCTTCACCGGCGGGGCACTGATCCCCCTGGCCTTCACCCTCACGCTGATCAAGCTGCCGGAACACCACCGCGCCAAGGGCATGGCGCTGTTCGCCATCACCGCCACCTTCGCGCCTTCCATCGGTCCGACGCTGGGGGGCTGGCTCACCGAAAACTTCGGCTGGGAATACATCTTCTACATCAACGTGCCCCCGGGCCTGCTGATGATCGCCGGCCTGATGTACGGCCTGGAGAAGAAGGCGCCCCACTGGGAACTGCTCAAGCGCACGGACTACGCCGGCATCGTCACCCTCGGCATGGGGCTGGGCTGCCTGCAGGTGTTCCTCGAAGAGGGGCATCGCAAGGACTGGCTGGAATCGAACCTGATCGTCGGCCTGGGCAGCATCGCCCTGGTGAGCCTGGTGCTGTTCGTCATCCTGCAGCTCTCACGCCCCAACCCGCTGATCAACCTGGGCATCCTGGCCAACCGCAACTTCGGGCTCAGCAGCATCTCCAGCCTGGGCCTGGGCGTGGGGCTCTATGGCTCCATTTATGTGCTGCCGCTCTACCTGGCGCAGATCCAGGGCTACAACGCCCTGCAGATCGGCGAGGTGATCATGTGGATGGGCGTGCCCCAGCTGTTCCTGATCCCGCTGGTGCCCAAGCTGATGAAGATCATTTCGCCGAAGCTGCTGTGCGCCATCGGCTTTGGGCTGTTCGGCGCGGCCAGCTTCGCCTCGGGCGTCCTCAATCCGGACTTTGCCGGCCCGCAGTTCAACCATATCCAGATCATTCGTGCCCTGGGCCAGCCCCTGGTGATGGTGACCATTTCGCTGATCGCCACCGCCTACATCCTGCCCCAGGATGCCGGCTCGGCTTCCAGCCTGTTCAACATCCTGCGCAACCTGGGCGGCGCTATCGGCATCGCCCTGCTGGCCACGCTGCTGGACAGCCGCGCCAAGGTCTACTTCGACTACCTGCGTGAATCCCTGGTGCCCAGCAATCCCCAGGTCGCAGAACGCCTCGCCCTGCTTTCGGAGAAGCTCGGCAGCGATCAGGCGGCGCTGGGCAAGCTGAGCGAGATCGCCCACCAGCAGGCGGCAATCATGGCGTACAACGATGCCTTCCATTTCATCGGCATCGCCCTCGGGGTCAGCATGATTGCCGTGCTGCTGACCCGCAGCCTGCCGGCCGGTGGCAGCGGGGCCGGCGCTGCTGCCCACTGATCCCCGATCAGACCTTCAGCAGCAGGTCGCGCAGCTTCTGGATTTCGTCCCGCAGCTGCGCAGCGGCCTCGAACTCCAGATCGCGGGCGAGCTGGAACATCTTCTCTTCCATCTGCCGGATGCGCTTGTTGATCTCGCTGGGCGAGCGCAGTTCGGCCTCGTAGCGGGCACTCTCTTCGGCCGCCTTGGCCTGGGCTTTGCGTTTGTTGCTGCGCGCCCCCGGTACGGTCGCGCCTTCGAGGATGTCCTTGATGTCCTTCTGGACGCCCCTGGGCACGATGCCGTGAGCCTCGTTGAAGGCGATCTGCTTGGCACGGCGACGCTCGGTCTCGTCGATTGCCCGCTGCATCGATCCCGTGACGTTGTCGGCATAGAGGATCGCCCGGCCGTGCAGGTTCCGCGCGGCGCGGCCAATGGTCTGGATCAATGAGCGCTCCGAACGCAGGAAGCCCTCCTTGTCCGCGTCCAGGATGGCTACCAGCGAGACCTCGGGCATGTCCAGGCCCTCGCGCAACAGGTTGATCCCCACCAGGACATCAAAGGCGCCGGTGCGCAGGTCGCGGATAATCTCGACCCGCTCGACGGTGTCGATGTCGGAGTGCAGGTAGCGCACGCGAACGTCGTGATCCCCCAGGTAGTCGGTGAGGTCCTCCGCCATTCGCTTGGTCAGGGTTGTGACCAGGACGCGCTGGTCCAGCGCGACACGCTTGCGGATCTCCGAGAGCAGATCGTCTACCTGGGTCGCGGCCGGCCGCACTTCGATTTCAGGGTCCACCAGGCCGGTGGGGCGCACCACCTGCTCGACCACGCGACCGGCATGTTCACCCTCGTAAGGCCCCGGCGTGGCCGAGACGAAGATGGTCTGCGGCGCCATCAGTTCCCATTCATCGAAGCGCATCGGACGGTTGTCCAGGGCGGACGGCAGGCGGAAGCCGTACTCCACCAGGGTTTCCTTGCGGGAACGGTCGCCTTTGTACATGGCGCCGATCTGCGGGACGGTGACGTGGGATTCGTCGATCACCAGCAGGGCATTCGGCGGGAGGTAGTCATACAGGGTGGGCGGTGCCTGCCCGGGATCACGTCCGGACAGGTAGCGGGAGTAGTTCTCGATGCCGTTGCAGTAGCCCAGTTCGAGAATCATCTCCAGGTCGAAGCGGGTGCGCTGCTCCAGTCGCTGGGCCTCCAGCAGCTTGTTGGCGCCACGCAACTGCTCCAGCCGCTCCTTGAGCTCCTCCTTGATCTTCTCTACCGCCTCGAGCAGCGTCTCGCGCGGCGTGACGTAGTGGCTCTTGGGGTAGAAGGTGAAGCGGGGCAGCTTGCGGATCACCTCGCCGGTGAGCGGGTCGAACGCGGAAAGGCTCTCGACCTCGTCGTCGAACAGCTCAACGCGAATGGCCTCCAGGTCGGACTCGGCGGGGAAGATGTCGATCACATCACCGCGCACCCGGAAGGTGGCGCGGGCGAAATCCATGTCGTTGCGGGTGTACTGCAGGTCCGCCAGGCGCCGAAGCAAGGCGCGTTGGTCGATGCGGTCCCCACGGTCCAGGTGCAGCACCATCTTCAGATAGGACGCGGGGTCACCCAGGCCATAGATCGAGGACACGGTGGCCACGATGATCGCATCCGGGCGCTCCAGCAACGCCTTGGTCGCCGAGAGGCGCATCTGCTCGATGTGGTCGTTGATCGAGGCGTCCTTCTCGATGTAGGTGTCCGAGGACGGGACGTAGGCCTCAGGCTGGTAATAGTCGTAGTACGAGACGAAGTACTCGACGGAATTGTTCGGAAAAAAGGCCTTGAACTCACCGTAAAGCTGGGCTGCCAAGGTCTTGTTGGGCGCCAGAACCAGGGTGGGCCGCTGCACCTGAGCGATCACATTAGCGATGCTGAAGGTCTTGCCGGAGCCGGTCACGCCCAGCAGGGTCTGGTGCGAAAGGCCCGCTTCCAGGCCCTCCACCATCTGACGGATGGCCTCGGGCTGGTCGCCGGCGGGCTGGAAACGCGTGACGAGCTGAAAGTCTGACATGGCGATCCTCGGACTTGCGATGTGACCCCCTCGCGCAGAGGGCGTCAAAACTGGCGAAAAGCGGGCGTTTGATGTCGCCCCTGGCGACCGTGACCGCTATAATACCGGCCCGATTGCGCAACCCCAATGCAGACGCTCGGGGTTGCTCAGGCCCCCTACCCTTTCCTCTCCTCGAGCAGCCGCATCATGAGTCTGTTTTCTGCTGTCGAAATGGCCCCACGCGACCCGATCCTGGGCCTTAACGAAGCATTCAACGCCGATACCCGCCCCACGAAGGTGAACCTCGGCGTAGGCGTCTACTACAACGAGCAAGGCCGTATCCCCCTGCTCCGCGCCGTAGCCGAAGCCGAAAAAGCCCGCATTGAAGCCCATGCACCCCGCGGCTACCTGCCGATCGAAGGCATTGCCGCCTATGACCAGGCCGTGCAAAAGCTGCTCTTCGGCGCCGACTCCCAACTGCTGGCTGAAGGCCGTGTCGTCACGACCCAGGCTGTAGGCGGCACCGGCGCGCTGAAAACCGGCGCAGACTTCCTCAAGCGCCTGCTGCCCGACGCCGTTGTGGCCATCAGCGATCCGAGCTGGGAAAACCACCGCGCGCTGTTCGAGTCCGCCGGCTTCCCGGTCCAGAACTACCGCTACTACGATGCCGCTACCCATGGCGTAAACCGCGCCGGCCTGCTGGAAGACCTGAAAGCCCTGCCCACGCGCTCCATCGTGGTCCTCCACGCTTGCTGCCACAACCCGACCGGCGTCGACCTGGAACTGGATGACTGGAAGGCGGTACTGGAAGTCCTGCGCGAGCGCGAACACGTTCCGTTCTTGGACATCGCCTACCAGGGTTTTGGTGCAGGTATCGACGAAGACGCCTTCGCCGTCCGCCTGTTCGCCGAATCCGGGCTGCAGTTCTTCGTGTCCAGCTCCTTCTCCAAGTCGTTCTCGCTGTACGGTGAACGTGTTGGTGCGCTGTCTGTCGTCACCAACTCGAAGGAAGAGGCCGGCCGCGTCCTGTCCCAGGTCAAGCGCGTCATCCGCACCAACTACTCCAACCCACCGACCCACGGCGCCACCGTGGTAGCCAGCGTGCTGAACAGCAATGAACTGCGCGCCATGTGGGAAGCCGAACTCGCCGAGATGCGCGGCCGCATCCACAGCATGCGCCTCGCTATGGTCGAGCAACTCGCCGCCCAAGGCGCCAAGCGCGACTTCAGCTTCGTTGCTCGCCAGCGCGGCATGTTCTCCTACTCCGGTCTTACTGCCGAGCAGGTCGAGCGCCTGAAGAACGAGTTCGGCATCTACGCCGTCAGCACAGGCCGCATCTGCGTAGCGGCACTGAACGGCAGCAACCTGGACAGTGTCACCCACGCCATCTCCCAAGTGCTCTGAGCAAGGCAGGAGAAGCTCAAGCCAGGTGCTTGACTTCTCCTTTCTAATCAGTAAGATACGCATCGTTGTTCCGCGATAGCTCAGTCGGTAGAGCAAATGACTGTTAATCATTGGGTCCCTGGTTCGAGTCCAGGTCGCGGAGCCAAATTCAAAAGCCCTCGGCATATGCCGAGGGCTTTTTCGTTTATGCACCCGATTCATACCAGCCTCGCATTACGCTACAAAGTGCGTGTCTAGTCCTGAAATAGGTTTACACCTTTCAGGCCAAGCGCCAGACCTCAAAACGCCCGATGCACCGCATCGGGCGTTTTGTATTTCAGAGCCAGGTGAGGCCGCTCCCGGTTATAGATATCGACGGCTTCGCGCACCATACGGCGCGCCTGTCCGAGGTCGGCGGGAGGGTGCTCCAGCAACTCGTTCTTCAGAATGCCGTTGACGCGCTCAGCCAGCGCATTCTGGTAACAGTCGTAACCATCGGTCATCGAGCAGGTTGCCCCGTGCTGCACGTGCAGGCGTTGGTACAGCCCCGAGCAGTACTGGATGCC
>NZ_FOJP01000022.1 GCF_900111835.1 Metapseudomonas otitidis
GTTCCAAGGCATGGTGGTGACCCGGCAAGGCTGGCTTGCCGGAAAGTGTCAACCATGTCTCCGCACACCCGTCAGCTATGTCTCCGGTCCGTACACAATCGTTGAAAAGGAACCAAAAAACTTGCCCCTGCATCCGGCCCGACTGCGTCGGGTTCCCTCGCTTCATCGTCATTCCAGGGGTACGCGCTGACGGGCCATCCATGGCCCGACAGCGCTCTCGCGACATCCATGTCGCTCAACCCCTTCCACGACGATTCCACTCGGCCTCCTGAAGGGGCGTTGTCCTCGCCTCACCTTTCCCGGTATTGCATGAGTTCCGCGTGTGCTTCTGATTCGTTGCTAGCGAAAATCGGCAAGCTTGAGCAAGTCTCGTTAGCCAACCTGGCCTCGAATACCCATCCAACAGTCCCTCCTCAAACAAAAAGCCCCGCATCATGCGGGGCTTCTTGTTGGGCGAGGCGACGGATCAGCGGTTGTTGTAGCCGTCTTCGCTCGGGTCGTAGGTGATCTGGTAGACGTTGAAGTTGGCACCGGTGGCGCCTACGCCGGTGTAGGTGATGCGGCCCTGGCCCTTGTACAGCTCTTCCATGCGCATGGCGTCGCTGCCGAAGTAGAAGGGGATGAACATCTTGCCGGTCATGCGGTTGTAGCTGTCGGTGGGCTGGCCGATCAGGTCATGCACCTGCTTCATGGACATGCCGGGCTGGACCTTGGCAAAGGGGCTGCCCGCCGGGATCTGGCCGATGATCTGTTGTTGCGGGGCACGCGGCGAGGAGCCGCAGGCGGCCAGCAGGCCCATGGCGGCGATCAGGCCGATGTGCAGGATCTTGGTACGCATTGAATCTCTCCAGAGGGTGACGGTAATTCAGCGGGCTGCTCAGCCCTTGTAGCCTTTCGCGACCAACTCCGTGGTCACTTCCTTGGCCGCCTGCACGCACTCTTCGTGAGTGCTGTCGACGAACCTCAGGAAATGCCAGGCACCGTCCTTCTTCATCGCGAAGCCTTGCATGTCGCCGGTGTCCTGGCCGTCGGCCCGGACGCTGTTGACGGTCTGGCAGGCGGCGATGCCGTCGATTTCGGTGAATTCACCGAACTTGTAGACGTCCTTCACCAGCAGGTTGTCGATCACCACCTTCTGGACTTCGGATTCGGAGGAGTTGCAGCCACCGAGCACGGCGGCGAGCCCCACCGCGACGGCGCAGCGGAGCAGGTTGGCAGGGGTGGAGCGGCGTTTCAGGGCGTGGAAAACAGTCATGACGCAATCATCCATGTGGGTTCTTGTTGGGCGTGGAGCGCCTGGTTGTCACTGCAAATTCACAGAAGAAGCTGTTGGTCGAGGTTCACTCCCGCTCGGGAACGCTATTTTCCAGCCACGACGAAAAGCCACGACTTGGCGGCAGGATCAGCGGAATTCAGGGGGATTTTGCAGATACTCGCGAGGGTGTTTCTGGGTCGCTTTGTACTTGCAATCCTTTGCAACACTTGTACAGCGAAGCGGAATCTGACAGGGGCGTAAGAAATATTCAACGGAAATCGTATGACAATCTGAAGGCCGTCACAGCGGCGCAATCGCCCTCCCTTGCCGCTCCAAGGTCATGGCTGAAGAGGGCCGTATGCCTCTTGGCTCATGACGTGCCCGCCCCGCCTCCACACGATCTCCACAAAACCTCGAATCAATCCCAACGGTGGGCCGCCAGACTCGCGTTTTCTGGGCTTTCGGCCGTTCTGGCCGGGGCCGTTCATCCGTGAGGGCAGTGGGTCATGGGATTGGTGAAGGGGCGGCTGCGTGCCGTGTGGGTCGGGGTATTAGCGTTTGGCCTGGCGGGGTGTGAGCCGTCGCCAACGGCGGAGGAGGGCATGCCGCCGGCGCGGGTCACGGTGATGACCCTGGCGCCGTCCGAGCTGGTGGTCGACGAGGACCTGCCTGGGCGTGTCGCGGCCTTGCGCACGGCGGAGATCCGCCCCCAGGTCAGCGGCATCCTGCAGCGCACGCTGTTCAGCCAGGGCGCCGAGATCCAGGCCGGGACGGCGCTGTTCCAGATCAACCCGGCGCCCTTCAAGGCCGAGGTGGAAACCGCGGCCGCCGCCCTGCAGCGTGCGCGCGCGGTGCTGGAGCGTGCGCGCATCCAGGCCGAGCGGTTGGCGCCGCTGGTGCGGGCCGAGGCGGTGAGCCGGCAGGTGTATGACGACGCCGTGTCCCAGCGCGAACAGGCGGCGGCCGACGTGGCCCAGGCCCAGGCGGTGCTGGCGCGACGGCAGCTGGACCTGCGCTTCGCCACGGTGGAGGCGCCGATCTCCGGGCGCATCGACCAGACCCTGGTGTCCGAAGGGGCACTGGTGACTTCGACCGATGCCTCGCCCATGGCCACCCTGCAGCAGATCGACCAGGTGTACGTGGACGTGCGCCAGTCCGCCGCCTCCCTCGAACGCCTGCGCGAAGCGCTGGAGGCGCGGGGCGGGCCCGGCGACGGCGGGCTGCCGGTGCAGATCCTCGGCAGCAGCGGCAAGCCCTACGGCCTGCACGCACGCATCCTGTTCTCCGGCATCAACGTCGATGCCGGCACCGGCGATGTGCTGTTGCGCGTGCTGGTGGACAACCCCGAGCGGCGCCTGTTGCCAGGCATGTTCGTGCGGGCGCGGGTGGTGCGGGCGCATTACCCGGCGGCCCTGGCCGTGCCGCAGCAGGCGGTGGTGCGCGCTGGCGAGGCGGCCAGCGTGTGGGTGATCGACGAGCAGCAGCAGGCCAAGCGGATCGCCGTCGAGCTGGGCGAGCTGGTGGACCGCCGCTACCGCATCGCCGCCGGCCTCGGTGCCGGCCAGCGGGTGGTGGTGGAAGGCATCGAGCGCCTGGAGGAGGGCGCCGCCGTCGACCCGCGCCCCTGGCAGCCCAGCGTGGTCGCCGGGTTGGCCGCCACCGCGCACTGAGTCGAGGAGACGACCATGCCGCAGTTCTTCATCGAGCGCCCGGTGTTCGCCTGGGTGATCGCCTTGTTCATCGTGCTGTTCGGGGTGATCGCCATCCCGCAGCTGCCGATTGCCCGCTACCCCTCGGTGGCGCCGCCGTCGGTGACGCTCTACGCCTCCTACCCCGGCGCCACGCCGCAGACCCTGGACGACTCGGTGGTGAGCCTGATCGAGCGCGAGCTGTCCGGGGTCAAGAACCTGCTCTATTTCGAGTCCTCGGTGGACACCTCCGGCTCGGCGCAGATCACCGCCACCTTCAAGCCCGGCACCGACCCCGAGCTGGCCCAGGTGGACGTGCAGAACCGCATCAAGGCGGTGGAGCCGCGCCTGCCCCAGGTGGTGCGGCAGAGTGGCTTGCAGGTGGAGTCCGCGGCCTCCGGCTTCCTGATGATGGTGGGCATGACCTCGCCGGACGGGCGCTTCGACGAGGTGGCGCTGAACGACTACCTGGCGCGCAACATTGTGCAGGAGCTGCGGCGCATCGACGGCGTCGGGCGCGTGCAGCTGTTCGGCGCCGAGCAGGCCATGCGCATCTGGGTGGACCCGCACCAGCTGACCGCCTACGGGCTGACCATGGGCGACCTGGCCCAGGCCATCGAACAGCAGAACGCGCAGATCGCCCCCGGCCGGGTCGGCGACGAGCCGACGCTGCCCGGCCAGCGGGTGACCGTGCCGCTGACGGTGGAGGGGCAACTGTCCAGCCCGGAGCAGTTCGCCGCCATCGTGCTGCGCGCCGGCGCCGACGGCTCGCGGGTGGTGATCGGTGACGTCGCGCGGGTGGAGCTGGGCGCGCAGTCCTACGGCTTCGCCAACCGCGAGAACGGCGTGGCGGCCACCAGTGCGGCCATCCAGCTGTCGCCCGGGGCCAACGCCGTGCGCACCGCCCAGGCCGTGCGCGACCGGCTCGCCGAGCTGGCGCCGAGCATGCCGGCGGGCATGGGCTATTCCGTCCCGTTCGACACGGCGCCCTTCGTCAAGGTCTCCATCGAGAAGGTGGTGCAGACGCTGTTCGAGGCCATGGTGCTGGTGTTCCTGGTCATGTACCTGTTCCTGCAGAACGTGCGCTACACGCTGATCCCGGCCATCGTTGCGCCCATCGCCCTGCTGGGCACCTTCGCGGTGATGCTGGTGGCGGGCTTCTCCATCAACACCCTGACCATGTTCGGCATGGTGCTGGCCATCGGCATCATCGTCGACGACGCCATCGTGGTGGTGGAGAACGTCGAGCGGCTGATGGCCAGCCACGGCCTGTCGCCGCGGGAGGCCACCGCGCGGGCCATGAAGGAGATCAGCGGCGCGGTGGTGGGCATCACCCTGGTGCTCACTGCGGTGTTCATCCCCATGGCGTTCGGCTCCGGCTCGGTGGGGGTGATCTACCAGCAATTCACCCTGTCGATGGCGGTGTCGATCCTGTTCTCGGCCTTCCTCGCGCTGACCCTGACCCCGGCGCTGTGCGCCACGCTGCTGCACCCGGTGGCGCCCGGGCACCACGCCCGGCGCGGCTTCTTCGGCGCGTTCAACCGTGGCTTCGAGCGGCTGACCGAGCGCTACACCGGCGGCGTGGCCGGCATGGTCGCCCACAGCGGGCGGATGATGGCGGGCTTCGCCGTGCTCTGCGGCGTGCTGGCGCTGGCGGCATACCAGTTGCCGTCGTCCTTCCTGCCGGAGGAGGACCAGGGCTACTTCATGACCTCCATCCAGCTGCCCACCGGCGCCACCGCCGAACGCACCCTGGACGTGGTGCGCACCTTCGAGGCCCACGTGGCCAGCCGCCCGGCGCTGGAGGCGAACCTGGTGGTGCTGGGCTTCAGCTTCTCCGGCTCCGGCCCCAACGCCGCCATGGCCTTCACCATGCTCAAGGACTGGGACCAGCGCGACGGCGCCACGGCCGGCGAGGAGTCGACCCTGGCCCAGGCGGCGATGGCGGAGATTCCCGAGGGCACGGTGATGAGCCTGCTGCCGCCGGCCATCGACGAGCTGGGCACCTCCTCCGGTTTCACCCTGTTCCTCCAGGACCGCGCCGGCCGGGGCGAGGCGGCGCTGCGCGAGGCCCAGGCGCAACTGCTCAAGCTGGCGGCGCAGAGCAGCGTGGTCAGCGACGTGTACCCGGACGGCCTGCCGCCGGGGCCGAGCATTCGCCTGGAGATCGACCGGCGCAAGGCCGAGGCCATGGGCGTGTCGTTCGCGGCGGTGAGCAGCACCCTGTCGGCGGCCATGGGCTCGCTCTACGTCAATGACTTCCCCAATGCCGGGCGCATGCAGCAGGTCATCCTCCAGGCGGACGCCGCCGCGCGCATGCAGCTGGACGATGTGCTCGGCCTGCGGGTGCGCAACGCCGCCGGCGGCATGGTGCCGCTGCGCGAGGTGGTGACGCCGATCTGGACCGAGTCGCCGCAGCAGATGATGCGCTTCCAGGGTTTCCCGGCGGTGCGCATCGCCGGCGGCCCCGCGCCGGGCGTGTCCAGTGGCGATGCCATGGCGGAGATGGAGCGGCTGGTGGCGCAGCTGCCGGCGGGCTTCGCCGTGGCCTGGACCGGGCAGTCCCTGCAGGAGCGCCAGTCGGCGGCCCAGGCGCCGCTGCTGATGCTGCTCTCCGCGCTGGTGGTGTTCCTGGTGCTGGCGGCGCTGTACGAGAGCTGGTCCATCCCGCTGTCGGTGATGCTGGTGGTGCCGCTGGGCCTGCTGGGCGCGGTGGCGGCGGTGATGCTGCGCGGCCTGCCCAACGACGTGTTCTTCAAGGTGGGGATGATCACCATCATCGGCCTCTCGGCGAAGAACGCGATCCTCATCGTCGAGTTCGCCCGCCAGTTGCACGCCGAAGGCCGCAGCCTGGCGGAGGCGGCGGTGATGGCGGCGCGCCTGCGCCTGCGGCCGATCCTGATGACCTCGCTGGCCTTCACCCTCGGCGTGGTGCCGCTGATGCTCGCGTCCGGCGCCAGCGCCGAGACCCAGCACGCCATCGGCACCGGGGTGTTCGGCGGCATGCTCAGCGGCACGCTGCTGGCGGTGTGCTTCGTGCCGGCGTTCTTCGTGTTCGTCATCGGCCTGCAGGAGCGCCTCGGCGCCCGGCGGGCCCGACGCACCGCCCCCCAATCCCCGCGCGAGGAGGCCTGAGATGCGCCTGTTGATCCCGCTGGCCCTGGCCGCGAGCCTTGGCGCCTGTTCCCTGGTGCCGCCCCTGGAGCGGCCCGCACCGCCGGTGCCGGCGCAGTTCCCGCAGCTGGCGGGCGCTCCGTCCGTCGCGGCCGCGCCGTTGCCGGGCTGGCGCCGCATGTTCGGCGACCCGCGCCTGCAACGCCTGATCGAACGGGCGCTGGAGCAGAACCGCGACCTGCGCCTGGCGGCCCTCAATGTGGAGGCGACCCAGGCGATGTTCCGCATCCAGTCTTCCGCGCGCCTGCCCTCGGTGGCGCTGGAGGCCAACCAGACCCGTGAACGGGCCCTGGCGGCCGATTCCAGCGAGCGCTCCAGCCGCACGGTGAGCAAGCAGGTGGGGGTGAACCTGGGCGTCAGCGCGTTCGAGCTGGACCTGTTCGGCCGCGTGCGGGCGCTCTCCGATGCCGCGCTGGCGCGCTACTTCGCCAGCGAAGAGGGGCGTGACGCTGCGCAGGTGGCGCTGGTGGGGGCGGTGGCCGATGCCTACTTCGCCCAGCAACTGGCCGCCGAGCAGCAGCAACTGGCCGAGCAGACCCTGGCGGACTGGGAGCAATCCCTGGCCCTGGCGCGCCTGTTGAAGCAGGCCGACCAGAACAGCGCGCTGGACGTGGCCCAGGCCGAAGGCCAGGTGGCCACCGCCCAGGCCGACCTGGAGGCACGCCGACGCGCCCGCGTCCAGGCGGATAACGCCCTGCAGCTGCTGGTGGGCGGTGAACTGCCGGCAGACCTGCCGCCGGCCCTGTCCCTGGCGCAGCAGCCGTTGCTCGGCCGCCTGCCGGCGGGGTTGCCGTCGGAGCTGCTGCTGGCCCGGCCCGACCTGCGCCAGGCCGAGCAGGTGCTGGAAGCGGCGAACGCGGATGTCGGCGCGGCGCGGGCGGCGTTCTTCCCACAGATCTCCCTGACGGCGTCGTTCGGTTATGCCAGCACCTCGCTGGACGGGTTGTTCGACCCGTCCCGGCAGGTCTGGCGCTTCGCCCCGCAACTGACGTTGCCGCTGTTCCAGGGCGGGCGCTTGCGGGCGGAACTGCGCCTGGCCAAGGTGCGCAAGTCCGAGGCGGTGGCGCAGTACGAGCGGGCCATCCAGATCGCCTTCCGCGAGGTGGCGGACGCCCTGGCGGGCACGGCCACCTTCGACCGGCAGATCGACGCTCAGCTGCAGGCCGTCAGCGCTGCCGAGCGCCGGCTGGACCTCTCCGGCCAGCGCTACCGCGCGGGGCTCGATGGCCGGCTGGAATTGCTCGATGCCCAGCGTCAGCTGTATGCCGCGCGCCAGGCACTGCTGGAGTTGCGCCGGGAGAAGACCAGCAACGCCGTGGCCCTCTACAAGGCCCTGGGCGGTGGCCTGAACGCGCAGGACGGGGACGCGCCGGCGTCGCTGGCGGGGGTGTATGCCGGGCGTGGCTGAGTGGCGCGGCCGGCGCTCGCGCCGGTTTGCGCTTTACTGATGCGCTCCACCTGTTCTCCACACAAGCTCGAACGAATGGCAATGCAGGCCCCTCAGACTGGCACCGATCGGCCTCGCCCGGTCCGGTGCCTGCCTATGCGGGGGCCATGGCGGTGTGAGGCCGCAAGTTGAATTCTTGAGGTGATACATGAAGCGTCGACATTTCATTCTGGCTGCAGGCAGTTTGCTGGGGGCGTCCCTGCCCCTGTCCCCCGTGTTGGCCAATGGCCTGGGAACCCAGGGCCAGCGCGCAGGGCGGGCGGACCCGGGGCAGGCCGATGTGCTGGTGATCGGCGCCGGCATCGCCGGGCTGGCCGCCGCTCGCAAACTGCACGATGCCGGGTACCGGGTGATCGTCCTCGAGGCGCGCGACCGCCTGGGTGGACGGTTGATGACCCACCAGGCGTGGGACGGGATCAATGTCGACCTTGGGGCGACCTGGATCCACGGGGCCGGCCCCAACAACCCCATTGCGCGGCTGGCCAAGCAGCTTGGCGCGCGGTTGGCTACCACCAGTACCGATCGCACCGAGACCTTCGGCAGCGACGGCCATCGCTACGACGACGATGAGGAGGAGGCGCTGGAGGCGCTGCGGGAAGCCATCGAGGAAGCCATCGAGCAGACGCAGGACAGCGACGAGGACCGTCCGCTGGGTGATGCCGTGCGCGAGGAGATGGACTACCGGTCCCTGGGGCTGGCCCAGCGTCGGCAGGTCGACTTCCTGCTCAACACCACCTACGAACACGAGTACGGCGAGAGCGTCCAGGCGCTTTCCCTGCACACCTTCGACAGCGGCGGTGAGTACGCCGGCGACGAGGCATTGTTCCTGGACGGCTACCGGGTGCTGGTGGAGCACCTGGCCAAGGGGTTGGACATCCGTCTGGGCCAGGTCGTCAGCGCCATCGACAGCGAGGACGAAGGCGTTACCGTCCGCGTCGGTGGGCGCAGCTACCAGGCTGCTCAGGTGTTGCTGAGCGTGCCGCTGGGCGTGCTCAAGAGCGGGGCGATCGACTTCTCCCCGGCGCTTCCGCCCGAGAAGACCCGGGCCATCGAAGGACTGGGGGTCGGGGTGCTGAACAAGTGCTGCCTGAAGTTCCCCGAGGCCTTCTGGGACACCCGGACGGACTGGATCAACATGGTGCCGGAGCAGCATGGGCAGTGGGCTGAGTGGGTGAGCCTGGCGCGGGCGACCGGTGCGCCGATCCTGATCGGCTTCAACGCGGCGGACTTCGGGCGCGAGATCGAGGGCTGGACCGACGAGGCGATCGTGGAGGACGCGATGACGCGCCTGCGAGCGGTGTACGGCCCGGACATCCCGCAGCCCAGCGACTGGGCGATCACCCGCTGGGCGAGCGATCCCCATGCGCTGGGCTCCTACTCCTGCAACGTGGTGGGTTCCACGGTGCCGATGCGCAACGACCTGGCGTCGCCCGTCGACGGCAAGCTGTTCTTCGCCGGCGAGGCCACCGACGAGTCCTTCTACCAGACGGTGCATGGCGCCTATGCCTCGGGCCTGCGGGCGGCGAACGAGCTGATGCAGGCGAGCTGAGCCGCGCCGCTGGTCAACAGGCCGCCCCTGCAACGGGGCGGCCGCTGACCGGGATGGACTCCGTTGACTATCATCCGCGCGAACTGTCCGCCATCACGAGTCACCCGCCATGACTGCCACGACCCACCTGCCGGACGACGCCGAGCAGACCGAGCTGACGCGCAAGACCATCCTGCTCTACCGCGAAGGCTGGCGGACCGGTGACCTGGAAGGGCTCCTGAAGCTCTACCACCCCGACGTGGAGTACCACGACTACTCCAGCAACCGCCTGATGCGCCTGTCGGAGCTGAGGGCGTTCGTCTACGAGAGCCTGCCGCGCCTGAGCGGCGAGCTGCTGGAGCACACCGACCGCATCCGCATCGACGGCCACACCGCGTTCATCCAGTACCGCATCTGCCTGCATGGCAGCCGTGGCCTGGTGGCCTTTCGATCCAGCGAGGCGATCACCGTGTGCGATGGCCTGGTCTGGCGGGTGAACGAGTACGCCAACCTGGAGCGCATCGAGCCGGATGGTTCCACCGCATCGGACAGCCGCCCGGCGCTGAGCCGTCTGGGGCTCTCGCCCCGGCAGATCGGGATCATGGCGTGCGACCTGGAGAACTACTTCCAGCACCAGCGCCCCTACCTCGACCCCGACCTGGACCTGCAGCAGGTGGCCGCCGCCACCGGCTACACGCGTAACCAGATATCCCACCTGCTCAACCAGGTGCTGGGGCAGAGCTTCTATCGCTACGTCAACCAGGCACGCCTGAACCACCTGCTGGAGCGCTTGCACCAGAGCCCCGAGAGCGGGCGTGTCGACGACTGGGCCTTCGCGGCGGGGTTCAACTCCCTTTCGGCCTTCTACAAGTGCTTTCGCGAGCGCATGGGCATGACCCCCAAGGCCTACCAGGCGCAGCTTTCCACGCGGGCCCGCGCGCAAGACAAGCCCTGAGCGGCTTCATTAGCCTCGAACGCGCCGGGCCAGTCGCGCCGGTGCCGTTCCGGGCCCGTGCCCGCTCGTATCCAGGGTGCTCTCTTCGTCGGCGCGATGCGCTAGGCGGTCTTTGCAGACCGGCTTCGCGGCGTGTTGCAGCCGGCTTTTCAGTGACTGCAGACAACAAGAAAACTCCCCCGAGGTGGCGTCATGCTGAAAAAACTCATTCCCCTCCTGCTGCTGGCCAGCGCAAGCCAGGCAGCCGAGGAAGTCCGCGTGTACAACTGGAGCGCCTACGTGGCCGACGATACGTTGGCCAGGTTCACCGCCCAGACGTCGATCGGTGTGCACTACGACGTCTACGACAGCAACGAGATCCTCGATGCGAAGCTGATGGCCGGGCACTCCGGCTATGACGTGGTGTTCCCCTCCAACCACTTCATGGTCCGGCAGATCCAGGGCGGTGCGCTGAAGAAGCTGGACCGCTCCAAGCTGCCGAACTGGACGAACCTCGACCCCCGGCTGCTCAAGGCCACGGCGGTGAACGACCCGGGCAACCAGTACGGCTTTCCCTACGTCTGGGGCACCACCGGCATCGGCTACAACGTGGACAAGGTGCGCGCGGTACTCGGCGCCGATCACCCGATCGACAGCTGGGACCTGATCTTCAAGCCGGAAACCCTCGCCAAGCTTTCCACCTGCGGCGTGGCGGTGCTGGATAACGCGCCGGAGCTGCTGCCTATCGCCTTGCACTACCTGGGGCTGCCGCACCACAGCACGGAGCCGGAGGACTACAAGAAGGCCGAGGCCTTGCTCAAGCAGATGCGCAAGCACGTCACCTACTTCCACTCCTCGAAGTACGTCACCGACCTGGCCAATGGCGATGTGTGCCTGGTGGTGGGTTTCTCCGGGGATGTGCTGCAGGCGGCGGCCAGCGCCAATGAAGCGAAGAACGGCATCCACATCGAATACATGGTGCCGAAGGAGGGCTCGACGACCTGGTTCGACATGGTGGCCATGCCCGTGGACGCCAAGGATGAGGATGCCGGCTACGCCTTCATGAACTACCTGCTGCAACCCGAGGTGATGGCCTCGGTCACCAATGCCATCAAGTACGCCAATGGCAACCAGGCGGCGGACGCCCTGGTGGACCCGGCCATCCGTGCGGACAACAAGGTGTACCCCTCGCCGGAGGTCTTCGGCACGTTGTTTGCGCTCGAGGCCGTTCCGCCGCGTATCGACCGGCTCCGCACGCGGATCTGGAACAGCGTGATCACTGGGCACTGACCGCCAGGCCCCGCTCCGCGCGAGGTTGGGGCCACATTTGCAACAGGTGTAGCGCGATGCACACACAACACCCCGCCACGCCGGCGGAGGCCACTGGGCACGGGACCGCTGCGGCGTGTGAGGCGCCGCTGTTCTACCCGCGCCTGCTGGCGCTGCTCGAGCCGTGCCAGGCTTCCCCCCGGCTCGCGCTCCGGCGGCAGGTCCGGCGCTTGCTGCGGACGCAGGGCCCCCGTGAACAGGCCCTGCGCTGCCTGGCGATCGAGGGGATGGATATCGTCACCGCCGCGCTGCTGGCCGGCGCCTATGGGCAGGGCGAATTCAAGAGTGCCGGCGCCTACATCGCCTTCGTCAACAGCGGGCGCGCCAGCCCGCTCCGGGAGGCGCCGCTCCACGGCCAAACCCACCACCTGTTGCTGACGGCGGCACGGACCGCCCGCCGCTCGGTGGCCTGGCGCGAGCGCTACCAACTGTGCAGACGGCACGGCCGCACCGAAACCCAGGCACTCAAGGGGTTGGCACGGCATCTGGCGCGGGTGGCGTTCAGCCTGATGGAAACGCGGGGTGACTACCTGCCTGGGGGACGCATCAGCCGCTCACGCCACCCCGCACCGGCCAGCTGAGGCTGAAGGCGGTGCCGCCGAGCGATGAGGGGTGGCAGGTGGCGTGGCCGCCGTGGGCTTCGACGATGGCCCGGACCACGGACAGGCCAAGGCCGCTGCCGCCGCTCTTCCGCGAGCGGGAGGGGTCGCCCCGGCGAAAGGCCTCGAACACCAGCGCGGCGGTTTCGGCCGGCAGGCCCGGGCCGCTGTCCTCGACGCTCACCCGGCAGGTGCCGTCCTCGATGTGGGCGTGGATCTTCAGCGCGCCCGGCTCGGCGTACTTCAGGGCGTTCTCCAGCAGGGCCATCAGCGCCTGGCGGATGCGGAAGGCATCGCACTCCACCTGGGCGCGGGCGGGCACCTCCAGCTGCAGCACGAAGCCCTTGGCCTCCAGGCTGGAGGTGAAGGCCTGGGCGATGCTGGTGACCTCCTGTGCCAGGTCGGTCGGGGCCAGCTCCATCTCCAGGTGGCCGCTGTCATTGAGGCTCACCACGCGCAGGTCTTCGATGAGCCGGCCAAGCCCTTCCACCTGGCGCAGCAGCCCTTCGAATATCTCGTTGCTGGGGGTGAAGACGCCTTCGGTCAGCCCTTGCAGGCGGCCACGGAGGATGGTGACCGGGGTTCGCAGCTCGTGGGCTACGGCAGCATTCCAGAACTGCTGCTCGCGGGTCATGCCCTCCAGGCGTTCGGCCATGGTGTTGAAGTCGTGCACCAATTGGGCGGTTTCCCCCATGGCGTGTTCGTCCAGCGTGGCGCGGGCCTGCAGGTTGCCCTGGGCCACCTCCCGCAGGCTGTGGGCCACCGAGTTCAGCGGGGTGAGGATGCGCCGGGAGAGCTGGAAGGCCACGTAGCCGGCGATCACCAGCGCAGCGAGGATCGTGGCCAGCACCCAGGCCAGTTCGGTGCGCGTCGGCGGCCAGGTCTCCGAGATGCTGCTGGGCTCGTAGGCATAGAGCACTTCGTAGAAGGCATAGGTGCCGACGATGGAGATGAGCATGATGCCCAGCGCCATGGTGCACAGGGACAGGATGATCTGCCGGCGCAGGCCTGGGGTGCGGCTCATGCTTCGCCACCGAAGCGGTAGCCGACGCCACGCACGCTGGTGGGTACGCCCTGGATGCCCAGCAGCTCCAGCTTCTTGCGCAGCTTGCTGATGTGGCTGTCCACCGTGCGCTCCTGGGTGTCGCCCTCGGGCAGGCAGGCCTCCAGCAGTTCGCCACGGCTGAACACCCGTCGGGGGGCGCGCATCAGGCTGGTGAGCAGCTTGAACTCGGTGAGGGTGAGGTCCAGCAGGTGCCGCTGGCCGGCGCACTCCACGCTCGCTTCGTGGTTGTCCAGGTCGATACGGAAGGCGCCGACACTGAGCACCCGCGAGCCCTCGGCGCGGGTGGCCTTCGCCCGCCGCAGCACGGCCTGCACCCGCGCCACCACTTCCGCCGGGTTGAAGGGCTTGACCACGTAGTCGTCCGCGCCGATGCGTAGCCCGGTCAGCTTGTCGATGTCCTGGTCCAGTGCGGTGAGCAGGATCACCGGGGTGTCGCCGCGATGGCGGATCTCGCTGAGCACCTGCCAGCCGTCCAGCAGCGGCATCTGCACGTCCAGCAGCACCAGGTCGGGCTTCTGGCTGTGGTGCCGGGCCAGTGCGTCCTGCCCGTCCCTGGCGTGGACGGTGCGCAAGCCGCTGCGCTGGAGGTAGGCCGCGAGGATCTCGGCAATCTCCACTTCGTCTTCGGCAATGAGAATGAGGGCGTCGGCCGGTTTGCTCCGCATCGCGGCGGTCGAGTCCGTAGCTCGCTGGTTCATGGAAGGCCCCTGTGTGTTCAGCGGCGCATTATCGCGCCAAACACGGGGGCGGACACCAACGGCGTCACGCCGATCTCAAGGTGCTGCGGGCCGCCGCCCAGGGGCGGCGGTTCGCTTGGGGTGGTCGGCGTTACGCCTGCCAGTGGCTGTTGGAGGCGCCGTCTTCCTGGTAGCGGCCGAGCAGGTCCAGGGTGGAGCGCAGGCGCTCGGCTTCCTTCATGTCGTTGCGCTGCTGCGCCCCGTCGATGCCGTCGCGCAGCAGCTTCAGGTAATCGAAGCTGCGGCTGTTGTCGGCGCTGCCATCCACCGCCGACACGCCGTTGAGGGTCATGGACACCAGCGACTCGGTGCCATCCAGCGTGCCCGTCGCCTTGACCTGGGCGTTGATCCACTCCATCAGCTCGCCACGGTTCATGTGGCTGAAGTCGGCCTTGGGCGGCTGCCCCGCCTTCTCGCCAGCCAGCGCGGCGGCGTAGTCCCCGGCGAAATCCCCCGTGCCCTGCGCCGTGCCCCGGCCGGCTTTCTGCGTGCTGGAGGCGCCGGCCCCCTGCATCAACTGGGTATCGATCCTCATGGTTCTGCTCCTTCAGGTTGGGCTAGGCCCGTCATTAGCAGATTCCATGCCGAGCCCTGCAGGTGCCGGATGGCGCGGCTTGCAGGTGCGTGCGGGTGGAGGAGGGCGGCAGGTGTGTGCCGGGGGGCGGCAAGGGGGTGCCTGGGTTGGCATACCAGCGCCCGCCATGCACTATCCGCCACCCACATGGGATGCCGCCTTGCGACCGAGACCATGAAGAAAGCCACCCTCCTGCTGATGCCCCTGCTTTGCGTGGCCTACCTCTACACCGGCTACTACGAGACACGCTGGGCGGAAGACAACCGACTGGTGTTCTTCATCAAGCAGTACCCCTCCCTCACGCTGGAATTCCCCAACATTTTCGCCAGTGACCGAGACGACAAACCCCTGGAGCAACTGACCGCCGAAGAGCGGGACACGGTGCGTGCGTACTGCAAGTACCGCCTGGGTATTGAAACGCGGCTGGAGACGCAGGCGGAGTTGGAAGGGTGTAAAGAGCTTTGAAAAAAACAATATTTTTAAAGCCACTGCGATTAAGTAAGTAATGAAGTTCTATTTTTGAGCGTAGTGAAAAACTGTGAAATATAGTTGAGGCGTACCCCCGCTCTGCGGGGCGGTATGAAGCTTTATGTTGCATTGTTTTTATGGTTGCCATTTTAAATGAATTCCCAGTTTTTGTTGGGATTCAGGTTAATAAATCTAAGAAATCTTACTGTCTCTAGTGATTTTTGCTTTTGCGATAATTGCTGAAAACGCGATTGCCCTTTCTATTCCATCCTCTCCTTGAGCTAAGTAAATGAGTGCTTTTCCAATTGTCAGTGGGTCGAATCCGGATTTTATGCAGGATTGAGTTAGCTCGTTAATTGTTGGGCGATGGGGCAGCTCTTTTTTCTCTAAAGGGGCTTTGCAGGTTGTCTCTACAAGATTTGATGGTTCAGTAGGTTCATGTGTACTTGAGAGTTGGGGGCTTGTCGCCTCAATTGTATAATTCCTACGCTTGGCTAGTATGGTTTGGCCGAACTCTAGCTCGCACCATTGCCATAAGTACTTGCTGTCTTTTCTAGGGGTAAACTCCTTTCCGATGGAGATTAATTTACCCAGGCCAGATATTTCACCAAGTTTTTCATCTGCTATCCATGTATCGCCCTGAGCTTTGGGGGCGCTCCAACACATTAAGTCTGGATAGTTAAAGCTAGTTTCCCTTGCCCCTTCTGCTATTCGAGCTAGTCGTAGTGCTTCTTCGCGAATGTACTGCTCGTCTTGTATCGTGGTCGCGGGGTTGGTCTGGGCATTTACTCCTATTATGGCTCCTGCCATTGATGCAATTGTATCTGTGTCACTTTTGAATGTGTTCGCTGATAGGAGGAGAGCTGCTACAGGGTCGTCATCTTTATAAAGCCACGCTAATACCGATGCAAAAAGGCAAGTTTTTAGACCTGATCCCCTTTCTTCATTAGAAAAACCACCTAGCTCCCTTAAGATGAGGTGATACAACTCCTCTCTATTAGAAATATTTCGGCACTTTGACATTGCCCACTGTGCGGCTCCAACCCATTCAGCTATTGTTGTACCCCATACCTCTTTTAGTTTTTTTCCTGAGGCTATTTCCCATTTGGGTATCCATATAAGTGATAGTTCTTCATCCTCTAGAATGCTCTCATATGCCACGGATGCTGCATCACTGCCCAAACTATCCCAATCTTTTGGGTCAGCGGGGGCTTTGTTGTTTATTGAATGTAAAAGTAAGCTGGCGTGTATAGCTGCACCAATAATTGCGCGAGGATGGCCGTGAGTGCAAATCGAGTTCCTAACTACGTCCGGCAAAAACGAAGAGATTCCTTTTTTATAGTTAGCCCAAACGTGAGGCTGTATACGCATTGCCGCACCGTTACCACCGCCATTCCAATAAGTAGAGCGATCTGTGCTGAAGAAATTTTGCGACCATGTGGTTTCTTTCAATGCAAGGTTTCCAGCCGCCGCCTTTGTTCCGCGACCCGCGCCAAGGGCGTAGCTTAGCCAAACCGGCAACTCAATTTTTGCAAAGCTCTCTACATCAAAGTAACCGTTTCCTCGAATGGCACGGCAAGTGCTAAGTCTTAGCTGTGTATCATCCGAATAACAACCAGGTTTGAATTCGATTTCGGCCCCGAACAATCCTCCTTGTCGTTTTTTCCAAGCAATCGGTTCAGTGATTTTATGTTTTGAGCGTCTGCGCTCAAATTCGGCGGCAGACAGTAGCTCAGATGGGAAGCCTAGAATGTCTCCATAAGCAGCCCAAAGTGCAGAACGTATAATTTTTTCTTCGATAGCTGTAGGCATTTTTTTTACTCAAAATACTCAGGGGCTACTTTGATATCGACGCGCTTAGATAGTTCCGAGTCGCAAACCTCAACTTGGGCTTTTGCCTCGTAATAATAGTCTTCAGTAGGTACGTAAATAGATTTTAGATAATCAAGGGACACTCTAATAGGGTAAAGAACCTCGGCTTGGCTACACGTGGCAAAATTTAAGGGAGTTGTCGCGTCTCGTGTTGCATCCCTATCAGGAAAAACCTTTACCCTTTGGGCAAATAGTGCTTCAAGGCCCGGAAGGCCTGTGCCTCTCTTAGTAGTATTGTAAGCGTTGTTTGTTGTCGAAAAGTGAACTCCTTCGTGCATTAGAATTTCCGGGGAAAATCCTAAAACACACCAATAGATATCATCCTTCGCATGCCAGCGATTTCTAGAGATTGAGAAGAAGGACCCATTTACTCTAGAGATGGATAAATTTACATAGTGATGCCAGTCTATGTCGCGACTTCTGTCTGGACAGTTTAATTGAGTTATATGGCTTAGGGTTTTTGTCTTGGGAAGTTCGGAGTGAGCTAATAAATAGCCGCTGCTAACTATTCCGACTAAGCCGTTTGAAGTTGTGAAATGGAGAATCTCCTGAATGCCGCGGCGATTAATAGCCTCTCCAATATCTTCAAGGCTCATACATCTACCTCAATACATAGGGATCTATCCAATGAGTTTAAAATTTCGGGTTGTTCACCTATTTTGTATCCCAGTACTGCATTTCGCCGTGCTCTAGCGATAGCCATTGCTAAAATTCGGCATGTATTTTCAAGGCGTTCATCTCCTTCCTCAAAATTTCCAGAAGGAAAGCAGTCCCTGCTAAGTCCAATTATAAATACATAGTCAAAATCTAAGCCTTTGGCAGAGTGAAGCGTGCTCAAGAGAACTTTGTTGGAATCAGTTGGCCATTCTGAGCGCCTGCTTATATCGATGTAGCTGATCTTGGCTTCATCGAGTAATTGGTTGAGGTACGTAAACCATCCACCGCCCTTGGGGTGAAGAAAAGCAACGGATTCTACAGATAAGTCAATTTTATTCTTTATATAGTCAATGCACCATTTTGCTTGGTTTTTGAATAATCCCTTCAAGATAAAAGGGCTTACTTCTTCAGTTGAGTCGAAAAGGCTTGGTGCGGTGCCGTCATCATCTAATGCCACGCGTTCTAATAGACATGCTGCAAGTCGTGCTATGCGCGGAGGGTTTCTATAGTTAACAGTGAGTCTGTGGCTGTTCTCTGGTCTAATTGTCAGTCCGACTTCGTTCCAAGTAAAGCCGCGAGCATATATTCTCTGTGCGGTGTCAATAATAAAGGATGCAGCACCTGCGCTTGAAAGTTGTTTTATAATTGCGCGCAATACGTTCGCTGAAAAATCTTGTGACTCATCTGCGATAATTATGTCGTAATTGAATAGCTTTGTTTTGGAAAGTTCAATGGCAAGGTCATTCCAATCTCGTAATTGATGGTTTTTTTTGTGCTCGAAGTAGGGGGTTATAATCTGGTTTAATATCTCTTGGCGAAGTGATTTTTCAACTCTTGGCGCTGCGCCCCGACCATCTCGTCGACAAGTTAGGTATTCTTCTATGTTTTCTGGAAGAAATCGGCCGATAGCATACTCAACCTCTCCTTTTATGAAGTCGGCGGGGAGATTCATTTTATATGCGAATTGGTTTGCAAAGCTTTCTAGCACATTGTGTTCACAAATCTGAGGCTTGCTCAGTGAGTCAAAGGCCCAATGGCTAAATGTATCGACGGTGACTTCAATGTTTCCACTTATAAGGTTTTCTTCTACAAGCTCCCCAATGTAGCCGCGAAGAGTCTTGTTGAAAGTCAAAACTAAGGCTCTGACAGGTTCGTCACTTTCTTCTCTCTGACGTCTGCTATTGGCCCAGATAAGGAATAATTTAAGTTTTAATATCGCTGTTGTGGTTTTTCCGCTACCAGCTACCCCTCTTATTATTTCGAAGCCGGGTTTGACGCGCCTTATTACTTTAAGTTGTTCTGGTGATGGTGTTACCTGCTTTAATTTTTTCAAGATTCCTTTCTCGCTAATAGAAATTCTGGTGATTGTCTGGATTTTCATTAAGTATGGTTGCGGCTTTAAGGCATTGTTCCCTATGGTTAGTGTGTTCTCCACGTACTATTAGTATTCGGCTCTAAAAAACAGAAATTTCTGTATTTTTTAAAAAATTCCTATTTACCACTCTTGAAGTCATTGATTCTGACTACACAGCTACATCATCGGGCTAAAGCTGCTGGCGGCGGAGCAGTAGCGCTGCTTCATAAGCTCGCTGCTTGGTTCTCGGTCTTGCTGCCAGCGCTCTCCCCAGCCCCTGCACTCGGCTTTGAAGAACTGCTTCGCGCCTTTGCGGCACTCCCGGTAATTGATCGAGCCGCGTTTGTGGTTGTCGCACACGCTGCCGTTGTCGATGTAGTTGTTCACGATGGTCCAGGTTGCGTAGTAGCTGCCGCCGCCGTCCCATTTCCTGACCATCTGGCCGTCCTTCTCAATGGATCGGCGGCGGGTGGACGTTTGCTGGTTGGGCTGCTGATAGGCGAGCGACTGCCGCACGCCTTCCATGCTCACCACGTTGTCGGGCTGCCGGGGCGTGTAGTTGTGGTCGTTGAAGTCGGTCTGCCGCTGCTGGGCTTGGGCCTGTGCTCGGCGCTGTTCTTCCTTGCGGCGTTGATCGGCCCAGAACTGCTCTTCGGCGGTGGCGGTTTGCGGTTGCCGTTCAGCCCCGTTGCCGTACGGGTCGGTATGCACGTATTCCGCTGGCGGCTCGGCGGGTTGATCGTTGAAGCGGGGGAAGGAGAAGTGGGTGCCTGCCAGGTTGAGCAAGCCAAACACCAGGGCACAGCCTGCGAGCCCTGGCACCAGCCAGCGAACCCATGCGCTTTTCCCGTCCCGCCTTACGTGGCGGGGGGCGTCATCCCAGTCGGCTTTCATGGCCATCACTCCTTTGATCGGCAAGCCGCTGAATCCTATTCAGCCAGGGCGCCGTTATCAACGCCGGTGTCCATGCCCGTTGGTAGGGGGCCTACGCATGCAGGGGTAGCTGGGATGCCGAAGTTTCCTAGGAGACGTCTGAATCCATCTGGCCACCCTCGCGCGAACCCGGCCCCTGTGCTGTTCTTCACCTCGTGAAAATGTGAGGTGTGTCACACATGCAATTACATGAAGGTGTCTGCCGTGCGGGCGATGTGGTGTCGATCAACATCCTTGATGGGGAGCCGGACGAGCGGGTGATGCGGTTGCTGCTGACCCAGGGGATCGAGGTGGAAGTGCTGGAGGTTCTGGAGGGGGCGGTGAAGCTGGCGGTGAGGGCACCGGGTGGGATGCTCATCGTGGAGGAGCTGACGTTTCCTCCGTGATGCTGGGGGGGGGAGGGCTGGGTGATACGAGCGGCTCGCCGGGGAACTGGCGGGCCGCTTCTATATATAGAGGGCCTATTCGGTATCTGTAGCATTAGCCCGGTCGTACTCGGGGCTGGTCTGGCCGCACTCGGGAGCGATCTTTCCGCTAACGAGCCACAGCGCGTACTCCGGGGCCAGTTCGACGATGACCTTGATGTCGTCCTCGTTGACCCTCCTTCCGCCCTTTCTGAGCGCATACCACTTCTCGCGGTCGACGCCGCTCAGCTCTTCCAGCTTCTTGGCCGTGAGCTTCTTATGCTCAAGTATTGCGACGATTCGCTCTCTCATATTCTCAATTCGCCTTTGGAGGTGCTGGAGGTTCTGGAGGGGGCGGTGAAGCTGGCAGTGAGGGTATCGGGTGGGATGCTCACCGTAGAGGAGCTGACGTTTCCTCCGTGATGGTGCGGGTTGAGGGCTGGGTGTTACGGGCGGCTCGCCGAGGGGATTGGCGGGCCGCTTCTATATAGAGGGCCTATTCGGTATCCGTGGCATTCGCCTGATCGTACTCGGGGCTGGTCTGGCCGCACTCAGGAGCGATCTTTCCGCTCACAAGCCACAGCGCGTACTCCGGCGTGATGTTGGCCATTGCTTCGATGTCGTCTTCGTTCGCACGGCGCTTTCCATTTCTTAGGGCGTACCACTTCTCGCGGTCGATCCCGCTCAGCTCCTGCAGCTTCTTGGCTGTGAAGCTCTTCGCGTCCCATATGGCTATAAGCCGCTCTCTGATCATTCCAATTTGTTCTTAGTAATTAGCAAATAGTGCTACTAACTATCTGCAATGGTGGTTATTCTTGCATTATGTGATTTGCATTAAATGCAAATCATCATTTCCCAATAAAGACCAACATAGTGCAACAAAGGCCAGGGAGATGGAAGAAAACTACCTTGTTCTTATGTCATGCCGTAAAGCCCGGAGCCCTTACCGCGCCGCTACCAGCTTGCTGTTCCGACTGCTCCGGATCATCCGCTTCGACCTGCACCGCGATCCCAACGCGGCTGCCATGAGGTTTCGCCAACTGGTGCTGCTGTTCCACGTCGCCGGCTTCGTGGACGACCTGCAGGTCAGCCGCCTCAACAAACTGGGGGACAACGCCCTGTACTACGGCCTGCGCGCCGCGCTCCATCGCGCCCGTGCCGACTTCTGGACCCGCCACCGTTCAGAATCCGTGAAGGATAGCTAAGCCATGGACCGTGATGACTTCCTGGCGCCGCCACCGCTGATGCCATGGCGCCAGTTCGCCAACTGGATTCGCATGGGCGACGAACACGACGTGGTGTGGGGCTGGATTCGCAACGGCTACCTACCGTCCCGCAAGGTGGGCAAGTACGTGATGGTCAACGTGGCGCTGCTGACCCAGCAGATGCTGGAGCGGGAGCCCGATCCGTAGGCAGGGGAGGGCGGGTGACGCCGACACTTGCAAGCCCTGGAAACGACCAAGCCCCTGGAAGTATGGGGTTCAGGGGCTTGGCTCTTGATGGCAGCACCTACCACCGCCAGTCGATCCGGGCTTTTCAGGGCGAGCCAGCTGGCATTTGCGAGGAAGGACGTGACGGTCTGTCATCACCAGGTGATTGCGTAGATGCTTTGAGGCTCATTGAAACGCGTCAGCTCACGCTCAAGGGTCATCCCGATTCTCTTAAGCAAGCGTATGGAGGCGAGATTTCTGCTCTGCGTTTCGGCAATCACTCTTCTAAGCCCCATCACGTTTTTCCCGTAGTGCAGCGCGAGGGTTAACGCCTCGGTGGCGTATCCCTTGCCGAAGTGCTCCGGGAGCAGTTCGTAACTCACCTCAATATCAACGCCATCATGATGCTGGTCGAACGAAACAACGCCAGCGAACTGCCCAGCTCGCTGGGTTCGGATGACCCATAAAGGGGTTTCTCTGTGAGCACCTACCTCAAGTTCCGCCCGCTTCACTGCCGCCTCTTTGCTGAGCGGGCCTCCCAAGTAAGCGCGCACCACAGGGTCGGTATACAACCTCACGAGATCTGCGGCATCTGCAGGGCATAGCGGTGTTAGACGAATACGTGAATGCACTGACGTTTCATCGCAGGTAAGGGGACTCGGCATCTTGGGCACACCTCGATTCAATGGCGCTTGCATCGATGGCTGGAGTGGCAGCGGGATTTGCTGAGTTCTTTCACACTTCCCAACCCCCAGAAACGACTAAGCCCCTGAAAACCGAGGTTATTCAGGGGCTTAGCTTTTGATGTCTGGAGCGGGCGAAGGGAATCGAACCCTCGTCATGAGCTTGGGAAGCTCTGCAGTAGACTGTCCAAGTGTGTCCGAGGTAATGCAGAATTGCCCGCCGAGGCCTTCTACTTCGGGGTCTCCAGGCTAAGGGGGATGTCTCAGGTTGTTCCAGGTTGATTCCCCTTGCTTCGTGCAAACGGCCCCCAGAAACGGCCCCCAACTCCAAGGAATGCCAGCAGGTGCTCACCGAACGTCAGATCCGCGCGCTCAAGCCGGCCGAGAAGGAATTCACCGTCAGCGACGGGCGTAGTGCGAGAGGGGAGGGCGTCCTGCTGCTGCGGGTACGCCCCAACGGGACCAAGGAGTTCTACTTCCAGCGTAGGAAGAACGGTCGGAAGCTCAAGACCAAGCTCGGTACCTGGCCGGGCATGTCTCTCAGCGAGGCGCGGGACCAGTGCCGCGAGGAGAAGGAGATCCAGGTCGCAGCCGGCACGTTCAAGGAACTGATGGCCGCCTACGTGGCGAAGCTGAAGGAGGAAGGCGCCGTCAGTGCCGACCACGTCGAGTGGAGCTTCGAGCGCTACGTCTCCAAACCGTTCCCGTCATTGGTTGAGCGTCCGGCCGTCCTGATCGGCCCTGCGGATATACGCGACATCCTGGCCAAGATGATCGACGACGGCGTCACCACCATGACCAACCGGGTGCGATCCCGGCTACATGCCGCGTTCCAGAGTGCCCTGCAGCAGGCCTACAACCCCCGGGCCTACCTACAGCAGTCAATCAGCTTTGGCCTCACCAGCAACCCCGTGGGAAGCGTACCGGTGCAGGAGGATTGGGAGCAGCCGGGCGACCGCGCCCTCAGCGAGGTGGAGCTGGCTGCCCTCTGGAACCTTCTGCCCGAAAAGCTCTCGCTCACCACCGCCGAGTTGCTCAAGTTTCTGATAGCTGCCGGCGGGCAACGGCCTGAGCAGGTGCTGCGGTCGGACCGGACCATGTACCACCGCGATCACCTAGTGGTCCGTAATGGCAAGGGCGGCGAGGGGGAGCGCCTACTGCACGTCGTTCCGTACAACAAGCTCATGCGGCAATGCCTGAAGGAGATGGATTGCATCAGCGAAACCAGCGCCTACCCCTTCCAGGGCCAGCAGGATGGCAAACCGCTCAATCCACAGTCGCTGTCCAGGGCGGTCCGTAAGCTGTGTGAGCGGCACCCTGACAAGTTCACCGGCCCGTTCACGCTCCGGGACATCCGTCGGACCTGCAAGACCCTGATGGCCAAGGCCAAGTTGAGCAAGGAGCTGCGTGATCGGATCCAGGGCCATGCCTTCAACGATGTGGCGTCAAAGCACTACGACCGGTACGACTACTTCGACGAGAAGAAGAAAGGCCTTGATCGCTGGGCGGCCTGGCTGGAAAAGCACGTGATCGGGACAAAAAAATAGGGCCGCCTAAGCGACCCTTTGGGGCTCCCACCTGGTTGGATCTGCCAACCACCTGTTGACCTCGGACTGCCTCCAGCCCACACGCCCCGGGGTGATCTGCACGGGACTCGGGAACCTCCCAGCCTTCACCTCTCGGCGCAGGGTGCTACGCGCGAGACTGGTGGCTTCGATTACTTCGGCCTCCCGCAAGAAGCGATCAAGCATCCTCCACCTCCAGCCATTCCAGGCGCCGCTTCCATTGTCTGCGCATCTCCTCGATCAGCGTCTCGATCGCAGCATCTCCACGTTTCTTGAGGACCTCCCGCAGATCTACCAGGCGCTCCGGCGTGGTGTACCCACGCCGGAGCCAATACCTGGCTTCGCACTCCAGCATCCGCTGGCTCTGATCCTGCTCAGGCATTGACTACCCCCTTAAGCTCCACCTCGAAGAAGCCGAGCCGCCCTTTGCATGGCTGGAACGGTAGCGGCTTTGCCTCGGCCAGCTCGAAACCGAATTTGCCGAAGAACCAGGGCGACAGGTAGTCGTCACCACAGCTCGTGATAGTGGCTTGGCCTACGATCCCACCGCGCTCCAGCTCGTTGAAATGTGGGAGGGTGATGCCCTGGTCGAGCGCGAAGAAGTAGGCGTCGTTGTACTCGACGCCAGTCATGCCCTTCGCCGCGTGGATCAAGACCGGCCCGCGAAAGCGGGTCGGCCAGCTGCGATTCTCGATGTCCTTGTAGCCATTGACGATCAGCCAGGCCCAGGGCTGGCGGATACTCAGTGCTTTCATGCCCCACCCCCTTGCTCCAGCTGCGCCACGCTCAACCCCACCGCCACCGGCCGAACCCATATCGGCATGCTGCTGAGCATGAACGTCTCGCCCAGCTCGGCCAGCAGCAGGGTGGTACCCATCACGTGGGCGATCGCCTCGGCCGCTGCTGGCGGGACGGCGTTGCCAATCCGCTCACGCCAGTCGCTGTCGCTGAGCCCGTCTAGGACCAGCTGCTCCTCGGGGTCCACCAGGCTCTGCAGGGCGGCCAGCTCCAGGGTGGTGAAAGGCCTGTGCCAGGTCCCGTCGAGCGATTGGATGATGCAGGTGAGGCGCTCATCCGCCGCCGGCATGCGGGGATCCGCGACGCTCCAGCGGCCGTTGTCATAGCGGGCGCTGGCGGAGACGGCCCCAGCGGCCTGGTCGAAACCCACTACGCCGTAGTGGCCGCCCGTGAGGTAGGCATCCCCCTTGGTGCGATGGATGGCGCGCGGATCCGCGATCGACAGCGCGCCGCTGGCCACCTGCTGGGAACCGGTCACGGTACCCGTGGGGCTGTTCCAGGTGCCGACGTGCAGCTTGCGGCTCGATGCCCCAGGGTGCCAGTTGAGGTATCGGGGATCGGCCACCGCCTGTCCGCCGGAGCTGGGCCCGTGTCCGCTGGTGACCGTGCCGGCGGCCTGGTCCATGCGGATCACCCGGAACACGTTGTTATGACGCACACCGCCCGGCCGAGGATCCGCTACAGCGAAAGCACCCTGTCCGGTGGTGCTGGCCGCGATGACGGTGCCGGCGTGGTCCTCCCAGTCCGTTACCGGGTACTTGCCGAAGCTCTGGCCGCGTGGATCCGCGACCGAGTAGGCGCCCTGGCCCGGCGACTTGACCCCGATGATGGCCCCCGAGGTGTCCGTCCAGCGACGCACCCCGTACTGCTGGTATTGGAGTGCCCCCGCCGGAGCACGTGGATCTGCCACGGAAAACGCCCCATTGGTCGGACTGGAGCGTCCGGCGATGGTCCCCATGCTTTCGTGCCAGCCATGTACGCCCATGTAGCCGCTGCGGTACTCCGGCACGATCACCAGGTCGCGCAGGTAGCCGTCCTCGATCGCCAGCTCGTTGAGGCTGCGCCAGTCGCTGCCGGCGCGCACAAGGGCCAGCCGAACCCAGGTTTTCCACTGCAGGGCCGGAACCCGGTGCATCGGCCCGGCGGCCTCGATGTCCCCCGGCAGCGGCATGCGGCCGAGGATGTCGCCCACGGCGCGCAGACTCTTCTTCTCCGGCTCGTAGAGGAACGGCGGGACCTTCGCCACGTGGCGCGCCACCAGCAGAAAGCGCTTCCTGCTCTGCGCCAGGCCGCCCAGCTCGCCGCAGTCGTGGGTGGTCTCGGCCACGGCGTAGCCGAACCCGCCCAGCAGGCTGTTGATCTGGTCCAGCAGGTGCCGGCCACGGGTGGCCAGGCGCGGGACGTTCTCGAACACGATCAGCGGCACCGGATCATCCGCCCAGGCCTCGCCCATCAGCCAGATGCAACGAAGGGTCAGCTCGTTCAGGGACTGGTATTTCGGGGTCTGGCTCATCTTCTCCGAGAGCAGCCCGCTGGCACCTTTGCAGGGGCTGGAGATGAACACCGCGTCAGGGCGACGGCCGCGCGCGGCGCGGCGCACGTCTTCCGGCGTTGCCTCGCGCCACCCTTGCGGCGGCTCCTTCCCGTGGAAACGGATGTACTGGTCGCGGGTGAACAGGTCGAGCAGCGTCCCAGGCACGCCGGCCAGGCGCTCGAAGTCGGCAAGCCCGGCGGGATCCACATCGATCCCGCCCAGGCACTCCCACCTGGCCTCGACGCTGCCAACCCGGGGCCGGGCGCGGTTGAAGCCCTTGGCGCCACCGCCCAGGCCACAGCAGAAGTGGAAATGGTAGAGCGTTCGGCGGTTAGCCATGAGCCACCTCCACCATCGCGTACACGGTCACATCCTCCAGGCCGGCGCGGTCCACGCCGACCAGGCGCTTGATGCCGTCCAGGTTGGCGGGGTGGCAGTCGGTGATCAGCACCGCCGGGGCCTCCTCGTACTCCCCGCGCAGATCCTGGAGCTTGGCCAGCAGCCCACCGAAGGAGCTGTAGAAGCCGGCCTCCAGCTCTACCAGCGGGCGGCCCTGGGCGGCCAGGCCCTGGCGCAGCTTGCTCGCCGAACGGCGAGCGGTATCGATGATTTCAACGCGCATCGCGGCGACCTCCCAGTGTCTGCGCCGCGATGGCGGCATCGATTGCCTTGCGTTTCACCTCTTTCGCGGCTGCGTAACCATCCGCCCAGTCCCCTGCATGGGTAACGGCGGGGTACTGCTTGTCGGCCATAAATCCTTCTTCGACGTAGACCTCATGGCGTCGACCGGGGAGCAGCTCGATCACTACCTTGCGGTGCTTCTCCAGCATGAAGTTGAGGCGGGCCGTGTCATCCAGAACAGCAGGCTGAGCGCTGGCGAGTAAATCCTCGATCACCTTGAGCTGTTCCTGGGCCTCGTTGACGTAGGCCGGGTCGAAGCCGTAGCCGCGCTCCCCGCAACCCGCCAGCCAAATCACCTTTTGGCAAGCGTCCAGGGAGCGGTGGATCTGCTTGAGCTGCTCGACGGAAACAAGGCACTGCGCGGTGGCCGTGGTAGCCTTCTCAGTGCCAACTTCTTGGGTTTGTACTTGCATGGTGCTTCTCCTTGGGGTTGGTCAGGCGCCGGGGTGTTGCAGCACCTCGGCGCCTTCTTGTTTGTGGGTCAGGCCAGCCGCATGGGCTGGTCGTCCACCAGGACGAACAGGTGCACGTCCCGCAGGCCGTACAGGCCGCCCGGGCCGCCGTGCACCACGAAGTCGCCGTACGGAGCCGGCGCTATCCGCACGGGGAACAGGTCCTTGCTCTGGTGGGCGTACTGGCTGCTCTTGCGGATCCGCGCGTACAGCTGCTGGCCGGTGGTGTTCACCTCCTCACCGTGGGCGGCCTCGTAGCCCAGCCAGGCGTTGCGGGTTTCCAGGTTGGTGAAGTCGCCTTCGGCAGTGCGGGCCAGGTCGTAGCCGCGCGGCTGGGCCCAGGCGATGAAGCCGAGCACCAGGTCCATGGTCAGGAGGTTCATGCCGGCGCCCCCACCTTGGCCTGCCGGGCGTTCTCGTACTCGCTCGGCAGGATCTCCACAGCCCCCTCGATCCACCCGGAAGTAGGCTCCCCATTGGCTACGCGAGCCTCGTGTGCTGCCTGGTTGATCGGGAACCCGAGGTGGAAGTAGGCCACGCCCTGGTGCTCGAACTTCACGCCGCCGCACAGCCAAAGGTTGCCGGTGTTCACGTTGAGCCGGCTCCAGTAGCCGTGGGTTTTCAGGCGTAGCGGACAGTTGTCCTTCCACAGCTGGACCAGGCGTTCATGCTCGGCACGGATGGCCGCGCGGTACTCCTTCGAGGAGCCCTTGGGCGCCACCGCCGACTCGCGCAGGGCTCTGAACCCGTACTTGTCGGGGCGACGCCAGTGCACATCCAACCCAGGCTCTTCGGCGAGCTTCACGCCGCCCGCGTAGAGCGAGTCGCCGTCGCCCATGGGCGCAACCTGCCCGCCGAACAGCTTGCCCAGGGCTTCCGCCTGCTCGTACCAACGGGCCTTGGCCTGGTGGAATTCCTGGACGATGGCCACCACCCCGGGGGCCTCGGACTTGTAGAAGTAGTTCTGCACGGCAGCCCCCTCAGCTCGCCACAACGGCGTGGATGGTCAGGTTGGACGGCAGGCGTTCCTGCAGGGCCTGCAGGCGCGCGATTTGTTCCTCGCTGCATTCGTCAATGCAGATGACGTTGGCGCCCCGCATGGCGAGTCGGCGGATCGAGCGCTCCAGGGCAGCCGTGGTGCAGTGGCGGCCCACCAGGATCTGGCGCTCGCTCTGCCCGTCGGCCTCGGCGACCTGCCGCAGGCGGACGGTCTTGCCGGTCATGGGCTCGCCGCGTTCGATGTTCAGTTGCATGGTGCTTCTCCTCGGTCATGGTCCCGGGCGTTGCAGCGCCCGGGTGTAGGGGGGTGGGTTACAGCGTGGCCACCAGGGCCAGCAGCGCGTCGGTGCCGACCAGGCCCAGGGCCACCAGCAGGGCCAGGGCGGTGCCGGTAACGGCCAGGGCCAGCGGCAGGCCAGGAGGGTTGAGGTTTTCGTTTTGCATGGTGCTTCTCCTTGGGGTGAGGGCCTGGGCGTTGCAGCGCCCGGGCGGGTCAAACGAGCTGGAACAGCCAGCAGCGCACCGTTTTCGGTTGCCCTGCGATGTCCGTCGCTCGGATTGAGTTGATGGGCTTGTTCTTCTCGATGAACTTCGGGCTCTTGCTGGTCGGCAGCACCCGCTTCAGCTCCGTCAGGTTCGGCACCTGCTGGCGCTTGTTGGCCGCCATCTCCACGAACTCGTTGAGGTTGATGGCCACGAAGGCCGCCTTGCGCGAGTGGTTGAGCGCCCCGCCCGGCTCGCGCAGCGGCATGCCGTTGAGGTACTCCACCAGGTCCCAGAATTCGCGGACCATCGGGTGGTCGGAGTCGATCGCCCGTTGCCGCTCCAGGGCCATCGCCGCGATCTCCTCGTGCACCAGGTCGCGCTGCTCGTCGCTCATCGGCACCACCCGCTGCAGGCAATCCACCAGGCTGCGCAGCTGCGCGTGGTTCTTCGCGATGCGCACCGTGCGGATCCCGGGCAGGGCCAGCAGCTGCTGCTCGTAGCCCGACGTGCGCTCATCGATGAGCGCCAGCAGGTCCGCCTCCGGCTGCAGCGCCTTGATCAGGAAGCCGCTCAGGCGCTCGATCGGCATGCGCTCCAGCTGCTCGGCAAAACGCTTGGTCTCCGGCGTGTGGTGCGCCCGGGTCAGGTTTACGTGGGAGAGGCGCTGCAGCATTGCCTCGGAGGCGTTGATCGCATTGTTCTGGCCGATCAGCAGCGCCGAACGGAAGGGGGGATCGTTGGTGTCGTTGCCGCCGTTCTTCACCCCCGTGCTGCGCAGGCCCCGGCCGTTGTACGCACTCTTGAACTCGTCCCAATCGAAGTGCCGCACCGGGCCGCCATCGGCCTGCTCGCGGTCCGACTCGATCAGCACCGTCGGCAGGTTGGCCACCTGCGAGAGGATCCGCGCCCGCGCCGCCTGGGTGGACTTCGAGGGGTCGAAGCCCTCGTACTCCGAGCGGCCCACCAGCTTCCACAGGAACTCGATCAGCGTCGTCTTGCCCGCGCCCGCCTCGCCGATCAGCTCCATGAACAGGAAGGACTTCTGCACCTGGCGGATCTGCTCCGCGTACAGCGCCCCCAGCCACCACGCCAGCACCACCGTCCCGCGCACCCCGAAGCACCGCCAGAACAGCTCGAACCAATCGGCCCGGTACTCCGTCAGGTCCGTATTCACGTGCAGCAGCGGGCTCTGGCTCTGGCTCTTGATGCTCAGCTTGCCCACATCGAAGAAGTCTTCCTCGTTGCGCTGATACACCCGGCCGCCGGCGATGGCCAGGTCGTTGAACACGTACACCTCGTGGTCCCGGCTGTAGCCGATCCAGTTGATGGTGTTCACCTGTTTCAGCGTGTCGAGCTGGCCCTCCAGCATCCGCTCCAGCTGCTGCGGCGTACCACTGAACAGCGCCCCGTTGCACACGTTAAGCAAGCGCTTCTTGAACTCCGGCGCCGCCGTGATCTGAGCCGCGGTGAAGGTGGCCTTCACCGTCGGCGCGTCCGGGCGCTCCACGCGGAAGTAGTACCAGGCCTCGTCCGTCAGCTCGTTGCGCATGAAGTACAGCGCCTGGAAGTAGCAATTGCCGATGCGCGAAACCGTCCCGCTCAGGCGCAGCGCCTTCTCCCGGCGCTGCTTGTCGTTGAGCAGTGCCGCATCGTGGCTGTCGCTGCTCTCCAGCTCCTGGATGGCCTTCTCGTAGCGCTCCTGGTCCAGGCGGAACCAGTACAGGCGCTGGTTGAAGCTGAAGTGGAACTCCTTGCGCTCCTCCCAGCAGTACATCAGCAGGCCCTTCTCCTCGGCCGACTCCGCCAGCAGCAGGGCGCCCTGGTGGCGTGCCTGCTCCAGGTCCCGCTGGATGCGGTGCGCGCGCTCGGCCGCGTCCTCGATGAAGCTCCACTGCTGATGCAGGTCGTTCCAATCCACCTTCTTCGCCGAGCGCTGCGCAATGACCGCCGCCTCGCAGGTGAAGCCCAGTGCCCGCGCCTCCTTGGCCCAGCGGCGCATGTTGGCTTTGGCCACCGGCTCGTTATCCAGCGCCCACACCAGGCGCGGCAGGCGCTTATCCGCCTCCTCGCAGGCCTTCTTCAACTGGCGGAGCGACTCGGCCGGGAAGGGCGCGCTGCTCATCATCGAAACCGCCGCCACCTCGTTGTGCAGCAGCGCGATGGCGTCGAAGATCCCCTCGACGATCCACAGCTCCTCCACCTCCACCGGGTTGACCGAGGGCGGGCACCACCACATGCCCCGGTAGCTCTCGCCCGGCTTGAAGCGCGCCTTCTGCTTGCCGAAGCGCTCCGGCCGGTCGATCAGCCGCTCCCAGTAGCCGCCCTTCTCCAGGGCAAAGCGCACCGTCGCACTGCCGATGCCCAGGTCCCGGCTCCAGTAGTTCTCCTGGGTGTACCAGCCCTGCAGCAGCTCCACCCGAAAGCCCCGGGCAAACTCCAGGTAGGCCCGCGCCGTCGCCGTCGGGTCCTCGGCCGTGGCCGGCGCCTGCGCGCTCCAGTCGTTGAACAGGTCGCCGTAGAGGTCCTTCACGTGGAAGCGCGCGTTGCACTTCTCCACCCGCCCGCAGATCAGCATCCAGGGCGAATCGAAGAAGGTGTACAGCGTCTTCTTGTGGCACGCCGGGCACTCGCCCTTGCGCATGTAGTTGGTGCGCGCCATGTGCTGCAGGCCGTAGTCGGTCTGGATACGGCGCAGCACCTCCAGGCGCAGCTTCTCTTGCATCTGGCTCATGCGTTCGCCCTCAGGCAGTAGCCGGCCAGCTCGTAGGAAACGCCGTGGTACTGGGCGGACGTGATTGCACCCGTCTCGAAGTACGCATCGAGCATGCCCTGCAGGCGCTCGGTGAGCTGCAGGCGCTGCTCCAGGTTCGTGCCGTTGGCGAGGTCCGCCAGCTTCATGGCGAACAGGAAGCGCGCGCCATCAGCCGCCAGCGCATGGCTCAGGGGCAGGTGTTCAGGGGTAGGGGAGGGGGTCTTCATCAGTCAGGGCCTTACAGGTGGGCGTCAAGGGCGGCCTTGAGCGCGCCGATGGTGCGTTTGTGGCCGGCCAGGGCCGGGTAGTCGTCGAGGATGTGGCGGGCCCGCAGACCCTCCGGCACCGCGCGGTAGCGGTCGTCGTACCAGTGCTCCACCATCCCCCGGCGCAGCTCGCAGCGCAGGCTTTCCAGCAGCGCCTGGGCATGTCCACGTGGATCGCAACGGCTTCGGGCATGGCGTGAACCTCGAATTTCGGATGCAACTTCCCCAAACCCACAGCGTGGGCTGGGCGTGTCAGTGATCAGGGAGTGGTGAAGCGCGCGAGGAAGGCGTCCGGCAGGATCCGCCGGTGCACGAAAATGGCCTGCCCGTTGCGGCAGTCCACCAGGCAGATCGCGTCCGGGCTGGGCGCGTCCGCCAGGTTCACCTGCAGCCAGTGCGACTCGCGCAAGCGGGTGAAGGCCAGCTCCACCAGCCGCTGCGCCATGAACACCGGCACCTCCAGGGCCTGGGTCAGGTGCAGGGTGGCGCGCTCCAGCAGCTGGGCGTCCTCCAGGTGCTCCTGCGCATGGCGCTGCAGGTAGGCAGTGGCCGCCCGCTGCATCTGGTCGCGGTATTCCTGGGTGTCCAGGGTGCGTTGCGGTGCAGTGCTCATGCCGTCACCTCCAGCAGGTCCATCTGGTTATCACCGGCCTGGCGCATGGCCTCCCGGCGCAGCGCCACCGGAGCCACCGGCAGGCGCACGGACGGGTTGGGCATGCCCGAGGGGCTCATCTCGTGGGTCATCTCGAATTCGGCCCGGGCCGACCAGCCGCAGGCCTCGTTGGTGCATTGCAGGTAGGCCACCCGCAGGAACACATGGGTCCCCTCACTGGTGCGGATGCGCATGCGGCCCGCGCAATGGGGGCAAACCAGCTTGTAGGTGCTCACGGGCGTGCCCTCCGGTGCAGGGTGATCACCGCACCCACCTCGGCATGCCGCGCCGCGATGTGGATGCGGTGCTTGGCGATGATCTCCGCCAGCTCGCCCTCGTCGATCTCGCCATTGGCCAGCGCCCGGGAAATGGCCTGGTCCACCCGGCCCTCGGCCACGTCGGTCATCAGCGCCCGCTGGTAGAGGTCCATGTTGTCCAGGTCGGTGGCCTCGGGCATCGGCACGAACACCCCGCCGTACAGCCGGCAGATGTAGTCCGCCAGGTAGTGGGTGCCGCTCAGGCGCTCCAGCTGGCGCACCTGGGCGTCGTTCAGCGGCCGGTGGCCGTTGTTCTCGTAGACCTGATTGTCGAAGCGCTTGAGGTCCAGGCCCAGGGCCTGGGCAGCACCCTCGCGGCCCTGGGGCAGGGCGCTGATCACCGCGCTCATCACCTGGCGGCGGGTCTCAAGAATCAGCGGCTCGCTGTTCTCGTTTTCGGTCTTCGGCGGGCGCATTACTGTTCAACCTCGCCGATCTTGATGCCAAGGAGAACGGCAGCCCGGTGGGCTTGCCCGCGACGGCCCTTCTTGCGGCCGTTGAGCAAGTCGCTGACCAGATTTCTGTTCAACTCATGTCGCCGGCAGAAGTCGGCAATGGAGATGCCTTTGCGGTCAAGCGCCGCGCGGGCTTGCTCGGGGGTCAAAGGGCCGTGCATAGTGTTTATCCGTGTTTAATCGTGTTTGACGACAAGGATTCTTGGCCAGAAAACTGGTCAAGTCAACTGGTATTGATCAGAAAAGTGCTCATTGCTGCTGGGACAGGCGAACGCCTGCGGGAAGAACGCGACCGCCTGGGACTGAACCAGACGGATTTCGGCACGGCTGCGGGGGTTAGCCGTGGCACCCAAAAGGCCTACGAACTGGAAACCAGCTCCCCCGATGTGCGCTACCTGATGTCGCTCCAGGGCTTGGGGGTGGACGTGCACTACGTCCTGACGGGAAGCCGCGTATCGACCGATGCCGGCACTCTGAGCGAGGACGAGGCGCAACTGGTCGAACAGTTCCGCCAGCTCCCCGAAGAAGACCGCAACTCTGTTCGCCGGATGGCCGCTGCCTTGTCGATCACGCACGCGATGATCAAGTAACCAGCGGAGAAACAAGGATGTCCAAGGGAATGCCCCTGGCGCTGCTCGCGGCAGCGCTTCTGTCATTGGCCGGCTGTGATGGCGGCACCCCACCCACCGAACAGGCCCAGGCCAGCGCCCCGGCGCCGACCCAGGCCGCCAGTGCCCTCAAGGCGTCCCAGTTCTCCGACGTGGCCGCCATGATCGAAGACATGGCCGACTACAGTGCCGAGGATGGCACCTTCGCGCTGCTGGCCGCTGAGCCGCTGCACATTCGTCTGGCGCCGAGGATCATCAAGGGCGAGCCGGCGGAGAACCTCCAGAGCGAGCAACGTCGTGCTGCGCTGTATGGCGTCTACCGCACCCTGATCCACACCCCGGCCCAGGCGGTTACCGTCACCGTGGTGCCCATGCTGGTGACCATCAATCCCTCGAAGTACGAGTTGCAGAAAAGCCCGCAGCTGGTGGTCAGCGCCACCCGCGAGCAGGCCCTCGCCGCCGTGCGCTCCCTGGTACCGGCCGAACAGCTCAGCGACCTGGTGGTGCCCGAGCAGGCCGGCGAGATCCAGCTGGACAACTGGCGCAAGGATTTCGAGAAGGTCTACTTCGGCGATGCCGGCCAGGCCGAGCTGCTCAAGGCGCTGAGCGCTGCAGGTGCCAAGGTGCAAAAGGCCGGCTGATCTCCCCATGGAGAGGCGACGAATGGTAGTTGTGGGGTCCATTGGACCCCATTACTCTAAGCCCATGCCAGCCACAACGGCGAGGCGACCACCAGGGAACGACATCATGAGCAATGACCGCAACGGCATCATCAACCAGATCATTGACTACACCGGAACCGACCGCGACCACGCAGAGCGCATCTACGAAGAATTGCGCGCTGATGACCGGATCTACTTTGACGACAGCGTCGGCCTTGACCGCCAAGGCTTGTTGATCCGCGAAGACGTAGACCTGATGGCTGTTGCGGCTGAAATCGAATGAAGCCCGACGCCTCCAACCACAACCCGGACCCGCGCTACCTGCGCGAGCTGATCGAGCGGGCCGGGGTCAGCCAGCGCCAGGCGGCCGAGTTGATCGGCATGTCCTGGGAGGGCTTCCGCCGGTACCTGCGGGACGTCGATGCTCCCGGGTACCGGGTGGCGGACTACCGGGTGCAGTTCGCCCTGGAGTGCCTGGCCGCGCCAGGTACCTGACAGCAGCGTTCACCAGAAGCCCGGCCAAGCGCCGGGCTTTTGCTGTCTGGCCATTGGTATGAGACCCAGTTGGCAACGCCTTCGGCTGGATATACTGTATGCGTATACAGTATTTGCGCAAGGAGTTGGCGTATGTTGTCGAGCGTGCAGACTCTCCCCGTAGAGCCCCAGACCATCCCCCTCACGGCGGAGGATGTGCTCGTGCTGCGGTGGTTCAAGCAGTTGGAGGGGGCCGATCGCGCCACCGCCATCCGTTTCATCTCTGCCCTGGCTCTGACACGACACGCCGAACGCCCTGCGGCCGTTCCGGAGTCGACGTAATGCCCCTCACCCTGCTTGGCCGATACAAGCCCGGCCTCGTGCGCTTGCCCCTGTTCTCCTGCCTGGTGTCCGCCGGCTTCCCCTCGCCGGCGGATGACCACATCGAGGCCGAGCTGGACGTGCTCGACCTGTTCGTGCGCCACCCGGCGGCGACGTTCTACCTGCGCGTAGGCGGGGACAGCATGACCGGCGCCGGCATCTACCGGGGCGATACCCTGGTGGTGGACCGCTCCCTCACCCCGCGCCCGGGCCAGGTGGTGGTGGCCATCGTGCGCGGGGACTTCACCTGCAAGCGCCTGGAGCTGGAGAACGGCCTGCCCGTGCTGCGCTCGGCCAACCCCGCCTACCCGGACATCCGCCTCGCCGCCGAGGACGAGCTGGAGGTGTTCGGCGTGGTCACCCACAACATTCACGCCCTCGCCGGCGCCTGACATGCCCCGCGTCTTCGCCCTGGTGGACTGCAACAACTTCTACGTCAGTTGCGAGCGGCTGTTCCGCCCCGATCTGCGCGGCCTGCCGGTGGTGGTGCTGTCCAACAACGACGGCTGCGTGATCAGCCGCAGCAACGAGGCCAAGGCGCTGGGCATCGCCATGGGCGAGCCTTACTTCAAGCTGCGCGAACGCATCGCCCTGCACGGCATCGAGGTGTTCAGCTCCAACTACGCCCTGTACGGCAACATCTCCGCGCGGGTGGTGCACGTGCTGCGCGGCCTGGCGCCGCGCGTAGAGGTGTACAGCATCGATGAGGCCTTCCTGGATCTCACCGGCCTCAACCAGCCCCTGGCCGCCTACGGCCGCCACGTCAAGGCCGAGGTGGCGCGCCTGGTGGGCATGCCCGTGGGCATCGGCATCTCCACCACCAAGACCCTCACCAAGCTGGCCAACTGGGCGGCGAAGAAGCGATCGCGCAGCGGCGTGGTGGTGGCCACCCGGCCGGAGCAGCGCGAGGCCCTGCTGCGCGATGCGCCGGTGAGCGAGGTGTGGGGCGTCGGCCGCAAGCTGCTCGGGCACTTCGAGGCCATGGGCATACGCACCGCCTGGGACCTGGCCCAGCAGGACGCCACTACCATGCGCAAGCTGTTCAGCGTGGTGGTGGAGAAGACCATCCGCGAGCTGCGCGGGGAGGCCTGCTACGCCCTGGACGACGGTCCCGAGCCGAAACAGATGATCGCCTGCAGCCGTTCGTTCTCCGAACGCCTCACCGCCCTGGAGCCGCTGCGCGAGGCGGTGGCCACCTACGCCAGCCGCGCCGGCGAGAAGCTGCGCAGCCAGGGCGACTACTGCCAGCGCCTGCAGGTGTACATCCGCACCGGGGTGTTCAACCCCACCGAACGCCAGTACGCGCGCACTGCCAGCGTGCCGCTGCCGTACCCCACCCACGACACCCGCGAGCTGGTGCGCGCCGCCCTGGCCGGGCTGGAGGCGATCTACCAGCCCGGCTACCGGTACCAGAAGGCGGGGGTGCTGCTGATGGACTTCGTGCGGCCCGGGCAGATCCAGGCCGACCTGTTCGCCCCCAGCCCACGGCCGCGCAGCGCAGAGCTGATGGCAACGCTGGACCGGATCAATCAGCGAATGGGGCGCGGCACCGTGCGCTTGGCAGCGGTGCCCTACGAGGCGGGGTGGGCGATGAAACAGGCGCTCAAGTCGCCGGGGTATGTGAGTCGGTGGGGGGAACTTCGCTTAGTTGACTAGAGGCTTTCTGCATAGTTGCGTGTATGTAGTCGGAGATTTGCCCTCCTAGATCAGCCAATCGCTCGCTTAGCACAACTGCCAAGTCAAAAAAATCACTCTGAATCTGACGGATAACTTCCAGTTCAACCGCATCAGTGGTTGCACTCTTGCGTAATGACCTAAATGTACGGAGATAAACAGAAGTTTGTCTCTTCAACTCCTCATGTAAATCATTAAAAAGCTCCAGAACTGGTGGCGGCAACCATATCGTCTGTGTGAGCAGTAAGGTACTGAAGTCGGCTATTTTTTGGCGAGCTCTCTCAATGTCTTCATCTGTTTTGCTTGTTTCGAAAAACTCCATAATGCTTACGCGGAGCGCAATGGCGCCCTCATAACAGGATGTTATTGCTACTATGGATTTTTCTTCGTAGTGATTTAATTTGATTTGGAAGGCTGTCGCTTGAATATTGAAGTCATGGTTAATACTGCCTATGCTGGAGGCAATCGATTTTTGTTGATCAAGAATTGTGCTGAATTGCTCCTTGAGAGATTTGAATTCTGCAGTTTTCGTGACTCTAGTGCCTAAATAGTTAGACACTAAAGTTAAGGCTCCGACAACTAGAATAAGCCAGATGCTAGAAAAGTCGCCGCTTATGAGTTGGGTGGCTATGTCCTTCATAGGGAGTTCCGCGCCTGATGTTGAGGCTTAATACTACTAGGAACTCTGAGGCGTTGCGTTCACCTGATGCAACTTGTTCCACTCCATCTCCACCGCCCGCTTCGCATTCGCCTTGCTCGCATACAGGTGCCGTAGGCGCTTCGGTTTGCTCTGGTCGCCAGCGGTAACGCTGGCTTCCTTCCCCGTCTTCTTGTCCCGGTAGTAGGCGATCACGCCGGTGTAGTCGCCGGGCACTTCCTCGTACAGCGCATCCACCAGGTCTTCGGGCAGTTTGCTCTCCAGCTCCAGGCTGGTGGTGTAGCCGCCGTCGGCGGTGAGGCTGTGCTGCACGTTGCCGCCGTGCCAGACGATGGCGTCGATCTCGTCCTTCACGCCCTGCAGGGTGTAGGTGAGTTCGGGGATGAGGTCCGGGCGGCCCTTGGCCAGGCTGTAGCTGAGGGTGGCGCTGCCGCGCTGCAGGCGGTTCCACTCGCTGCGGGCGGCGCGGAGGGCGCTGGCCTGGTCGCTGTAGGTGTGGCGCAGGTCCTTGAGGTTGTCGCCGCCGCCGGCGATGGCCTCCTCCTTCTTGGCGCTGTTGACGTTGTAGTAGTAGGCGCGCACGCCGTCGTAGGCCTCGCGGTCGGCCACCAGGTAGCGGTGCTGGTCGCCGTCGGCGCGGGTGAGGGTGATGTGGGGCAGCTCGGCGCCGCTGGCGGTCTTGCCGCCGTTGCCGCCGAGGAACAGCAGGCGGCCGGCCTTCACCGTGGCCACGGCGTCGTAGTCCTCGCCCAGGCGGGTGAGGATGTTGGCGTCGGACTCGTTGGCCTGGTCCAGCTGCAGCACCGGCTGGGCGTCCAGGGCCTCGGCCACCACGGGCACCAGGCCCTGGCGTTGGGCGATCTGGCGGATCACCTCGCCCAGGGTGGTGCCGCTGTAGCTCAGCTCGCGCTTGACCTTGAGTTGCTTGCGCAGATCCGCGCTGCGGCCTCGGATGTTGAGCACGTCGGGCATGCCGCTGTGCTCGGTCTCGTCCACGGTGAAGGTGCCTTTGTCCACCAGGCCGGTATCGGTCCAGCCCAGCCACAGGCGCAGCACGGCGCCCTTGGGCGGGATGGCCAGCAGGCCGTCGTGGTCGCTGAGGCTGATGTCCAGCTGGTCCGCCTCCAGGCCCCGGTTGTCGGTGAGGCTGAGGCTGATCAGGCGCGGGCTCACCTGCTGGGCGATGTCGAGGCCGTCCACGCTCAGGCGGAAGATCGGCGCGGGGTAGTCGTTGTCGCCCAGGGCGCTGCGGGCGGCATCGCGCAGGATGCCCAGGGCGGAATCCACCAGGCTCTCGATCACAGCAGGATTCTCCGCAGGATGTTCACGCCCATGGCGCTGGCGGCGCCGAGCAGGTCGGTGCGGCCGTCGTCCACCCGCGTCAGGCCCAGGCTGAACTCGATGCGGCGCGGGGTGCCGTCGGGGAAAAACAGCGTGCGCGTCTCGCTCACCCGCTCGATCACCCACAGCCCGAGGATCCGCCCGCTGCCCTCCACCATGGGGTAGGCCTTGCCGGTGTTGGCCATCTCCCGCAGGGCGTCGAGGCTGAGCAGGCTGCCGGCCAGCTCGGGCAGCAGGATCCCGGGCAGGGTGAGGGTGTCGTCGCCCCGGCCGGCGAACTGCCGGGCCGGGTTGGTGCCCACCCGGCTGCTGCTGGGGTGGCGCCATTCGGTCTGCCGCTGCAGCTCCTGGTAGGCGAGGGTGTGCAGGCTGAACACGAACATGCCGAGGGCCATCATCATGGTGCGTTTACTCCCGGTCGCTCAGGCGGGAGCGCACCCGGGCGGCCTTGCTGCGCTCGCGCTCGTCGAGCAGTTGGTTGATCTGCTGCCGCAGGCCGGCCACGTCGGTTCCGGGGGCAGCGTGGATGGTGATGTGGATGGTGTCGCCCTGGACGACGGTGCCGCCGCCCCCGGCAGCCTGGACCGGGGCACGGGTGTCCAGGCGGATGCCGCTGCCCATGCCCAGCATGCCGGCACCGGCCTCGGTGAGGCGCCGGGCGGTGCTGCTGATCTGCCCCAGCACGTCGCCCTCGCCACCGGCCAGGCCCTGCACCAGGCCGGCCATGGTGAAGCCGCCCAGGCTGGCGAAGACCCGTGAGGGGCTGTGAATGCCGAGCTTCTCCTTGAACCAGGTGATGGTGCTGTCGGCGGCGCCGGTGATGCTGTCCTTCACGGCGGCGAGGCCGTTGGTGATGCCGTTGACCATGCCCTGCATGAGCATGCTGCCGAATTCGGAGAACTTGCCCGGCATCTCCACGCCGAAGTAGTTCATCACGCCGGCGAAGGCCCGGTAGAACAGGCCCAGGGGGCTGAAATTGATGATGAGCTGGGTGATGCCGCCGATGCCGCCGTCGAAGCCGGCCTTGATCTCGGCCCACAGGCTCATCACGTACGCCTTGATCGGGTCCCAGTACTTGTAGATCAGCAGTGCCGCCACGGCGATGGCGGTGATGGCCAGGCCGATGGGGTTCATCATCAGCGCGCGGCCGATCCACAGGATGGCCTGGCCGACGATGGGCAGCACGGTGCGGCCGAGGTTGAGCAGTACGCTGGCCAGGCCGCCGCCCTTGATGCCTACCAGCATCATGGCGTAGCGGAACATGGCGAACGGCCCCAGCAGGGACGCCATGCCCAGGGTGAGGGTGCCGAACACCGTGGCCAGGCCCGCCAGGCCCGCCACCACCTTGAGGATGGTGTAGGCCAGCTCGGGGTTGGCCTTCACCCACGTGGTGACGCGCTCCAGGATGCGGTTGAAGCCCTCCACCAGCCGCACGATGGCCGGGCGCAGGGTCTCGCCCAGGGTGGCGGAGAGGTTGAAGGCGCGGTTCTTGGCCATCTCCAGGCGGGCCGAGAGGGATTCGGCGCGGATGTCCGCCTCGCGCTGCATGGAGCCCTTGGCGGCTTCGGAGTTGGCCAGGGCGAGCTGGCGGCGGTACTCCTCGATGTTGGCGCCGAGCTTGGCGGCGTCGTCGCCGTACTCCTTGCCGAACAGCTGGGTGCTGACGGTGAGCTGCTCGTTCTTGGGCAGCTTCTTGATGGCCTCCAGAACCTTCTGGATCGTGCCGGTGGAGTCCTTGGACATACCGAGCTGGATGTCCTTGGCGGACATCTTCAGCGCCTTGAGGCCCTGCTGGAAGCGCTTGGGCTGCGACTGGGCGATCGCCAGCTCGCGGATCATGGCGTTGGTGGCCGTGGCGGCCACCTCGGCCGAGGCGCCCAGGGTCAGGAAGGTGGAGCCGAGGGCGGCCGCGTCCTTGAAGCTCATGCCCACCGAGGCGGTGATGCCGGCTGTGCGCTGCATGACCTCGATGATGTCGGCACCCTTCGATTGGGCGTTGTCGTCCAGGTAGTTGATGGCGTCGCCCAGCTGGTCGACGTTCTTGATCGGCAGCTTGTAGAGGTTGGCGATACGCGCCAGGTTCTCGCCGATCTGGTCGGCCGGCAGCTCGAAGGCGGTGGCGGCGTTGGCGGCCACCTGGGTGAAGCCCAGCAGGTTGTCCTTGCCCTGGATGCCCATGCGAGCGGCGCCTTCCACCAGGGCGGCGATCTCGGTGGTGGCCATGGGGATGCGCTCGGCCAGGGCCTTGATGGAGTCGCCCATCTCGAAATACACCGAGGTGAGCTTGCCGCTATCGTCCCGCGCGCCTTCCACCTGCTTGGCCACGCCCAGCATGGCGTCCTCGAAGTCGATGTAGGCCTTGGCGGTGGCCACCACGGGCGCGCCCATGGCGGCGCCTGCAGCGGCGGAGCCGGCACCCACGCCGGCCATGCTGCCGGCCAGGGCCTGGGAGGCGTCGTACTGGCCACGTGCGGCGGCCAGGCGCTTCTGCTGGGTGGTGATGCGCTTGAGCCGTTCCTCCTGCTGGCCGATGGCGCGGGTGGTGGCCGCGACCTGCCCGCGCAGCTCGCGCTCGGCGCTGCCCAGCTTGCGGGTGTCGATGCCGGCGGCGGCCAGTTTGCTGCGCAGGCCCTGGAGCTGCACCTGGTTCTCGCCGTGCTGGCGTTTGAGGGCCGTGGCCTCGCGGATGGCACCGCGCAGGTCGCGGGTCATCTGCCGGGTGGGCACGGTGGTGTTGGCCATCTCCCGGCTCAGGGCCTGCACGCGGGCGCGGGCGGCGCCCAGGGCGCGCTCGGTGTCCTGGGCGGCGTTGAACTGGGCGCGCCAGGCAGAGACGTCGCGCTGCTGGGCGTTCAATTCCTTGAGACGGTCGCGGGCAGCCTTCAGCTCCCGGCCGGCGCCGATGGCGCCGCCCTGGATGCGCCGCAGGGGCGCCGCTGCCTTGTCCAGGGCCGACAGCGTGACCTTGAGTATCAGGTTGTCAGCCATCGGCCTGGCTCCTTACACGGGCGCGCTCGCGCCATTCCATCAATTCCCGCAGGTGCAGCCGGTCCATGTCGGCCGGCGCCCAGTGGAACACCACGGCGAGATCCGCCATGGCGTCCTCTACACGGCGAGGGATGCTTCCTTCTTCGCCGCATTCGAGAGCAAAAAACCGGCGACCTTGGTGCCCACGGCCAGCAGGTCGGCCGGGTCCATGGCGGCCACTTCGTGCTCGGTGAGGGTCGGGATGCTGATGCGCGGGATGACCTTGATCAGGCTGTTGACGTCCAGCTGCAGCAGCTCGCCCAGGTGCACGCCGCGCAGCTCGCCGGCGGAGGGCTTGCGCAGCTCCAGGCTGGTGATCTTCTGTTCGCCGCGCTTGATGGCGGTGTCGAGCGGTACCAGGTTGTCGTTGTCGATCTTCATGGTGGGGTCCTTCTGGGGTGGGGCGCCCTGGGCCGGGCGCCGGGGTTAGAGGCCGATGGCCTTGCGCTGGGCTTCGAGCATGTCCTTGCCGTCGATGATCTCGATGAAGTTGAGGAGATCGATCTCGACCAGGACCTCACCGTCGACGGTGAGCTTGTAGTAGCTGCAGGTGGTGGTGACCTTCTGCTCGGTGTCTTCGCCGGGGGTGGCGTCGCCCATCTCGACGGTTTCGTGCCGGCCACGCAGGACCACCTCCACGGTGTTGACGGTGCCGGTGTCGTCGGCCTGGTAGGCGCCGGCGAAGCGCAACGGGACGGCCGAGGCGGAGGTGGCGCCGAACTGGCGGATGGCGTGGGTGACCAGGCCGCCGGCGGTCCACTCGACGACGATGCCGTCGTCGCTGAGGCCGAGGTCGGCCTTGACGGTGCCGTGCATGCCGCCGCCGCGATAACCCTCCATCTTGCGGCTCAGGGGCGGCAGGGTGACGGTCTTGGCGAGGCCGCCGTAGGCGACGCCATCGTTGAACAGCATCATGTTCTTGAGCTTGCTGGGCATGGCCATGCTGGGGATCTCCTACGGCGCGGCGGGGCCGCGCGTGCAATGGGTCAGCCGCTGATCTGCGCGGCGAAGGTGGCGAGGTAGCGGTCGGTGATGCGCTGACGCAGGGTCAGGTCCTCCAGCGGCGGCACGGGGGTGTAGTCGTAGTCGAGGAAGCATTTGCCGGCCTTGAGGGTGGTCTCGTCGTTGGCGGCGGGGTCGTACCAGCAGGCACCGTCGATGATGTAGCCCTGGGCCTTCAGCTCGCGGAACTTGGCGTTGATGCCCTCGACGATGTCGCGGATGAGGCTGCTGTGCATGGGCTTGTCGATGGCCCAGAACTGGCCCTCGGCCATGGTGTCGGCCAGCACCTGGGCGGTGCGGGTGTAGTTCTCGAACGCGAACAGCGGATCCTCGCTGCAGGTGCGCGAGCCCCAGAAGCGGAAGCCGGCCTCCTGGATGAGGGTGGTGACTTCGTTGCTGTTGAGGTAGTTGGCGTCGGTGGCGGGGTTCTGCAGGTCCCACCAGACGTCGGCGCTGATGCCGGTGACGCCGTTGACGGCGACGTTGGAAAGGGTCTTGTGCCAGCCCACCTCCTGGTCGAGCTTGGCGCGCAGGCCCAGGGCGATGGCCACGGCGGGCGAGACGGCGGTGGCGTTGGCGGTGGTGTCCCAGCTCTGGAAGTCGGGCCAGATCACCATGCATTCACGGGCGCCGAAGTTGTTGCGGTAGGCGACGGCCTCTTCCTTGGTCTTGCAGCCGTGGGCGCTGACGTAGGCGAAGGCCCGCAGGTCCTTGGCGATGCTCACCAGGGCGGCGGCCACCTCCTGGCTGTCCAGCCCCGGCACCCCGAGGATGCGCGGCACCACGCCCAATCGTCCCTTGGCCGATAGCAAGGCCTTCATGCCGGTGTACTTGCCGTCGGGGGTGGTGGTGCCGATGAGGTTGGACTTGAGCGAGGCGGCCTTCTGCGCCTCGGTCTCGCCGGTGCCGTCCGCCACGCGCACCACGATGGTCAGCGGCTTGGTCTGGTTGGCGATGGCCTGCAGGCTGGCGGCCAGGGTGCCCTGGGTACCGGCCTTGCCGACGGCGGTCTGCACGTTGGTGATGAGCACCGGGGTGTTGAGGGGGAAGGTCGCGTCGTCGGCGTCGGCGCCGGTGCAGACCATGCCGATGACGGCGGTGGAAACGGTGCGGATGGGGCGCACGCCCTCGTTGATTTCGAGAACGCGGACGCCGTGGAGGTAGTCGGCCATGGTCTGTGCCTGTTCGGTTGAATGACAGTGCACAGGCTGCCGCGCGCGCGACGGCGCGGCGACAGGCGGGCTTTGTAGCGGGCCGGGCTACAAGGCGCGCATAAAAAAGCCCCGCCGAAGCGGGGCCAACCCACCCCTGGGAAATCAGCGGCCGGCGTTTCCGACGCCGTGGATGGCGGCCTCGATGGCGGCGATGGTCTCGGCGGCGATGTCCTCGGCCCGGGCGCTGTCGCCTTCGGCCATTGCCTGGCGGATCAGCTCCTTGGCCTGCAGGCGCGTCTCGCGGATCTGGTACAGCGCCTCGGCGTAGGCGGCGGCCTCGGCCAGGATGCTGTCGGCAGCCTGGCGCGGGGTGCGCCCGTTGATGGCCCAGGCGGCGACGCTGCGCGGTACCTCGCCCTGGTAGTCGGCGGCGGCGAAGGCCTGGGCCTCGGCGGCGGCGCGTTCGTACTCCACGGCGCGCAGCGGGTCGCCTGCCACGGTGCGGCGGGCCGCGTCGGCGGCCATGTCCACCCTGCTGCAGAGCGTTGCGGCGGTGGCTGGAACAACCGGCGGATCTTGCAGAAGCGGGCGCCCATCGGGGCCGGGTACCAGGATTTTCCGGGCCGATATGCCGGCCTGGAGGGCTGCGTACTCGTGGTCGGACACGGCCACGGCATCCTCGGGAAGGTGCCCCTCGTAGACATCCATGCGGTAGAGAAAACAGGTGGATGGGCTGAAGTAGGTGAGCATGCTCATTTCCCCTTGGTGGTCCAGAAGAAGCTGGCCGAGCCGGTGTGCAGGTTGCGCACGGTGATCGTCCCTAGACCACTGGCGCGTGCCTGCATGACCGGCGCCGAGCCGACGGCTTCGTCGTTGGTGAAGTTGGCGAAGGCGATGCCGATGTGGTGCACGCCGACGGTGTAGGCAGTCGGGAGGGTGATCACGGTGTTCGACCCGCTCGGCGCAGCCACAACCAGGCCCCATTGCTCGATGTCGCCGCTGGGGGTGCGGCGGTAGCCAGTGGCGCCGAGCGAGGCCCCAAAGAGTGAATGCATGTACCTGAATGCGTCCGTGCCATCCGAGATGAACCACGCTCCACTCGCGGCCTTGCGCACAAGTAGCGTCCCGTGGGCGGACATTTGAATGCTGCCCACGCTGGAGTCTGGCCGAACCAGGCTATCAGTCCCTTTCGCGGCGATGATCGGGGGGAAGTTCTGGGCATTGCCGCAGAACCAGAACGCCGTGCCCACAGGGACGCTTGCAGCGTCCGGCAAGGTGAGTGTGGGGGTGGTGCTGGCGGCCGAGATGAGGATCAGCTTGCCCGCATCTGCAGCGGTGAGCTGTGTACTGGCGCTGTAGCTGGTCTGCCCGGAGAAGTTACCCATTGCCCGCTGCACGAAGGCCGTCGTGGCCAGGCTGGTGTCGTTGTCGAACTGCGCCGGGGTGGGCGCCGTGGGGTTGCCGGTGAACGCGGGGGAGGCCAGGCGCGCCAGGCCGTTGGTGATGTCCTGGAAGGCCAGGGCGGTGGTGCCCACCACGATGGGGGCATCGGTGACCAGTTGCCAGACCGTGTCGGCCAGGGTGGTGCCGCTCTCCACCGATACGGTGAGGGCGGGGGTCACCTTGGCGTCGATGTCGGCATCGGCGGTGCGGGTCCAGGCGCCGCTGGAGGCGGCCCACAGGCCGTTGTCCTTGGCGCTGTTCTGGTTCTTCACCAGGATGCGGTCGCCTGCGCTGAGAGCCGAGGGCCAGTCGCCGTTGGCCTGCACCGCCAGGCCGGAGAGGACGACGTTGCCGGTGGTGGCGTAGCGCACCGATTGCTTGGCGTCGAGCTTGGCCAGTTCGGCGGCCACGGTGGTGGTCACGAACTCGCGGGTGGCCAGCACGACGGACGGGTCCACCTTCAATTCCACGGCGGCGACGCTGCTGACCAGCAGCACCATCCGCACCACCTGGGTACGCGCGGACCCTTCAGCCATCTGCGGCTTGTAGGTCTCGGGGGCGTTGCTGTAGGCGATCAGGTCGCCGGCGGCGTCGAAGAGGCCGATCTCGCGGATCCACCAGCCGCCGACGGTCTCCGGCAGGACCAGCTCGGCAATCACCTGGCTGCCGTTGAGCGGGTCCTTCTGCAGGGTGTTGAGGTTGGCCCGGTAGCGTTCGCCCACCAGGTTCTTGGCGCTGCGGTTGGGCACCGGCACGCTGCCGCCGCCGTCGCCCACGGCCATGCGGGTGAGCTGCAGGGGCGTGCCGAGTGCGGTGGCGTTGGCGAGCTTGGCTTCGCCCACTTCCGTGAGCACGGCGTAGTAGGTCTGGGTCATGGGTAGACGCTCATGGTGTCGATGGAGTGTTCGGCGGCGGCGAAGCGCACGGCCTCGCTGCCGACCACGATGGGGCCGGGGTCGTACGGGTAGACGGTGAGGGTGTCGCCCAGCAGGGCGGCGGCACCCACGTGGATCTCGGCGCGGGTCTCCAGGCTGATGGCCAGGCCTACCAGGTGCCGGCTGACCGGCTTGGCGTCGTCGATCAGGCGGTTGAGGTCCTGGTACATCTCGTCGGTGATGCCGGAGTCGAGCACGCCGATGTCCAGGGCGAAGGTGCCCGGCACACCGTTGGGGGCGAGCTGCCACCACTCGATGACGCGGATCAGGTAGCCCAGGGGCTCCACCACGCGGCGCAGGGCGCCGATGGTGCCCTTGTGGGCGTGCACGTACCAGGACGCACGAATCACCTTGCGCTTGACGCTCTCGGGCCAGTTGGCGTCCCAGCGGTCCACGGAGAACGCCCAGGCCAGGTAGGGCAGCAGCTCCACCGGGCAGGCATCGGGATCGGCCAGGGTGCGGAGGGGGATGGGCACCGCTTCGATCTGCGCGAGGGCTTGCGTGGCCCTGCGTTCCAGCAGGGTCGAGTTGCCGGGTACCAGGGGCCGGCTCACTGCGCCTCCTGGGTGGTGAGGTGGATGGCGGTGCAGTAGGCGGCCTGGGCGGGGGTGGGGACGATGTCGGTCCAATTGCTCAGGCTGACCTTGCGCACGCCTTCCACGTGGAGGGCGGCGTAGATAGCCGAGGCGGAGACCTCCACGCCGAGGCGGCGGCGGGTTCGCACCAGGGTGTTGAGCCGCGCCAGGGCGGCAGTGCGGATGGGCTCGGCCTCGGCGCCGGTGGTGGCCAGGTGGAGCACGGCGTTGATGCTGTAGGGCAGCACCTGGGCGCCCTGTACGGTGAGGCGATCCGCGACGGGACGGCGGTCGTCGTCGGACAGGTAGGCCTGCACAGCGGCCACCAGGTCCGCCGGGGCGGTGCCGTCGCCGGCCAGGGCCTGGATGGTGACCACCACCACGGCCGGGCTGGGACTCTCCGCGGTGGCATCGGCCACCCGGCCGTCGGCGCTGCGGGCGTGGAAGATGTAGGAATTTCGCGGGCCTGCGGTGCTCAGGCCCTCGAAGGCCATCTGGGCGCGCTCGCGCAGGGCGTCGTCACCCTCCATCACCGCCGGGGCCTGGTCGGTGGCGGGCGTCACCACCAGGCGGCGCACGTTGTAGTTGGCGGCCACCTGGTCCAGGTCGGCGCCACGGGCCTTGGCCAGGAGGGTGGCCAGGGCGGCCTCGTTGACCCGCTGCCGCCAGACCAGCTCGCGGTAGGCGTTCTCCTGCAGCAGCTTGTTGAGTGGGTCGGACTCCAGCGCCAGGCGAGCGGCAATCTCCGCGCGCTCGGCCTCGGGCCACAGGGCCAGCAGGGTGGCCTTGCGCTGCTCCAGGATCTGCTCGTAGTCCAGCTGCTCGATGACCGCCGGATCGGGCAGGGCGGCCAGGTCGATGGGTGTCCAGACCTTCATACGGACGCCCCCAGGCTCAGGGGGATGCTCAGGTTGTGCGCTTCGTTGGTGTCGATGACGGTGGCGTCGAGGGTGAGCACGACCTGGCCGGCCAGGTTGACGTCGCTCAGCTGCACGCGGCTGATGCGCAGCCGGGGCTCCCAGCGCATGAGGCTCATGGTGATGGCGGCATAGGCGAGCAGGCGGGTGGTGAGGTTGGCCGGCTGGTCGAGCAGGTCCACCAGCTGGCTGCCGTACTCGCGGCGCATGATGCGGGTGCCGAGCCGGGTGGTGAGGATGTCCGCCACGCTCTGGCGGATGTGCTCCAGGTTATCGATGGCGGCGCCGGTTTCACGGTTCATAGTGGCGGACTCGTGGGGGCACCGAGGTTCCCGATGTGCTTGTGCTTGACCAGGCTGATGCCGGCGGCGACCACGTCGGTGCTCACGGTGACGGTGCCGGTGACGTTCTGGTTGCCGGTCTGGGTGTAGTTGCCCTGGTGGGTGATGTCGCCGGTGATGCTGATGCCGCCGGTGCTCACCAGCTCGGTGCTGCCGCCAGCCGGCAGGATGGCGCGCAGGTGGTGGGCGACGCTGTCGTACTCGATCACCGCGCCGTCGCGGTAGGTGCGCCGGTGCAGGCCTGGGCGGTCGCCATTGGCAGGGTGCTGGTCACTGAACAGGCCGACGATGGCCACGCCGTTGGCGGTCTGGCCGGAGGGGCTGAAGAGCACGACCTGCTCGCCCGGGGTGGGCGGGTTCCATTCCCGGTCGGCTCCGGCGCGAGGGGCCAGCCAGGGCAGCCAGCCGGTAAGCAGCTGCCCGCTCTGCACCCGCACGCGCGCGGCGGCATGGTCCACCTCGGCGACGGTGCCGAGGCGGATGAGGTTTTCCAGCAGGCGGGCGAGGGTGGCGAGATCGTTCATGCCGCCGATGGTGGCGGCCACGCGCGCGTGATGCAGCCGCGCGGTGTTGTAGGGCGGGCTGTTACAGGCTGAGGTGGGCCAGGACCTGGTCGCGGATGAGGTCGCGCTCGGCATCGGTGAGGCCGAGCAGCTCGCGCTTGGCGTACTGCACGTCGCGGGCGCCGGGGGCGGGGCGGTCCCGCAGGCCGTACTGGTGGACGCGGGCGATGCGGGCAATGCGGCCGGCGAAGCCCACGGTGGCGCCCTCGGCGCCGCCCTTGGCCTTGACGTAGCGGGCGGTGCGCAGCTTGGTGAACATCTTGGCCTTGCGCTTGATGCGTCCGGCCTTGCCGCGCAGGTCCTGCGCTTTGCGGGGGGCGTAGGCGGAGCCGTCCGGGTTGCGCTGGGCGAGGATCCGCTGCTGCTGGCTGCGGCGCAGGCCCTGGGCGACCTGGCGGGCGAGGCGACTGCGCTCGTTGGGTTGCAGGCGGGTGATGAGCGGGGTGAGCCAGTCGCTCAGGTCGTCGAGGGTATCAGCCACGCGCGGGCACCTTGGGGTGCGGGACATCCAGCAGCAGGACATCCGCCGGCTTCACGGCGGGCCAGCTGGCCAGCAACTGGCCGTTGGCGAAGACCTGCACGGCGTCGGTTTCGATCTGTTCGGAGTATTGCGGTTCCTCGGGGTGGCTGATGTCGAGGCGGCCGTCGTCCTGGCGCTTGACCACCACCCGCTCGGTGAGGGGGAGCTTGATGGCCAGGTCCACCTTGTCGTTGGCCAGGACGTCCACCTCGAAGCCGATGGCTTCCTTGTTCCGCTCCAGGTTGGCGAGCAGCTCCGACTGGTTGACCCGTAGCCAGGCCAGCAGGGGCAGGAAGATGGCGTCGGGGTGGCCGGCGAAGTCGGTGATGATGACCTGCAGCTCGTAGGCGTACTCGAAGGAGAGGCTGGCGGCCAGGGTGCAACGGACGTTGCCGTTGTCGATGAACACCAGGATCCGGTCGGGGTCGTTGCGCAGCTCGGCCACGGCGTCGATCAGGTGCCGGCGCAGGCTGGTGGGTTTGTTCATGGCTGGCCCTGTTGGTGGCGGTAGACCATATCCACCTGGGCGGCGCAGTCGGCCCAGGCGGCTTCGAGGCGTTCGCTGTCGCTGAGCAGGTCGCCGTTAGCGGTCGGTGCCGTCGCCGGCAATTGGCACGGCACCACTGCGGGACAGCCAGTCACGGTAAGCGTCCGCTCCGCTGAGGGCGGGGCGCTCGCGCAGCCGGCGAGCAGCAGCAGGCAGAGGCAGAGCGGACCAGGTCCGCAGGTCGGGGTCGGCATGGGTCAGCTCCTTGAGGGTGCGCTCGCGCTGGGCCAGGCCCTGGCGCAGTTGGGCCTGGAGGGTGCGCAGCTGTGCCTGGGCGGTGCGTTCGGCCTGCAGGGCCTGGTCCAGCTGGGTGATGGTCTGCGCCTGGCGCTCGATGCGCTGCTCGGCCTGCTGCAGGCGCTGGTCGTCCAGCTCGGCGCGGGCGTCCTCGGCCTGGGTGCGCAGGTGCTGGGTCCACAGCAGCACGCCCAGGGCGGCCAGCAGGGCGAGGCCGTAGAGGGCCTGGCGCAGGGGACTCACGCGGCGGCCTCGATGTGCCGGGCGTAGGCGCGTTCGAGCTTCACGTCGTAGAGGTTGCGGGCGTAGGCGGGGCCGTTGTAGCGGCGGGCGAACTCGGGCCACTTTTTCCCCTTGAGGGCCTTGTGCAGGGCCGGGTCGGCTTCGATGAAGCGGACGAAGGCGTCGAGCTGCTCGGCCTCGCTGCGCTGCATGGCCTCGGCGAAGGCCTGGACGCTGGGGTAGCCGAGGGCGGTGGCGTGGTAGCCCATGATCTGGAACAGGCCCCAGCTGGCGGACTCCAGGGCGCAGGTGTCGTCCAGCTGGCGGGCACTGGCCAGGCGTTGGTGTTCGGCGGTGCCGCCGGCGTAGCCGCCGGGTGCGGCGTTGACCAGGTTGGGGAATTTGGCGGCCAGCTCCATGGCGCGCTGCTCCAGCTGCTGTACGTCGTCACTCGGGGCGCGGGTCAGCTTGAGGCGGGCGAGCATGACGTGGCGCTCGAAGAGGATCACCGGGCGGCCGTTGGCGAGGAAGCCCTGGCCCCGGCTCTCCACCTCGTTGACGGCGTAGAGCGCGGCCAGCTCGATGCCGAGGCGTTTGGCGGCGGCCACCAGGTCGGCGTGCCTGAGCAGGCGGCCGGTGTCCTGCCCGGCGAGGGCGGCGAGGGTCTTGTCGCCGGCGATGCCGTCGGCCACCAGGCCGATGCGGGTCTGGTAGGCGCGCACGGCCTGCTCGGTGGCGTCGCCGTAGTCGCCATCCACGGCGAGGGTGGCGCCTTGGGCGACGAGGGCTTTCTGCAACTGGGCGACGGCCTGGGAGCGGTCGCCGTGTTTGAGCGGGGTCATAGGGTGTCCACCTTGCGGTTGAAGAAGCGGCGGGCGAGGGCGCGGACGCCTTCGACCCCCAGCAGGCCGATGGCGCCGCCGAAGAAGGGCGCGGATCCGGGCGGGATGCCTACCAGGCCCAGGCCGTGGCTCACGGACAGGGCCAGCAGGCCGCACAGCGGGGCCTCCAGCAGCACCCGGCGCAGGGTGCCGCCGCCGTAGATGACGCGCAGGCCGGCGATGAGGGCGGCCAGCAGGCCGGCGTAGAGGCCGGGCCAGTTGTGTTCGAGCCAGGCGAAGAACCAGGCCCAGGTTTCGGGGCGGTCAGGCATGCGCTTCATTCCAGTGTCCGGCGTGGATGGCGTGGATCCGCCGTACGACCTCGCCGAGGAGGGCGGGGCTGTAGCGCTGGGCCAGGGGGAAGCCCAGGGCGGCGGCACAGAACTCGCTGCAGAACATGCGGCGGGGGTTGTCGATGGTGAGCGGGACCAGCTGGCTGCCGAGCAGGCCGAGCCAGTCGTAGCCTTTGCCCTGGTGCGCGGTGAATACCTGCTCGATGAGCTGGGCGTCAGCCCAGGGCAGCGGGATCAGGTCCCAGTGGGCGAGGTCGAGCTCGATGCGCTTGGCGCGCACGCCGCCGTCCCGGCCGGAGGCGGACAGCCAGCGGCCGTCGGGCATCACCAGTTCACAGTGGCTGTAGGGCGAGCGTGTCCATACGCGGATGAGGCGGTTGAACAGGCTGCCCCGCGCCTTGTACAGGGCGAGGTAGATCAGTCCCATAGGTTCACCGTTTGACGTTGGGGTTGCGGGGCCTGGGCGGGGAGGGTGACCCGGTGGCCCTGGGGGATGACCGGGCCGAGGTCGGCCAGGCCGGGGTTGGCCTCCAGCACCGCCTCGGTGAGGCCGGCGGTGCGCCCGTAGACCCGCCAGCAGATGGCGTCGACGGTGTCGCCCTGGAGCGCGCGGACGCTGTTCATCAGATCAGCTCCACGGTGGTGCGGCCGATGCCCAGCAGGTCGCGGATGGCCCAGCGCTGGTCGCGGCGGTACTCGGCGATGCTGTCCACCTCTTCGGCGGCCTTCTGCTCGCCGCTGTTGGTGGCGTCGTAGCTGCGGTACCGCTCGGCGATCTCGGCGCTGGTGGCGCAGTACACGGCGCGCTGGTAGGCGTGGACCTTGGCGCTGATGCCGTTGATCGTCGGGCTGGGCACGTCGGCGAGGGTGGCGTAGCCCTTGGCGATCCATTCGGCCCGGCGGGTGACCAGGTCGCTGTTGACGCTGAGCATGGCGTTGACGGTGGCCAGCTCCAGGCGGGCGTTGGTGATGGTGCCGGCGATGCGCTGGGCTTCGCGCAGGTGGTCGGCGTCGATGTCCGGCCAGAAACCGTCATTGACCAGGGTAAAGGCCTTGGGGGTGGTGTCGCCGCCGACGAAACCGCTCATGTGCTGCTCTCGCGTGGAGGGCGGTGGTCGGGGCGTCACAGCAAGGGAGGAGGTCCTGCTGATCGGCCCCGAGCCGCCCGGGTTGCGGGGGACCGCTCGGTTAGCCGCCCTGCTGGGCGGCGAGTTTGTTGAGCAGCTTGGTGGCTGCGTCGAAGGCTTGCTTGCCGCCGCACATGCTGTGCAGCTCGATGGCGCGCTTGAGCAGGTCGGCGCCGGCCTGGAGCTTGCCGGGCGGGCCTGGGTTGTCTTGGGTGAGCCCTTCGAGGGTGGCGCGGCCGGCGGCGAGGTAGAGCTTGGCGCGAGCCTCGTCGGGCATGTCCTGGTCGTCGGTGAGGGCGATGGTTCGGTGCAGCACGTCGAGGTCGAAGCTGTCCTTGGTCTTCTGCGCCTTGAGGGCGGCCTCGGCGATTTCTTCGGCGACCAGGCAGCCGCTGGAGCGCTCGAAGCGATCCGGCAGGGCGAGCCCGTGCCGCAAGACGTACTCGGCGATGTCGAGAGCGCCCTGGTAGTCGCCGGTGTCGATGCGCCAGACCATGAGGTAGCCGAGCACGTCGTCCTGGGCGCCTTGCCCCGCCTCCAGCACGCCCTCGATGTACGGCGCGTACGCGGGGACCAGTTGGCGCTTGAGTTCGGCCTTGCGCTCGTTGCCCTGGACCTGGCTCAGGCGCAGGCGGTCCTGGTGCAGCTGGGCGAGCTGCTGTTCGTAGGCCGGCAGGCCTTCGACGGTGTCGCCGTGGGGGGTGGCCTCGGCCGCCATGGCGGCCGAGGTCTTGATGAAGTGGCGTTTGGCGGGGCTCAGGGCCATGGCGGTCAGGCCTCCAGCAGCTCGATGTTCTCGACCAGGCAGCCGAGGCCGTAGTCCTCGACGACGTAGGCGTCGTTGCTCGATTCGAAGTTGTCGATGCGGTTCTTGGCCGGGTTCTCCTGGATGTAGCGGCGGCGGCCGCCGAGCTGCCAGTAGATGGCGAGGTTGGGCAGAGTGGTGATGAGCATGGCGCCGTCGGGCACGTAGGGCACTTCGATCGGCTGCTTACCGCCCATGCGCTTCTGCGACAGGATCATGTCGGTGGCGAGCTTCTCGGACGCGGGCTGCTCCTTGTTCACCAGCGGGAAGTACTTGTCGTGCACGAGGTTGCTGCCGAGGATCACCACCAGGCCGGGGTCCTTGCGGTGCCAGGGGTCGATCAGGTTGGCCACCGCGTCGAAGACCAGGGCGTCGAGGTTGTTGTAGTCGGCAGTGGCGCCGTTGCCGATGACGATCTTGCCGGCGGCCTTGCCGTCCTTGAGGACGCGCTGCGGGGCGTTGTTGCGGTACTGCTGCAGCCAGCCGATGTTGACGTCCTGCAGCAGGGGGTTGGTGCTGCGGTTGGTGGTGGCGGCGGCGCTGGTCCCGTTGAAGCCGATCATGATGCGGTCCAGGGCCTGGCGCTTGATGATGGCGTCGCGCAGCAGGGCCTGGAACTCCGGGAACTTGGCCCAGGCGTCGAGCAGGGAGTAGCGGATGGCGGTGTCGAAATCCGTCTGCTTGGCCTCGTACTTCTGGTTGTCCAGGGCCTGCACTTCGCGCGGGGTACGCACGCCGCTGCCGGTGGTGTCGGTACGGCTGGCGATGGTGCCGCTGACGCCGATGCCGACCTTTTCGCCGATCAGTTCGTCGACGCCGATCATGCCGATCTGGCCGAGGAACTCGCTGGATTCCTGCATCCGCTGCTCCAGCTTCTGCTGGACGCTGGGCTCGATGGCGAACTTGGTGGTGGCGCTGTCCACGCCGTTGAGCTTGGCCACCTGGTCCAGGTAGGCGTTGAAGAGTTTTCGGGTTTCGTTACGCATGGGTCTCTCCGGTTGATCCTTGGCTGTTGGCTGTCCCTGGGGATCAGCAGTCGGTTACGACGTGCTGCTTGTCACCGGTGACCGGCGGGCGCTGTTTCTGGCTGAGGTCCTGGGTTTTGCCGAGCTGCTCCTTCAGGGCGGCGAAGTCGGTGGTGATGGTCTCTACCGCCTTCGTGAGGTTGGCGATGGCGGTGTCGGCCTTGACCGCGTGCTCCTGCTGCTGGGTGGCGAAGGTGACCAGGCCCTCCAGGGCCTCGCCCAGCTCCTTGAAGGAAGTGGCATCCCTGCCTTCCTTGTCCTTGCCCTTGCTGATGAGGTCGCTGATGGCGGTCTTGAGGCTGCCGAACAGCCCCACCTGGTCAGTGACCTCTTCGAATTCGAGATTGGCTTCGATGGCCTCGGAGAACATGGAGGTCTCGGAGTAGTGGCGGCTACGGAAGGGGCTGGCCTCGGGCTTCTGCGCAGAGAAGGCGAGGACGTCGGTCCCCAGGCTGGCCGGGGAGTCGGTGACGGCGAGGCCGACCATGTACGCCTCGCCGCTGTCGGCGAAGTTCTCGTCGATCTCGATGGAGGTGTAGATCTTCTGCTTGGCCTTGTTGAGGGCGATCAGTTCGCTGGTGGGCTCCAGCTGGGCGTAGAGGGCGAGCTTCTTCTGGCCGGAGATCTCCACCTCTTCGGTCTTGAGGGCGACGACGTCGCCGTAGGCCTTGAAGGGGCTGTCCGGCAGCAGGCTGCGGAAGTGCTCCAGCCAGATGCGGGCGCCGTAGGTGTTCTGGCTGAAGTTCTTGGCGGCCTGCTCCAGCCAGCTGCGCTTGATCTCGCGCTTGTCGGTAGTGGCGCCTTCCACGGCAACGCGGAGCCACTTCGAGCGGAATTTCTTCATGGGGTGTCCTCGGTTTCAGCTGCTTTGCCGCAGTCGGCGTTGAGGGGCATGGTCGGCAGACGGCGCTGGCCGGGCAACGCGCCCGCTTTGTAGTGGTGGGGGATACAAGGGGCGGCGCGGGTGTGCTTCGCGCGCGGGCGGCAGCATCGGCGCCATGAACGCTATCGCCAGCCTCCCGACCGACCCTCGACGCCACGCCAAGCACCTGTACTGGATGGGGTGGCGCGTCACCGATATCGCCGATCTGCTGGGGGAAAAGGAGAAGACCCTGCACAGCTGGAAGGCCCGGGATGAGTGGGACCGGGCGACTGCGCTGCAGCGGGTCCAGGCGGCGACCGAGGCGCGCCTGGTGCAGCTGATCCTCAAGGATCCGAAGACAGGGGCGGACTACAAGGAGATCGATCTGCTCCATCGGCAGATGGAGCGGCAGGCGCGGATTGAGCGCTACCAGGGCGGTGGCAGCGAAACGGACCTCAACCCGGAGCTGGCCAAGCGCAATGCGGGGCCGAAGGCAAAGCCTCGGCGCAATGAGTTCAGCGAGGACCAGGTGGAGCGGCTGGTCGAGGCCTTCCTCGATGGTTGCTTCGACTACCAGAAGGATTGGTACCGGGCCGGCAACCAGCGCACCCGGGTGATCCTGAAGTCACGCCAGATCGGCGCGACCTACTACTTCGCCCGGGAGGCGCTGATCGATGCGCTCACCACGGGCAGAAACCAGATTTTCCTGTCGGCCTCGAAGAATCAGGCACACATCTTCAAGGCCTATATCCAGGCCTTTGCCCGCGAGGTGACGGGGGTCGATCTCACCGGCGATCCGATCATCCTGCCCAATGGCGCGGAGCTGCATTTCCTCGGTACCAACGCCCGCACGGCCCAGGGCTATCACGGGAATTTCTATTTCGACGAGTTCTTCTGGACCTTCAAGTTCCAGGAACTGAACAAGGTCGCCAGCGGCATGGCGATGCACAAGAAGTGGCGCAAGACGTACTTCTCGACGCCGTCGAGCATGGCCCACGAGGCGTACACGTTCTGGACCGGGGAGGTGTTCAACCGGGGCAAGCCGGCATCGGCGCACCTGAAGGTGGACGTGAGCCACGGCGCGCTGCAGCAGGGACGCCTGTGCGAGGACAAGATCTGGCGGCAGATCGTCACCATCCTGGACGCGGCGGACCGGGGCTGCGACCTGTTCGATATCGATGAGCTGCGCTTCGAGTACTCGCCCGAGGCCTTCGCCAACCTGCTGATGTGCGAGTTCGTGGACGACGGGGCGTCGGTCTTCCCCCTGGCCATGCTGCAGCCTTGCATGGTGGACAGCTGGGTGAAGTGGGAAGGGGAGTACAAGCCCTTCGCCAAGCGCCCTTACGCCAGCTGGCCGGTGTGGGTGGGCTACGATCCGGCCGAGACCGGGGACACTGCCGGCCTGGTGGTGGTGGCGCCGCCGCAGGTGCCGGGCGGGGCCTTCAGGGTGCTGGAGAAGCACCAGTTCCGGGGCATGGACTTCGCCGCCCAGGCCAAGGTGATCAAGGAAATCACCGAGCGCTTCTGGGTCACCTACATCGGCATCGATACCACGGGCATGGGCTCGGGCGTGGCCCAGCTGGTTAAGCAGTTCTTCCCCAACCTGGTGACCTTCAGCTACTCGCCCGAGGTGAAGACGCGTCTGGTGCTGAAGGCTTACGACGTGATCCACAAGGGGCGGCTGGAGTTCGACGCAGGCTGGACCGACTTCGCCCAGGCGCTGATGGCCATCCGCAAGACCATGACCGCCAGCGGTCGCCACATGACCTACACCGCCGGCCGCACCGAAACCACGGGCCATGCCGACCTGGCCTGGGCCCTGTTCCATGCCCTGCAGAACGAGCCACTCGAAGGGCAGACGACATCCAACACCGGCTTTATGGAGCTGCAATGATGACCACCCAAACCCCAGCCGGCGCGCCTGCAGGCGTCGAGGCCTTCACCTTCGGCGACCCGACGCCGGTCCTCAGCGGGCGCGAGATCTTCGATTACCTGGAATGCGCCTTCAACGGGCGCTGGTACGAGCCGCCGCTGTCGCTGGACGGTCTGTCCCGGTCGATCTCGGCGAGCGTGTACCTGCAGTCGGGGCTGACCTTCAAGCGCAACATGCTGGCCCGGGCGTTCGTCCCCCACCGGCTGCTGTCCCGGGCGGCCTTCGAGCAGTTCGCCCTGGACTGGCTCTGGTCCGGCAACGCCTACCTGGAGCGCCGCCGGTCCATGCTCGGCACGTCCGTGGCCCTGCAGCCCTGCCTGGCGAAGTACATGCGGCGGGGCGAGGATCTCGACCGCTACTACCTGGTGCGCGGCTGGAAGGATGAGCACGAGTTCGAGAAGGGGACCATCTGCCACCTGCGCGAGGCGGACATCCACCAGGAGGTGTACGGCATGCCCGAGTGGCTGGCGGCCCTGCAGTCCGGCCTGCTCAACGAGTCGGCCACGCTGTTCCGCCGCAAGTACTACAACAACGGGTCGCACGCGGGCTTCATCCTCTACATGACCGACGCGGCGCAGAAGGAGGAGGACATCGATGCCCTGCGCAACGCGCTGAAGAACGCCAAGGGCCCAGGCAACTTCCGCAACCTGTTCGTCTACGCCCCGAACGGCAAGAAGGAGGGGCTGCAGCTGATCCCCGTCAGCGAGGTGGCGGCCAAGGATGAGTTCGGTTCGATCAAGAACATCACCCGCGACGACATGCTGGCCGGCCTGCGGATCCCTCCACAGCTGATGGGCATCGTCCCGCAGAATGCCGGGGGCTTCGGATCGATCACGGATGCGACGACCGTATGGGTGCAGAACGAACTGGAGCCGCTCCAGTCGAGGCTGCAGCAGGTGAACGAGTGGCTGGGCGAGGAGGTGATCCGGTTCCGCGAGTACCCGACCCCCGCCTAGCTCCCTGCCTGCCACACCCCAAGCCGCCTACGGGCGGCTTTTTCGTGCCCGCGCGGCAGGGGGTGCCCGCCCTGCTCCGTTGCACCGTATTGGTGCGTCCCGGCGAAAACCCCGGGTTTCACCCTCGCGGCGCGGGGTCGTCCCCCCGCCACGCCTGCGGTCTAAATGGGTCGTTTTTTCTGCACCCCTGCAGCCCTTTGCAAGAGAGCCTGGCTGCGGGGCTGCCTCAGAACTCTGCGCACCAAAAAGCCTGCGAATCCCTGCAGAGCGGCCCGGTAAACGGGGAGATATCAAGCCTGCCAGTTGGAGTACAGGGTGCGATTTTCAGAATGAGTAACTTCCGCAACATCCGCCGGGGACATGGCTGGAGGCCGCGTGGTTCTTGGCCTAGAGGGTTACAAAGGTGAGTAATTTCAGAGTAATCAGAAAAGTGATTTTTGGTTAACTAACTGATTTATAAGGGTTTTTACGAATGCAAAAATCACTCTATAGATGAGTAATCAGATTACTAAATAGTTACTCAGAAATTACTTTCCAAATGAGCATGGAAAGCCAATAGCGACAAGGGCTTAGGCTGCAATTTTGGTCAGGATTACAAAAATTACTCATTTGAAAGACCCCCCTCTACCTTGGCGCGGAGGGTCGCGCATCATGTGCGCATGCGTACGCGAAACAGTCAGTACAGGCTCAGCCGTTGACTGCATGCCGATTTGGGGAAACGGCCCCCAAAACGGCCCCCAACTCTTTCCGGTTAACCCGGTGGGCAGCTGGAAGGCCCGTGGATTCTGGAGCGGGCGAAGGGAATCGAACCCTCGTCATGAGCTTGGGAAGCTCAGGTAATGCCATTATACGACGCCCGCTTGCGAGGCCGACTTTTTACCAGAAGTCGTGGCCGAAATGAAGCCCCGCCCCTGAACCTTCCGTGATGAAACGCACCTTGCCGGCCGCCTGCGTCGGGCGCTGGCGGCCGGGTGTGCGCGTCATACGGCCATGGCCTGCGGGCCCAGGCCGTGGAGGACGCGGGGCTGCTGGCTGCGGGTGGGGGCGTTGAGGAAGCCCAGCAGGACGTCCTGGGTCTGCTGCCAGCCGGCCTTGTGCTCCAGGTCGATGAAGTGGCCGGCGTTGCGGATGGTGGCGAACTGGCAGTCGCGCACGTGGCGGGCGAAGCCGCGGGCGTCCTCGGGGGAGGTGTAGAGGTCGTGCTCGCCGTTGATGAACAGCAGGGGGATGTCCACGGCTTGCAGGCAGTCGACGTAGCAGTGGGCGTCGAGGTTGAGCACCTGGCGGATGTGGAAGTGCATCTGCAGGTATTCGTGGTCGTCGAGGCTGGCGACGTGCTTGTGGTTGAAGCGCTTGAACAGCGCCGGCAGGTAGCTGCCGATGGTGGCGTTGACCAACTGCGCGACGTTCTCCCGGTCCAGGGCCTGGAGGTGGGTCATGCCGTTGCGCAGGTAGTCGAGCATCGGTTCGTTGAGCACCGGCGAGAAGGAGTTGATCACCGCCTTGCGGATGCGCGCCGGGTTCTGCGACAGGGCCAGCAGGGTGGCGACGCCGCCCCAGGAGAAGGAGGAGACATAGTCCACCTGGTGGTGCTCGATGAGCGCGAGGAGGATCTCGGCCTCGGCTTCCTTGGTGACGGGGCTGCCGTGGTCGTTGTGGGGTTTGGACTGGCCGGCGTAGGGCTGGTCGTAGAGCACGACGTTGAACTGCGGGTGCAGGTACTTGACCGTCTGCGCGAACGAGGCCGTGGTGGCGAGGGAGCCGTTGACCAGGATGATGGTCCGGCTGGCCTGCGGGTTGGCGTAGAACTCCGTGTGAACCTTGTACTTCCTGTTGACTGTGACGACTTGGGTTTGAGGCCTCATGTCGTTTCCTCCGGGCGCAGGTTGGACGAGCGGGCGATGGGGGCATCGTTCGCGGCGCATGGCAGTCAGATAAACGCCTGGAGATGACAGGGGAATGTCAGGCGAGGATTTTTAGAATTATTTATTTTTCAATGATTTACAGCGAAAAAGGGTGGCCGTTCCAGCGCCGTTGAAGGGCGTTGGAGTGGGTCCTTTGACCAGGCAGGTGAAACAGGGCAGGGCGCGTGCGCCGGTACAGCGGGTCGCTTGGAAGGTTGTTGTGACTCATTGGTCACACTCTGACCTTGGGTTGGGAGTTAAGCAGCCGCGTTTTCCGCCCGCAAGCCTCTGGCCGAAAAAAATCCTGCAGTTGGTCGGCTGCCTGGCCACGGAGCTGTGAGTGGGGCCGGGGGTGAAAGGTTCGGGAGATCGGGCGGCCGCTGGTCGGGCCTCAGAACAGGGCGATCTCGCCCGGCGTGAGGGCGCGGTACTGGCCGGGGCGCAGGGCCGGGTCCAGCGGCAGGTCGCCCATGCGCTCGCGGTGCAGGCCGACGACCTTGTTGCGGAAGTGACCGAACATGCGCTTGACCTGGTGGTAGCGCCCTTCGTGCAGGGTGAGGCGGGCCTGGCGCGGGGCGAGGATTTCCAGCTGGGCGGGGCGGGTGACGAGGTCTTCGTAGGCGAAGTAGAGGCCGGCGGCGAAGGCGGCGATGCAGGCGGGGTCGATCTCGTCTTCGGTCTCCACGCGGTAGACCTTGGGCTGCTTGGTTTCGGGCTGGGTCACGCGGCGCGACCAGAGGCCATCGTTGGTGATCAGCAGCAGCCCGGTGGTGGTGAGGTCGAGGCGGCCGCCCAGGTGCAGTTCGTGCTTGTCGGGCTCGTCCAGCAGGTCGAGCACGGTGGGGTGTTCGTCGTGGCAGGTGGCGCTCACCCAGCCGGCCGGCTTGTGCAGCATGAAGTAGCGGGCAGGCTTGCCGGGCTGGATCTCGCGGGCGTCGAGGGTGACGCGGTCGAACACGCGCACTTCGCGCCGGGCGTCACGCTCGGGGGCGCCGTTGACCTGCACGCGGCCGGCGGCCAGGGCGAGGCGGGCGTCCTGGCGGTTGAGGTCGGGGAGGTTGCCCAGCAGGCGGTCGAGGCGCATCAGGCGGGCTCGTCGTCAGCGCGCAGGCGGGCACAGCGGGGGCACAGGCAGGCGCGGTCGCGGGCTTCCAATGGCACCTGGCGCAGGGCCTCGGGGTCGATCTCGACGCTGAAGCACCAGCACGGCTGGGCGTCGCCACGGGCGAGGCTGCACTGGTTGGGCTGGCCGCAGAGCGGGCAACGGGCGGGGTCGAGGGGATGGCTCATGGCACGGGCGTCGGGTTTCGGCGCGCTAGGGTGCAGCGGGGTGGGCGGGGATGCAAGCCGCAGCGGGCCGACGGTCGGTCAGGCGCCTGCCGGGCCTCTGGCCGGGGCGCTGCGGCGGCACAGGGGCAAGCCGCTGGGCGGCGGAGCGTGCCCAACGTGAAGGAAGCTGCATCGAATGACTGGCGCAACGAGTAGAATCTTCGGCATTGTGCCCGTCGTCGCTCGGACTCGATCGATGAACGTGTAGGAAAAACCTGTTGTCTACCCAACATCGTCACCACTCAGCGGAATAGAGACGAACGTGTCCACTCAAATCAACGCGGTCAACAAAGCCAAGGCCTGGTCGGCCCACGGCGTCACTGCCACCGGTGTGGTGCTGGCCCTGATGGCCATCCTGGCGCTCTTCGACAACCAACCCCGTGACTGCCTGTTGTGGCTCGGCGCGGCGTTGCTGGTGGACGGCCTGGACGGCAGTTTCGCGCGCAAGGTCCAGACCAGCACCATGCTGCCGAACTTCGACGGTTCGACGCTGGACCTGGTGATCGACTACCTCACCTACGTGTTCATCCCCGCCATCTTCATCTACCGCTACGTGCCGCTGCCGGATTACACCGTGCTGCCCACGGTGAGCCTGATCCTGGTGTCGTCGCTGTTCTGCTTCTGCAACCTGAACATGAAGAGCAGCGACAACTACTTCGTCGGCTTCCCCGCCGCCTGGAACGTGGTGGCGCTGTACCTCTACCTGCTGGACCTGCCGCCGGTGGTGAGCTTCGGCATCATCTGCGTGCTGGCCGCGCTGACCCTGACCAAGCTGAAGTTCCTGCACCCCTTCCGGGTGAAGCGCCTGATGCCGCTGAACATCACCGTGACCTTCGTGTGGATGCTGAGCAGCATGTTCCTGGTCATCCAGTACCCGGGCATGAAGCCGATGATGCTGGTGCTGTGGGGCCTGTCCTCGGCCTACTTCGTGGGCGTGTGCCTGTGGCGCAGCCTGATGGACTGGACCGGCAAGCTCCGCGCCTGAGCCGGTTGGTGGTGAAAGAGCCCGTCCTTGTGGACGGGCTTTTTCGTGGGGCATCGGCGGCTCGGCAGCACGAGGGCCGGTTCGGCTGACGGCGCGGCGGCTTGCCTATATCCTTCACGCCTCGTTATCCACCCCAGGACTTCCTTGCCATGAAAGCGCAGCTCGTCGAACTCATCACCAAAATCAGCTCGGGTTGCATGACCGAGCAAGAGATCGAGCAGATCGCCGACGAAGCGGCCCAGGCCTATGCCGACCCGGAAGCCTTCCTCGCAGCCAACCCCGACATCAACTACGACGACACCTTCACCATCCCCCTCGGCGAGTGGGTGGTGGTGGGCAGCCTGCCGGAGACCGTGCTGTTCCACGCGGACGACTACCCGGAGCTGCTGAGCCAGATCATCGCCTCCTTCGGTCCGAGTGTGACCTTCAACATCCAGCCCAAGCAGCTGAAGAAGGTCGAGCCGCTGCGCGCCGTGCGCAGCATCCAGGTGCAGCTCAGCGCCCTCTACCCGGAGAAGGGCGGCTACGTGCTGGTGGGCTTCAGCGACCCGATGGAAGAGGGCGTGCTGCAGGCCGTGCTGGTCTACACCCAGGACCTGCCGCGCGTGCTGGAGCTGGCCGAAGAACTGGGCATCGAGGCTGTGGCTGTCTACGAGGCCATGCAGGGCGCCCAGGACGACGCCTGAGGCATGCGGGGGCGGAGTCATTCGCGAAGGCCCGGTGCCCGGGCACTTCGCGGTCGAGCCCGCTTCCACGGGCGGTAATTTGTTTAGCGCCGCCTGAACCAAAGATAGGAAAAACTGGATTTTAAGCACCCATGGGGGCGTGCGAGTCTCCGGGGCATCCTTGTTTTCGGCACCTTTCCGATGGGTTCGACCCGCACAACCGCCCCCGTATCGCACACGCCGCCCCACCTGGGCAGCGTGCGCTGGCGGTGCCGCCGGTGGCCGGCCCTGACCCGCGTCTCCCTCCCTCTCGAACTGGCCTTCTGGGCGCTCTGGCACTGCCGCCACGCGCGCCCGCCGGATAGCGCACCTGCCTGATCGCGGCCCACGCGCCGCACCGTGACTATCGTTGACCTTGCCCGCCTGCACAGCCTTTGCATGGCCAGGGACGGGACCATTTCGCGCGCCACAGGGCGCAGAGGGAGCCACATGACATTCGCCAGAGCGCAGGAAGCCCAGGACTTCCTGGACCAGAACCCGGACATCGACACCTTCGAGCTGTTCATCCTCGACGCCAACGGCGTGCCGCGCGGCAAGCTGCTGCACCGCGAGGAACTGCTCGCCGTCTACCAGAGCGGCCGGCCGCTGCCGAGCACCATCCTGGGGCTCACCCTCAACGGCGAGGACGTGGAGGACTCCGGCCTGGTCTGGGACGTGGGCGACATCGACTGCCGCGCCTACCCGCTGCCCGGCAGCCTGGTGCGCCTGCCCTGGCGGCGCATGCCCACCGCCGCGCTGCAGGTGTGCATGCACCCGGAAGAGGGCATGCCGGCGGTCATCGCCGACCCGCGCCACCTGCTGGTGCAGGTGATCGACCAGCTCAAGGCCGACGGCTACCACCCAGTGATGGCCTGCGAACTGGAGTTCTACCTGCTGGACCAGAAGAACGACGCCCAGGGCCGCCCGCAACCGGCGCTGGACACCGACGGCCGCCGCCCGCGCACCACCCAGGTCTACGGCCTGCGCGAGCTGGAGCAGATCGAGCCGTTCCTCGCCGACCTCTACGCCGCCTGCAAGGCCCAGGGCATCCCGGCGCGCACCGCCATCTCCGAGTACGCCCCGGGCCAGGTGGAGATCACCCTGGAGCACGGCGACGCGCTCACCGCCATGGACCAGGCCGTGCGCTACAAGCGCCTGGTCAAGGGCGTGGCCAATGCCCACGGCATGCGCGCCTGCTTCATGGCCAAGCCTTTCGACCACCTGGCCGGCACCGGCATGCACATGCACGTCAGCCTGGCCGACGCGCAGGGCCGCAACCTGTTCGCCAGCGAAGACCCGGCCGGCACCCCGCTGCTGCGCCTGGCCGTGGGCGGCATGCTCGAGTCGCTGCTGGATTCGCTGCTGCTGTTCTGCCCCAACGCCAACTCCTACCGCCGCTTCCAGGCCAACAGCTACGCCCCGCTGGCGCCCACCTGGGGTGTGGACAACCGCACCGTGAGCCTGCGCGTACCGGGCGGCCCGGCGGCCAGCCGGCATGTGGAGCACCGCATCTGCGGCGCCGACGCCAACCCCTACCTGGCGGCGGCCGCCATCCTCGCCGGCATCCACCGCGGCCTGCGCGACGAGATCGACCCCGGCGAACCGGTCCAGGGCAACGGCTATGCCCAGGCCACCGAGCGCCTGCCCACCGACTGGCTCACCGCCCTGCGCGCCCTGGAGGCGTCCACCTGGGCCCGCGAAGCGTTCGGCGAGGCCTTCCTCGGCGTGTACCTGGCCGTGAAGCGCGCCGAGTACCGCCAGTTCATGGCCGAAGTCAGCGAGCAGGACTGGCGCTGGTACATGGACCAGGCCTGACCCTTTTTTGCGCGGGCCGCTGGGCGGCCTGCACCCGTTGGATGCCCCCCACAGGGGCACTGAAGGAATGACCCGATGAATGCTGCACTGAAGAACACCGCCAGCGCCGAGCGCTGCCGCTCCTACTACACCGCCACCCTCAACCAGGAGACCGACTACCCCACCCTGACCGGCACGGTCGAGGCGGACGTGGTCATCATCGGCGGCGGTTTCACCGGCGTCGCCACCGCCGTCGAGCTGGCCGAGCGCGGGCTCAAGGTGGCCCTGGTGGAAGCCAAGAAGATCGGCTGGGGCGCCACTGGCCGCAACGGCGGCCAGGTCACCGGCAGCCTTTCCGGCGACGAGGCCATGCGCAAGCAGATGCGCCAGCGCCTGGGCAAGGATGTGGATGACTTCATCTGGAACCTGCGTTGGCGCGGCCACGAGATCATCAAGCAGCGCGTCGCCCGCTACGGCATCCAGTGCGACCTCAAGCACGGTCACCTGCACGCGGCGATGAAGCCCGCGCACATGGACGAGCTGAAGGCCTCCTACGAGGAAGCCCTGGCCCGTGGCATGGAAGGGGAGGTGACCCTGCTGGATGCCGCCGGCATGCGCAGCCACCTGGAGAGCGACCTGTACCTGGGCGCGCTGAAGAACACCCGCAACATGCACCTGCACCCGCTCAACCTGTGCCTGGGCGAGGCCCGCGCGGCCGAGAGCCTGGGGGCAATGATCTTCGAACACTCCGAGGTACTGGAGATCGTCCACGGGCCGCGCCCGGCGGTGGTCACCGCCCAGGGCCGGGTCAACGCCGGGCAGGTGCTGCTGGCCGGCGACGTCTACCACAAGCTGGAGCGCAAGAAGCTCAAGGGCATGATCTTCCCGGCCATGGGCGGCATCGTCACCACCCGCCCGCTGGGCGAGGTCGCCGACCAGATCAACCCGCAGGACCTGGCCGTCTACGACTGCCGCTTCGTGCTCGACTACTACCGCCTCACTGCCGACAAGCGCCTGCTGCTGGGCGGCGGCGCCAACTACTCCGGGCGCGACTCGCGGGACATCGCCGCGGAATTGCGCCCGGCCATCGAGCGCACCTTCCCCCGGCTCAAGGGCGTGGAGATCGAGTTCCAGTGGAGCTGTGCCATGGGCATCGTCATCAACCGCATCCCGCAGCTGGGCAAGCTCTCGCCCAATGTCTGGTACTGCCAGGGCTACTCCGGCCACGGCGTCGCCACCACCCACATCATGGGCGAGATCATGGCCGAGGCCATGACCGGCACTTTGGGGCGCTTCGACACCTTCGCCGGCTGCTCCCACATCAAGGTCCCCATGGGCGACGTGTTCGGCAACCCCATGCTCGCCGTGGGCATGTGGTACTACCAGATGCTGGAAAAACTCCGCTAAAACCCCGTAGCCCGGGCTTCAGCCCGGGTGGCCCATGCCGGCCGCATGGGCTTCGCCGAGCTCAGCCCATCCTACGTGGGCCTTGCCCGCTCCTTGTGGGAGCGGTTTCAACCGCGAAGTTTGGTGGCGCCTAGCCTTGATCGCGAATGCATTCGCATCCACATGGCACGGCACCTACCGATCCGCAGCCCGCCACCAACGATGGGCTTCGCATAGTTCAGCCCATCCTACGGACGGAGCAGGCCCGTAGGATGCGGTGAGCTCGGCGAACCGCATCGATCCGTTACGGGGATGTGGGAGTGGTTTCAACCGCAAAAAGGTGAGGGCGCCAGGCTTGATCGCGAATGAATTCACACCCACGGGGCACGGTACCTGTAGGGGCGAATTCATTCGCCAGGGAGCGCGCAGCGCTCCCCTCGCCTCTGCGGTCTACCCCCGCTGCGCCTTGAGGAACAGCGAGAACAGCTCCGACTGCGACTTGATCCCGAGCTTGGCGTAGATGTGCTTGCGGTGGACCTTCACCGTCTCCGCCGAGATGGCCAGCTTGCGTGCCACTTCCTTGCTGGAGCAGCCGCTGAGCATCAGCCGGGCGACTTCCAGCTCGCGGGCGGTGAGGGCGCTTTCCACCTGCTGGCCCACCTGTTCCAGCTGCACCTCCCAGTTCGGCGCCGGTTGCGGGGTGCTGGCCAGGCGTTCGGCCTCGAAGGCCAGGCGCTGGCGCATCAGCCCCACTACCCAGGGTTCCACCAGGCTCAACAGCGCGATCTGCTCGGGGGTGAAGGCCTGGCGCGAACCAAGCGAGAGGCACAGGGTGCGCCCGCCCTCCAGCGGCACGTTGAACTGCAGCTCGTCGGTCACCACGTTGAGGCGGTGGTAGCGCTGGTAGTAGTCGGTCTGCTCGAAGCATTCCGGCGCCACGTCGGCCAGGCGCAGCAGGCCGCCACGGCTGCTTTCGCGGCTGTGGATATAGAAGGGGTCCAGCAGGTAGAGGCCGTCCAGGTAGTCCTGGAACAGCAGGTCCGGCTCGCCGTCCTCGCCCGGGCATTCGGCGAACACCTGGGGCCGGCCTTCGCTGAACAGCAGCGCCACCCAGCTGTCGTGGGGCACGTACTGGCCGAGGGTGCGCACCAGCGCCACCCAGAAACCCGGGGCGTCCAGCGACTCGATCAGTTGCCCCACCGAGCGGTGCCAGGCGATGTCCTGCAGGCTCAACGTCATGCTTCTACCCCTGATGGGTTACCACGCGGGCGTGATTTCACCGAAGGCGCCGGGGGTTCCATACTGCGCGAACACCGGGACCGACGCAGCGCGCATTCTGACCGTTTTGCGCCAGCAGGTCTCGCGCAACGACAAGAATCAGGAGTGCCCATGAAGGTCGAACTCGTCCAGCTCACCGGTCGTGACGGCGATACCGCCCACAACCTCGCCGCTGCCCTGGAAGCCATCGCCGCCTGCGCCGCCGACACCGACCTGGTGGTGTTCCCGGAGACCCACCTGATGGGCTTCCCCACCGCCGAGAACATCGCCGCCGTCGCCGAACCGCTGGATGGCCCCACCGTCCAGGCCGTGCGGCGTGCCGCCCGCGAGCACGACGTCGCCGTGGCCATCGGCATCGCCGAGAACGACGCCGGCACCTACTACAACACCACGCTGCTCATCACCCCCGAAGGCATCGCCCTGACGTACCGCAAGACCCACCTGTGGGCCTCCGACCGCGGCATCTTCACCCCCGGCGACCGCTACGCCACCTGCCTGTACAAGGGCGTGCGCGTGGGCCTGCTGATCTGCTTCGACATCGAGTTCCCCGAGAGCGCCCGCGCCCTTGGCCAGCTCGGCGCCGAGCTGATCATCGTCACCAACGGCAACATGGACCCCTACGGCCCCACCCACCGCACCGCGATCATGGGCCGCGCCATGGAGAACCAGGCCTTCGCCGTGATGGTGAACCGCGTGGGCGAGGGCGACGGCGGGCTGGTGTTCGCCGGTGGCAGCGCCGTGGTCGACCCCTTCGGCCACCTGCTGCTGGAAGCCGGGCGCGAGGCGTGCCGGCAGGTCATCGAACTGGACCTGGCCCAGCTCGCCGCCGCCCGCAGCGACTACCGCTACCTCGACGAACGCCGCCTGCACCTGCCCGGCCGGCTGGTCGAGCACGAGGGCGGCCTGCGCGAGTGGCTGATCCCCTGAATCACGATCTGACGGGCGCCTGCAGGGCGCCCGCCTGGCCGCCCGTTCGAGGCGGTCGCTCCACCTTCGCCGACTTCGGCTCTGCCATAACAACCAACAATTCGGAGTAGCAGTAATGGCTCGTCTTCAGCGCACCCTGTCGCTGGGGTCCGTGGTGCTGTTCGGCATCGCGTACATGACCCCGATCATCGTCCTCGGCACCTTCGGCATCCTCGCCGACGTCACCCAGGGCCTGGTGCCCGCCGCCTACGTGGCCGCCTCCCTGGCCATGCTGTTCACCGCGCTGAGCTACGCGCGGATGGCCGCCGCCTTCCCGGTGGCCGGCTCGGCCTACACCTACGTGCGCAAATCCATCAGCCCCAAGCTGGGCTTCCTCGCCGGCTGGGCGGTGCTGCTGGACTACCTGTTCCTGCCCATGGCCATCTGGCTGATCGGCGCGGCCTACCTGCACTCGGCCTTCCCCGACGTGCCCCAGGCGCTCTGGGTGCTGGCCTTCATCGGCGTCACCACGGCCATCAACGTGGTCGGGCTGAAGCTGGCCAAGACCGTCAACGGCGCGCTGATGCTGGTGCAGTTCCTGGTGCTGCTGGCCTTCGTCGCGCTTTGCGTGCACTACGTGCTGGGCGATGCGAGCAAGCCGCTGTGGTCCCTGGCGCCCTTCGTCGGCGAGGGCCTGAACCTGCCGCTGGTGATGAGCGGCGCGGCCATCGCCTGCTACTCCTTCCTCGGCTTCGATGCGGTGAGCACCCTCACCGAAGAGACCCGCGACCCGCGCCGGACCATTCCCAGGGCGATCCTGCTGATCACCCTGATCGGCGGGCTGATCTTCATCGTCACCTCCTACTTCGTGCAGCTGGCGCACCCGTCCATCGAGTTCCAGAGCGCGGATTCGGCGGCCTACGAGATCGCCCGCAACATCGGTGGCGATGTGTTCGTCTCGGTGTTCCTCATCGGCCTGATCGTCGGCCAGTTCACCTCGGGCCTCTCCGCCCAGGCCAGCGCCTCGCGCCTGCTGTTCGCCATGGGCCGCGACGGCGTGCTGCCGCAGTCCCTGTTCGGCCGCCTCAGCGAGCGCTTCGGCACCCCGGTGGGCAGCATCGTGCTGTGCGGCGTGGTGGCCCTGCTGGCGCTGAAGATGGACGTGACCACCTCCACCTCCTTCATCAACTTCGGTGCCTTCCTGGCCTTCAGCCTGGTGAACCTGTCGGTGATCTTCCATTACTGGCTGCGCAGCGATCAGCGCGGCCCGCGCGAGGCGCTGCTGTTCGTGGTCTGCCCGCTGATCGGCATGGTCTCCACCCTGTGGCTGATGATCAGCCTCGACCACCTGGCGATCATCCTCGGCCTCTCCTGGCTGGCCCTGGGGGTTATCTACCTCGCCTGGCTCACCGGCGGCTTCCGTCGCCAGCCGCCGGAGTTGCACTTCGAAGAGGCCTGATGGCCACGTCGGGGAGGGCGGGCACCCTGCTCGCCCGCCCCGTGGAATGGACGCCCGATCCAAGGCGGCACAGGACGGTTTCCTGGCATAAAGTGGGCGCTCTTTTTCCCACGGTTCCGGAGCCGGCCATGGATGCCCCGCTGTTCGATTCGCTACCCGATGACGAGACCCTCTACCAGGCGCTGCTGGAGCGCGACCCGGCCTATGAGGGCTTTGCCTTCGTCGGGGTCAAGAGCACCGGGGTGTTCTGCCGCCTGACCTGCGCCGCGCGCAAGCCCAAGCGGGAGAACTCGGTGTTCTTCGGCAGCATCAAGGCCTGTGTCGAGGCGGGTTTCCGGCCCTGCCTGCGCTGCCGTCCGCTGGACCAGGTGGGCGCCCGGGAGCCGCTGGTCAAGGAGCTGGTCGCGCTGCTGGAGCAGGACCAGGAGCGGCGCTGGCTGGAAGACGACCTCGTCGCCCTCGGCCACGACCCGTCCACGGTGCGCCGTGCCTTCAAGCGCCATTTCGGCGTGACCTTCCTCGAAATGGCCCGCCTGCGCCGCATCGGCCAGGGCCTGGCCCAGCTTTCCGCCGGGGCGCGGGTGGTGGACGCCCAGGTGAGCGCCAGCTTCGACTCCGACAGCGGCTTCCGCAGCGCCTTCACCCGCCTGCTGGGCGAACCGCCGTCGCACCTGCGCGGGCGCGAGCTGCTCAAGGCCGACTGGCTGGAAACGCCCCTGGGCGTGATGCTGGCGGTGGCGGACGCGCAATCCCTGCACCTGCTGGAGTTCTTCGACCGGCCGGCCCTGGCCAACGAATTGAAGAACCTGCAGAAACTCACCGGCACCAGCATCGGCTTCGGCCGCTTCGCCCTCATCGACCAGATCGAGGCGGAGCTTTCGCGTTACTTCGCCGGCGAACCGGTGGTCTTCGCCACGCCGCTGGCCATGGGCGCCTCGGCCTTCACCCGCAGCGTGTGGCAGGCCCTGCGCGAGATCCCCTTCGGCATCACCTGCAGCTACGCCGACCTGGCCCGCGCCATCGGCTCGCCCTCGTCGGTACGCGCCGTCGCCTGCGCCAATGGCACCAACCAGATCGCCATCGTCATCCCCTGCCACCGCATCATCGGCTCCGACGGCTCCCTCACCGGCTACGGCGGCGGGCTGTGGCGCAAACGCTGGCTGATCGAGCATGAGCGGCGGATGGCGCGCGCGGTCCCGGGCTGAAGCCCGGGCTACTTGGCTGGCGCGTGCTTCCTCGTAGGAGCGAGCTCTGCTCGCGAAGCCACTGGCGGCGCTGCGCACCGCTGGGCGACTGAAGTCGGCCCTACAGGGAGGGTGTCGGTGGAGTGCGCATCAACGTGCGGCGCTGACGCCTTCGAGGGTGGCGAAGGAGGTGTCCTTGGCGGTGAGCAGGAAGTCGCGCATGAAGGGGGCGTCGAGCATGTCGGCGCGTATGGCGGCGTGCAGGGTGGCGTACAGGCCCTTGTCGCCCAGGCGCTTGGCGGTGACGTAGCCCCGCGAGCTGTACTCGTGCAGCGCCCAGTTGGGCAGGCAGCACACGCCGCGGCCGCTGGCCACCAGCTGCATCATCATCACCGTCAGCTCAGCCGTGCGGATCTGCGCGGGCTCGACGTCGGCCGGTTCGAGGAAGCGGGTGAACACGTCCAGGCGGTCGCGCTCCACCGGGTAGGTGATCAGGGTTTCGCTCTCCAGGTCCTCGGGCACCACGTAGGGTTTGCCCGCCAGCGGGTGCTGGTTGGCCACGGCCAGCAGTGCCTCGTAGGTGAACAGCGGCACGTAGCTGATGCCCGGCAGTTCGATGGGGTCGGCGGTCACCACCAGGTCCAGGTCGCCCCGGGCCAGGGCCGGCAGCGGGGCGAAGGAGAAGCCCGAGGCCAGGTCCAGCTCCACTTCCGGCCAGGCGTCGCGGAACTGGTCGATGGTGGGCATCAGCCACTGGAAGCAGCTGTGGCACTCGATGGCCATGTGCAGGCGCCCGGCGGTGCCACCGGCCAGGCGCGCCAGGTCGCGTTCGGCGGCGCGCATCTGCGGCAGCAGGCTGTCGGCCAGTTGCAGCAGGCGCAGGCCGGCGCTGGTGAAACGCACCGGCTTGGTCTTGCGGATGAACAGGGGCAGGCCGAGGCGCTCCTCCAGCTCCTTGAACTGGTGGGAGAGGGCCGACTGGGTGAGGTGCAGGCGCTCGGCGGCCTCCACCAGGCTGTCGGCCTCGCGCAGGGCATGCAGGGTCTTGAGGTGGCGTACTTCGAGCATGCGTGGGCTCCCGTCCATGAATGGAACTGGTGAAGAATCGAAGGGCCATGAGTTTCCTTCATCCATCGTGTGGGTGTCGAGCGGCGCCCTTGTCGCAGCCTGTGGCTTGCGCCAGCATGCGCCGTCCGTTTCCGGGAGCCTTCTGCCATGCGTCGCCTGCCTTCGCTCACCGCCCTGCGCACCTTCGAGGCGGCCGCGCGCCATGCGCATTTCGGCCGTGCTGCCCAGGAGCTGTGCGTCACCGACAGCGCGGTGAGCCACCAGATCCGCCAGCTGGAGGAGCAGCTCGGGGTGGCGCTGTTCGAGCGCGAGGGGCGCCAGGTTCGCCCCAGTGCGCCGGCGCGGCGCCTGTTGCACAGCCTGCAGCAGGCCTTCGAGCTGATCCTCGATGCCTGCGACGAGCTGCGCGACCCTGGTTCCCAGGCCCAGCTGCGGGTGGCGGTGACCACCGAGCTGGCGCAGAAGTGGCTGGTGGGGCGGCTGGCGGATTTTGCCGAGCGCCACCCGCAGATCACCCTGCACCTGCACGAGCAGCCGCTGGAGGCGCAGCTGCCCGGTGCGGAGATGGACCTGGCGATCATCTACGGCACCGGTCCGGAGGACGCCAGCGGCTACTTCGTGCGGCCGCTGCCGACCCTGCAGTTCTTCCCGGTGTGCAGCCCGGGCCTGTTCAACCAGTCGCCCCTCAAGCACCCCCGCGACCTGGCGCGCCACTGCCTGCTGCACGACGACCAGGACGGCAAGACCTGGAACGCCTGGCTGGCCACCCACGCCGCCGACCTGCGTCCGGCCCGGCACCTGTACCTGGGCCACGCGGGGCTGACCATGGAGGCGGCGGCGCGGGGCCAGGGGGTGGCCATCGGCGACAACCTCACCAGTGCCGAGGACCTGGCCAGCGGCCGGCTGGTGCGGCCGTTCGCGGCCCAGGTGCCGTCCCTCGGGCAGTACGCGCTGGTGTGCGAGCGCCTGCGGCTGGACAAGCCGGCGGTGGCGCAATTCGTCGACTGGTTCAGTGATCAACTGGCCGATATGTGAATTGAATTCAGGGGTTAAGCGAAAAAGGTCATTGGTCGCCGCCGCGTCGGCGCGGGTACTGTCGGGGCATTCCCATCCCCCACGAGGACCTGAACATGGCACGCACCCTGACTTCCCTGCCCAAGGCCGACGGCTTCCGCCTGCCCGGTGAATTCGAACCCAAGGCCCGCTGCTGGCTCGGCTGGCCGGAGCGCCCGGACGTGTGGCGCAACGGCGCCAAGCCGGCGCAGAAGGTCTGGGTGCAGATCGTCAGCGCCATCGCCAGCAGCGAGCCGGTCACCGTCTGCGCCTCGGCAGCGCAATACGCCAACGCCCGCCGCCTGCTGCCCGAGCACGTGCGGGTGGTGGAGATGACCTGCAACGACACCTGGTTCCGCGACAGCGGCCCGGCCTTCCTGGTCAACGACGCCACCGGCGAGGTGCGTGGCGTGGACTTCGAGTTCAACGCCTACGGCGGCCTCGATGGCGGCCTCTACTACCCCTGGGACAAGGACGACCAGATCGCCCAGAAGATCCTCGAGATCGAGGGCTACGACCGTTACCGCGCGCCCTTCATCGCCGAGATGGGCGGCATCCAGAGCGACGGGCAGGGCACCCTGCTGACCACCGAGCAATGTCTGCTCAACCGCAACCGCAACGCCCACCTGGGCAAGACGGAAATGACCGGGCGCCTGTGCGACTACCTGGGCGCCGACCAGGTCATCTGGCTGCCCCGTGGCTGCAAGTTCGACGAGACCGATGGCCACATCGACGATCTGGCCTGCTTCGTGCGCCCCGGCGTGGTGGTGATGCAGTGGACCGACGACCGCAGCGACCCGCAGTGGGAGATCTACCAGGAGGCCTACGACATCCTGCGCAGCACCCGTGACGCCCGTGGTCGCGCGCTGGAGGTGCACAAGCTGCCGCAACCGCGCGTGCTGGAGTGGACGGCGGAGGAAGCCGAGGGGCTGGACCAGGTGGACGGCACCCATCTGCGCGAGGCCGGCACCCGCATCTGTGCGTCGTACATCAACTACTACGCCGGCAACTCGGCCATCGTGCTGCCGCTGTTCAACGACCCGTGCGACGTGGTCGCCCAGGCCACCCTGGCGGAGCTGTTCCCGCAGCACCGCATCCTCGGCATCGGTTTCTCCCGCGAGATCCTCCTGGGGGGCGGCAACGTCGCCTGCATCACCATGCCGCAATACGCCGCGCGGCAGCGCTAGGAGGCTCACCATGCGCTCGCTCGCAGCCGCACTCCTGCTCGGCCTGGGCCTGTGTGCCCAGGCCGAGGACGCGCCCCGGCAGGTCAACCTGTTCATCTGGGGCGAGTACATGGCACCGGATACCCTCTCGCGCTTCCAGGCCGAGACGGGCATCCGCGTGGTGGCCGACCACTTTGACTCCCTGGAGGCGATGGAGACCAAGCTGCTCACCGGCCACAGCGGCTACGACCTGGTGCTGACCGCCGGCCAGCACCTGCAGCGGGCGATCCGCAGCGGCGCCATCCAACCGTTGGACAAGGGCGTGCTGCCGAACTTCGCCGGGCTGGGGGATGAATTCGTCCAGCACATGGCGGCCTTCGACCCGGGCAACCGCTACGCCGGGCTCTACGCCTGGGGCACCACCGGCTTCGGCTACCAGGAGGAGGCCATCCGCACACGCATGGCCGATGCCCCGGTGGACAGCTGGGCGATGCTGATGGACCCGGCGGTGGTGGCGCGCTTCGCCGACTGCGGGGTGAGCCTGCTGGACGACCCCAACGAGGTGTTCGGCGCGGCCATGCGCTACCTCGGCCTGGACATCAACCGCCAGAACCTGGACGACCTGAAGAAGGCCGCCGAGCACCTGGCGACGATCCGCCCCTCGATCCGCTACTTCGCCAACGACCGCAACATCAACGACCTGGCCAACGGCAACACCTGCCTGGCGATGGCCTGGAACGGCAACGCCACGGTGGCCGCCAGCCAGGCGACCCAGGCCGGCAAGCCGTACCACATCCGCTATTCGATTCCGCGGGAGGGCGCGCAGATCTGGTTCGATGCGATGGTCATCCCGGCGGATGCGCCGCACCCCCGCGAGGGGCTGGCGCTGATGGACTTCCTCATGCGGCCGGACGTGATCGGCCCGATCACCAACAGCATCGGCTACGCCAACGCGGTGACGGCGGCCTCGGCCACGGTGGACCCGGCGATCCTCACCGACCCCGGCACCTACCCGCCGGCCGAGGTGCGCGCCCGGCTGTATACCAAGAACGACAACGGCTCGGCCTTCAACCGCGCCCTGACCCGGGCCTTCACGCGCTTCAAGTCGGGCACCTGAGTGCTCGGTTTTGTATGAGCGTTTCTTGAGTTGAAAGAGAATTTTATGAGTTTGTCTCATGTTCTGTGGGTGCCCAGAATGCCCGGCATTCACAGACAAGGAGACAGACATGGTCCGGGTACATTCCCTCGGCTTTCCCCGCATTGGTCGCGATCGCGAGCTGAAGAAGGCCCTTGAAGCCCATTGGAAGGGCGAGCTGGACGAAGCCGGCCTGCGCGACGTGGGCCGCACCCTGCGCGCCGAGCACTGGCGCCTGCAGGCCGAGGCGGGCATCGAACTGCTGCCGGTGGGCGACTTTGCCTGGTACGACCAGGTGCTCACCCATTCCCTGATGGTCGGCGCGGTGCCGGAGCGCTTCCGCCCGGCCGACGGTCGCGCCACCCTGGCGACCCTGTTCGCCATGGCCCGTGGCGTGGGGGCTGGCTGCTGCGGCGGACACGCCCAGGAGCTGACCAAGTGGTTCGACAGCAACTACCACTACCTGGTCCCCGAATTCAGCGCCGGCCAGACCTTCCACCTCGGTTGGGAACAGCTCTTCGAGGAGGTCGACGAAGCCCTGGCGCTGGGCCACGCGGTGAAGCCGGTGGTGCTCGGCCCGCTGACCTACCTCTGGCTGGGCAAGGCCAAGGGCGGTGCCTTCGACCGCCTGGACCTGCTGGAGCAGCTGCTGCCGGTGTACGGCGAGATCTTCCAGCGCCTGGCCGAGCAGGGCGTGGAGTGGGTACAGATCGACGAGCCGATCCTCGCCCTGGACCTGCCCCAGGACTGGCGCACCGCCTTCGAGCGGGCCTACAACCTGCTGCAGCGCGAGCCGCTGCGCAAACTGGTGGCCACCTATTTCGGCGGCCTGGAGGACAACCTCGGGCTGGCCGCCAGCCTGCCGGTGGACGGCCTGCACATCGACCTGGTGCGCGCCCCCGAGCAGTACCCGACCATCCTCGACCGGTTGCCGGCCTACAAGGTGCTGTCCCTCGGCGTGGTGAACGGCCGCAACGTCTGGCGCTGCGACCTGGACCGCGCGCTGGAGGTGTTGCGCCACGCCCATGAGCGCCTGGGGGATCGGCTGTGGGTCGGGCCTTCCTGCTCGCTGTTGCACTGCCCGGTGGACCTGACCCGTGAGGATCGCCTGGACGCCGAGGTGAAGGGCTGGCTCGCCTTTGCCGTGCAGAAGTGCGCCGAACTGGCGCTGCTGGCCCGCGCCCTGCGCGAACCGGAGCACCCCGAGGTGCTCACCGCCCTGGCTACAAACCGCGAAGCGTTGGCGGCCCGTGCGGCCAGCACCCGCATCCACAAGCCCGAGGTGGCGGCGCGCCTGGCGGCCATTCGCCCGCAGGACAGCCAGCGCCAGTCGCCCTTCGAGCAGCGCATCGTCCGCCAGCGCGAGCGCCTGGGCTTGCCGGCGTTCCCCACCACCACCATCGGCTCCTTCCCGCAGACGGCTTCCATCCGCCTGGCACGCCAGGCCTACCGCCAGGGCAGCCTGTCGGCGGCGGCCTACACCGAGGCGATGCAGGCCGAGATCCGCCACGCGGTGGAGGTGCAGGAGCGCCTCGGGCTGGACGTGCTGGTGCACGGCGAGGCAGAGCGCAACGACATGGTGGAGTACTTCGCCGAGCAGCTGGACGGCTATGTGTTCAGCCGCTTCGGTTGGGTGCAGAGCTACGGCTCGCGCTGTGTGAAGCCGGCGATCATCATCGGCGACCTGTCGCGTCCGGCGCCGATGACGGTGGAGTGGATCCGCTATGCCCAGGGCCTGACCGGCAAGTGGATGAAGGGCATGCTCACCGGGCCGGTGACCATGCTGATGTGGTCCTTCCCCCGCGAGGACGTGCCCCGCGAGGTGCAGGCGCGCCAGCTGGCGCTGGCCATCCGCGACGAGGTGCAGGACCTGGAGGCGGCGGGCATCCGCATCGTGCAGATCGACGAGGCGGCCTTCCGCGAGGGGCTGCCCCTGCGCCACAGCGGCTGGGCCCATTACCTGGAGTGGGCCACCGAGGCCTTCCGCCTGGCGGCCAGCGGGGTGCGCGACGACACGCAGATCCACACCCACATGTGCTACAGCGAGTTCAACGATGTGATCGAGTCCATCGCGGCGATGGACGCGGACGTCATCACCATCGAGACCTCCCGTTCGGACATGGAGCTGCTGCAGGCCTTCGAGGCCTTCGCCTACCCCAACGAGATCGGTCCGGGGGTCTACGACATCCACTCGCCCCGGGTGCCGGACACCGCCGAGATGGTCAAGCTGATGCGCAAGGCGGCGCGGCGCATCGACCCGCAGCGCCTGTGGGTCAACCCCGACTGCGGCCTCAAGACCCGTGGCTGGCCCGAGGCCGAGGCGGCGCTAGTGAACATGGTGGCCGCAGCGCGGCAGCTGCGGGCGGAGTTCGCCTGACGCGCCGTTGGGGCTGAGGCGAGGAGGGCGCCATGACCGTTGGGCGCCCTTCATCAAACTGTCACGGTTCTGTGGCAGAGCGCACGACGGGAATTCATCAGAATCGCGCTTCACTGGGGTTCTGCATTCCGGATTTCCACCATGCGCCTGTTCATTCTTCTCGTCGCCCTGCTGGGCGGCCTGCCAGCCTTTGCCGCTGCGCGCTGCGACACCCACGTACCCACCGAGACGGTGGCGCTGGGGGACGTGCGCCTGGCCTACCAGAGCATCGGTGATGCCGATGACCCGGCCCTGCTGCTGATCATGGGGCTGGGCGGCCAGCTCATCCATTGGCCGGACGAGGTGGTGGCGGCGCTGTGCGAGCAGGGTTTTCGCGTCATCCGCTACGACAATCGGGATGTCGGCCTGTCCGCCTGGGCCCAGACGGCGCCCAGCGCGAACCTGACCTATGAAGTGATCCGCTACCGCCTGGGCTTCCCCGTGGAGGCGCCGTACAGCCTGCGGGACATGGCCGGCGACGCGCTGCACCTGATGGACGCGCTGAAGGTGCGCGAGGCTCATGTGCTCGGCGCCAGCATGGGCGGGATGATCGCCCAGCACCTGGCGGATATGGCCCCGGAGCGGGTGCTGAGCCTGACCCTGGTGATGACCAGTTCCGGCGCCCAGGGCCTGCCGGCGCCCAGCGATGCCTTGCTGGCGCTGCTGGCCCGCCGCGAGGCGCCGAACCGCCAGGTGGCGCTGGAACAGCAGGCCGATCTGCTGGCCGCCCTGGGCAGCCCGCAGGTGACCGATGACCGGGCGCAACTGCTGGAGCAGGCCGCGCGGGCCTATGACCGGGCGTTCAACCCCGAAGGTGTGCAGCGGCAGATGCTGGCGATCCTCGCCGAGCCGAGCCGGGTGGAACTGCTCAACCGCCTGCACGTGCCGACCCTGGTGGTGCACGGCACCGCCGACCCGCTGCTGCCGGTGATGCACGGGGTGCATGTGGCGGCGCATATCAAGGGCGCGGAGCTGCGGTTGATCCCCGGGCTCGCCCATCGCTTCCAGGACGCCTTCAAGGAGCCGCTGCTGGCCGCCGTGCTACCGCACCTGATGGCCCACCGGCAGCCGGCGGACGGGCACTTCGCGCAGTTGTGAGTGCGCTGCCTACATAGGTTCGAGCGTTGCTCGCGAAGCCTCTGGCCTTCGTAGCCCGGGCTTCAGCCCGGGAGCGGGGTGGGAGTTCCCGGACTGAAGTCCGGGCTACGCCAGGTTCATTCATGGCGCTGTGCCGCCCCAGCGATGGGCTTCGCACAGCTCAGCCCATCCTACGGAGCAGCCCGTAGGATGCGGTGAGCTCGGCGAACCGCATCGATTCATCGCGGGGGTGTAGGCGCGGGCGTTGCTCGCGAAGCCTCTGGTCTTCGTAGACGGGGCTTCAGCCCGGGGGGCAGGGCGGGCTTCCCGGACTGAAGTCCGGGCTACGTCAGGTTCACTCGTGGCGCTGTGCAGCCCCAGCGATGGGCTTCGCACAGCTCAGCCCATCCTACGGAGCAGCCCGTAGGATGCGGTGAGCTCGGCGAACCGCATCTGTTCATGGCGGGTATGTAGGCGCGGGCGCTGCTCGCGAAGCCTCTGGTCTTCGTAGACGGGGCTTCAGCCCGGGAGCGGGTGGGGCTTCCCGGACTGAAGTCCGGGCTACGTCAGGTTCACTCATGGCGCTGTGCCGCCCCAGCGATGGGCTTCGCACAGCTCAGCCCATCCTACGGACGGAGCAGCCCGTAGGATGCGGTGAGCTCGGCGAACCGCATCGATTCATGGCGGGATGTAGGTGCGAGCGCTGCTCGCAAGGCCTCAGGCCGCGTCGGCCTGGGCGCGGTGGATCAGGTATTGGGCGAGGCGTTCCTGCTGGCCGGGGGTCATGAATAGCCCTTGCTTGGTGCGGCGCCAGAGGATGTCTTCGGCGTCTTGCGCCCATTCCTCGCGGCACAGGTAATCCACTTCGCGGGCGTAGAGGCCGCCGCCCAGGTGTTCGCCCAGGTCGGTGAGGTTGGCGACCCCTTCCAGCAGTTTCCACACGCGGCTGCCGTAGGTGCCGGCCCAGCGTCGGGCCAGGCTGTTGGGCAGCCAGCCGTATCGCTCGCACAGGGCTTCGGCCAGGGCCTCCTGGCTGTCCATGGACTCGCCGCCGGGGAGGGTGGCGGTGGCAGTCCAGCTGCCGCCCATGGTCGGGAAGAAGGGGGCGAGCTGCGCCAGGGCCGACTCGGCGAGCTTGCGGTAGGTGGTGAGCTTGCCGCCGAACACCGAGAGCAGCGGGGCTTCGCCCGGATGGGCATCCAGCGCCAGGGTGTAGTCGCGGGTGACGGCGGACGGGTCGTCGGATTCGTCGTCGCACAGCGGGCGCACGCCGGAGTAGGTGCGCAGGATGTCGTCGGCGCTGATCTGCTTCTTGAAGTGCTGGTTGACCACGTCGAGCAGGTAGCGGGTTTCTTCCTCGGTGATGGCCACCTTCGCCGGGTCGCCCTGGTACTCGCGGTCGGTGGTGCCGATCAGGGTGAAACGCCCCAGGTAGGGGATGGCGAAGACGATGCGGCGGTCCTCGTTCTGCAGGATGTAGGCGTGCTCGCCCTCGTAGAGTTGGGGCACGACGATGTGGCTGCCCTGGATCAGGCGGATGCCGTAGGGCGACTTCTGCTTGAGGTCGTCCTTCAGCAGGCGAGCGACCCAGGGGCCGGCGGCGTTGACCAGGGCCCGGGAGCGGATCGACAGCAGGGTGCCGTCGGCGCGTTCCAGGTGGATGTGCCACAGGCCCTTGCTGCGCCGGGCGCTGACGCAGCGGGTGCGGCTGTGGATGTGGGCTCCGTGCTCGCGGGCGCTCATGGCGTTGAGCACCACCAGGCGCGCGTCGTCGACCCAGCAATCCGAATATTCGAAGCCACGGCTGATGCCGGCCTGCAGCGGGCTGCCGACGCCGAAGCGCAGGCCACGGGAGCCAGGCAGCTTCTCGCGCTTGCCGAGGTGGTCGTAGAGGAACAGGCCGGCGCGGATCATCCACGCCGGGCGCAGGTGTGGGCGATGGGGCAGCACGAAACGCATCGGGCGGACGATGTGCGGCGCCTTGGCCAGCAGCACTTCGCGTTCGGCCAGGGCCTCGCGCACCAGGCGGAATTCGTAGTGTTCCAGGTAGCGCAGGCCGCCGTGGATGAGCTTGCTGCTGGCGGAGGAGGTGTGCTGGGCCAGGTCGTCGCGTTCGCAAAGGAACACCGACAGGCCGCGCCCGGCTGCATCGGCGGCGATGCCGACACCGTTGATGCCGCCGCCGATCACGGCCAGGTCATAGACTTCGGAAATGGGCGCGGAGCGCTTCGTCGAGGCGGGCATGGCAAGGCACCTGAATCGAAAGTGAACTTTGAATGTTCGTTTCCGAAAAATGCTAGACGAAGCGAAGGCGAATCGCCACCCCCGCCGAGCGGTCACGGCGGGATGGGCGACGAAAGGCAGGCGGGGTCAGACCGGTTCGAGCTGGACCTTGTGCTCGGCCATCAGTCGGGCCAGGGCGGGGGAGGGGACGTGGTCGGTGAACAGGCGGTCCACCAGGGCGATGGAGCCCATGCGCACCACGGCGTTGCGACCGAATTTGCTGGAGTCGGCGGCGAGGAACACCTGGCGGGCGTTGTCGATGATGGCCTGGGAGACGCGCACTTCCTGGTAGTCGAAGTCCAGCAGGCTGCCGTCCTCGTCGATGCCGCTGATGCCGACGATGGCGAAGTCGACCTTGAACTGGCGGATGAAGTCCACTGCCGAGGGGCCGACGATACCGCCGTCGCTGCGCACCGTGCCGCCGGCCACCAGCACTTCGAAATCGGGTCGGTCGGCGAGCTGGGCGGCGACGTGCAGGTTGTTGGTGATCACCTTCAGGCCCTTGTGCCCCATCAGTTCGCGGGCGATGGCTTCGGTGGTGGTGCCGATGTTGATGAACAGCGAGGCGTGGTCAGGGATCTGCGCCGCCACGGCTTCGGCGATGCGCTGCTTCTCGTCGCGCATCTGCCCGGCACGCATGGCGTAGGCGGTGTTCTGGATGCTCGAGGCATCGGCGGCCGCGCCACCATGGGTGCGTCGCAGCAGGCCCTGTTCGGCGAGCTGGTTGATGTCGCGGCGGATGGTCTGCGGCGTCACCGCGAAGGCTTGGGCCAGTTCGTCGATGCTGACGTAGCCGCGTTCGCGGGCGAGGTCGAGGATGTTCTGTTGGCGGGGTGCCAGGGTCATGAACGGGGTCCCGGATTTTTGACGCGCATTATAGCGGCGGGCTGTCGAAGAGCGACTTTTCAGCTAAGGTACGACCACTTCGTCGCATTGTTTTCACTATCGAACATGACTCCAGCCATCGACCTGCTCAAGAAGGCCAAGGCCGAGCACCGTGTGCTCAGCTATACCCATGATCCGAAGGCGCCCTCCTATGGCCTGGAGGCGGCGGAAAAGCTCGGGCTGGACCCGGCGCGTGTATTCAAGACCCTGCTGGCGGCCACCGAGAAGGGCGAGCTGCTGGTGGCCGTGGTGCCGGTGGCCGGCAGCCTTGACCTGAAGGCCCTGGCCCACGCGGCGGGCGCCAAGAAGGCCGACATGGCCCCGGCCGATGCGGCGCAGCGCGCCACCGGCTACCTGGTGGGCGGCATCAGCCCGCTGGGGCAGAAGAAGCGCCTGCGCACCTTCATCGATCGCTCCGCGCTGGATCACCCCACCATTCATGTCAGCGCCGGCCGGCGTGGCCTGGAAGTGGAGCTGGCGGCGCAGGTGCTGGCCGAACACACCCAGGCCCAGTTCGCCGCCATCGGGCGGGAATGACCCCTCCATAACAACAAGGAAGCCGGAATGGCCCAGTACCTTCTTGCCATCGACCAGGGCACGACCAGCAGTCGCGCCATCGTATTCAGTGCCCAGGGCCTGCCTGTCGCCCGCGCCCAGACGGAGTTCAAGCAGTACTTCCCGAAGGACGGCTGGGTGGAGCACGACGGCGAGGAAATCTGGCTGACGACCCTCAAGGTCTGCCGCGAGGCCATTCGCCAGAGCGGGCTGCAGGCATCGCAGATCGCGGCCATCGGCATCACCAACCAGCGCGAGACCACCCTGGTGTGGGACGCCGAGACCGGCACGCCGATCCACCCGGCCATCGTCTGGCAGGACCGCCGCACCGCCGACTACTGCTCCCGCCTCAAGGCCGATGGGCACGACGAGGAAGTGGCGCGGCGCACCGGTTTGCTGATCGATCCGTATTTCTCGGCCACCAAGCTGCGCTGGATCCTCGACAACGTGCCGGGCGCCCGTGAGCGCGCCGAGCGCGGTGAGCTGCGCTTCGGCACGGTGGACTGCTTCCTGCTGTGGCGCCTGACCGGCGGCAAGGTGCACCGCACCGATGCCACCAACGCCTCGCGCACGCTGCTGTTCAACATCCATGAGCAGCGTTGGGACGATCACCTGACGCAGCTGTTCGACATTCCGCCGAGCCTGCTGCCGGAGGTGCTGGACTGCTCTGCCGAGTTCGGCATCACCGAGGCCGGGCTGCTGGGCAGCGCCATCCCGGTGCTGGGCATGGCCGGCGACCAGCAGGCGGCGCTGATCGGCCAGGCCTGCTTCCAGCCGGGCATGGTGAAAAGCACCTACGGCACCGGCTGTTTCATGATCCAGAACACCGGCGACACGCCGGTGACCTCGCGCAATCGCCTGCTGACTACCGTGGGTTACCGCTTGGATGGGAAGGTGACCTACGCTGTGGAAGGCAGTATCTTCGTTGCCGGCGCGGCGGTTCAGTGGCTGCGCGATGGCATCAAGCTGATCAGCCATGCCCGGGATACCGAGGCACTGGCGGAACAGACCGGGGATGCTTGTGGCGTCTATCTGGTGCCGGCCTTTACCGGACTCGGTGCGCCCTACTGGGACCCGAAGGCCCGGGGCGCGATCTTCGGGCTGACCCGCGACACCGGGATCAAGGAGATCGTCACCGCCGGCCTGCAGTCGGTGTGCTACCAGACCCGTGATCTGCTGGAAGCCATGCGCCAGGACGGGGCCGCCGCGCCCAGCGCCCTGCGCGTGGACGGCGGGATGGTGGAGAACAATTGGGTCATGCAGTTCCTGGCGGACATCCTCGGTGTGGCGGTCGAACGCCCCGAGGTGACCGAGACCACCGCCCTGGGCGCCGCCTACCTGGCGGGCCTGAAGGCGGGGTTGTACCGGGACCTGGACGAAATCGCCCGTCACTGGCATCGCCAGCAGCGCTTTGCGCCGCGCATGGCCGAGGCCCACCGGGCGAAGCTTTACGAGGGATGGCTGGATGCCGTCCAGCGGGTACGCAGCGAGGCTTCCCAGGGGTAGCGTTCCACGCCTGGCTGGCCGCTCATGAAGGGAGTTCGTCTTGTTCATCAAGGATGCACGTCTGATCCCGGCAGCCCTGGTCCTCGGCCTGGCTGCCCTGTTCGCCTCCGGCTCCCCGAAGGCGGAGACCCTGGTCATTGCCGGTGACCTGTGGTGCCCGATCAATTGCCAACCCGATTCGCCCCGCCCGGGAATCTTCGTCGAGCTGGCCCGGGAGATCTTTGCCGAGTCCGGCATCGAGGTGGAGTACCGGGTGGTCAACTGGGCTCGGGCGCTGAGCGATGCGCGGGCGGGGAAGGTCAACGCGGTGATCGGTGCCGGCATCCAGGACGCACCGGACTTCGTCTACACCCCTACTGCACCCGGCATCTCGCGCATGTGCTTCTACACGGCGCTGGATGCCACGTGGCGCTACCAGGGGCTGCCCTCGCTGCCGCAGGTGCGCCTGGGCAGCATCAACAGCTACAGCTACGGCCAGGAAATCGACACCTACATCCGCATGCACCGCAGTCGCGGCGACCGGGTGCAGGTGGTGGCGGGCGACCAGGCGCTGGACATGAACATGGAGAAGGTCCGTCACGGTCGGCTCGATGCGACCATCGAGAACAGCTGGGTGATGGACAACCTGCAATCCACCTTGCCGCCCTCCGAGCGCCTGCGCCTGGCGGGCTGCCGCTCGCCGGACGTGGCCATCTACCTGGCCTTTTCCCCGGCGCTGACTGCCAGCGCACGCTACGCCGCGATCTTCGAGGACGGCCTGGCCCGTTACCGGGAGAACGGCAAGCTGCGTGAGGTGATGGGGCGCTACGGCGTCAGCGAGCCTTGAGCGGCTCGCCGACGCGCGGCGGGATCAACTGGCGGTGACGTAGCGACGGACGCCGTTGTCCTGTGCCGGTAACTGGGCGGCGACGCTGCCCTGGGCGGGGAACACCACCAGGTGATCGGCGGCGATGCGGATGCCCACTTCCTGGCCCGGTGCGTGGTCGGCATGGCTCGGGAAGATGGCTTCCAGCTGGGTGCCGGTGGGCAGTTGCAGGCGATAGAGCGTGGCGGCGCCGAGGAAGGTCTTGCCGGTGACGGTGGCCTTCAGCCCGGCATCGCTGGCGGGGACGATGTCGTCCGGTCGCAGCAGCACGTCCACCGCACTGCCTTCCGGCCAGGTGTAGGCACGGTTGCCGCGGATGGTGCCCAGCTCCGTCTGCACGGTGTCGGGGCTCAGTTGCTGGCCGCGGATGAAGTAGCCCTGGCCGATGAAGCTGGCGACGAAGGGGGTCGCCGGCTCGTGGTAGAGGTTGTAGGGGGTGTCCCACTGCTCCAGGTGGCCCTTGTTGAACACGCCGACCTGGTCGCTAACGGCGAAGGCTTCCTCCTGGTCGTGGGTGACCAGGATGGCGCTGGTGCCACGGGCCTTGAGGATGTCGCGGACCTCGTGGCTGAGGCGCCGGCGCAGTTCGCCATCGAGGTTGGAGAAGGGTTCGTCGAGCAGCAGCAGGGCCGGCTCCGGCGCCAGGGCGCGGGCCAGGGAGACGCGCTGCTGCTGGCCGCCGGACAGCTCGTTGGGGAAGCGCTTGGCCAGGGCCGAGAGGTTCACCAGCTCCAGCAGCTCGCCGACGATGCGCTCGCGCTGCGGGTGCTTGCGGATGCCGAAGCCGACGTTCTCTTCCACGGTGAGGTGGGGGAACAGGGCGTAGTCCTGGAACACCATGCCGATGCGCCGCCGCTCGGGAGCGAGGGTGTAGCCGGCGCGGGAGATGACCTCGCCGGCGAGGCTGATCTCGCCTTCCAGCACCGGCTCGAAGCCGGCGATGGCGCGCAGGGTGGTGGTCTTGCCGCAGCCCGAGGGGCCCAGCAGGCAACCGATGTCCCCGGCGTTGAGGTGGAGGTTGAGGTTCTGGACGACGCGCTGATCCTGGTAGCCGCAGCTCAGGTCACGCAGGTTGAGTAGCAGTTCGTGGCTCATGCTCTGGACGCGTGTTCGACGAGGAATTCCAGCAGCGCCTTCTGGGCGTGCAGGCGGTTTTCTGCCTGGTCCCAGGCCACTGAACGGGGATCGTCCAGCAGGTCCATGCTGATTTCCTCGCCCCGGTGCGCCGGCAGGCAGTGCATGAAGATAACCGCTTCATCGGCCAGGTCCAGCATTTCCTTGTTCACCTGGTAGGGCGCGAACAGGGCCAGGCGGCGTTCGGTTTCCTCTTCCTGGCCCATGGAGGTCCAGACGTCGGTGCTCACCAGGTGGGCGCCACGCACCGCTTCGCGCGGGTCGCGCATCACGCGGACACGCTCGCCGGCCTGGGCCACCAGCGCGGCGCTGGGCTCGTAGCCCTCGGGGCAGGCGACGTTGAGGTGGAAGTCGAACTGGATCGCCGCCTCGATATAGGAGTTGCACATGTTGTTGCCGTCGCCGATCCAGGCCACGGTCTTGCCCTGGATCGAGCCGCGGTGCTCCTGGAAGGTCTGCATGTCGGCCAGCAACTGGCAGGGGTGCAGGTCGTCCGACAGGCCGTTGATCACCGGCACGCGGGAATGGGCGGCGAACTCCACCAGCTTGCTGTGGGCGAAGGTGCGGATCATCACCGCATCGAGCATGCGCGACATGACGATGGCGCAGTCGCTGATCGGTTCGCCACGGCCCAGTTGGGTGTCACGCGGGGACAGGAAGATCGCCTGGCCGCCGAGCTGGATCATGCCGGCCTCGAAGGACAGGCGGGTACGGGTGGAGGCCTTCTCGAAGATCATCCCCAGCACGCGGCTCTTGAGCGGCTCGTAGAGCACCCCTCGATGGCGCAGGTCCTTCAGCTCGATGGCTCGACGGATCAGGCTGCTCAGCTCCTGGGGGGTGCAATCCATCAGGGAGAGAAAATGCCTTGCGCTCATTGCTGACTACCTTTTTTGTTGCCGCTGGCCGCAAGTCCGGGCCGGGTTTTTCGAGGAAAAGCAGGCGGGACCGGCGGGCTGGGCCGCTCGGGGGCGACGGAATGGGGAAGGCGCGATCTTATAAGGAAATTACGCATAGGCGCAAATTGCCCCGCAGATGCTTCGTCGAAGTGGCGGGGAGTAGCCTGACGGCAGCTTGGGAAGTCATGAACTGATGGGAAAAAAACCAGGGCTGTAGGGTGTCGCCTCCCCGGATCGGACCCGGTCCGGGGCTCGGTCCATCAAGACGTGGAACAGGACCGAGGCACATTCCCAGACATGGAGTACCACATGAAAAAGTTCCTGATGCCCGCTGCCCTGATGGCGCTGATTGCTTCGGTAACCGGCTGCAGCAGCTACCACATCAGCCAGCCGTCTTCCGCCCTGGAAGCCGAAGTCCAGACCGACCTGAAAGCCGACGTTGCCGTCGGTGAGTCGATCAGCGGGCAGTCCGAAGTGAACATCCTGTTCAACTTCATCCAGTTCGGTGGCGACAGCCAGTTCGCTGACGGCGTCACCTACGGCGGCGCCTCCGCCGGCCTGCCGTTCGGTCCCGATCCGGTTGGCGCGGTGAAGTCCGCTGCTGCCTTCAAGGCCGTGAAGAACTCCGGCGCCGACCTGATCGTCGCCCCGCGCTACGAGCTGAACATCGACGACTACTTCGTGTTCAAGAAAGTCAGCGCCAAGGTTGTGGGCAACAAGGGCACCATCCGCTCCATCAAGTAAGCCCGCACCACCCGAATCGGCAGGCTTGATGCCTGCCGATTCACATCGCTTAAGCCGCTGGTCAAGCGGCAGCCCTGCTTCCATAGTTCAGCGATTGCGACCCGACCGGTCGTCTCGAACAAGAACATGAGGCAAGGCCATGACCAAGTCCGTTCACTACCGTGCGTGCCACCTGTGCGAGGCCATCTGCGGCCTGGCCATCGAAACCGAGGACCGGGCGGACGGCTCGCGGCACATCCTCTCCATCAAGGGCGACCCGCAGGATAGCTTCAGCCGTGGGCATATCTGCCCCAAGGCCGTGGCCCTGCAAGACATCCAGAACGACCCTGATCGCCTGCGCCAGCCCATGCGCCGGGCGGGCAGCGAGTGGCAGCCCATCGGTTGGGACGAAGCCTTTGCGCTGGTGGCCGAGCGACTGGCCGATATCCAGGCCCGCCACGGGCAGCAGGCGGTCGCCGTCTACCAGGGCAACCCCAGCGTGCACAACTACGGGCTGATGACCCACAGCAACTACTTCCTCGGATTGCTGAAGACCCGCAACCGCTTCTCCGCCACCTCGGTGGACCAGCTGCCCCACCACCTGGTGAGCCACCAGATGTACGGCCATGGGCTGCTGATCCCGATCCCGGACATCGACCACACCGATTTCATGCTGATCCTCGGCGGCAATCCGCTGGCCTCCAACGGCAGCATCATGACGGTGCCGGACGTGGAAAAGCGCTTGAAGGCGATCAAGGCCAGGGGCGGGCGCCTGGTGGTGGTGGACCCGCGGCGCAGCGAGACGGCCGCCATCGCCGACCAGCACCTGTTCGTGCGGCCGGGCCAGGACGCCGCCCTGCTGCTGGGCATGCTCAGCACCCTGTTCGAGGAAGGCCTCGGCCGGGCCAGCCACCTGCCGGTGGACGGCCTCGACGCCGTGCGCCAGGCCGTGGCGCCCTTCACCGCCGAGGCCATGGGGCCGCGTTGCGGCATCGAGCCCACGGTGATCCGCCAGCTGGCGCGTGACTTCGCCGCTGCCGAACGGGCGGTGTGCTACGGGCGCATGGGGGTGTCCACCCAGGCGTTCGGCAGCCTGTGCCAGTGGCTGATCCAGGTGATCAACCTGGTCACCGGCAACCTTGACCAGCCTGGCGGCGTGCTCTGCACCGAGCCGGCAGTGGACCTGGTGGCGACCACCTCCGGCGGCCACTTCGGGCGCTGGCACAGCCGCGTCTCCGGGTTGCCTGAGTACGGCGGCGAACTGCCCGTCTCGGCCCTGGCCGAGGAGGTGCTGACCCCAGGCGAAGGGCAGATCCGCGCCCTGGTCACCGTGGCCGGCAACCCGGTGCTCTCCACCCCCAACGGGCGGCGCCTGGAGCAGGCGCTGGACGGGCTGGAGTTCATGGTCAGCGTCGACCTCTACATCAACGAGACGACGCGCTACGCCGACCTGATCCTGCCGCCGACCGCGCCGCTGGAGCACGACCACTACGACACCACCTTCAACCTGTTCGCAGTGCGCAACGTCACCCGCTTCAACGAGCTGGTGCTGGCCAAGCCGGCCGGTGCGCTGGATGACTGGGAAATCTTCGTCGGGATGGCCAAGGCCTTCGCGGCGCGCACCGGCGTGGAGCTGAAGCCGACCCTGCCGCCTCGGCAGATGATCGACATGGGGCTGCGCTTCGGCCCCTATGGCGAGCGCTCCAGCTGGGGGCTTTCCGTCGAGCGCCTGGCGGAGCATCCCCACGGGCTGGATCTGGGGCCGCTCAAGCCGAACCTGGCCGGCCGCCTCAAGACCGAGGCGCGCCGCGTGGTGGCCGACCCGGCGCTGTTCATGCAGGACCTGGCGCGCTTCGCCGAGCAACCCGCTCCGGTGGCCGGCGAGCTGGTGCTGATCGGCCGGCGGCATGTCCGCAGCAACAACTCCTGGATGCACAACTACCACCGCCTGGTGAAGGGCAAGCCGCGCCACCAGCTGCTCATGCACCCGGACGACCTTGCCCGGCGCGGGCTGAGCGATGGCCAGCGGGTGAGGGTGCGTTCGCGGGTCGGCAGCATCGAGGTGGAGGTGGCCGCGAGCCTGGAGATGATGCCCGGCGTGGTGAGCCTGCCCCACGGCTGGGGCCATGGGCGGCCCGGTGTGATGATGGCCATCGCCGCCGAGTTGCCAGGGGCCAGTGCCAATGACCTGACCGACGAGCGGTTCCTCGATGCCGTGTCCGGCAATGCCGCGCTGAATGGCGTGCCGGTGGAGGTGGTGGCAGCCTGAAAAGTGCCCGTGCAAGTCCGAGCGACATGCTCGGACTTCCGTTACAATGCCGCCACCGCGCCGACCCTGTAGTCGGATAGTTCAGCCGAGGTAGCCATGGATATCATCGAAACCATCAAAGAGCAGATCGCCAACAACACCGTCCTGCTGTACATGAAGGGCTCTCCCAATGCTCCCCAGTGCGGTTTCTCCGCCCGTGCTGCCCAGGTCCTGATGGGCTGTGGCGAGAAGTTCGCCTACGTCGACATCCTGCAGAACCCGGAAATCCGCGCCAATCTGCCCAAGTACGCCAACTGGCCGACCTTCCCGCAGCTGTGGGTGGCCGGTGAGCTGGTCGGCGGCAGCGACATCCTCGTCGAGATGTACGAGAAGGGCGAGCTGCAGCAACTGATCAAGGATGCGGTGAGCAAGGCCGGCGCCTGAGCCTCCCGCTGAAATGAAAAAGCCCCGCTGACGCGGGGCTTTTTCATGGGCGGGTGTCTTACTCGTCCATCTGCGACTGCAGGTAGTTCTCCAGGCCGACCTTCTCGATCAGGCCCAGCTGGGTTTCCAGCCAGTCGATGTGCTCTTCCTCGGACTCGAGGATGTCTTCCAGCAGCTCGCGGCTGCCGTAGTCACCGACGCTTTCGCAGTAGGCGATGGCGGCCTTCAGGTCCGGCAGGGCGTTGTGCTCCAGCTTCAGGTCGCTGCTGAGCATTTCCTTGGTGTTCTCGCCGATCATCAGCTTGCCCAGGTCCTGCAGGTTCGGGATGCCTTCCAGGAAGAGGATGCGCTTGATGAGCTTGTCGGCGTGCTTCATCTCGTCGATGGACTCGTGGTACTCGTGCTCGCCGAGCTTCTTCAGGCCCCAGTCCTCGTACATCCGGGCGTGCAGGAAGTACTGGTTGATGGCCACCAGTTCGTTGCCGAGGATCTTGTTGAGATGCTGGATGACTTTCTTGTCGCCTTTCATGAGGGGGTCCTGCCACGCAAGGGGTTGAGTGACGGAATTTTAACCAGTTCCGCCCGGGTGTCAACGTAAGTGATTGATATATAAGATAATTTGAATGTGAATACGAACGCTTCAAGTCCGCGTCTTGTCGCTAACTGCTTGATTTGCGGGCATAAAAAAACCGGACTCGAGGTCCGGTTCTTCATAAGGGGGTGTTCAGGCCGGTACGAAAGTGGCCGGGTAGGTGAGGGCGGCCTGGCTGCTCTGGACCTCGGTGAGGGTCTCGCGCACCACCTGCTTGGCCAGGCAGGCACATTTGCCGCACTGGGTGCCGACGCCGAGCGTCTCGCGAATCTCACGGTAGCTGCAGCAACCTTCGTAGATCGCTTCGCGGATGTGACCGTCGGTGACACCTTGGCAGAGGCAGACGTACATGGGGACCGGCACCTGTGGTTGGCTTCGATGGATGGCGATACTAATTAGAATGAGAATGATTGTCAAAGTCCGTCCGTCTGCTCCGCGTGTAGGCCATTTCACGCAGGGGGTGTCGAATCCGAAGGCGATGTGCAGCGGCTGATTCGGGGATGAAGCTGCAGCGGCTTCATGAACAAGGCGGCGTAAGAGGGCCGGAATGAAAGAACCCGGCCGGGGCCGGGTTCGTCTGCAGCGGGAGGGGTCAGTCCGTACGCCAGGTGATCTCGCTGACGCCGTCGGCGTTGACCTTGAGCCAGCGGTCGGCGTCTTCCTCGCCCTGGGCTTCGTCCCAGCCGCCGGGGGCGCAGCGGATCTCCACGCCCAGCGCCTGGTGGGCCGCCTGGGCGCAGGCCAGGTCGCTGTCCCAGGGGGTTGCATCGCTTTCCAGCAGGAGGCTGTGCCACTTGCCCACGGCCTTGGGCAGCCAGGTCACCGGGATGTCGCCCGCGCGGCACTTGAAGGTCTGGCCGCGCGCCTGCCAGTCGCTGCAGGGACCGATGGCTTCGGTCAGCCAGGCGGTGACGGCGTCCTGTTCGGCGTCCTTCAGGTAGATCTCGATATCGGGTTGGCGCATGGGAAGGTCCTGGCGGGGCCCCGGCCGGTGCGCGGGGCGGTCACTCGTGAGGCTGCAAGTTTAAGGGGGAGTGGGCGCTATTTCGAGCCCGCCGGGGCTAGGCCTTGACGATCCAGTCGTAGCGGATGGACACCGTCACGTCGAACGGTTCGGCGATCACCGCAGCGCGGCGCTCGGCGCTGGCACGCCAGCCGTGGGGCGTCATCGCCAGCAGGTCGGCACGGGCCTCGGCGCTGTCCAGGTGCAGGGTGTATTCCAGGGTTTCGCTGTGGGCCAGGGCCATGCCGGCGGGAATCAGCGCCAGGTGCTTCTGGTCGTCGTAGTCGCGCACCTCGTCGTAGATGCGCTCGCGCAGCTGCATCAGATGGCCGCGGGTCGGGCCCATGCGCAGCAGGCCGCCGCCTGGGGCCAGCAGGCGCTGCGCCTCCTGCCAGTCCAGCGGGCTGAAGACGCTGGCCAGCAACTGGCAGCTGGCGTCGGCCAGTGGCACGCGGGCCATGCTCGCCACCAGCCAGGTGAGGCTGGGTGTGCGGCGGCAGGCACGCTTGACCGCCTCGCGGGAGATGTCCAGCGCGTAGCCCTCGGCTTCCGGCAGGGCGTCGGCGAGCTGGGCGGTGTAGTAGCCCTCGCCACAGCCGATGTCGAGCCAGCGGCCCGGCTGGCGCTCGGCTGCCAGTTCCGCCAGGCGGCGGGCCAGGGGTGCGTAGTGGCCGCCATCGAGGAAGCGCCGACGGGCTTCCACCATGGCGGCGTTGTCGCCGGGGTCGCGGCTCTTCTTGTGCTGCACCGGCAGCAGGTTGAGGTAGCCCTGGCGGGCGCGGTCGAAGCGGTGGCCGGCGGGGCAGGCGACGCCGTTGTCGAGCGCCGTGAGGGCGCCCTGGCAGAGGGGGCAGGTGAGCATGATCAGGCCAGCAGGCGGACGAGGGTCTGTTGGTAGATGTCGGTCAGCAGGTCCAGGTCGCTGGCCAGGACGCGTTCGTTGACCTGGTGGATGGTGGCGTTGACCGGGCCGAGTTCCACCACCTGGGTGCCCATGGTGGCGATGAAGCGGCCATCGGAGGTGCCGCCGCTGGTGGAGGGCGTGGTCTCGCGGCCGGTCACGGCCTTGATGCTGGCGGCCACCGCGTCCAGCAGTTCGCCGGGCTCGGTGAGGAACGGCAGGCCGGACAGGGCCCACTCCACGTGGTAGTCCAGGCCGTGCTTGTCGAGGATGGCGTTGACCCGCTGCTGCAGGCCTTCGACGGTGGATTCGGTGGAGAAGCGGAAGTTGAACACCGCCTTCAGTTCACCGGGAATGACGTTGGTCGCGCCGGTGCCGGCATTGAGGTTGGAGACCTGGAAGCTGGTGGGCGGGAAGAAGGCGTTGCCGTCGTCCCAGTGCTCCGCCGCCAGTTCGGCCAGCGCCGGGGCGGCCAGGTGGATCGGGTTCTTCGCCAGGTGCGGGTAGGCCACGTGGCCCTGCACGCCGCGCACGGTGAGGGTGGCGCCAAGGGAGCCGCGACGGCCGTTCTTCACCACGTCGCCCACCAGGGTGGTGCTGGAGGGCTCGCCGACGATGCACCAGTCCAGGCGCTCGCCACGGGCGGCCAGGCGTTCCACCACGGCCTTGGTGCCATGGTGCGCCGGGCCTTCCTCGTCGCTGGTGATGAGGAAGGCGATGGCGCCCTTGTGGTCTGGGTGCTCGGCAACGAAGCGCTCCACCGCCACCACCATGGCGGCCAGGCTGCCCTTCATGTCGGCGGCGCCACGGCCGCAGAGCATGCCGTGCTCGTCCACCAGGGCCTCGAACGGCTGGTGTTGCCAGGCCTGCACCGGGCCGGTGGGCACCACGTCGGTGTGGCCGGCGAAGCACAGCACCGGGCCCTCGCCGCCACGGATCGCCCAGAAGTTCTCCACCTCTTCGATGCGCATGCGTTCGATGCGGAAGCCAGCGGCTTCCAGGCGGCGCATCATCAGCTCCTGGCAGCCTTCGTCGACCGGGGTGACCGACGGGCGGCGGATCAGGTCGCAGGCGAGTTCCAGGGTGGGGGAGAGGGCGGTCATGCAGGGGCTCCGGGGCGGCAAGGCGGAAAAGGGCGACATCTTAAAACATAAACGGCGGCCATTGGCCGCCGTTTAGGACGCTCGCGGAGGTCAGGCCGCGGCGGGTTGGGGCTGCTCGGCCACCACCGGTTTCGGCGCCGAGGACAGCAGTGCCATGACCAGTGCGGCAGCGTAGGGCAGCGACTGCACCAGCAGGGTGGCGACCCAGAACTTCACGTCGGAGCTGGGCAGGCCCTGCACGATGGCGATGCCGATGGCGGCCCCCCACAGCAGCAGCATGATGAACACTTCCTCGCGGGCTTCGGCCAGGGCCATCAGCAGGCCGTGGTTGGTGCGCATCTTCGGTGTGCGGAAGAACGGGATGGTCTTGGTGAAGAACCCGTACAGCACCGCCTTGGCGATGGTGTGCGACAACGCCAGGCCGGCGATGGCGGCACAGAAGGCGTCCTTCAGGTTGACCCCCACCGCACGCTGGTAGAGGAACACGATCTTGCCGAGCTTGAAGAAGAACAGCGTCAGCGGCGGGATGGCGAAGATCAGCAGCGGCGGGTCGACCCGTTGCGGCACGATGATCATCGCGGCCGACCAGAGCAGGGCACCGACGGTGAAGAAGATGTTCAGGCCATCGGCGATCCACGGCAGCCAGCCGGCGATGAAGTGGTAGCGCTGGCCGCGCTTGAGCTCGGAGTCCTTGCCCATGAACAGGCTGCGGGCGTGGCCCTTCATGATCTGGATGGCGCCGTAGGCCCAGCGGAAGCGCTGCTTCTTGTAGTCGATGAAGGTGTCGGGCATCAGGCCCTGGCCAAAGCTGTCGTGGGCGTAGGCGGCGGCGTAGCCCTTCTCGAACACCCGCAGGCCCAGCTCGGCGTCCTCGCAGATGGTCCAGTCGGCCCACTGCAGTTCGTCCATCACGCTGCGGCGGATCATGGTCATGGTGCCGTGCTGGATGATCGCGTTGCGGTCGTTGCGGGTCACCATGCCGATGTGGAAGAAGCCCTTGTACTCGGCGTAGCAGAGCTTCTTGAAGGTGTTCTCGTTGCCGTCGCGGTAGTCCTGCGGGGACTGGACCACGGCGATGGACGGGTCAGCGAAGTGCGGGACCATGTGCTTCAGCCAGTTGCGGTTGACGCAGTAGTCCGAGTCGATCACCGCGACCACTTCGGCGTCCGGGGCGGTGTGCGGCAGGATGTAGTTCAGCGCGCCACCCTTGAAGCCGGCGAGCGGAGCCACGTGGAAGAAGCGGAAGCGCGGACCGAGCTGTTCGCAATAGGCCTGCACCGGCTCCCACACGGCCGGGTCCTTGGTGTTGTTGTCGATGATCAGGACTTCGAAGTCCGGATAGTCGAGGTTGGCCAGGGCGTCGAGGGTCTGCTTCACCATCTCCGGCGGCTCGTTGTAGCACGGCACGTGGATGGAGACCTTGGGACGGTAGGCGCTGTCGGCCAGCACCGGCATGAACGGCCGGCGACGGGCGCGGACCCACACGGCCTCGGCCAGCTCATGGGCCTCGGTGAGCAACACGATGAACACGCCCAGGGCGCCGATGCCCAGCAGCACGCCGACGGTCATGCTGAACCAGGTGCTGTACTGCTGGCTGTAGTCGTAGGCGATCCACACCAGGGCTGAACCGCCGGCGAAGGCGACGAAGGTGAGGAAGGTGCGACCGCGCTGGCGCAGGGCGCTGCCGTCGATCAGGGTCAGGGCCAGGGCCAGCAGGGCCATGACCACCGAGGCGACGGCGAGCATGCGCCATTGCGGGATGGCGATCACCGGGCCTTCGAAGTTGAACTTGGGCTGGCGGTCGAGGTTGTAGACGCCCCAGTAGGCGCCCACGGAGCCTTCGTCACTGGCCTTCCACGGCTGGTCGAAGGCCTCGATCACGAAGTAGTTGTAGCCCTGGGCGTTGAGGGCGTTGACCAGGGTACGCAGGTAGATGGCCTGGTCGGCCTGGGTGGCGTCGGCGCCACCGCGCATGCGGCCGTTGCTCGGCCAGCCCACTTCGGACAGCAGCAGCGGCTTCTTCGGGAAGGCCTTCTTCAGGTCCTTGGCGCGCTCCAGCACGAACTGGGTGGAGTCCTGCATGGGGATGAATTCCCAGTAGGGCAGGACGTGGGAGGCGATGAGGTCGACGTGGTTGGCCAGCTCCGGGTACTTCAGCCAGATGTGCCACTGCTCGGAGGTGGTCACCGGCACCTTCACGGCGGCGCGTACGCGGTCGAGGTAGGCGGAGAGGTCCTTGCGGCTGATCTCGCGGCGGAACAGGGCTTCGTTGCCCACCACCACGCGAACCACGCTGCGGGAGGTGTTGGCGATCTCGATGGCCTTGGTGATCTCGCGCTCGTTGCGTGCTTCGTCCGGGCTGATCCAGATACCGAGGGTCACGCGCAGGCCGAATTCCTCGGCGATGCGGGGGATGTCCGCCAGGGTGCCGTCCACCGAGTAGGTGCGGATGTTGTCGGTCTGCTTGCTCAGCAGCTCCAGGTCTTCACGGATCTGCTCGTCGGTGGGGTAGCGGTTCTGCTGCGGGTTCTGGTCCGCGCGGAACGGCGAGTAGGAGTAGCCGGATATCTGTTCGGGCCAGTCGGGCGCGCTGACCGGACGGTTGTAGAGCGCCCAGAGTCCGGTGAACAACGCGGCGACCGCCACGAAGACCACCAGGTTGAGACCAAATTTACGCGATGACATAGGGATTTCGGGTTCCGAAGCGTGGAACGGGGGAGATAGCGCCAGCGAGCGCTGGTCGGCGCGCATGCTACTCCGGCGTCCGGCGACTGTATAGATTGTGTACGAACGATAGACGTACCGCTCCGTCGCCGCACAAACCCTTTGTCCTTCGACGCCTGCGGAAGTTTCGCAGCGGTGTGCGCGGCACCGCTGCGAAGGGGGTCAGAGCGCCTTCAGCAGGATGCGTTCGCTGGCCGCCAGGTCTAGGTCGCGACGCTCGCCAAGGGCGGTCATGCCGTGGCGTTCCAGTTGGGCCAGGACGCGGGGAATGGCATCGGCGTCGAGGCCATGGTCGGCCAGGCGGGTGGGCACGCCCATGCGCTCGAAGAAAGCGCGGGTGGCGTGAATGGCACCGTCGATGCGCGCCGCCCCGTCACCGCTGAGCCCCCAGACCCGCTCGGCGTACTGCAGCAGCTTCTCGCGCTTGGCGTCGCGGCGCTCGTCCAGCAGCGCGGGCAGCACCACGGCCAGGGTCTGGGCGTGGTCCAGGTGATAGAGGGCGGTGAGTTCGTGGCCGATCATGTGGGTCGCCCAGTCCTGGGGGACGCCACAGCCGAGCAGGCCGTTCAGGGCCTGGGTGGCGCACCACATGAGGTTGGCGCGTACGGCGTAGTCCTCGGGGGTGGCCAGGGCCTTGGGGCCTTCCTCGATCAGGGTCAGCAGCAGGCCTTCGGCCTGGCGGTCCTGCAGGGGCGCGTCGGCGGGGTAGGTGAGGTACTGCTCCAGGGTGTGGACGAAGGCGTCCACCACACCGTTGCCGATCTGCCGGGGCGGCAGGCTGAAGGTGGTGCGCGGGTCGAGGATGGCGAATCGGGGGTACAGCAGCGGGCTGGAGAAGGGCAGCTTCTCCTGGCGGGCGACGTGGGTGACCACGCCGTGGGGGTTGCTCTCCGAGCCGGTGGCCGCCAGCGTCAGCACGCAGCCCAGCGGCACGGCGGCCTGGGCGCGGGTGCCGGTGAGCAGGTCCAGCGGGTCGCCGTCATGGCAGAGGGCGGCGGCGATGAACTTGCTGCCGTCGATCACCGAACCGCCGCCCACCGCGAGGATGAAGTCGCACTGCTCCTGGCGGGCCAGTTCGACGGCGCGCACCAGGGTGTCGAACTGCGGGTTGGGCTCGATGCCGGCGAAGCGCACCAGGCTGTAGCCGGCCAACGCCTGCTCCACCTGCTGCCACACGCCGTTCTGGAAGATGCTGCCGCCGCCGTGGGTGACCAGCACCCGGCTGCCGGCGGGAATCTCCCGGGACAGCTTGGCGATCTGGCCTTCGCCGAAGTGGATGCGGGTCGGGTTGTAGAAGGTGAAGTTGCGCATGGGGCTCCCCCTGTCGGTGTGCAGGGACTATAGCGTCGGCCGACCCAGGGCGAATCTATGGGCTGCCATTCAGCCGGGATGGGCTTGGGGCGGAGCGGGGCCCTTCCTATAATGCGCGCCGCCCGCCGGTGGGCGACGGAGTGACGAGATGACAGACGAACGATTCGGCGGTATCGCCCGCCTCTACGGCCAGGAAGGCTTCGCGCGCCTGCAGGCCGCCCATGTGGCCGTGGTCGGCATCGGCGGCGTCGGTTCCTGGGCGGCCGAAGCGCTGGCACGCTCCGGGGTCGGGGAGATTTCCCTGTTCGACCTGGACGACGTCTGCATCACCAACACCAACCGCCAGGTGCATGCCATCGCCGGCAGTGTCGGCAAGGCCAAGGTGGAGGTGATGGCCGAGCGCATCCGCGCCATCAACCCGGCCTGTGTGGTCCATGCGGTAGCCGACTTCGTCACCCGCGAGACCATGGCTGAGTACATCACTGTGGAGCTGGACGCGGTGATCGACTGTATCGACAGCGTGGCGGCCAAGGCGGCGCTGATCGCCTGGTGCAAGCGGCGCAAGATCCAGATCGTCACCACCGGCGGCGCCGGCGGCCAGGTGGACCCGACGCAGATCCAGGTCACCGACCTGAACAAGACCTTCAACGACCCGCTGGCGGCCAAGGTGCGCTCCATGCTGCGCCGCGACTACAACTTCTCCCGCACGCCGGGGCGCACCTACAGCGTGCCCTGCGTGTTCTCCACCGAGCAGCTGCGCTACCCCAAGCCCGATGGCTCGGTGTGCCAGCAGAAGAGCTTCGTGGGGGAGGGCGTGAAGCTGGACTGCGCTGGCGGCTTTGGCGCGGTGATGATGGTCACCGCCAGCTTCGGCATGGCTGCGGCGGCGAAGACGGTGGACAAGCTGGTGGCCGGTGCGCGGCGGCCGTCGGAGCGGGCTGCGGGCTAGCACGTTTGCACCGGGAGCTGTTTCGCGAATGAATTCGCTTCTTCTACCGGGGTGGTACCGCGCGGTTCAGGGGCATTCCCCGTAGATACCGTCTTGATCTCTAGTGAGCAAGGGCCAGTTTTGCGTCAAACGGCTGGCCCGATTTCAGCACGCCATAGGCGATGTTCAGCAGCTTGCGCATGGCGGCGCAGACGATCTGCTTGCCGGTCTTGCCCCGCTCCCTTAGCCGTTCGCCCATGGCTCTGATCGCTTCGTTGTAGGTCAGGGCGCTGATCGCGGGCATGTACAGGCCGGCCCTCAGGCGCGATGAGCCCATCTTGGAGATGCGTGTCTGCCCCCGATAGCTCCCGGACTCCTGCAGCCGTGGATTGAGCCCGGCAAAGGCGGTGATGGCGCGGCTGTTGGCAAAGCGCAGCGGGTCGCCCAGCTCCGCCAGGAGCAGGGCGGCGGTCTTGTCGGCGACTCCGTCGATGCTGGTCAGCAGGTCGCGCTTGCCTCGCAGGTCCGGGTCGTTGTCGATGTGGTCGTCGAT